>NZ_LDUG01000034.1:0-32970 GCF_001530125.1 Thiobacillus denitrificans | reverse complement strand
GAAATACAGGTGCATGGCATCGGCGGGGGTCAGCAGCAGGTACACGGAGAGGCCATACGCCGCGCTGGTGCCCACCGCCACCAAGAGATCCATGTTGCCGCTGCCGGCGCGCAGCGCCTTCCAGCCGGCGCGGTAAAAGCGCGCGCCGAGCCAGAACTGAACCGGCGTGGCAAGCAGCCATTGCAGCCAGCCCGGCAGCATCCAGTGCACGCCAAACAGATTGCCGAACATGGGAATGACCAGCGGCAGCGACAGCGTGATGGCCAGCGCCACCGGCCACCAGTCGGGCAGCGCGCGCACCGGCGCAACAGGCGCTTCGCCCGTGGGTTGCGGCAGCTGCGCGCCATAGCCGGCACGTTCCACCGCAGCGATCAGCGTGGCGGCCGAGGTGCCCTGCACCACCTTGACCGTTGCCTTTTCGGTCGCCAGGTTGACGCTGGCGCCGAGCACGCCCGGCACCTTGTCGAGTGCCTTTTCAACGCGTGCCGAGCAGCTGGCACAGGTCATGCCGGTGATGTCGAAGGTGAAGGATTCGGTCGGCATGCTGAAGCCGGCTTTCTCGATGGCGCGCTGAACCGACGCGGCATCGGTCTCGCCGGAAATCGTCGCGGTCTCGGTCGCCAGGTTCACCGTGGCGTCGGTGACGCCCGGCAGTTTCCTGAGCACCTTTTCCACCCGTGCCGAGCAGCTGGCGCAGGTCATGCCCTGGATGCCGACGGAGAGACGAGTGGGGGAAGAGGTAGTCATGGTGTTTGGCGTGCGAAGAGTGATTGCACCATAGACCTTGCCGGGAGGGAAAGGTTACGGGCTGAAGGGTCGTTGCACGCTAGCAGTTGCACGTTGCACGGACGGGCGCCTGACTCCACCCGCAAGGGGCAGGCCATGGTTGTATGGCTGCTGAAGCAGCAACAACCACGCTCTAAAGCCGACAAATCGGCAACAACCACGCTCAGCGGCGGACGCTGGTCAGGGGGTAGTCCCTGGGCAGCAGCACCCACATGCGTCCGCGCTGTTTCATGCGGCCGGCGAGTTCGCCGGCCTTGTCGCCGAAGCCCCAGAAGAAGTCGGCGCGCACGCCGCCGCGGATGGCGCTGCCGGTGTCCTGCGCCATCACCAGCCGGTTTAGCGGCAGCGGCGAATTGGGCTGGGTGGTGGCGAGGAAGACCGGTGCGCCGAGCGGAATGAAGCGCGGGTCGACGGCGATCGAGCGGCCACCGGTCAGCGGCACGCCGAGCGCGCCCAGCGGGCCGGGCAGGTTGTTGGGCAGTTCGCGGAAGAACACGAAGCTGGGGTTGCTGGCGAGCAGCGCTGGCAGCTTGTCGGGGTTCTTCGCGCCCCAGTTCTTGATGCCCTGCATCGACGCCTGTTCGAGTTTCAGCTCGCCACGCTCGACCAGCAGCTTGCCGACCGACTGGTAAGGATGGCCGTTCTGGTCCGCGTAGCCGACCCGCATATGCGAGCCATCCGGCAGCTCGATGCGGCCCGAGCCCTGGATTTGCAGGAAGAAGAGGTCGACCGGATCTTCGGCCCAGGCGATGGGTTGTCCCTTGAAGCCGTTGCCAGCCGCCTCGATTTCCTTGCGGGTGGGGTAGGGCACCAGCTTGTTGCCGACCAGCCGCCCGCGCAGGCGCAGGCTCTTCAGTTCGGGATAGACGCTTGCCAGCTCCACCGAGATGAGGTCGTCGGGGGCGGCGTAGAGCGGAAAGCGTGCCCGCGCGGTGCGCACGCGGTCGCCTTTCAGCAGCGGTTCGTAATAGCCAGTCACCATCCCTTCGGTGCTGCCGTCGTCCGCAGTGGCCTGGTAGGGCTGGAAACGCTGCTCGAAAAAGGCGCGGGCCGCCGCGTCGTCGGGCGCGTCCATCGTGGCCGCTTCGCTGCAGACTGCCTGCCACGCCGTGCGCTTGACCAGCGTGGCACAGCTGCGCAGAAAGGCGCTCCAGGTTTCGCTGACCGCGTTGTCCTGCCAGAAGGGCACTGCCGCCCAGCCTACCGGTTTGAGCGTGGGGTAGGCCACCGTCGGCGTGGGGATGAGCGCGGGCGGTGCGGGGGGCGGCATGGGTTCGGGCACCGGTTGCGGCACAGGCGCCGGCGCAGGTATTTGTGCAGGCGTCGGCGTCGGGAGGGGCGCGGGTGGTTCCGTGGGCGGGTGCGCCGCACAGGCTGACAACAATAGGGCGAACAGCCACGGGCTTGCGCGTAACAGCATCACGGGTGAAGATGCCTCACATCAAAAACAGGCGTCGAGTATAACAATGGAGAGACAGATTTAATGGAGACTCAGGGACTGGGCTGGTTGCTGCTGGAAGCCGGGATTGCGCTGAGCCTGTTTGTGTTTATCGTGTGGTGGACGATGAAAAAATAACGGCCGGGATTCAAGACGCAGGAATCAGGATGCGGCGGCGCGTGTGCAGCGCTGCCCGTGAACCAGGGTGCAGCACGCCGGATTAATGGAGAACCCGGGGCATCGACAGCGTGAAAACGGGAATCTCGGCGTCGAACTTGTTGCCGTCTTCCGCCACCATCTGATACGTGCCGCGCATGGTGCCAACCGGCGTCGCCATCGCGGTGCCGCTGGTGTATTCGAAACGCTCGCCTGGCCGCAGCAGCGGCTGTTCGCCGATCACCCCGAGGCCCTTGACTTCCTGGGTGACGTTTTCCGCATCGGTAATGATCCAGTGGCGCGAAATCAGCTGCGCGGATACGGTGCCGGTGTTGGAGATGGTAACGGTGTAGGCGAACACGTAGCGATCCGCCGAGGGGTCGCTCTGCTCGGCCAGATACGCCGTGTCGACGTTGATGCTGATCTGGTATTTCTTGCCTTCGGCCACGGTTTTGCTCGACAGGATGGAATGCACGAAGTGTAACGCAATGCCACGGCGGACTTAACAGTCCGTTGAAAAACGCCACCTTGCGGCTCCCGGAAAGCGCTTCAACGGCCTGTTAAGCTAAAATGGTTGGGTTTCCCCAAATTTCCCGGAGCCTCCCATGACTTACCGTATCGCCCCATCCATCCTGTCCGCCAACTTTGCCAAGCTGGGCGAGGAAGTCGACTACGTGCTCGCCTCCGGCGCCGACATTGTCCACTTCGACGTGATGGACAACCACTATGTGCCCAACCTCACCATCGGCCCGCTGGTGTGCGAAGCCTTGCGCAAGCATGGCGTCACCGCGCCGATCGACGTTCACCTGATGGTGAAGCCGGTCGACCGCATCATTCCCGACTTCGCCAAGGCGGGCGCGACCTACATCACCTTCCACCCGGAAGCCTCCGAGCACGTCGACCGCACCATCGGCCTGATCAAGGAAAACGGCTGCAAGGCCGGACTGGTGTTCAACCCGGCCACCCCGCTCGACGTGCTGGAATACACGCTCGACAAGATCGACATGGTGCTGCTGATGTCGGTCAACCCTGGCTTCGGCGGCCAGAAGTTCATCCCCTACGTGCTGGATAAAGCGCGCGCCGTGCGCAAGATGATCGACGACCGCGGCCTCAGCGTGAACATCGAGATCGACGGCGGCGTCGGCCCCGCCAACATCGCCGAAGTCGCGCGCGCAGGCGTCGACACTTTCGTCGCCGGCTCGGCCATTTTCGGTGCCGCCAAGGACAGCGATCCGCAGCGCTACAACAGCGTCATCGCCGCGATGCGCGCCGAACTCGCCAAGGTTTAATACAAAATCAACCACAGAGGCACAGAGGCACAGAGAAACCCATGAATGGTTTATCGCCTTTCTCTGTGCCTCTGTGTCTCTGTGGTGAAAGAATGAATTTTCCGATCAATATCAAAGCCGTCGTCATCGACCTCGACGGCACCCTGCTCGATACCGCGCCGGATCTGGCGCACGCCGCCGAACTGATGATGGCCGAGCTGGGCCGTCCCTGCCCGTCGCTGGAAACCATTTCCACCTACATCGGCAACGGCGTGTCGCGGCTGGTCAAGCGCGTGCTCACCGGCGAGATGGACGCCGAACCCGATGCGGCGCTATTCGAGCAGGCCATCGCTTCGTACCAGAAGCATTACGGCGCGCATGTGTCGCTGCATTCGCGCCCCTACCCGGGCGTGGTCGAAGGCCTTGATGCCTTCAAGGCGATGGGCGTACATGTGGCCTGCATCACCAACAAGGCCGAACAATTCACCCATCCGCTGCTGAAGGACACCGGCCTGTTCGATTACTTCGAGCTGATCCTGTCTGGTGATACGCTGCCCAAACGCAAGCCCGACCCGCTGCCGCTGCTGCATGCCTGCGAGGTATTCGAGGTGACGCCCGCCGAACTGCTGCTGATCGGCGATTCGCTCAACGATACTCAGGCCGCGCGCGCCGCCGGCTGCCCGGTGTTCTGCGTGCCCTACGGCTACAACCGCGGGCGCCCGGTCGCCGAGCTCGACCTCGACGCGGTGGTGCCGAGCCTGGTCGAGGCGGCGAAGATGGTGCAAAAAGCATGAACCACAGAGGCACAGAGACACAGGGATTTTCGATGCGTGATCGATGGTGAAAACCGCCGATTGTTGATGCTGATTTTCTCCGTGCCCTTTGTGTCTCTGTGGTGAAAAAATGACTGAACAAGACTTCTTCGATCTCGTCCGCCAGGGCTACAACCGTATCCCGCTGGTGCGCGAACTGCCCGGCGACCTGGAAACGCCGCTGTCGGTGTATCTCAAGCTCGCCAATGTGCCGTATTCCTACCTGCTTGAATCGGTGGTGGGCGGCGAGCGCTTCGGCCGCTATTCCTTCATCGGCCTGCCGGCGCGAACGGTCTTGCGGGTGCGTGCGCATCTGCTGACGGTGGAAACCGACGGCCAGATGGCCGAGGAACACAGCCTGCCCGATCCGCTGGCATTCATCGCCGAGTTCCAGTCACGCTTCAAGGCCGCGCCGGTGGCCGGGTTGCCGCGTTTTACCGGCGGGCTGGCGGGCTATTTCGGCTACGACACCATCCGCTACATCGAGAAGCGGCTGTCCCCGGACTTCAATAAAAAACAGCCGCGCAAGAACGACGTGCTGCGTACGCCGGATATCCTCCTGATGCTGACCGAGGAGCTGGCGGTGTTCGACAACCTTGCCGGCAAGCTTTACCTCATCACCCACGCCGACCCGATGCAGCCGGATGCCTACGCGCAGGGCCACCTGCGCCTCGCCGAACTGGCCGAGCAGCTGCACGCGCCGGTGCATCTGCCGGCCGAGCCGGTGGTGGCGGCGGACGCGCCGCAGTCCGAATTCGGCGAGGCCGAGTTCAAGGCAGCGGTGCAAAAGGCCAAGGACTACATCGCCGCCGGCGATGTCATGCAGGTGGTGCTGTCGCAGCGCATGTCGCGCCCGTTCAATGCCTCGCCGCTGTCACTGTACCGCGCGCTGCGTGGCCTCAATCCGTCGCCTTACATGTTTTATTACGATTTTGGCGGCTTCCACGTCGTCGGTTCCTCGCCCGAAATCCTGGTGCGGCTGGAAGGCGATAGCGTCACCCTGCGTCCCATCGCCGGCACCCGCCCGCGTGGCCTCACGCGCGAGGACGACCAGCGCCTGGCCGAGGAACTGCTGGCCGACCCCAAGGAATGCGCCGAGCACCTGCAGCTGCTCGACCTCGGCCGCAACGACACCGGGCGCGTCGCCGTCACCGGCAGCGTCAAGGTCACCGAGCACATGCAGATCGAGCGTTATTCGCACGTCATGCACATCGTCTCCAACGTCGAGGGCAAACTGAAACCCGGCTTGTCCGCGCTCGACGTGCTGCGCGCCAGCTTCCCGGCCGGCACCGTGTCCGGCGCGCCCAAGGTGCGGGCGATGGAAATCATCGACGAACTCGAGCCCAGCAAGCGCGGCATCTATGCCGGCGCGGTCGGCTATCTCGGCTTCAACGGCGACATGGATCTGGCGATCGCCATCCGCACCGCGGTGGTCAAGGACGGTATGCTGTACGCGCAGGCCGGCGCCGGCATCGTTGCCGATTCGGTGCCTGACAACGAATGGCTGGAAACGCTCAACAAGGCGCGCGCCATTATCCGCGCGGCCGAGCTGGTGCAGGCGCGATTCGGTACCCTGACCGACTGACCCGGGCTGACCATCGCTAGCTCAGGCCATAGCGCTTGAGCTTGCGATAAAGCGTGCGCTCGGTGATGCCGAGCGCGGTCGCCACCCGGTTGCGATGGCCGGCATGGGTGTCGAGCAGGGCGCGGATGTGCGTGCGTTCCACCTCGGCCAGCGCTTGCGTGCCCGGCAGCACCGGCACCGTCGCGGTGGGCAGATGCAGATCGGCGGCGCGGATCACGCCGTCGCGGCAGGTCAGCACCGCACGCTGCAACAGGTTGCGCAGCTCGCGCACATTGCCGGGGAAGTCATACGCCTGCAGCGCAGCCAGCGCGGTCGCATCCAGCTGGCAGGCGCGACGAGCGCCGGTCAGGCGCTTGAGCAGAAACGCCGCCAGCGCCGGCAGGTCATCGCGCCGCTCGCGTAGCGGCGGCAGGTCGACGTCGATGCCTGCCAGCCGGTAATACAGATCGAGCCTAAACCGTTTCTCGTCCACTTCGTCCAGCAAGCGGCGATTGGTGGCCGATACCAGCCGCACGTCGGCCTTCAGCGTGTGGGTGCCGCCGACGCGCCTGAATTCGCCGCTTTCCAGCACACGCAGCAGCTTGGCCTGCAAACCCAGCGGAATCTCGGCGACCTCGTCCAGAAACAGCGTGCCGCCGTCCGCCAGCTCAAACAGTCCCTTCTTCAAGCCGCTGCTGCCCGAGAACGCTCCGCGCTCGTGGCCGAACAGCTCGCTTTCGAACAGGGTTTCCGGCACCGCGGCGCAGTTGATCACGATGAAGGCGCCGCCGGCTCGCGCCGAACGGGCGTGAATGAAGCGTGCGGCGAGCTCCTTGCCGACGCCGGACTCGCCAAACAGCAGGATCGACGCCTCGCAGTCGGCCACCCGTGCGAGATTGTCCACGCAGGCCAGAAACGCCGGGGATTGCCCCACCATCCGCATGGCGTCGCAATCCGTGCCGGCGTCGGCCTCCAGCGGGTAGAGCTGTTCGCCCAGGAAGCGCTCGCCGTTCACGCCGCGCAGCGCGTGGCCGCGTATGCGGATGCGCCCGGGCTGGTCGTCGGCATGGAAATGCGTGTGCAGCACCTCGACCGCCTCGCCATGTTCGAACAGGGCCTGATGCGGGCACTGCTCGCCGTTTTTGTGGCAGGGGCGCGTCGCGTGGTGCGACACGGCGTAGCAGTGCTGGCCGACGATGGCGTTGGGCGTGGCGCCATAGGCTTCGGCATAGCGCTGATTGGCCGCCACGATGCGGTAGTCGCGGTCGATCACCACAAAAGGCTGGTCGTTGGCGTCGATGAGGTCCTGCAACTCAAGCTGGGGCATGGCCGGCCTTTCGTCATGACATTAGTTGAATCTGACATGACGTAATCGTCATGTCAATGAACGTGGCCCCCTCCAATTCGAGGATTCAAGCGTGCCCGGCGATGGCATGGCGCTTGCTGTTCTTGTCTTGCAACCCTCAACAAGGAGACAGCACGTGGCACATATCGTGATTCTGGGCGCCGGTATCGGCGGCATGACCATGGCGTATGAAATGCGCGAACAGGCGCGAACCGAAGACAAGGTCACCGTGATTTCCAACCTGCCGTATTTCCAGTTCACCCCGTCCAATCCCTGGGTGGGGGTGAACTGGCGCCGCCGCGACGACATCACCCTGCCGGCCGCGCCGTACCTGAACAAGAAAAACATCGACTTCATCGCGGTCGGCGCGGCGCGCGTGCATCCCGAACGCAACCAGGTCGAACTCACCGACGGCCGCATCGTCGACTATGACTTTCTCATCATCGCGACCGGACCCAAGCTGGCCTTCGACGAAGTGCCGGGGCTGGGGCCGGAGGGCCATACCCAGTCGGTCTGCGTGGTCGAACACGCGGTGGCCGCGGGCCGTGCGTGGGATGACTTTGTGAAGAACCCGGGACCCATTGTGGTGGGCGCAGTGCAGGGTGCGTCCTGCTACGGACCGGCCTACGAGTTCGCCATGATCATGGACACCGATCTGAAAAGGCGCAAAATCCGCGACCGCGTGCCGATGACCTACGTGACGGCCGAGCCTTATATCGGGCATCTGGGCCTTGGCGGCGTCGGCGATTCGAAAGGCATGCTGGAATCCGCGATGCGCGACCGCCACATCAAGTGGATCTGCAACGCAAAAGTCACCAAGGTCGAGGCCGGCAAGATGTTCGTCGCCGAACACAACGACCGCGGCGAGGTCATCAAGGAGCACGAGTTGCCGTTTGCCTACTCGATGATGCTGCCCGCCTTCAAGGGCATCGACGCGGTGTTCGGCATCGAGGGGCTGACCAACCCGCGCGGCTTCATCACCATCGATGCCTTCCAGCGCAATCCGAAATACCCCAATGTCTATGCGGTGGGTGTCTGCGTCGCCATCCCGCCGGTCGAGGTCACGCCCGTACCGACCGGCACGCCGAAGACCGGCTACATGATCGAATCAATGGTCACCGCCACCGCGCACAACATCCGCGCCGTGCTGGACGGCCGCGAACCCGTCGAGAAAGCCACCTGGAACGCCATCTGCCTGGCCGATTTCGGCGACACCGGCGCCGCCTTTGTGGCGCTGCCGCAGATCCCGCCGCGCAACGTCAACTGGTTCAAGGAAGGCAAGTGGGTGCACCTGGCCAAGATCGGGTTCGAGAAATACTTCATCCGAAAAATGAAAAAAGGCTCGACCGAGCCGCTGTACGAAAAATACGTACTCGGTTTGCTGGGCCTCAAAAAGCTCAAATAGCGCCTCGTGGCACAAGCCTTCAAGCGCCTGCGGGCGCTTTATTTGTGTTGGTGAGGGGGGTCGCACGGCTATAATTCTCCGCTCTTGGCGCAGGCGCCTGTTTCGCCCGATGGCGTGACGCCGAAGGACACCCCCATGCTTTTGATGATCGACAACTACGACAGCTTCACCTACAACCTCGTGCAGTATTTCGGCGAGCTGGGCGAGGACGTCAAGGTCGTCCGCAACGACGAGATCGATCTCGCCGGGATTGCTGCGCTGAAACCCGATCACATCGTCGTCTCGCCCGGCCCCTGCACGCCAAACGAGGCGGGCGTGTCGGTGCCGCTGATCCGCGAATTCGCCGGCAGGATTCCCATCCTCGGCGTCTGTCTCGGCCACCAGAGCATCGGCCAGGCCTTCGGCGGCAAAATCGTGCGCGCGAAAGAACTGATGCACGGCAAGACCTCGATGATTCATCACACAGATAGCGGCGTGTTCAAGGGGCTGCCCAATCCCTTTCGCGCCACCCGTTACCACTCGCTGGTGATCGAGCGCGCGTCGCTGCCGGACTGCCTGGAAATCACCGCGTGGACCGAGGACGGCGAAATCATGGGCGTGCGCCACAAGACCCTGCTCGTCGAAGGCGTGCAGTTCCATCCCGAGTCCATCCTGACCGAGCACGGCCACGCCATGCTGGCGAACTTTCTGAAGGAGCGCGTGTGATGCAATACAAGGATTTGCTCGCCCTTCTGATCGAGCGCCACGACCTGCCGCACGACACCATGCTCGCCGCGATGCACGCACTGATGAGCGGTGAATGGACGCCCGCGCAGATCGCCGGCTTCCTGGTTGCGTTGCGCATGAAGGGCGAGACCGTGACCGAGATCGCCGCTGCCGCCGAAGTCATGCGCGAGTTGTCGGTCAAGGTGCCGCTCGCCGGCGTCGAGCATCTGGTCGACACCTGCGGCACCGGCGGCGACGGCGCGCACACCTTCAACATTTCCACCGCGGCGGCGTTTGTTGCGGCGGCGTGCGGCGCGCGCGTGGCCAAGCACGGCGGGCGCTCGGTGTCGTCTACCTCGGGCAGCGCCGACGTGCTGGAAGCGCTGGGGGTGAACGTCAACCTGGCGCCGGAACAGGTCGCCGAGGCGGTAAAAACCCTCGGTGTCGGCTTCATGTTCGCGCCCAACCACCACAGCGCGATGAAACACGCCGCCCCGGTGCGGCGCGAGCTCGGCGTGCGCACCCTGTTCAACCTGCTCGGCCCGCTCACCAATCCGGCCAGCGCGCCGAACCAGGTGATGGGCGTGTTCAGCCGCGAACTCACCGGCACCCTCGCCAGGGTGCTGCAGGCGCTGGGCAGTCGTCATGTGCTGGTGGTCCACGCCGAAGAGGGACTGGACGAGATCAGCCTGGCGTCGCCCACCTTCGTGGCCGAGTTGAAGGACGGCCATGTGTCCGAATACGAACTCGAGCCCGGCCTGTTCGGCTTGCCGCAGGTGGCGGCGAGCGAACTGGTGGTCAAGGGACGCGACGAGGCGGTCGAGATGCTGCTCGCCGCGCTGGAAAATCGCCATGCCGGCGCTGCCGCCATCGTTGCGCTCAACGCAGGCGCAGCGATCTACGTCGCCGGCCGAGCCGCGAGCCTGATGGACGGCGTGGCGCAGGCGCAGCACGCGATTGCCAGCATGGCCGCACGCGATGTGCTCGAACACTATCGCCGCTTCAGCCAGTCATGAGCTGCCGGGAATGAGCTGCCAGTCATGAGCGACATCCTGGAAAAAATCCTCGCCACCAAGCGTGTCGAGATCGATGCTGGGCTTGCCAGCGTGCCGCTCGCCGAAATGCGGGCGCGCGCCGAAGCCGCATCCGCACCGCGCGATTTCGTCGGCGCGCTGCGCGCCAAGATTGCCGCCGGGCAGCCCGCGGTGATCGCCGAAATCAAGAAGGCGAGCCCGTCTAAGGGGGTGATCCGTCCCGACTTCCGCCCGGCCGAGATCGCCGCAAGCTACGAGGCGGGCGGCGCCGCCTGCCTGTCGGTGCTCACCGACCGCGACTATTTCCAGGGCTGTGCCGACTATCTGATCGAGGCGCGTGCCACGTGCGCGCTGCCAGTGCTGCGCAAGGATTTCATCATCGACCCGTATCAGATCTATGAGGCGCGCGCGATGGGGGCGGACTGCATTTTATTGATCGTCGCCGCGCTGGAGTTGCCGGCCATGCAGGCGCTGGAAGCGCTGGCGCACGAACTGGGCATGGTGGTGCTGGTTGAATCGCACAACGCCGAAGAACTCGACACCGCGCTGCAATTGAAGACGCCGCTCATGGGCATCAACAACCGCAACCTGCGCACCTTCGAGGTCAGCCTCGACACCACGCTGGCCTTGCTGCCGAAAATCGGCAGCGAGCGCATCGTCATCACCGAGTCCGGCATTTTCGCGCCGGCCGACGTCGCGAAGATACGCAGCCATGGCGTCAACGCGTTTCTGGTGGGCGAGGCGTTTATGCGTGCCGACGATCCGGGCGCAGAACTCGCGCGCCTGTTCGCCTGAACCAGCCTCAAGCGAAAGGCGTGTAGGAGCGGCGCCCTCGCCGCGATTGGCTGCCGAAAATCGCGGCGAGGGCGCCGCTCCTACATGCACGTCAGCGCTTGCCGCCGAACAGGCTGCCGAGCACCCCGCGGATGAGCGTGCGGCCGACCTGGCTGCCGATGGCGCGGGCGGCGGATTTGGCCAGTGCCTCGGCAGCGCCTTCGCGGCGCCTGCCGTGCCCGCCCAGAATGTCCTCCAGCACGCCGCCCACGCTGCCGCCCGCCGCGGGCTGCGCCGCGGCTTTGGCCTGCTGTTCCGCCTGCGCCTGCGCGGCCGCTGCCTGTGCCGCCTGCTCGGCGCGCGCTTTCAGAATTTCGTGGGCGGATTCGCGGTCGACGGTTTTGTCGTAGGCGCCCGCGACCAGCGAGGCCCGCATCAGCTGCTGGCGCTGGGCGTCGGTGATGGGGCCGATCTGCCCCTGCGGCGGCACGATGTAGGCGCGCTCGACCACGCCGGGTCGGCCTTTCTCGTCGAGAAAAGACACCAGTGCCTCGCCGACGCCGAGCTCGGTAATCACAGTGGCCTCGTCCAGCGTCGGGTTGTCGCGCATGGTTTCGGCGGCGGCGCGCACCGCTTTCTGGTCGCGCGCCGAGAAGGCGCGCAGCGCGTGCTGTACCCGGTTGCCGAGTTGCGAGAGGACTTTGTCCGGCACGTCGGCCGGGTTCTGGGTGACGAAATACACGCCGACGCCCTTGGAGCGGATCAGCCGCACCACCTGCTCGATTTTTTCCACCAGCGCATCGGGTGCGTCGGTAAACAGCAGGTGCGCTTCGTCGAAGAAGAACACCAGTTTCGGCTTGTCGAGGTCGCCGGCTTCGGGCAGGTTCTCGAACAGTTCGGCCAAGAGCCACAGCAGCAGCGTGGCGTACAGCTTGGGTGACTGCATCAGCCGGTCGGCCGACAGGATGTTGATGACGCCGCGCCCACGGTCGGTCTGGATCAGGTCGTCGATGTTGAGCATCGGCTCGCCGAAAATCTGCTCGCCGCCCTGCGACTCCAGCGCCAGCAGGCCGCGCTGGATCGCGCCGATGGAGGCGGGCGAGACGTTGCCGTAATCGGTGGTGAACTGCTTCGCGTTCTCGCCGACAAAGGCGAGCATGGTGCGCAGATCTTTCAAGTCCAGTAGCAACAGACCGTTGTCGTCGGCCACCTTGAATACCAGATTCAGCACGCCGCTCTGGGTTTCATTCAGGTCCAGCATGCGCGAGAGCAGCAGCGGCCCCATGTCGGACACGGTGGCGCGTACCGGGTGGCCGCTGGTGCCGAAAGGATCCCATAAGGTGACCGGATAGCCCTGATGTTCGAAACCTTCGAGCTTGAGCATCTCGACCCGCTCGGCCACCTTGGCGTTGCCGCCGCCGGCTTGTGAAATGCCTGACAGGTCGCCCTTCACGTCCGACATGAAACAGGGCACGCCGATGCGGGAAAAATGCTCGGCCAGCGTCTGCAGGGTGACGGTCTTGCCGGTGCCGGTGGCGCCGGTGATGAGGCCGTGACGGTTGGCCATTTGCGGCAGCAGGGTGAGCTCGGCAGCAGCATTTTTGGCGATGAGCAGGGGGTCGGTCATGGCGGGTTCCGTGTGCGTGATGGGGAAATTCTAGCGAGTTCGGTGATGGCGCGGGTCAAGCATTGAATAGAAGCAGGTGCTAATGTTGCAAGTATCATCGTGGTAATTCGGAGCAGGAGGAAACCGTGACAGCGGAACAACAGGTGCATGAAATCGTCATCGTGGGCGGTGGCGCGGGCGGGCTGGAACTGGCCACCCGGCTGGGCGACAAGCTGGGAAAGAAGAAACGCGCAAACATCACGCTGATCGATGCCTCGCCCTCGCATTTGTGGAAACCGCTGCTGTATGAAGTCGCGGCGGGCAGCCTCGATTCGTATGCCGAACGGCTGGAATATCTGGCGCAGGGGCATTGGCATCACTTCCGCTTCCGCCTCGGGCGCATGGATGGCCTCAATCGCGTGCGCCAGGAAATCAGCGTCGCCCCCACGCTGGACGACGAGGGCGTGGAAATCATCCCGCGTCGCAGCTTTCACTACGACACGCTGATCATCGCGGTCGGCTCGGTTGGCAACGACTTCGGCGTGCCGGGCGTGAAGGAACACTGCATTATGCTCGACACCCCCGAGCAGGCGCGCGAATTCCATCGTCACCACATCAACGCCTGCCTGCGCGCACACACCCAGACCGCCGCTGTCACTCCTGGCCAAGTCACCGTCGGCATCGTCGGCGCGGGGGCCACCGGGGTCGAACTCGCCGCCGAGCTGCACGACACCACGCGCGAACTGTCGGCCTACGGCCTGGAAAAGATCGATCCCGACAAGAGCCTGAAGCTGCTGATTGTCGAAGCCTCCGACCGCATCCTGCCAGGGCTGCCGCCGCGTCTGTCGGCCGCCGCCGCTGAGCGTCTGGCCGAACTGGGGGTGGAGGTGCACACCAACGAGCGCGTGGTCGAAGTGCGCCGCGATGGCATGCTGACCGCCGACGGCAAGTTCATCCCCGCCAGCATGATGGTGTGGTCGGCCGGCATCAAAGCGCCGGATTTCCTGAAAGACCTGGACGGCCTGGAAACCAACCGCATCAATCAGCTGGTGGTGCGTCCCACCTTGCAGACCACGCGCGACGACAACATCTTTGCGCTGGGCGATTGCGCAGCCTGCCCAATGCCCAACGGCAGCAACGTGCCGCCGCGCGCGCAGGCTGCGCACCAGCAGGCATCACTGATGGCGAAGGCGATCTGTCGGCGTTTTCGCGGCAAGCCGCTGCTTGAGTACGTCTACCGTGACTACGGCTCGCTGGTGGCGCTCGGTCGTTTCTCCACTGTCGGCAACCTGATGGGCGCGCTGACCGGCGGCAGCATCATGATCGAAGGCACGATGGCGCGGCTGGTGTACTGGTCGCTGCACAAGATGCACGAGATCGCATTGCACGGCTGGTTCAAGACCGCACTCACGACCTACGCCCACTTCATCAGCACGCCGACGCGGGCGCGCATCAAGCTGCACTGATGCGTCTGCGGACTATCGTGCCGAGCGGGGCCATCGGGTTTGACGGCGGGACAAATCATGTCCACTAAAAACCGTCACTGCCTGGACGGGCAGCACGTTGAAGATCGTTATCCGGCACACCTCAGTTACGTCCCGCCATGACCCCGCCATCGACATCCCAAATTGCGCCTGTCACCCAACTCGCATCATCGGCAAGCAGAAAGCGAATGACTATTGCGACGTCTTCGGGCGTGCCGATTCGGCCGATAGGATGAAATCCGTTGAATGAGGCAAGCGTTTCGTCGATTTTATTTGGGTCGATGAATGCCTCGTATATAGGCGTTTTAACCACGGCCGGCGAAACCGCGTTTACACGGATATTATGATCGGCCAGCTCCATCGCCATGTGTTGCGTGAGTGCGTGCAAGCCTGCTTTCGCCATCGAGTACGCAGAGGAAGGCGTCGCTTTAATGGCTTGTTTTGCCCACATCGATCCAATATGCACAATCGAGCCGCCACCGTTCGCCGCCATGTTTTTAGCCACGGCCTGTGAAATGAAAAAGGCGGCGCGATTCAAATCCAGGTAGGTGTCATAGTCCTTATGCTTATGCTCAAGGAATGGCGTGGGCTTGAAGTAGCCCGCTGCGTTCACCAGGTATTTGATGTGGCGGCCGTGGTTCTCGGCAAAAGCAACAACGCGCTGCACATCGTTCGGCTCGTATAAATTGGCTTGGATGGCCTCAATATTGCCAAATGCGGAAAGTTCGCGCTGCGCCGTCGCTAATTTTTTCGATGCGTTGCCCACAATCACAGTATTTATGCCGTGTTCCAACAAAAGCTTCGCGGTTGCAAAGCCCATTCCGCTGGAGCCACCTACTATCAAAGCTAAAGGTTGATCTACGTTTTCCATCGGATTGCATCCAAGGTAGTTGCAGGAGCAGATAGCTTATGGAATCCTGTAGCCTGTTGAGAAGCAGGTACAAATTGGTACGGTAGTCACTTATTGGTGCATATTGATGAGCAGCCAAGATGAAATTTTTTCCAGAAAATCTGCCCAAGCGCGGAGCGCACGCATGGTGGAGACCATCTATGGCTGTAAATGGTCACTTACCGTCTATCAACTCTTGGCAAATGGCATCAATCGTCCTGGCCAAATGGTTCGTAGCGTCGAGGGCTTGACTACAAAAGTGCTTAACGAGTGCCTGCGCAAGAACATGGAATTTGGCATCGTTGAGCGCGTTGCCCACAACGAAGTCCCACCGCGCGTTGAATATGCGATTACACCGTTTGGTGAAAAATTCATCCGAATTTTAGATGGGTTGGAAAAGCTTCAGAGTGAGATAGCAAGCGAAAGATAATAAAGCCTCAACCGCGCTAATTTCCTTCGCTCCACAGCCACGCCGCGCCGCGCACCCCGCTTGAATCGCCATATTTCGGCGGCACCAGCTTGGTGTCGACGCGGTCTGAAAACACATAGCGCGGCCACAGCCGCGGCACGGTGTCGTAGAGCCTGGCGATGTTGGACAGCCCGCCGCCGAGCACGATGATGTCGGGGTCGAGCAGGTTAATGACGCCGGCCAGCGCGCGCGCCAGCCGCTCCTCGTAGCGCGCCAGCGTCGCGCTGCAGGGGCCGTAGCCGGCATTCGCCAGCTGCACGATTTCGTGCGCGGGCAAGTCTTCGCCGCCGTAGCGCACGTGGTCGGCCGCCAACGCGGGGCCGGACAGCCAGGTTTCGATGCAGCCTTTCTTGCCGCAGTAGCACGCCGGCGCGGCGTCGAGTTCGCGCGGACTCGGCCAGGGGTGCAGGATCGCTTCGCCGGTCGCGGGGTGCTGGCCGGTGCCATTGCGGTCGGCCTGCGCGTGGGCGAACTGGAAGTAGGGCAGCGGCGAATGGCCCCATTCGCCGGCGATGGCGTTGGCGCCAGTCAGCACCTGGCCGCGCACCACCACGCCGCCGCCGACGCCAGTACCGATGATCACGCCGAATACGCTGTCGGCGCCGGCCGCCGAACCGTCGGTGGCTTCCGACAGCGCCAGGCAGTTGGCGTCGTTGGCGAGCCGCACCTCGCGGTTGAGCGCGCGTTCGAGGTCTTCCTGCAGCGGCCGGCCGTTGAGACAGGTCGAATTGCAGTTCTTCATCCGGCCGCTGGCGGGCGAGACGGCGCCGGGGGTGCCGATGCCGATGCTGGCGCTTTGGCCCAGTTCAAATTCGGCCTGGTGCACCAGCGCGGCGACCGCAGCGACTGTGGCGAAGTAATCGTCCTGCGGGGTCGGCACGCGGCGGCGCAGGATTTCGCCACCGCCGGCGTCGAGCGCGATGAGTTCGATTTTGCTGCCGCCGAGGTCGACGCCGAAACGTAGAGTGGGAGCCACGGTGTAAAATCTCCGGCTATTTAATTTGCGTTGGAATCAACATGGCAGGACATTCGAAGTGGGCCAACATCCAGCACCGCAAGGGGCGCCAGGATGCCAAGCGCGGCAAGGTCTTCACCAAGCTTATCAAGGAAATCACCGTGGCGGCCAAAATGGGTGGTGGCGACACCGGCATGAATCCGCGCCTGCGGCTGGCGATCGAAAAGGCCAAGGCCGAATCGATGCCGAAGGACAACATTGAAAACGCGGTCAAGCGCGGCACCGGTCTGCTCGAAGGCGTCAACTACGAGGAAGTGCGTTACGAGGGCTACGGCATTGGCGGCGTCGCGGTGATGGTCGACTGTCTCACCGACAACAAGGTGCGCACCGTCGCCGACGTCCGCCATGCCTTCGTCAAGCACGGCGGCAACATGGGCACCGACGGCTGCGTGGCGTTCCAGTTCAAGCACTGCGGCCAGATCATCCTGGAGCCGGGCGCGAGCGAAGAGGCGGTGATGGAAGCCGCGCTCGACGCCGGTGCGGAAGACGTCATCCCCAACGAGGACGGCTCGATCGAGGTGCTGACCTCGCCCGAGCCCAGGGCCTTCGAGGCGGTGAAGGACGCATTGGAAAAAGCCGGATTCAAGCCGGCGGTCGCAGAGATCACCATGCGGCCGGAAGCCGAAACCGAACTGACCGGCGACGACGCGGCGAAGATGCAGAAAATCCTCGACGCGCTCGATTCGCTCGACGACGTGCAAGAGGTGTACACCAACGCGGTGTTGCCGGAGTGATGCAGGTTTGCTAATGTGGTCATAATTAAATGACCATTGGAGTAGCCATGGACCTTCCCGCAACTGAATTCAAGGCCAAGTGCCTTGCCTATCTTGACCAGGTGGCTCAGACGCACGCCAGCATCACGCTGACCAAGCACGGCCGCGCGGTCGCCCGGCTGGTTCCGGTGGACGATGCCGAGCCGGTCGTGTTCGGTCGTCTGGCGGGCACAGTGCAGGTGCGCGGCGATCTCATTCGCCCGATTGACGAAGCCTGGGAGGCCGATGCCTGACGCCGGGCTGGTGATTGATACGCATGTATGGCTGTGGCTCGAATCTGATCCCGATCGTCTGGGCAAACCGGCTCGTTCCCGCATCGAGCAGGCCGCGCGGCTCGGCAAACTGTGGGTGTCGGTGATGTCGGTGTGGGAGATCGGGATGCTGGTGGCAAAAGACCGTATCCGCCTGTCCATGCCGGTGGACGAGTGGGTGCGTCAGGCGTCCGCGACGCCCGGTATGCAAATGCTGGGGGTGATTCCGGGAATTGCGCTGGAGTCGACACGCCTGCCCGACGCACCGCATGGCGATCCAGTCGATCGTCTGCTGATGGCGAGCGCGCGGGTTCACAATCTCACGCTTGTCACGGCGGACGAAAAAATCCTCGCCTATGCCGATCAAGGGCATTTAAAAGCACTGAAAGCATGATCGGGATCCGCATACTGGGCATCGACCCCGGCCTGCGGCTCACCGGCTTCGGCGTGATCGAGCAGACCGGCCAGAAACTGGCCTATGTCGCCAGCGGCGTGGTCAAGAGCGGCGAGGGCAGCTTGCCGCAGCGGCTGGGGGTGCTGTTCGCCGGGCTGAACGAGGTGATCGCCACCTATCAGCCCGATACCTGCGCGGTGGAAATCGTCTTCGTCAACGTCAACCCGCAGTCAACGCTGCTGCTGGGACAGGCGCGCGGGGCGGCGATCTGCGCGGCCGTGTCCAATCAACTGCTGGTTGCGGAATACACCGCGCTGCAAATCAAGCAGGCGGTGGTCGGCCATGGCAAGGCCGCCAAGGAACAGGTGCAGGAAATGGTCAAGCGCCTGCTGAGCCTGCCTGCTGCGCCCACTGCCGACGCCGCCGACGCACTCGCCTGCGCCATCGCCCACGCCCACGGCAGCCACCTCGGCGCGCACTCCACCGCAGGCTATCGCGTGAAGGGCGGGCGCCTCGTATGAATAAGGATTCCAAATGATAGGCAGAATCACCGGCCTGCTTGCCGCCAAACAACCGCCGCAGGTGCTGGTGGACGTGAACGGCGTCGGCTACGAAATCGACGTGCCGATGAGCACCTTCTACAACCTGCCCGCGCTGGGCGAAAAAATCAGCCTGCTGACCCATCTGGCGATCCGCGAGGACGCGCACCTGCTGTACGGCTTCGGCAGCGAGATCGAACGCATGGCGTTTCGCGAACTGCTGAAAGTCTCCGGCATCGGTGCCAAGACCGCCTTGTCGGTGTTGTCCGGGCTGTCGGTCAACGACCTGGCGGCGGCGATTGCCGCGCAGGAAATCGGCCGCATCGTCAAGGTGCCCGGCATCGGCAAGAAAACCGCCGAGCGCCTGTTGCTCGAACTCAAGGGCAGGCCGGTGTTCGCCGGCGCGATTGCCGGTGCGGCCCCCGGCGGCGTGTCGGACGATGTGCGCCAGGCGCTGCTGGCGCTGGGTTACAACGAACGCGAGACCACCGAGGCCGTGCGCCAGCTGCCACCCGATCTGGTGGTGGGCGAGGCGATCCGGCAGGCGCTGAGGATCTTGTCGAAAACCTAAGCCCGCGTTTCAATGCCCACGTCAAACCCTCGGCCTTCCGCCTCTCTGCAGCGTCATTTTTTGTGGCTGCTGCTGAGCGTGGCCGGCCTGTTCGCGGCCGGCATAGCCCTGAGTCTGTGGTTCAGTCTGCAGGCCAGTGGCCAGACCCAGCAGCGTCTGCTCGAACTGGAGGCTACGCAGGCGCGCGTCAGCCTGGTCCGGCGGCTGGACTACTACCACACGCTGATCGACAACATTGCGCGCGACCCCGAGCTGCTCGACCTGATGCGTGTCGGTTCGATTGAAGCGCAGCAGCAGTGGGCCCTTTCCCGGCAACGTTTGCTGCCCGATCTGTTGGGGCTGGCGCTGGTCAATCCCCAGGGGGGCGTGCTGGGCGAGGCCGTGGCGCTGCGCGTCGGCCCAAGCTGCCAGCAGGACATGCGGCGCGCGGATACCCTGACGGACATCCGGCCGCTGCTGCACCGCGAGGTGGCGGGTTCCGAACACATCGACCTGGTGTCGGCGGTGCGTGAAATGGATGGCGAGATCCTGGGGGGCGTCTTCTTGAGCGTGCGGCTGACCCAGTTGCAGCGGGTGGTCGACGACTCCCGCCACCCGGACCACGCACTCACCCTCATCGACGCGGCGGGCAGCACGATCGTGCGCCAGGGAGAGGTCAAGGGCGCACTGCGGGAAGTCCGGCTGGATATTCCCCAGACCGGCTGGACGCTGCTTGCCCAGGCACCGGTGCAGCGGCTTACGCGCGGCGGCGAGATGCAGGTGCTGGCAGGGCTGCTGACCCTGGGGGCCGTGCTGTTGCTGCTGGGCGCGACCATGCTGCGGCTGCGTCGCACCATGCTGCGCGACATCGTGTCCACCCGCGATGCCCTGACCGCGCTGGCACGGGACGAACCGGTTCCCGAAATCGTGCCGCACTACGTCGAATTCGAGCCGGCAGCGGCCGACATTAATCTGGTCGCCCGGCATCTGCAGGCGCAGCGTGCACGGCTGGAACACCTGAGCCTGACCGATCCGCTGACGGGGCTGCCCAACCGGCGCGCATTCGAAACCCATTTTCCCCAGGCGCTGGGGCTGGCCGAAAGACAGCATCCGGTCGCGCTGGTATTGCTCGACATCGACCATTTCAAGGCGGTCAACGACCGCTACGGCCACGGGGTGGGCGATCAGGTTTTGCTGGCACTGGCACAATCGTTGAAAGAACTGACCCGGCGTGCCGATCTGGCGGCGCGTCTGGCCGGGGATGAGTTTGTCGTGCTGCTGTCTGGGCTCGACGCAGCCGGGGTGGACGCGTGGCATCAGCGCCTCGCCGACCGTTTCAGAAGCAAGTTGAACGCTTTCGGCCTGGACTTGCAAACCAGTCTCAGTGCGGGGCAGACCTGGCTCGGGGGCGTGACCGGCGACACCATGAATGCCGCGCTCGCACGTGCCGACCGTGCGCTCTATCAGGCGAAGGCGCGCGGGGGCGGCCAGCTGGTGCAGGATGCCGCGCCCGCCGTCGACGCCGCGGAGTAGAATTCGCGCTTGTCTGTCCCACCGCCCCTGGCGCCATGATCGAAACCGACCGCCTCATTGCCCCCGCCGCCGTCAGCCCGCAGGAAGAGCTGGTCGAGCGCGCGTTGCGGCCGCGCACGCTGGCGGAATACGTCGGCCAGGCGAAGACGCGCGAGCAACTCGAAATCTTCATCAGTGCCGCCAGAAACCGCAGCGAGGCGCTCGACCACGTGCTGCTGTTCGGCCCGCCGGGGCTGGGCAAGACCACGCTGGCGCACATCATCGCGCGCGAGATGGGCGTCAACCTGCGCCAGACTTCCGGCCCGGTGCTCGAACGCGCGGGCGACCTGGCCGCGCTGCTCACCAACCTGGAGCCGAACGATGTGCTGTTCATCGACGAGATTCATCGCCTGAGCCCGGTGGTCGAGGAGGTGCTGTATCCCGCGCTGGAGGATTTCCAGATCGACATCATGATCGGCGAAGGCCCGTCGGCGCGCTCGGTCAAGCTCGACCTGCCGCCGTTCACCCTGGTCGGCGCGACCACCCGCGCCGGCATGCTCACCAATCCGCTGCGCGACCGTTTCGGCATCGTCGCAAGGCTGGAGTTCTACTCGGCGGAAGAACTTGGCTTCATCGTGCATCGCTCGGCGGGCCTGTTGCAGATGAACCTGGAAGAAGCCGGCGCGCTGGAAATTGCCCGCCGTTCGCGCGGTACCCCGCGCATTGCCAACCGCCTGCTGCGCCGGGTGCGCGACTACGCCGAAGTCAAGGCAGGCGGGCAGGCCACCTGCGCGGTGGCCGATGCGGCGCTGGTGATGCTCGATGTCGACCGCGCCGGGCTCGACGTGATGGACAGAAAGCTATTGTCGGCGGTGGTCGAAAAATTCATGGGCGGCCCGGTCGGACTGGACAACCTTGCCGCCGCCATCGGCGAGGAGCGTGACACCATCGAAGACGTGCTCGAACCCTATCTCATCCAGCAGGGCTACCTGCAGCGCACCCCGCGTGGCCGCATCGCCACCCCGCTGGCGTATCGCCATCTCGGTCTCGTCGCCCCGTCCGGCGCACCCGGCGAGGACCTGTTCTAGTGGTGGTGTTTCACTGGCCGGTCCGCGTCTACTGGGAAGACACCGACGCCGGCGGCGTAGTGTATTACGCCAACTACCTCAAGTTCATGGAACGCGCGCGTTCGGAATGGCTGCGCGCGCGCGGGTTCGAGCAGGATGTCCTGCGCGACGAGGCGGGGGTGGTGTTCGTGGTGCGGCGGATGGAAATCGATTTCCTGTCGCCGGCGCGCTTCAACGATCAACTCGATGTCTCGGTCGGCCTGCATGAAGCCGGACGCGCCAGCCTTGCCATGCAGCAGGAACTCATGCGGGGTGCCACCTGTCTGGCAAGGGCCGACGTCAAGCTGGCCTGCGTTGACGCGGTCCATTTCAAACCCGTTAAAATGCCCGCAACGATTCTTCAGACACTGAGCCCCACGACGTGAACCCCGACCTCAGCCAGAACCTCTCGCTCCTCCATCTCGTCCTCAACGCTTCGGTGCCGGTGCAGCTCGTCATGGTGCTGTTGCTGGGCGCGTCGTTGATGTCGTGGTGGTTCATTTTCATCAAGATGTTCGCCCTCAAGCGTGCCCTGCGCGCAACCGATCGTTTCGAGCGCGAGTTCTGGGGCGGCGGCGACATCAACGTCATGTACCAGCAGGTGGCCGCCGAGCGCGGGGAGGCGGGCGAAATGGGGCGCATCTTCGAAGCCGGATTCAGCGAATTCATGAAGTTGCGGCGGCAGGCGGGCATGTCGGCCAGCTTCATCATCGACGGCACCCGCCGCGCCATGCGTGCCACCTACCAGCGCGAACTCGACGGCCTCGAATCGCACCTGTCGTTTCTCGCCACCGTCGGGTCGGTGTCGCCCTATGTCGGCCTGTTCGGCACCGTGTGGGGCATCATGATCGCCTTCATGGGGCTGTCGAGCGTTGCGCAGGCCACGCTGGCGCAGGTCGCGCCCGGCATCGCCGAAGCGCTGATTGCCACCGCCATGGGCCTGTTCGCCGCCATCCCCGCCGTGGTCGGCTACAACCGCTACACCCACGACATCGACCGCCTGGCCAACCGCATGGAAAGCTTCATGGAGGAGTTTTCCAACATCCTGCAGCGGCAGACAACGACAACCAAGGCGGCCTGATTCATGGCGCGCACCCGCAAGCAAATCGCCCAGATCAACGTTGTGCCGATGATCGACGTGATGCTGGTGCTGCTCGTCATCTTCATGGTGACCGCACCCTTCATCAATCCCGGCCAGGTCGAGTTGCCGAGCGTCGGCAAGACCTCGCAGCCACCGGCGCAGCCGCTCGAAATCGTCATCAAGGAGTCGGGCGAATATTTGCTGAAAAACCGCGCTGTTGCTGGCGACGAGCGGGTCGTGGCCAAGTCGGCGTTGGCGGCCGAAGTCGCTGTGCTGCAGCGTGCCTTGCCGGATCAGCCGGTGGTCATCGCGGCGGACAAGAATGTGCGCTACGAGGAGGTGATGAACACCATGACCGTGTTGCAGAACGCGCAGATCACCCGCATTGGCCTGCTTGCCCGCCCCGCACCTTGATCCTGAGATGAACTTTCCGGCAGACGCGCCCTTTGTCTCCCGTCCCGGCTCCAACCTCATCGCTGGCGCGCTGGCGCTGGGGGTGCATATCGCCTTCGTGCTGCTGCTGGTGTTTGGCGTGTCGTGGCAGACCCGGCATCCCGCACCGGTGATGGTCGACTTGTGGGAAGCGTTGCCACCCGCGCCGCCCGTCGCGGCCAGGCCGTCGAGGCCGTCCGCGCCTGCACCGGCACCTGCACCAGTGAAAGCGCCCGAGCCGGTCAAAGCCACGCCAGCCCCCCGTCCGGTGGTGGACGAGCCGCCGCCGCCAAAAATCCCCGACATTGTGCTGGAAAAAAAGAAGGCCGAGGCCGAGCGCCTGCAAAAACTGCAAGCCATGCAGCTAGTCGAAGAGAAAGCCCGGGCTGACGCCGCACGCGCGCAGGCCGAGGCTGCCAGGAAGGTGCAGGAAAAACAGCTGGCCGAGCAGAAAAAACGCGAACTGCTGCGCCAGCTGGAGGAAGAGGACTTGACGCGGCGCATGGCGGACGAGGCTGTGGCGAGCCAAGCGCGTCAGGCCAAATTGGCTGAAGCGCAGGCCAAACTGGCCGACGCCGCGGCGGCCAGCAAGCGCCAGGCCGAGGTGGCGAGCGTCGTCGGGCAGTACCGCGATCTCATCAGCGCCAAGGTGCGCGGCAACACCCGCCTGCCCGACAACCTGACCGGCAACCCCGTCGTGCGCTGCCTGGTGAAGTTGCTGCCCACCGGCGAAGTCCAGAGCGTGCGGGTGACGCAGTCGAGCGGCAATGCGGCGTACGACGATGCAGTGGTGCGCGCCATCGAAAAATCGTCCCCGCTGCCGTTGCCGAGCGCCCGCGATGCGCGCGCTGCATTCGTCCCGGAACTAACCTTCGTCCATCGCCCCAAAGAGTGAGTTAAAGGCATTCTCCGCAAGCCGTCATTGCGTCCATGTATGCAATGACAACGCTTGTGGCGTGTATGGAGCGTTCTTGGCAGCCAGACTGTCACGCCGACCATGCTAAACTCATCCTACAATCAAGCACCATTGATCGAGATTCCCGACCCCATGCTGCGTGCTGTTCTGTTTTTTCCCCTGTTCTGTCTGGCCTTGCTGAGCGCGCCGTTTTCCGCGCGCGCCGCGATGGAAATCCAGGTGATCGGCGGGGCCGCCAGCAAGATATCCGTGGCGATGGTGCCGTTTCAGGCGGCACCGGGCCAGCCGGTGCCGGCGCTGACCCAGATCGCGGGAGGCGACCTTGAGCGCAGCGGCCAGTTCAGGCTGGTGGACGTTGGCGGCATGCAGCAGCCGGTCGCGCCCGCACAGGTCAACTACGGCATCTGGCGCGGCAAAGGCGCGGATGCTGTGGTCATCGGCCAGGTGGCCGCGCTGCCCGGCGGCCGCTTCGAAGTCCGCTTCCATCTGCTGGATGCGGTCAAGCAGACGCAGCTTGCCGCCTTTAGCTACACCATTTCCGCCACGCAATGGCGCCCCACTGCGCACCAGATCGCCGACATCGTGTACGAAAAGCTGACCGGCATTCCGGGCGCGTTCAGCAGCCGCATCGCCTATGTGCAGAAACAGGGCAAGCGCTTCGAGCTGCGGGTCGCCGATGCCGACGGGCAAAACCCGCGCACCGTCATGCGCTCCAACGAGCCGGTGATTTCGCCGCGGTTCTCGCCCGACGGCGCGCGCCTGGTGTATGTGTCGTTCGAGGACAAAAAGCCGGTGGTGTATATGCAGTCCCTGCGCGATGGCGGCCGCAGCAAGGTCGCGGCATTCAAGGGCTCCAACTCGGCGCCGGCCTGGGCGCCCGACGGCCGGCGTCTGGCGGTGGTGCTGACGCGCGACGAGGCCTCGCAGATTTATTTGATCAACGCTGATGGCAGCGGACTCACCCGCTTGACCCGGGGTGGCAATCTCGACACCGAGCCGGTATTCTCGCCCGATGGACAAACCCTTTATTTCACCTCGGATCGCGGCGGCAGCGCGCAGATTTACCGCGTGGCGGCCAGCGGCGGCGAACCCCGGCGGGTGACCTTCAGCGGCGGCTACAATGTTTCTCCCGCGGTCAGCCCGGATGGCAGGCATCTGACCTATATCAGTCGTGAAGGCGGCCGTTTCAGGGTGGTGCTGCACGAACTGGCCTCGGGCCAGACTCGCGTGCTGACCGATACCGCGCGCGACGAATCGCCCAGCTTTGCGCCAAATGGCCAGGCAGTGCTGTATGCCACCGTACAGGGCGGGCGCGGCGTTCTCGGCACCGTGAGCCTGGACGGCAAAACCCGCACGCGCCTGTCGGAATCCGGTGTGGACGCCCGCGAACCGGCCTGGGGCCCATAAGGTGTTGTTCCTGTTTTGAGATAGGGCCTGGGCGGCTATCCTGGTGTGTCAATCCAGAACTGCTCATGCCGATCGTTATTCACACGTCGTGATTTATTCGTTGTTATTCATCACTAAAGGAGAAACAAATGAACAAGATTTTTTGGCCCATTTTGCTTGCATTGACCCTGTCCGCGTGCGGCACTACCACCGGCACGCAAGCGACAGTTGAAGACCGCACCGGCGACCAGACCGGCGCGACCGCAGCCAAGCCGGCCGGCGCTGACAGCACCGGTGTGGACGGCACCGGCGTGGCGGGCAGCGCGTTGCCCGCCGATCAATATGCCGGCGATCCGCGCAAGGATCCGGCCAGCCCCTTGTCCAAGCGCAGCATCTTTTTTGATTTCGACAGCTACGTGGTGAAACCCGAATACCGTCCCATGCTCGAAGCGCATGCCGGCTATCTGCAGTCGAAGCGTGATGCGCGCCTCATCCTGCAGGGCAATGCCGACGAGCGCGGCAGCCGCGAATACAACCTGGCGCTGGGGCAGAAGCGTGCCGAAGCGGTGCGCCGTGCGCTGGCTGTGTTGGGCGTGAGCGATGCGCAAATGGAAGCAATCAGCTTCGGCGAGGAAAAGCCGCGCAACGAGGCCAGCACCGAAGAGGCGTACGCCGAAAACCGCCGCACCGATGTGGTCTATGCCGACGAGTAATTCTGGGAAAGCATAGTTGAACCACAGAGGCACAGAGATATGTCCCGCAGGGACGGTATCCCTTGGGACACAGAGGAAAAACATGATGTTGCAGATTCGCTGTGCAATCACCTGTCGGGCGAAAGCTGAATCCAATGCAGCGCATGAGTTATCTGGTTCTCTGTGCCTCTGTGCCTCTGTGCCTCTGTGCCTCTGTGCCTCTGTGGTGAAGCATTTAGGGTATTTGATTGATGCGCCGTGATGCCTTGATTCTGGCTTGCGCGTTCGCGCTGGCCCCGCCCGCGTGGGCGGTTTCGAATGCCGAACTCGCCCGCCAGGTGCAGGCCTTGCAGCAGCTGACGGGCGAGCTCGATGCCCGTCTCGGCAGGCTGGAGGGGGCGGTCCAGCAAAACCCGCAACTGCTCGGCTTGCTGAACGAAGTCGAAATGCTCAAGGCCGAAATCGCCAGATTGCGCGGCCAGGCCGAAGTCCAGGTGCATCAGCTGGATACCCTGGGCAAGCGGCAAAACGACCTGTACGCCGACCTCGACCAGCGTATCGCGGACCTCGCCAAGGCGGGCCAGCCCGCGCCGGCGGTCGATCCCGCGCCGGCAGTCGAGGGGGCGCAGCCCGCCGCGCCCGCAGCGGCGGGCGATCCGCCGCAAGCCGCCGACCCGCTGGTGGAATCGCGCAGTTACGAAGACGCGCTCAAGCAGTTTCGCGAAGCCAATTACGCGAGCGCCATCGCCGGGTTCAACGGTTTTCTCAAGGCGTACCCGACCAGCGCGCTGGCAGCCAATGCGCAATACTGGATCGGCTATTCGTATTACGTCCTGAAGGACTACAAAACCGCGCTGGCGCATCAGCAAAAATTGGTCGCCGCCTATCCTGCCAGCGCCAAGGTGCCCGACGCGCTGCTCAACATAGCCACCAACCAGATCGCGCTGGACAAGCTCGACGATGCCCGCAAGACGCTCGAAAACCTGGTGGCCAAATACCCCGGCACCCCTGCCGCCACGTTTGCCGTCCGCCGGCTGGCCACACTCAAGTAAGCGCGGTGTCCAAGACTGCAACGCTCCATCCCATCGGCCCGGGGGCGGGCCTCCTCCCTCCTGTAGGCGCGGCGCCCTCGCCGCGAATTCACGCCGATCCGCTACCTGTAGGCGCGGCGCCCTCGCCGCGAATTTACGCCGCCCCGTTACGCGCTGAAGTCCCGCAAGGCGGGATGGAGTCGAATGCCCAAACCGCCACGCTCCGCTTGACGGAGGTGTTCCTTTCTCTGCAGGGCGAAACCAGCCGCGCCGGCTTGCCGACGGTGTTCGTCCGCCTGGCCGGCTGCCCGCTGCGCTGCCGCTGGTGCGACACGCCCTACAGCTTTCAGGGCGGCGAAACCGTCCCCCTGGCTTCGCTGCTGGCGCGGGTGGCGGACTATGGCGTGCCGACCGTGTGCGTCACCGGCGGCGAGCCGCTGGCGCAGAAGAACTGCCTGCCGCTACTCGCCGCATTGTGCGACGCCGGTTATTCGGTGTCGCTGGAAACCAGCGGCGCGCTTGATGTCAGCCTGGTCGACGCGCGGGTCTCGCGCATCGTCGACATCAAGCCGCCAGGGTCCGGCGAGGACGCGCGCAACCGCTGGGAAAACCTCGCCCACCTGACGCCACACGACGAGATCAAGTTCGTGTTGGCCGACCATGCCGACTACGACTGGGCGCGCGAGGTCGTTCGCGAACAGAAGCTCGCGCAAGTCTGCCCCATCCTGTTTTCGCCGGTGCAGGGCGAACTGCCGCCCGCGCACCTGGCCGACTGGATTCTCGCTGACAGGCTGCCGGTGCGGATGCAGGTGCAGCTGCACAAGGTGTTGTGGGGCAACACCCCCGGTAAATGAAATCCGCGGTCATCCTGCTCTCCGGCGGCCTGGATTCCGCCACCGTGCTCGCCATCGCGCGTGAAGCCGGTTACGCCTGCCACGCGCTGAGCCTGGATTACGGCCAGCGCCACAATGCCGAACTCGCCGCCGCCGCGCGCGTGGCAGCAAGCCTGGGCGCCGTCGAGCACCGGGTGCTCAAGCTGGGACTCAGCGACATCGGCGGCTCGGCGCTCACCGACGCGTCCATCGCCGTGCCCGAAAGCCCGACCGAAGGCATCCCTGTCACCTACGTGCCCGCGCGCAACACCGTGATGCTGGCGCTGGCGCTCGCCTGGGCCGAGGTGCTCGGCTCGCGCGACATTTTCATCGGCGTCAATGCCATCGACTATTCTGGCTACCCCGATTGCCGTCCCGAGTTCATCGCGGCGTTCGAGCAGATGGCCAACCTCGCCACCCGTGCCGGCGTCGAAGGCGCCCGGCTGCGCGTCCACGCGCCGCTGCAGCATCTGTCGAAAGCGCAGATCATCCAGCGCGGTCTCGCGCTCGGTGTCGACTACGCGCAAACCGTCAGCTGCTACCAGGCCGACGCCGACGGCTTGGCCTGCGGCCGCTGCGATGCCTGCCGCCTGAGAAGGGAAGGGTTTCGCGCGGCAGGCATTCCCGATCCGACGCGGTATGGTCAACAAGCAGAGTAATCAAGCAGGTAAGCCCCCGGCCTTGCCAGGGCTTTGATGGTATTTAATATCCAGTTAGCATTCGGGGCGGAACCATTAGAATTCCGCCTGCCATCCGGATCCGCGCGGCGCATGCCGTCCCTCCTTTCCAAACTCGAGAGATAGACTTATGATTTACGAAAATTTCGCCAGCGCACAATCATTTTTTCTATGGTCGACCTTTGTGATCGCCCTGATCATGGGCGCCGTGGTCAACAAGACCAACTTCTGCACCATGGGCGCGGTTTCCGACTGGGTCAACATGGGCGATACCGGCCGCCTGCGCGCCTGGGTGTTGGCCATCGCGGTCGGCGTGCTGGGCGTGATGGCTCTGGAAGCAGCCGGCCTGGTCAACGTCACCAACACCTTTCCGCCCTACCGCCAGACCAGCTTGCCCTGGCTGGAATACGTGCTTGGCGGTGTTCTGTTCGGCATCGGCATGACGCTCGCCTCTGGTTGTGGCAACAAAATGCTGATCCGCATCGGCGGCGGCAACCTCAAATCAATCATGGTGGTGCTGGTCATCGGGCTGATCGCCTATTACATGATCAACCCCTTCCCGGGCAGCGACAAGACCCTGTATTCCGTCCTGTTCTATTCGTGGACCAACCCGACCGCGGTCGCGCTGAGCACCAACCAGGACCTCGGCGCGATGCTCTTCAGCGACAACGTCGCTACCGGCCGCATGGTGATGGGGGGCGTCATCGGCGTTCTGCTGCTGGCATGGGTCTTCAAGTCGGCCGATTTCCGCACCAGCTTCGACAACATCCTCGGCGGCCTCGTGGTCGGCCTCGTGGTGCTCGCCGCCTGGTATGTCACCAGCAACATCACGGTGAACGCCGGTGGGGATGTGCTTTCCCTGCAATCCTACGTGCAGGACTGGGATTTCTACTCGCCCGCAGGCGCCGTCCGCCCCGCTGACGCCGCCCCGCTTGCCGCGCAGTCCTTCACCTTCATCAACCCGATGGGGCAAAGCCTCGGCTATGCGGCAAGCGGCTTCGACCGCACCCTGCTCACCTTCGGCATCATGGCGCTGGCGGGCGTCATTGCCGGCTCCCTGCTGTGGTCGCTGGTTTCGCGCAGCTTCCGCATCGAGTGGTTCGCCTCCGGCCGCGACTTCGTCAACCACCTGATCGGCGCCATCCTCATGGGCTTCGGCGGCGTGCTGGCGATGGGCTGCACCATCGGCCAGGGCGTCACCGGCTTCTCCACCCTGGCGCTGGGCTCCATCCTTACCTTCATTGCCATCGTGGTCGGCAGTGCGGTCACCATGAAAGTGCAGTATTTCCTGATGATGCGCGAAGGGTAAGCAGGCTTGGCCGTCCGGCCATCGTGCCGGACGGTGGACGACGCGCGTTCAAAAAAGCGTCATAAGCCTTTACCCATGCGCATCGCTTCGGCTATAATTTCGCGCTTTCGCGGACAGGGTTTCAACCCCGTCCTTGGGCCGGTAGCTCAGCTGGTAGAGCAGTGGACTTTTAATCCATTGGTCCCGAGTTCGAATCTCGGCCGGCCCACCAAAATTCAAAAAGCCACGGGAAACCGTGGCTTTTTTTAGGCGCTTTCATCATTATTTGTTGGTATTGGCCAGCGCTGTGGGCGGGGCGCCTTCGCCCCGATTTGCGCACCGTCGCAACCGCCACGGTATCGGCCCGGGGGCGGGCCTCCTACAACAGCACCCCCGGCGGCGAGGCCTTTTGGTATTGGCCAGCGCTGTGGGCGGGGCGCCCTCGCCCCGAATTACGCACCGTCGATGCGTAGAAGCCGTCTGGTGAGTAGCGACTTCATGTCTTTCCGCGTGTCACAGACAATGTGGATGTAGATAATTTCCTGTCGGACTTCATGGATTATTCTGTTCATTCCCGAGACAACTTGACGGTATTGCGTGAGGTTGAGGCGCTCGAGTTCTTCGGGAACATTGCCGCCAAGCGGAAAGGCCCCGATGGTATTCACGGCGTCTTGAATCTTTGCGTAGCTGGCTTGCCACATGTCCTTGCCGAAGTTCTTGACCATGTAGCCTTTCAGTTCCTTCAGGTCGTGCTCCGCCGACTTCAGGAACACGACCTGGACGCTCATTGAACGGCTTCCCTGTCGATATCGGCGAACACCTCATCGGCGGTGCGGAAATGTCCCTGTTCAATCTCACGGTTGCCCAAAGCCAATAGTTTGAGCAGCGCCAGGGTCTCTTCGTGTTCCTCATATGAGCGGACATCCATCACCACAAGTTTGGCCTCCCCGTTCTGGGTAATGAGCATGGGTTCCCGGCTCTCGGTGATATCCCTGATGATTTCAGCCGCGTGGCTCTTGAGATAACTGATGGGCTTGACTTGAGTTGAAAATTTCATGGTTTGGCTCCTGGCTGGCCGAGCGCCGGAAAGACCGATTATAGTCCGAATTGAGTCGGATGCAGGTCAAGGGTCGGCTAATGGGCGACGCCCTATCTATCGCTTCAAGTCCCGGTAGAAGTTTTCATGGGGTCCAACGGCTTCAAGATAAATCAAGCGAACCTCTTCATCCCGCGTGTAGCCCAACAAATACATCTGACCTCCGCTGTGGAACTTGAAGACGCGTAGCGCTGCCAGATCGCCTTTCTTGCGTTCCCCGATTTCGGGGTTTCGGCTGATCTCCTCAACCGCAGAATCCACATCGGCGGTCGAATTTTTGTGCAGTTTCTTATATTGTCGGGCAAATCGCCGGGTTTGCTGGACCAACCACGTCACCCGCGACGACTCCGTGGCACGAACGGCTCTGACTGGTCACGCGGCTCAGCCATGGAAGCCAACGACTCTGCCACGAAGCTGACAGGCAGGTCTGGATTATCGATCGCAGCCCGGCCCACCCGTGCCCAGAATTCAATTTGCCCTGCGATAGTCCGATGTTCCAGCGCTGCATCTTGCCGGGCCTGTTCGTAAAAATCCTGATTGATTCGAATTGAAGTGCTTGCTGACATTGCGATACTCCCGATAGATTTACCACATTTGTGGTCAAAGTATAGTCTTGTCATTTCAATAAGCAAATCATTCCCCGTGTCACCCGCCGGGGATATGGAGTCTGACCCAGTTATTGCTTGAAATATCGTGTCTGACCCCATTTCTGGTGACCCCATTTCTGGTGTTTCTGGTGCCATTTCTGCATTTCAGTCGCTAGCGCATGGCCGCTCGCGCCGCATCGGCCAGAAAGCCGGAGCGGGAAGCCCCATGCGCCTTCGCGTAGGAATCAATTTTAACCAGCAAACGGGCGGGCAGCGTAATATTGACCTTCTCTGCGCGCCCCTCAAAACGTGCAAGATCAACCTCCACTGCCGCCCACACGCCATCGGCAAAATCTGCATTGGCGCGATGCTCGGCAATGGCATGGGCAACCGGAATATCCATCCCCTCTTCAACCAGGCCTTCCAGATGCAGATCAATCGCCTCCAACACGGAATCCAGTGCTGCGTCGAAGGTATCGCCGGACGAAAAGCAGCCGGGCAAATCAGGCACTGTTACGCCGTAGCGAACGCCATCATCAGAATGCAAAACCACGGGGAAACGCATGATGCTCTCCTATTTCCAACCCGCCTGTTTACGAATGCTGTGCAGCGTTCCGGCGGGAATGTCGCTGTCAGGATGCTTGACCGTCACCAAACCCGGCTTGCTCAAATGCTTGAATTGATGGTGCGAACCCTTAACCCGCGCCAAAAACCAGCCTTCCGCTTCCAGTTGCTTGATGATTTGCTTGCTATTCATGGTGGTTATAATAACCATCAAACAAGCGAAGTCAACCCCAGTGCAAAAGACAAGGCCTCAAGGCCTGACCCTGTGGAAATATCGTGTCTGACCCCATTTCTGTGTGCAAAAGACAAGGCCTCAAGGCCTGACCCTGTGGAAATATCGTGTCTGACCCCATTTTCTCTTTGTCTGACCCCATTTTCTCTTAGGAATATCGTGTCTGACCCCATATTCGTCATATTCGTCGTCTGACCCCATATTCGTCGCTATTCATGGTGGTTATAATAACCATCAAACA
>NZ_LDUG01000033.1:42142-147065 GCF_001530125.1 Thiobacillus denitrificans | reverse complement strand
GGCCCAGTCCAGCGCCGGCAGCAAGCCGTGTTGTGCGGCGACGCGGAACAGCGCCTCCGGGGCATGCAGCGGGCTGTTAGACGGCCCGCGCGACAGCGCCTCGTAAGCCATCACCCGCCCTTCGACCAGGTCGAGCACGGGCTGCAGCAGGGTGACCAGCCGTGCGTTGGCCAGAATGTCTTGCAGATGCTGGCGCATTTCTTCGTGCCTCATGCTGGGTTGGGGGAGTGCTGACCGGGGACGATAGGCGGGAAGTGTTGCGTGCGTGTGACGGGGGATGAGGCGCGAGGGTCATTCAACCTGAACGTAGAACAGTTCCTACAGGAAAAGCCGAGAAGGAAAACTGTTACACTGAATTTATCGTCGAACCCGCGGTAGTGGGATGCAACGCGGCGAGACGACCTCTTTTTCTGCCTTTGGCCCCGTGCATCCAACTGATGCTTTGGCCCTACTTCCAGCGGGCTTGAAAATTCCTCCCATCACATCAAAATAAAGCCAGTAATTCAGGCTTATTCGGGCTATGGCAACCAAGCGAGAAGGCAGTACCCTACTTGAACCGTCTGTGGCCAAAGCGAAGCCGCCGCCCTTGTACAAGGTGCTGCTGCTGAACGACGACTACACCCCGATGGAATTCGTGGTGCATGTCCTCAAGAAGTTTTTTGGCATCGACGAAGAACGGGCGACACAAATCATGCTCAAAGTCCATACTGAGGGTGTAGGCGTGTGCGGGGTATATCCCAGGGATATCGCCAACACCAAGGTCGAACAGGTTATGGATTTCGCGCGGCAGCACCAGCATCCGCTGCAATGTACGATGGAGGAAAGTTAGATGATTGCCCAGGAACTCGAAGTCACGCTGCATATGGCATTCATGGATGCCCGGCAGAAGCGCCACGAATTCATTTCGGTGGAACACCTGCTGATGGCCATGCTGGACAATCCGTCCGCGGTGGAAGTGCTGCGCGCGTGCGGTGCCAATATCGAACTCATGCGCGAACAGCTTGGTTCGTTCATCGAGGAACACACGCCCAAGATGGTGGGCGAGGGCGAGGTTGATACCCAGCCCACGCTCGGCTTCCAGCGCGTGATCCAGCGTGCGATCCTGCATGTACAGTCGTCCGGCAAGAAGGAAGTGACCGGTGCCAACGTGTTGGTGGCGGTATTCGGCGAAAAGGACTCGCATGCGGTGTATTTCCTCACCCAGCAGGGGGTGACACGGCTCGATATCGTCAATTTCATCTCGCACGGCATCACCAAGACTCCGCAGGGCGAACCGTTGCCGCGCGCGGATGAGCCCAGCGAGCCCTATACCGATGCGCCTGCCGCTTCGCCGCTCGACAGCTTTGCGCAGAATCTGAATACGCAGGCGCTGGCCGGCAAGATCGACCCCCTGATCGGGCGCGAACAGGAACTCGTGCGCGTGATCCAAACCCTGTGCCGTCGGCGCAAGAACAATCCCTTGCTGGTGGGCGAGGCCGGCGTGGGCAAGACCGCCATTGCCGAAGGCTTGGCGCGCCGCATCGTTGAAGGCGCGGTGCCCGACATCCTGGCGCAAAGCACGGTGTATTCGCTGGACATGGGCGCCTTGCTCGCCGGCACCAAATACCGCGGCGATTTCGAGCAGCGCCTGAAGGGCGTGCTGAAGCAGTTGACCGACAATCCCAAGGCGATCCTGTTCATCGACGAAATTCACACTCTGGTCGGTGCCGGGGCGGCGTCCGGCGGCACGCTCGATGCGTCCAACCTGCTGAAGCCGGCGCTGTCGTCGGGCAATCTGCGCTGCATTGGTGCGACCACGTACACTGAATATCGCGGCATTTTCGAGAAAGACCACGCCTTATCGCGGCGTTTTCAGAAAATCGACGTACCGGAACCCTCGGTCGACGAAACCGTGGCGATCCTGCGCGGCCTGAAATCGCGTTTCGAAGACCATCATGGCGTCAAATATACGGCGGCCGCGCTGACCACGGCGGCGCAGCTGTCAGCGCGCTACATCAACGACCGCCATCTGCCGGACAAGGCGATCGACGTCATCGACGAGGCGGGCGCGGCGCAGCGCATCCTGCCGAAATCCAGGCAGAAACGGACGATCACGCCGCGCGAGATCGAGGACATCATTGCCAAGATCGCGCGCATCCCGCCCAAGACCGTGTCGTCCGACGACAGGAGCTCGCTGAAGACGCTGGATCGTGACCTGAAGGCGGTGGTGTTCGGCCAGGATGTGGCCATCGATGCGCTGGCCACTGCGATCAAGATGTCGCGCAGCGGCCTCGGCAATCCCCAGAAACCGATCGGCAACTTCCTGTTCTCCGGCCCCACCGGGGTTGGCAAGACCGAGGTCGCGCGCCAGTTGGCCTATGTGCTGGGTGTCGAACTGATCCGCTTCGACATGTCGGAATACATGGAGCGCCATGCGGTGTCGCGGCTGATCGGCGCGCCGCCCGGCTATGTGGGTTTCGACCAAGGTGGACTATTGACGGAGGCTGTTAATAAGCATCCCTATGCCGTTGTTTTGCTTGATGAAGTCGAAAAGGCCCATCCGGATATTTTCAATGTGCTGCTGCAGGTGATGGACCACGGCACGCTGACCGATACGAACGGGCGCAAGGCCGATTTCCGTAACGTGGTGCTGGTCATGACGACCAACGCGGGGGCGGAAATGCTCAACAAGGCATCGATCGGTTTTTCCAACTCGCGCGAAAGCGGCGACGAGATGGGCGAAATCAAGCGCATGTTCACGCCGGAGTTCAGGAATCGTCTCGACGCGATCATTCCGTTTGCGTCGCTCTCTGAGCCGATCATCCTGCAAGTGGTGGACAAGTTCCTGATGCAGTTGGAGGAGCAGTTGCACGAAAAGAAAGTCGAGGCGGTGTTTACCGACGCGCTGAAAGCCTATCTGGCCAAACATGGCTTCGATCCGCTGATGGGCGCGCGGCCGATGGCGCGACTGATCCAGGACACCATCCGCAAGGCGCTGGCCGATGAACTGCTGTTCGGCAAACTGGCGCGCGGTGGGCGGGTGACCATCGATATCGACGCCAACCAAAAGGTCTGCCTGGAGTTTGAAGAGGCGGTTCCAGCGTAATGCCGTAAAGATTTTGCGTGTGTGGTCGTTAAGCGAACAAGCAGCAGGCGTGTATTTCAGTAACTGATCCTGTTTCCGGCTTCATGTATTCATGAATGCCGGGGAGATGGGGGAATACCGCGCCTGTGGCACATTCGCCCAGACGGAAGGAATAACAATGAACCTCCACCACGCATCACGTTTTGCTGTTGTCACCCTGTTTAGCCTATTGCCGGTCTGTGTCCATGCGGCCGAGAACACGGCCGTTTCCGGTGATGAATTGGCGAAAGCTGGCGAGCGCATCCGCCAGACCGGCGCCCAGATGCAAGAAGATCTCAAGAAAGCGCGAGCCCGCATGGAAGCGCAGAAGGCGCAACAGGAAGCGGAACGTAAGAGAGGGGCCGAGCGGGCGCGCCAGCAGGCGATCAAGGAGGCAGCCGAGCAGCGACAGGCCCAGGAAGCCAGGCAGCGACAGGCCAGGGAAGCCGCCCAGGCGCAGGCCCGTCAGGAGGCCGCGAAACGGGCGGAACTGGCCGCGAAACAGGCGGAGCAGGCTGCGCGTGATCGTCAGGTGGCCCTGGCGATGCAGCGCGTGAAAGATGAACAGGCCGCCAAGGAAAGATCTGCCATAGCCTTGAAGGCAGCTCGTCAATCTGCCGGCCCGCGAGGGATGGCTGATGCCGCTCCGAGGGAAACCGCGAAGGAGAGAGCGGCCCGGGCGCTGAGGGAAGCCCGTCAATCTTCGGGTCCGCGAGGAATGGCTGAGGATGGCCTGTAAGCCTTGAATGGGTGAGCTGCGCCCGGCAAACCGGGCGCAGGCAAGGAAGTCAACAGCGAGCACATGCTGCCGGCCGGCATGGCGGGCGGTATCCTGACTTGCTGAATGCGGCTGAATCCCGCACCATACGGCACCCATCCTGCTAACTGGAGTGCATATGAAACCCTGCCATGCGACGTTTATTGCCCTGACCGCTCTCGCCGTGTTGTTGTCCGGCTGTGAAAAACCCGCCACTGACGCGACCGCCCCAGCCGTGAAAAGCGAAACCGTGGCGACGGTGGGGGGAGACAAGATCAGCGAAGCCGAGTTGAACGTGGCACTTTCCCGTTTGGGTGAGCTGGACGAGACGCAGGCAGCCGAGGCCAAACCCCGGGTGCTGCAGGCCTTGATCGATCAGCGTCTGGTGGCGCAGGCCGCCAAAAGTGCAGGACTGGACAAGGAGCCCGAGGTTGGATTTGCGATGGCGCAGGCCAGCCGCCAGGTGTTGGCGGAGACTTATGCGGAGCGCAGCTTCAGGGATGTTGCGAAACCCTCTGAATCCGAGATCGCCGATTATTACAGCCAGCATCCCGAGCTTTTTTCCGAGCGGCGGATTTACCGCATCCAGGAACTTGAACTGAAACTGGATCCAGCGCGCATATCCGAAGTCGAGGCCAAACTCAAAAGCAGCCATTCCATGGGCGATTTCGTCAACTGGATCAAGGAGCAGGGCATCGAGGGCAAGACCGCCATGGCTGTCAAGCCGGCCGAACAGATCCCGGCACCTTTGCTGGGTCGCCTCAGCCAGATGAAGGACGGCCAGGTGACGATTTTGCCGGGACGCCCCGGGCATGTGCTGGTTCAGCAGCTGCAGGAAAGCCAGTCGCAGCCTGCTTCGCTGGAACAGGCGCATAACGCCATCGAGCGGGCCCTGATGGCCGAGAAACGCAAGGAATTGATGGCGGCGGATCTGAAAAAGCTGCGCGAAGCTGCCAAAGTCGAGTATGCAACCGGCTATGCGCCCGCTGCCGAAGTAAAAGCCGAAGACGACAAGGCTGCCGGCGACACAGTCGAGAGCGACAAAGCTGCGAGCGACAAAGCCGAAGAAAAACCTGCCAACTAATTCCTCCTATGATTCTGGTGACAGGCGGCGCCGGTTTTATCGGCGCCAATTTCGTTCTGGACTGGCTGGCGGTGGGCGATGAAGCCGTCGTCAACCTCGACAAGCTGACCTATGCGGGCAACCTCGAGAACCTGCGGCCGTTGCGCGGCGACGCGCGGCATGTTTTCGTGCAGGGCGACATCGGCGACCGCGCGACGGTCGATGCGCTGCTGCAGCAATACCGCCCCCGCGCAGTGGTCAATTTCGCGGCCGAAAGCCACGTTGACCGCTCCATCCAGGGCCCCGGCGAGTTCATCGAGACCAATGTGGTCGGCACCTTCAAGCTGCTGGAATCGGTGCGCGCGCATTGGTCGCGGTTGCCTGCAGACGAGCAGGCGGCGTTCCGTTTCCTGCACGTGTCGACCGACGAAGTGTACGGCTCGCTTGGTCCCGCCGATCCGGCGTTTTCCGAAACCACGCCGTTTGCGCCGAACAGCCCATATTCGGCGTCGAAAGCCGCCTCGGATCATCTGGTGCGCGCCTATCATCACACCTACGGCCTGCCGGTGCTGACCACCAACTGCTCGAACAATTACGGGCCGCTGCAGTTTCCAGAAAAACTTGTCCCGCTGGTCATCCACAACGCGCTGGCGGGCAAGCCGCTGCCGATCTACGGCGACGGCAGCAATGTCCGCGACTGGCTGTACGTCAGCGACCATTGCAGCGCGATTCGGCGGGTGCTGGAGGCCGGGCGGCTGGGGGAGACCTACAACATCGGCGGCTGCAACGAAAAGACCAACCTCGAGGTGGTGGAGACGCTGTGCGCCATCCTCGACGAGCTGCATCCCGGCTCGCCGATTACGCCGCACGCCAGCCTGATGACCTTCGTCAAGGATCGCCCCGGCCACGACCAGCGCTATGCGATCGATGCCACCAAGATCGAGCGCGAACTCGGCTGGACGCCCGCCGAGACCTTCGAGAGCGGGATCAGGAAGACGGTGGCGTGGTATCTGAATAATCAGGAGTGGGTGGCCCACGTCACCAGCGGCGAATACCGCAACTGGGTTTCGGAGAATTACGCAGCACGCTAGACATGACTACACGCAAAGGCATCATCCTCGCCGGGGGCTCCGGCACCCGGCTGTATCCCATCACCCAGGTGGTCTCCAAGCAGCTGCTGCCGGTGTACGACAAGCCCATGGTGTATTACCCGCTGACCACGCTGATGCTGGCGGGGATCCGCGACATCCTGCTGATATCCACCCCGCAGGACACGCCGCGTTTCGAGCAGTTGCTGGGCGACGGCGCGCAGTGGGGGCTCAATATTCAATATGCCGTTCAGGATGCGCCCGAGGGGCTGGCGCAGGCCTTCCTCATCGGCAGCGATTTCATCGGCACCGATCCCTGCGCCCTGGTGCTGGGCGACAACATTTTCTACGGCCACGAGTTGAGCCAGGACATGCAGGCGGCGGGGCAGCGCACGCACGGCGCCACCGTGTTCGCCTATCCTGTGACTGACCCCGAGCGTTACGGCGTGGTCGAGTTCGACGCCGCCGGGCGCGCGGTCAGCCTGGAGGAAAAGCCCGCCAAGCCCAAGTCGCGTTATGCCATCACCGGCCTGTATTTCTACGACAACCGGGTGATCGACGTCGCGCGTGCCTTGCAACCGTCGCCGCGCGGCGAACTGGAGATCACCGACGTCAACCGCCAGTACCTCGACTGGGGCGAGCTCGATGTGCAGGTGATGGGACGCGGCCAGGCCTGGCTCGACACCGGCACCCACGACTCGCTGATCGAGGCGGCGCTCTATATCCAGACCATCGAGAAACGCCAGGGCCTGAAAATCGCCTGCCCGGAAGAGATCGCCTACCGCCAGGGCTTCATCGACGCTGCCCAACTGCAAGCGCTGGCGCAGCCCCTGATGAAAAACGGCTATGGGCGCTATCTGATCGACGTGCTGAACGACCGGGTGTTCTGATGCAGGTAATCGAAACCCAGCATCCCGAGGTGCTGTTGCTGCGTCCCAAGGTGTTCGGCGACGCGCGCGGCTTCTTTTTCGAAAGCTACAACCGCAAGGCCTTCGCCGAACTCGGCATCGACGCCGAGTTCGTGCAGGACAACCACTCGCGCTCCGCGCAAGGCGTGCTGCGCGGCCTGCATTACCAGATCAGCCAGCCGCAGGGCAAGCTGGTGCGCGTGGCAGCGGGCGAGGTGTTCGACGTGGCGGTGGACCTGCGTCGCAGCTCGCCGCACTTCGGCCGCGTCGCCGCCTTCCGCCTGTCGGCCGAGACGCACGAGATGGCGTGGATCCCGCCGGGGTTTGCCCACGGGTTTCAGGTGCTGTCCGACTACGCCGAGTTTCTTTACAAGACGACTGATTATTACGCGCCGCAGTTCGAGCGTTGCCTGCTGTGGAACGATCCGGCACTCGACATCGCCTGGCCGCTGGACGGCGCGTCGTTGCTGTCCGCCAAGGACCAGGCCGGCCTGCCGCTCGTCGAATGCGAGGTGTTCGCGTGAGGATCCTGCTCACCGGCGTCAACGGCCAGGTGGGCTGGGAGTTGCAGCGCACGCTGGCGCCGCTGGGCGAGGTGATCGCGGTGGATCGCAGCCGCCTCGACCTGGCCGACACGGCAGGCATCCGCCGCGCGGTGGACGCGATCGCCCCGGACCTGATCGTCAACCCGGCCGCCTACACAGTGGTCGACCAGGCCGAGTCCGAGCCCGACCTGGCGCACGCCATCAACGCGGCCGCGCCGGGCGAGCTGGCGCAGGCTGCGGCGGCGCGCGGGATTCCGCTGGTGCATTTTTCAACCGATTACGTGTTCGACGGGCGCAAGTCCGCTGCCTATACGGAAGCGGACGCGCCGAATCCACTGGGCGTGTATGGCGCGACCAAACTGGCGGGGGAGCAGGCGGTCGCGCGCGCCGGCGCGCCGCACCTGATCCTGCGCGCCAGCTGGGTCTACGGCCTGCGCGGGCGCAATTTCCTGCTGACCATGCAGCGGCTGCTGCGCGAGCGCGATTCCCTGGCGGTGGTCGACGACCAGTTTGGCGCGCCGACCTGGTCGCGCCTGATCGCCGAGGCAACGGCTTTGGTGATTGTGCGCTGGCTGGATCGACCCGATCAAATTGCAACGTCCGGGATCTATCATCTGAGCTGCGGCGGACGCACCAGCTGGCGCGGCTTTACCGCAGCGATCCGGGCACACCTTGCTGCCACGGACGCGAAACTGGCTTGCCTGACCGCGATCCCGACCGCCGGCTATCCCACGCCGGCGGCGCGTCCGGCCAACTCGCAACTGGACGGCGACAAGCTGGCAGCGACCTTCGGGGTGCGGCTGCCCGACTGGGAAACCGCGCTGGCCCTGTGTCTGGACCAGGATTTTCCGCAATCGATAAAATGATATTTTTAACAGGACACACGACATGACCATCATTCACCCCGTCATTCTTTCCGGTGGCTCGGGCACCCGCCTGTGGCCCTTGTCGCGCGCGGCCCTGCCCAAGCAGCTGCTGCCGCTCGCCAGCGACCACAGCCTGCTGCAGGATACCGTCAGCCGTCTGGCGGACATGCCGGAAATGGGCGCGCCGCTGATGGTGTGCAACGTCGAGCACCGCTTCATGATCGCCGAGCAGATGCGTCAGATCGACACGCAGCCACGCGCCATCGTGCTGGAGCCGGTGGGCCGCAATACCGCGCCAGCGATTGCCGTGGCTGCGCTGATGCTGTCGCGCGACGACCCCGACGCGCTGATGCTGGTGCTGCCCGCCGATCATCTGATCGGCGACGTGGCGGCGTTTCATGCGGCCATCCTCACAGCGGCGCGGGCGGCGCAGAACGGCCACCTCGCCACCTTCGGCATCGTCGCCGCCACCCCCGAAACCGGTTACGGCTACATTCGCCGGGGCGCGCCGCTGGCGGATAGCGCCGGCGCGCACCAGGTGGCGGCGTTCGTTGAGAAACCCGATCTGTCCACCGCGCAGCAGTATGTCGACTCCGGCGACTATTTCTGGAACAGCGGCATGTTCCTGTTCCGCGCATCGGATTTTCTCGACGAGCTGCAGGCGCTGCGCCCGGACATTCTGGACGCCAGCCGCGCCGCGCTCGATGCTGCCACGCCCGATCTCGATTTCGTGCGACTGGACCCGGTGGCATTCGAGGCCTGCCCGTCGGAGTCGGTCGACTATGCAGTGATGGAAAAGACCCGCCGCGCTGCGGTGGTGCCGGCCGACATCGCCTGGAACGACATCGGCGCCTGGACGGCATTGTGGGACGTGGCGGTGAAGGACGAGCAGGGCAACGCCACCCGTGGCGACGTCATGCTGGAAAACGCGCGCAACAACTTCGTCCGCGCCGAAACCCGCATGGTGGCAATGCTCGGCGTGTCGGACCTGGTGGTGGTGGAAACCGCCGACGTGGTGCTGGTGGCGCACAAGGACCAGGTGCAGGACGTGAAGAAGCTGGTCGACCGCCTCAAGGCCGAGCAGCGTTGCGAGCACCTCGTCCACAAGCAGGTCTACCGCCCGTGGGGCTGGTACGAGGGCATCGACGAGGGTGAGCGCTTCCAGGTCAAGCGCATCATGGTCAAGCCGGGCGAGAAGCTCAGCCTGCAGATGCATCACCATCGCGCCGAGCACTGGATCGTGGTGTCGGGCACCGCCAGCGTCACCTGCGGCGAAGAGATCATGCTGCTGACCGAAAACCAGTCCACTTACATTCCGCTGGGCACGACGCACCGGCTGGAAAACCCCGGCAAGATAGACCTGCACATGATCGAGGTGCAGTCGGGCACCTATCTCGGTGAAGACGACATCGTGCGCTTCGAGGATGTCTACCAGCGCAATTGAGGCGCTGTTCCGCCTGCCTTTGCCACAAGCGCCTGTTATTGCTTGTTTAATTTTATTGCGCCCTGGTATCCGCCCGGCATCAGCGGCATACACAGGGGCTTTCTGTAAGACAAACGCCGACAGAAGAAGTCGACAATTTCCGTCCGAGAATACAGCGCTAGTCCACGTTAACTTTGTCGGGTGTCATCCGATAACGAATTCACCACACTGACTTAAGTGTGAAATCGAAAAAAAGTTCAACGAAGTAAGGACACGCAAATGAAAATGGACGAAATGCTGGACGAAATGCGCGATGTCAATCTCAACTACCTGATGCTGGCGCAAAGCATGATCCAGCACGATAAAGCGACCGCCATCTTTCGTCTGGGCATCAGCCAGGACGTCGCCGAGCTGATCAAGGCGCTGACCCCCGCACAAATTCTCAAGCTTGCCGCATCCGGCATGATGGTGTCGCGCTTCCGCTTCGACGACGGCATGGTGCTCAACATGCTGACCAGCTACACCAAGGATCGCACCATGGCGCAGTCCCACGCCGCTATCCTGATGGCGGGCCAGGCTGTGGCAGCCTTTGCCTGATTCCGTCGCACAATAAAAGAAGGCGTGTCCCAATGAGCAAGAAAAGTCTGCTGACCGAAATGCGCGACACCCAGCTGGCGATCGAAATGATCGAACTCGGCGCCCGCCCGCAGGTGCTGGAATCCGAAACCACGCTGTCGCGCGAACGCTTGCTCAAGCTGTACAAGGAAGTCAAAGGCGTTTCGCCGCCCAAGGGCATGCTGCCGTTTTCGACCGACTGGTTCCTGACCTGGTTGCCCAACGTCCATTCCTCGCTGTTCATCAACATTCATCGCTACCTCACCAAGAACAGCGATTGCAGCGGCATCGTAGCGGTGCTCAAAAGCTACCGCCTGTATCAGGAATATCTGCACACCAACCAGATCGAAGGCGTGTTGAGCTTCACCCGTGCCTGGACCCTGAACCGCTTCTTCGAAAGCCGCATGCTCGAAACCGCCGTCTGCAGCGGCTGCGGCGGCCACTTCGTGGTGCATCCGGACGACCTGCATGACCAGTATGTGTGCGGCCTGTGCAACGTGCCTGCGCGCGCCGGCAAAACCCGCAAGGCCAAGATGGCCCAGATCGAACTGACCGCCGCCGCCTGACCGTTTTTCCGCTAGTCCGGTGATGACGCGCCTGCCGGTCAGCCTCCAGTCGCTTGTCATCCAGTGCATTGCCCTGCTGCTGGCTGCATTGTTGAACCCTCTGCTGCAAAATCCATTTTCGGATCAACCCGCCCTGTGGCAACTCGCTCTCGTCCAGGGGGCGATCGCAGCCGGGCTGAGCTTTCTCTGGCGTCAACCTGCCTGGTGGCCCCCACTGCATTTCGGCTTCTTGCCGACCATCCTGCTGGCGCTGCAGGCAAGTGTGCCCGCCTGGGTCTATCTGGCGGCCTTCCTGCTGCTGGTGCTGTTCTACTGGAGCAGCTTCCGCACCCGGGTGCCCTTGTATCTGTCCGACCGCAAAGCCTGGCAGGCCGTGGCCTCCTTGTTGCCTGAAACACAGGCGTTCCGCTTCATCGACCTCGGCAGCGGGCTGGGTGGGGTGCCCTTATATCTGGCGCCGCTTTTTTCGCAGGGCCTTTTTTACGGCACCGAAACGGCCCCGGCCCCCTGGCTCATTAGCCGTCTGCGCGCCGGGTTCAAACGCAGCCGGGTGCGCTTCATGCGGCGCGATTACACGACCCTCGACCTGGCCGATTTCGATGTGGTGTTTGCTTTTCTCTCGCCCGCGGCCATGCCCGACCTGTGGCGGCAGGCACAAGCCCAGATGCGCAGCGGCTGCCTGTTCATCAGCCTGTCGTTTGCGGTCGACACCCGACCGCCGGATCACGTGGTGACGCTGGCTGAAGGTGCCCGTCACACCTTGTATGCGTGGCGGATGTAAGGGGTCGTCACGCGGAAATACTCACGCCGCGCCATCAAGTTTCTTTCGATCCGGTCGAATCTTCATGCTGAGAGCCCTGGCTTTGAGTGCTTAAAAAACCGGGGTAGGGCGGGACCGCTTCCGCCCGGTGAATCAATCAAAAGGAACAGACTGACGTGCTAGTCATTGCTGGATATATTGTCGTGGTGATCACCGTCTTCGGCGGCTTTGCGCTGGCGGGCGGACATCTGGCGGCGTTGCTGCAGCCGGTTGAATTGCTGATGATTGGCGGCGGCGCGGGTGGCGCGTTCCTGGTCGGCAACAATGCCAAGTCCATCAAGGCCACCCTGAAGGCGTTGCCCACTGTTCTCAAGGGAACAAAATACACGCGTGCGTCCTACATGGACATGATGGCGCTGTTGTATGAACTGCTCACCAAGATTCGCAAGGAAGGATTGATGTCGGTCGAGGCCGATGTCGACTCGCCCGAGAACAGCCCGCTGTTCCAGAAATATCCGACGGTGATGGCTGATCACCACATCGTCGAATTCCTCACCGACTATCTGCGGCTGATGGTGAGCGGCAGCATGAATGCCTTTGAAATCGAAAACCTGATGGACAACGAAATCGAAACCCACCATCACGAAGGCGAGGTGCCCGTGCATTGCATCGCCAAGCTTGGTGACGGCCTGCCAGCCTTTGGTATCGTCGCGGCGGTGATGGGCGTGGTCCACACCATGGAGTCGGTCGGCCTGCCACCGGCGGAACTGGGCATTCTGATCGCGCACGCGCTGGTCGGCACCTTCCTCGGTATTTTGCTGGCCTACGGTTTTGTGGGCCCGCTTTCCGGCTTGCTTGAACAAAAGCTCCACGAATCGACCAAGATGTTCCAGTGCGTCAAGGTTACCCTGCTGGCCAGCATTAACGGCTATGCGCCGGCGATTGCGGTCGAGTTCGGGCGCAAGGTGCTGTTCTCGACCGAGCGGCCTTCCTTCAGCGAGCTGGAAGAGCACGTCAAGGGCGCGAAATCGCGCTGATACTCGCTGCCCGCGCTGCATAAAACCATCTCATACCCATAGAGCATAAATGAGCGAGCAAAAAGCGCCCATCGTCGTCAAGCGCATCAGGAAGGTGGTGGGCGGCCATCACGGCGGGGCGTGGAAGATCGCCTATGCCGACTTCGTGACCGCGATGATGGCGTTCTTCCTGCTGATGTGGCTGCTGGGCTCGACCGCCAAGGGCGACCTGAGCGGGATTGCGGACTATTTCAAGACACCACTCAAGGTGGCCATGCAAGGGGGTTCCGGTAGCGGCGACAGCTCCAGCGTCATCAAGGGCGGCGGTACGGACCTCACGCGCAAGGCCGGGCAGGTGAAGAAAGGCGAGACCGAAGCCGAGAAGAAATCCTACAACCTGAAGGCGGCGCAGGCCGAACTGGAACGCCGTGAGGCGGAAAAGCTGAAGCAGCTGAAAAAAAGCCTGGAACAGGCAATCGAGGCCAACCCCACCCTGAAGCAGTTCAAGCGACAGTTGCTGATCGACATCACCAATGAAGGCCTGCGCATCCAGATCGTCGACGAACAGAACCGCCCCATGTTCAATCTGGCCAGCGCCGAGCTGCAACCCTACACCAAGATCATCCTGCGCGAGATCGGCAAGGTGCTGAACGATGTGCAGAACCGCGTCAGCCTCTCCGGCCACACGGATGCCGTTCAGTATGGCAATGCGGGACGCGGCTACAGCAACTGGGAACTGTCGGCCGACCGCGCCAATGCGTCGCGCCGCGAACTGATTGCCGGCGGCATGGACGAAGCGAAAATGCTGCGGGTGGTCGGACTGGCCGCATCGGTGCCATTCAAGGACGCCAAATCCAGCGACCCGGTCAACCGCCGCATCAGCATCATCGTGATGAACAAGCGCACCGAAGAAGCGGTGACCAAGCAAGCCTCCGGCAATACCGCTAGTGACGAGGACGTAACAAGCAGCGAATCCGGGCAAGACAGCGCGCCACCACGCTGATCCGCGCGCCGCCTGGCGCGAAATAGCAGGCCAAATCCACCCTTATTCCCCTGATTGCCCGCGCCGGGCATGACCAATAATTCAGCCTGAAGAAAGCCCGCCTCCAGCCGATGCGAGAGGCGAGCTCCCCACCAACAGGTGAAATCAGGGATGGCTGAAGAAAGCGATCAGGAAAAAACCGAACCAGCCTCGCCACAGCGGCTGGAGAAGGCACGTGAAGACGGCCAGGTCGTGCAGTCGCGCGAGCTGGGCACGTTTGTCGTGCTGATGGTGGGGGGCGCGACCTTGTGGACGATGGCCAGCGGCCTCGGCCAGACCCTGTCGCATATCGTGCGCGACGGCCTGCAGTTCAATCCCGGCATCGCCCGCGACAGTTCGTACGTCATGGCGCAGCTGTCGAGCCAGTTTTTCGAAGCGGCGCTGGCGTTGTCTCCCTTCCTGGCGGTGGTGGTGGTCGCCACCCTGGCTTCGCCGCTGCTGCTGCGCGGCTGGCTGTTCAGTGCCAAGGCCTTTGCCCCGAAGTTCGATCGCCTGAACCCGCTTTCCGGCATCAAGCGCATGTTTTCCAGCCAGGGGTTGATCGAGCTGGTCAAGGCGCTGGCCAAGGCCGGCTTGTTGGGCGGGGTCGCCGTGTGGCTGATCTGGTCCAATGTGGGCGCGATTTTTTCGCTCAGTCTGGAATCGCCTTCTATCGCCATCCAGCATATGGGCAACCTCATCGGCAAGGTTTTTCTGCTGGTCTCGGGCACGATGATTTTCGTCGTCGTGATCGATCTGCCGTACCAGCTCTGGAGTCACTTCAAGAAGCTCAGGATGAGCAAGGAGGAAGTGCGCCGGGAAAACAAGGAGTCGGAAGGCGACCCCCACCTGAAGGCGCACATCCGTGCCCAGCAGCGCGAAGTGGCGCGCCGCCGCATGATGTCCGAGATCCCCTCTGCCGACGTGGTGGTGACCAACCCGACCCATTACGCCGTTGCGCTCAAATACAGCGAAGGCAAGATGGGCGCGCCGCGCGTGGTGGCCAAAGGCGCCGACGCGGTTGCTGCGCGCATTCGCGAGCTGGCTGCCGAGCACAGTGTGCCGCTGCTGGAAGCGCCGCCGCTGGCGCGTGCGCTGTTCCGCCACACCGAACTCGGCGACGAGATTCCGGCCACACTCTACGCAGCGGTGGCCGAAGTGCTGGCCTACGTATTCCAGCTGCGCCATTTCCAGCAAGTGGGCGGGGCCTATCCCAATGCGCCGACCACCTTGCCGGTTCCGCCCGAGCTTGACCCGCTGCAGGCTGGCATAGGCTCTAAAGCATGAACGGCACCCTGAGCATCTCCAACCTGTTCAGCGGCGCCAACGCTCGGGCGATGGCCGCGCCGATTTTCATCGTCCTCATCCTGGCGATGCTGGTGCTGCCGCTGCCGCCGTTTGCGCTGGACATGCTGTTCACCTTCAACATCGCGCTCTCCATCATGGTCTTGCTGGTGAGCCTGTCGACCAAGCGGGCGCTCGAATTCGCGGCCTTCCCCACGGTGCTGCTGCTTTCCACGCTGCTGCGACTGTCGCTCAACGTCGCCTCCACCCGCGTGGTGCTGCTGGAGGGCCATACCGGGCCGGATGCGGCGGGCAAAGTGATCGAGGCTTTCGGCCATTTCCTGGTCGGCGGCAATTACACGGTCGGCATTATCGTGTTCGTCATCCTGGTGGTGATCAACTTCATCGTCATCACCAAGGGTGCGGGGCGCATCGCCGAGGTCAGCGCGCGTTTCACTCTCGACGCGATGCCGGGCAAGCAGATGGCGATCGACGCCGACCTCAACGCCGGCCTGGTCGACGAAGACGAGGCGCGTCGTCGCCGCGCCGAAATCTCCCAGGAGGCCGATTTTTACGGCTCGATGGACGGCGCCTCGAAATTCGTGCGCGGCGACGCCATCGCCGGCATCCTGATTCTGCTGATCAACATCGTCGGCGGCCTGCTCATCGGCCTGCTGCAGCACGATATGTCGCTGGCCGACGCGGCGCGCAACTACACCCTGCTGGCGATCGGCGACGGTCTGGTGGCGCAGATTCCGGCGCTGGTCATTTCGATCGCCGCCGGCATCATCGTCAGCCGCGTCAGCACCGATGAGGACATCGCCGGCCAGATGATGTCCAACGTCTTCAACAAGACGCAGGCGCTCTACATCACCGCCGCCATCCTCGGCATGATGGGCATGATTCCCGGCATGCCGAACTTTGCCTTCCTGCTGCTGGCCGGCGGCATGGTCTGGCTGGCCTACAAGAACAGCAAGCGGAAACAGGCGGCCGAGGCCGCGCCGGACGTGCAGACTGCGCCCGTCGTCGCGGTCGAAAGCCAGGAAGCCAGTTGGGAGGATGTCGCGCCCATCGATACGCTGGGGCTGGAAGTCGGCTATCGCCTGATCCCGCTGGTGGACAGCGCCGCCGACGGCGAGCTGGTGCGCCGCATCAAGGGCATCCGCAAGAAGTTCGCCCGCGAAATCGGCTTTTTGCCGCCCGCCGTGCATATCCGCGACAACCTCGAGATCAATCCGAACAGCTACCGCATCACCCTCAAGGGCGTGGAAATCGGCAGCGGCGAAGTGCGCACCGGGCTGTTCCTCGCCATCGACCCGGGCAGCACCAGCGCCACCCTGCCGGGCGTCGCCACGACGGATCCCGCGTTCGGCCTGCCGGCGGTGTGGATCGAATCCGGCCTGCGCGAACAGGCGCAGGCGATGGGCTACACCGTGGTCGACCCCGGCACCGTGGTGGCCACGCATCTGAATCATCTGGTGACCCAGCATGCCGCCGAACTGCTCGGCCGGCAGGAAGCGCAGGCGCTGCTCGACCACCTGGGCAAGAGCGCGCCCAAACTGGTGGAAGACCTGGTGCCGAAAATGCTGACGCTCTCCACCGTGCAGAAAGTGCTGCAAAACCTGCTGCTGGAAGGCGTGGCCATCCGCGACATGCGCACCGTCATCGACACTCTGCTGGAGAACGCCGCGCGGGTACAGGATCCGCACGAGCTCACCGCGCTGGTGCGGGTGGCGCTGGGCCGCTCGATCGTGCAGCAGATTTACGGCTCGGCCAACGAGCTGCCGGTGATCGCGCTGGATCAGGGACTGGAACGCCTGCTGCTGCAAACCCTGCAGGTCGGCAATGATGCCGGCGGCATGGAGCCGGGACTGGCCGACACCCTGCTGGAACGAACCCAGACCTCGACGCAGCGGCAAGAGGCGCTGGGCCACCCCCCCGTATTGTTGACGCCGGCCGTGCTGCGTCCGCTACTCGCACGTTTCCTGCGGCGCACCGTGCCGCAACTCAAGGTGCTTTCGCACGCTGAAGTGCCCGAAGGCAAACAGATCAAAGTCACTTCCCTGATAGGAGGAGCAGCATGAACGTCAAACGTATCGTCGCCAAAACATCCCGTGAAGCCATGCGCCAGTTGCGCGAGGCGCTCGGACCCGATGCGGTCATTCTCTCCAACCGTGCTGTCGAAGGCGGGGTCGAGGTGCTGGCCCTGGCGGCGGATGACATCGCCGCGATGGCGCCGGCTGTGAATGATTCACCCGCACCGGCGTCCGCGCCTCGATCACCGGCACCCCGGATGCAGGCGCCGGAAGAGCAGGCCGAGCCGGCACCCGCGGTCACCATCAAGCGCCGCCTGATCGAGCGCGTCGCCGTGCCCAGCCAGGACAGCGCCCAGCTTGCGCAAAGCGTCATCAGCGAAATCAAGTCGATGCAGACGTGCCTGGAGAGTCAGCTCGCCGACCTGGTCTGGCGCGACCTGCCGGGACGCGACCCGTCCGGTGCCGCCGTGATGCGCGACATGCTGGCGGCGGGCTTTTCCGCCACCCTGGCGCGCGAACTGCTGGAAAGCCTGCCCAAGAGCGATGCCGAACAGGCGCAGGCCTGGATGAAGAACACGCTGATGCAGCGCCTGCAGGTGATGCAGAGCGAGACCGACATGCTCGACACCGGCGGCGTGTTTGCCCTGATGGGGCCGACCGGGGCCGGCAAGACCACCACCACCGCCAAGCTGGCCGCGCGTTTCGTGGTGCGCCACGGCGCCGACAAGCTGGCGCTGCTGACCACTGACAGCTACCGGATCGGCGGCCACGAGCAGCTGCGCATTTACGGCAAGATTCTCGGCGTGACCGTGCATGCGGTGCGCGACGCCGCCGACCTGCGGCTGGCGCTGTCCGAACTGCGCAACAAGCACACCGTGCTGATCGACACCGTCGGCATGAGCCAGCGCGACCAGGCGGTTGCCGAGCAGGTCGAAATGCTGTGCCAGACCGGCAAGCAGATCAAGCGTCTGCTGGTGCTGAACGCCACCAGCCACGGCGATACGCTGGACGAAGTGGTGCAGGCGTACCGGACGCGCGGGCTCGACGGCTGCATCCTGTCGAAGATCGACGAAGCGGCGAGCCTGGGCCCGGCGCTCGACTGTGCGATTCGCCACGACTTGAACGTGCACTATCTGGCGACCGGCCAGCGCGTGCCCGAAGACCTGCATCTGGCCAATCGCCAGGCCCTCATTCACCGCGCCTTCAAGGCCCGCACGCACGCCTCGCCCTGGCAGCTGGACGACAGCGAACTGGGGTTCGCGCTTTCCGGCATTCAAACCGTGCAGCGTGAAAGCGCGGTGTCCCTTGGATAAATTCGTCAGCGATCAAGCCGCCGGACTGCGCCGCTTGCTGGGGCAACCCGGGTTTCAGGTCATCACCGTGATGTCGGGACAGCAGGGCGCGGGCAAGACCGCCGCGACCGCCAATCTGGCGGTCGCCCTGGCGCGTTCCGGGCGCGACGTGCTCATCATCGACCAGGACCAGCATGGCCGCGGCGCTTGCGCTGCGCTGGGGCTGACGCCGCGCTACGACGTGGCGGACGTGCTCGAAGGCCGCTGCACCCTGGATGCGCTGATGCTCAACGGCCCCGACAATGTGCAGGTACTGCCGATCGGCGGCGGCTTCAACCGCCTCGGGCGTTTGTCCGAACGCGATCAGGAATGGCTGGCGCAGAGCTTCAACCGTCTGCAGTGCGGCGTCGACGTGGTGCTGGTGGACATGGAAGAGGCCACCGACCCCGATGCGCTGCCGCTGGGCCTGGCCGCCTCCGAAATCATGGTAGTGCTGCCGCCCGGCAGCACGGCGATTACCCAGGCCTATACCCTGGTCAAACGGCTGGCGCACAACTTCGGCAAGCGCCAGTTCCGCCTGCTGCTCAACCGCATCGAGTCGCCGGAGCAGGCGCAGGCCGTGGCGCACAATTTTGCCCACACCGCCGAGCGCTATCTGGGGGTGTCGGTCGATTACCTGGGGTATATTCCGCTGGACGAGCGCTTGACCCATGCCGGTCATTTGCATACCTCGGTGGTGGACGCGTTTCCGGTTGCGCAGTCCACCTCGCAGTTTCGCAAACTGGCCGACGGCCTGCTGCGCTGGCCGCAGCCGCCCAGCCTGGGCAGCGTAGGGGGGTTCATGCAGCGTGTGATCCAGGGCAGCAGCCTGGTGGATGCATGCAGAAAGGGATAACCAAGAAATATGTACACCGCAAGCGGCAAAAGCGAAAAAAGCGATCTGCTGACGCTACACATGCCGATGGTCAAACGGCTGGCCCATCACATGATGGGGCGGCTGCCGCCTAGCGTGGAGGAGGACGATCTGGTGCAGGCCGGCATGATCGGCCTGCTCGACGCCATCAGCCGCTACGACGAAGCGCAGAGCGCGCAGTTCGAGGCCTATGCCATCCAGCGCATCCGCGGCTCGATGATCGACGAGTTGCGCCAGTCCGACTGGCTGCCGCGCAGTGCGCGGCAGTCGATGCGCAAGATCGAACAGGCCATCGGCGCCTTGCAGCATCAGCTTGGACGCCAGCCCAGCGAAACCGAAATCGCCGCGGCCATGAAAATCCCGCTGGCCGAATATCAGTCCATGCTGGGTGACGCGCGCGGCCACCAGCTGTTGTATTTCGAGGATTTCGGCGAATCCGACGAGGATGATTCCTTCCTCGACAAGCAGTCGGCGAACGAAGCCAGCATGCCCCTGCCGCAATTGCTCGACGCCAACCTGCGTGCCTGCATCATCGCCGGGATCGAAAACCTGCCCGAGCGCGAACAGCTTCTGATGTCGCTGTATTACGAACAGGAGCTCAACCTGCGTGAAATCAGCGAAGTGTTCGGCGTCAGCGAATCACGCATCTGCCAGCTGCATGGCCAGGCCATCGCGCGGCTGCGCACCAAACTCAAGGAAGACGCATGGATCGTGGGAGCCTGATCGGGCTCGGGCTGGCGGGGGTCGCCATCTTTGGCGGCCAGGCGATGGAAGGCGGGCAGATCAGCCTGTTCCTGCAACCGGCCGCCTTCGTCATCGTGGTGATCGGTACCCTGGGCGCCGTGCTGCTGCATCATCCGCTGCCGGTTTTCATGCAGGGGGTGCGCATGGCGAAGTGGGTTTTCCGACCGCCCGAACCGGAAGCCGGGGTGCTCATCCGCCGCGTCGTCCAGTGGTCGCACACCGTGCGGCAGGAGGGCGTGCTGGCGCTGGAAAAACACGTCAACATGACGCACGATTCGTTCCAGAGAACCGGGCTGCAACTGCTGATCGACGGCGCCGATGCAGACAAGCTGCGCGACACGCTCGACGTGCAGATCGTCAACTTCGAAACCGCCGAGCGCCAGGCCGCGCGGGTGTGGGAGGCGGCGGGCGGCTATGCGCCCACGCTCGGCATTCTGGGTGCGGTGATCGGCCTGATCCACGTCATGGAAAACCTGGCGGATCCCAGCAAACTGGGCACCGGCATCGCGGTCGCCTTTGTCGCGACCATCTATGGCGTCGGCCTGGCCAACCTGGTGTTCCTGCCGATCGCCAACAAGATCAAGTTCACCATCGCGCGCCGGGTGAGTGAGCGCGAAATCATCTGCGACGGCCTCATCGGCATTGCCCAGGGCGACAACCCGCGCATCATCGAGGCGCGGCTAAAAGGCTACCTCTAGGATCATGCGCCGCCGTCGCCGCATTGCCGCCGATCACGAAAACCATGACCGCTGGCTGATTTCCTACGCCGATTTCATCACCCTGCTGTTCGCTTTCTTCGTGGTGATGTATGCCATCTCGGCAGTCAATGAAAACAAATTCCGTGTCCTGGCAGGCTCACTTGGCGACGCCTTCGGCAGGTCGTCGGCAGGCGACGCGCCGGTGCCGCAACTGACAACGGAGGCGTTGCCTGCGGAAGTCAGGCAACGCACCCTCAAGCAGCAGCAGGCGATCGAAGAGCAGGCGCACATGACCGAGGTGGCGAGCAACCTGCTCGATGTGATGGGGCCTCTGGTGAAGGAAGGCAAGGTGCGGGTGACGCAGAGCCGGCGCGGGGTCAGCATCGAAATCAATGCCAACGTGCTGTTCGAGCCGGGTCGAGCCGAACTGGATCCCGGCTCGCTGGAAGTGCTGCGCGCAGTGGCGGAAACCTTGAAGAATGAGCCATTCAAACTGGAAATCACCGGCCACACCGACGTCATCCCGATCAGCAATTCTGTGTTTGCCTCCAACTGGGAATTGTCGGCGGTGCGGGCCAGCAGCGTGGTGCGCCTGCTGGCCGACAGCGGCATTGCGCCAGCACGCCTGCTCGCCATCGGGCGCGAGGCCAGCAAGCCGATTGCGGCCAACGACACAGCGGAAGGGCGCGCACGCAACCGCCGGGTCGAACTGATGATCCTGTCCGGCTTACCGGACACGGTCGAGGAAATTCCGCTGCAGCCCAATCCACCCCGACCTTGAAATCGCGCGGATAGGCCCGATACTGCTTGTTCATGTCGACCGAACAAGAAGACCAGATCATGCCCAATGACTCCGTACTGGAAGGCGAAATTCTGTCCGATGATCGCCAGCTGCCGGCTTCCCCGGCGCTGCCGAATGAGCTTTACCTGCTGCCGCTGACCGAAAAACCTTTTTTCCCGGCGCAAACCCTGCCGCTCTTGATGAACGAGGCACCGTGGCTGCCGACGGTCGAGGCCATCGGCGAGACCGCACACCACATGGTGGGCCTGGTGGTGGTCAAGCCCGACAACACCGACGATGTAAAGCGGGCGGATTTCCATAGCGTCGGCACGGTGGTGCGCATCCATCATCCGGTACGCACCGACGGCAAGATGCAGTTCATCGCCGAAGGCACGCGGCGTTTCCGCATCGTCGAATGGCTGTCGGAGACGGCGCCCTACAAGGTTCGGGTCGACTACCCGAACGAAACCGGCAAGCCGGATTCCGAGGAAATCCGCGCCTATTCCATCGCCATCATCAACACCATTAAGGATTTGCTGCCGCTCAATCCGCTGTACTCCGAGGAACTCAAGTTCTTCCTCAACCGCTTCGGGCCGAACGAACCATCGCGGCTGACCGACTTCGCCGCCAGCCTCACCACCGCCTCGAAGCAGGCCTTGCAGGACGTGCTGGAAGCCTTCGGCCTGAAAAAACGCATGGAAAAGGTGCTGGTGCTGCTGAAGAAGGAACTCGACGTGGCGCGCCTGCAATCGGACATCCGCGAAAAGGTCGACGAGAAAATGAGCGATCAGCAGCGCGAGTTTTTCCTGCGCCAGCAACTGAAAGCGATCCAGAAGGAACTGGGGCTCGCCAAGGACGACAAGACTGCCGAACTCGACACCTTCAGGGAGCGCATCGCCAAGCTTGCGCTGCCCGAGCAGGCAAAAAAGCGCATTGACGAGGAAATGCACAAGTTCTCCTTGCTGGAGACCGGCTCGCCGGAATACACCGTCACCCGCAACTACCTCGACTGGCTGACCGTGCTGCCGTGGGGCGTGCACACGCAGGACAAGATCGACCTCGAACATGCGCGCAAAATCCTCGACCGCGACCACGACGGGCTGGATGATGTAAAAGAGCGCATCATCGAATTCCTGGCCGTCGGCGCGATGCGCGGCGAAATGGCCGGCTCGATCCTGCTGCTGATCGGGCCGCCTGGCGTCGGCAAGACCTCAATCGGCAAATCCATCGCCGAGGCGCTGGGACGCAAGTTCTACCGCTTTTCGGTCGGCGGCATGCGCGACGAGGCCGAGATCAAGGGCCATCGCCGCACCTACATCGGCGCCATGCCGGGCAAGTTCGTGCATGCGCTGAAAGAGGTGGAATCGGCCAACCCTGTCATCATGCTCGACGAAATCGACAAGATCGGTGCCAGCTACCAGGGCGACCCCGCCTCGGCGTTGCTGGAAGTGCTCGACCCCGAGCAGAACGCCGATTTTCTCGACCATTATCTCGACGTGCGCTTCGATCTGTCGAAGACGCTGTTCATCTGCACCGCGAACGATTTTTCCATTCCGTCGGCGCTGCTCGACCGCATGGAGGTCATCCGCCTGTCGGGCTACATCACCGAAGAAAAAGTGGCCATCGCCAAACACCACCTATGGCCGCGCGTGCTCACCCGCGCCGGGCTGAAAAAAAACCAGCTCGCGATCAGCGAAGGCGCGCTGCGCCACGTCATCGAGGGCTACGCCCGCGAAGCCGGGGTGCGCAACCTGGAAAAACAATTGGGGCGGGTGGCGAGAAAGGCCGTGGTCAAGATTCTCGGCGGCGCAGCCACGCCGATCAAAATCGGCGTCAAGGAAGTCGAGGCCTACCTCGACAAGCCCGTGTTCAGCCGCGAAAAACCGATGAGCGGCGTCGGCGTGGTCACCGGGCTGGCGTGGACATCGATGGGCGGTGCGACGCTGCCGATTGAGGCTTCGCGCGTGCATACATTGAATCGCGGCTTCAAGCTCACCGGCAAGCTGGGCGAGGTGATGAAGGAATCGGCCGAGATCGCCTACAGTTATATTGCCTCGCACCTGAAGCCCTACGGCGCCGACGCAAAGTTCTACGACACCAGCTTCGTCCACCTGCATGTGCCGGAAGGCGCGACCCCCAAGGACGGCCCCAGTGCCGGCGTCACCATGGCCACCGCGCTGCTGTCGCTGGCGAAAAACGCCAAGATCGGCCGCCCGCTGGCGATGACCGGTGAACTCACGCTGACCGGCCAGGTGCTGCCAGTCGGCGGCATCCGCGAGAAAGTCATCGCCGCGCGCCGGGTCGGCATCAATGAGCTGATTCTGCCCGACGCCAACCGGCGCGACTTCGATAAACTGCCCGAGCATATCCGCGCCGGGTTCACCGTGCACTTTGCCAAGCGCTATCAGGATGTGGCGGCCGTGGTGTTTGGTGCGGATTGATCCGGTGCGAATCAACCGGGAGAAGATGGGGGATGTGTGCTCGCTCTGTCAGGCAAAAATCGGCCAAAAGCCGACCTTCCGAAATGGGTCGATTTTCGACTGTCGAACCCAGAATGCCGCTTACGCCAAACGGATAATCTGGTTCAGGCGCTCGCACACATCGGTAAACAGCGCATCGGGCAATGCGCCCAATGGGTGGGCCTTGGCGCCCCGAATGCGCCAATCGAATGACTTGGGCTGGTGGCAAAGCACGTAGCTGGTCTTGCCGGGCTTGCCGCGTCCTTTGGCAAGCCCGACCGCCACCGCGAACGGGTTGTCGGCGTTGTATTCTGCCGTGGTCATGGGCAGGCCGATGACCAGCGAGGTGCGGGTGTTGAAGTTGCGCGGCGACAGCACCAGAAAGGGGTGGGTGTCTTTCATTTCCCGTCCGGCCTGCGGGTTGCAGTCTATCCAGATGACCTGCTGCCGGTCGGGCGCCCAGGCATCGCGCCGGGCGCGTTTCGATGGGGCTACCACCGCTCGGCGCCAACGGGTTCGCTGACCATCGCCTCCCCGCCGTGCCGCTCGGGGTCGTATCGCGCCAACCGCTGTTCCAGCGTAAGCGAAGATTCGTCTACTGGATGAATCACAATATGCCCGTCTTCCACCGATACGCGCACCCGTTGATCGGCACGCAGATGCGCCGCGCGCGCCACTGCAGCGGGCAAACGCACGCCCAGATTGTTGCCCCACTGCTTGATATCCAGGAAAACTTCGGCCATGTCATGCTCCTTTGGCAGGAATGTATAAACCAAGTTTAAACATTGCGTTGGCAGCGTGTCAATTGATGAAAGCTTGTGGCGATATCCACTGTATACGGGTGTTCAGCCACGTTTGCGGTCGGATGGTTTTTCAGTGCGCTGCTGTTGCAGGCGGGAGAGGGCAGTGTCGGCATCCTCGGTACGGTCGGCGGCGATGTCTTCCAGTCCGCGCAGCGCGTCGTCGAGCAGCAGAAAATGAATGCGTTCACGTTCCAATGGGTGGGTGTCGCCGGGGCGTTGTGTGTCCATCAGGATGACGTCGCGGGTGGTGAAAACCATCACGACTTTAGCTCAAATGCAGCCAAAATTCAGGACATTGCGCGTTCCGCAGTGATCCCTGGCCGCACTGGGTTAAGCCATGCCGGCAGGCTCAGGTAAAATGTCGTCATGAATGCCCCCGCACTTCTCGCCCCGCCGCACCTGGAAACGCCGCCCGCGCCCGTCATCAAGGTGCGCGGCGAGCTGCTCACCGAACTGCCGCGAGACCTCTATATTCCGCCCGACGCGCTCGAGGTCTTTCTTGAAGCCTTCGAAGGTCCGCTTGACCTGCTGCTCTACCTGATCCGGCGCCAGAACCTGGACGTGCTGGACATCCCGATGGCGGCGCTGACCAAGCAATACATGGCTTACGTCGAGGCGGCGCGTGCGACGCGGCTGGAACTGGCGGCGGAATACCTGCTGATGGCGGCGATGCTGATCGACATCAAGTCGCGCATGCTGCTGCCGCGGCGGGAGCAGGCCGAGGAGGCGAACGAGGGCGACGACCCGCGCGCCGAACTGGTGCGCCGTTTGCTGGAATACGAGCAGATGAAGCTCGCCGGACAGCATCTCGATGCCATGCCGCAGGCCGGACGCGATTTCGACACGGTCAGCGTGTTCCTGCCGGCAGCGGCCAGGCGCCTGCCGAGCCTGCATCCGGAAGAACTCGCGGCGGCCTGGCTGGCGATCCTGTCGCGCGCGAAAAACCGCACGCATCACCGCATCGGCCGCCAGGAACTGTCGATCCGCGAACACATGAGCCGGATCCTGAAGCGGCTGACGCCGGGCGAGTTCGTGGAATTCAAGGACCTGTTCCCGGAGGCGTCGACCGTGCATGAACTCGTGGTCACCTTCCTCGCGGTGCTGGAACTGACCAAGGAAACCCTGCTCGACATTACCCAGGCCGAACCGTTTGCCCCCATCTACGTAAAGCTCCATGAATCTGCAACCGAATGACCATCCCGATGACTTGAAGCTGGTGCTGGAGGCCGCCTTGCTGGCGGCCGTCGAGCCGCTGTCGCTGACCGAGCTCAAGCGCATGTTCGAGCAGGATGCACCTGATCAAGGCCTGTCCAACGAGGTGCTGCGCCGCGCGCTCGATGAATTGCGCGCGCAGTGGCACGGCCGCGGGGTGGAACTGGTGCAGGTGGCGGACGGCTGGCGCTTCCAGACGCGCGCCGAGATGCAGCCCTGGCTGTCGCGGTTGAAGAACGAGAAGCCGCTGCGTTATTCGCGCGCGGTGCTGGAAACGCTCGCCATCATCGCCTACCGCCAGCCGGTGACGCGCGGCGACATCGAGGACATCCGCGGGGTGTCGGTCAATCCCCGCATTATCAAGACGCTGGAAGAGCGCGGCTGGATCGAGGCCATCGGCCATCGCGACGTGCCGGGACGCCCGGCGCTGTTTGGCACCACCGGGCATTTCCTCGGCGATCTGGGCCTCGTCACGCTGTCGGAATTGCCGCCGCTGGAGGAGCTCGGCCACCTCGTCACCCCAGATGAAACTGCATTGATTCCGGAATTGCTGGACAATAGCGTCCCCCAGATGTTTGGCACGGTGATCGAAACCGCCGGCGCCAGCACCGCTCCTGTTCGAGCAGCAACCGAGATTGATTGACTATGCGCCGCCCAACCCCCATCCGTCGTTCGCCCGCCGCCCCCCTGGGGCGCGCGGCGAGCCGCCTGCAACAGGCAACCGCTCCCGAGGCGCCCAGCGAACGCCTGCAAAAGGCGCTGGCGTCAGCCGGCCTCGGCTCGCGCCGCGAGATGGAAGAATGGATTGTCCAGGGCCGCGTGCAGGTCAATGGCGAAACCGCCACGATCGGTAGCAAGGTCGGGCCGGGTGACGTGGTCAAGGTCAGCGGCCGTCGCGTGTACCTGCGCTTCGAGGACAAGCGCACGCGCATCCTGATCTACCATAAGTCGGAAGGCGAAATCGTCACCCGCGACGACCCCGAGGGGCGCGACACCGTGTTCGACGCGCTGCCCAAGCTGCGCGGCGCCAAGTGGATCGCCATCGGCCGGCTCGACTACAACACCGACGGCCTGATGATCTTCACCACCTCGGGTGAACTCGCCAACAACCTGATGCACCCGCGCTTCGAAGTCGAGCGTGAATACGCCGTGCGGGTGCTGGGCGAACTGACCGAAGACATGATTGCCGCTTTGCTGGCCGGGGTTGAGCTCGACGACGGTATGGCGCAGCTGCAAAGCTGCTTCGCCGCAGGCGGCGAGGGTGCCAACCGCTGGTATCGCATTGTGATCAAGGAAGGCCGCAAGCGCGAGGTGCGGCGGCTGTTCGAACACTTCGGCCTGACAGTGTCGCGCCTCACGCGCATCCGTTTCGGCCCGATTGCGCTGCCGCCGCAGCTGCGCCGTGGGCAGAAAATGGAACTCGAGGACGAGCTGGTTGCGCGCGTGCTGGAGTGGGCCGGCATGGCAGCCAGCCCGCGCCGGCAAACGCGCGGCGTGCCGGACAAGCACACCCGCAAGCCGCGCATGCGCTGATTAGGCGCTGATTGATTCAATATGGCCGTCATTGCGAGCGAAGCGCGGCAATCCATCGCAATGATCAAGCAGGAATTTCTGGATTGCCGCGTTACTGCACTCCTCGCAATAACCGTCATATCGAAATTAATCAGCGTTTCCTCAAGGAAGTCTGGTGCGAGGAGTCGCTTTGCCGCCTATCGATCCAGCGGACTCACCACACCGCGTCCGCCCTTGTTCAGCACATGCGTGTAAATCATCGTCGTCGAAACATCCGAATGCCCGAGCAGTTCCTGCACCGTGCGGATGTCGTAACCGCCCTCCAGCAAATGCGTGGCGAAGGAATGGCGCAGCGTATGCGGGCTGACCAACTTCACCAGCTGCGCCCGTTCTGCCGCACGCTTCACCGCACGTTGCACCCGTTTCTCGTCCACATGGTGTCTGCGCACCGCCCCACTATTTTTACCTTCTGGGTGGCGCGGGTCGGTCGAAAACCCCGCCGCCGGAAACACATACTGCCAGGCCAGCACCCTGGCCGCATTGGGATACTTCACCGCCAGGGCATCCGGTAGCCACACCTCGCCGCGCCCCACCGCCAAATCCTGCGTATGCTGGCCTTTCACAAAAGCCATCTGGGCGCGCAAGCGATCCGCCAGACTATCCGGCAACATCGTCACCCTGTCTTTATTGCCCTTGCCCTCGCGCACCACGATTTCACGCCGGTGAACTCCACATCCTTCATCCGCAGCCGCAAACATTCCAGCAAGCGCATCCCGGTTCCGTATAGCAAGCGCACAATCAAATCCATCAACGGGTCGTCCAGATATTTGAAAAGCCGCTTCACCTCATCCGTCGTCAACACCGTGGGCAATCGCACCGGCTTCTTCGCCCGCGTCACCGAATCCAGCCAGGGAAACTCCAGCCCCAACACCTCCTTGTACAAAAACAGCAACGCAGAAAGCGCCTGGGTCTGTGTCGACGCGCTCACATTTCGCTCCACCGCCAAAGACGTCAAAAATGTCTCCAACTCCAGCTTGCCCATTTCGGCCGGATGCCGCTTATTGTGGAAAATAATGTATCGTTTGACCCAGCCGACATAAGCCTGCTCAGTGCGGAGGCTGTAATGCTTTAAGCGAAGGCGGTCGCGCACCTGATCGAGCAGCTTGGGGGGCGTGGCAGCGGTTTTTTCCGGGTGTGCAGGATTATCGGACATAGTCGGTTGTCTTTGACAGGATTAGTAATATGAATCAACAGCTTACCACTCACGCCAGATTATCGGACATGTCCGGTAATCTGTCATTCCGTCAAGTGACGGCTATTTAACGTTAGCGCTCTTCTCACCAACTCAACCATAGGAAAACTTTCATGCATCCAGTCATTCAAAAAACGCTCGGCGGTCTGTCCATTCAGTACTATTTCCGGCAATTTTTCTTTGGCTTGGCTATAGCCGCCTTCATCTTCTTCATGTCAACTCAAGGCGGGCGCTCAATGCCAATCGGCATGCTGCTTTTCACTATAGTCAGCACGCTTCTTTATCCATATTCGCGCTTCGTCTATGAAAGCGTCATTGGCTTTGTCATGGGCGAAAATGTCTTCTTCGTAAACGCCATTTTTATGCTCATCACCAAGTTCTTCACAATGGCAATGTGCTGGGTGTTTGCCATATTTGTGGCTCCCATTGGTCTTGCTTACCTTTATTACCACCACAGTAAGGCCGAGCGCTAACATGGCGTTCGAGAGGGACGCGCCAAAAGCGGCGCGCCCCTCAACTTTACGTTGGGGGGATAAATGAAATACCGCGCATCTTTGCTTCTTTTATTGCTTGCCGCGCTCGTCAGCTCTGCATCCACAGCAGAAAATACGCCTCAAGCGTGTGACGTTGGGCCACTCAGTAATACTTATGGCAACACGCCGTGGCTAGTTTATAGCTGCAACAACGATGCAGCAGAAGGCAATGCCAGGGTTGTGCTCGTTTCTGCTCCCGGCAATCCTGCCATGCCGTTTGTTTTCTTCTTCTACATCAAAAACGGTGTCTATCGTTTATATGGAGAGGGTCAAGGCAGTAAAGAAGCTAGTGGCGCTGCGCTAGCCGAGCTTCAAAAATTGACCCAACAGGGCATCGAAAACCTAATAGCTCAAACTAAAAAAGTCCAAGCGGAAAAGCAAGTCGGTCCCAGTGGCAAGCAATCCCCCCAACACGGCGCTCCAGGGGACGCGCCAAAAGCGGCGCGCCCCTGAGCTCTACGTTGGGCGTCATGGCGCGAAGCAACCATCCATGAAGACCCGACTCATTTCCATTTCGCAAACTAGATAAGGAAACATACACATGATTAAGATCCTCCTCCTCATCCTGATTCTCACCACCATTCCCGTCTTCAGGGTGTTTTTCGTCGCTGCGCGCAAGATAGGCAAGGGCCCTGCCCTGTGGGGCTTCATCGGCACACTTGCCTATGGTGTTCCGGTCACCATTTTGTTTCCAATTGCGATCGATAAATTCCGATCCAGCCACGGTGGAGCATGGCTTTTCTACTCGTATTTCGCAATCGTCATCGCAGTTGGAGCGATAGTGGCGACAATTGTCTACAAGACGGTCCTGCTCAAGGCACCGAATGTCAAGAACAGTTAAGTGGCTGTGCGTGCTCGTCGAAAGTGCCGTCGACGAAACTGACGCCCAACCCGGCGGTCGACCCCGTTCGCTTCGCTCTCTGGACGCTGCGCGATGAAGCCGCGCAGCGCCGGTCACCTTGAACGTTATACCCATTTCTAACCAGAAGGAGATAATGCAATGAACACGAAAACACTCTATGAACGTCTTGGTGGTTATGACGCAATGCTGTTCGGTTAACCTTCGTGGTGAGCTTGTCGAACCACCAGCTACTCACCAAGAGCCCTTCGACAGGCTCAGGACGAACGGAATTTTGCTTAAACGAACAGTATTGGGTTATGACGCCATTTCGGCCGTCGTTAGCGACCTGTTGCCACGACTGCAACAGGATCCACTACTAGCCCACTTCTGGCAGCGTCGTCCAGAGGACAGTCTGCAACGGTCAAAGCAACTCCTGATTGATTTTCTGTGTTCGAATGCAGGCGGCCCGGTGTACTACACTGGGCGAGACATGAAAACATCCCACAAAGGCATGAAACTCAACGAAGCTGACTGGTCGGCATTCATGACACACCTTCATGCCACGTTGGACGCTTTTAATATCCAACAGCCTGAGCGTGACGAACTGGTTGCGTTTATACAAAGCACGAAAAATGACATGGTCGAGGCATAGGTGTGGGCATAACATGGCGTTCGAGAGGGACGCGCCAAAAGCGCGGCGCCCCTCAACTTTACGTTAGGCGTCACTCTCAAGCTCACTTGCCATATTGCAAAGCCGTACTCCCAAACTGAAATTTACGTGCCTTGCCATGCCTCTCAGTAGCACTGCAAAGCCAACTCTAATTTCGGCAAGTTTGTTTTCAAGCCTTTGGTTTTCAATTCTCAGTTGTCGCATCTCATTGTCTCGGCGTCTCAGCTTTATTTGGTCCGGGGTCAGCATCTTCTATCCTTTGCCACGCCTAACAATTCAATGAACCGGAGCGCCCTAAGCGCCATCGGTTCCATCCTGGGCCATCGTGCGCCCGGTTATTTCAGCGTTAGACATTCACCCTATGCCCTGGCTTGAAGCAATAGCCCTTTCGATTGGCGAACTCGCTGGTTACCTTGTTGGTTTGGTCGTGGGTCGCACGTTCGATCTTCCCCCCAAGAAGGCTCAAGCAATCGGCGAGTATTTGATTCTTGGTGTAATTGCCAGTGCGGCAATTGCCGTTACCGTTATCTACACATGAACCATTGGCTCACTGCTGCTTTTATGCCGTCCCGTCAGCGCCGACTTTTCCAGTTGGCCGCCATGTCTAACACTGCGCTCCAGCGGGACGCGCCGCAAGCGGCGCGCCCCTGAGCTTCGACGTTAGGTAACTTCACATGCACCTTACATCCGTACTGAAACCTCTCTTCGATCAACTGTGGTGGCTGCTACCCCTGCTTATTGCAGCGGGTATCGCTAACACCCCTTGGTTCAAAGGGTTCTTTGGCGAATTGCTTGTCCGACTATCGGCAAAGTTTCTGCTCAACCCCAATGAGTACCGAGCGATACACAACGTAACGCTCAAAACACCGGACGGAACGACGCAAATCGATCACATATTCGTGTCACGTTTTGGCGTATTCGTTGTTGAAACAAAAAACTACAGCGGTTGGATATTCGGAGATGAAAATCAGGCCACGTGGACCCAGAAGCTCTTCAAAACCACTAACAAGTTTCAAAATCCACTTCGCCAGAATTTCAAGCACATCAAGGCGCTTGAATCCTTGGTCAGTCTTCCTTCAGAAACATTTCACTCCGTCATAGTCTTTGTGGGTGGCAGCGAATTCAAAACCAAAATGCCACAAAATGTCACCCGCGCTGGCGGATACATTTCCTACATCAAGTCAAAGACAAGCCCCATTCTTTCCGCCTCCGAGGTTGAGGCAGTGTATTCGGCGATCAGTACCGGTCGCATGGCTCCATCGCTCGCGACAAATCGTGAGCATGTGAAAAAAGTTCAGCTCCGCTTGGATCCCGATACCCCAAGGTCATGCCCCAAGTGCGGAGCCGAGATGGTTAAGCGTACAGTGAAGAGCGGCGATAAGGCGGGTAGCAAATTTTGGGGGTGCTCCGCGTTTCCGAAGTGTCGCACGATCCAAAACGTTACCTAACCCTGCATTCGAGAGGGACGCGCCAAAAGCGGCGCGCCCCTCAATTTGAGCGTTCGGCCCCACGAATTGCCCTTGCCCACCATTGCGCGCTGTGGCTGGACGATATTGACGCTTGACGTTATGCACGCTACGCGTTAATCTTCGCTGATGGCGATTAAGGGCTTCAAGTGCAAGGACACGCAGGCGCTCTTCCTCGGGAAACGCGTTCGCCGCTGGGTGAATATTGAGCGACCTGCGCTACGCAAGCTTGAACAGCTTGACTGGTCTGCGGTCTTGGATGATCTGCGTGTACCACCCGGCAATCAACTGGAGGCTTTGAAGGGAAGTCGCAAGGGGCAGTACAGCATTCGCATCAACGATCAGTGGCGCGTGTGCTTCGCTTGGACCGCAGAGGGTCCGAAGGATGTTGAGATTGTGGATTATCACTGAAGGAGTTTGATCATGCGCACCATTCCCCCCGTGTCTCCCGGCGAAATGCTGGATGAGGAATTTCTGAAGCCGCTTGGCCTGACGAAGTACCGTTTGGCCAAGGACATCGGTGTTCCCCCTCAAAGAATCGGGGACATCGTTGCGGGTAAGCGGGCCATTACGGCAGACACCGACCTGCGGCTGTGTCGGTACTTCGGACTCAGCGACGGGTGGTGGCTTCGGGGACAGGCCAACTATGATACAGCGGTCGCTCGTGAAATCATGGGCGAAGCACTCTCACGCATTTCCCGGTGTCGACTGCTGGTTGTCTAAGCCGTCCATGCCGACGGTGTGGCCGAACCCTGCGGTCAACCGGACGCTGCGCGATGAAGCCGCGCAGCGCCGGTTACCTTGAACGTTGGGCCTCTTGATGCCATAAGGCACACAGGTGTAGTATTCGCAGCATGAAATCTGTGAACTGGAGCACCGAGAAAAATATCCGCCTCAAGGCTGAGCGCGGCGTATCTTTTGAGGAAGTGGTGTCGGCCATGTCGAATGGTGGCCTTCTTGTCGTGCTAGACCATCCGAACACAATTCAATATCCGAACCAACGCATGTTTGTGGTTCGTATTCGTGGCTACGCCTATTTGGTGCCGTTTGTGGAGACGAAGCATGAGGTCTTCCTGAAAACGATCATCCCGAGTCGAAAGGCCACTCGTATCTATCTTGATGAGGAGCGTTGAAATGGACAAAGAAAATAAACTTGAAGAAGAAATTCTGGCTTCTTTTGAAAGGGGTGAGTGGCAGCCCGTCGCCAAAAACAAAAGTGAAATCGCACGTTTTGCGGCAATGGCTTCTGCCTCTCTGGCTAAAGACAAGCGGGTCAATATTCGCATCTCATCCCGCGACCTCGACGATATTCAAGCAAAGGCCGCAGAAGAAGCGATCCCTTATCAAACACTGATGTCCAGCGTCCTTCACAAGTACGTCACAGGACGTCTTGTAGAGCCGCAGGCCAGCCTAACCCCTCGTTCAAGCGGGACGCGCCAAAAGCGGCGCGCCCCTTAACTTGACGTTAGCCACTCTTATGCAACCTGCTGAGAAAAATATTCAGAGTGAGCTTGAACAGCTAAAGCCGGGAGCAGGGCGAGCTCTGTCAAAAAATCACGCCTTCTCATTTTCGCGTCCCTTCTGTTTTTATCGAAAATTACAAGCGCTTAACGACATCTATTAGAGAAAATTTGACAATCGGCTACGCACGTCCCTTTAGGGCACGCGAAGTAAAGGGAGGACAATTGGGATGAGGGTGGGCTGCCCCGGCCAACGGATAGCAGTCGACTACAACATGCGCTGCTCGGCGGTGCTGCGAGCCTTAATTCATTCAAACTGGATTGCTCCGTGGCGTTCGCAATGACGGATCGGGCATCAAGCGCTCAAAGCGTCTTTACAAACGCCAACACTTCCGCCGCATGGCCTGGCGCCTTTAACCCTCGCCAGCCCTTGACCAGTTTGCCGTTGACGTCGAACACGAAGGTGCTGCGCTCGACGCCGCGCACCTGCTTGCCGTACATGTTTTTCAGCTTCATCACGCCGAACAGTTCGCAGACCTTTTCATCGGTGTCGGCGAGTAGCTCGAATGGAAAGTCGAATTCGGCTTTGAAGCCTTCGTGCGATTTGAGGCTGTCGCGTGAGACGCCGACGACAATCGTATTCGCCTTGGTGAAGTCGCCATACAGATCGCGGAATTCCTGGCCTTCGAGGGTGCAGCCTGATGTGTTGTCCTTGGGGTAGAAATAGACGACGACGTTCTTGCCGCAATGATCGGACAGTTTGAAGGTGGCATTGCCGGTGGACGGCAGTTCGAAATCTTTGATGACGGATTCGCTCATGGTGGGTCTCTTTAACGTGACGAAGATTTCAATAACACGATGACGGCACCGGCGCCGCCGTCGATGGTGCGTGCCTGGCAGAAGGCGAGCACGTCTTCTCGCTGGGTGAGCCAGTGGCGCACCTTGTTTTTCAATACCGGCAGGCGGTTTTTCGAGCCGTGGCCCTTGCCGTGGATGATGCGTACGCAGCGCCGGTCTTCGAGCATGCCGCGGTTGAGGAAGGCGGCCAGTGCAATCCGTGCTTCATCGCCGGTGTGGCCGTGCAGGTCGAGCTCGCCCTGGATGACCCAGCCGCCGCGCCGCAGTTTCCGCAGCGCGGCAGTTGGCACGCCGGGGCGCGAGAAAACCAGCTCCTCGCCGGTGGCGGTGGCGGCTTCCCAGTCCCAGGGGTCTGCCAGGGCGTCGACCAGCACTTGCTGCTCGTCGCGCAGGCGCTGGCGAGCGATGGGCTTGGGGCGTGGACGCGTGGGCTCCACACGGCCGGACGGGGGAAGGGGAACAACGTCGGCGACGGCACGGCGAAACAGCATGACGCCGTCCTCCGGAACCTTGGGCTTATGCGGTGCCTGGTGAAGCAAGACCGGCGCCGCGGCCTGCTCGCGCAGCGCGCGGCGCATGCGGGCCAGCGCCTCGAAGGAGGCGGGGGTAAGTGCACTGTCGCGGGCGCGCTTCATGCTGTATACCTTTACCGAAGTGTGGAACAAGCCGTCATTGCGAGGAGCGTAGCGACGTGGCAATCCAGAACGGGAGATTGATCAGGACGCTGGATTGCCACGCTTCGCTCGCAATGACAAAGGTATGGCTTGTTTTGACTTACGCCTTGCCGAGCGCGTCCAGGTAGCGCTCGGCGTCGAGCGCGGCCATGCAGCCGGTGCCGGCGCTGGTGACGGCCTGGCGGTAGATGTGATCCTGCACGTCGCCGGCGGCGAACACGCCTTCGATGCTGGTGGCGGTGGCGTTGCCCTTGTTGCCGCCGCGGGTGACGATGTAGCCGCCTTCGAGCGTGAGCTGGCCTTCGAACAAGCTGGTGTTGGGCTTGTGGCCGATCGCGATGAACACGCCGGTGAGCGCGATGTCCTTGGTGCTACCGTCCTTGGTGCTCTTGATGCGCATGCCGGTGACGCCGGTCTTGTCGCCCAGCACTTCGTCCAGCGTGTTATTGAGCGCGAGGGTGATCTTGCCTTCCTTGACCTTGGCCATCAGGTGGTCGACCAGGATTTTCTCGGACTTGAAGGTGTCGCGGCGGTGCACCACGGTGACGTGGCGGGCAATGTTGGCGAGATACAGCGCTTCTTCGACCGCGGTGTTGCCGCCGCCGATGACCGCTACATCCTGGTTCTTGTAGAAGAAACCGTCGCAGGTGGCGCAGCCCGATACGCCCTTGCCCATGAACGCTTCCTCGGATGGCAGGCCCAGGTACATGGCCGAGGCGCCGGTGGCGATGATCAGCGCATCGCAGGTGTAAGTGCCGGAGTCGCCGGTCAGGCTAAAGGGCTTTTCGGTCAGTTTGACGGCATTGATCTGGTCGAAAATGATTTCGGTCTTGAAGCGTTCGGCGTGGCGCTGGAAGCGGTCCATCAGCTCGGGGCCCTGCACGCCGTCGACGTCGGCCGGCCAGTTGTCGACTTCGGTGGTGGTCATCAGCTGGCCGCCCTGCTGCATGCCGGTGATGACGACCGGCGAGAGGTTGGCGCGCGCGGCGTAGACGGCGGCGGAATAACCGGCGGGGCCGGAACCGAGAATGACGAGTTTGTGGTGTTGGGTGCTCATGGTCTGCGCTCGGACGATGGGAAAGCTGGCTATTCTAACCAAACTTGGCGGCAGCGTTTCCATGCTGCCTGCCCGGTATAATTCAAAGCACTCTGGTTTGTTAAGTTCCCATGGCGCGTCCTGCTTCCCGTTCACCGACCCCCTTGCCGCCCCGTATGCAGCGTCTGCTGCGCGAAGCCCGTGCGCTGCTGGTGGGATTTGCCGCGCTGCTGCTGGCGGCGATTCTGCTCACCCATAATGTGGCCGACTCCGGTTTCAGCACCACCGGCGATGGCGCTGTGATCCATAACTTTGGCGGCAAAAGCGGCGCCTGGTTGTCCGATTTGCTGCTGATGATTTTTGGCGTGTCGGCCTGGTGGTGGGTGCTGCTGGCAGTGGCCTATGTCATCCATACCTTTCGCCATCTGGATGAAACTCCACTGGCGGACGGCCGCCAACGCTGGTTCCGGCTCGGCGGATTCGGCCTGCTGCTGCTTGCCAGCACTGGAGTCGAATGGCTGCGCGCCTGGCACTGGACGGTGGCGCTGCCTGACACGCACGGCGGCGTGCTGGGGGCTGGCATTGGGGGGGTGGCGGGTGCGCTGCTGGGGTTCACCGGCGGCTCGCTGGTCCTGCTGCTGCTGATGGCGGTCGGGTTCAGCCTGTTCACAGGCGTGTCGTGGCTGGGCATGGCCGAGCGCACCGGCGAGTGGGTGGAGCGGACCTGGTGGAAGTCGATCCAGGCTTGGCAGGCGTATCGTGACCGCCAACTGGGCGAGGTGGCGCAGCAGAAACGCGAGGCCATCGTGTCGGTGGAAAAGAAAAAGCGCGTCGATGCGCCGCCGATCCGCATCGAGCCGGTGGTGAAGGAGGTGCCGCAATCCGAGCGCGCCGTCACCGAAAAACAGTCGCCGCTGTTCTCCGATCTGCCCGACTCGCCCTTGCCGCCGCTGCATCTGCTCGACCCGGCCGAGGAGGCGGTGGAAACCGCGAGCGCCGAGGCGCTGGAATTCACGTCCCTGATGATCGAGCGCAAGCTCGCCGAATTCGGCGTCGAGGTGAAGGTCGTCTCGGCATCGCCCGGCCCGGTGATCACGCGCTACGAGATCGAGCCGGCGGTGGGGGTGAAGGGCAACCAGATCGTCAATCTGGCAAAGGATCTGGCGCGCACGCTGTCGGTGATCAGCATCCGCGTGGTCGAGGCGATCCCCGGCAAGCACACCATGGGGCTGGAAATTCCCAATCCCAAGCGGCAGATGGTGCGTTTGAGCGAGATTCTCGGCTCCAAGGCCTACCACGACAGCGCCAGCCCCTTGACCATCACGCTGGGCAAGGACATCGCCGGCAACCCGGTGGTGGCGGACCTCGGCAAGATGCCGCACCTGCTGGTCGCGGGCACCACCGGCTCGGGCAAGTCGGTCGGCGTCAACGCCATGATCCTGTCGCTGGTGTACAAGTCCGACCCGTCCGCCGTGCGCATGATCATGGTCGACCCCAAGATGCTGGAACTGTCGATTTACGAGGGCATCCCGCATCTGCTGGCGCCGGTGGTCACCGACATGAGGCAGGCCGCCAGCGCGCTCAACTGGTGCGTGGGCGAAATGGAGCGGCGCTACAAGCTGCTGTCGGCCGTCGGCGTGCGCAACCTCGCGGGCTACAACCAGAAGGTGCGCGACGCGAAGAAAGCAGGCACGCCGCTGACGCATCCGTTCAGCCTGACGCCGGACAATCCCGAGCCGCTGGAAACCATGCCGATGATCGTGGTGATGATCGACGAGCTCGCCGACCTGATGATGGTGGTCGGCAAGAAGGTCGAGGAGCTCATCGCGAGGCTGGCGCAGAAGGCGCGGGCGGCCGGCATTCACTTGATTCTGGCGACGCAGCGGCCGTCGGTCGACGTCATCACCGGCCTGATCAAGGCCAACATCCCGACGCGCATCGCCTTCCAGGTGTCCTCCAAGATCGACTCGCGCACCATTCTCGACCAGATGGGCGCCGAGGCCTTGCTGGGGCAGGGCGACATGCTCTACCTGCCGCCCGGCACCGGGCACCCGCAACGGGTGCACGGCGCCTTCGTATCCGACGCCGAAGTGCACCGCGTGGTCGATTATCTGAAATCGCTGGGCGAACCCGAATACATCGAAGGCGTGCTCGAGTCGCTGGAAGAAACGGGCGAGGGCGGCGGCGAATTCGGCGAGGCGGCGGAAGCCGATCCGCTGTACGACCAGGCCGTGGCCTACGTGCTGAAAACGCGCCGCGCGTCGATCTCGTCGGTGCAGCGCCAGCTGCGCATCGGCTACAACCGTGCCGCGCGCATGATCGAGGACATGGAGCGCGCCGGCCTGGTGTCGTCGATGCAATCCAACGGCAATCGTGATGTATTGGCGCCCGGAGGCGACGCATGAGTTTTTACGCACTGATCCCTGCCGCAGGAAGCGGCTCGCGCATGGGCGGGAAAGTGGCCAAGCAATATATGCCGCTTAACTCGATCCCGATGATTGCGCATGCGCTGATTGTGTTGGCACGCGAGCCTCGAATCTCCAAGCTTTTCGTCGTGCTCTCGCCCACCGACAAAAGGTGGGGGAACTACGAGTGGGCAGGTTGGGAAGATCGCTTGCAGGTGCTGCGCTGCGGCGGTGCCACCCGCGCCGAGACCGTGTTGAACGGGCTGCAGGCGATGGCGACAGAATGCGCGGCGGACGACTGGGTGCTGGTGCACGACGCGGCGCGGCCATGCTTGCCGGCAGAATCCTTGAGCCGATTGCTCGATGAGGTGGCCGATGATCCGGTCGGCGGCCTGCTCGCCGTGCCCGTGGCCGACACCCTGAAGCGCGCCGCCGGTACTGAATCAGGCGCACGCGCCGAAGCCACCGTGCCGCGCGCCGGCCTGTGGCAGGCGCAGACGCCGCAAATGTTCCGGCATGGAACCTTGAGCGAAGCCTTGCGTGCAGCAGGTGCTGACATGACCGACGAAGCCTCCGCCATCGAACAGCTCGGCTTGCAGCCAAAGTTGGTCGAATCCGACAGTCGTAACCTCAAAGTCACCTATCCGCAGGACCTGGTTCTGGCGGGCCTGATCCTGGAGCACTTGAATGAGTGAACTCCGCATCGGCCACGGCTTCGACGTGCACGCCTTTGCCGAGAACCGCAAGCTCATCCTCGGCGGCGTCGACATTCCCTTTGAGCTGGGACTGGCCGGGCATTCCGACGCCGATGTGCTGCTGCACGCGATCTGCGACGCGCTCTTGGGCGCGGCAGGGCTGGGCGACATAGGCCGCCATTTCCCGGATACCGACGCGGCGTTTGCCGGCATTGACAGCCGCATCCTGCTGCGCCGGGTGGCCGAACAATTGAAGTCCCGCGGCTGGCGCGTCGGCAACGTCGACGCCACGATCATCGCGCAGGCACCGAAAATGGCCCCGCATATTGCGAGGATGACGGCGCATATCGCGGACGACCTCGGCGTTGCGATTGAGCACGTCAACGTCAAGGCCACCACCACCGAAAAACTCGGTTTCACTGGACGCGGCGAGGGCATCGCGGCGGAAGCGGTGTGCCTGATCGCGCGTGATTGAACCCGGTCTGACAGAATCCGGGCCGGTCGACCCCGACACGCTACGGCTGTTCTTCGCCCTGTGGCCGGATGATGCCACCCGCGACGCACTCAACCGCGCCGGCAAGTGGCTGCATCAGCACTTGGGCGGCCGGCGGATGCGCGCGGAGACCCTGCACATCACCCTGGTCTTTCTCGGCAGCACGCCGGCCGAACAACTGGATGCCCTGACCGCCTGCGTCGACGCTGCTCAGGCTGATGCGTTCGAACTCGTCCTCGATCAGGCCGGCTACTGGCGGCACAACCGGATCGGCTGGCTGGGTGCGAGCCAGGCGCCGCCGCAGCACCTCGAACTGGTCGACGCGGTGAATGCCGCCTTGCAGGGCGCCGGGTTTGCCGTCGATGCGCGTCCGCACGTGCCGCATGTCACCCTGCTGCGCAATTCCGCCGGCGGTGAGGTGCCTGAGTGCATGCCGGTACACTGGCCGATCAGCGATTTCGTGCTGGTGGCTTCGCGCCGCGAAGTCGACGGAATGCATTACGACGTGATCCGGCGCTGGCCGCTGGCGTGAGGCAAGACAAAAAAACCCCGGCCGACTCGACACGCGCGTGGCGTTTCGGTTATGATCCGCCCCGCATTAGGCGCGTAGCTCAGCTGGTTAGAGCACCACCTTGACATGGTGGGGGTCGATGGTTCGAGTCCATTCGCGCCTACCAAATATTTGAAGGGTCGGGATGACCCGTTTTAGTGGGGTTCGCCCCGTGGAGCTTGTGAGATGTCAACGCGAACTAGTCGGCTTGTTACTGGATAAACCCGGCGCATCGCTGTTCGCAGAGTCTCTGCAATCTTCCTGTAATACCCAAAAGCGCGGTCGGTCCGCGCTTTTTTTTGTTTCTGGAGTTTGAATCATGGTCAACGTCACGCTTCCCGATGGTTCCGTCCGCCCGTTCGAGGGTCCGGTCACGGTCGCGCAGGTCGCATCCAGCATCGGCGCCGGCCTTGCCAAGGCGGCGCTCGCCGGGCGGGTCAACGGCGAACTGGTCGATACCAGCCATGTGATCGACGCCGATGCGCAGTTGTCTATCGTCACCGACCGCGACGCCGACGGCCTCGACATGATTCGCCATTCCACCGCACACCTGCTGGCGTATGCGGTGAAGTCGCTATTCCCCGATGCGCAGGTCACCATCGGCCCGGTGATCGAGGACGGCTTCTTTTATGATTTCTCGTACAAGCGCCCGTTCACGCCGGAAGACCTGGTGGCTATCGAGAAGAAAATGGCCGAGCTGGCGAAGCAGGACATCCCGGTCGAGCGCAGCGTGATGCCGCGCGACGAGGCTGTGACCTTCTTCAAGAATATGGGCGAAGCCTACAAGGCCGAGATCATCGCGTCGATCCCGAGCAATGAGGACATTTCGCTCTACCGTGAAGGCGATTTCATCGACCTGTGCCGCGGCCCGCACGTGCCGTCGACCGGCAAGCTCAAACACTTCAAGCTGATGAAGCTGGCCGGCGCCTACTGGCGCGGCGACTCGAAGAACGAGATGCTGCAGCGCGTGTACGGCACGGCATGGGCGAAGAAGGAAGACCTCGAAGCCTACCTGTATCGGCTGGAAGAGGCCGAGAAGCGCGACCATCGCAAGCTGGCGAAGCAGCTCGACCTGCTGCACATGCAGGACGAGGCGCCGGGCATGGTGTTCTGGCACCCCAAGGGCTGGATCGTGTGGCAGCAGATCGAGCAGTACATGCGGCAGAAGTTCGTCGAATACGGTTACCAGGAAGTACGCACCCCGGCGGTGATGGACCGCAGCCTGTGGGAGAAGTCCGGCCACTGGGAAAACTACCGCGACAACATGTTCACCACGTCGTCGGAAAACCGCGACTACGCGGTCAAGCCGATGAACTGCCCCGGCCACGTGCAGATTTTCAACAGCGGCCTGCATTCCTATCGCGACCTGCCGCTGCGCCTGGCCGAGTTCGGTTCGTGCCACCGCAACGAGCCCTCGGGCGCGCTGCACGGCATCATGCGGGTGCGCGGTTTTACCCAGGACGACGCCCACATTTTCTGCACCGAAGACCAGATTGAGCAGGAAGTCGCCGACTTCATCGTCATGCTGCAGAAGACCTACGCTGACTTCGGCTTCGAGGATGTGCTGGTCAAGCTGTCGACCCGGCCGGACAAGCGGGTCGGCTCGGACGCGTCCTGGGACAAGGCCGAAGCGGCGCTGGCGGCGGCGCTCGACAAGAGCAAGCTGGCCTACGACTTGCAGCCGGGTGAGGGCGCGTTCTACGGCCCCAAGATCGAGTTCACGCTGAAAGACACGCTTCACCGGCTGTGGCAGTGCGGCACCATCCAGCTCGATTTCAACCTGCCGGTGCGCCTCGACGCCGAATTCGTCGACGAGGACAACAGCCGCAAAACCCCGGTGATGCTGCACCGCGCGATTCTTGGGTCGATGGAGCGCTTCATCGGCATCCTGATCGAGCACCATGCCGGCAACTTCCCGTTGTGGCTGGCGCCGGTGCAGGTGATGGTGATGAATATCAGCGAGCGCCAGACCGAATATGCGCAAAAAGTCACCCGCGCGCTGCGCGAGGCAGGCATCCGTGCGATGTCGGACTTGAGTAATAACAAGATTACTTATAAAATCCGCGAACATAGCTTGCAAAAGCTGCCTTATCAGGTGGTGGTCGGCGACAAGGAAATGGAAACCGGGATGGTTTCCGTCCGTGCCCGCGGCAACCAGGATCTGGGGCAGCTCAGTTTGGATGACTTGATGGCGCGCCTGAAAGCGGAAACGCTGGCGCGCCAGTAATAGCGGTCAAACAAGGCGTAGGGACTTCGTCCCGCGCCTTCTTTATTTTTGGTTTGGCCTTTTTGCCTCGACGCGCAGCGTCAGGTTTTCATTTGGAGAACAACTCATCGCGACAGAAAAGAAACAGACACGCATCAATGGGGAAATTACCACCTCTGAGATACGTTTGGTCGGTGTGGAAGGCGAGCCGCTTGGCATCGTAAAAATTTACGATGCGCTGCGTCAGGCAGAAGAGGCTGAACTGGATCTGGTGGAAATTGCGCCGACGGCCCAGCCGCCCGTGTGCAAGATCATGGACTACGGCAAGTTCAAGTACCAGGAAAGCAAGAAGCAGCACGAAGCCAAGCTGAAGCAGAAGCAGGTCCAGATCAAGGAAATCAAGTTCCGTCCGGGTACCGACGAAGGCGATTACCAGATCAAGCTGCGCAACCTGATCAAGTTTCTGGAAGAAGGCGATAAGACCAAGATTACACTGCGTTTTCGGGGCCGTGAAATGGCTCACCAGGACATCGGCATGAACCAGTTGAGGCGGGTCGCGGCCGACCTGGCCGAACTGGCGGTGGTCGAGCAGTTTCCCAAGATGGAAGGTCGTCAACTGGTGATGATGCTGGCGCCGAAAAAGAAGATTTAAGCCAGGAAGATTTAGATTCAATGAGACCGGCGTTTCTCAACCCGAGAGGGTAAAAACGCCACAATACGTGCAGTCGGGTTGGTGAAGCATTCCACGTCGTGGGATCACCTGGCCGCATGAGATAAAAGGAAGCATCATGCCTAAGATGAAGACCAAGAGCGGCGCCGCCAAGCGGTTCCGTGCACTGGGCGGCGGCGGATTCAAGCGCTCGCACGCGTTCATGCGTCACATTCTCACCAAGAAGAGCACCAAGCGTAAGCGCCAGTTGCGCGGCATGGAAACTGTCAATGCCAGCGACCACAAGTCGGTTTCACGCATGTTGCCCTACGCATAAAGGAGAAAGACCATGCCACGCGTCAAACGGGGTGTAACCGCCCGCGCCAGTCACAAAAAGATCATCGACGCCGCCAAGGGTTATCGCGGTCGTCGCAAGAACGTATTCCGCGTTGCCAACGAAGCGGTGATGAAAGCCGGTCAGTATCAGTACCGCGACCGTCGTCAGCGCAAGCGCCAGTTCCGCAGGCTGTGGATTGCCCGTATCAACGCCGCCGCGCGTCAGTACGGCCTGACCTACAGCGTGTTCATGAACGGCCTGTCGCGCGCCGAGATCGGGATCGACCGCAAGGTGCTGTCCGATATCGCGATTTTCGACAAGGATGCCTTTGCCAAGATCGTCGATCAGGTCAAGGCCAAGCTGGCGGCGTAAGCCGTCAAACCGTCACAAAAAAAGGCCGCAAGGCCTTTTTTTGTTGGTATTGTTCAAACGAGTTTATCCGCGAAGGGCGCGAAGACGCGCGAAGAGAGGACCGGCTGGCGTATCGACCGCAGCTTCAGTCGTTTCGCCTTTCTTTGTGAACTTCGCGTTCTTCGCGGATCAATTCAAGATATAAAAAAACCGCCATGCGCAATCCAAACGAAATCGTTGCAGACGCTCTCGCCGCGATTCAGGCCAGTCCCGATTTGCCGACGCTGGAACAGGTCAAGGCGGGCTACCTGGGTAAAAGCGGTCAACTCACCGAACTGCTGAAAAGCCTGGGTGCGATGCCCGCCGACGCGCGCAAGACCGCCGGCGCTCGCATCAACGAAGCCAAGCAGGCGGTCGAGGCGGCGCTGAAAAGCCGCCGCGACACGCTGCAGCAGGCCGAACTGGATCGCCAGCTGGCGGCCGAAACGCTGGACGTGACGCTGCCGGGACGGGGTTTGGGGCACGGTGGCCTGCATCCGGTTTCGCGCACGCTGGCGCGCATTCAGGCATTGTTCCGCTCGATCGGCTTCGAGGTGGCGACGGGGCCCGAAATCGAGACCGACTTCTACAACTTCACCGCGCTCAACATCCCGGAAGACCATCCGGCACGGGCGATGCACGACACCTTCTACCTGCGCCAGGATGATTTGGGTGGGGGCGAGCTGCTGCGCACCCACACCTCGCCGGTGCAGGTGCGTCACATGCAGACCCACCAGCCGCCGCTGCGCATCATCGCGCCGGGGCGGGTGTATCGCTGCGATTCCGACGTCACGCACACGCCAATGTTCCACCAGATCGAAGGCCTGTGGGTCGACGAGACGGTGTCGTTTGCCGACCTCAAGGGCGTGCTCGCCGACTTCATGCGCAACTTCTTCGAGCGCGACGATCTGCCGGTGCGCTTCCGCCCGTCGTTCTTTCCCTTCACCGAACCGTCGGCCGAAATGGACATCGGCTGCGTGATGTGCGGCGGCGAAGGCTGCCGGGTGTGCTCGCACACCGGCTGGCTGGAAGTGCTGGGCTGCGGCATGGTGCATCCCAACGTGTTCAAGCACGTTGACATCGATACCGAGCGCTTTGTCGGCTTTGCCTTCGGTTTGGGCGTCGAGCGCCTGGCGATGCTGCGTTACGGCGTCGATGACCTGCGGCTGTTCTTCGAAAATGACCTTCGCTTTCTCAAGCAATTCACACACTAGAGCGCTTTAACATGCAATTTCCAGAATCCTGGCTGCGCAGCCTCGTCAATCCCGCGCTCGATACCGCCCAGCTGGCCCATGCCCTGACCATGGCTGGACTGGAGGTAGAGGCCTTGTCCCCTGCCGCGCCGCCTTTCAACAACGTGGTGGTGGCCGAAATCCTGTCAGCGGAGAACCATCCCGACGCCGATCGTCTGCGCGTGTGCCAGGTCGATGTCGGCGAATCTTCGCCGGTCACCATCGTGTGCGGTGCGCCCAACGCAGCGGCCGGACTCAAGGTACCGTGCGCCCGCCCCGGCGCCAAATTGCCCGGGTTCGAGATCAAGGTCGTCAAGGTGCGCGGCGTCGAATCCTTCGGCATGCTGTGCTCGACCAGGGAACTGGGCCTGGAAGGGGCGGCCGACGGCCTGATGGTGCTGGATGCCGATGCGCCGGTCGGCGAGGACTTCCGCAACTGGCTCAATCTGGACGACACCCTCATCACGCTGAAGCTCACGCCCAACCGCGCGGACTGCCTGTCGATGCAGGGCCTGGCGCGCGAGGTCGGCGCGATCACCGGCGCCGAGGTGCGGCTGCCGCAGATTGGCGGGGTCGCTGAACGCATCGAGGACATGGTGCCGATGCAGCTATCGGCGCCCGAGGCCTGTCCGCGCTATCTGGCGCGGGTGGTGCGCGGCATCGATGCGCAGGCCAGCACCCCGCGCTGGATGGCGGAACGGCTGGAGCGCAGCGGCATCCGTCCGCTGCTGGCGCCGGTCGACATCACCAACTACGTGCTACTCGAACTCGGCCAACCGATGCATGCCTTCGCCCTGTCGCGCCTCAACGGCGGCATCGAGGTGCGGCTGGCCCGTGCGGGCGAGACACTCGAACTGCTGGACGGCCAGGTCGCCGAACTTGCCCCCGACATGCTGGTGATCGCCGATGCCGGCGGGCCGGTGGCGCTGGCCGGGATCATGGGCGGGAAGCCGACCAGCGTGGAGCGCGTCACCGTCGACGTCATGCTGGAGGCCGCATTTTTCGCACCGGCGGCGATTGCCGGCCGCGCGCGCCGCCTGGGGCTGTCGACCGATTCGTCGCACCGCTTCGAGCGCGGCGTCGATTTCGGCGCCACCCGCCAGGCGATGGAACGCGCGACGCAGCTGCTCCTCGACATCTGCGGCGGCCAGGCCGGACCGATCACCGAGGCAGTCGCCGAATTGCCCAGGCGCGAGCCGATCACTCTGCGGCTGGCGCGCCTGACGCGCGTGGCGGGCATCGAGCTCGACGCCGACCAGGTGGCGCGCGACCTCGCCGCGCTGGGCATGAATGTCGAACGCCAGGACGACCGCCTCGTCGTCACGCCGCCGAGTTTCCGTTTCGACCTCGCAATCGAGGAAGACCTGATCGAAGAGGCGGTGCGCCTGTTCGGCTACGACAACATTCCCGCCCAGCCGCCGGCGGCGCCTTCGCGCATGCTGCCGCAGGACGAGACGGTGCTGGCCGACGACACCCTGCGCCAGATGCTGGTCGACCTGGATTATCAGGAAGTCATCACCTACAGCTTTGTCGATCCCGCGTGGGAAACGGCGCTGGATGCCGGCGCGCGTCCGCTGCTGCTCGCCAACCCCCTCGCCAGCCAGTTATCGGCAATGCGCACGACCCTGTGGGGCGGCCTGATCGAAACCCTGCGTCACAACCTCAATCGCCAGCAGGAGCGGGTGCGGATTTTCGAATTGGGGCGGGTGTATGCATCGCTTGCCGAGCAGCCGATGAAACTGGGCGGCCTGGTCTACGGCGACGCGCTTCCCGAGCAATGGGGCGCGCCATCGCGCCGCGTCGATTTCTTCGACCTCAAGGGTGACCTGGAACGGCTGTTCGGGCATGCGCTCGATGCCCGCAGCGGTGCACATCCCGCCCTGCACCCCGGACAGTGTGCCGAACTGTGGGCCGAAGGCCAGTCCATCGGCTGGGTCGGCACCCTGCATCCGCGTCTGGTGCAGGCGTTCGACCTGCCGGCCGCGCCGGTGCTGTTCGAACTCGGCAGTCAGGTGCTCGTCCAGCGCAGCTTATCGCGGCATGCAGCGTTGTCCCGCTTCCCGCAGGTGCGGCGCGATCTGGCGTTCGTGCTGGACGTCCGGATGCCCGCAGGCGAGTTGCTGGCCGCGTTGCGCGAGGCCTCGGCCGGCTGTGTACGGTCGATCGATGTATTCGACGACTACCGCGGAAAAGGCATGCCTGAAAACAAAAAAAGCCTTGCCATACGGGTAGTTATGCAAGATACTGAACGCACATTAACGGATCAGGAAGTGGACGAAGCCGTGCAAAAACTGGTTAGCGCCGCGCGTCATCAGTGCGATGCCAGTTTGCGTGCATAACGCAAAACTAATTTTGTTGGCGCGTGCGTGACCCTATTTTTCACCAGCCACCCCCTGACAACACACAAGCATGACCACCCTCACCAAAGCTGATCTAGCCGAACTGCTGTTCGAAAAAGTGGGCCTGAACAAACGCGAGGCCAAGGATGTCGTCGAGTCGTTTTTCGACGAAATCCGTTTGTCCCTCGAAAAGGGCGACATCGTCAAACTGTCCGGTTTCGGCAATTTTCAGTGCCGCGAGAAACCGCAGCGGCCGGGCCGCAATCCAAAAACCGGCGAAGAAATGCCGATTTCCGCGCGTCGCGTGGTGACCTTCCACGCCAGCCAGAAACTCAAGTCCCAGGTCGAAGGCGCCCAAATTGGAACGCCCAGCGAAGAGTGAACTCCCGCCGATTCCGGCGAAACGCTATTTCACCATCGGTGAAGTGTCCGAACTGTGCGCCGTCAAGGCGCATGTGTTGCGTTACTGGGAGCAGGAATTCGCCCAGCTGCGTCCGGTCAAGCGGCGCGGCAACCGGCGCTACTACCAGCACCACGAGGTGCTGCTGATCCGCCGCATCCGTGAACTGCTGTACGAAGAGGGATTCACCATCAGCGGCGCGCGGCAACGCCTGGAGCACGATAGCGAAACCCCACCCGAGACTGCGCCCGCTTCAAGCGCGCTTGATGTCGGCAAACTGCGCGCCGAAATCACGGCCATCCTGAAAATATTGGCCTGACGGGCTTCCGCCAGACGCGGCTCATCTGTTAGAATTGCGGGCTTGATCGGGGCGTAGCGCAGCCTGGTAGCGCACTTGACTGGGGGTCAAGTGGTCGGAGGTTCAAATCCTCTCGTCCCGACCAGTTTCCCGTTGTGCGTGCAACATTTAGCACGCCACAACCTCAGCCGGACACACATCTCGTCCGGCCACACACAAGCCATCGTCGATGTCCCCAGGGATAAATCCTTGATGGGATCCCGGCACATTTCCCATTGCGCTCAATCGTGCCGCCCCATCAGCTTGTCACGCTTGCGCGACACACTATATTGATTGTTGTTCATTCAATTCTGGAGAGAGTCATGGAACACACTTTGCCCGCACTGCCTTTTGCCATGGACGCACTTGTGCCGCACATGTCCCAGGAAACCTTTGAGTACCACTACGGCAAGCACCATCAGGCCTACGTGACCAACCTCATCAACCTGATCAAGGGCACCGACTTCGAGAGCAAGTCGCTCGAGGACATCGTCAAGACTGCCCCTGCTGGCGGCATCTACAACAACGCCGCCCAGGTGTGGAACCACACCTTCTTCTGGAATTGCCTGTCGCCCAACGGCGGCGGTGCACCGACTGGCGCGCTGGCCGACGCTATCAATGCCAAGTGGGGCAGCCTCGACGAATTCAAGAAAGCCTTTCAGACCAGCGCCGTCGGCAACTTCGGTTCCGGATGGACCTGGCTGGTGAAAAAGGCCGACGGCTCGGTCGACATCGTCAACATGGGCGCCGCCGGCACCCCGCTGACCACCGGCGACACGGCCCTGCTGTGCATCGACGTGTGGGAGCATGCCTATTACATCGACTACCGCAACCTGCGCCCCAAGTTCGTCGAGACCTTCCTCGACAAGCTGGTGAACTGGAAATTCGCGGAAGCGAATTTCGCTTAAGCCGGCTTCGCGGAAGCGACTCGCTAAAATCAGCTTACAGAAGCGACTTGCCTGATCCAGCTTGCTGGCAGGGTGAATCAAATAAAACCGGGGCATCGCGTCCCGGTTTTATTTTGTGTCCGCGCCGGGTTCAACCAGCCGCAGAATCTCCCGATAGCCGCAGCGCGTCATCGCCCGTGCTTCGTGCAGCAGGGCCGTTTCTTCCTCACTGCAGGCTTTCCCTGTATCCAGCAATTGCAACATCATCGTCCAGCGTTCACGCTGGTTCGCCACCGTCATTGGCGCGGCAAGGCCACTGCGCCGCAGTTCGGCCGCGCGGCTGACCAGGTGGAATTTGGCCGCTTCCAGTTGCGGCGGCAGCGGCAGCGACAGGTCGAAGCGGATGTCCAGCCGAAAGGCCTCATCGACAAGTGCGGCGGGCTGCGGCGGGCGCCAGGCGAGTTCGTCGGAGCCGGGCGGCGCGGTGCGCGCGGGATCGAGCGGGAACTTGTAGAAGCCCCATTTCGCGCCCATCCAGCATTCGAGCAGCACGCGGTCATCGTCCCCCACGCACAGGTCGCCGCTGGGCGCAGCGAGCGGTGCCTCGCCCGGCAGCGGGCCATAGGCGCGCGGGTCGCGCTTCCAGCGCTGGAAATCACGATTGGGCGGCATGCCATAGTCGGCTTCGAGCGCGCGCCACAGCGCGATGAAGCGGCGGTAGTCGGTCTGGTAGTCGGGGTTGCGGCGGAGGAATTCCCACGCCCACTGGTCGCGCGTCAGTGCGGCGCAACGGGCATGGGCATCCTGCTGATCGCGCATGTCAGATCGGCAGGAAGACCATGCTGGCGACGTTGACCACGCCGAAGCGGATCGCGCGGTTGCTTTTGTCTTCGATGATCCGGGCCAGCGTGTCCTGGATGCCGATGAGCTTGCCGAATTCGCGCTCGAAGCTGAGGTTGGCTACGCCGCCGGCATCCATGCTGTTGGAGAGCAGGATGAACTCGCCGCGCAGATTTCTGGCATTGGAGAGCTTCCACGCCACGGCCTCGGTATTGCGTGCGGCGTTGTAGAGCTTCTGCGCATCCACTTCGGTCAGCAGATAAAACTCGGTCTGGTGGTTGTATGCCGCCATGTGCATGACCAGCAGGCCGTCCATCAGGGCCTTCACCCGGTCGCCGGTGAAATCGGCACGCCACGGTTCGAGCAGGACGGTTTCCCAGGGGAGGTTTTTCTGTTGCGCCAGCTGCCAGTGCTGCAGCGGCTTGAACAGGGCCGCGGTTGCCGCGTCGGCGCTGGCAAAGCCGGATTTGCGCCACTCGTTGGGATTGCGGCGATAGAACTTAAGCGTCAGCGTCCTGAGGATGCCAATGATTTCCTGCTGGTGGATTTCCACCACCGTGTCGATATCGCCCTTGACCAGCTCCTTCATACTGAAACTGCGCACGCTGCTGCTGCCGTCACGGCGCTGGATGGGTTGCCCGCTGCACCCGGCGAGCAGGGTAACGATCATGAGGCCGGCGAGCAGGGTGGGACTACGGTTCACGAAGAGCAGCTTACCTCAATCTGCCTGGCCCAGTCGGGTGGCTCGGCGGCGTAGGCCTCGTATTCCGGCTGTTCGTCGAACGGCCGCGTCAGCAGCGCGTGCAGGCGATTGACCTCACTGTAATCGCGATCGTCTGTCGCTCGGCGGATGGCGATTTCGGCCAAATGGTTGCGCAGGATGTATTTGGGATTGACCATGCGCATCGCCTGACCACGTTCGGCGTCGATTGAAGCCTGCTGGCGCAGCGTGGCGGCGTAACGCGCCGCCCAGGCATCGAGGCCTGCGCGGTCGAGGAACAGGTCGCGCAGCGGCGTGTTGGGGGCACTTTCCCCGCTGTCGAAGTCGCACAGGCGGCGCAGGAAGATGCTGTAGTCGACATGGTTCTGCGCCAGCAGCTGCAGCGCGTCCATGACCAACGTGGCGGCTTCGCTGCCCGGCGGCAGGCCGAACTTGGCGGCCATGCGCTCGAGGTAGGCGCGGCCGAACACCTGCGGATATTCGCTGATCGCCTGCGATGCGGTTTCCACCGACATCAGCGGCACCAGCGTCTGTGCCAGCTTGGTGAGGTTCCACGCGGCGACGTCCGGCTGCTGGTCGAAGGCGTAGCGCCCGCTCGTGTCGGAATGGTTGCAGATATAGCCAGGATCGAAGGCGTCGAGAAAGCCGAACGGGCCGTAGTCGAGCGTGAGGCCGAGGATGGACATGTTGTCGGTGTTCATCACCCCGTGCGAAAAGCCCACCGCCTGCCACTGCGCCATCAGTTCGGCCGTGCGCAGCGCAACCTGGCGCAGGAATTCGGGGTAGGGGTCGGAAAGCGTGGCCAGTTCCGGGTAGTAGCGCGCGATGACGTAGTCGGCCAGCTGTTTGATCGACTCGATCTGGTTGCGGTAGTAGAAGACTTCGAACGAACCGAAGCGCACGAAACTCGGCGCCAGCCGGGTGACCAGCGCGGCGGTCTCCTGATCCTCGCGGTACACCGGGCGGTCGCTGCCGACGATGGCGAGCGCGCGGGTGGTGGGAATGCCGAGCGCATGCATCGCCTCCGAGCATAAAAACTCGCGGATGCTCGAGCGCAGCACCGCGCGGCCGTCGCCGCCGCGCGAGTAGGGGGTGCGGCCGGCGCCCTTCAGCTGCACTTCCCAGCCTTCGCCTGCTGCGTTTTTGACTTCGCCCAAGAGGATCGCGCGGCCGTCGCCCAGTTGGGGCACGAAATGGCCAAACTGGTGGCCGGCGTACAGTGCGGCGATCGCGTCCATCCCCGGCAGCAGCTGGTTGCCCGCCAGCGCCTCGATCAGCTCGGGACGCGTCATTTCGCTTGCATCGAGGTCGAGCAAGGCCAGCGCTTCCGGGCTGTAGCAGACCAGGTAGGGATCGGGGACGGGCGTCGGGCAGACACGCGAATAATAGGCTTCCGGCAGGCGGGCGAAGCCGTTGTCGAAGATGAGCGATTCAAGTTTGGGCATGTGGAAATTTTACGGCCTTGCAAGGTTTGCGCGACCCGTCCGACTTCAGGGTTATCACTCAATGCTTGAGGAAAAACATGAACTGCATTTCATCCTGCATGGCGCGCGCAATCGTTCTCTGCTCGAACTCGGCTTCTAGCGGGAACCCCTGTATAGATGGATCGCGAACCCGTCGTGTTCCCATTCCGCAGCGAGCTGCCAGCCGGCGTTTGTCGCAATTGCGCTGAATTCGTCGCGCCGGAATTTGTAGGAGTCTTCGGTGTGCAGCGTTTCGCCGAGGGCGAAATTGAAGCGCCGGCCCGCGACGGTCACATGCTGTCCGGCGAGGCTGACCAGGTGCATTTCGATGCGGCCGGCGGTTGGGTTGTAGAACGCGTAGTGACGAAAGTGGGCGAGGTCGAAGTCGGCGTCCAGTTCGCGGTTCAGCCGCTCAAGCAGGTTGAGGTTGAAGGCGGCGGTGATGCCGGCAGCGTCGTTGTAGGCGGCGTGCAACCGCTGCGGGTCTTTCTTGAGGTCGAAGCCGATGAGCAGTTGGCCTTCCGCGCCGGCCAGCTGGCGAAAGCGGGTTAGCAAGGCAGTTGCTGCATCCGGCGCGAAGTTGCCGATGCTTGAACCGGGATAGTAGATGAGCCGCCGTCCGGCCGGCAGCCAGGGTGTCGCGGCTTCCAGATCGTGGATGAAGTCCATCCCCAGCGCGGTGACGGCAAGCCCCGGGTAATCGCGTGAGAGTGGTTCGGCCGCAGCAGCGAGCGGGGCGCCGGCAATGTCCAGCACGACCAGGTGGGGGGGGCGCAGGGCCTCCAGCAACAGGCGCACCTTGGCGCACTCACCGGCGCCCGGTTCGACGATGCAGTCCACCGGGCCAATGGTGGCGGCGATGTCGCCGAGCCGGTCACGCAGCAGCGCCTCTTCGGTTCGGGTGAGCGTGTATTCGGGCTGCGCGCAGATCGATTCGAACAGCCGGCAGCCCGCTTCGTCGTAGAAGTATTTGGGCGGAATGGACTTGGGGCGGGCGGCCAGACCGGCCAGCACGTCGCGGCGCAAATCGTCGCACGCAGCGGGGAAATCCTTGAAGGTAAAGGACACTCAGGCCCCGATCGAAACCTGGCTGCCGGCGTCCAGTCGTCCGATTTCCGTCGCCTGCGCGAAGCCGTGCCGGCTAAAGATTTCCAGCACCGCTTCTCTAGATTCAGGCGCGCAGCTCACCAGCAAGCCGCCGCTGGTTTGCGGATCAGTCAAGAGGGCGCACTGCCAGTCGGCGATGCCGTCGGCCAGATTGACTTCGCTGCCATAGCTCGCCCAGTTGCGCTCGCTGGCGCCGGTGATATGGCCGCCCCGAGCCAACTCGCCTACGCCTGGAAACAGGGGCAGACGGGCCAATTCGACGCGCGCCGACAGTTGCGATGCGCGGGTGATTTCGAGCAGATGGCCGAGCAGGCCGAAGCCGGTGATGTCGGTCATCGCATGCACCCCCTCCATTTCGGCCAGATCGGCACCCGCGGTGTTGAGCTGGGTGGTGGCGGCAATCATCACCGCATATTGATCCGCGCTCAGCAGGCCCTTTTTCAGCGCCGCGCTGTAGATGCCGACGCCCAGCGGCTTGCCGAGAATCAGCAGGTCGCCGGCCTGGCCACCGCCGTTCTGCTTGACCTTGCGCGGATTCACCACGCCGATGCCGACCAAGCCGTAGATCGGCTCCGGCGCGTCGATGGAATGGCCGCCGGCAATGGGAATCCCGGCGGCTTTGCATACCGACTCGCCACCGGCGAGGATTTGCCGGATGACGCTGTTGGGCAGCTTGCCGATCGGCATGCCGACGATGGCCAGGGCGAACAACGGCCGTCCGCCCATGGCATAGACGTCGGATAGCGCATTGGTAGCGGCGATGCGGCCGAACTCGTAGGGATCGTCGACGATGGGCATGAAGAAGTCGGTGGTCGCCACAATCGCCTGTTCGTCGTTCAGCCGGTAGACTGCGGCATCGTCGCCGTGCTCGATGCCCACCAAAAGATCAGGGTACGCCGCCGCGAGGTGCGACGCGAAGGGCGTGTCGGACAGGATCTCGCGCAGCACCGAGGGTGCGATCTTGCAGCCGCAGCCGCCGCCGTGGGAAAACTGGGTCAATCGGATGGGGGGAGCGAGGAGGGTATCGTTCATGGTCCGAATTCGTCTGTCGAGAGTGGGCACCCGGAATGCTGGGCTACAGTGCTTTATATTACACATGAATCGAACTCGACCCGTCAGCGGCCATACCGCAGACCAACTTATCGACCGGCTTGAGCGGGCGCGCGGCCGCTTGCGCGCACTGATCGACTGCCTGCCGGCCGGCGGCTGGCTGGGGCCGCGCGCAGAGCGTCTGAACCCGCCGCTGTGGGAATACGGACACATCGTCTGGTTCCAGGAACGCTGGTGCCTGCGCGAAAGGCCCGACGGCGCGCGCGCGCCCAGCCTGTTGCGTGGTGCCGACGCCTTGTACGATTCCTCCAGCGTACCGCACGACGTTCGTTGGGACCTGCCTTTGCTGGAGCCGGCGGCAGTCGACGCCTACGCGAGCCAGGTGGCCGATGCCGTGACCGCCCGCCTGCGCAGCGGACTCGACGCCGAAATCGCGTATTTCGCCGAGTTGTGTCTCTATCACGAGCTGATGCACATCGAGGCCTGGTGGATGGCCTTCCAGGATCTGGGCTATGCGCCGCCCGCCCGCCCCGACGTTGCCGGCGTGCTGTCTGCGCAGCGGCTGGCGATTGGTGGGGGTGAAGTGGTGCTGGGGAGCGGACCGGACGACGGGTTCATTTTCGACAATGAAAAATGGCGCCATACGGTTCCGGTCGCGGCGTTCGACATCGACGCAAATCCACTGTCCGAGACGGCCTTCGCCGAATTCGTCGAGGCGGGGGGTTACCAGTGCCGGGCGGGATGGTCGGCTGACGGCTGGGCCTGGCGCCTGGCCAGCGACGCGCATCATCCCGTGTACTGGAAGCAGGCAAACAGCGGCTGGCAGGTGCGCCGTTTCAACCGCTGGCTGCCGCTGAGTGCAGAGGCGCCCATGCTGCATGTGAACCGCTTTGAGGCCGAAGCTTTCGCTGCGTGGAGGGGCCGGCGCCTGCCGACGGCTGCGCAGTGGCTGCGTGCGGTGGCGCAGCCGGATTTTCATTGGGGCATGGCGTGGGAATGGCTGCGCGATCCGTTCACACCGTATCCGGGCTTTGCGCCCGATCCGTATCACGATTATTCAGAGCCCTGGTTCCACACCCACGGGGAATTGCGCGGCGGCGGGCCGGTCACCGACCCGTCCCTCAAGCGTCCCGGCTTCCGCAATTTCTACCTGCCGCATCGGCGCGATCCGTTTGCGGGATTCCGCACTGCAAGTTCGGCTTAAGCGGTTCAGCCGCCGGTCATCGACATGAAGCGCAGGATCTTGTGCGGCGATTCGTTGAATTCGTGGCGTTCCGGCTTGAGGTTGATCGCTTCGAGAATGGCCGCTTCCAGTTCGGCGTCGCTACAGCCGCCGCGCAGCAGCGGGCGGAATTCGAATTTTTCCTCCTGCCCCAGGCACATGTAGGCGGTGCCGTCGACGGCGACGCGGATACGGTTGCAGGTCTGGCAGAAATGCTGCGAGATGGGTGTGATGAAGCCGACGTTGAAGCGGCCGTCGGCGGTACCCAGATAGCGGGCAGGCCCGGCACCATGCAGAGTGGTTTCGACCAGATCGAACTGCGCTCGCAGGCGTTCCTTCACCTGCTGCAGGTCGAGGTATTCGGCGTTGCGGCCGGTGTCACCCATCGGCATCGCCTCGATCAGCCGCAGCACGAAGCCGCGCGCCATGCAGAAGGCCACCATTTCGTCGATTTCGTCGTCGTTGGTGCCGGCAAGCGCCACCATGTTGAGCTTGATCGGCGTGAAGCCCGCGTCCTGCGCGGTGGCGAGCCCCGCCATCACCTTGGCCAGTACATCGCGGCCATTGATTTTTTCCACCCGCGCCTGCTGCAGCGAATCGAGACTGACGTTGAGCCGCGTCACGCCGGCGGCTTTCAGTGCCTGTGCGTGGCGGTCGAGCTGGGTGGCATTGGTCGACATTGACAGGTCATGAATGCCGGGCAGGGCGGCAATGCGCCCAGCCAGTCCGGCGATGTCGCGTCGCAGCAGCGGTTCGCCGCCGGTCAGGCGGATGCGGCTCACGCCGAGCCGCGCAAACGCGCCGATCAGGCGTTCGATCTCGTCGAAGTTGAGCCAGTGCTCGGGTTCCTCGAAGCCCGTGAAACCTTCCGGCATGCAATAGCTGCAGCGCAGGTCGCAGCGGTCGGTCACCGACAGCCGTACGTAGTCGATGCGGCGGCCAAACTGATCGGTGAGAACGGTAGCGTTCATGATGAGAGCGGAAGTGGTTGGCAGGAATGGGTTATATATGAAAAAATATAACCCTATTCAGTCGGACTGGCAACGCAAGCATGAAAGTATTCGGCATCACAGGTTACAGCGGCAGCGGCAAGACCACGCTGATCGAGCGCGTGCTGCCGCAACTGGCGGCGCGCGGGCTGAAGGTGGCGGTGATCAAGCACACCCACCACGACTTCGACATCGACCGCCCCGGCAAGGACAGTTGGCGTGCGCGCGAGGCGGGCGCGGCGGCGGTGCTGCTGGCGTCGGACCACCGCACGGCGGTGCTGACCGAGCATCGCGACACGCCGCCCTTGCTGGATGATCTGCTTGCGCAACTGCCGCCGTGCGATCTGGTGCTGGTCGAAGGCTACAAGCGTGAGCCCATCCCAAAGCTGGAAGTGCATCGCGCCGAGACCGCCAAGCCCTGGCTGTTTCCGGACGACCCGGATATTCTGGCGGTGGCGTCCGACGTCGGTCCGCCTACCGATTTTCCCCGCATCGACCTCGATGCTATTTCCCAACTTACCGATTTCATTATTGACCATGCTCTCAGCCGACCAACTGCTTGATGCCCTGCTCGAACGTGCGCACGGGGTAACCGAAACCGAGACCGTGTCCGTGACGGATGCGCTCGGGCGCGTGCTTGCCGCGCCGCAGACCTCTGCCATCACCGTGCCGCCGCTCGACAACAGCGCAATGGACGGCTACGCCGTGCGCGCCGCCGACGTGGTGGTGGCCGGCGTGCGCTTGCCGGTGTCGCAGCGCATCCTCGCCGGCACCGTCGGGTCGCCGCTGCAGCCTGGCACCGCCGCGCGCATTTTCACCGGCGCACCGGTGCCGCCGGGCGCCAACGCCGTGCTGATGCAGGAATATTGCGCGACGGAGGGTGAATCCGTCGTCATCAACAAACTGCCGCAGCCAGGCGAAAATATCCGCCACGCGGGCGAAGATATCGAGTTGGGTGCGCAAGTTCTCGCTGCCGGTACCCGCCTCGGCGCGGCAGAAATGGGCCTTGCTGCCTCGGTCGGACTGGCTGAATTGCCGGTTTTCAGAAAGCTCAAGGTCGCGTGTTTCTTCACCGGCGATGAACTGGTGACGCCAGGCGCGCCCTTGCTGCCCGGCCAGATATACAACTCCAACCGCTACACGCTGACCGGGCTGCTGAACGGCCTGGGCTGCGAACTGATCGACCTCGGCATCGTGCCCGACACGCTGGAGGCGACCGAAGCCGCGCTGGCGCGCGCCGCCAGCCTGGCCGACGTCGTCATCACCAGCGGCGGCGTGTCGGTGGGCGAGGCCGACTACGTGAAAGTGGCGGTCGAAAAACTCGGCCGCGTCGAGATGTGGAAAGTCGCGATGAAGCCCGGCAAGCCGCTTGTCTATGGACGCGTGAATGGCGCCGACTTCATCGGTCTGCCCGGCAACCCGGTGTCGGCCTTCGTCACCTTCTGCCTGTTCGTTCGGCCCTTCCTGCTAAAGCGCATGGGCGCGTCCGACGTGCTGTACCGCGCGTTTGTCGTCCAGGCGGATTTCGCCTGGACGAAACCGGGCGTGCGGCGCGAGTTCCTGCGCGCGCAACTTCAGGCCAACGGCAAGCTGGCGCTGTTCCCCAACCAGGGCTCGGGCGTGCTGACCTCGTGCGCCTGGGCCGACGGCCTGATTGACCTTGAAGTGGGCCAGACCGTGCAGGCGGGCGACTGGGTGCGCTTCATTCCTTTCTCGGAACTCCTTGCATGAACCTCCGTGTGCTGTATTTCGCCCGCCTGCGCGAGCACTTCGGGTTGGCCGAAGAAAATGTGGACTTCGCTGGCGCCACCGCGGCCGATCTGGTCGCGCAGCTGCAGGCGCGCGGCGGCGTGTGGGCTGAAGAACTGGCCGCAGGCCGGGCGTTTCGTGTCGCGGTGAATCAGGACATCGTTACGCTCGACGCGATACTGCCGGATCACGCCGAAGTCGCGATTTTTCCGCCGGTGACCGGAGGCTGATCTGATGAAGATACTTGTTCAGGCCGAAGCCTTCGATTTGGGTGCCGAAGTGAATGCCATCAGCCAGGGCCACACCGACATCGGCGCCATCGCGAGTTTTGTCGGTCTGGCGCGGGATAGCAACGAAGGCAGTGGCGTGCAGGCGATGACGCTGGAACACTATCCCGGCATGACTGAGAAGGCGCTCGCCGCGCTGGTCGATGAGGCACGCTCGCGCTGGGCGCTGCTTGACGTCACCGTAATCCACCGGGTCGGCCGGCTGCTGCCGGGCGACTCTATCGTACTGGTGGCCGTGGCCAGCAGCCACCGCGGCGAAGCGTTCGCCGCCTGCGAATACATCATGGATGCGCTGAAAACCCGCGCGCCGTTCTGGAAGAAGGAAGAAACCCCTGAGGGCGAGCGCTGGGTGGATGCGCGTGTCAGCGACGACGCAGCCGCAGCGCGCTGGACGGATTCCTGATTCCTCAAACTCAAACCTGATCGGGGCTACCAAGGCATTTCCCCAGTGCCTTAACTGTAGTTTCTCACCACGTTGTTCAGGGTATGACGACGCCTCGCAGGGGCGTACTTTTATCCCTCTGTCTGCACCAATCTAAAACAAGTTTAGCGATCTACGCACTAAGCCAGTGCTGCACGCATCGCTCAATCATGGGCGTTTATTCGTCCACCCATATTGGCTGCAAGCCAATATCCACAATGCTTTCGGATTGTTTCACTAATCACGCCGCATGGTTGGCATGGGCGTTGCTTTGTCATTACTCGTCATAACAAGTAATGGAGCGTGACGAGATATGGAGAAAACCCGAAAGAAGAATCCAGCGGTGCTGCAGATGTCGCCGGTGCCGCTGTATACACAGATCAAGGAAATTCTGCGTGACCGCATCCTCGACGGCACCTACCAGGAACATCAGCAGATGCCATCCGAAAGCGAACTGATGAACACCTTTAGCGTATCGCGTATCACGGTGAGGCAGGCATTGGGTGATCTGCAAAAGGAAGGCCTCATTTTCAAGATTCATCGATGGCGTGCATGTCGACCCGTCGCGTGGCGAAGTGCAGTTGCTGATCAACGCCGTGGGCGTGTCGAGCCATATCGCGTCCACGCTCAAACCCGGCACCCGCGTGATTTTGATGGGGCCGACCGGCACCGGCCTGCCCGTGCCCGAAAACGCAACCGTGACGGTGGCGGGTAGTCACTCCGCCGTGACCAGCACGGTGGACGGTGCGGCGATGTGGCGCGCTGCGGGCAACCGGATTGTGTTTATCGGGCATTTTCGCGATGCGGAGCGGGCACGTGCAGTCCAGCGTGCCATCGAGATCCTGACGGATCAGGCCATCTGGGTGCTGGACGAAGGGCCGGCCCTGAAACTGAGGCGGCAACAGGATGCCTGCTTTGTGCACGGGCTGGATGAGTTTCTGCAATCGTGTGCAGAGATGGACGCACCTTTCGCTGAGTGGGTAAGCAGCACAGACCAGCTCATCCTCTCCGACCATCCCGAATCGATGGAAATCTTCCGCACGATGTTGAGTGGCGATCTTAAGCCCTATCTGAAACCCGGTTTCAATGCGATTGCCGCAGTGAACAGCCCCATGCAGTGCATGATGAAGGAAGTCTGCGCCCAGTGTCTCTGTCGTCATGTGGACAGCGTGACAGGTGAGCCATCCAGGTATGTCTTTTCCTGCTTCAACCAACACCAGCCTTTGTTTGAACTCGATTTCAAGAATCTGCTGGCGCGCCAGGGACAAAACAGCGTTCAAGAAAAGCTATCCAATGCCTGGCTCGATTATCTGATAGAGGGCAGACAGACGGAGCCCGCGATGCAAGATGCAGTGAGCGCGTGGGCTCACGAAGTTACCCACGAACCCGTCGACCAGGACAACCACCCCGCGCCTTGATGCGCTAGACATGCACTTGCAGCGCAACCCGCTGTCAGCTTGCTGAACTGCTTGACATTAGTTCTAACACGAACTAAATTGGTTTGTGTTAGAACTAATTAAGGTTTTCAATGAATTCGCAAGCAGAATTCCTGCCGACTGTTCAAGCACTGGTTCGGTGCTATCAGGCGTTTGAAAGCTTTTCTGCCGCGCACATCCGCGAATTGGGGCTGACGCCGCCGCAGTTCGACGTCATTGCAACACTTGGCAATACCCCCGGGATGACCGCCACCGAACTCGGCGAAAAAACGCTCATTACCAAGGGCACGCTGACCGGCGTGGTCGACCGCCTGGCTGATCGCGGCTGGGTGGAGCGAATCGCGCACGTCAGCGATGGGCGCTGTCAGATTGTCCGGCTGACCCAGGCGGGCGAGGCCTTGTTTGCCAGGGTGTTCCCGGCGCATCTGGCGCATCTGGGCGCGTGTTTTGCCGGGGCGAGCGCCGCCGAGCACAAGCGTTGGCAAGCCGCCTTGCGGACGCTGGAGCAGGCTTTCAGGAAGGGGAGCGCATGAGCGTCGCGATGCGTTATTCGACGCCGGCCATCGTGCTGCACTGGCTGGTGGCGCTGCTGATCTTCGTGGGGTTTCCGCTCGGCGTTTACATGGTCGACCTGCCGCTGTCGCCCGACAAGCTGAAGCTCTACAGCTACCACAAGTGGATCGGCATCACGGTGTTCCTGCTGGTCGCTGTCCGGGTGAGCTGGCGGCTGATGCATACCCCGCCGTCCTTGCCGGCCGGTATTGCCGTCTGGCAACGTCGTGCAAGCCAGATCGTGCATGGCCTGTTGTATGCGTTGATTCTTGCGATTCCGCTGTCGGGCTGGCTGATGAGTTCGGCCAAGGGCTTCCAGACCGTGTGGTTTGGCGTGCTGCCTTTGCCCGACCTGTTAGAAAAAAACCGCGAACTGGGCGACTTGCTCGCAAGTGTGCACAAAGTGCTGAACTTCACGCTGCTGGGCCTGGTCATCCTGCACGTGGGCGCGGCACTCAAACACCATTTCATCGAACGCCAGCCCTTCCTGCAGCGCATGGGCTGGGGCAGAAAGGAGCGCACATGAAAATCACCCAATTGGTCCTGCTTGCGGCGCTTGCAGCGCCGGCGGCGCACGCGGTGGAATACCGCACGGTGCTGCCGAAGCAGAGCACCATCCACTTCGAATTCCGCCAGATGGGCGTGCCGGTGAAGGGCGGCTTCAAGCGCTTCACTACTGAAATGGCGTTCGACCCGGCCAAACCCGAGGCTGCCCGCGCACAGATCGAGATCGACCTTGCCAGCATCGACGCCGGTTCGCCCGAGGCCGACGACGAATCCGCCGGCAAGCTGTGGTTCAACCGCAGCGCGTATCCGAAGGCGACTTTCGTCTCCAGCCAGGTGCGCGCGCTGGGCAACAACCGCTACGAGATGCGCGGCACGCTCACGCTCAAGGGCAAAAGTCGCGAGATGACCGTGTCGGTGACCTACGTGCCCGGTAAAAACGCCTCCATCTTCGACGGCAGTTTTGTCCTCAAACGCCTCGACTTTGGCATCGGCGAAGGCATGTGGGCCGACGTCTCCACCGTCGCCGACGAAGTCCAGGTCCGATTCAGAATTGCCGCCACCGGCACATATTGATCCGATATCCATGGACTTGAAACGCCCGATGATCCCGAAAATCACAGATTGGCCCGAATGCCACGTCTGGTTTCGGATCAATATCGTTTAAACCCAGGCACGTTATTGAAGGGGAATTCAAGAACTTGAATTTCCCTTCAATAACCCGTTGTTCATCCATCTCAAGGAGCCTTACATGAAACGTCTTGCCCTCTTCGCCGCACTCGCCGCCGTATCCGTTGCCGCCCAGGCCGCGCCGGTCACCTACACCATCGACAACAGCCACACCTATCCGCATTTCAGCTACAACCACCTGGGTTTCTCCAACCAGACCCACAAGTTCGACAAGAGCAGCGGCACCGTGGTGCTCGACCGTGAAGGGGGAGCCGGTTCGGTCGTTGTGACCATCGACGCCACCTCGGTCAACACCGGCCATGCGGTGTTCAACGAACACCTCCAGGCCGCTGACTTTTTCGATACCGCCAATCACCCCACGATCACGTTCAAATCAAACAAGATGGCGTTCAGGGGCGACCAGCCGGTGAGCCTGGTAGGCGATTTGACGATCAAGGGCGTGACCCGCCCGGTGACGCTCACCATCACCCACTTCAAGTGCCAGCCGCATCCGATGCTGAAAGTCGACGCCTGCGGCGCCAACGCGACCACCCAGGTCAAGCGCTCGGAGTTCAACATGGGCAAGAATGTGCCTTTTGTTAGCGACGAAGTCACGCTGACGCTGGCGATCGAGGCGGTCAATCAGCCGGCGCAATAAGCCGGACAGGACGGTCTCCGGTAAAATGCGTCTTTGCTGTCCGGAACGACCCCTGTGCAACCCCATCAACTAGAACTGCTCGCGCCCGCGCGCGACGCCGACATCGGCATCGAAGCTGTCAACCACGGCGCCGATGCGGTATACATCGGCGGGCCGTCGTTCGGCGCGCGCGCGGCGGCGTCCAACGATATCGCCGACATCGCGCGACTGGTCGACCACGCCCACCGCTTCAACGCGCGCGTGTTCGTCACCCTCAACACCATCCTGCGCGACGACGAACTCGAGCCGGCGCGCCAGCAGATCTGGCAGCTGTACGACGCCGGCGTCGACGCGCTCATCATCCAGGACATGGGCCTGCTGGAACTCGACCTGCCGCCGATCCAGCTGCACGCCAGCACCCAGACCGACATCCGCACGCCGGAGAAAGCCCGCTTTTTACAGGATGTGGGGCTGAGTCAGATTGTTCTCGCGCGCGAGCTCGATCTCGGCCAGATCGCCGCCATTCGCGCCGCCACACGACCTGAAACCACCCTGGAATTTTTCGTCCACGGCGCGCTGTGCGTCGCCTACAGCGGCCAGTGCTACATCAGCCACGCCCACACCGGGCGCAGCGCCAACCGCGGCGATTGCTCGCAGGCCTGCCGCCTGCCCTACCAGGTCACCGACATGAAAGGCCGCATCGTCGCGCACGACAAGCATGTGCTGTCGATGAAGGACAACAACCAGAGCGACAACCTCGAGGCGCTGATCGACGCCGGCATCCGCAGCTTCAAGATCGAGGGCCGCTACAAGGACATGGGCTATGTGAAGAACATTACCGCCCATTACCGCACCCTGCTCGACGAGATCATCGACCGCCGCCCGGAATTCGCGCGCGCGTCCGCAGGCCGCACCACCTTTGCCTTCACGCCCGATCCCAACCAGAACTTCAACCGCGAGTTCACCGACTACTTTGTCAGCGGCCGCAAGGACGACATTGGCGCGTTCGACACGCCGAAGAATCCCGGCCTTTTCATCGGCTACGTCAGCAAGGTCGGCGACAAATGGGTCGAACTGCAGACCGATTCGCCCGACATCGTGCTCAACAACGGCGATGGTCTGTGCTACTACACGCTGCAGAAGGATCTGGCCGGTCTCGCGATCAACCGTTCAGAAAAGCAGGGCTCGGGCGTGTGGCGCGTGTTCCCGAAAGACCCGATGGCAAGCTTCAAGGACTTGCGCGCCGGCACACTGGTCAACCGCAACCGCGACATGAACTGGACGCGTCTGCTGGACAGGCCGTCGAGCGAACGCCGCATCGGCGTGTGGCTGCGGCTGGACGAAACCGACGCGGGATTTGCGCTGACGCTGGTCGACGAAGAAGGCAACACCGCGGCGGTGAATGCCGCGCACGCCAAAGAAGTGGCCAAGGACGCGGCAAAAGCCGAAGCGACGCTACGCGAGCACCTCGGCAAGCTCGGCACCACGCCGTTTGCCGCCATGGGCATTGCGCTCGAACTGAGGCAGCCCTGGTTCGTGCCGGCGTCCTTCCTCAATGCGTTGCGCCGCGATGCGGTCGCCGCGCTGGAAACCGCGCGCGCCGCCGCTTATGTCCGTCCCGCGTGTGCACAGGCGGTCGAGCCGCCGGCGATCTACCCCGAGGACACGCTCTCTTATCTCGCCAACGTTTACAACCACAAGGCGCGCGATTTCTATGCGAAGCACGGCGTCAGGCTCATTGCCGCCGCGTACGAAAGCCATGAGGAAACCGGCGAAGTCTCGCTGATGATCACCAAGCATTGCGTGCGCTACTCGCTGAGTTTGTGTCCCAAGCAGGCCAAGGGCGTGACCGGCGTGCAGGGCACCGTGCGTGCCGCGCCGCTGACGCTGATCAACGGCAGCGAAAAGCTCATCCTGCGCTTCGATTGCAAGCCGTGCGAGATGCACGTGGTGGGGAAACTGAAACCGGCGGTCGCAAAAAACAGCGCGCCGCTGATGTTCTTCAAAACGCGGGCCTAACGGGCATGGCGAGTTGCCACCCCTGACAATGAAACTCACCCTGCCCGTTTCCCTCTCTCCAACCCTCTCCCGCAAGCGGGCGAGGGGGCGAACGAGTCGCTGCGCGAGTTTCACGCTAAAGACTGGCGGCGAGTTTTTCCATGAAGGCCGCATGCCGCGCTTCAGCCTTGTGGAAGGCCGCGATCAGCCGCTCGGCGTCTTCGGTCAGGCGGCTGCCGGCGGGACCACTTTCGACCAGTGGCGACTGCCATGCGGTGTTGATCGCATCCACCGCATCCCAAGCGGCCTTGTAGCTCATTTTCATGGCCTTGGCGGCCTTGGAGATGGAGCCGGTTTCACGGATGCGCTGCAGCAGTTCGACGCGGCCGCGGCCGAGGAAATTCCTGCCATCGAGCGTCAGCCAGAAGCGGCCGTCCGCCTTGAGTTGCGCTGTCTTGGATCGCGTCGTCATGCGGCGAGTGTAGCAAACGACCATTGCCGTTCTCGTGCGGGCGGCAGAGAATTGATAAAACTGTAATCCAAGGAGAGTGCCATGAAAAAACTGCTCGCCGTCTGCGCGATGCTCTGCCTGCCGTTTTCTGCCCAGGCCGTCGAAAGCTACACCGTGCTGTTCAAGACCCAGGGAAGCTTCCAGGAGGTGCGCGATTTGCTTCAATTCTCGATCGAGGGCAAGGGCCTGAAAATCACCAACACCAACAAGATCGCCGAAATGCTGGAACGCACCGGCATGGATATCGGCGAGACCCGGCAGGTGTACGAAAACGCCGAGCAGTTCGAATTCTGCAGTGCCACCATTTCGCGCCACATGATGGAAGCCGACCCGCACTCGATCGTGATGTGCCCGTACAGCGTGGTGGTCTACACGATTCCCAACGACAAGACGGTATACCTCGCTTACCGCAAGCCGGCTGCCACCAAGAATCCGGCGTTGAAGAAGACACTGGTCGAGTTGGAAAAACTGCTCACCGACATCATCAAGGACGCGATGTAAGCCCTTGACTGGTGTCATCGGCTAGAATCCGCGCATGACACCAGCCGCCTCGCACCATCCATGACCGCCTTCCTCGCCATTGGCCTAGGTGCGGCCATCGGCGCGTGGCTGCGCTGGGGGCTGGGGTTGTGGCTGAACCCCGTGTTTCCCTCCATGCCGCTCGGCACGCTGGCCGCCAATCTGATCGGCGGCTATTTCGTTGGCCTGGTCATCGCCTGGTTTGCCGATCACCCCGGCGTGCCACCGGAAGCACGGCTGTTTCTCATTACCGGCCTGCTCGGCGGGCTGACCACGTTTTCCACCTTTTCCGCCGAAGTCGTCACGGCGATGATGCGCGGCCTGTGGATGACCGGCGGCCTGATTGCGTTTTCCCACATGTTGGGCTCTTTTATGGCCACCGGGCTGGGGTTTTATTCGATGAGGCTTTTCAAATGAACGCGGTCTGCCTGCAGGTGTTTGTGTCAGAAGCCAGCCGCCATCACAGCAAGCTGACGTATGAATGGCTGCTCGATGCGGCGCAGGGACTCGGTGTCAGCGGGGGCTCGGCGTTCCTTGCGCTGGCCGGCTTCGGCCGCCACGGCCGGCATGATGCCGGGTTCTTCGAGCTGGCGGGCGAACTGCCGGTGGTGGTGGAGTTCTTCGTCGATGCGGCGCTGGCAGACCAGTTGCTGAAAGTCATCGCCGACGCCGGTCTGAAGCTCGTCTACGCCAGACTGCCGGCAGAAATAGGCGTCACGCTTTAGTAAGCGTGCTCGACCAGCTGATCCTGTTCGTCGCTTCGCTGGCGGCGAATTTCTTTTCGGCGCTGTCGGGCGGCGGGGCGGGGCTGATCCAGTTTCCCATGCTGATTTTTCTGGGGCTGCCGTTCGGCGTGGCGCTTGCCACCCACAAAGTCGCCAGCGTCGCGCTTGGCCTGGGCGCCACGCTGCGGCATCTGAAGGAATCGCATCTCGAACGCCGTTTTTCGCTGATCATTCTCGGTGCGGGTCTGCCCGGCGTGGTGCTGGGCGCGTTGATGATCCTGCAGATTCCCGAGCGCATCGCCACCCTGGCGCTGGGTGTTCTGACGCTCGGGCTGGGGCTGTATTCGGTGTTCAAACCCCGTCTCGGCATGGACCACACGCCCAGGAACCGGCAGGGCGCGGCGTTGATCGGCGGCATGGCGGGGCTGTTTGTCGTCGGCTTTCTCAATGGCTCGATTACCAGCGGCACCGGGCTGTTTCTCACCCTCTGGCTGATCCGCTGGTTCGGCCTCGATTACACGCGGGCCGTGGCCTACACCCTGATTCTGTGCGGACTGGTTTGGAATGGCACCGGCGCGCTGATACTAGGTGTGATCGGTACGGTAGCGTGGGACTGGATGCCGGCGCTGCTGGCCGGCTCGATCCTCGGCGGCTATCTGGGCAGCCATCTGGCGATCAAAAAAGGCAACCTGTGGATCAAGCGGGCGTTCGAGATCGTGACGATCCTGATCGGCCTGAAGCTGATCCTGAGCTAGGAAGCACTGCGGACATCACCTGTAGGAGTACCCGCAAGGGGTAGGCCGTGTTGGTAAGCCGCTAAAGCGGCAACCACCACGCACCGTCGCCCTCGCCGCGATTTTCGCACCGTGCATCGGGCCGGGGGCGATCCTCCTACAACGGGGCGGACCGCCTGCTAATCTTCGTCGGCGTGGATGCGGTTGCGGCCATCGCGCTTGGCCTGGTAGAGCGCCTCGTCCGCTGCCTTGATCAGCGAATCGCCGTTTTGATAGAGTGGGTAGGTGGCGATGCCGCCGCTGGCAGTGGCAACGAAATGGCGGTCGTCAACGGGATGGCGGATTTGCGAAAAATCCTGGCGGATACGATTCATGATGGCGAACGCGTTTTCGGCATCGGTGTGCGGCAGGCCGATGAGGAATTCCTCGCCGCCGTAGCGACAGATGATGTCCTGCTTGCGCAGGCGCTGCTTGAGCAGCCACGACAGGCTGCGGATGACCTGGTCGCCCACGGGATGGCCGTAGGTGTCGTTGACCTGCTTGAAATGGTCGATGTCCATCATCACCACCGACAGGAAACCGCCATCGTGCGCCACACTGGACAGCAGCATATCCAGCGTGTTCTTGCCGCTGGAGTGATTGAGCAGGCCGGTCAGGCTGTCGTTGTACATGGTGCGGCGCAGCGCCCGATAGCGCTCGATCTTGCTCTTGACGATCGCGTTGAGGAATACCGGGTTGAACGGTTTGGTGAGGAAGTGATCGCCGCCCAGCCGCATGGCGTCGACCTGCAGGGCGACGTTGGTTTCGCCGGACAGGTAGACGATCGGGGTGCTGAGGAACTCGCTATGCTGACGAATGATGCGCGCGGCCTCGACGCCGGTGCAGTTCGGCATGTACATGTCCATCAGGATCAGGTCGGGATTGAACTGCCGCAGCGCATTGAGCGTCTGTCGCGGATCGTTGACGATCTTGGTGTCAATCTGGTTTTCTTCCAGGGTGCGGCGGATCAGGTGGCTGGCGGTCTTGGAGTCTTCCACGATCAGCACGCGATACGCTTCCTGATCCTGGCGCTCGTTCAGTTCCAGGATGTGCTCGACGATGGTATGCGAGGGCGTGCCTTCCAGCAGACAGCTGTCGCACCCGCCGCGCAGGGCTTGTTGCATCCGCTCGAAATCGGAGCGCACCCCGAGACCGATCAGCTGCCCCATCACGAAGCGTTGCCGCAGGGTCTGGATTCGGCTGCTCCACTCAGCTTCCGGCAGGCTGCTCATGTCGAGCAGCAGCAAGGGGGCAACGCCTGCGTTGTCCGGCAAGGGCTGTTGCCAGGTGATGAACTGCGCGGCCATGCCGAAATAACCCAGCTGGGCCTGTAAGTCAGCCCAGGCCGACTGGTCATGCCCGATCAGCCAGGACTGGTCCATCGGCATGTCATGGGGGGCGGGGTGCAACGGGTCATGGCGCCGCTCGGCCAGATCGGCGGTGGCTGTGGCATGGGTATTCGCCATGCGGCCCAGCGCAAGCACGCGTTCGTTCAGGTCGTTCAGCGCGGCTTGCGGCAGCGGATGCGCCACGTCTTCGCTGAACAAGGTCAGCGTCACCTGCTCCAGCTGGTGGCTGGCGTGATGCAGGGCCGTGATGCCCTTGTCGATCAGGAACTCGGTGAAGCTGTTGATCGATACCGCCAGCTCGACGAAGCTGTCAAAACTTGGCAGCGCTTGATAACGCTGCCAAGTGTTCGACAATGCCTGGTTTTTTTGCAGGAGTTCTTCGGGTGAGCAGAGCATGGAACGAGCTGGATAAGTTTTTTTTGTTGAGGCGTAACTAATAATTATCGCGCTTTATGGATGGTTTGGGTTGCGGCAACGCGATTCGCCGCGCCATGTACTTGAATCCGGACGCGCCAGACCCCTCGTGCTTGCTGTGTTCACTCTCCGCCTTCCTGCTCCAGTCGCAAATACTGGTTGTACGCGTTGATCCGGTTGGCTTCGTCGAATGCCGGCATGGCGCGGTATTTCGACCAGTCGGTTTTTTCATAGGCTTCCTCGAACGGCACGAGCTTGCGTGCGGCCGGACCCATCTGGTCGCGCAGATAGCGCAGATAGTCGCGGGTGAAGACGAGGTCGGTGCGCGGTGCGTGCGAGGGCTCGCCGTGGCCGGGCACCAGCACCCTGGGGTTGAGCGCAATCAGCTTGTCGAGCGCGGCGATCCAGGCGCGGCTGTCGGCGTCGCCGACAAAAGGCACGCGGCCGCGAAACACCAGGTCGCCGGCATAGAGCACGCCGTCCTGCTTCACCAGCATCGCCAGATCCTCGCTGGAGTGGGCCGGGCCGACGTGACGCAGCGCGAACTCGACGCCGCCCATTTCAAAGTCCATGTCGCCCGCCAGAAAACGGTCTGCCTCCAGCAACTGCGTGTCGTCGTCGACCCAGGGGAAAAGCACTTCCTTGCGCTGCTCAAAGCGCTCGGCCGCGCCTTCTCTGCGGGTGGCGCCTTCGGCGAAGCGGTGCGCCCAGATTTCGGCCCCCAGCGCCTTGAATACCTGCAGGCCGTAAAAGTGGTCGGCGTGGTAATGGCTGACGATGACGCGCTTGATTGGCTGATCGGTGATCTGGCGAATCAGGCTGACCAGTTTTTCGGCCAGCGGCGGCGAGGCCAGCGCATCGAACACCACCACGCCGTCGCGCGTGACGACAAACCCGGCATTGGACATGAAGCCCTCGTTCTCGCTGGACGCCGCGCCCGGCAGGCCCTGCACGAAATAGCTGTGGGGACCCAGTTGCACGGCCTCCATCGGCACGGTGGCAACTTCGGTTTTGGCCCAGGCGGCAGGCGGCAAGGCAAGGCAGAACAGTGCGAGCAGAATACGTTGCATGGTGGTTATCCATCGACGGGGATGCACACATTATAGAGAGGGCGGGCGGCAGTCTGGGCACCAGAGGGTGATGCTGTGATATCTTCAAAGCTGTAACGGGGAGTCTCAGGCGTGTTCAAAAAACAGTGGCCGGCGTTTGTGCTGGCATTCATATTGCCGCTGCTGGCGGTGTTCTGGTGGTGGGGCGGATTCAACCCGGTCAGCGTGACCGAAACCGAGGCGGGGCCTTATCGCTATGCCTATCTGGATTACGATGGCCCGATCAGCAACCTGCGGAAATCGCATCGCACGGCGCTGGATCATTTCACTGCGGCCAAGGTGGCGGCGGGCGACACAATCAGCGTGATCCTGACCGACCCGCGCGTAGCCGACGGCAAGGTGCGCGCGCAACTGGGCTACACCCTGGCCGAGAACGCCCCGATCCCGGATGGCCTGAAGGAAGGCCGCATCGAACGTCGCCCAGTGTTTGCCGCCAAGGTGCAGGCAGCGGTGCTACTGGCACCGTCCAAGGCCTACCAGGCGCTGTCCGATACGCTTGAGTCGCGCGGGCAGGCCATCGTCATGCCGACGGTCGAACTGTATCGCCCGGCAGGGCAGGCAAACCGCATCGGTAGCTTTACCCTGGAGATGAACCGCTGATGGCTTTCCTTTCCGTTCTCGCCGCCGTTGTCTTCGAACACTTGCGCCCGTTGCGGCAGCCGCTGTCGTACTACCGGCACTACACCCGCCTCACCCAGTGGCTTGAGCGTCGCTTCAATGCCGGCGAATACAGCCACGGTGCGATTGCCTGGGCGCTGGCGGTGCTGCCGGTACTGGCTGGGGTGTGGCTGGTTTTTGCCCTGCTCGATGGCATCAGCCCGGTCCTCGGCTGGATATGGAATGTGGCCGTGCTGTATTTCACCCTTGGGTTCAAATATTTCAGCGACGCCGCCGAACAGATTGCGCGTCTGCTGCGCGCCGGCGATATCGAAGGCGCGCGTGCGCGTCTCGACGCCTGGCGCGGCGGTGATGCCAGCCAGTTCAGCGCCGACGATCTGGCGCGGGTCACCATCGAGCAGGTGATGGCCGCAAGCCATCGCCAGATGTTCGGCGTGCTGCTGTGGTTTGTGCTGCTGTCGTCGCTGGGGCCGGTTGGCGCGGTGCTGTTCCGCAGCGCCTCGATTCTGGCGCGGCGTTGGGCAAACGCCAATGGCCATTTCGGCGTGTTTGCGCAACGTGCGTTTCACGTCATCAACTGGTTGCCCGCCCGGCTGACCGCGCTGACCTACGCCATCGCCGGCAACTTCGAGGACGCCACCTATTGCTGGCGGACCCAGGCATCCGCCTGGCCGGAAACGGAAGAGGGCGTGGTGCTCGCCGCCGGCGCCGGCGCCATGGGCGTACGCCTGGGGCAGAGCGTCAACGTGGGCGGGGAAATCGTGTGGCGGCCCGAGCTCGGAACCGGGCAGGCGCCCGACGCCGACTGCATCGACAGCGCCGTCAGCATGATCTGGCGCGGCCTGGCGATCTGGCTGGTGGCGGGCCTCTTGGTCGTCATCGCCGGCTGGTTCGCTTAAGCGTTAACCCCGCCGCCAGTCATGCTCAACGCGCTGTGGATCGGCTTCTTTCTGGCCGCCTTTCTGATTGCGTTGTTCAAACTGGTTTTCCTCGGCGATGCCGACATCTTCGCCGCGCTGGTAAAAGCGCTGTTCGCCAGCAGCAAGACCGCATTTGAAATCGCGCTGGGCTTGACCGGTGTGATGGCGTTGTGGCTGGGGGTGATGAAAATCGGCGAGCGTGCCGGCATGCTCGAGGTGCTGACGCGCGGCCTCGCGCCGCTGTTTCGCCGCCTGTTCCCCGACGTGCCGCCCAACCATCCGGCGCTTGGCGCGATGACCATGAACATGGGCGCCAACATGCTGGGGCTGGACAATGCGGCGACGCCGCTCGGCATCAAGGCGATGCAGGAACTGCAGAAACTCAACCCGTCCAGCGATACTGCCAGCGACGCGCAAATCCTGTTTCTGGTGATCAATACCGCGTCGGTCACCCTGCTGCCGGTGACCATTTTCACCTTCCGCGCGCAGTTGGGCGCGGCCGACCCCACCGATGTGTTCGTGCCGCTCCTCATCACCACCTACATCGGCACCCTGGTCGGGCTCTTTGTCACCGGCTTCTTCCAGCGCCTGCACCTGTGGAATCGCGTCACCATGGCCTATCTGGGCGGGGCAACGGCGCTGATCGGCGGACTGGTGCTGTATTTCGGCAGCCTCGACGCCGCGGCGATGACGCGGCAGTCGTCGATCCTGAGCAACGTGCTGCTGTTTGGCCTCATCGTCACCTTCCTGCTGATGGCGGTGCGGCGCCGCGTCAATGCCTACGAGGCTTTCGTCGAAGGCGCCAAGGAAGGCTTTCACACGGCGGTCACGATCATTCCGTATCTTGTCGCGATGCTGGTGGCGATCGCCGTGTTTCGCGCCAGCGGCGCGCTCGACCTGCTGATAGACGGGATGCGCGGCATGGTGCTGGCGCTGGGGTACGACGCGCGCTGGGTCGACGCCCTGCCCACCGCGCTGATGAAACCGTTTTCCGGCAGCGGCGCGCGTGCCATGATGATCGACACCATGCAGGCGCACGGCGCGGATTCGTTCGCCGGCCGCCTGGCGTCGATCGTACAGGGCAGCACCGAGACGACGTTTTACGTGCTGGCGGTGTATTTCGGCGCGATCGGCATCAAACGCGTGCGCCACGCCGTCGCCTGCGGCTTGATCGCCGATGTGGCCGGCATCCTCGCCGCCATCGGCATGGCCTATCTGTTTTTTGGTGCATCCGTATGAAAACCTACGACACCCTCGCGGCGGTCGACCTCGGCTCCAATTCCTTCCGCCTGGAAGTGGCGCGGGTGGCCGGCGACCAGCTGTATCCGCTCGATTCGCTGAAGGAAACCGTGCGCCTGGCCGGCGGGCTTGCCGCCGACAAGCAGCTCGACGAAGCCACCCAGACGCGTGCGCTGGCCTGTCTGCAACGCTTTGGCGAACGCCTGCGCGGCCTGTCGCCGGAAACGGTCCGCTGCGTCGGCACCTCGACCCTGCGCGTCGCCCGCAACGCCGATGTCTTTATTCGTCAAGCCGAAGCCGCGCTCGGCCACCCGATCGAAATCGTCGCCGGGCGCGAAGAAGCGCGGCTGATCTATCTCGGCGTCGCCCATTCACTGCCGGCCTCGCCCGACCGGCGGCTGGTGGTCGACATCGGCGGCGGCTCCACCGAGCTCATCATTGGACATGGCCTGAAGCCGCACGAGCGCGAAAGCCTGCACATGGGCTGCGTCAATTTCTCGCAGCGTTTTTTTGCCGGCGGGGTGATCGACAAGGCCGCACTGAAAGCCGCCGAAGTGGCCGCGCGGGTCGAGGCCGAGATCATTGCCAAAGCGTTTTCCAAAGGCAACTGGCAGCAGGCCATCGGCTCGTCCGGCAGCGCGCGCGCGCTGCGCGAAATCCTCGAACAGAGCGGATGGTCTGCGCGCGGCATCACCGCCGACGGGCTGGCGCTGTTGCGCGCCCAGTTCATCAAGGCCGGCCATGTCGACGCGCTCGAACTGCCCGGCCTGTCGCGCGACCGCCGACCGGTCATCGCCGGTGGCTTCGCCATCATGGCCGGGCTGTTCGCCGAGCTCGAGATCGAGCAGATGGACGTCGCCGAAACCGCCATGCGCGAAGGCATCCTCTACGATTTGCTGGGACGCTTCCACCAGCAGGACATGCGCGAAGCGACCGTGGACGAATTCATGCGCCGCTATCACATCGACCCCCAGCAGGCTGCGCGCGTCAAGCGGGTGGCGCTGAAGCTGCTGGCGGCAGCTGGCGGCGGCGACGAAAACGACGTGCGCTTTCTCGACTGGGCGGCGCGTCTGCACGAAATCGGCCTGTCGGTGTCGCACGGCGGCTACCATCGCCATTCAGGCTACATCCTGGAAAACGCCGACATGCCAGGGTTTTCCAGGTCCGATCAGGCGCGCTTGGCGCTGTTGGCACGTGCCCAGCGCGGCGCGCTGGTCAAGCTGCCGCAGTTTTCCGCTGACGCCACCTTGCCCGACAACGATCGCCTGCTGGTCTGGCTGCTGCGCCAGGCGGCCATCCTTTGCCGCAGCCGCGCTGAGCCCCAGCTACCCGAAGTGGCAGTGGACGCCAGCGGCAAGCGTTTTCGTCTGACCCTGCCCGAAGGCTGGCTGGAAAGTCGCCCACTCACCCAGCGTGCGCTGGAGGAGGAGGCGGTTCACTGGCACGCGACCGGGATGAAATACACGTTCGGCTAAGCGCGGGTTACCCCAGCGCTTCATATCGAAACCCTGGCGTGTCGCGGTCAGCTCGCCGACTTGAAAAGCCCCAGGCCGTCGCGCGCCAGTAGCGCGGCACCGTAGGCCGCTTCGGTGTGGATGGCGCGTGCCACCGGCACGCCGAGCAGGCGCTGGCGGATGCGTGTCCAGGCAGGATTGCGGGCACCGCCACCGGCGGTTTCGACCCGGCGCAGCGGCGAGGCGCCGAATTCGGCCAGCAGGCCATAGCCGCGCGCCTCGATACGGGCCAGGCTTTCCAGCAGGCCGTGCAGGAATTCGGCGTCGTCGGCCGGGCGCGGCGTGAGAAGCGGCGAAAGCTGCGGGTCCTTGACCGGGAAGCGTTCGCCGGGTTTCGGCAGCGGCAGGTAGTCGAGCAAGCTGACGACGGTGGGATCGATTTTTTCGCTGAGTGCGGCCAATTGGCGGTCGTCGAAAAACTGCCGCAGCACCGCGCCGCCTGAATTAGAGGCGCCGCCCGCCAGCCAGCGCGCACCGAACCAGTGGCTGTAGACGCCGTGCTCGGTCGATTCCACCCGGGTGTCGGACAGCAGTTTCAGCACCAGCGTGCTGCCGAGCGAGGTGACGGCGTCGCCGCTGTGAGTGACGCCAGCGGCCAAAAATGCGGCGATGGAATCGGTGGTGCCGGCGTGCACCCTGCAGCCGGGGTGAACGCCCAGATAGCGGGCGCGTGAGCGGGACACCGTGGCGATTGGGGTGCCCGGCGCAACGGGCGTCGGCAGGGTGCCGGCATCGGCCAGGGAATCCACCCACGCCGGCCATTTCAGCGTATCGAGGTCGAGCCCCATTTTTAACGCATTGTGGTAGTCGGAAACGCCAGCGCGCTCGGTCAGCAGGCCCGAGAGCCAGTCGGCCTGGTTGAGATAAAGCCGCGCCCCGGTCAGGCCGAGCCGTTTTTTCAGCCACAGCACCTTGGCCAGCCCCGAGGTGACGGCGGCGGCGGGGTGGCCCGGAGTGGCGGTTTTCGCGATCAGCTTCGCTTCGTCGACCGCGCGGTCGTCGTTGTACAGCAGCGGCGGGTGGCGCGGCGCAAGCGCCTCGTCGCAGGCGAGCACGGTGCCGGAGGTGCCATCGAGCGCGATATCCGACAGCTGCGTGCGAATCGCGGGGGGCAGCGCCGTGACCAGATCCCACAGCGCCTCGCGCCAGATGCCGGCGCGCTCGAACTCGGCGAGTTCGCCGAAATCGCGCGCGTCCTCGGCAATAAGCTTACCTTCGGCGTCGATTACGCAGCTGCGCGCGCCGCTGGTGCCGAAGTCAATTCCAATAAAATACAATGGATTATCCGCGTGTGTTCGACTGATGCTCGAACTGCGTAAGGTCGACGCGCGGGGCCGGCGCCCAGCCTTTCTTGCGGTGCTCGGCCACCACATTGGTGAAGATGCCGCCGCGCACGTAGAACTTGGCGGTGAGCCGCATGAAGCGCGGCTTCGTCACTTTGACCAGGTCATCGAGGATGCGGTTGGTGACGTCCTCGTGGAAATGGCCTTCCTCGCGAAAGCTCCACATATAGAGCTTCAGGCTCTTGAGCTCGACGCAGGTCTTGTCGGGGATGTAGTCGAGAATCAAGGTGGCGAAATCGGGCTGCCCCGTCTTGGGGCAAAGGCACGTGAATTCAGGGACTTCCATGTGAATGTGAAAGTCACGCCCAACTTTGGGGTTGGGAAAGGTTTCCAGGGTTTTGGTAGGCGTGGAGGGCATATGGGGCTCGGTGTAGAATGTGACGAAATCAGACGCCGCCAAGGAACTCCTGAACAAACCTGAATCTTTGTCATTGCGAGCGAAGCGCGGCAATCCAGCGTATCAATATAAATAAAGGCCTTTTTGGATTGCCACGTCGCTACGCTCCTCGCAATGACGGCTTGCTCAGAACTTCCCTAACTACGCGTTGAGACGACACCCATTATAAAAGCTTAGGTCCGCTGTCTTGCGTTTAACCCACATCAAACTTGCCGGATTCAAGAGTTTCGTCGATCCCACCGTCATTCCCGTCCCCGCGCAGCTGACCGGCGTGGTGGGGCCGAACGGCTGCGGCAAGTCGAACGTGATCGACGCGGTGCGCTGGGTGCTCGGCGAATCGTCGGCCAAGAATCTGCGCGGCGAAACCATGCAGGACGTGATCTTCAACGGTTCCGCCAGCCGCAAGCCATCGTCGCGCGCCTCGGTCGAGCTGGCGTTCAACAACGAGCTCGGCCGCGCTGCCGGCCAGTGGTCGCAATACGCCGAGATTGCGGTCAAACGCGTGCTCGACCGCAGCGGCGACTCCACCTATTACATCAACAACATGCGGGTGCGGCGGCGCGACGTTGCCGACTTGTTCTTGGGCACCGGGGTCGGCGCGCGTGCCTACGCCATTATCGAGCAGGGTATGATCTCGCGGCTGATCGAGGCCAAGCCGGAGGAACTGCGCGGCTACCTTGAAGAAGCCGCGGGCGTATCCAAATACAAGGAACGCCGCAAGGAAACCGAATCCCGGCTGAAGGACGCGCGCGACAACATGAATCGCGTCGAGGACATCCAGCGCGAACTCAAGACCCAGGTCGCAAAGCTTGCCGCGCAGGCCGAAGTCGCCCAGCACTACCGCAGCCTGCAGGCCGACCTGACCTTTTCACAGCATCGCCTGTGGTTTGCCCGCAAGCACGACGCCGCCCAGCAGCGTGCGCGCATCGACAAGGATCTGGTCGAGGCGCAGAGCCGGCTGGAAGCCGAAACCGCACGGCTGCGCCATATCGAATCCGAGCTGGAAACCGCGCGCCAGACCCAGTTTGCCGGGCAGGACACGCTGAACACTGTGCAGGCCACGTATTACCAGGCGCAATCCGAAGTCGCGCGCATCGAGCAGACCATGGCGCACCAGAACGCCACCCGCGATCGGCTGTATCGCCAGGTGCAGGACCTGGGCGCGCGCATGGCGTCGCAGCAGGCGCGCCACACCACCACGCTTGAGGCACTGAACGAGGTGAACGCGCAGCAGCCCGGCCTTGAGGCCGCGCTGGTTGACGCCGAGGCCGCCGCGCGCCAGGCCACCGACAGCACGCTGCCGCAGAAGGAAGCGGCGCTGCGCGAGGCGCAGCAGGGCGTGGGCGAGGCGCAGCGCGTGGTGTCGCAAGCCGAGCAGGCGCGCCAGGTCGACGAAAACAGCCTCGGCCATACCAAGCGCCAGCTCGAACAACTGGACGCGCGCCAGCGCAGGCTCGCCCAGGAACAGGCGCAGCTGCCGCGTACCGATACGGCCGGTCTGGCGAAGAAGCAGGTCGAACTTGAAGAACTGGCGCAAACATTAACGACCGCGCAGGCCGGACTCAAGGAAGCCGAGACCGCCTTGCCCGAACTCGACGCCGCGCGCACCCAGCACACGCGCGAACTCGAAGCCGCGCGCCGCGCCCTGCACCAGACCGAAGCCGAACTTGCTGCGCTGAAAAAACTGCAGGAGAGCCTCAAGGCCGACGAAAAACTCGGCGCCTGGCTGCGTAGCCGCGGCCTGGATGCTGCGCCGCGCCTGTGGGAAAAACTGCGCGTCGCCCCAGGCTGGGAAGCGGCGGTCGAAGCGGTGCTGAGGGAACGCCTGCAGGCGGTGGCGGCCGATGCGCAGCCTGGATGGTTTGCCGATGCACCGCCGGCACGGCTCACGGTATGGGCCGGGAATGGCGCTGCGGCTTTGGCTGCACCGGAAGGGCTGGCCAGCAAGATCGACACTGACGATGCCGCCGCGCGCGCGGCTTTGGGCGATTGGCTCACCGGCGTCTACTGGGCCGATGACGTGGACGCCGCGCAGGCCCGCTGCACCAGCCTCGCGGCCGGCGAATGCGTGGTCACCCCGCAAGGCCACCTGTTCAGCCGCCACAGCGTCACCTTCCATGGCTCGCACACGGCGGTGGAAGGCATTCTCGCGCGCGGGCGTGAACTCGAAAGGCTGACGGTGGATGCCGTGCAACTGCGCGAAGACGTGGCGCGGCTCGACGCCGCCTACGCCGAGACGCAGCAGCGCTGCCTGGAACGTCAGCGCGAGGTCCAGGCGCTGCGCGCGCAGACCGGCCAGACGCAAAGCCGCCACCACACCGCGCAGATGGAACTGCTGCGCCTGCAGCAGGCGGTGGAGCGGGTGCAGAGCCGGGCGACGCAGATCGCCCAGGAACTGGACGAGGTCACTCGCCTGCTGACCAGCGAGCGCGCCACGCTGGACACCCTGGAAACCCGCCTCAAGGAGTATCGCACGCAGGGCGAAGCCGCCCGCGAGGCGCTGTACGCTGCGCGCCAGCAGCGCGACCAGGCCGACCGCGCCGTGTTCGAGGCGCGCGAACTGCAGCGCGCGGCCGAGCGGCGGCATCAGGAAGCGGGCTTCGCGCTCACCACCTGCACCAACAAGCTCAAGGAGCGCAGCGAAACGCTGGCCCGCATCGACCAGGAAATCGCGGACGACGAAACCCGCCTGACCCAGGCGCGCGACGAACTGGCGCGCCTGCCGGCCGATGCCCTCGACGCCGAGCTGCAAGGTGCCCTGACCGCGCGCATCGAGGCCGAAACCGCGCTGGCCGCCGCGCGCGACACGCTGGAAGGCCTGACTGCCCAGTTGCGCAGCCACGACGAGGCGCGCATGGCGTGCGAGCAGGGGCTCGACCCGCTGCGCCGCATCATCGAGCAACTGAAGCTCAAGGATCAGGAAGCCATGTTGCTGCAGTCGCAGTTCGAACTGCAGCTGCGCGAGGCGGCGGCCGACGAGGCCAGCCTCGAATCGGGCCTGACCGACAGCCCCAAACCCGCCCAGTTGCAGGCGCAGATCAGCCGCCTGCAGACCGAGATCGCCGCGCTGGGCGCCGTCAACCTGGCCGCGCTGGATGAACTGACCCAGGCGCAGGAACGCAGCGAATATCTCGCCGCGCAATGCGCCGACCTGCTGGAGGCCGTCACCACGCTGGAAGCTGCCATCCAGCGCATCGACCAGGAATCGCGCGCCAAGCTCAAGGCAACCTTCGACACCGTCAACCAGCATATGGGCGAGTTGTTTCCGCAGCTGTTCGGCGGCGGTCAGGCGCGGCTCATCCTCACCGGCGACGAACTGCTCGACGCCGGCGTGCAGGTCTTCGCCCAGCCGCCCGGCAAAAAAAACGCCTCCATTCACCTGCTGTCCGGCGGCGAAAAAACCCTCACCGCGCTGTCGTTGGTGTTCGCCATGTTCAAGCTCAACCCGGCGCCGTTCTGCCTGCTCGACGAAGTCGATGCCCCACTCGACGACGCCAACACCGAGCGCTACTGCAAGCTGGTCAAGGCGATGTCCGAGCATACGCAGTTCCTCTTCATCACCCACAACCGCGTCACCATGGAAATGGCCCAGCACCTCGCCGGTGTCACCATGCAGGAACCGGGGGTGTCGCGCATCGTCGCGGTCGATGTGGAAGAGGCGGTGGGGATGGTCGAAGCGGCCTGAGTGGGCTTCTGTCGATCAAAGACTTGCGAAAAAAGCAGTGAGTTGATTAAACGCCATCTTGCAGGCCGTTATCGGCCAGGAACGGGCCGTCAGGATTGTCAACGCGATAGTCCGGTTGGGACTGGATTAGGCCATTCAGAAACGGAAAATTATTCAACAAACGGTGGTTCTTGCGACGTGTCCTGATGGCATAGACAAAACCGTGCGAAAAGCCGCGTATTCCGGCGAAAACCGCCACCTGTTCCAGTTCAAACCCGCCATCCTCAGCAGCGAATTCGTACTTCCGTCACGCAGTCTCCATCCAGGTCCCCCAGCTTACATGCAGACAAGAAATTGGCCGTTGATGACGAGAAGGTTCAGCCCGGGGTTGCAACGAACTCGGCATCTGCGGTGGATTTGTCAATCCTGACCTGCATCACGCAATAGGCGTCTCTTTCCATGGGCTCAATGGGGCAGCCGCAGCACGGAACAATCTCGGTAAAAAAGATCCCCACCTTACACTGGATAGCAACGCCTACATCTACAGCACGCAAGACCATGATCGTGATGTGTCCGTTATCCACATATCCGCCCATGTCAAGTCCATGGGACAAAGGCAGCGAATCTATGCCAAGATTTCGGATCTCAATTTTAAGAGTCTGTTCAAAGGCGTCGGTGTTCCACGCACTTAGAGCCTTGGGGAGCTTAAACATGCCTGGTCACTCGTCAAAAAACTCATCAGTGAGGGGTGCCATCGTCATTCTCGGAATTCTGGCCTTACAGTTGGGATAAGCCTGCTCCACGGTGACTCTGACGTAGCGCAAGGCGAGAGGCCACAATTCTGCATACGCATTCTTGTCCTCAATGATTTCCGCCGCCCCGTTCACCCGCGCCCTGGATCGGGTCTGGAAGTCCACGAAAAGCATGCCAATGTGAGGATTGACCAGAATATTACCGAGAGAGTTGTAGAGGTTGTTGCCGCTGTAGTCGGGGAACACGATGGTCTTAGGGCCAAGCACCTTGAGCAGGGGATAAGGTTGGCCGGAGACATTGAACTCGCGCCCCCTAAAGCTGCAATCGCATTGGCCGCAGTTGTTGGACGTTGCGATGAAGAAGAATGGCTGGCTCTCCAGGAATCTGGCCCATGACGGAGCGATTTGATCCTGGATCATGGCGCTCAGGTTGGCGTCATTCCAGGGTTGTCTGGCACAGAAGCGTCGCTGAGCCTCTAATTCCCCCTCATGGAGGATGTCCTCTTTATTCTTGATCTGCATTCAAATTCCTTTCTAAGGGGCAGTCGGTCACAGCCTCAGCCGCTGCACGATACGGCCATGAAGAATGTGTTCATGGAGGATTTCACGCACATCATCCTCGTCGACAAAGGTGTACCAGACACCCTCTGGGTAAATGACAAGGACTGGCCCCTCGTTGCATCTGCCAAGGCAGCCGGAGCTGTTTTGTGTATCTCTATTAATTCACCTCCTTATTTCAAACAAACGCCGTTGTTTTTAATTGGCTCTTTCACCGTTATTTGTTGATCCCAACAAGTAATTTCAGATTCCCGTTTGATAACAGGTGGTTACGTAGAGGAACCAAAAACCATGTTTCCCAATAAATTCAATTGGTTGCATGTTCGCCAACAGCTAACGGTGAAAGAGCCTTTTAATTTAAGAAAAAATAATTACAGCAGTTCTTTGATTGAGCCGCACATCCACCTCAGCGGAGCCGGATCGCCGAAGATGTTGAGCCAGAGAATGGCTCCTTCGAGTTGAGAAACGGCATCCTCGGCTAGACGCCGCGCAACGGGAGCGCCGTGACGTGAAACCAGAACACTCTCAAATGCGCGACGCCACCGTCGGAAGAAGGACTGAATCTGGCTTTTGGCCTGTGTTGTGTCCTGCATCGCTTCCATGGACAGATGCGCCATTACACAGGCTTTGTTTTCTATAAAGTAGCCTTCTATGGCAGAGACCATCGCTTCGAGCCTTTGCTTCTCGCTCATGCTTTCAGAGTGCGCCAGCGAAAAAACGGCCTTCTCGAAATGGTCGGACAAGCGATCAATCGAGCTGATTAGTATCGCTTCCTTGCTCGGAAAGTGATGATAGATGCTTCCCTTGAGCAGGCCAGAAGCCTTGCCGATATCCGCCATCGACATACTCTTGTAACCCTTGGCTCTGAACAGGGACAAGGCGTTATCAAGGATAGATTCCGGGTCGGTCTTCTTCATTGTCAATACCAAACGTTTGTTTGCCTAAATCTTGCTGGCTGGCAGAGGCCATATCAAGTGTTTTGTTGGCGACAGTGTTTTATTGGCGCAATCAAACATGCCTGTGCGGGCCACTTGCCAAAATTTGCCAAACTGCCTAGCATCAAGCCATGAGCACGATGAACATTTCCCTGCCCGACTCGCTCAAGACCTTCGTCGACGAACAGGTCTCGCAGCGCGGCTACGGCACCAGCAGCGAATACGTGCGCGAACTGATCCGCAAGGATCAAGAGCGCCAGCATTTACGCGGTCTGCTGCTTGAAGGCGCGGCCTCCGCACCGGCCGGCCCGGCGGACGCCTCGTATTTCGAGGGCTTGCGTCGCCGCGTCGGCGGACACGGCGGTTGAAAGTAAAGCCCATCATCCCGCGTGCGCTTGCCAACCGGGATGTGGACGAGGCCATCGCCTGGTATCTGAATGAGAATGCGGCGCAGGCGGCGCTTGGTCTGGTCGATGCGCTGGAACGCGCGTATTCGCATATCGCCCGTCATCCGGCCACGGGCTCGGCGCGATACGCGCTTGAACTGAATCTCCCCGGGCTGAGAAGCTGGCCGCTGAAAACTTACCCCTATCTGGTTTTCTATGTCGAGCGTGCCGACCACATCGATGTCTGGCGGGTGCTGCATAGCCAGCGAGATATTCCGGCGTGGTTGCTGGACGAATCGACCGGCATTGCCGGCGACTGATGGCAATAGCCGGCGCGATCATGGACAATCCTTTCTTCAACGTACTGCTTGTAATCTCCCATGCTTGATATCCAGCTGCTGCGCAAAGACGCAGCCCTCGTAGCCGAGCGCCTGGCGGCGCGCGGTTTTGTGTTCGATGCGGTGCGCTTCGACGCGCTGGAAGCCGAACGCAAGACGATCCAGACCCGCACCCAGGAGGCGCAGAGCCGCCGCAACACCCTGTCGAAGCAGATCGGCATGCTGAAGGGCAAGGGCGAGGACACCACGGCGGTGATGGCCGAGGTGGCGGGGCTGGGCGATGAGCAGAAGCAGCTCGAAGCGCGCTTGTCCGAATTGCAGGCCGAACTCAGCGATTTCCTGATGGGGGTGCCGAACCTGCCACACGAATCGGTGGCGCACGGCTTGGACGAAACCGCCAACGTCGAGGTGAGCCGCTGGGGCACGCCGAAGCGCTTCGATTTCCCGATGCGCGACCATGTCGATCTGGGCGAAGGGCTGGGGCAGCTCGATTTCGCTGCGGCGGTGAAGATCACCGGCAGCCGCTTTTCGGTGATGAAGGGGGGGCTGGCGCGGCTGCACCGGGCGCTCGCGCAGTTCATGCTCGATGTGCACACCAACGAGCACGGCTACACCGAGGTCTACGTGCCTTATCTGGTGAACGCAGATTCGCTGCGCGGTACTGGGAACTTGCCGAAGTTCGAGGAAGATTTATTCCAGGTCCCGCGCCCGGACGCCGACAAGCTCTATCTCATTCCCACCGCCGAAGTGCCGGTGACCAACCTGCTGCGCGACGAGATCGTCGCCGCCGAAGCGCTGCCGCTGAAGTTTGTCGCCCACACGCCGTGCTTCCGCTCGGAAGCCGGCTCCTACGGCCGCGACACCCGCGGCATGATCCGCCAGCATCAGTTCGACAAGGTGGAACTGGTGCAGATGGTGCGCCCGGAGGATTCCTACGCTGCGCTGGAAAGCCTGACGTCACACGCCGAGACGATCCTGCAGAAGCTTGGCCTGCCTTACCGCAAAATGGCGCTGTGCAGCGGCGACATGGGCTTTTCGGCGGCCAAGACCTACGACCTGGAAGTGTGGCTGCCGGCGCAGAACACCTACCGCGAAATCTCCTCCTGCTCCAATTTCGAGGCCTTCCAGGCGCGCCGCATGCAGGCGCGTTTCAAAGTGGGGCAGGGCAAACCGGAACTGCTGCATACGCTGAATGGCTCGGGGCTGGCGGTGGGGCGCACGCTGGTGGCGATCCTGGAAAACTACCAGAATGCCGACGGCAGCGTGACCGTGCCGGAAGCGTTGCGCCCGTGGATGGGCGGCGTGGACAGGCTGACGCCCGCCTGAGTCGGGTCAGCCCGGTGCGGCCAGCCCATCCTCGCTGCTTCCCAGATTGATCAGCGGGTTGAACTCCGGTTCCAGCCGCAGCAGGATGTCGTAATAGTTGCGGATGTTCTCGGCAAAGTGCAGGGCTTCGCCGCCGCGGGCGTAGCCGTAGCGCATCACTTTCGAATAGGTGCCGCGGCCCAGATACGGCAGCGCTTCCTTAACATCGACCCAGTTGTCCGGATTGCCGCCGCGCGCCTGCGCGATGCGGCGCGCATCTTCCATGTGCCCCTGTCCCTGGTTGTAGGCGGCCAGCGCCAGCCAGGTGCGGTCGGGTTCGGGGATGCGGGCGGGCAGGCTGTCTTTCATCAGTGCCAGATAGCGCGCGCCGCCCAGGATGCTCTGGCGGGGGTCGAGGCGGTTGGAAACGCCCATGCGGTCGGCCGTTTGCCCGGTCAGCATCATCAGGCCGCGCACCCCGGTCGGCGAGGTGGCCATGGAATTCCACTGCGACTCCTGATAACCGATCGCGGCCAGCAGGCGCCAGTCAATGCCGGTGAGCGTCTGCGCCTCGTGAAAATGCTGGCGCAGTCCGGGCAGCCGCTGCGGACGGCGCTGCAGAATGCCGAGGATATCGCCGCTGTCCAGTTTCCTGACGTGGCCGAAATAGCGCTCGTAAATGCGCTTGATGGTGCCGTCCTTGCGCGCCTGCTCGACAAAGCGTGCCAGCGCATTGCGCAGCGCCTGCGAACTGCGGGGCGGCAACGCCCACACGATTTGTTGCGTGTCGCCGATGTCGAACGCCACGGCCAGGCCGGGGTAGACATTGCGCATCGGGTCGAAATCCATGCCGTTGATCACCACCGCGTCGTACTTGCCAGCCTGCAACTGCGCCAGCAGTTCCTCCGGCCAGACATTCTCAAGCGCCGCCCAGCTGAGGCCAGGGTGCTTGCGCTTCTGGCGCATCAGGATGGGGGTGTGCCCGGCACCGATAATCAGCGCCAGCCTCTTGTCCGACAGGTCGGCCATGCTGCGCGGTTGCTTGTCGCTGGTGCGATACACGATATGGACCGGGGTCTCGAACAGAACAGGCCCGGCAATCAGATGGCGATCCTTGACGACAGCACGCGGCAGGGCCGCCGCCGCCAGGTGAATATGATGGCTGTCGAGCAGTTCGAACAATGCTTCAGGGCGGGATTTTTCCGTCCAGTCGAGCGACCAGTTCTGCGATTGGCTGAAGGCCCGGATCAAGTCGTGCTCGAACCCGGCGGGCTCGCCGTTGGGGGCGATGTAGTAGGTGGCCGGGCTGTTGCGCGCGCCGACCCGCAACTCGCCGCTGATTTCCGGCGGCGGCACCGGCTGGCTGCAGGCAGCCAGTGCCAGGCTCAATGCAAGCGCGGCGCCCCTCCCGAGACAAGCCATTATTTTTTTGACTGGCATGGCCACAGTCTGCCCGAGTGTGAAATTTTCGTCCAGCAAACCGCGCGGCTCGGTTACAATACGCGCCGCCGGAGAGGTGGCAGAGTGGTCGAATGTACCTGACTCGAAATCAGGCGTAGGTGCAAGCCTACCGTGGGTTCGAATCCCACCCTCTCCGCCATCTAACACCAAACCCCCAACGCCTACCCCCGGCGTATCGCTGTATTGAAAAAGCTGGCGTATCGCCAAGCGAATCCCTCAAGACCCACTCCCGCACTACGTTGGAAAAATGCTTTTCCGCGATTCGACAGGCCCCTCTGGCAGGCAGGCCCCGCCGACATCGTGTGGCTATCGCTTGGCGAGATTGCGGAGACGTTCGCCCGCACCGCCGCGAAACAGGGCGCGCGGCGAAGATAAGCATTCCCGCTGAGGCGTAGCACTGCGGGGAATCCGATTGCACCAGTGCAATTCATACCCGTGGCCGAGGGCTCATCGTCCCGATCCGCAAGGGGGTGAAAACGGCATGCGTGCAGATGAAGCGCATGTGAGGCGCGGCCTGGTGGGCCGGTTCTGTGGCGAATGTCGCCTCGCGCCGGCGCGCTTGTATCTTCATTTCAGTTCCCACTTTGATGATGTGGTCACAAAAGTACTATTGCTGAAAAGATTCAGCGGAAAAACAATGCCTATACATAAACATTACAAACCAATAAACAAGAAGGCCATAAAATAAATTATTGGCGTAACGAGTAAGCTTGGCGGAGACGACCATGAAGCACGCATCGCCCCTTTACGCTGTCCTCCTTCCGAATTGCTTGGCAGCGTGTCTCCGCCCCAACGTACCCCAAGCCAGGACTAAGGAAACACTGATTAATTCGATATAGCCGTCATTGCGAGCGAAGCGCGGCAATCCAGCGCATTGATTAAGCAGGCTTTCTGGATTGCCGCGTCGCTTCGCTCCTCGCAAAGACGGATTAATCAGCGTCTCTCTAAGCTGATGTGAAAGCCGCTCAGCCGGGCGGCTTTCACGCATGGCTTGCATCACCCCTGTAGTTCAAAACAGCATCACACAAGCAAAAGGAGAAGACCATGGAGCGTAGAGGGTTCTTGAAGGCCGGAACGGCCGGGTTTGCCAGCTTGATGACGGGGACCGGCTTGTTGTCGTGGTCAACCCGTTCGGAAGCGGCCACCATCAGCAAGACGTTTTACATTACCGCCGGCACGCAGACGATGCCGGACGGCGTGTCGATTTACGTCAAGGGGTTCAGCGATTCGTCCGCCGACCTCAATATCCCGGCCACCCCGATCATTTGCCAGGAAGGCGACACGCTGGAGATCACGGTGATCAACCGCCTCGCGGTGACGCATAACTTCGTGATCGGCGGCCTCAAGGCAGGCGATGCGCCGCTGGCCAGCACCGGCGACATCGCGGGGGGTGGCAGCAAGACCATCACCTACACCATCCCCACCGGCAAAGCAGGCTCCTACCTGTTTTACGACAACAAGACGAACTACAACGTCTTCCTCGGTCTGCACGGCGGGCTGGCGATCATGCCGGCGGGCAAGACCAATCAGATGTATTCGGGCAGCCCGACGTTCAAGAAGCAGACATTCTGGATCTTCAACGACATCGATCCGGCGCTGAACAAGGCGGTGCAGGATGGCACGGCCATTCCCACCAGTTTCACCCCGCGTTACTTCACCATCAATGGCCTCACCTCGTTGCCGCCGGGCGCGCCGGGTCATGGCGATCCCACGCGCGACGCCCTGTTCGACACGCGTTCTCAGCTGGCGGGATATCTGGGCGACCGCACCCTCGTTCGCATGCTGAATGCGGGCATGTGTACGCATTCGATGCATGTGCATGCCAACCATATGGAGTGGCTAACCGATCGCGGTTCGGTGCGGCCCCAGGTGTGGAAGAAGGACACGATTCAGGTGCGCAACAAGCTGGGCAAGATCGACGCCATCTACCCGTTCGAGGCGCCGCCCGATGCCTATCCGCCGGTCACCACGGGGCATTTCCCCATGCACCTGCACGATGAGATGTCGCAGACCGCTGGTGGTGGCATGTACCAGTTCGGCGCGATGACCGAAATCGTATTCAAATAAAAAATCGAGGAGACTGACAAATGAGCGATGCCTGCTATGTGTATCCGGATGCGCCGGCGACGCCGGGACGGGTCACGCCCGACGTGCTGTTCCGACGCGGCATCTACATGAACGGCTCGATGAGCTTCGACGACGGAAAATCGGTGACGATCTGGGGCTTTACCGACCTTGCGGCAGGGCAAGGGCAGGACGACGGGATGGGCGGCGGCTCCTTCCCGTCACCAGCGATCCGCGTGACCGAAGGGCAGATCGTCCATACCGAACTGACGGTGGGCATGATGTGGATGCATACCATCCATCATCACGGCATCGAGCCGAGCGAGGAGAACGACGGCGTCGGGCATTTTTCATGGGATGTCACGAATGGGACGTACACCTATCAGTGGCGGCCTTCTAGCGCGGGCACCTATTTCTATCACTGCCATACCAACACCCCGCTGCATGCGGAAATGGGCATGTATGGCGGGCTGATCGTGGATCCGAAGCCGGATCCGAACGATCCGGCGGGGACGCGGCGCGCCTTTGCCAACGGACCGATCTACGATGTGGAAGCGATCTGGGCGGCGGATGAAATCGACCCGGCCTGGCACAACCTGCCGTGGTATGCGGGCACCTGCGGCGGCGATGTCGGACTGAACAACCTCAATCCCAAGTATTTCATCATCAGCGGCGTGGACGGCGCGAGCTCTGCGCTGACCCATCCGGGCGTGGCGGTCGACATGACGCTCGGCCAGACCTTGCTGGCGCGCTATATCTGCGCCGGCTTCCATCCGCAAAAGATCGATTTCGGCGGCCTCACCGTTGATGTGGTGGCCTCCGACGGCCGCCCGCTGCCCGCAGTCTGGCAGACCCAGGCGATCGAGGCTCATTCGGCCGAGCGCTACGACTGCATCATCAAGCCGACTACCACCGGGACTTGGACCGTGACCGTCCAGTTCCTGCACTGGCGCACCGGCGCGGTGATGGGGACGGCGCGCACGCGCATCAACGTGACCTGAGCGCACGGCCATGCCAGGTTGAAAGGGGGGGCTTCCCCCCTTTTTTTTGGCATGGCCATCCTGTTTTCTGATTGATTTCGGTGCGACCTGAATGAATAAAGCAGCGCTGGTATTGCTGATCGCGGTGGCCGTCGGCGCAGGCGGTTTCTGGCTGGGAACCCGCCAGGCTTCATCCCCGCCCGCTTCCCTTGATGCTTTATCACAACCGGCCACCTCGGCTGCCGGGCAGACCTATGTGTGCCCGATGCACCCGCACATTGCCCAGGATCACGCCGGCGATTGCCCGATTTGCGGCATGGATCTGGTGGTGCTGAAGGATGCGTCCGGCGCGGTAGACAGCCAGATCCACGTCGACACCGCGACGCAGCAAAAGCTCGGCGTGCGCCTGGCGAAAGCAGAACGCGCCACCCTGACGCACGACATGCCCATCTACGGGACGCTGGTGGCCGATGAAAGCGCGGTGCTGCGCATTACCCCCAATGTAAGCGGCCTGCTGACGCGGCTGCATGTGAGCCGCGTCGGCCAGCGCATCGAGCGCGGCCAGCTGCTGTACGAGCTGTCCTCGCAGGAAGCCCTGGATCTCCAGTACGAATACATCGATATTCTGCGGCGCGGCTTGCCCGCCATGAACATGGCGACGGAACGGCGTGGGCAGAATCGCGTCATTCTGGAAAAAGCGCGTGACTACGATCCCGCCGAACTTGAGCAGGCCGAGCGCGGCGTCCGTCAGAGCGAGGAGCAGTTGAGGTCGATCCTGCAGCCGCTGGAGCGCGACCGCGCGCGAGTGAAGCTGCGTCTGCAGCAAATCGGCTTTAGCGACGCCATGCTGGACCGGCTGATCCAAACCGATGAGGCGCTCGGCGTGGTGCAGGCCCGGGCACAGCGCGACTGCGTGGTGCAGGCGGTGATGGCGCGGCCGGGCATGACGGTGGGCACCATGACCGAGATCCTGCACTGCGTCGACCCGGCGCACGCCCAGATCGAAATGGTGCTGTACCCGGACCAGCTCAACTGGGTGGAGGAGGGCAATGCCGTCACCCTGGTGTTTTCTGACGGCGAAACGATCAAGGCAAAGCTGCGTGGCCTGCATCCACTGCTGGACGAGACGACCCGCACGCTTCGGGTACGCATGCCGGTGACGCTCTCGCGCACGCCCAGGCTGGGCGAATATGCCCAGGTGACGATCCATGCCACGCCGCGCGAGGTGCTGTCGGTGCCGAAGAGCGCGGTGATGCGCAGCGGGCGCGGCAATTTTGTGATGCGCGCATTGGACAAGGGACATTTCATGCCGGTCAAGGTCGTCACCGGCATCGAGACCGCCGAGCGCATCGCGATTCGTGACGGGCTCGACGAGGGCGATCAGGTGGCGGTCAACGGCCTGTTCCTGCTGGATGCCGCCGCGTCCATTGCCGATAGCGCGCAGCGCATGCGCGCCAGCCAAGCCCCGGCGCAATGATGGCCGAAAACGGGATGGTCGTCCGCCTGATCGAATGGTCGCTGAAGAACCGCCTGCTGGTGCTGCTCGCCGGCATCGTGCTCGCCACGTCGGGCTATTTCAGCACGCGCCAGATCGCGCTGGACGCCATACCCGACCTGTCCGATGTGCAGGTCATCGTCAAGACATCGTACCCCGGCCAGTCCCCGCAAACGGTGGAGGACCAGGTCAGCTATCCACTGACCAGCGCCTTGCTCGCAGTGCCGAAATCCACCGCGGTGCGCGGCTTTTCCATGTTCGGGGAATCCTTCATCTACGTCATTTTCGAGGACGGAACCGACCCCTACTGGGCGCGCAGCCGGGTGCTGGAGTATCTGGCCCAGGCGCAGCCGCAGCTGCCCGAAGGCGTCCGCCCGACGCTGGGCCCTGATGCGTCCGGCGTCGGCTGGGTGTTCGAATATGCGCTGGTCGACCGCGAGAACCGCTATGACCTTGACCGGCTGCGCGCGGTGCAGGATTTCTTCCTGAAGGTCGAACTGCAGAACGTGCCCGGGGTGGCCGAAGTCGCCAGCGTCGGCGGCACGGTGCGGCAGTTCCAGATCGAGGTGGACCCCAACCGGCTGTCGCGTCACAACCTGAGCCTGCAGCAGATCGGGGACGCCGTGCGCGCCAGCAACGATGAAACCGGCGGGGCGGTGATGGAAATGGGCCACGCCGAATACATGGTGCGCGTCCGCGGCTACCTCAAATCGGTGGAGGATTTTGCGACCATCCCGCTTGGCACCGACGCAAAAGGCGTGCCGATCCGGCTGGGCGATGTGGCACATATCCAAACTGGCCCGGAAGCTCGCCGCGGGGTGACCGACCTCGACGGCGAGGGCGAGGTGGCGGGCGGCATCGTGGTGATGCGCTACGGCGAGAACGCGCTGGACACAATAGCCCGGGTCAAGCAGCGCCTGGAGGAACTCAAACCGGGGCTGCCGCCGGGCGTCGAACTGGTGGTGACCTACGACCGCTCAGGCCTGATCGGGCGCGCAGTCGACACCCTAGGCGGCAAGCTGATGGAGGAATCCATCGTCGTCGCGCTCGTCTGTCTCGTCTTCCTGTTCCACCTGCGTTCCGCGCTGGTGGTGGTGGTGACTTTGCCGCTGGGCATCCTGGCCGCCTTCGTCGTGATGCAGCAACAAGGCATTACCGCCAACATTATGTCGCTGGGCGGCATCGCCATCGCCATCGGCGCCATGGTCGACGCCGCCATCGTCATGATCGAGAACATGCACAAGCACCTGGAGCGCGCGGGCCCGGATTACGATGTCTGGGAGGTGGCACGCACAAGCGCGATCGAGGTCGGCCCGGCGTTGTTCTTCTCGCTGCTGGTCATCACCGTTTCCTTCCTCCCCGTGCTCACCCTCACCGGGCAGGAAGGCAAGCTGTTTGCGCCGCTGGCCTACACCAAGACCTATGCCATGGCTGCCGGCGCGGCGCTGGCGGTGACGCTGACGCCAGTGTTGATGGGCTATCTGGTCCGTGGTCGCATCACCCCGGAAACCCGGAATCCGGCTAACCGTTTTTTGCAGAACGCCTACCGCCCGCTGCTGCTGTGGGCGCTGCGGCGGCCGCGCGCCACGCTGCTGGTTGCCGCGCTGGCGCTGGCCAGCATCGCCTGGCCGGCGGGCAGGGCAGGCAGCGAGTTCATGCCGCCGCTGTATGAAGGCGACCTGCTTTACATGCCCACCACCTTGCCCGGGCTGTCGATCGACGAGGCCGCCCATATCCTGCAGATCACCGATCGGCTGATTCTTCAAATGCCGGAAGTCGAGCGCGTGTTCGGCAAGGCTGGGCGGGCCGACACCGCCACCGACCCGGCGCCGTTGTCCATGCTGGAAACCACCATCCTGCTGAAGTCACGTGACCAGTGGCCGCCCGGCTCCAGCGTCGAGGACCTCATCCGCAAGCTGGACGAGACGGTCAACCTGCCGGGGCTGACCAATTCCTGGGGCTATCCCATCCGCACCCGCATCGACATGCTGTCGACCGGCGTTCGCACCGCCGTCGGCGCCAAGATCACCGGGCCGGACCTTCAGGGTATTGTCGAGGTCGCACAGGCGATCGAGGCGGTGGTCCGCGAGGTGCCGGGCACCCGCAACGCGTTTGCCGAACGCGTGACCCGCGGGCGCTACATCGATATTGAGGTGAACCGCGCGAAGACGGCGCGCTACGGCATCCGGGTCGCCGATGTGCAGAACCTGGTGCGCACCGCGATCGGCGGCGACACCATCGGCAGGGTGGTCGATGGCCGCGAGCGCTATTCGATCAACCTGCGCTACCCGCGCGGCCACCGCGACTCGCTCGACGCGCTGGCCGCGAGCCGGGTCACCACGCCCGCCGGCTTGCACGTGCCGCTGGGCGAGATTGCGTCCGTGCGTGTCGTCGATGGGCCCGCTGAAATCAAGAGCGAAAACGGGCGGCTGGTCGGCTACGTCTACGTCGATATCGAAAGCAGCGACCAGGGCGGCTACGTCAAGGCGGCGAGGGCGGCAGTGGACCAGTCCGTCAAGCTGCCGCCCGGCTATGCGGTGGCGTGGACCGGCCAGTACATGCATATGCAGCACGCCAGGGACAGACTGATGTGGGTGGTGCCGCTCACCCTCCTGCTGGTGCTGCTGCTGCTGTACATGCACTTCCGCCATGCCGGCAAGGTCATGCTGGTGATGGCCTGCCTGCCGCTGTCGCTGGTGGGCGGCTTCTGGCTGATTTATGCGCTGGGCTACCCGCTTTCGGTCGCCGTGGCGGTCGGCTTCATCGCGCTGGCCGGCGTGGCCGCCGAGTTCGGCATCGTCATGCTGCTGTACCTGGACAACGCCATCGAGCGCTTTCGCCAGGCCGGCGAACTGAAAGACCGCGCGGCCCTGCACCAGGCCATCGTGGAAGGTGCCTTGCTGCGCATCCGCCCCAAGATCATGACCGTGTCCGTCATCATCGTCGGCCTGCTGCCGATCCTGTTCAGCCAGGGCACGGGGGCCGACGTCATGAAGCGCATCGCCGCCCCGCTGGTCGGCGGCATGGTGTCGGCCGCTTTGCTGTCGCTGATTCTGATTCCCGTGGTGTATTCGCTGTGGTACGGGAAAGCGCTTCCGGACGGTGAATAAGGCATCATGCCGGCGCCGGGCAGGTGCGTGATCATTCCGATCCGCTTTTTGCCAATTTCACGAAACCATCACACGTCCGCAATACATCCTGAGAACAATGCTCAGTGCGGCATAGCCGTGTCGCCCCGCCTTTTATCCCTACAGTTTCAGGAGAGTTTTCAATGAAAAAATCCACGCTTGCCCTGACCCTGGTCGCTGCTTTTGCGGCCAATGTCCATGCCGGTTCCGCCGTAAATGGCCCGATGGCGTTCAACCCCATCGCCGCTTCCGCCTACGGCATGGAAAACGATGCTGACATCACCACCACCCCCTGGGTGATTCCCGAGGGCTATGTCCAGTCCATCGTCTCCGACGAAACCGACCTGGACATCTATGTTGCCAATGACTGGCACGACATGAACACCGTCAACGAGACCGGCAAGCACGCCGGCCGCTACATGTACCGCACGCACGAAGTGCGCGGTGGTGCCATCGGCAACGACGGCAATTCGCTGCGCGTCGACGGAGGCAGCGGCGGTGCCGTGTCCGTGGTCGACCTGAAAACCGGAATTTCCAAGGAAGTGGTTGGCCGTGCCGACTGGGAAGCGCTTGATGGCATCGTCTGGACCCCGTGGCGTACCGTCCTGTTCGCCGAAGAAGTCGGTACCGCTGCGCGTCCCGATCCCGATGCGCCCCAAGCCCAGGCTGGCCTGGTGTATGAGCTCAAGCTGGACAAGCATGACCCCATGTCCGCCGAGAGCGTGACCGTGCGTCCTATGCTCGGCGCGCTGGCCCACGAAGGCCTCGAAATCGACGCCGAAGGCAACGTCTACGTCATCGACGAAGACCGCAAGGGTTCGATCTACAAATTCGTGCCGACCACCTACGGCGATCTTTCCAGCGGCCAGTTGTATGCCCTGAAGGTGATGGACGGCGCCAAGACCGGCGCCGCCGAATGGGTTGCTCTCGACATGACCCAAGCCCAGATCAAGGCGCATGCTGCCGCGACCGCGGTTGGCGCCACCGAGTTCTGCCGCCCCGAGGACCTCGAGCGCATCGACAGCACCCTGTATGTGGCGCTGACCTGCGAGGACGTCGACAACCCCGCCAACACCAGCGGCAAGGGCGCGGTAATGGCCGTCGAACTGGGCGACAAGCCCATGGTCAGTTATGTCGTTTCCGCCGGCAAGAATGCGCCGATTGAAGACCAGGCCGCCGGCATCACCGGCTTCAAAGGCCCGGACAACCTGGCCAACGGCCCCGACGGCAAGCTGTGGATCATCGAAGACAACGCCTTCAGCGATATCTGGGTGTACGACCCGCGCTCCAAAGACGCCAACGGCGACGGCTACAAGGATGGCGTGCATCTGTTCGCCTCACTGAAGGACAAGCCGGCCGAGGGCAGCGGCATCTACTTCGGCAAGGATCCGCGCACCCTGTTCGTCAACGTGCAGCATTCCGGCACCGGCAACGACAAGACCATGGCCATTACCAAGCAGCACAAAGGCCATGACAAGCATCACAATGACTGATGATATGTGAGGGGCGTTGATTCGCTTTTCGCCTTAAAGCCCCTGCCGGTTCGGCAGGGGCTTTTTATTTCGTGCGCCCAGTATGGGATATGGAAGTGGAGTACTGTGCACCGTCCTGATCCAGCCGTCCGGATCAATTGGTTGATGGGCTTGTTATGGTGACGGCTTCACCTGCTGTGTCTGCGTGGCTGGAAGGCTAAAGACAAAGCGCCAGTCGGCATAGCTGGCCGCACCGGAAAACGCCTCGTCTTCGGGCAGGAATCCTGCGATCTTGAAGGGGCGTCCCGCTGCCAGGCTGTAAACGCCTGCGATGCCTCGGGTATCGGGCGCGCGGATCAGCGCGAACTCGCCACCGGTGAGGGAGTCGCGATATGCGCGGCGCAGGTGTCGCACGATGCCGGGGCGGCGGTTGTCTTTCAGCAGATCGTCGATGCTTTGCGGCAGGCGGGGCTGCGCGGGGTCGAGCTCGTAGTAGCTGCGGATCGCCTGGCGATACTGGGCGCCGATGAACAGCAGCTCGGTCTCGCGTGCGCGCTGCGCATCGGTATGCCACAGCGTGCCTGCGGCGGCGAGGCCCATGCCGATCAGCGCAATCAGCATCAGCACATACAGATAGGTGAAACCGGACTGGGCGGCCTTACCAGTCGGCATAGGCGCTGCCGTCGCGCGCCGTGCCGGGCGCGCCGCTCCTGATGTCGTACACCGCGCCGGCTTCGTCGCCCGACGGTGCCACCACTTGCCAGGTGTCCGGGCGCTCGGTGATCGGATCGACCGGCAGCGTGCGCAGATACCGCGCACCTACCAGTTCGTCGAGGCTGTCGGGGTAGCGGCCGCGGTCGCCATGGTATTTGTCGATGGCGTCGCGCATGACGGCGAGATCCTGCTTGAGAATGGTTTCGCGCGAGTTTTCCAGGTGATTGAAATAGCGCGGCAGCGCCAGCGCCAGCAGCAGCGCGATGATGGCCATCACCACCATCAGTTCGACCAGGGTGAATCCGCGTTTTGTCTGTTTCAGCATGGCTTCACCATTCACGATACGGCACGCCGTTCAGTCCGGTTTTCGCCGACAGCGAATAGACATCGAAAACGTCGCGCCCGGGTGTCGGCGCATCGGGCGGGCTGGCATAGCTGCGCAGCCCCCAGGTTTCGGCCGCAGCTGCGGCCGGGTCGGGGTAAAACGGATCGCGCGGCAGACGGCGGATGAAGTAGAGCTTGCTCGCGTCCGGTTTGGTCTGGTCGGCCACGCCTTTCCATAAGGTATCGAGATCGGGCGGGTAACCGCTGGCGCCCTCGGTTCTCGTGATGGGGCCGTTGTCCATCGTTGCCATCTGTTTGTATTTGTCGAGCGCGGTGCGAATCTGCCGCAACGCCTCGCGCAGTTCGGTTTCCTTGTGACGCTGCTGCACCAGCTGGGCGAACGGCACTGCCATGCTGGCGAGCAGCGCGAGGATGGCCAGGGTCACCACCAGCTCGATCAGGCTGAAGCCGCCAAGACGTCGTGCTTGCATGATCAGTCAGGCGTGTCCGTGGGCGGGGGCGTCTGGGGGGCGGGCAGCAGCGGCGGCGTCACCGGGATGCCGTCGGGCTGAACGAGCTGCGACGGCAGAACCAGTTCCGTCCCGACCACAAAGGGCGCGGGAACCAAGCCGCCGCCGATGGCGTTTTCGGTGCCGCCGCGGAATTCGGTCAGCGCCGGCTGGCGGGTGGCGTCGCTGCGTAGTACGCGCGGCGTGATCAACAGCACGATTTCGGTCTTGCTGCGTTCGTCGCGCTGGTTGGAGAACAGCCGGCCCAGGAGTGGCAGGTCGCCCAGTCCGGGAATGCGGCTGGCGGTGCTGCGGTCCTCGTCCGAAATAAGGCCGGCCAGCACCTGGGTTTCGCCGTCCTTCAGGCGCAGCGTGGTGCTGGCATTGCGGGTGCCGATCTGGTAGGTCAGCGTGCCGCTGTTGCTGCGGATTTCGCGCACGATATTGGAGACTTCCAGGCCGACCTTGATCTGCACGTCATCGCGCATCAGCACGCTGGGCTCGACGTCGAGCTTGAGTCCCACGTCCAGATACGACACCGATTCCGAAATCACGCCGGTCGCCGTGGTGTTGGAGGTGATGACCGGCACCTTGTCGCCGATGTGGATCTTGGCCTTTTCGCGGTTCTTCACCCGGATACGCGGGTTGGCCAGAATGTTGACGTCGCTGTCGTCCTTGCGGAAATTCACCGTGGGCACGGGGCTGATGGCAATCTGGCTTGCGGCGATGTTTTTTAAACTCTCGACGGTCAGCACCGAAGCAGGAGGTGTGGTGTTGGTGACAACGCCCCCCTGGCCAATGGTTGAAGTGGTCGCGGGTGGTAAATTCAGCAACGAAAACTGGTTGGGGTACTGTATTCCCAGATCGAGCAGCCGCCCGCGTTTGACTTCGAGCACCTCAACATCCAGCATCACTTCCGGCTCGGCCAGGTCCTGCACCGCGATGATCTTCTCCGCCAGGCGGATGGCTTCGGGCGTGTCGCGCATCACCAGCAGGTTCAGCCGCTCGTCCACGTATAAATCTCTGGCCTTGATCAGGGTGCGCAGCATCGCCATGGTCGACTTGGCGTCTGCATTGCCGAGATAAAAGCTTTTCACCAGCAGTTCCTGATACTGCTTCTGCTTTTGCGGCAGGTCAGGATAGATCAGCAGGGTGTTGGCGTTGACCACCTTTTTCGACAACTGCCCGGTCATCAGCAGCATGTCCACCGCATCAACGATCGGCGTGTTGCGCGCGAACAGCGTAGCCTTGGTGTCCAGTCGCACGTCCTTGTCGAAGATGAAATTGATGCCCGACTGCCGCGCAATCATGTCGAACACATTGCGCAGCGTGGCATCTCGAAATTCCAGGGTGATGGGCTTGCGGTAGGCCGCGCCCAGTTCGCGGGGGTTGAGTTCGTCTGCTGTGCGCGCCGCCTGGATCTGCTGCAGCAGTGCCAGCGCACCGGCATGACCGGGCGCCTGCGCCAGGATCAGGCGCGCAGCCTGTTCGGATTCGGCCGGGTGGGATGCCAATGCCTGGTTCGCCGTTTGCAAAGTTTGCTCGTGCTGGCGCGCCGTGACGAGGTTGGACAGGAGCATGCCTGCACGTGGATTCTCGGGATGCAGTACCAGTGCCTTTCGCAGCGTGACTTCGGCAGCATCGAAGCGGCTTGCGTCCAGATCCTGCTGCGCCTGGGTCAACAGATTGCTGGTCAATCGCTCGCGCTGCGTGTGGTAATAGGCCTTGATCTCGATGTTGTCGGGTTCCTCGGCCAGGCTCGTGCGCAGACGGGCGATGCCGGCTTCGGTCTGCCCGGCGGCGATCAGTTCGCGCCCTTCGTTGAGGCCGGTGCTGGCGCAGCCGGCCAGACTCAGGGCGAGCAGCGCGGTGGTCAAAATGGAATGGCGGGTAGGCTGCAACTCAATCTCCTGTGCGCAGGCTGCGCGTCTGGTCCAGCGGTAGGTAAGTGAAATTCAACTGGCCGCCGGTCACCGGCTCCAGCCGCCACACGCCGTCGAGCACCTGGCCTGCGCGCACGCTGACCGGCAGGATGCCGCGCGCCAGGTAATACGTGGTCTGGTCGGCTTCCTGCCAGCGTCCCATGTAGCTGAACGGCAATGCAGGCGCCTGCGGCGGAGGCGGCGGCACATAGGGGGTCGCAGGAGGCGGGGGCGGCGCAACGAACCAGGTCTGCTCGGGGAACAGGTTGGCGCGGGAAAGTGCCAGCCGCGGCGCGGCTGCCTGCGATTTAATCGGGGCAATGGCGACTGCGGCGGTTGGAGGGTTTGTGCGCGCCGCCGGCGCAGCCACTTCGACCAGATCGGTATTCGCATCGCTCGCCGGTTTGTTGAATGCCAGCCAGGCCGACCACGCGACGACGCCCGCCAGTGCGATGAACAATACCGAGCGCCGCTGTTTTTTAGTCATGGAGCGGTCTCCACAAACAGGCTCAAACGTAGTTCGGCCTGCAGTTCGCTTGTCTCGATGCGTTCGCGCTTGAGCTTCAGTTCGTCCAGCGTCAGGTTGGGCAGGCGCTCCAGCGCAGCAGCCAGAAAGGCATGCAAGGCCGGGTAGGGTGCCTCGATCGGCAGCACCAGCTGCCAGCGCGCATGCGTCGTGCCCGCCAGCGGCGATACGCTGTATTGCCCGCGCGGCAAGCTTATGCCGTGTGCATGCGCCAGCTGTTCCAGTTCGCCGATGCGTTGCGAGGCTTCGCCTGTTGGCGGCAACATGGCCAGCGGGTTGAGCGGAGCCGGCACAGGATCGGCGTCATGCGTGACGGCGGCTAGGCGCAGCGCGGTCAACTTTTCATGCTGTGCGATGACTGCCTGCTGCGAGGACTCGACCTGGATCACCTGCAGCAGCAGCGCAGCCGTCAGCAAACCCAGCCCCACCAGCCCGCTGCGCCCCAGACGTCGTACCCATTGATGCAGATGCCAGCGCAGCGTGTTCATGTATCCAACTCCAGCAGGATGTGGACGCGCACCGGTTTTTGCGCGTCGTCCGCCTGCTCCTCGTGCTGGGTGAGCGCGGCGCGTCTGATCCCCGGCTGCTGCTGCAGGACTTCGATGAATGCGACGGCATCCGCCAGTTGCCGCGCTTCTGCCACCAGTTTTATTTGCGACTTGGCCTGCACCGCATCGAGCGACACCAGCGCGATCTTGCTGCTGCGCGCGGCGGCCAGCGCGTCGAAGGCGGGCTGCCATGAATAGGCGAGCTGCGCCGCGATACGCGTCTGTGTGGTTTGCGCTGCATGATCGGTGGGTGAGGCGGGCTTGGCAGCAGGGCGCGGACGGGCCTGCTCGATGGCGGCAATCTGCAGCGCCAGACCGGCTTCGGTTGTGCGTGCCGCCTGCAGATTGCTCCAGGCCCAGACCAGGGCCGCCACGCCGGCCAGCGCCAGCGCGATGCCCAGCTTGCCGGAGCGCGCCGGGCGCGCATGGAAATCGAAATCGAGGCGCGCCATTGTTATATTCCTGCCAGCGCCAGTGCGCCACGAACCTGACTATCGTGCGGCAGCACCTGCCAGCGCGCGTTGACGGAGTCCGGCGTTGAAACCGAGCCGACGCCGAGCGCCTGAATCCACACCGTGGGCATCGCGGGCAGCGGTGCCCAGGCGGTCTCACGCTCGATCAGTTCGGGTAGCGCCGCGGCCCAGTCGGCGTCGACCGGCTGGCCGGCGAGATGCTGCCAGACGCCATTTGCCCCGCCGAACAGGCTCAGCCAGCCCGGCTCGGCGAGCACCCACCAGCCCTGAAACCGTTTCGGCAGATGATGCGCGGCAACGCTGGCAAGCGGGCGGATGGCCACGTCGCGAAAGCCGTGACGGGCCAGCAGCGCGTCCAGCTGCTGCGCGAAGGATTCGTCCACTGTCGCGCCGAGCAGGCCGTATTGCGGCGGCTGGCTGTGCACCTGAACCCGCCAATGGGCCGCTTCGTCGCCGTATATCTCGCGCAGGCTGGCGGCCACCAGCGCCGCTTCCTCGTTCCGGCGCAAGGCCTTGCCGGGCGCCGGCGTCAGCACGTGGCGCACGAAGTGCTGCGACAGCACCACTTCGACCCGGCGGCCATGCCAGGCTGGATCGGCAAGCGCCTCGTCCAGCAGCGGCAGCAGGCTCGTCGCGCTGCGTTCATGCGTGGTCAGCACGCGCGTGCCGCGCGGATGCAGCAAGGCCGCTTCGCCGGGGGCGAGCGCGATGCGCAGCGTTTCAGCCGACCAGCGTGACACGGTTGATTTCTTCCAGCGTGGTGTCGCCCGACTTCACCAGCGCGAGCGCGGCCTCGCGCAGGCTTCGGGTGCCGCCGCGGGCGGCGGCTTCCTTGATCTGGCCGATCGGCGCGCGGGCCACGATCAGTTCGCGCAGCTCGTCGGTGAGCAGCAGGATTTCGGCGATCGCACGGCGGCCTTTGTAGCCGCTGCCGCGGCAATGGCCGCAACCACTGCCCTGGCGAAATGTGAAATCATGGGTTTTTTCGGTAGTCAATCCTGACAGCTCCATGATTTCAGCCGATGGCACATTGGGCGCGGCGCAATGCGGGCAATTTATCCGCAGCAGACGCTGCGCGACGATGCCGTTGAGCGCCGAGACGAAGCTGTAGGGATCGACCCCCATGTGCATAAAGCGGCCGATGACGTCGAACACGTTGTTGGCATGCACCGTGGTGAATACCAGGTGCCCGGTGAGCGCAGACTGCACCGCGATCTGCGCGGTGTCGGCGTCGCGGATTTCGCCGACCATGATCTTGTCGGGGTCATGGCGCAGAATGGAGCGCAGGCCGCGCGCGAAGGTCAGTCCTTTTTTCTCGTTGACCGGAATCTGCAGCACGCCGGGCAGCTGGTATTCGACCGGGTCTTCGATGGTGATGATCTTGTCGCGGCCGTGGTTGATTTCGGAAATCGCCGCGTACAGCGTGGTGGTCTTGCCGGAACCGGTCGGCCCGGTCACCAGCAGCATCCCGTAGGGTTCGGCCGCCAGCTTGCGGATGCGCGCCAGCGTCGTTCCGGCGTAGCCCAGGCCTTCCAGCGTGAGGCCGGAGAGTTCATCCGACAGCGCCTGCCGGTCCAAAATGCGCAGCACCGCGTCCTCGCCGAACACGCTCGGCATGACCGACACGCGCACGTCGACTTCGCGGCCCTGGATCGCCACCTTGAAGCGGCCGTCCTGCGGCACCCGGCGCTCGGCGATGTCGAGTTCGGCCATCACCTTGATGCGCGACACCGCCTGTTCGGCCACCTCCATTCCCGGCGCGTGGGCAATGTGCGAGAGCACGCCGTCGATGCGGTATTTCACCGTCAGTCCGCGCGGATCGGTTTCCAGGTGGATGTCGGAGGCGCCGGCTTTCAGGGCGTCGTACAGCGTCGAGCGGACCAGTCGCACCACCGGGCTGGTGTCCTCGGCGATACTGGCAAACGACAGCGCCTCGGCGCCCGAATCCCGCACCGACAGCGCGCCGCTGTCGCCCACGCCTTCCATTGCGCGCAGGCCTTCTTCGTGGCGCGCCAGCAGGGCAGCCAGATCGGCAGGGTGTGCCAGGCCGGTCTTGAACGGCACGCCCAGCACATGCGCGGCATAGGCGCGGCCGGCGCTGTCCCACGGGTCGGTCAGCAGCAGCCACAGTTGCGCATCGGCGTCGCGCGCGGCCAGACAATGCCGTCGTGCGGCCTCGTTGAAATTCAGCTGGCTGAAGTCGACCGTCAGCGCATTCAGCGCGCCCATGTCGAAGGCCGGCTGGTGGCTGTGTGCGGCCAACATATGCAGCGTGGCATCGGCGTCGAGGCCGAACTGTTCCTGCACCCGCAGCATGAAGGGCTGGCCAGCGGCGCGCGATTCCTGACGCAGCTTGGCAAGGGTTTCGGCGTTTAGCTCGGGTTGCGGTGCGTTCACTGGATCGATCCCGCCAGTTCGAAAATCGGCATATAGAGCAGCACCACGATGAGGCCGATGGTCAGGCCGATGAACACCATCAAGAGCGGCTCGAACAGGCGGATGAACCAGTCCACCCAGCGCGCCATTTCCTCGTCGTGGAAGATGGCGATGCGCTCCATCATTTCACCCATACGGCCGCTTTTTTCGCCGACTCGCAGCAGCCGCGCGGCCACCGGCGTGGTCAGTTCGCCGTGGGCGAATGCGGCCGAGATGGTTTCGCCGCGCCGCATCGCGTCCATTGCCGTCGCCGCGCCGCTGCGCAGATGGGCGGACAGCAGGCCCGACACCATACCGAGCGCCGGAACGATCGGAATGCCGCCGACCAGCAGCATGCCGAGGCTGCGGTAAAAACGGGCCAGTTCGAAGGTACGCAGGTGCTCGCCGATCGCCGGCGTGCGCCAGGCCAGCCGGGTAAGCGCCGCGCGGGTGGCAGGCTGCGCCAGCGCCAGGATGAGGCTGGCGAGGGCACCCGCCACCCCCAGCGCGATCCAGACGCCGTGCGCTTCGACCGCCTCGCCCCAGGCCAGCAACATCTGTGACATCCATGGCAGGTCGCGACCTGAGTCGGCGTATACCGTGGCAAAGCGCGGCACCACATAACCGAGCAGAAAGCCGATCACCAGCGTGCCGACACTGATCAGGAGCAAGGGGTAAATCGACGCCGACAGCACTTTCTTTTTCACCGTGTCGATCTGGTTTTGATAACCGACGTAGCGGGCCAGCGCAGGCGACAGATCACCGGTGTTTTCCGCCGCACGCACCGTGGCGGCATAGAGCGGGGGAAAGGTTTCGGCCTGTGCCGCCAGTGCCGCCGAAAATGGCCGCCCTTCGCGCATGGTGGCAAGCAGGCGTTCGATCAGCTGGCGCGACTCAGGCCGACTCTCCTTTTCGGTCAGCGTTTCCAGCACTTCGGTCAAGGTCAGCCCGGCGTCCAGCAGCGCGATCAGTTCCTGGGTGAACAGCAGCAGCGGAAAGCGCGCGCGCCGCGTTGCCAGCCAGTTGCCGCGCTCGGCGACGATGGACAGCACCTGCGCGCCTTCGTGTTGCAGCCGTGCGGTGGCCTCTGCTTCGTCGAGCGCTTCAACCGTCAGCGCTGTCACGCCGGCGCCTGGACGCAAGGCTTTTACCCGATAGCGCATTACCAGTTGCCGATATCGGCGCCGTCGCCGCTGCCGCCGGGCGCGCCATCGCGGCCGAAGGAAAAGATATCCACCTCGCTATGTTCGCCCGGCATGCGGTATTGGTACGGCTTGCCCCAGGGATCGTTTGGCACCGCTTTTCTCAGATAGGGACCGTCCCAGCGCGCCTCGTCGGCCGGCCTGGCGTTCAACGCCGCCAGCCCCTGTTCGGTGCTGGGGTAACGTCTGGTATCGATGCGGTACTGGTCGAGCGCCTTTTCCAGCGCCCCGATCTGCGCCTGGGCCGTCTTCACTTCCGACTTGCCGATCTGGGAAAAATATTTGGGTGCCACATAGCCCGCCAGCAAACCCAGAATGACCAGCACCACCAGCAGTTCAAGCAGGGTGAAACCGCCATGGCGACGGATGCTGACAACCCGTTTTGTGGATAACACGGTTGAGTCTCCTTATGAATATCCCGGCTTAATGGTGCTGATCCATGACCATCTTCGAGCAGCATCAACTGGGCAAAGCTGCAATAAAGAACAACATATTGCGTAAATCAGGTTACAGAAATATGGATGCCTGATTTATGGGTATGTCGGGGCGATCAACCTCCCTGTCTACAGTCGCATGCCGCTGCTGGACTGTTTGTCAGCTGAGGTAGTTGCAAAACCCGCCATCCTTACTGAATTATTGTTGTGAGAAGCGGGGTTGGGCGCCGCCATTGCTGGCAAGATGGGGGCTGTTGAGACAACCATCGGACGCCCGAAATGGATGCTACACAACGCGCTGGACTGCTGCAACGTTGGTCTGTGGTACAGGAAGAACTGATCCCTAGCCTGGGTCGGGAAATTGAAGGACTGACACCCCGGCTGACGAAGTTGATCCACACCCGGGAATGGGCGCGCATTGAAGAAATGGGGTATCCATACAAATGCGGCGATCTAGCTACGCCAAGGATTTGACGGGGTTGGCACATATAGCGACGATGGTGCTGTGCGGCGCACGCCAGGCGGTGCGGGCCGGTCTTGCCCCGCCTTCCTTGGTTTTGGGTTGGCCACGAGATCGCGAAAGGACATTGGGTGCATAGCAACCGACTGCTGAAGAAGCCGGTAGAAGAGCATTCCCCTGGCGCGCGATCCTCTGCGGTTAAAACGGAAGGCGAATTCATTCAGGTAGGCCTGCAAGTGGTCGGCGCCAATCGACCCTTGATGGGTGCCCATCAGCCACCTTTTTACGAGAGCGGCGACTCGGTGCACTCCCGGGAGCACTTCGTGCGCGTCTTTGCCGGAACCCTTGATGGAGGTACTTTGGTGGGCGTAATCGGTCCCGGCTGCTCCCGGATAGGATGCCAGTCCGTCAGTATGGATCGTGGAGCCGGGCTCAACATGAGCCAGGAGAAAGGATCGCAGAGCGCCTGTTTCGGCGTTGGGGATGACTTGAATCCGGCACCGACCGAATCCTTTTGGCTGCATCTGTTCAACCGCCACTGCGACGAGAGCCTTGCCAGCAGCCCCGCGTCCGCGCTTCCCAGGCCGAACGCCGCCAATCATGGTCT
>NZ_LDUG01000033.1:0-42132 GCF_001530125.1 Thiobacillus denitrificans | reverse complement strand
TGAGCCAGGAGAAAGGATCGCAGAGCGCCTGTTTCGGCGTTGGGGATGACTTGAATCCGGCACCGACCGAATCCTTTTGGCTGCATCTGTTCAACCGCCACTGCGACGAGAGCCTTGCCAGCAGCCCCGCGTCCGCGCTTCCCAGGCCGAACGCCGCCAATCATGGTCGCATCCACTTCGACATCGCCGGACAGCCGATCATGCTCGGCGTGACCAATGGCGGAGCGGAAGCGGTGAAGCATCGCCCAGGCAGTCTGGTAGGAGCCGAATCCAAGAAGGCGATGGAGGGTCTTGGCGGACACCCCGTTCTTCGGCGCCGTCATGTGCCAGGCGGTCGCGAACCATACCGTAAGGGGTGTTTTCGTGTGATGAAAGAGGGTGCCTGCTGTGGCAGACACCCGGCGCCGACATACCTTGCACCACCATCGGTTATCGCTCATACGCCACCCCGCATTGCCAGAGCATTCTGGACACGAAAAGCCTCCGGCCAACGGAGCCAATCAAGATAGTCGAGGCAAGCGGCATCATCAGGGAACCAGCCGAGAAAGTCTGCGTAGTTCTTGGAGTAATCCTTGCCGGCCACTGGCCGATGTCGCAGCTTCGGGCTCTCCATCCAAGAATGCTAGCATCGCCGCATTTGTATGGATACCCCACTTAATTTATGCCTCTGAACCATTTTCAGTCCGCGAGCCATTACGACTTATTCACATTCCAGTTGGTCGTAGGTCGACAACATATGTCCCGCAGGGACGGTATTTAGCCGGACCTTGCCGACAATGACCCGCTTGCCACAGCGGCGGGAAAGTGTCCCTTGCAAGAAACGAGAGTTGAACCTGTATTGCTGCGAATCATGATGCTGCGCATGCAGTTCGCCGGTTTTCCGGGAGCAAGGTGGCATAGGTGTGCTGTAAAAAAACATACATAAAAAAAGCGCAACATCCCGAACTCTACTGGCTAGTCGAGCAGGGAAATCACATCGGCCGTTTGATGTGTAGTGAGACAGCGTTACGGGTTCCGGACGGAAGCTGTTGTGGTGAATCGGGCTAGCGGGGAGAGCGGCATCGCCAGGGCGCGATGTCATCCGATTTCCTGGCCCGCCCCCCGGTTTCGGCCTTTGTTGGATAACGCCTCGGACCTGGACGGATACGCGACGACGATAACGCGCCTGCACGCAGGCCGCCATGGAATTTGCATCTTCACGATGCAAGGAAGTGATGACAAATCATAATCAGTGGCTGTTCCGGCAGCAGCTTTCAGTTGTGTCGCTGACCAAAAGCCTGCTCGACCCTTTTGTGGCTGTGCTGGTGCTGATCGGCTGCACGCTGTATTTCGAAGAACCCTTCCGCGGGCCGTATCCCATCCTGGCCCTGATCGTCTTCACCCTGACCTTTCCCGGCAAATGGCCCGAAGTCACCCTGCGCGCCTTCTGGAACGAAGTCGTCATACCCTGGTTCTTCTTGTCCGGCCTGATCCTGCTGTTCGGTTATTCTACCGGCTATCTCGATCATTTTCCGCCTGATCTGGTTCTGGCGTGGGTGCTCGCCACCCCTGTTGCCATGTGGGTTGCGCATCGCATCACACGCAAGCTGCTGCCGCGTTTACTGCTGCTGGAAGGCGGGCGCCGCCGCGCCCTCATTGTCGGCGCGGGGCATCTGGGCACGGAATTGCGCGGGCGCTTTGCTAACGACCTCGCGCTGGGGGTGGATGTGGTCGGCTTTTTCGACGACCGGACAATCGAGCGCACCCAGCTCGCCAACCCGAAACAACTGCTGGGGCGGCTGATCGACATACCCGACTACGTCAACCGCAACGGCATCGACCTTCTCTACATCACTCTACCCATGGCCGCGCACCCGCGCACCCTGAGCCTGCTCGACGCCCTGCGCGACACCACCGCATCGGTCTATTTTGTGCCGGACATTTTCGTCTCCGACCTTATCCAGGCGCGTGTCGATCACATTCACGGCATGCCCGTCGTCGCCCTCACCGAATCGCCCACCCTCGGCGTCAGCGGCATCGGAAAGCGCATCAGCGACGTTGTCATCGCCAGCCTCATCCTGCTGATGATCTGGCCGCTGCTGCTCATCCTGGCCGTCGGCGTCAAGCTGTCCTCGCCTGGCCCCGTCATCTTCAAGCAGCGGCGCTACGGCCTCGACGGCCAGGAAATTCTTGTTTACAAATTTCGCTCCATGACTGTGTGCGAGGACGGCGGCATCATCAACCAGGCCAGCCGCTGCGACATCCGCATTACCCCCTTCGGCGCCTTCATCCGCCGCACCTCGCTCGACGAACTGCCGCAGTTCATCAACGTCCTGCAGGGTCGCATGAGCGTCGTCGGCCCGCGCCCCCACGCCGTTGCCCACAACGAGCAGTACCGCAAGCTCATCAAGGGCTACATGCTGCGCCACAAGGTCAAACCCGGCATCACCGGCTGGGCGCAGGTCAACGGCCTGCGTGGCGAAACCGAAACCCTCGACAAGATGCGCGCCCGCGTCCAGTACGACATCGATTACATGCGCAACTGGTCGCTCGTGTTCGACCTCATGATCATAAGCAAAACGCTTGCTGTCGTCTGGCGCGACCAGAGCGCGTATTAGCAGATCAATCCGTTGCACATCCGTTCCGGCCTGCGCTGGAACGTATGAAACATCCGGAAACGCGCGACATGGCTTGGGCATTGACAGCGGCCGCACCTCGTATTGCTACAAATTTGAAACCGTCTCGTAACATTCGCGCCACATACTGGCCAACAATCCGGATGAAGAGGAAAACGATAATGCGCGATTTCAGGAAGATATATATACCGTTGTTGATTGCGGCACTGGTTGTCGGCTGCGGCGATGGCAAGAAGGAGGCGGCTGCTGGCGAAAAAGCCCCGACGCAGGTCGCGGCCAGGGTCAACGGCACCGAGCTGACGGTGCATCAGGTGAATTATGCGCTGCAGCGCATTCCCAATCTGGATAGTGAGCAATCCAGGCCAGCTTCGCTGCAGGTGGTGCGCAACCTGGTGGATCAGGAAGTGCTGGTGCAGCAGGCGCAGACCGACAAGCTGGACCGCGACCCCACGGTGGTGCAGGCGCTGGATGCGGCGCGCCGCCAGATCCTGGCCGAGGCCTATATGGGCCGCAAGCTGGGTACGCCGGCCGAGCCGAGCGAAGCCGAGGTGACCGGCTATTTCAGCACGCATCCGGAACTGTTTTCCAGGCGCAAGGTGTATCGCCTGCAGGAAATCTCGATCAAGGCGCCGAAAGAGAAACACGACGCGATTCGCGCGCAGTTGACCGCCTCCAAAACGCTGAACGATTTTGCCGCATGGCTGAAGGCTGAAAACCTGCCGGCGAAAGCGGCGCAGGGCGTGAAGCCGGCCGAGCAGTTGCCGCTGGCAATTCTGCCCAAACTGGCCGAAATGCCGGACGGTCAGGCGATGGTGGTGAACGCGCCGGATGGCCTGCTGGTGATCGTGCTTGCCGGTTCGCAGGCGCAGCCGGTGACGCTGGAGCAGGCCAAGCCCGCGATCACGCGCCTGCTGCAGACGCAGACACGCCAAAAGGCGGCCAAGGACGAGCTGGATGCGCTGAAGGCTGCTGCCAGGATCGAATATATGGGCGAGTTCGTCGATGCGGGCAAGGAAGCACCTGCTCAGACAGCCGTCGCACCGACGGAAAAAATCGCTTCCGATGCTGACGCCGATGCGATCAGCAAAGGGATTTCCGGCCTGAAATAATCTGACGGGCGCGGCGACAAACCGCGCCCGTTTTTAGCCATGTTCCCCCTATTCGTTCGCAGCCTGCCGTTCGGGCTATATATCGTCATGCTGGTGCTGGAAGGTCTGTTGCCCGACTGGGCGCCCGGCTTCGACGTGCGCTGGCTGTATCCGGTGAAGGCCGGATTGGTGACGCTGGCGCTGGCGGTACTGTGGCGCCATTACGCCGAACTCAGGTCGTATGGTCTGCCGGTAAGGCACCTGCTGCTGTCGGTCAGTGTGGGCGTCGTGGTGCTGGTTCTGTGGGTCAATCTCGACGCCAGTTGGATGCTGCTCGGCGAGCCGGGCGAAGGCTACAACCCCACCGACGAGGCTGGCCGCCTCGACTGGATGCTGGTCGCGTTCCGCATTGCCGGTGCCGTGCTGGTGGTGCCGGTCATGGAAGAACTGTTCTGGCGTTCGTTTATTCAGCGCTGGGTACAGCAGCCCGATTTTCTGAACCTGCATCCAGCGAGGATTGGCCTGAAGGCGCTGCTCATCACCAGCGCGCTGTTTGCCGTCGAACACCTGCAATGGCTGGCCGGGCTGATCGCCGGACTGGCGTATGGCTGGCTGTATATCCGCACGCGCAACCTGTGGGCGCCCATCATTGCGCATGCCGTCACCAACGGCGCGCTGGGCGCTTACGTGGCGGCCACAGGCCAGTGGAGTTTCTGGTGAGCAATCTGCTGCCGTACGCAAGCATTGTGCTGGGCGCGCTGCTGGCCCTGCCTGCGCAGGCGAAGGAGGGTGACACCTTTCGCCCGTTCGTCTCCTACACCCGCAATTACGACAGCAATCTGTTTCGTCTCGCCGAGAGCGAATATGCATTGGTGCCGCAGCGATCCGACCAGTATGGCGTGCTCAGCGCCGGGCTGAATATGGACTGGCAGCCGGGGCGCCAGCGCATCATCGCCAGTGCGAGCAAAAATCAGGTACGTTTTGCGCGTAACACCCAGCTGGATTACGACGGCTCGGATTATCAATTGAAATGGAACTGGCGGCTGGGCAACCACTGGTCGGGCCAGGTGGGCGCAACCGAGAGCGTCACGCAAAGCAGCTTCAGTGATCTGGTGGGCCTGCGTATCAACAACCAGATCACCCGCGACAACCGGTTTGCCAGTGCCGACTGGCAGTTTCATCCGCGCTGGAATGTGGGGCTGGGCGCGGCAGCGGCCACGTTGACCAACAGCACCGTGCAGCAGGCGCCGCTGGATTATGAAGATCAAAGCGTTTCGGCCACGCTGGGTTATGCCACACCCAAGGGCAGCAAGCTGCGCGGCCAGATGCTGCGCGTGGAGGGCGAATACCCCCACCGCTTGCCAAACACGTTCGTCGACCGCACCTATACGCAGACTGAATACAACCTTCTGGGCGACTGGAACGTAACCGGCAAGGTGGTTGCGCACGCGAAAGCGGGTTATGTGAAACGCGAGAACGATACGCTGGCACAGCGTGATTTTTCCGGTTTGGCGGGGCGACTGTCGGCCGATTATTTTCCAACCGGAAAAACCGCTCTGAACTGGGCGCTCTATCGTGAAATCGCAAACTCGGACGATCTCAACGCCACCTATCAATTGAACACCGGAACCAGCCTCGGCGCAGCCTGGCGGGCCACCGAAAAAATCACCCTGCGCGCAGGCGCCACGTTTGAGAACCGCAGCTTCCAGGGCGATACCGGACTGGTTGTGCCGGGCCTTCAACAGCGCGATGAGGACACCCTGGGAGGCTCGCTGTCGATGCGTTATGCCCCTGTGCGCATGGCCATAATCGATGTCGGCCTGCTGGCCGGGCGTCGCGATTCCAATATGACTGCCAACGATTACAACTTTCACGGGGCCTTTGTTAGTGTTCGGGCAGATTTTTAAGGAGGCCATGAACAAGTCGTCATTGCGAGGAGCATGGCCGCGCGGCAGGCACACGTGTCCTTCAGGGTGCGCCATGTGGTTGTAGACCAAGCGCTGGATCGCCAGTTTTCGACTGGTTATGCAGCACACAATTTCAAGTAAGGGCGCGGCAGCCATTGCAGTTGCCGCCGAATGGAGAGAACGATGATCGGGTTGTGGCGTAGTGTTTTGATGATGTGCGCGTTGCTGCTCGCGGCGCCCGCATGGAGCGCGGATAACGACTACCGCATGGGCACCGGCGATGTGTTGCGCATCACGGTGTATGGCCAGCCGGAACTCGCCACCGAAGCGCGCGTGGGCGAAAGCGGCAACATCACGTTTCCGCTGATCGGCAACGTCAGGCTGGCCGGCGCCACGCCCGCCCAGGGCGAAGCCGAAATCGCGCAGCGCCTGAGCAAGGGCGGTTTCATCCTCGAACCCTTCGTCACTCTCAATGTGCTGCAATACCGCAGCCAGCAGATTTCGGTGCTGGGACGGGTCAACCGGCCCGGCAAATTCGCGCTGGAAAAAGTCAGCCGCGTCTCCGATGCGCTGGCGCTGGCCGGCGGCATCATCGCCGACGGCGCCGACACCGTTACCCTGGTGCGCACGCGCGACGGCAAGCCCGAATACCGCGATATCGACGTGATCGCGCTGTTCAAGCCAGGCGGCGAAGCCAGCAACGTCCTGGTACAGGACGGCGACATCATCAACGTGGCGCGCCAGCCGATGTTCTACATCTACGGCGAAGTACAGCGTCCCGGCGCGTTCCGTCTGGAACAGAACATGAGCGTGGTGCAGGCCCTGTCGATGGGCGGCGGCGTGACCGCACGCGGCACTCAGAAAGGCATCAGGATTCTGCGCCGCGACGCCAGCGGCGGCATGCAAGAGCTGGACACCCAGCTGGCCGATCTACTGAAAAAAGACGATGTGGTCTACGTCAAGGAAAGCCTGTTCTAAGGGATCCCCGCAATGACTTTTACCCAATTCCTACTGATTCTGAATGCGCGCAAGTGGATCATCCTCGGCGTGCTGTTGCTCACCGTCGCGGCGACCGCGACAGTTAGCCTGTTATTGCCCAAGGAGTACACGGCGACTACCACGCTGATCATCGATTCCAAGAGCAAGGATTCCTTAACCGGCCAGATGTTGCCGTCGCAGATGTTTCCCGGCTATATGGCCACGCAAATCGAAATCATCAACAGCCAGAACGTGGCCGGTAAAGTGGTGAGCGAGCTGAAGCTGGCCAACAACCCCGGCACCCGCGAACAGTTCATGCAGGCAACCCATGGCCAGGGCTCGATCGAGCAGTGGCTGGGCGCCCTGCTGCTGCAAAAGCTGAGCGTCGAGCCTTCGCGCGAGTCCAGCATCATTTCCATCGGCTTCACCGGCAGCGACCCGCGGTTTGCCGAGATCGTGGCCGACGCCTTTGCCAAGTCCTACATTGAAACCAGCCTCGACCTGCGCGTGGCGCCGGCCAAACTGACCGCCGCCTGGTTCGACCAGCAGATCGTCCAGTTGCGCGAGAAACTCGATCAGGCCCAGCAGAAGCTCACCGCCTATCAGCGCGAAAAAGGCCTGGTCGAATCCGAAGAACGGCTCGACGTCGAAACCCGCCGCATGACCGACCTGGCCGGACAGATGGTCGCCGCGCAATCGGCGTCGTACGATGCCAGCTCGCGCACGCGCGATAGCAGCAACCTGCCCGAAGTCATCAACAGCCCCGTGGTGCAAAGCCTTAAATCGCAAGTGGCGCAGGGTGAAGGCAAGCTGGCCGAGCTGGCCAAGCGCGTGGGTGCGAGCCATCCTGACTTGATTCGTCTTCAGGCCGAGGTGAACACCTACAAGATCAAGCTTGCCAATGAGCTCAGTACTGCGTCGCGCGGTGTCGGCGCCACTGCCGGCGCGGCACGCCAGCGCTTCAACGAACTCTCCGGTGCTTTCGCCCGGCAAAAAACCAACGTGCTGGAACTGAAACAGCAGCGCGAAGAAGCCACCCTGCTGGCGCGCGATCTCGAAAACGCCCAGCGCATCTACGATTCGGCCCTGCAGCGCTATGGCCAAAGCCGCATGGAAGCGCAGTCCACCCAGACCGACATTGCTGTGCTGAACCCGGCCATCGCGCCCACCCAGGCGTCCAAGCCGCGCGTCCGGTTCAATGTGTTGCTGGCGGTGTTTTTTGGCACCCTGCTGGGCGTCAGCCTGGGATTTTTGATCGAATTGCTGGACCGGCGCGTGCGTTCCGGCCAGGACATCATGGGTGGGCTGGAGATTCCGGTGCTGGCCGAAGTGTCGAAAAATGGCCGCCTGTTCGAAGCCCTGCGCCGCCTGTTTTATCGCAACCGTACCGCGATGGCTTGACGTACCCCCACACCGCATAAGCCGAGGTTTATATGAATTTACCCAACAGTGCCAGCGAGCAGGGCAGCATCGTCGAGGCGGCCACCAGCATCCGCGCCGACTCCCATATCGGCAAGCTGTTGCAGGATGCCGGCAAGCTCAAGCCGCAGGACATGGAACGCGTGCTCAAACTGCAACAGGAGCAGAACCTGCGTTTTGGCGAGGCCGCGCAAAAACTCGGCCTGGTGGCCGAGGCCGACATCCAGCAGGCGCTGTCGCACCAGTTTGAATATCCCTATATCCCCGCCGCCGAGGCGGGCCTCAGCCCCGACCTCACCGTCGCCATAGCACCCTACAGCAAGCAGGCCGAAGCCCTGCGTTCGGCGCGCTCGGAATTGCTGTTGCGCTGGTTTAACGATGGCCGTAAAACGCTGGGAATTGTCAGCGCGCGCGCCGACGAAGGGGCCAGCTATCTGGCCGCCAACCTGGCGGTGCTGTTCGCGCAAATGGGGCGCAAGGTATTGCTGATCGACGCCAATATGCGGCAGCCGCGCCAGCATGAAATTTTCAACCTGGGCAACGGCATGGGATTGTCCGACATCCTGGCCGAACGCGTGCCTTCCGTGCAGGCACATGCAGTCAAGTCGTTTCCGACCCTGACCGTGCTGCCCGCCGGATCGCCGCCGCCCAACCCGGCCGAACTGCTGGTGCGCCCAAGCTTTGGCGCGTTGCTGTCCGGGCTGGAAACCAGCTACGACATCATTTTGCTGGATGCCGCGCCGTCGCAGCTCAGTTCGGATTTTCAGGTGGTTGCGGCGCGCGCGGGCGGCATGCTGATTGCCGCCCGCCGCAACGTCAGCCGCCTGGCCGCACTGACCGAGCTGAAAGAAAAAATCATGCACACCGGCGCGCAGGTTGTCGGTGCCGTCGTTCTGGATTGACACCATGAGCACACTTGCCCCGCGCGTCTCCACGCTCAACGCCCTGGCCCCCCTTAAAGCCTGGTGGCCGATCCTGATCGGCTTGCTGGTGCTGTACGGCCCCACTTACTGGATGCTGGCGCACGGTTTGTGGAATACCGACGAATACGCACACGGCCCCATCATTCTGGTGGTCACCCTGTTCCTGATCTGGCAGCAGCGGGCCGTGTTCATGGCTGGCGCCGGCGTCCCTCCCACGCGCGTCGAGGCGGCAACCGGTTGGGTTTTTCTGGTTTTTGGCTTGCTGGCCTATGCCGTGGGACGCTCGCAGGACATTCTGCTGATGGAAGTCGGCTCGCAGATTCCGGTCATCCTCGGCGCGCTGCTCGTCACCCTGGGCGTGCGCGCTGCGCGCGCCTTGTGGTTTGCGTTGTTCTTCCTGCTGTTCATGATCCCGTTGCCGGGCTTTGTGGTCGATACCGCCACCGGCCCGCTCAAGCAATACATTTCGGTGATCGCCGAACAGGCGCTGTATATGGCCGGCTATCCCGTCGCGCGCAGCGGCGTCATGCTCACCGTCGGGCAGTATCAACTGCTGGTGGCCGACGCCTGCTCCGGTCTGCATTCCATGTTCAGCCTGTCGGCCATGGGGCTGCTGTATCTGTACCTGATGGAGCGCACCAGCGCCGCGCGCAACCTCATCATCATGGCCGCCATTCTGCCGATTGCCTTTGCCGCCAACGTGGTGCGCGTCATGGTACTGATCTTGGTGACCTACCATCTGGGCGACGAGGCAGGGCAGGGTTTCCTGCACGACTTTGCCGGCATCATGCTGTTCGTTTTCGGCCTGCTGTTTTTGTTTGCGCTGGACGGGGTGCTGGGTTTCATCTTCCCCGACCGCCGGCGCGCCCGCGCACAGGTCTGATTTCATGTGGATGCAATCGAACGGGCGCACACTTTCTCACTTTGGGCGCAGCGCCCTGGTTTCTGGAGGCAAGACATGAAACTCATCAGCTTCAAGCACCTCGTTATCGGCGTCTGCATGTTTGCTGCAGCAGGCATGGCGCTGGCGCTCAAGCCCACGGCCCAACTTGCTGACAGTGAGCAGATCAATCTGGAAACCCTGATTCCGGCACGGTTCGGCGACTGGAACATCGACGAAACCATCGCCACCCTGCTGGTCACGCCCGAACTGCAAAAAGTCATTGAGGAAACCTACAGCCAGACGCTGTCGCGCACCTACGTCAACGGCGCGGGCAAGCGCATCATGCTGTCGGTGGCTTATGGCGGCAGCCATGGCGAAGGCATGCAGACCCACCGTCCCGAGGTGTGTTATCCGGCGCAGGGGTTCCAGGTAGTCAAGGACACCCAGCCTGACGTGCTGAGCACGCAATATGGCGAATTACCGATCAAGCGCCTGGTGGCAGCGCAGGGCGCGCGCAATGAACCGATCACTTACTGGGTGGTGGTGGGCGACCAGCAGACCCAGTTCGGGTTGCGCATGAAACTCGCGCAAATGCGCTACACCCTTACCGGGGTGATACCCGACGGCATGCTGATACGCGTCTCATCGATCGATCGGGACGAACAGGGCGCCTACGAAGATCAGACCGACTTCATTCGGGCGATGCTCGCATCCCTGCGCGATACCGAGCGGGGGCGCCTCACCGGAAAATTTGATTCATGACGCGAACATACCGGGCAGGATCAAGAAAGACTCTTTCACCGTTACGTACTGTTCCTTGCAATGACCCTGGAAACACGGGTCGACAGTAGGTCGGGAACACCTTCCCGACGCAACGGACTGCCGAATCGGGATTTGTTATTTTCCAAATAAACCAGACGGAACCATCATGACAAAAAAAGCCCTCATCACCGGCGTCACCGGCCAGGACGGCGCTTATCTTGCCGAATTTTTGCTGGAAAAAGGCTACGAAGTCCACGGCATCAAGCGCCGCACCTCGCTGTTCAACACCGATCGCATCGATCACCTGTACGAAGGCCCCGAAGTTAAAACCCGGCGCTTCGTGCTGCACCACGGCGACCTCACCGATTCCTCCAGCCTGATCCGCATCATCCAGCAGGTGCAGCCCGACGAAATCTACAACCTCGCCGCGCAAAGCCACGTTGCCGTCAGCTTTGAAGAGCCGGAATACACCGCCAATTCCGACGCCCTCGGCGCCCTGCGCATCCTCGAAGCCATCCGCATCCTCGGCCTGGAAAAGCAGACCCGCTTCTATCAGGCGAGCACCTCTGAACTGTTCGGCCTGGTGCAGGAAACCCCGCAGAAGGAAACCACGCCGTTTTACCCGCGCAGCCCCTACGCCTGTGCCAAGCTCTACGCCTACTGGATCACCATCAACTACCGTGAAGCCTACGGCATGTATGCCTGCAACGGCATTCTGTTCAACCACGAGTCCCCGGTGCGCGGCGAAACCTTCGTCACCCGCAAGATCACCCGTGCGCTCGCCCGCATCAAGCTCGGTCTGCAGGAGTGCTTGTTTCTGGGCAACATGTCGGCCCGCCGCGACTGGGGCCACGCCAAAGACTACGTCGAAATGCAGTGGCTGATGTTGCAGCAGGAGCAGGCTGAAGACTTCGTCATCGCCACCGGCGTGCAATACAGCGTGCGTGATTTCGTTGATGCCGCCGCCAAAGAACTCGGCATGGCCATCCGCTGGGACGGGCAGGGCATTGACGAAAAGGGCTACGACGCCAAAGGCAAATGCATTGTCGCCGTTGATGCGCGCTACTTCCGTCCCACCGAAGTCGAAACCCTGCTGGGTGACCCCAGCAAGGCCAAACAGAAACTCGGCTGGACCCCCAGGATCAGCTTTGCCGAGCTCGTCGCCGAAATGGTGCGCGAAGACCTCAAAGCCGCCGAGCGCGACGAACTGGTCAAAAAGCATGGTTACAAGGCCATGGACTACCACGAATAAGCCCATGGACCTGAACGCCAAACTCTACATCGCCGGCCATCGCGGCCTCGTCGGTTCGGCCCTGATGCGCAATCTGCGCGCCAAAGGCTACGAGAACTTCGTCACCCGCACCCACGCCGAGCTCGACCTCACCAGCCAGGCCGCGGTCGAAGCCTTCTTCGATCAGGAAAAGCCTGACTACGTCTTTTTAGCCGCAGCCAAAGTCGGCGGTATTCACGCCAACAACACCTATCCAGCCGAATTCATCCGCGACAACCTCGCCATCCAGACCAACATCATCCACGCCGCATACAACAACAAGGTCAAGCGCCTGCTGTTTCTGGGCTCCAGTTGCATCTACCCCAAGCTCGCGCCGCAGCCGATGAAGGAGGAGCACCTGCTGACCGGTCCGCTGGAACCGACCAACCGTCCCTATGCGCTGGCCAAGATCGCCGGCATCGAGATGTGCTGGAGCTACAACCGGCAGTACGGCACCCAGTACCTGGCCGTCATGCCGACCAACCTGTACGGCCCCGGCGACAACTACCACCCGGAGAATTCCCACGTCATCCCTGCGCTGATTCGTCGGTTTCACGAAGCCCGGGTCAGCAACGCGCCAACGGTCACCGTCTGGGGCACCGGCACGCCCAAACGCGAGTTCCTGTACAGCGAAGACATGGCCGACGCCTGCGTTTATCTGATGAACCTGCCCGATGCGCAATTCATCCCGCTTCTGGGCCAGGACAGAAACGACGGCCTGCCGCCGTTGATGAACATCGGCGTGGGGCACGATCTCACCATCCGCGAACTTGCGGAAACCGTGGCGCGTGTCGTGGGCTACCCGGGCGCACTCGAATTCGATACCGCGAAACCGGACGGTACCCCGCGCAAGCTGATGGATGTGGGTCGTCTGAATGCGATGGGGTGGAAAGCTGCGACCGACATGCGAAGCGGTCTGGCTGCGGCCTACCGGGATTTTCTTGCGACAAACACATGACCAAGATGCCCATCCTCCGCAGAACGGAAGCGCCTGCAGGGTGGGTCATGCTTCGTCATGGGTAGCTCCCTAAGCAAAACCCTCCACGGCATCGGATGGGGTGGGCTGTCCACGGTCGTGAACGTCCTGTTCCAGCTGGTGTTCATGGCCGTCATGGCGCGCCTGCTCGATCCGGTGCACTTCGGTTTGATTGCCATCGCCAATGTCATGCTGCGGTTTCTGACATATTTCGCCCAATTGGGCGTTGGGCCCGCCCTCATTCAAAAACCCGAACTCATAGACGGCGATGTTCGGGCAGCGCTCAGCGTGTCCCTGAGCATTTCGGCACTCTGCACGGTCATCGCAATCGTCGCTGCTCCTTTCATTGCCGATTACTTTGTCATGCCGATGCTGGCGCCAGTTATTCAAGCCCTGTCGGTCAACTTCCTGCTGGGTGGCCTGTCGGCCGTGTCCTTGAGCCTGCTGCGCCGCGAAATGCGCTTCAAGCACATTGCCATCATCGAAAGCAGCGCCTATGTGGTGGGCTATGGTCTGGTCGGCATCACCCTGGCCTATTTTGGCTTTGGCGTATGGGCACTGGTGGGGGCCGTCCTGTCGCAAAGCACGCTCAGCGCATCCCTGGCCTATCTGTTCAGCCGCCACGAATTCGGCTGGCGTCATCACAAACAGCAACGCGTCCATTTCTTCAAGTTTGGCGCCCGCTACTCGCTCATCGGCTTTATTGAATTCCTGAGCGGCAGTCTCGATTCGCTCATCATCGGCAAATTCTTCGGCACCGCCGCAGCGGGTATATACGGACGTGCATCACTTCTGAGCAACCTGCCTGTTCAGCAGCCTGCCAACATCATCACGCGTGCCCTGTTCCCCGTCATCAGCCGGCTGGGCGACCAGCGGCAAATCGCCAGCCTGCAAATCAGCGTGCTGGTGCTGGGAAGTTACGCGTTCGCCATCACCCTGGGCATGATCGCTGCAGCGCCCGATATCGTCAGCGTGCTGCTCGGCGACAAATGGCTCGAAGCCATCCCCATCCTGCAGATTCTTGCACTGGCTGTTGCACCGCAATACCTGTCGCACCTGGTCGGCGTCACCCTGGATGCCATGGGCGCACTCAAACCCAAACTGCGCATTCAGGCCGGCGTGCTGGCATTGCAGATCGCGGCGTTTGTCCTGTTGTTGCCCTACGGCGTGCTGGGTATTGCCGGCGCCATTGTGCTGGCCGAATGGACGCGTTTCATCTTGATGACCGGTGTGATCATCCGACTGCTGCATCCGCCGATGCATGAATTCCGACTGATTCTGACGGTCATGCTGCTGGCCGGGCTGAGCTCGTTCGGCCTGATCTGGCTGGCAGCCCATGCCCTGCCGCCTGAAGTGCCACGCTGGCTGCATCTATTGCTTGAAATCATTGCGGGCGGGGTTGCCTTGGTAGGCGTCTCGTGGGTCAGCCGTAAAGCCTTGAGCCGATTACCGGTTGTTGGCGAGCTGGCTCGGCGCTTGCCGCGTCTGGGGCGTTTCATCCCCGCTTCCAAACTTAACTAATAACCTGAACGATCATGAAACACGCCCTGCGTCTGTTTTATCTGCCCAACGAAGGTGCTGAAGGTGACCAGGTCGGCCCACGCCACGCATTTGAACGCGCACTTGCCGAAGGTAACCTCAGCGCATATCAAGCCTATTCGTATCTGGCGCGTGCCAAAGTGCTGGGCGATCACCGGCTGGCTTTGGAAGAACTACTGAACACCGCACGCGAATTTGCGCCCGACGTGATCTTTGTTCAGCACATTAATGACAGATATCGAGTCGATCAGACTTACCTGAAGCAACTTAAAGCGATCCCGAGCAAACCCAAATTGGTGGTGTGGGAAGGTGACGCTTACGGACAATTCATCAAAACGATGAGTGCTACTTTGAAGGCGGTGATGGCCGAATCCAATCTTGCTTTTCTAGTCGGGCTTGGCTATTTGGCCGAGGCGGTTCGTAAGGCAGGCGCGCCTAAAATCAGGCTGGCACCGCATTCCTACGACAGCGTGCGCTTCGATCTGCCTTGGGAGCCAGCTCGGCAACGCTCGCTGGATGCAGTGATGATCGCCAATCTGCATAACATCAAGCGTATCCCGGGCTTGCATCTACCAGGGGGCAGACAACGCAAGCAACTGGCGAACGCGTTTCATCAAAGCCTGGGTGAGCGCTTTGCTGTTTATGGCGGTGGAACGGGTTGGCAGGGCAAGTCATATGCTCGCGGCCCAATTCCATTTCATGAGCAGGGTGACAAGATTCGCAGCGCCTGGATGAGTGTGACCTGGGATCAATTTCCTGCCCTGCCGATGTATTCTTCCGACCGCCTGCCCATCAGCCTGGCATGTGGCGTGCCGCACCTCACCAATTACCAGTCTGGATATGAACGGGTGTTTGGTGGCATTCCGGGTTTGTACTGGTTTCACACACCAAAAGAAGCAGTCGATATCGCACTGTATCTACTTTCCATGCCGGTGGATCGGCGGATGGAGCTTGGCATGGCCGCCGCCGAGCATATGCGCCGCCATTTTCATGCCGACAAGGTTTATGGCGACATGCTGCAAATCATAAAAGATGAGCTGTTCCCGGAACGGGAGCTTGTCAGAGCCTAGCCATGCGTATCGGAATTGCCGGCCATATAGCTACAGATAGCATTGCCCACTTTATACATGGCGATGTATCTGATTTGCCACGAGGTTATTACGGTGCACCCCTGCTCGGCACCCTGATCGGTGCGCTGCTCGAACGCGGCCACAACATCGTCGCCTACACCACTTCGTCCGATATGCAACCGTCGACGCGCGTTAGCGTCAGTGGTGATCGCTTCAAAATCACCTATTGTTCCGCACGTCCCCGTGCATTCCGTTACAGCGAAGGGCGCTGGGGCCGTGCGGCCGATGCCTTCAGGCACGAGCGCGTCGCCCTCAGTCAGGCCATGCAGAACGACGCCCCCGATCTGGTGCATGCCCACTGGAGCTACGAATTTGCCCTGGCTGCTATCGAAAGCGGTTTGCCGCATCTTGTAACCTGCCACGACGCCCCACAGGTTGTGCTGCGCCATTCCCCCGACCCCTATCGTCTGGTGCGTTACTTCATGGCGCGGCGTGTGCTGGATCAGGCACAGAACCTGACTGCTGTTTCTCCCTATCTCAAACAAAAGCTTGATAGCTACGCGCGCGTTCCGATCACTGTCGTCCCCAATCCGTTGCCAACACACCCGGCGCATCTTGCCGCATCTACCCGGCAATACGATCCTTTGCGTCCACGTATTGCCATGGTGCTCAATGGCTGGGGGGCACTTAAAAATCCGCAGCCTGCGCTGCGCGCCTTTGCTACGCTGCGTCGTGCCTTTCCTGCCGCCGAACTCAGCATCATGGGCAGCGACTATGGCCCGGGCGGCAAAGCCGAATCCTGGGCGCAGGCGAAAGGCTTAACCGATGGCGTGCATTTCATGGGGCCGCAGCCTTATCCTGTTTTGCTTGCCAAACTGGCCGAGTCCGACCTTTTACTGCACCCATCACTGGAAGAAACCTTTGGCATGTCGATTGCCGAGGCCATGTCCTTGGGTGTGCCCGTAGTGGGCGGGGAAACAAGCGGCGCTGTACCTTGGGTGATTGGAGAAAGTGGGCTCTTGGTGGATGTGCGTTCTCCGCAAGCCATCGTCCAGGCCGCCCTGGAAATTTTGAATCAACCCAGAGCTTTGTGTGATTTGTCTGCGCGCGCTAAAGACGCCGCCTTGCAAAGATTTTCACCGGCTGCGGTGGTCGCCGCATATGAACGTTGTTACAAGCAGGCCTTGAACGAAGGATCCGCAAGGTGATGGGGTGTTTGCTGAGTGTGTTTGTCTTATTCAGCGCAGAAGCTGTATCGCCGGGCGATTCTGCGTTGAGAATTAAAAGGTTAGCTTTCGAATGATGCAGTACGCCTTCATCACGGCCTATTTTATGGTCGCCTTAATAATCCCGCTGGCCTTTATTGTCATGCTTTGGGGGTTGTTCCGCATCACAGGGCAGCGTGACCAAAGGATTTTATGGGGTGGGTTGATCGGTGTGCTTGGCTTCATCCCGGTGCTGACCGATATTCGTACGCCGCGCGGCGAATGGGTCAACGGAATTTTGCAGGATGTTTGGGTCCCCCCGGGCTTTGTCCAGTTTCTGGCACTGTGGGGTGCGCGTGGTTTGACCTATCTGATTCTCGCATTCAGCTTGATCGTGATAATCAAAAACCTTCAGGGCAAGCAGATCGACAAAAGACATGGCAGCGGATTGTTTATCGCATACCTGGCTCTTATTGCACCAGCATTCATCAGTGCAGTGGCGGGTACCCGGCCATCCTTTTCACATTTCATGACGCATGCGCCGCTGATTTTCACGTTGGCCTACCTGGCAAGGCCTTCAGCGGATTGGATGTGGTACGTCAGGCAGTTCAAGTTGGTGTTGCTGACCTATATATCTTTGAGTGCGTTGTTCGGCATTGTTGCGCCCACTTGGTCAACGGGCACCGCGCTTACCTTGATTCCAGGATTTGATTTTCGCTTGCATGGGATTTTTTCCCACTCCAACAGTCTAGGTATGGCCGCGCTGGTTTATCTGGTGCTGGATATGGCCGATGGCGCGGATCGCTCTCTATACCGGAAACTGGGCTGGCTCGTCAGTGTAGCGGTTCTGGTGGCCACACAGTCGAAGACAAGCTGGGCAGGGGCAGTGCTGGCCTATGGCGTTTTTTTCATCTACAAAATATCCGCGATGAAAACCAGCAAGGCAGGCCATTCCGCCACACCAGCCATTATTGGTGGATTGGTGATTTTGGTGGGCTTTGCGGGGGCAGTGTTGCTAGGGGGAGTGGGTGTGGAAGGCTGGTTCAAAGGCCTGAATGCAGAAAGCTATAGCAGCCTGACTTCACTGACAGGCCGGACCAATATTTGGGCGATCACCATTCATTCCTGGCAGGACAACCCAATTTTTGGTTATGGGCCAGGCTTGTGGGATGTGGAATACCGACTGAAATATGCGCCGCAGTACTTATATATTGTCGGCATGGCGCATAACCAGTTTTTCCAGACGCTGGGCGAATCGGGTGTGCTCGGTGTCATTGGCTTGTTCATTTATGTTGGTACGCTTATTACTCTCGGGGTGCGTTTTTTTACCGTAACCCGAGGTGTCTCGCTGGCGTTAGTGGTTGTCTTGATTGTACGTTCGGTCTCGGAAACGCCCTTCAGGAATCAGGCGCTTGATCTGATGTTTTTTATCCATCTTGCCGTATTCGTGCTGTTCCTGAGTCTGGCAGCCAATGCAGCAAAACCTGAGGATTCTGGGGTGACGAGATGACACTAGTTGAACTGCTTATCTTGGCGGGCAACCGGGTTCGTTGCGGCCTTCGCTCAAAAATAAAGCCTGTATGGGGCTTAGTGGTATGGCTGGCGCTGGTCATGCCCGCTTGGGCGCAGATGCTGGTGGTGAATCCATCCGGTGCGCATCCCGTCCCAGACAGTTATTTTGGCATGCATGTCCGTTGGGGCGCGACAACGCCTTACTGGCCCGCAGCGCGTTTTCACACTTGGCGCGTGATTACGGGTGAGACAACCTGGTACGGTCTGGAACCCCAACAAGGAATGTGGCGCTTCGAGTCGCTGGACAATGCTGTTGCGCGTGCGCAAGCCCACGGCGTAGAAGTGATGCTGACACTGGGCCAGACGCCGCCCTGGGCAGCTGCCCGTCCGCATGAAAAAGTGCCCAACGGCTGGGGGGCCTCGGCTGAACCCAAGAATATGGCGGATTGGGAAAATTACATCCGCACAGTCGCGACCCGCTACAAGGGAAAAATAAAATACTACGAACTGTGGAACGAACCTAGGTTTCGTGAGATTGACCCCTATCGAGCGGTTGCAGGATTTACGGGTACGGCTAAACAGATGGTTGAGATGGGAGCCATCGCCAAGCGTGTGCTGAATGAGGTGGACCCTGAAGCCATGCTGATTTCCCCTGCGGCGGACTCGGGGCTACCTGGCCTGAAGCGGCTTAAGGCCTGGTTGGATGCGGGAGGCGGCAAGGTCAGCGATGTCATCGCCTATCACATTTATGTCACCCCGCCCGAGCAGATCCCTGGTGTCGTTCATGCGTTGCGAAATTTGGTCAATCAATATGGCTTGAGCGGCGTCGAAATCTGGAACACCGAATCGGGCTTTGTGGTTGAGAGTCCGGACAGAGAAGCGAAGGTAACCGGATCGGAAGTGTTTGGCGAAGTGCTGAACGTCGAAAAAGGCGCCGCCTATGCGTCGCGCGCATTGATACTTGGGGCGGCAAGCGGCCTGGATCGTTTTTTCTGGTATTCGTGGGATATCCCCACCATGGCGTTGACAGAAGGCAAGGGCCGAACTATCACCCTAGCTGGAAATGCCTACATCAAAACCGAACGCTGGTTGCGCGGGGCAGCGATCAACGAGTGCCGCACGGCTGATGACAAATTGTGGATTTGCACAATGAACCGTGGTGAGCGAAAGGCGCGCCTGGTTTGGAACACAACCGGAACGCGTAACTGGATGGTGCCAGCCCAATGGCAAGCGCGGCAATATGAAACCTTGCTGGGTGGCATGACAAATGTTGATCAAAGCGGGCGCATTCGGGTGGATGAAGCGCCATTGTTGATTGTGTCGGATGACCTGGCCTGGGGGACCCCGTGAAGCAGCCAAACTTCAGAAGTCCCGATGGTTGGATAACAAGGAGTGGGGCGTAATGCTGGACACGACATTTCTGCGTTTCATCGCCGTCCTGTTGATCACGAATTCGCATCTGGACAAGCTCTACCCTGTTCCTGCCATGTCTACGGGTGGCCAACTGGGTAATTCGTTGTTTTTCATGCTGTCAGGTTTTGGGCTGGCAGCCAGCTATCGGAAGAAAGGCGATGTGTTCTGGCCTTGGCTGCAAAGGCGGCTGGCACGTATTTACCCTTCAGTGCTGCTGGTTGCGCTAACGGCAGCGGTTGTAACGGGCGCTGTGTTTGAGTGGGGCGTGACGGATTATGTGCGGCATCTGCTGTGGCCGACGGAGTATTGGTTTGTCGCGGCAATCGTCTGTTTTTATGTGCCGTTTTTTTGGCTCATGAAGCTTAGAAACAAAGCCGTCTTCTTGCAGCTCATCGCTTTGTTGTTCTTGCCTTACTTCTATTTCTATTTGACGACGCTCGACCTCAGTCATTTTTCGATTGAGGGTGGTTACTTCAAATGGATTTTCTATTTCCAGATCATGTTGCTGGGCGGGTTTTTGGCGAATCCGTTTCCCGGCAATGTGGCAGTTTTCTGGCCTGCGGTCATTGCAGGCGCGATTTTGATTGCATGGGTGTCTTTCAGTGGAGCGCGCTATTTGACAGCAAGGTCGCGTCCACAGAGCACGGTTGCGCTCGGTAAGGGGGTGAAATGAGCGCTCGGCCACCGCAGCTTGCAGTGCTGATGGCGTGCTATAACCGGCGCGCGATAACTGTGGAATGCCTGCAGCACCTGGCGATAACAGCCCAACGCGCCGGGGTCGATTACCAACTTTTTCTGTTTGACGATGGCTCAACCGACGGCACGGCGGAGGCGGTGCAGTCGCTGCTGCCTGATGCTGCCATCCTTCGCGGCGATGGCAGCTATTTCTGGAACCGCAGCATGAACCGCGCATTTGATGCTGCCATGCAGGTGGGTTTTCCGGCCTACCTTTGGCTGAACGATGACACGATGCTGCAACCCGATGCGTTTAGTCTGTTGCTCTCCGCGCGGGATTCGGCGGCACCCGATGAGGCAATCGTGGTGGGGGCGATCAGTGACCCCGTGAATGGACGGACAACTTATGGCGGGGCGCGGTATGTGTCTCCCCGCATTCGGCCATTTTTGGCGACGGTCGTGCACCCAGGCCCACAGCCACAGGACGTGGATGTAGTGAACGGAAACTTGGTGTTGGTTCCCGATGGCATTGCCCGCAAGCTCGGCAATCTTGATCCGGTGTTTGAACATGGCATGGGCGATACCGATTATTCGATGCGGGCGCGCAAGCTGGGCATCCGTATTGTGTTGACTGCCGGATATGTAGGCGTGTGTTCCCGCAATTCGTTGAAAGGAACACACCGCGATAAGGCGCTGCCTTTACAACAGCGACTGAAGCAGATTTTTTCGCGCAAGGGCTTGCCCTGGCGTTCGTGGCTGACGATGTGCTGGCGCCATGGCGGGATGTTATGGCCGGTGCATTTTTTGTGGGGATATACCAAGGTCATTCTGGGCCGTGCGTGATTTAGTCAGAAACGCTGATATGCGGTGTGCATAACGATCAATAAAAGTGGGTAGGGGAGAATGGGATGGAAAAAAACTACGAGGCGCTGAATCTGACGCAGCCTGAAAGCGAGCACGATCCGTTTACGGAAGATCGCTATCGCCAGTTTCACACATTCCTTCCCAAAGGGGCGCGCAGTGTGCTCGATATCGGCTGCAACACAGGCAGGGGTGGCAGCGTGCTCAAAGGCTTGGACAACAGTCTGCAGATTTATGGCCTGGATGCCGTCCGTGATCGCCTGGATCGCTTGCCCAAGGATGTGTACGAGCAAGGGGTGCATGGCTATTCCACCAAGATCCCGAACGAGGACGGAACCTATGATGCGGTGGTGGCGGGCGAGTTTATCGAGCATATCTATCAGGCCGATGTCGATCAGACCCTGGGAGAGATTTTTCGGGTGCTGAAGATTGGTGGACGGCTCTTGCTGACGACGCCGAACCCCGGCGATATAAAACGAAAGCTGCGTGGGCACAGCATTCTGGGCGGGGCGCATGTTTCGCAGCACTTTCCCGACACGCTCAAGCTCAAGTTAAGAATGGCCGGATTTTCGCGGGTCAGGGTATACGGCAGCGGCAGGGTCTCGCGTTATGTCGGCAGCCGCTTGTCCTTGTTCATCTATGGCAGCTATTTGGCCATAGGCGACAAGTTCTGAATCCCGCTTCACCGCTCTTCAGCAACTGGCCCGCCGCATGAAAATCCTGCTCAGCGCTTTTGCCTTTGCGCCCAACGTCGGCAGCGAGCCCGGTGTCGGCTGGCGCTGGGCGGCCGAGCTTGCCAAGCGCCATGAAGTGACGGTGGTGACGGACGCGACCCGCCGGCCGCTGGTGGAGGCGGGCGGCGTGCAACTGCCGGACAACGTGGCGGTGGTGTATTACCGGCCGGTCTGGTTGCGCGCCATGCCGCTGAATTCGACGACCGCGCAGGTGCTTTACACCCTTTGGCAATTCGGGCTGTTGGGGGTTGCACGGCGCCTGCATCGCGATCATGGCTTCGATCTGGCGATCCACATCACTTACGGCGTGTTTCGCCATCCGTCATTTCTGGGGTATCTCGGCATTCCTTTTATCTTCGGCCCGTTGGGCGGCGGCGAGGATGCGCCGCTGGCATTGAAGCGTTCCATACGCGGCCGCGAAAAATTGAAAGAGTTGTTGCGTTCGCTGCTGAATAAGACGGCCTTGTTCGATCCGTTTTTGTGGGCGGCCTATGCCAAGTCCAAGCTGATCCTTACTAAGACGGAAGACACCCGCCAGGCGTTGCCGTGGCCGTTTCGCCGTCGTGCGATCGTGTATCCCGAAATCGGCATCGATGCGCCCGCCGGCATTCAGGCACGGGCGCGGCAGCCGGGCGAGCCGCTGCGCGTGCTGTTTGCCGGCCGCTTGCTGGGTTGGAAAGGGGCGCATCTGGCAATTCGCGCCGTGGCGCAGGCAATCGCTCAAGGGGTGTCGGTCGAGTTCACGCTGCTGGGGAAAGGCCCGTTTGAGTCAGAATTGCGCAAGGTGGCCGTGGCAGCGGGCATTCACGACCGCATCCGCTGGGTAAGCCAGGTGCCGCAGCAGGAATTGTTCGCACTGTATCGGACCATGCATTGCTTCTTGTTCCCAAGCCTGCACGATTCCAGCGGCAATGTGGTGCTTGAAGCGCAGGCATTTGGTTTGCCGGTGATTTGTCTGGATATTGGCGGGCCTGTGACATTGGTTACTTCTGAGACTGCCATTGTTGTGTCAACTCAAAATCAGAACGAGGAGAGAGTGGTACAGGGGCTTGCGGATGCAGTGCGTGGTTTTGCTGGTGATGAGCAAGGTCGCATGGCGATGAGCCGGGCAGCACTGGAGCATGTTCGTGGGGCGATGTCCTGGGAAAAACGGGCCTATGGGGTTTTTGCGCTGCTGGGTCAGGTGACGCATGGGGATTAAAGCGATGGTATTGGCGGCTGCTCGCAGGGTGCAAACCAGAATCAAGGCACTCGCTTTCCGGAAGGTGCTGACACATGGCCATGGTTTGCACTTGGGGGCACGGATCAGAATATGGGCGCCTTGCCGGGTAACCATTGGCAACAATGTTTATGTCGGCAAGGATGTTCACATAGAGTGCAATGCCGATATCGGTGATTACGTGATGATTGCCAACCGTGTGGCTTTGGTGGGACGGCATGACCACGATTTTCGTACTGTTGGGGTGCCGGTGCGCTTTTCGCCGTGGGTGGGTAGTGCCAAATCACCCAGTCCATACCGCGATGAAAAAGTGGCGATTGAATCTGATGTCTGGCTTGGTTTTGGTGCTGTTGTGCTGTCTGGGGTGTGTGTTGGGCGCGGAGCTATCGTGGCTGCAGGGTCGGTTGTAACCAAGAGCGTGGAACCTTATGCCATCGTGGGGGGAAACCCCGCACGTCAAATTGGGCGAAGATTTACAGATGAGTCGCTAGTAGCAGAACACGAGCAGCGCATCCGGAATGGAACTTTCGTGTTTTCCGAGAGGGGATATGACCACTGGATTGTTAAACCTGGCCACCTGGATCAATAAACCATCATGAAAAAAATATTGTTCATATTTGACCGCGTAGCGCACTACCACCAGGAACTATTCAAGAGCTTGGAGAAAACGCTTCCGACGGCAGGACTGGATCTTTATTTGTTATCTGGCGAGACGAATCAAGCCAATAAAGGGCGCGTCGGGTTGGGGGAACCCGTTATCGCAAAAGAATCGAAGTTCACATTCCGCGAATACAAAATCGGTAGCTTTATTTTCCGCCGTCACTTCGGGGTAATAGACAAAGTTCGTGAAATTCGACCTGACATCGTCGTTGTTTTGAGCCATGTGGGGAATGTTTCTCATTGGCAGCTGATGGGATTGAAAAAGCAACTGGGGTTTAATAAATTGGTCGCTTGGCAATGTGGCTATGAATACAACCCTGGAGTTGCTAAAGGTTTCCTTCTTAAGCGATTTATTCCTAAATTCGATTACCACATGGCTTACCACTCGAATGCGCGTGATTACGCGCTGAGCCATGGCGCGCGGGCGGATCAGATCACCGTGATGCACAACACGATCAACGAGGAACGCATTGAACTCATGCCCAAGGCCGAGGCGCAGGCGCTGGTGCGCGGCAAGCATCCCGAAATCGGTGACCGCAAGATCATTTTGTTTGTGGGTGCGGTGCTGGCGGAGAAGCGCATCGAGGTGATTCTTGAAGCGCTGGATTTGATGAAACGTCGTGATGTGGTGTTTGTGCTGGTGGGCGATGGCGAGCATTTGGCAGCGGTTCGCGCGGCGTGCACGGGGCGCGACGATGTGGTGCTGACCGGATCGATCGTGGAAGGCGTGGGGCCGTATTTCGATGCGGCGGAGATGTATGTGTTGCCGGGCACGGGTGGGCTGGGCATCAACGAGGCGATGGCGCACCGCTTGCCGATTGTGTCGGGGTTTGCCGATGGCAGCGCGGATGATCTGGTGGTGGATGGGGAAAACGGTTTTCGCTTGCGTGAGAACACGCCGGAAGAACTGGCAAAGAAGATGGCGACGATTCTGGATACACCGGGCCTGACCGAACGCATGGGCGAACGCTCGCGCGCGATGATTACCGGCAAGTTTTCCTTCCATGAATTTATCAACCGTATTGTGAATCAACTGACGAGACTGGCCCGATGAAAATGCTTTATCTGGTGGCGGGTGCGCGCCCCAACTTTATGAAAATTGCGCCGATTGTGCGGGCGCTGAATCAACACGGTGGGCTGCGCTTCAAGATTGTTCATACCGGGCAGCACTACGACCGTGAAATGAACGAGGTGTTTTTCGAGGAGTTGGGCATTCCGGCGCCGGATGTATTCATGGGCGCGGGCGGTGGCTCGCATGCGGAGCAGACGGCGAAGATCATGCTGGGCTTCGAGCAGTTGTGCCTGGCCGAGCGGCCGGATGCAGTGCTGGTGGTGGGCGACGTGAATTCCACCATCGCCTGCTCGATCGTGGCAAAGAAGATGCACATCCCGGTGGCGCACGTGGAAGCAGGCCTGCGCAGCGGCGATATGGCAATGCCGGAGGAGATCAATCGCATCGTCACCGACTCGATTTCGGACTGGTTTTTCGTCACCGAGCCAAGCGGGGTGGAAAATTTACTGCGCGAAGGACAGGCGAAAGAGAAAATTCATTTTGTCGGCCATGTGATGGTGGACAATCTTTTGTATCAGCACGACAAGCTCAAGCATGCGGATGCAGGCGCCTTCGCCACGGCGGGTTACAAGGCTGCCCAGCCGCGATACGGCGTGGTGACGTTGCATCGGCCGTCGAATGTGGACGAGGCGAAGTCCTTCGCCGGAATCGGCGGTGCGCTGCGTACGATCAGTGAAACGCTGCCGCTGATCTTCCCGGTGCATCCGCGCACGCGTGCCAATCTGGATAAATTCGGCATCGACCTGGGCGACCGGATCACCCTGACCGGTCCGCTGGCCTACATGGAATTTCTCAATCTGTGGAAAGACGCTGCGGTGGTGATGACCGACAGCGGCGGCCTGCAGGAAGAAACCACCGCACTGGGCGTGCCGTGCTTCACCCTGCGCGAAAACACCGAACGCCCGGTGACGGTGGAGCAGGGAACCAATGTGCTGGTTGGCACGCAGCCGCAAAAAATTCTTGATGCGTATGCAGGGCTGAACGGTGGCAAGGCAGGGCGCCGACCTGAGTTGTGGGATGGCAAGGCGGCAGAGCGGATAGTGACGATCCTGGCTGCGGATTTGGCTAAAGGCTGAGCGATGCGGCCTCTGCGGACAACCGGCTCAGTACTCGGCGCACACATCGATGCCTTGTCGTGGGACGCCGCGCTGAATCGCCTGCTCGGCTAGGCGCATGCGCACGAAAGCCGCTACCTGACGATCTGCAATGTGCAGGTGGCGGTGAGCGCTAGAATTCCTGTTTCGTTGTCCCTGTGCCCCTTGGTTGCTGTCCGTGTTAACAGCGTTTCTGTTACGTTCTCCCCCTGCGGGCAAGGGCTGGAATCTCCGGCTTTCTATGGGTTAAAGATGTGAAAGATCGTATGTCCAGTCAAATCAAGCAAGGAATGCCGGATCAAGTGCGGCATGACGGATTTTTAGAGATCCCCCTCATGCCCATAAACAGGTGGCGCCGCCTTGCCCGCAGATTCCGGCGGGCTGAACATGGAATGAACGGCATGAAACATGCGGTGCTCTTTCATCGATTTGCCCTGGCCCTGGTGGCTGTTCTGCTGGCGCTGTATTTCTGGGGCAACAGCCAGCCTGAGGCTGCTGGGCTGATACCGGCGCCGTGGGACAAACTGGCACATCTGGGGTGGTATGCGGTGCTGTCCGGTTTGTTGCTGGTTGCAACGGGCCGCCATGCCTGGCCGTGGGTGATGGCGGGCATGTTGCTGCTGGCGGGCTGGGACGAGTGGCATCAGTTTGCCTTGCCGGGACGTCAGCCAGGCCTGGATGACTGGGTGGCCGATGCGCTGGGCGTGCTTGCAGGGATAGGGATAAGCCATGAAATTGCCCGGCGCGCATGGCCGGTGCGGCAGGGGTAGGGCAGGCAGCGGGCGTTGCAACGACGCGTTGCTGCAAAAACGCTTCAACCCGTTCCAGACGCTTCAGGGTAGCGTGATCGTGACGTCCGGCGACAACGACTGGACGGACTGTCATCGCCCCAACAACGGCAACGATCTGCCGACCGGCTGCCTGGCCGGATTCCGCGACATCAACTATCCGATTGACCCGGCCGACAGCCCCTATTTCCACGTAGACAGGCCGTTCGCTGGACCGGTCAAGCCGTCTGGCAACCGGATACGGGAAAACGTCACGCGGGTGGACAATTTCGGCGCCCAGAATGTTCACTGGGTCGAGGTGTGCGTCAGTCCGCGTGATTCCAGTGTGTTCCGCGTCGAGCCGCGGATCGTGAAAGCGAATGTGTTTGCTCGTTGAGTGGACTCGCTGACCGCCAGCCGGCCAGCTTCAAATCGCAGGCCCCCAGCTTCAAGTCATCCATCGCCACGCCACACAGGCGGATAGCCAGCGGGCACGTGTGCCTGCACCACGACCCCAATCCTGCCTTTCCGGCAAACAAGTGAGCGTAAGCCGCGTGACAGACAAGCGGGTTGCGCTCCCCGTCCCCTGAACCGAACGGGTCATGCGAACGCGCCGGCTGCGATAGGCACTTTCACCGTTATGCGTTGTTCCTTGGCAAACGCCCTGGAATCACACGCTATCCGTAGGTCGGGAATACTTTCCCGACACCCCCGCACACCTCCGCCCATTGCGTCGGGAAAGTATCCCTCGCAAGAAGGAGGTCGTAGTTGTAAAGCCGCTAAAGCAGCAACAACCATGCTCTCCCGACCTACGGCAACCATGCAGTCAATACATAACGGTGAAAGAGCCTTTGCATTACATGCAAGGCAGATGATCGGCACAGTTCGACGTTCCCGCAATCCATGAACGCCCTATGAGCCATATGGCTCAGGCAGGTTGGGTTTCACTTGTGCGAGCGGGTAACAATCTGTCGCTAATCTTCATTCTGCTCAATAACGAGATAACGAGCGAGTTTCCCCGCTTATCGTCTTCCCGCCTGGTTTGTGCTCTGTCAGATCCGGACAGGGACGCACAGGCTGCCCTCCCCAAGGGCGTGGCATCAAGCGACGCAGCACAGATCGCAACCAGGTTTTAGGCGCGCACCGCGATGGCAAAAACGATGATTCGTCTGAGGTCGACATCGCCATTCTGCGCGAATTTGTGAAGAAATTGGGAGCAGTGAAGAATGATGAATATTGAGAAAACACTGTCAGAAGATTGGGTGCACAGCCTGGATGTCAGAGACGAGACGGAGGCTCCACACCATTTCGAGGTTGCATGGCCGGGGGACTCCGGCATCAAGACGCTGCAAAGCCGGGGGCGCACTACGGGGAAGGTGCTGAACGCGCAAATCGACGCACTCTCGTGGGAAGCTGCGACTGCTCGAGTTCTCGGCTGGGCGCATGCGCGTGAAAGCCGCTACGTGACGATCTGTAATGTGCATGTGGTGGTGAGCGCGTGGCGTGACGCAGCTTATCGCAAAATCATCAATGCTTCGGACATGGCGACGCCGGACGGTGCGCCGGTGGCGTGGATGCTGCGGCGTCAGGGGTTTGACGGGCAGCCGCGCATCAGCGGGCCGGATCTGATGTGGGCGCTGTGCGAGCGTGCAGCGGCTGCCCGTCTGCCGGTTTATTGCTACGGCAGCACCGAGGCGACGCTAGGGCAGCTGGAACAGCGCTTGCTGGAGGCGTTTCCGGGCTTGCGCATCACGATGGAAGCGCCGCTGTTCCGTGCACTGACCCCGGAGGAAGACGCAGCGGCGGTGGACCGGATCAATGCCAGCGGCGCCGGCATCGTGTTCGTCGGCCTGGGCTGCCCCAAGCAGGAACGCTGGATCGCCGAGCATCGCAGCAAAATTAATGCGGTGTTGATCGGTGTTGGCGCGGCGTTCGATTTCCACGCCGGTACGATGCGGCGGGCGCCGGCCTGGATGCGCGACAACGGACTGGAATGGCTGCATCGCCTGGCGTCGGAGCCGGGGCGCTTGTGGAAGCGTTATCTGGTAACGAATACGCTGTTCATTCTCGGTGCGACATGGCAATTGCTGTTCGGGCGGTGATTTAAAAGAAAGCCTGATGCACAGCCTTAATGGAAGCCGTCATCAAAAACCAGGCGTGATGGAGACCTCATGAAGCAATCTGGCGGAAAAAGAATACGTGATATGGCGGACAAACCCTTCGACAATAATCGCCGCACGTTCATGCGGACGACGGCGCTGGCGGCGGGCCTTCTGTCCGCCGGCATCGCGCCGTTCGCGCTCGCGGCAAAGGGCGGGAACAGTGGCGGCAGCCAGACGGCCCGCAATCCGCTGCGCATTCCGCCGACAATCGCGCCGGGCGGCGCGGCGCTGACCGCGGCGCCTGCAAGCGTCAACCTTGGCGGCGGCAAGCTGTCATCCGTGCTTGCCTACAACGGATTCTTCCCCGGCCCGACGTTCCGGGCGAACAATGGCGACGTGGCCGATATCGCGTTCACCAACGGCCTTGCCGCCGAAACCACCATCCACTGGCACGGCATGATCGTGCCGCCGGCCGCGGATGGCCATCCGGTGGATGCCGTCATGCCGGGCGCAAGCTATGCTTACCAGTTCCCCGTCGAGCAGCGGGCCTGCCTCAACTGGTATCACCCGCATCCGCATATGAAGACGGGCGAGCAGGTGGCGCTGGGGCTCGCGGGCGCCTTCATCGTCAACGACGCCGAAGAAGCCGCGCTCAACCTGCCATCTGGTCTCCATGAAGTACCGCTGATCTTGCGGGACGCGAATTTCGACAGTTCTGGAAATCTGACGTATACCGCCAAATCCTCGGGGTTTCTGGGGAAAACGCCGCTCGTCAACGGCACCCTCAACCCGCAGTTGGTGGTCGATACCGCGATCTACCGTTTCCGCGTGCTGAACGGCGCGAACGCGCGGGTGTTCCGTCTCGCCTTGAGCAACGGCGCGCCCTTCGTTGTGATCGGCAATGATGGCGGCCTGCTCGACACGGCGCCCGCTTCGGTCGTTGAGCTCGAATTCGGCCCGGGTGAACGGCTGGATATTCTCGTCGATTTCCGCGATCTCGCGGTGGACGACAGGGTGATGCTTCGCTGCCTGAGCGCCGGCTGGGACCTGCTGGAGTTCGCGGTCGCGCGCGCGGTCACGGTCGCGGGCGAGATTCCCGTCGGCGCTTTGTCCACGATTACCGCGCTCGCCGATCCGGTGCTGACCCGGGAATTCAGCTTCGACGGCATGAGCCGCATCAATGGCCGCGTGTACGACATGCATCGCATCGATTTCCAGGTGCCGCTTGGCCAAACCGAACGCTGGCGCTTCAAGACCGGCGGGAATGCGCCGCATCCGGTGCATGTCCATGGCGCTTCGTTCCAGGTTGTGTCACGCACCGGCGGCCGCGGCCGGGTGCTTCCGTGGGAACGCGGATGGAAGGACACGGTGCTGCTGCTGGATGGCGAAACCGTGGACGTGCTCATCCGCTTCGACGCCTATCGCGGACTGTATGTCATGCATTGCCACAAGCTGGAGCATGAGGATATGGGCATGATGTCCAATTTCGAGGTGGTCTGACAGGGGAAACCCCGCCATGGTGGCGGGAAAGTATTCCCGCCCTACGCCTGAAAATGGTTCAGGGGCATAACAGGGAAACCCGGCGTCATGCAAATTCGAGTGGAATGATGTTGATCCAGACAGGATGGGTGCTCAGCTTGCTGCTGCCCGTCAGCGTTTTCCGAACAGCCCGCGCCCGCGGAAATACTGCACCCCCAGCCAGCCGCCGAACAGCCCGCCGAGGTGGGCGAAATGGGCGATGCCGGCGGCGGTGTTGGTGACGCCGAGCAAGAGTTCGACGGCGCCGTAGCCCAGCACAAACGTGCGTGCCGGAATCCGGATAAAAGGCAGAAAAATGAAACTGATCACCCGGTTTGGGAAATACATCGCGTAGGCCAGCAACAGGCCAAACACGCCGCCGGAGGCGCCGATGACGGGGCCGGCCGCGTGCAGGAAGTAGCCGCTGACGGCGATCTGCGTCATGGCGGCGACGACGACGCTGAGCAGGTAGGTCAGCAGGTAGCGCAGGTCGTTCCAGCGCTTTTCCAGCGCGGCGCCGAACATCCAGATGGCGACCATGTTGAATCCAAGGTGCAGCAGCGAGCCGTGCAGAAAGCTGTAGGTGAGAAGCTGCCAGACATGGAAGGCATTCCCCGACCCCGGCGGCCACAGGGCAAATACGCGGATGATCTCAGGGCCGGTAGTCAGCCCGAGCGCATAGATCAGGACATTGAGCAGGATGAGGGAGAGGGTGATCGGCGGCATGGCGATGGGCATGGGTTCAGCCGGATTGTAAAGTGTTCGGTCATTCCGGCGCACGCCGGAATCCAGTCAAATCATATGGCTGGACCCCGGCTCTTGTGCCCTCTGAGTATTCACCGGGGGTGACGGCTTGTTCAGTGTTTTCCTATGAGCCGAATGGATCAGGTGGATGCCCTGGGTGGGACACACTCCAATAACATGACACCGGTAATCTCCAGAAGGTTCATTTTTATCCACTCTGGAGCGCTTCAATGATGAAAAAATCCCTCAGTATGCTGGCTGCCACCTTGTTGCTGACGCTGGGTACGCATGCCGGCGCAGACGACTTTCGGCATGGTTCGGCTTCCTTCGCACTGATCGGCGATGTGCCCTACGGAAGCGCGGTCGAGCCGAAGTTCGATCACGTGATCGCGAGCATCAATGCGGCGCCGCACGTGCGTTTTGTCGTGCATACCGGCGACGTCAAGGCGGGCAGCGAGCGCTGCGACGACGCGTTGCTGCAAAAACGCTTCGACCAGTTCCAGACGCTCCAGGATGGCGTGATCGTGACGCCCGGCGACAACGACTGGACGGACTGCCACCGCACCAACAACGGCAACTACCTGCCGACCGAACGCCTGACCAGATTCCGCGAAATCTATTATCCGGTTCCCGGCATGACGAGCGGCCAGAATGCTTTTCCGGTGCGCACCCAGGCAACGATGGCGGGCTTTGAACATTATGTCGAAAACATGATGTGGGAATTCCACGGGGCCATGATGGCGACGCTGCACGTGGTCGGCAGCAACAACGGCCTCGACCCGTGGAACCAGATCGACCCGGCCGACAGCTACGATGCGCCGCGTCCCGACCGCCTGGCAGAAGTCCAGGCCCGCGAAACAGCCGCGCTGGCGTGGATCGACGAGGTGTTCGCGCAGGCTGCCGCGCGCAATTCTGCCGGCGTGATGATCGCGATGCAGGCCAACCCCAATTTTGATTTGCCTGCCGCCGACCTGAAACGGCAGGGATTCAACAAGGTGCTCGATCGCATCACCCAGCATGCCGTGGCATTCGGCAAGCCGGTGTTGCTGGCGCATGGCGACAGCCACTACTTCCGTGTCGACAAGCCGCTCGCCGGGCCGGTCAAGCCGTCGGGCAGCCGGATGCTGGAAAACGTCACGCGCGTGGAAAACTTCGGCGCCCAGAACGTTCACTGGGTCGAGGTGTTCGTCAATCCGCGCGACCCGAGCGTGTTTCGCATCGAGCCGCGCATTGTGAAAGCGAATTTGTTTGCACGTTGAATGGGATCGCCGGCCGTGCGCCGGCGGATTTAAAAAAGCAGGATTCCAGTTGAACGTCATCAGTCGTCACACCGGCCTTCGCCGGCGTGACGAATGAAAATCACTGTGTTGGCAAGCGGGTGGGCGACAGTCCACGCGGTACGGGCAGTGATTTCATTCGGACCCTGCCGGCAGGGGACGATCATGCTGGCTGCCGGTTCCACCGGCGGCGATACCGCCACACAAGGCGACAACACGGGTATTGCCTTCATGCATCCCCCAAGCCATTCCGAAATCGTCGAGGCCGAGTCGCGCGCGCAAGTGCGGCGGCGTGAGCCCTGGCGTGTGCTGCTGGTTTTCCTGGCCGTTTTTTTCGCCCTGCAATACGCATGGGAGAGGGGGCGGGACACCGCAGTCGAGCACGTGTTCATCGACGAGCTCACCGTCCGTCCGGCCGCATGGATCATCGACCGGTTGTGGCCGGTATTTCAGGTGCATGCCGAAGGGCACCGGCTGGTGGCCGCGGCGGGGCGGCTCAATATCCTCAACGGTTGCGAAGGGATGGAAACCCTGTTCCTCCTGGCGGCGGCCTTCATCGCCTATCCCTTTGCCTGGCGCACGCGCCTGTTCGGCCTGGCTGCGGGCGCGCTGCTGGTGTTTGCGCTCAATCAGGTGCGCATCGTGATGCTTTGGCACGCCTTCCTGCACGATCGCGTCTGGTTCGGGATATTGCACGGCACGGTACTGCCGGTGCTGCTGGTGGCGGCCTGCCTGGTTTTCTTTCTCGCCTTCCTGGGACGCGAGACGCCGCGCGTGCCATGAGTGCCGGGCGGGACGTCGCATCAGGCATCATCCTGCGCCTGCTGATCTGGCTGCCCGTCTTGCTGTGGGCGGCCTGGGCGTGGGGCTGGCATTACGCCGTTTTCTGGCTGCCCGTGTATCAACGCGTACTGGATGGGGCGCTGCCGGATTTTGGCGTGGTGTATCTGGGCATCGCGCTCGGCCATGAATACGTATTCGACACCCAGGTGATGGCCGAACGCGCGCTGCTGGTGCAGGGTCATATACTGCCAGCCGGCTTGACGGTGAACGCTTCTACGCCCATGTATGCCGCGCTCATCCATCCGATCGTGCTGGTCGCTTCGGCACTGGCCTGGCCGCTTCCGAACTGGCGTGCGCGCCTGCTGAGGCTGCTGCTGAGCCTGCCTTTCCTGTTCGTGCTGGAAGCGCTCGATGTCCCGCTGGTGCTGGCCAGCTCGATTAGTGACTTGCTGAGCTACTCGCTCGATCCCGGCGCGGATGCAGCTTCGATGCGGGTCGACTGGACGCACGTGATGAATGGAGGCGGGCGTTTTGCCCTGAGCCTCGCGATGGCCTTCGCGGCAGCGCTGTTGCACAAGCCGTTCGAATCCCACCGCAGCTAAGGAAATCCTGAACAAGTCCCTATTCTTGTCATTGCGGGCGAAGCGCGGCAATCCAGAGCATTGATTCATCACACATTCTGGATTGCCGCGTCGCTACGCTCCTCGCAATGACAAACTTGACTTTCCCTAAGGCCTGGCCGGCTTATGCCGCAGGACGCATGGCTGTCATCAAGGCCGGTTAGCCTGCGGCCGGATGGATGCGCGTACTTTTTCGGATAAGCGGACGGGCCTGGCTGCGGCCCTGTTTCGTTTCGCTTTCCTGCTGACGCTCGCGGCGATCGCGCTCATGCCATACCGGCAGGCGCAGGCGGACGCGGTTCCGGCTGCCGTCGCTGACAAGATCGCGCCGGAAACCTGGCGCAGGGTGCAGGCGGGCGAGGTGCGCGAATTGCTCGTGCTGTTCAGGGATGCCGCGATCGATGCCGAGCTTGAACGCCATCTGAGCCGGCGCGCGCTCAAGGCCGAGGACGCGACGGCGACCGCCCTGCGCGCCGAACGCTATCGCGCGCTCAAGGCGCGGGTGCTGTCGGCATTGCCAGAGGGGGATACGGAACTGCGCCGGGACTATCGGCACATCCCCATGGCGTTCCTGCGCTTCCGCGACGCCGATGCGCTGTTGCGGCTGCTGGCGCGCGAGGAGGTGGTGGCCGTGTTCGAGGACACCCGGCTTTATCCGCATCTGGCCGAAAGCCTGCCGCTGATCGGCCAGCCCCCGGTGAGCCAGATCATGGGCCGCACCGGCAGCGGCGCCGCGGTGGCTGTGCTCGATACGGGCGTCGATTACACGCGCAGCGAATTCGGCGCCTGCACCGCGCCCGGCGTGCCGGCCGGATGCCGCGTGGTGGCGGCGCTCGATACCGCGCCCGAGGACAATGCCCGCGATGCCAACGGCCATGGCACCTGGGTGGCGGGCGTCGCGACGGCAGTCGCGCCCGGCGCGGGCATCGTGGCGATCGACGTGTTCAGCGGCAATTCGGCCAGCAGCGTCGATATCATCGAGGGCATCGACTGGGTCATCGGCAACCGCGCGCTCTACAACATCGTGGCCATCAACATGAGTCTGGGCGACGGGATCAAATACACTACCGCGTGCAGCGTCAAGGCCCAGAATCCCTATCGTCAGCCTTTTATCGACGCCCGCACTGCCGGCATCCTGAGCATCGTCTCCAGCGGCAACGACGGTTTCAGCGACGGCATCGCCAGCCCCGCCTGCACCCCGGAAGCCGTATCCGTGGGCGCGGTTTACGATGCCAACGTGGGCGCGCTCACCTGGACCGGACCGGAGCCGGATTGTACCGACAGCGTCACGGCAGCCGACAAGGTGGCGTGTTTTTCCAATAGCGCCTCTTTTCTGACCCTGCTCGCGCCCGGCGCGCTGACCACGGTGACCGGCGCCACGGTCGCCGGCACCTCGCTGTCGGCGCCCGTGGTCGCCGGCGCGGTCGCGGTGCTGGCGCAGGCGTTTCCAGGCGATACCGCGACGGGCCGGCTGAGTCGCCTCACTGGTAGCGGAAAGGCCGTCACGGATGCGCGCAACGGCATCGTCAAGCCGCGTGTCGACCTGCTCGCCGCCCAAGGCCCGCCGCTCAACGATGCGTTCGCGCAGGCCGCTGTGCTGGATGGCAACAACGGCACGGCCGCAGGCTGGAACCTGAATGCGACGCAGGAGTCGGGCGAGCCCCCTCACGCGGGCGCCAGTGGCGGCAAATCGGTGTGGTGGCAGTGGACGCCGGGGGCGTCCGGCACGGCCAGCTTCGACACGCACGGCAGCGGCTTCGATACCGTACTGGCGGTGTATACCGGCAGCGGCGTGTCGGTGCTCGCCGCGGTTGCCTCGAACGACAACGATGGCTCGGCGGGCAACGCCAGCGGCCTCAGCTTCGCGGCCACGGCCGGGACGACCTACCGCATCGCGGTCGACGGCAAGTCGGGCGCGAGCGGGGCGATCAAGCTCGCCTGGACGCTGTTGCAAGCGCAAACCATCAGTTTCGATCCGATCAGCGACATGCCCGTGAACTCGGCATTCAGCCTGAGCGCCACGGCCAGCTCGGGGTTGGCGGTGACGTTCAGCAGCCAGACGCAAACGGTATGCACGGTTTCGGGTGATGTGGCCAGTTTGATCGCCTCCGGAACCTGCACGATCGCGGCCAACCAGCCCGGCAATGCCAGCTATGCTGCCGCCCCCACGGTAACGCAGAGTTTCAGCGTCACCCCGCTCGCGCAAACGATCAATTTTCCCGCCATCGCCGATCGAACGCTGGGAGACCCATCGTTCAGCGTGGCCGCCACCGCCAGTTCCGGATTGCCGGTGAGCATCGCTTCGCTGACGTCCACGGTATGCAGCGTCAGCGGCAATACCGTCACCCTGCTGACGGCGGGGCTCTGCACGCTCGAAGCTACCCAGCCGGGCGACAGCCAGTACAGCGCCGCGCCCTCGGTCATGCAGACCTTCAGCGTGAATTCGGCCAGCGGCGTCAATGACGGCGATGTGCCGATGCCGCCATGGGCGCTGCTGTTGCTGGGCGCGGGCCTGCTCGCTGTGATGCGGCACGGCTTGCCTGATCCCCGGCTCACCGTCATATGAGCCGATAAGCTCATCGCAGGCCACACTTCAACACGAAGCCCTGACATATTGGCCCGATAAGATTCCCCACAGTCGAGGAAGCATCCGAACACTAGATTCGAAGCCCGCGACGGATTACAAAAGCTGTACAAAATAAAGCAACAAGCAGTGCGCGTGAAAAGCAGTGGACATCGGCAGTCGGATGTCCGGACAAGCCCTCTCACAGGGATTGTCATCTCCTGTTTTCGTTGGATTTTTCAACGATATCTCATGCGCACGCCGAAACGGTGCTGCGCCGCATTTCCTATTGCAGATTCCGTTTCGTCGTGTGGGTGAGCCTGTGTCCGATCTTGAGACGCAGGCGGGAACAGACTGGCCGCAAGGCGAATAACACGTGGTTGATAAGCAGCAGGGCAGGGCAGGCTGGACGAAAGAACCGGCATCCCGGCCCGACAAGCTGCACAAAATAAAGTAACAAGCAGTGCGCGTGAATAGCAGTGGGCGTCGGTGTCTGGGCGCCAGGAAGGGGTATCTCCCATGCCCCCTCCATTTCTGTTTCGCTGGGCAACAGCCCCGCGATATCTCATGCGCACGCCAGTACGGCGCTGCGTTTTTTTTGCAGATTCCAATTGGCGTGCGCTGAGTCTTGTTGGCTTGGGCGCGATTGCGTCCAGCGAACCGGCAGTTGCAACCGCCGCCAGGCTGAGCGGTTTTCGAACATCCATTTCAATCAAGGAGCAATCCATGAAGCGCGTAAAACCCCTGGTGGCCGGCATTTTCCTGCTGAGCCAGACTCTCTCCGGAGCTGCTCTCGCAGCTTCCGTCACCTTGGCGGGCAATACCATCGATTTCAGTTTTGACGATGCGTTGCTGGGCCTGTTCGGGCCGGCCAGCGTGTCAGGCGACACGCTGTATTTCACCCCGGTCGATTTCGAGGCCAAATCGCTGAACGGCGCAGGTTTCGCGCTGACCAACGAAACCATCAATATCCAGGTATCGGCGCATGCGGGCTGGACGTTCACCACGCTTGATCTGGTCGAGAAGGGCGACTATCTGTTGCTCGGCTCGGGCAGCATGGCCGATGTCGCCGGCCAGATCCGGGTTTTCGATATCGCGAATCCGCTGACCGACGTGACCTCCAGCATTCTGCCCGCCGCTTCGTTCAGCCAGATGGGCGTGCCCACGCACAACTGGACTGCGCTGGCATCGACCGACCTGTCCGCGTGGGACAGCGTTCAGGCGATCAACGTGACGGTGGAAAACCTGCTGCTGGTCTCGACAGGCGCAACGTCTTCGCTGGCGTTCGTGGAGAAAAAATTCGTTGGCCTGACCCCCGGCATGGTGGCCGTGACACCGGTGCCCGAGGCGGAAACCTACGCCATGATGCTGGCCGGTCTGGGCCTGGTGGGCTTTGCCGCCGCGCGCCGTCGCATCGCCTGAAAACAATAAAGGGCACTTCTATCAATTGTCATCGCGAGGAGCGTAGCGACGCGGCGATCCAGAAATATCCGCTTAATCAATGCGCTGGATTGCCGCGCTTCGCTCGCAATGACAAAACCGGCATTTATAGAAGTGCCCTAAATGTGCGGAGAGCAGCGAAGGGGCCGGCTGCACAGAGCCGGCTTGGCATTATTGTGCCCAATAACCCTCTCGTATCACTTTAAATAAAGGAAAATCATGAAGCGCGTGAAAGCAGCAAAACAGGTCGGCGTCCGTCAATCCCTGCTCCTGGCAGGAATGGTGATGGCCAGTGCCGGTGCCCAGGCAAGCGTTACACTCACAGCAGGTAACGGAAACTCAGGTTATTTTGGAGGCGCAGGTTCGATCAGCATCCAGAACCCCGGTGTCAGACTCATCCAGAACCCCGGTGTCAGACTCGAACTGCGGGACCCTTACGCTGTCATCCAACCACCTGCTGCTTCCCTGAACACCCCTTACGCATCATCGAACGTGAGCGGCAGCATGAACTACTCGGCAGGCGCGAGCAGCGGCTATTTCAGCGAATACGATTCAAGCCCGGATGGCTCGATAGTGGAGTTGGAACTGAATCGCAAAGGCTACGGCTACCACGCCGAGGCTTCGGCGGAAGTCGCCCAGCTCAAGGCGCATGCGGAAACAAAATGGGTTCCGGGCAGCAATGGCTATGGCTACAACTATGGCAGCAGTTCCGCCAACGCCACTTCGACCTGGAGCGACTGGTTCGTGATATCCGGCGGAACCGGCCTCGGCTCGGCAAGTTTCGCGTCCGTGCTGGACGGCATGATGGTGTCGGCCAAGAACGGATCGGCAGGCTACAGCCTGAATATCGGCTACTCGACCGGCACGTATTGCTATTCCTGGTACAACGCCTGCAGCGAAGCCGACCAGAGCCAAACCCTGTTCAGCCAGACTTCCAGCCTGTCGGGCAACGGCAAATCGACGCTGTCGCAGGACATTGAAGGCGAGTTCGCCTTTGCCTACGGCACGCCTTTCCAGCTGACGGCCACGCTCGATGTCAGCGCCTCGAATGGCGGCATGGCGGATTTCAGCCTGGCCTCCCTGGACAACAGCCTGGTACTGCCCGAAGGGGCGAGCCTGCTGAGTTCGTCCGGCCTGTACGTTCAGGCGGTTCCCGAGGCGGAAACCTACGCCATGATGCTGGCCGGTCTGGGTCTGGTCGGCTTTGCCGCCGCGCGCCGGCGGGCCACATCGAAATAAATCGTGCCGTCATCAATGAAACCAATAATGGCGCGCTGAGTCGCCAGCCTTGAGGCGTGAGCCACCCCTGAACGGCATCGCTCGTTCGAGCGATGCCGGGGGCAAGTTTCACCGAATGCGTTCACGCGCATCTTTGGCCCGCCTCACGGCGGGTCTTTTTTTGGTGTTGACGTAAGGGACGACGGCAACAACCGGAAGCGCACGCAAGGATCGTTCCTGGCGCCGGCCTGACGGCGGCAGGCGATTGATATGAATCGGGTTTATCGAAAGATCGGGTTCAGGCGCGAGCCGAGCCGGGCCGGATGCCGGGCGCGATGTAAAAAAACCCGACAGAGGGTCGGCTACTGCGCCTGTGTGGGCAAGGCACGCAGGTGCGGTGGCAGCGTGGTCAGCAGTAAAAATCCGCTTCCAGGTCCGCAGCCTCGTCGTGAAGAACCGGGTGGACCGGACGCTCGTACGGATGGGCGCAGATGACGTCCTCCAGCCACGGGTAGCAGCCCGCGTAATCGCATTGCTCGGCATATTCGTCAGGCTCGTCGAGCGGTATGTCGCCGAGTTCGTGCAACGCTTCTTCGGCCAGCAAATCGGCCTGCGCTTCCAGTGTCGTCGTGTCGTGCGTGTTCATGGCATTCCCCTTTTGGCCAGGAAGTTCCCATCCTCGCGCAGCAAGGTGAGCGGCGTATGACAGCGGCGCTGAATTTACATGGTCCGAATGTTCCGGCGACGATCGGGTATGTGGCCCGAACGTGCCATGCCAGGCACGCCATGAACACCAACTCCTGCAACATCGATGCGCGACACTGCGAGCGTACTGAAAAAGCTACACCCGTCGCGAGGCGGGTGTGGCAAGCATCCGGGTCTGCGCAGCTTTGGGAGAAGCGTTGTATGTGTAGACAGCCGGTTGTCAGTTACACCACGCGCTGTTGGATGCACCTGCTTGCTGACTTTTATTTTGGAGGTTTATATGAAACTTGTTCAAACCATGCTGGCGTGCGCGCTGGCCGGAGCGGTGGGGTCCGCCGCCGCCGTCGGTCCAGGCGATATCGGGAACCTGACCGGTCTAACCGTCAACATCGGCAATTCGTTCGCCGCTGGCGCTGCCTTCAGCGACGAATACATTTTCGACATCATGCCCGAGTCGGCTACTGCCGGCACTGCCGTCACCATCAACCTCGACATTCCGCAGTTCGACGGTCAGGAATTCGCCATCGAAAATTTCATGGTGGCGTTCAAGGACAGTCTGAACAACATCATCGCCAGCGATTTCCAGACTTCGCTGACCGATTACACCCTGTCGGTGTTCGCCAACCTGCCTGCCGCGCTGGACTACAAGTTCGTCGTTTCCGGTAACGTCACCGGCACCCTGGGCGGCAGCTATGGCGGCGTCCTGCAGGCTGTTCCGGTTCCCGAAGCCAAAACCTACGCCATGATGCTCGCCGGCCTGGGCCTGGTCGGCTTCACGGTGTTGCGCCGCCGCCAGGCATAAGCACACCCCCACCAGGGCAATTGCAGCAGGACGTCTCTCCTGCAAACTCCGTTGCGGCTCCTTCGGGAGCCGCTTCTTTGGCGTCCTTCCCCTGCATGAGCCAATCGGCTCATGCAGGGGAAGGACGCCAGCACGACTGGCTTCATATTGTCTGGTTAGCATTCGATTGCTGTCATGCGGCTCACGGGTGCGCGTACATCGTTTTTCTCCGAGGGTTTGGACATGTTTTATCGTCGAACCCGTTTGCGAGCCTGTCTACCGGCCCGCTTTTTTATTCCAGGGAATCGCCACTTCGCCGTGCAAGGTGGCGACGCCTCGCCTAAGGAAGCCCTGAACAAGTCCACATTTGTCATTCCGGCGGAAGCCGGAATCCAGTGAAATCAAGAACCTGGACCCCGGCTTTCACCCGCAAGGGGCAGGCCGTTGTTGTAAACAGCTAAAGCTGTAACAACCACGCACCGCCGGGGTGACGACTTGTTCAGGGCTTCCCCAAGGCAACACGTGCGAGGCATCCAGACGGATTCATGCACTCAGGAAAATCTGCCATGAAACCCTTTATAGCAGCCGGTCTCGCGCTGTTCGTCACGCTGCCGGCGCATGCCATTGTCGGCGGTCCGGCCGATGCCAATGTCGCCGCTTCGCCCTGGGCCGGGGTGGGCGCGGTCAGCGTCAACGGCAGCACGTTTTCCGGGGCGCTGATTGGCAGCCGCTACGTGTTGACCGCAGCGCACGTGGTCGGCGCCGCGCCGGCCGGCAAGGTGTCATTCATGCTGAACGCGGAAGCGGGCAGCCAGGTTTACGCTGCCGAATCCATCACCGTGTTTCCTGGATTTACGGGAACCACGCCGGGGGCGGACGGCATGTGGCACGACGACCTGGCCCTGATCCGGCTCGCCGCGCCGGTCGATGCGAGCGTGCCGGTTTACGGCTTGTATGGCGGCGCGCTGGTAAGCAGGACCGTGACGCTGGTGGGCTACGGCGGTGGGGGCGATGGCGTGAACGGCGTCACCAGCGGCGCCAATGCTGCCGTCAAGCGGGTGGGGCAGAACCAGGTCGATGGATTGCTGGCGGACGACGACGGCGGATCGGCCCAGGAAATCTTCCTGCTCGATTTCGACGGGGCGGATGCCTCCAGCAATGTGTTCGGTGGGGCCATCGCGGCCAATCTCACGCTCGGTGAAACGCTCGAAGCCCAGTTCGCCGGCGGCGATTCCGGCAGCCCGGTTTTCGTCAACGACAACGGTGTGTGGAAGATCGCCGGCATCGCCGCCTTCAACGGCAGCACGACAGGCCTGCCCGGCAGCAATGTGTTGTTTGGCGCCATTGGTGGCGGCACCGTGGTGGCATCCTATATCCCATGGATCGAAACGGCCATGGCGCCGGTTCCCGAGCCCCATGCCTGGTTGATGCTGCTGGCAGGGCTCGGCATGATTGGAATCAGATACGGGCTATCGGGGCGGGTTGAATCTTGAAACGCGCGCGCATCGCGCGTGCCTCATAAGGCTGCGAGTTGTTGTTCTTCTTCTTCAGCGGCCAGCGTGCGCCCGAAGGGCATGCGGCGCTGGTCGATGAACAGGCTGCTGCCGTCGACGCGTTTGGCCATGTGTTTGGCTTCGGAGGCGGCGCGCGCCACTTCCTGATATTGATGGAAATGGGTGGGGTCCACCAGCACCGCGCCGATGGAGAGTGTCACCAATGCGTGAAATGCCATCGCACCG
>NZ_LDUG01000032.1 GCF_001530125.1 Thiobacillus denitrificans | reverse complement strand
CGATGAAGATGGCATCGGCCCGTCTGAGCAGCTCGGCGTATTCTCGTTTGACTTCACCGAGGATGCGCACACCCAGGCCGGGGCCGGGGAATGGATGGCGGTAGACCATGTCGTGCGGCAGGCCGAGCGCAATGCCCAGTTCGCGCACTTCATCCTTGAACAGTTCGCAACCTGATGTCAGGTCACACATGATATGACACTAGCCCGGCAGCAATTTCTGCTCGCGCAGGAACTGCTCAATCTGTTCCGCAGGCACCCCCGGGCTGAACAGGAACCCTTGGATCTCGTCGCATTTGAGCACGCGCAAGAACCTTGCCTGCTCCCCGGTTTCGACGCCCTCCGCAACCACCCGCATCTTCAGGGAATGGGCAAGCGAGATGATCGTGGACACGATGCTCAGATCGTCGGCGTTGCTGGTCATGTTCATAATGAACGCCCGGTCGATTTTCAGGGTGCTGACAGGCAGCTTGGCGATATAGCTGAGCGAGGAATACCCGGTGCCGAAATCGTCGATCGCCACTTCCACGCCCATCTCCCGGATCGCTTGAAGCTTCTCGATGTTGGCCTCGATATCCTGCATGATCAGGCTCTCGGTGATCTCGAGCTCCAGCCTGCCGGCCACCTCTCTGTCACCTTTCACCACGCGCTCAATCATGCTGACGAAATCTTTCTGTTGTAGCTGGATCGGAGAGACGTTGACGGCGACCCTCGGCGATCGCAGCCCTTTCGCCTGCCACGCCAGGGAATCCGCTACCGCTTTTTCTAGCGCCCACAGACCGGCTTCCAGAATCATTCCGGTTTCTTCAAGCAGGGGAATGAACTTCAGCGGCGGCACCAGGCCATTCTCCGGATCGTTCCAGCGCAGCAGCGCTTCCAGGCCGCTGATCTGTCCGCTGTCGAGGTCGACCTTGGGCTGGTAATGCAGCACCAGTTCTTCCCGCTCCAGCGCCCGGCGCAGCTTGTTCTCGAGCGACAACTTCTCGGCGACCAGCGCATTGAATGCAGGGGTATAGAACAGATACCTGTCGCCGGAGAGCTTGGCTTTTTTCAGCGCCGATTCGGCATTGTGGAAAAGCGCCTCGATGTCCTGGCCGTCAGTGGGATAAGACGATACCCCGGCCCTGGCCGAAATACGCAGCTCCTGTCCGCCGACCAGGAACGGCTGATCCTGGATCGCCGACAACATCCGCTCCAGGACATGAACGATGTTGACACTGGCATCGTCGCAGCGGGTGGCGATGCCGAAGTAGTCGGCTGAAAAATGGGCAAAGATGTCCGTTTCGCCGAGCATGCCCTGTAGCCGCTGTGTGATCTGGCGCAACAGATCGTCGCCGGCCTGCCGGCCCAGGGTTTCATTGATGCTGCTGAAGCGGTTGAGGTCGAGCATGATTACGGAAAACACCTTGCCATCGCGGCGTGCGACACCGATTTTCTGGTCGACGCGATCCAGGAACAGCGTCCGGTTCGGCAGACCGGTGACGGCATCGTAATAGGCCAGATAATCGAGGCGCGCCTCTTTTTCGAGATGGTCCAGCGCGAAGGAAATATCGCCGGCCATTTCGACCAGCAGCCGCATTTCCTCCTCATCGAAAACGTCCGCTTCCGGGGCATAGAGCACGAATACGCCGACCGGCCGCTCTCCCAGCAGCAAGGGAAACATCGCCACGGAACGATAGCCGCGCTGCAAGGCTTCGGCACGCCAGGCACACCTTGCACAGCGGTCATCATCCGATGCGATGTCGTTGCAGATGACCGGCTTCGCCTGCGTGATCGCTTCCGCCGTCAGCGGGCAATTTCCCCGCGCATCTTCCGCAACGCTCAAATTGATCCGGGACAGATAGCCATCGTCAAGGCCTGCCCTGGCGACCGGCGTGACCTGCTGCGTGTCCGCGTCAAGCGTGCCGATCCACGCGAACGCGAACTTGCCGTGTTCCACCGCGATGCGGCAGGCTTCGTCGAAGAGTTCCTGGGGTTCTCGCACGCGCACGATCGTCGTGTTGATGCCGCTGAGTACGCTGTAGATGCGATTGAGGCGAACGATCCTGGCCTCCGCGCGTTTGCGCTCGGCGATTTCCGCAGTGAGCGCTGCGGTGCGTTCCTCCACCAGTTGCTCCAGATGTTCGTGCAGTCGTGCCCGCTCCAGTGCAATACCCACCTGGTGCCCGACCCCGTAGAGCGTTTCCAGTTCATCTTCCCGGAACAGGCCCTGATCCGCACCGACCAGATTCATGACGCCCAGGATCTGATCGCCGTTCCACAACGGCACGCTGGCGTGATAGCGCAAGCCCTGGGTGCCCGCCTTCGCCTTGCCGAGCCGCTCGCATTCCAGGATGCTGGTGACATGATCCAGCTCGCCCGCGAGAAACCGGCGCCGGCATTCGCACAAGCCCTCCATCGCCCCTGGGACCTGCAATGCCGACGGCAGATTGCACGCGGCGCCGAGCCGGAAGCCGGATTCACCTTCCTGCAGAAATATCCAGCCCGCCCGCACCCCCGGCAGCTCCAGCGCATGTTCGAGCGCTTTCTCGCACACCGCGCGCTCGCTCACCGCATGATTCAGCCCCTCGGCGATGTGGTAGAGGCCGGTCAGCACGTGGTTCGAGTCGGCCAGCTCGCTCTGCTTTACCTTGAGCTCCTCGTTGAGGTGGATCGCCTCCTCGTAGACCGAAATCAGCAGGTCCACGATCTGCTGCCGCTCGGCGGTGATGAAATGCCTTTGTCCGCCGAGATGGATTTCCATCCCCATCTGCATCTTCTGGCTCTTGCGCATTTCCTGATTCATCAGCAGGTAATCGACGCGGGCGAGCAGGTATTTCTCCTCGTACGGCTTGCGGATGAAGTTGTCGGCGCCGCACTCCAGCCCCTTCATGATGTCCAGCACGTCGGACAGCGTGGTCACCAGGATGACCGGGATGTCCCTCAACGCCTCGTCGGCCTTGATTGCCTTGCACAGTTCGTAGCCGTTCATCTCGGGCATCACGATGTCGCTGATCACCAGCGACGGCTTGCGCCGCCGCAGCGATTCGAGCGCTTTCCTGCCGTTTGCGGCAACCACCACCCGGTAGCCGTGTCCTTCGAGCAGGTTTTGCAACTGCTCGGCCTGGGTCGGGCTGTCCTCGGCAATAAGGATCTCAACGCTACCGTTCTTGCCCCGGGTCGATTTCATGAATGCCTCCATTGCGCGTGGCCGTTGTTCGCCAGATTCACCAGCACTGCGGCAATCTTGTCCGGGGGAAGCACAAACGTCGCCGCATCGAGCTTGATTGCTTCGCCCGGCATGCCGTGCACGACCGAACTGTCCTTGTCCTGGGCGAAGGTGACTGCGCCCTTTTCTTTCAATAGCCGCAGTTCCTCGGCGCCGTCGCGTCCCATGCCGGTGAGCAGGCCGGCAACGGCGTCGCCCTCGTAGTTATCGGCAATCGAGCGGAAAAGATAAGACACCGACGGGCAAAGCCCGTTTTCGGGCGCGTCCCGGGTCAGGGCGACCTTGCCGCTGCGTTCCACCTTCATCTGGTAATCGTCGGGCGCAAAGTAGACGTGACCAGGAAGAATAAGCTCTCCGTGGCGGGCGACCTGAACCGGCAGGCTGACCGATTGCCTCAGCCACTCGACGAATCCCTGGATAAAGCCCGCTGCCATATGCTGGACGATCAATACCGGAACCGGAAACGTCTTCGGTAATCCCGCGAGCAGGGTATGGAGCGCGGGCGGACCGCCAGTTGAAGCGCCGATGGCGACGATTCGCATCTTCGCCGGGGCGTGCGCCGGCCCCGTCTTCTCCGGACTCCGGGCCAGCGCATCGGGCCGCACGCGGGGCCAGCGCCGCACCACCTTGACTTCCGACATCAGCTTCACCGTCTGCACCAGTTCCCTCGCCGTGGTCTCATGGTCCGCGTGGCCGATGCCAGCAGGCCGCGACAGCACGGCCAGCGCGCCGGCCTCCATGGCTTCGAATGTCGTCGCCATCTCCCCCGGATCGTAGCTCCCACTGACGATGACAATCGGTCTCGGGTCCGTTTCCATGATCCGGCGCGTGGCCTCCAGGCCGTCCATTTTCGGCATATGGATGTCCATCGTGATCACGTCGGGTCCATAGCGGCGCACGGCATCGAGCGCCTCCTCGCCATCGTGCGCCGTAGCGATGACCCGGATGCCGGGATCCGCGCTGAGAACGTGAATGAGAAATTCACGCACCACGGGCGAATCTTCCACCACCAGGACCTTGATCATGGGTATTGCCTCATGGTGTGGTTCCGGAGTGGCGCTCCGCGCAATTTTCCGTCCATGCTCATCCCGGGCTCGCCGGTTGAGCGAACGCCAGCTCATACCGAACCACCCGGTTTCTGCCACCCCGCTTGGCCGCATACATCGCCGCGTCGGCAGCCGCGGCCAGCGCCTCGGCGCTGGCCGCGTGTACCGGCCAGGTCGCGACCCCGATGCTGACGGTCATGCGTATGGGTTCCGAATTAGCATCGAACGGCTGCGCCTCCACCGCCGCGCGCAGGCGTTCGGCGAAACGAACAGCGGCCTCAAAATCGCTCTCCGGCAGAATGACGGTGATCTCCTCGCCGCCATAACGGCACACGCGGTCGACGGCACGCGCCTCGCGGCCCAGCAACTCGCCCAGTCCCCTGAGAACGGCGTCTCCCGCCAGGTGCCCGTGCGTGTCGTTGACGCGCTTGAAGTGGTCGATGTCGAGCAGCAGCAGCGAGAGCGGCCGCTGGAAGCGCTGCGCGCGTGCAAGCTCGTCCCCGAGCAGCACGTAGAAGGTGCGGTGGTTGTAGAACCCTGTAAGGCCGTCGTGCGTAGCGAACGCCTCGAGCGCGGCCTGATCCGCTTCGAGCTGCCCGGCCATCGCGTTGAAGGCCGCGGCCAGTTCGCCCAGCTCGTCATGACGGTGGATGTCCATCCGGTGTGACAGCTTGCCTTCCGCCAGGCGCGCCGCGCCCTGTCGCAAGGTGTCCACCGGGTCGGTGACGGAGCGCGCCAGCACCACGCCGGCGAACAGGGACGCCGCAACGGCCGCCACGAAGGCAGCGAAGGTCACCCACAGGACTCTGGTGCGGGCGGCGCGGGCCTGCGCGCGATTCCGGTCGATTACCTGATGGAAATAATCGTGCGTCATATCGAGCGCTGACACGGCCCGATCGATGTGCGCATCGAACCGCTCCATGTCGCGCGCCGCCGCCGCGTTTCCCACCGGGTTGGGCAGGCGCAGAAGCTGCTCGCCCAGGCGCAGCGCCTGCGCCCATTCCGCGCGCGCGGACCCGATCAGCGCGCGTTCCTCCGCCAGCGTGAACCCGCTCGGGCGAGGCCGCGTCGAAAGCCCACTCCACCCGTTGGCGCAGTTGTGCGAACTGCCGGCGCTCATCCGGATCGCCGTGGATCAGGTAGTCGTTGACCGGCATGGCGGCCTGGAGCAGCGCCGTCTGCAGGTGCGTCACGGGCGCCAGTTCTTCGGTAAGCTCGCGCACGATGTCGTCGAGCGGCTCGATCAGCCGCGGCAGCAGGTAGAACTGGCCCACGGCCGCAGCCACCAGAAACGGCAGCAGCACGGCGCCCAAACCCAGGGCGAAGCGGGCGCGCAGGGAAACCTGAAACTTGATATCTGAAATCCGAAACGTCATAACAGCCTCCGGATCACCTCCAGCAGGTTGCTCTGGTCGAAGCTGCTTTTCACAATATAGGCATTGGCGCCGACGTCGATGCCGCGCTCGCGGTGTTCGCGCGAATCGAGCGCGGTCACCAGCACCACCGGCAGTTCCGCAAGATGCTTGTCGGCACGTATCATGGCCGTGAGGTCGAAACCGTCCATGCGCGGCATTTCCACATCCGAGACGACCAGGTCGAATGTGCCGGTCTTGAGCGCAGTGTAGGCGTCGATTCCGTCCACCGCGGTAGTGACGGCGTAATCCGCCGATTCAAGGATGTTCTTGAGCAGCGAGCGCGAGGTGATCGAATCCTCCACCACCAGGATGGATTGCTTTTCAACCGCTCCGGGTTTCCCGGCCGCGATGGGCGCGCGCGGCGCCGTCGCCTGCTTCACTGCCGATTTCAGCAGGTCGGGCACGTTCAGCACCGGCACCACCTGGCCCGTCCCCAGCACGCTCGCGCCGGCGACGTTGCGCACGCGCGCGAGTTGCGGGCCGAGGGTTTTGACCAGCACTTCCTGTTCGCCGAGGATTTCGTCCACCCGGAACGCGACGCGCCCGAGGTCCGAACCGAGCACGACGGCGGGCACGCCGCCCGCCGATTCGGTCGCTGTCTCCCTGCGCGGCAGTTCCAGCACGTCGCCGAGCCAGACCAGCGCAACCGCTTGCCCATCGAGCGGAATCGTTTCGCGGTTTTCCACCGTTTGAACGTCCGGGCCGGCCACCCGCGTCACCCGTTCGACGCGCGCAGCGGGGATGACGCAAAGCTGTTCGCCGGCACGGACCAGGATGCCCCGGAAAGTGGCAAGCGTCAGCGGCAGGACGATCCGGAAGGCGGTGCCGGCACCGGGCTGCGATTCGAGCGCGACGCTGCCGCCCAGCCGCTCGACTTTTTCCCGCACGATGGCGAGGCCGAGCCCGCGTCCGGAGACGTCCGTGATGAGGGGGCTGGTGGTCACGCCGGACTGGAAGGCGAGCGCCTGCGCCGCCGGCTCGTCGAGCCGCTCCGCCTCCTCGGCGGAAACGAGGCCGAGCCTGCCGGCCGCAGCCTTCACCCTGGAGGCATCGATGCCGGCGCCGTCGTCGGCCACCAGGATCTCGACCTTACCGCCGTCCTGCTGCGAGATCGTCAAGGTGATCGTTCCGCGCGCCGGTTTGCGCTGGTCCACGCGCGCGGCCGGCGGCTCGATGCCGTGATCGATCGCGTTGCGCAGCAAGTGGATGAGCGGGTCCTTCATGGCCTCCAGAATGCGCCGGTCGATTTCGATCTCGCCGCCCTGCAGCGCCAGTTCCACGTCCTTGCCCTGCCCGCGGGCCAATTCGCGGGCAAAGCGCGGGAACATATCGAGCAGCGACGCGAACGGCAGCAACTGCATCTCCTTCACGTCGTGCAGCAGGCCGTCGGTCATGCCGGACAGCGTGCGCCGATCGTGCTCGGCCGAGCGTGTCAGCCGCGCCAGCCGGTCCTCGAGCATTTTCATGTGAAGCTGCTCGGCATCCAGATACTCGAGCAGCCTGGGGAGTTCCTGCCTTTCCCGCGCGCTGCCGGTGTCCTTGAGGGTGCGCGCGAATGCGCGCTCGACCCATCGCAATGCGGGCTGAATCCGTGTGCGTTCCTTTTTCCAGGCGGCGAGCGCGGCGACGGTCTCGCGCAGTTCCCGGGCGCGTTGGCTCGCCGCCAGGCGGGGCGACAACAGTTCCTCGACCTGGCGCATCACCGCGTCGAGTTTCGCGGTGGAGACCCTGACCGTATCGGAAGCCAGGTCGGGAGCGGGGCGGGGCACAGCGGTCATCGTCACCGATGCATCGGGTAACGACGCGGGGAGAGGCTCCGCCGTAGCCGGTATTTCGGAACCGGGCGGTATTCCCGTCGCTGCGTCGTCGAGTCGCCGCATCAGCGCCGCGACCGCCGGCGAGCGTGACCGGGAGGGACCGGCGCCCGGGGCAAGCAGCCCGCCGAGGGCGTCGATCGCCTGCTGCAGCAGATCGACCAGCGGCGGCGAGACGGCGAGCCGCTTGCCCTTCAGCGCGGCGAACACGCTTTCCAGCGACTGGCACACCGACTCGATTTCCATGAGGTTTACGGCCCGGGCGGCGCCCTTCAGGCTGTGCGCCTCACGAAAAACCGTCTCGACCAGCGCCGCCGCCTGAGCACCATCCGGCATGTTCTCGAGCGCAAGCAGCCCCGACGCCATCGCCTGAAGATGTTCGTCCGCCTCCACCCGGAACGTCGCCAGGAGTTTTTTCAGCAGCTCGTCGTTCTTGTTGGCCATGATCGTGTTTCGGCTTCCGGATCAGGCGGCCTTGTTCCCGATCAGGTCGCCCAGCTTCTGCCCCAGTTCATGCAGACCCTGCGCGGCCACCTCCGCCTGGCGGGTGCCAGCAACGTTCTGCACGCTGGCCTGCTTGATGTTCTCCATCGCCTGCGCCACCTGATCCATGCCCACCATCTGCTGCTGGCTCGAGGCGGCGATCTGGGTGGCCGCCTGCGCCGCCTCGTTGATGCTCTCGGCCAGCAGGCGGATTGCTTCGCCGGTCTCGCCGGTCTGCCTGACGCCGGCCTCGACCGCCTTGTTGCCCTGCTCGGTGGCCAGCACCGCAGCACTGGTGGCTTTCTGGATGTCGCCGAGGAGCGTCCGCACCTGGCCGGTCGCCTGCTTGGACTGTTCGGCCAGGCTTTTCACCTCCTGCGCCACCACGGCAAAGCCCTTGCCCTGTTCGCCCGCCTTGGCCGCCTCGATGGCGGCGTTCACCGCCAGCAGGTTCGATTGCTCGGCGAGGTCGTTGACGGTGGCGATGATCTCGCCGATGGCCTGACTCTGTTCGCTCAAACGCACGATGCTCTCGGCAATCGATTCCATCTGTTCCTGGATGCGGTTCATCCCCTGGATCGCCTCCTCCACCGACTTGCTGCCGCGCTGCGAAACCTGGGACGCTTTCTGCGCGCTGTCGGAAACGAAGCGCGCCTTCTGGCTGGCAAGCTGCGCGGTCTGCTTCACTTCCTCCACGGTGGCGGTGGTCTCGCTCACCGCCGTTGCGGTTTCGGCCGCCCCCGAGGCAACCTGGCTCGTGGTGGCGAGAATTTCACTGGACGAGGAAGCTATCTGGGCGATGCTCTCGCGGAGTTGCCGGGTGATGGCGCGACTGAGATAGAAGCCGATGGCCAGGCCGACGACAAGAGCGAGCAACGAAGCGCCCCACATCACCCACGTCAGGAGATTGACCGTCGCCGCCAGTTCGGCGCGGCCTTCCGCCATCAGCTTCAGTTCCCGGTCGCGGAAGCGCTCCGCCTGGTCGATCAGGGTAGTGCTGATGGGGCGCACCTCCTCGATCCCCAGCGCCAGCGCCTCCGCGCGCTTTCCTTGCCGCGCCAGTTCGATGACGCCATCCTGCGCCAGCTCGTTCTTCGCCTGCAGGGCAGCGATTTCGTCCAGCATGCCGCGTCCTTCTGCGCTACGGACGAGCTGGCGCATGGTTCCGACGATCTCGCCGAAGCGGCGCCGGTTGGTCTGCAGGTCTTCCAGGTAACTTTTCCGGAGATCGGGATAGAGCAGAATGCCCCGGTAGTTGCCGACCTGATCGTTCAGTTCGAAGCGCAGCCTGTCGGCGCCCTCGACCAGTTGCTCGTCCACGTCGATAAAGCCGTCATAGGTCGCCTGCACCCGGTCGAGCGAATAAAAGGCGACAAACATCACGATCGCAAGCAGCCCCAATACGACGGCGTAGCCGCCGATAATTTTTTTGCCGATAGTCATGGTCTGATCACCCTCAAGGTTTCGGTTGTTCGGCTTGCTGTCACGTCTGATATTGCGCCGTCAGTTGCCACAAAATGCTGCCCTCTCCGCCTGACGCCTGTTACGACCGCCTTGTCAGGCTGTTTGGTCGCGAGAAAAACCGTCATCTGCCCGAAGCCGGCGAACAGCTTGCCGCGTGTCGTAAGGTCGAGAAACCATTTCATGCCTTGATCTCCTTTGCTGCATTGTGACGTGCCAACTGAATCCGGTTCCGCGTTTTCCTATCCGGCCACCTGCTCCTGCACAACAATACTTTCGTCCGTCAGCAGTTTCTCCGCGTCGAGGATCACCAGGCGCTCGGGCGTCACGCCTTGCAGATAATCCTCGCGGATGCCGGTGAGCGTGGGCAGGGACGGCTGGATCCCGGTCACCGGAATGCGGCGCACGCCGGTAATCGCATCGGCCAGGATGCCGAACAGCATGTCTTCGGACTGCAGCACGATGATTTTGTTGAGGTCGGTCAGCCCCTGCTCCGGCAGTTCGAAGAATTTCTTGATGTCGATGACCGAGAGAATCTCGCCGCGCAGGTTGACGATGCCGAGCACGAAGGCCGGGGTGCACGGCAGCGGCGTCAGGTTTTCCAGGGGCGCGACCTCGCGGACGTAACGCGACTCGATAGCGTAGCGTTCGTGGGCCAGAACGAATTCCACCACTTCGATGTGTTCGCTGGCGGTCTCCGCCGCTTCGGGCACCCGCCCGAGCGCCTGCGCACGCGCCATCAGAACACGCTGGGTCTCCGCCAAAGACGGCATCCAGGCATGCTCGATCACGCCGCGCGCCTTTTCCAGGCGCTGGCTGACCGCGTGCCAGTCGACCGGCGTCAGTCCTCGCTTGCTGCGCGACACCTTCTCGCCGGTTTTCATGTGCATTCCTCCCTAATTGTTATCTTGAAAACCCTATTTGAACCACAGAGACACAGAGAAAAAACTAAAGACTTGCATCGCGCCCACCGTCACCTGTCGGGTGAGTGGCCAGGTGCGGTTCAATTATGATTTCTCGTCTTCCTCTGTGCCTCTGTGCCTCCGTGGTAAAAAATTCAGGGTTATTCATTCGTATAGCACGCGTTACGTTCCGGCGGCGATCCACGGCAGGCTCGACTGCACCGACGCGATGATTTCGCCGAGCCGGCCGGCGGTCAGGCCATCCGACTCGGGGAGGATATCGTCCGGAAGATGAGTCTGCAGCAGGGTCTGCGCATGCTCGAAGTGACGCTGTGCCTCGCGCTGCCGCCCTTGCGACCGGCACAGATTGCCGAGCGCGAAGTGGGCGAGCACGAAACCTGGATCGAGATAGAGCGCGCGCTGGAGCGACTGCACGGCGGCGGCGTTTTGCCCCTGTTCCTGCTGCACGGTGGCGAGGAGGTAATAACCGGCGGGGTTGAGCTTGTCCGCGGTGATCGCCTCGCGGCACCACGCAACCGCTTCGTCGAGCCGCCCCTGGTTGGCGCAGTCGCGCGCCGCCTGCGCCGGCGTACCAGTACTGCGGGGCGCCGCTGCCAGACTCGCCGGCGTCGGCGCTGCGGCGACTTCCGGCACCGGCACCGGTCGCCAGGGTTCCGCCGCCGGGGCCGGCACAGGGCTCGCAAAGCGCGGCGCGTCCGCATCGGCCGGCTTGCGGTAGAGGGTCGCGCCGGCGAACGCGACGCTCGTGAAGCGCGAGAACAGGGCGCTCGACGTCTCCGCAGGGCTCACGATGAGCCAGCCGCCGTCGACCAGCGAACGGTAGAGCTGCTCGACGACCGCGCTGGCCCGTTCCGCGGTGAAATACATCAGCACGTTGCGGCAGAAAATCACGTCCATCGCATTGGTGTTGTTCGAAAGCGAGGGATAAACATCCTCGGCGAGGTTGAGGTAGGAAAACGTCAACTTTTTTCGAATGCGCGGATGCAGTTCGTAGCGTCCGTTCCGCTTCCGTTTGAAATAGCGCGCCCTGATCCAGTCCGGGGTGGCGCGAAACGACCATTCGCCGTACTCGCCTTCCGCCGCTTTCCTGAGAAACAGCGGGTTGATGTCGGTGGCCAGAAGGGTGACATTCCATGTCTCGTGATCCGGAATCAGCCGGTCGAGAAGCATCGCGATCGAATAGGGTTCCTCGCCCGTGCAGCAGCCGGCGCACCAGATACGCAGCCGCCGCGTGTTGTGCGCGCGCGCGTGCAGCAGCGCCGGCAGGATGTGCTGTTCGAAGCCGTCGAGGCTGCGCGGTTCGCGAAAGAAATAGGTCTCCCCCACGGTCAGGTGGCTGGCGAGGATTTCGATCTCGCTGTGCGTCAGCGGGGCGGACAGGAGCCGCTGCGCGCATGACGCCGCATCCGGCATGTCGAAGGCCGCTGCGGCGGCGGCGATGCCCCGCTCGAGATCGCCCCAGCGTTCCTTCGGGAAATGCAGGCCGATGCGGGCGGCCAGCAGCGCGCTCAGGGCGGAAAGCAGGGAATCGGGAAGCGTCGGCCGCATCTACCGGTCTTCGGCCGCCGCCATCGCCCGATCGAGCGCTTCCGCTTCGTCCAGCGAAAGAAAGCGGTCCAGGTCATGGATGAGAATCAGGCCGTCGTCGAGCTTGACCACGCCCTCGACATATTCGAGGTCGGGAAGAATGGTCTCCGCATCGACGCGATCCGGCCCGGCGTGTTCGAGCACGCCGTTGACCGAATCGGCCACCAGCGCGACCGGGCGTTGCGCCGTATGCGCGATGACGAGCCGGTCGGTCAAGGCCATCTCCCGCTCCGGCAGACGAAAGCGCCTGCGCATATTGACCACCGGAATAACGCGCCCCTGGAGGTTCGCCACGCCACTCACGATGGCCGGCGCGCCCGGAAGCGGGGTGACGTAAACGGCGCGAATGACGCGTTCGACGACAGACAGCGGCAATGCAATGCGCAAGGCATCGAAGCAAAGGACAACATATTCATCCATACATTCCCCCAGGAATGAACGATGCATACCGATTCGCAGCGAATCAGGCTGCCGGGCGCAATCGATACCGTGCCGGTTGTTTAGGCCAGGCGATCAACTGCCCGGCGCGTAACGCTAAGCTTTCATAATGGGGATCATCATCATTATCCATAAGGATAGCAACCTACCCCCTGCATTCCATCCGTCGTTCCACGGAAAAGGCCGGCACCGGCCATCCATGGATTGGGCCATACCGATATGACGGAAATATTATGGAAATGGCGGCCTCGAAGATCCCCCGGCAGCCCTTTTCGGCGGGTCGATCCCCGCTGCGCGGGGCCCCTCGCCCAACGCCTCAAAGGGCTTACTCCCACTCAATCGTAGCCGGTGGCTTGCCGCTGATGTCGTAGACGACACGGTTGATGCCGCGTACTTCGTTGATGATGCGGTTGGAAACCTTGCCAAGTAGCGTGTAGGGCAGTTCGGCCCAGTGGGCGGTCATGAAGTCTTGCGTCTGCACGGCACGCAGGGCGACGACATAATCGTAGGTGCGGCCGTCGCCCATGACGCCGACGCTCTTCACTGGAAGGAACACGACGAAGGCCTGGCTGGTTTTCTCGTACCAGGATATTTCCCCATCACCATGGGCGCGCAGTTCTTCGATGAAGATGGCATCGGCCCGTCTGAGCAGCTCGGCGTATTCTCGTTTGACTTCACCGAGGATGCGCACACCCAGGCCGGGGCCGGGGAATGGATGGCGGTAGACCATGTCGTGCGGCAGGCCGAGCGCAATGCCCAGTTCGCGCACTTCATCCTTGAACAGTTCGCGCAGCGGTTCGAGCAGCTTCAGGTGCAGGGTGTCGGGCAGGCCACCGACGTTGTGGTGGCTCTTGATGGTGTGCGCTTTTTTGGTCTTGGCGCTGGCCGATTCAATCACATCCGGATAGATGGTTCCCTGCGCCAGCCACTTGGCCTTGGGCAGTTTCTCGGCTTCTTCCTGGAACACGTGGACGAATTCGCGGCCGATGATCTTGCGCTTCTGTTCGGGGTCGGAGACGCCGGCGAGCGCGTCCATGAAGCGGTCGCGCGCGTCGACGTGGATGACCTTGACGCCGAGGTTGTCGGCGAAGGTCTGCATCACCTGCTCGGCTTCGTTCAGGCGCAACAGGCCGTTGTCAACGAACACGCAGGTGAGCTGCGTGCCGATGGCGCGATGCAGCAGCGCCGCGACCACCGAAGAATCGACGCCACCGGACAGACCCAGAATCACTTCGTCGCTGCCAACCTCGCTGCACACGCGGCCGATGGCCTCGTCGACGTAATCGGGCATGTTCCAGTCGCCCGCGCAGCCGCACAGATCGCGCACAAAGCGGTTGATCACCGTCTTGCCCTGCAGGGTGTGGGTGACTTCGGGATGGAACTGCACGCCATAGAAGCGGCGGTCCTCGTCGGCCATTGCGGCAATCGGCGTGGCAGCATTGCTCGCCATCACCTTGAAGCCGGGCGGCAGCGCGGTGACCTTGTCGCCGTGGCTCATCCATACGTCGAGTAGCCCATGGCCTTCGTCGTTGACCCGATCCTGGATGTCGCGCAGCAGTGCCGTGTGGCCGCGCGCGCGAATTTCGGCGTACCCGAATTCGCGCTTGGCCGCGCCCTCCACCTGGCCACCCAGTTGCGCCGCCATGGTCTGCATGCCGTAGCAGATGCCCAGCACCGGCACGCCGAGCGTGAACACCACGTCGGGCGCGCGCGGGGTTTCCTCTTCGTACACCGAACTGGGTCCGCCGGAGAGAATGATGCCGGCCGGCGCAAAGTCGCGCACGAAAGCTTCGGTCACGTCGTTGGGATGCAGTTCACAGTAGACGCCCGCCTCGCGCACGCGGCGCGCAATCAGCTGGGTGTACTGGGAACCGAAGTCGAGGATGAGGATTTTCTGGTGCATGTTTGATGGGCGGAGAGTCGAGAGTGGAGAGTGATTAGCGTGAAGCGGAGAGTGGTAGCTAGGGTGGAGCGTCGAGAGTAAGGGGCGGGACGCGGTTATTTATTGGCGAGGCTTTTTTGCATGCCTCGGATCATTCTCGCTAGTTCATCGGTGTTTCCGAGAAGCGTGGCAACTGCCTCTTCATCGACAAATCCCAGATCACCCGACAGGATCAGTTGAGTCTGTAATTCAGCGAGGGAGCCGCGTGCAATGGCGAGAAATCGCCGGAAATCGCCATCATTTTCTCGCCCATGCCCTTCGGCAATATTGGAGGGAACCGAGACTGCGGATCGTCGAATCTGGCTGGTGAGCCCATAAATTTCAGCTGCCGGAAAAGTCGCGGTGGCGGAATAAATGGCTTTGACCAACTTCATCGCCCCCTGCCAAATGAGTAAGTCCCGATAGTCCCTGATCATTGGCTCCAAACTCTCGACTCTCGACTCCAAACTCTCGACTCTCGACTCTCGACTCTCGACTCTCAGCTCCCAGCTCCCAGCTCTCAGCTCTCAGCTCCCAGCTCTCGACTCCCAGCTCTCGACTCTCGGCCCCCACCTACTCAACGCGATAATTCGGCGCTTCCTTCGTGATCTGCACATCGTGAACGTGCGATTCGCGCACGCCGGCCGAGGTGATCTCAACGAATTCGGCCTTGGCGTGCATGTCGGTGATGGTGGCAACGCCGAGGTAGCCCATGCTGGAGCGCAGGCCACCCACCAACTGGTGGATCACCGCCAGCACGCTGCCCTTGTAGGGCACTCGGCCCTCGACGCCTTCGGGAACCAGTTTCTCGGCGCTTTTTTCGTTGTCCTGAAAATAGCGATCGGAGGACCCCTGCTGCATCGCACCCAAGGAGCCCATGCCGCGATAGGATTTGTAGGAGCGGCCCTGGAACAGTTCGATTTCGCCGGGCGCCTCTTCGGTGCCGGCCAGCAGGCCACCGAGCATGACGCAGTGGGCGCCAGCGGCCAGCGCCTTGGCGATGTCGCCGGAATAGCGGATGCCGCCGTCGGCGATGACGCCGACGCCGCTGCCTTTCAGGGCATCGGCCACGTTCGCCACCGCGGTGATCTGCGGCATGCCGACACCTGCGACCATGCGCGTGGTGCAGATCGAACCGGGGCCGATGCCGACCTTGACTGCGTCGGCGCCATGCTCGACCAGCGCAGCCGCCGCCGACGCGGTGGCGATGTTGCCGCCAATGACCTGCACGTTTGGATAGTTCTGCTTGACCCAGCGCACCCGCTCGAGCACGCCCTGGGAATGGCCGTGCGCCGTATCCACGGTAATCACATCGACGCCGGCAGCCACCAGCGCAGCCACCCGCTCTTCAGTGCCCTCGCCGGTACCGACCGCCGCGCCGACGCGCAGGCGTCCCATCGCGTCCTTGCACGCCAGCGGATGCTCGCTCGACTTCTGGATGTCCTTGACGGTAATCAGGCCGCACAACTCGAAGGCGTCGTTCACCACCAGGACGCGTTCCAGCCGGTGCTTGTGCAGCAGCGCCATCGCCTCGTCGCGGTTGGCGCCCTCCTTCACCGTCACCAGCCGCTCTTTCGGCGTCATGATGTTGGCGATTGGCTGGTCGAGCCGGGTTTCGAAGCGCAGGTCGCGGTTGGTGACAATGCCGACCACCTTGCCGCCGTCGATCACCGGCAAGCCGGAAATGCGCTTCGCGCGGGTGATCTCGAGCACCTGGCGCACCGTCATCTGCGGCGTGACGGTAATGGGGTCCTTGACCACGCCGGATTCGAAGCGCTTGACCGCCGCAACCTGCGCCGCCTGCATTTCGGCGTTCATGTTCTTGTGGATGATGCCGAGGCCACCTTCCTGCGCCAGCGCAATCGCCAGCCGCGCCTCGGTCACCGTGTCCATCGCGGCAGACAACAGGGGCAAATTCAGGGTGATCGTGCGAGTCAGCTGCGTGGACAGGCAGACTTCGCGGGGAAGGATGACGGAATGGGCGGGAACGAGCAGAACATCGTCGAACGTCAGCGCTTTTTGCAGAACACGCATGGGCTTTCCTTAATGCAAAGCGGAATTATACGCGCCCGCCCCTGCCCCGCACAAACCCTACCATGGGATTGCCATGCCCCTTTTGGTCGTAATCTACCAATCCATTTATGCGACTGATGGTTGACTCTCGTGCCTGATACGGCTAACTTTGCGTCAGCATTCATTCTGCTAGGGCGCGCGGTTCAATAGCCCGATCCCTGAACGCCATATAACTCGAGGAGATAAAACAATGTCCAAAATTTTGCTTGCCCTGACTTCCGTAGCCCTGCTGGGCCTGTCTGGATGCGCCGATCTTTACGCCAACAAGGCGGGCGACAAGCCCGCGGCCGCCAAGGCCGCCATCAGCGCCGAAGCCAAGGCTGCGCTCAGCGCCGCCCAGGCTGACGTCAAGGCAGCCAAGGCCAAGAGTGCACTGTGGACGACCGCCGATGCCGCGCTGAAGGCTGCCGAAGAAGCCGCTGCAAAAGGCGATAGCGACACGGTCATCAAGCAGTCCAAACTGGCCAGCGACCATGTCAAGAAAGGTCTGGCCCAGCTCAACTACCCGGTGCTCAAAGTCGGCGACTAAGTCAGCCAGTTCCAGCAAAAAGGCCTTCCGGATTCATTCCGGAAGGCCTTTTTTCGGGCGCACGTCACGTCGCCTCGGATGTGTTCACCTCTGCGGCTTTCTCGGGCGCGGCGTCGCCGCCGCCCTTTTTTGTGGCCTTGCCTTCCTCCGCGCGTTTGCGGCGCACTTCCTTGGGATCGGCGATCAGCGGACGGTAGATTTCCACCCGGTCGCGGTCACGCACTGGGTCATCCAGCTTGACCAACTTGCTGAAAATCCCGACCTTGTTTTTGGCCAGATCGATTTCGGGATAGGCGTCCAGCACGCCGGATGCGCGGATGGCATCTTCTACCGTCGCGCCTTCGGCAAGCTGGACGTGCAACAGGGGCTGCTGCGTCGGCAAGGCATATATGACTTCGACGTTGATATTGGCTGTGTTCATCCGGCATACACCTCGTCAGCACGGCGCACGAAGGCATCGACAAAGGTATTGGTGATATGGCTAAAAACGGGCGCCAGAAGGGTTTCCAGCATCCGGTTCGCAAACGCGTACTGAAGGCGGAACTCAATCTTGCAGGCCTCTTCTCCCAGCGGAGAAAACAGCCAGTCGCCTTCCAGCTCGGAAAACGGGCCGTCCCGCAACCTGATCCGCATCTCGCGTGGATGCGTTTTAGAGTTTTCCGTGGTGAAGCTCTGGCGGATGCCCATGTAGGCAATATGGATCGTTGCCACCGTACTCACTTCATCCCGCCATTTCAACTCGGTGCCCCCGCACCATGGCAGAAAAGCGGGATAGTCCTCGACCCGATCCACCAGTTCAAACATGCGTTCGGGGGGGTGCGCCACCAGCACACTTTTTTGCACACGCGCCATATGACACTGAAGCCTTGTAAAATCAAGAATTGTACGCAAGCCCGTCTGCCATGAGCATCGTCGACAACAAAAAAGCCTTTCACGATTATTTCATCGAAGAGCGATTCGAGGCCGGCATCATGCTCGAAGGCTGGGAAGTGAAAGCCATACGCGCCGGCCGGGTGCAGTTGAAAGAAGCCTATGTGGTGGTCAAGAGCGGCGCGGTTTATCTGATCGGCTGCCACATCAGCCCGTTATCCACCGCCTCCACCCACATCCACCCCGACCCCACGCGTTCGCGCAAGCTGCTGCTGCACGCGGCGGAAATCAGCAAGCTCATCGGCAAGACCGAACGCGCCGGCTACACCCTGGTGCCGCTCGACTTGCACTACGTCAAAGGCCGTATCAAGCTTGAATTTGGCCTGGCTAAAGGCAAAAAGCAACACGACAAGCGCGCGACAGAAAAAGACCGCGAATGGGAGCGGGAAAAGCAGCGCATGGTGCGCGCTGCCCAGAAATGAACGCAGTCAGCGCCTACAAGCGGATGAAATAATCTTCTTAGCGGTCGAACTTGTTCTTGTGGGCTGTCGATATCCCGACTATGATTCGTTGAAATATCGACAAAAGGACAAACCCATGTCGGCTCTTCCAGTTTACCAAGTTGAGTTCATTCCGCTGGAACGCCGTTTGGATGACCGCCGCATCGCGCCACGCAACACTGCGTTGCCGCACGAAATCACGGCAGACCGCCGCAAGGCAAGCAGCCGGCGCACGGAAGATCGCAGACCCGCGAACCTGCAGGCCGTTTAAGAATCAACTAAATCTGCGCATCGTGCGCAAGTTTGCCCCGTTTATCCTGGCTGCAGCAAGTCCATGCTGCCATCCGCCAGGATCGCCATCTCCGCTACCTGCTCCCAGATAGCAAGGCATCCACCGGCGTGGTTTGCAGCAGCTTGCCCCAGGCGTGGCCGACACGGTTTTGCAGCCGCGACCGCGGCCGTGTGACAATGCTGGAAACCTGATCGCTCCCCGTATTTTTCCCCGAAAGTTGAGCCCAGCTTGCCCGTCACCGTAGATGAACTCACGGCCTTCGATGAAATCATCGACGTCCGTTCCCCCAGCGAATTCGCCGAAGACCATATCCCCGGCGCGACCAACCTGCCGGTGCTGAGCGACGCCGAGCGCGCGCGCGTCGGCACCCTGTACAAGCAGGTGTCATCGTTCGCGGCGAAAAAGATCGGCGCAGCGCTGGTGGCGCGCAACATCGCGCAGCATCTGGACACCTGGTTCGCCGACAAGCCCAAGTTGTACCGGCCGCTGGTGGTTTGCTGGCGCGGCGGCAGCCGCAGCGGATCGCTGACGCACATCCTGCAGAAAATCGGCTTTGCCGCGATGCAGCTCGATGGCGGCTACAAGGCCTATCGGCGGCATGTGGTGGCCGAACTCGCCCGCCTGCCGGCGCTATTTGCCTATCGGGTGGTGAGCGGCCCCACCGGCAGCGGAAAAAGCCGCCTGCTGCTGGCGCTGGCCAGCGAGGGGGTCCAGGTGCTCGATCTCGAAGTGCTGGCCGCGCATCGGGGTTCGCTGCTGGGCGCGCTGCCGGGGCAAGCCCAGCCGTCGCAAAAAAGTTTCGAGAGCGCTATCTGGTCGGCGCTGAACGGCTTCGACCCCGCCCTACCCGTGTTCGTCGAATCGGAAAGCAAGAAGATCGGTGCGCTGCGGGTGCCCGATGCGCTGATCACGGCCATGCACGCCAGCCCCTGCCTCCGGCTGGAAGTGCCTCTGGCCGCACGGGTTCAATTGTTGACCGAGGATTACGCACACTTTTTGCACGACCCGGAGACGATCAACCGCCAGCTCGGCTTTCTCACCGCGCTGCGCGGCAGCGAAATCATTGCGGCGTGGCAGGCGCTGGCCACCCGGCAGGCCTGGCCCGAACTGGTGGCCGTCCTGCTGGAGCAGCATTACGACCCGGCTTATCTGAAGTCGCTGTCGCGCAATTACACCCCCTCGGCCGCCGATCTGGCCTTCCCTACGGAAGACCTGTCGGCGAACGGGATGCTGCTACTGGCGCGCGGGATTCTGGCGGCGACCTGAATCAGCTTGCCCAGCACGAAGCCAATCACAATACCGATGATGAGTGCGATCGTGACCCCGCGATAGGTCAGCACATCCTTCGAGTAGCCGCGCCGGATGGCGACGTAGGACACCAGATAGCCGACGGCGTTAAGCAGCCAGATGAAGCCGATCGACAGGATCTTGACGATGATCGGGCCAATGATGGGCACCAGCGCGATGATGCCCAGCAGCCAGGCAAAGGCATTGGTGAGCAGCCCCACCACCACCACGCTGCCGGCGATCACGCTGCTGTCGACGTTGAAATGCAGCCCCAAGCCCACCAGCGCGGCAATCGCCAGCCACAGCGGCAGCATCACTTTCCAGTTGCGCCACCATCGCGCCCGTGGCGAAAAATCAGCCTCGATGTCGTCCAGTTCAGCCATGTTTCAGATTCAAGGAAACGGGAAATCCGGACAATAAACGAAAACTCAACTCCGCCCCACTTCGATCACGTTCTGCACGTGTTGCAGGCGCGCCAGCAGCCGCGACAGCTGCTGCAATTCCTTGACCCGCACGGTGAGCCGCATGTGGGCATATTCGCCGCGGCTCTCGGTGTTGACGCGCAGCACATCGAGCTTGTCCTTGGCGATGACATCGGAAATATCGCGCAGTAGACCCTGGCGATCAAACGCTTTCAACAAAATATCCACTTCAAATGCCGCACCGGCGTCGGCCACCCATTCGGCCGGCATCCAGCGTGCGGGATTGGCGCGCTTGAGCGCGGCGCAGTCAGCGCGATGCACGGTGACTCCGCGTCCCACCGTGGTGTAGGCGACGATGGCCTCGGGCGGCTGCGGCTTGCAGCAGCGCGCAAGCTGAAGCGGCACATCGCCCAGCCCCGGAATGGTGACCGGATTGCCGGTTTTGGCGCGCACCCGCGGTTTGCTGGTGGGCGTCAACGCGGGGATGACCTTGCCGGATTCCTGCAGGGCATTGATCAGATCGCGCTGGCCGACGTCGCCGCGGCCGAGCGCGGCAAGGAACTCGTCGACCTTGCCGAACTTGAGCCGCTGGGCGAGTTTTTCCTGGCTCGCGTCCACCACGCCCAGTCGCTTGAGTTCCTTTTCCAGCAAGGTGCGGCCGAGACCGACCTGCTCGCCGACGTCGCGCTGGCGGAACCACGCGCGCACCTTGGCGCGTGCCCGATGGGTGGCCAGATAGCCCGGCGCGGGGTTGAGCCAGTCGCGGCTGGGCGTGCCTTCCTTCGCAGTGACGATTTCGACGCGCTGGCCGTTGTCGAGCACGGTGTTGAGCGGCACCATCGCGCCGTTGACCTTGGCACCGCGGCAGCGGTGGCCGAGGTCGGTGTGCAGCGCGTAAGCGAAATCCACCGGCGTGGCGCCGCGATCGAGCGCCACCACCCGCCCCTGCGGCGTCAGCACGTAAACCTGGTCGTGGAATAGCTCGGTCTTGAACTGTTCGGTGAATTCGCTGCTGTCGGCAACGTCGTCCTTCCATTCCAGAATGCGCCGCAGCCAGGCGATTTTTTCCTCGTACTGCGCATCCTGGCGGCCGCCTTCCTTGTAGCGCCAGTGTGCGGCGACGCCGAGTTCGGCGTGGCGATGCATGCCGAAGGTGCGGATCTGCACTTCGAGCGCACGGTCCTCGGGGCCGATGACGGCGGTATGCAACGAACGGTAGTCGTTGCTTTTGGGCTGCGAGATGTAGTCGTCGAACTCGCCAGGAATCGGCTGCCACAGGTTGTGCACCAGACCCAGCACGGTGTAGCAGTCGATCTCGTGCTTGACCAGCACGCGCACTGCGCGGATGTCGTACAGCTGCTCGAAGCTCAATCGTTTGCGCCGCATCTTGTTGACGATGCTGGCGATATGCTTGGGGCGGCCGCTGACTTCGGCCTCGATGCCATGCAGCGCGATTTCCGCTTGCAGACGTTCGATGATGCCCTGGATGTAGGCCTCGCGGTCGGCGCGCTTTTCGTCGAGCTGCGTGGCGATGGCTTTGTAGGTGTCGGGTTCCAGATAGCGGAATGCCCAGTCCTCCATTTCCCACTTGATCTGCCACACGCCGAGCCGGTTCGCCAGCGGGGCGAACAGCTCGCGCGCCTGCTGGCCGAGCGCCTCGCGGGTGGCGGCATCCTGGCTGGCGGCGCAGCGCAGGGCGTGGGTGCGCTCGGCCAGTTTCACCAGCACCACGCGGATATCTTCCACCATCGCCAGCACCATCTGGCGCAGCGCTTCCAGCTGGGCATGCGGGTCGATGCGCTTATCGGTGGCACTGGTGGCCAACGTCTCGATGCGCGCCATCGCCGCGACGCCGCGAGCGAGCCGCGCCGCAGTGCCGAAGCGGGCATCGAATTCCGGACTGTCGTCGATGCAGTCCTGCAGCAAGGCTGCGGCCACTGCATCCGCCCCCACCCGCAGCTCGGCCACGATCAGCGCAGCACCGACGCTGTGCGCGAACACATGGCTGGCGCCCAGTTGCTGACGCGCATGATCCAACGCCTGCCAGGGCAGATCGTTTTCCGCCACCGGCAACACACGTGCCAGCGCCTGCCGGGCGGATTCGAGGTCGGTCGCTTCAAAGCAGCGGGGCTTCGAGGGTTCGGTCATGGTTGCGAGAATTTGGTCTGCCAGTAGCGGCGATAGGTGGGACGATATTGTGAGGCCTCGACCCCGGCTTCGCCAAAATCGAGGCGGATCAGCCCGCCGGAATCGCTGCGCAGCATGTGCGCATCGATCTCGCGAAAGCGCGCCGCCACGTGGGGATGCGGATGGCCATAGCGGTTGCGGTGACCCAGGGTGAACACGACGAATTCGGGACGGGTTGCCGCCACGAATTCCGGAATGGACGAGGTGCGGCTGCCGTGATGCCCGGCGAACAGGACGTTCACCGGAGTCAGTTGACCGGATTCGAGCAATTCGAGTTCCGTCTGCCTTTCGCCATCCCCCGTCAGCAGCATGCTGTGGCGCGCGCTGCTGACCCGCAGCACACAACTGAAGTCGTTGTTGCGGCGCCGGGATTCAGCATAGGCTGCAGGCCGGGGATTAAGGATCTCGAACTGCACGCCGTCCCAGTTCCAACGCTGGCCGCGCGCACACGAACGCGCGGGCGGCGCGTTATCGAGCAGGGGGCTGTTCGCGGGCATTCCATGCAGCAGCCAGTCGGTCGGAATGTCGCGCAGCACCGAGCGCATGCCGCCGCTGTGGTCGTTGTCGTCATGCGAAACGATCAGCCCGGACAGCCGCCCGATTCCCGATGCGCGCAGGTAGGGGACGACGATGCGCTCGCCCGAATCGCTGTCGGCGAATGACGCGCCGGTGTCATACAGCAGGACATGATTCGCCGTGCGGATCAGCACGGCGGTGCCCTGCCCGACATCGATCGCCTCGGCACGAAAATGGTCGGGCGCAATGGCATCGCGCAGCGGAAACAGCAGCGGCAGCCACAGCACCAGCCCCAGCACGCGCAGCGGAAACCCGCGCGGCAGCAGCAGCCACACCGTTCCGGCCAGCGCCAGCGCCGTCGCTTCCAAGCCCGCTGCAGGCAGCGTCATCACCGCCAGCGGCAGGCTGCTCGCCCAGGCCAGCCCCGCGCCCAGCCAGGCCATCAGCCACGCCGCCACCTGCCACAGGGGCGGGATCAGCACCCCCAGCAGCGCCAGCGGCGTAACCAGCCAGCTCACCAGTGGAATCGCCACCGCATTGGCCAGCGGCGAGATCAGCGAGACCTGCTGGAACAGCAGAAACAGCACCGGCGCCAGCGCCAGCGTGACAGCCCATTGCACCGTGACCCAGCCGCGCAGCTGGTCGGGCAGCGCGACGCGGCCGAAGGTCACCCACAGGATCGCGGCCATGGCACCGAACGACAGCCAGAAACCGGCCGACAACACCGCCCATGGGTCGACCAGCAGCACGACGAAGAGCGCCACAATCAGCGCCGTGAAGGGGCGCGCCTGGCGCCGCCCCCAGAAGGCCAGCGCCAGCACGACCAGCATGAACAGAGTGCGCTGCGCCGGCACCTGGAATCCGGCCAGCACGGCGTAGGCGAGCGCCGCCAGCACCGCCATGATCAACCCGGCCTGGCGTGCGGGCAGGCGTTCCGCATGGCGCGGCAGACGCCGCCACACGCTCGCCATCAGCCAGCCGGCAAGGGTGGCGATCATGGTGACGTGGAGCCCTGAAATGGAGAGGAGATGATTGACGCCGGTGCGGGTGAACGCGCGCCATTGACCGTACGGGATGCCGCGCTGGTCGCCCACCACCAGCGCGGCAATGACGCCGGCATAAGGCGCGTCGCCGAGCGTCGTGAAGATGCGCTGGCGCACCGCCGCGCGGGTCGCGGCAATCCAGGCGGCGGGGGTGTGCGCCTGCGCCGCGAGGCGTTGCGGCGCAGGCTGCTCGCGCACATAGCCGCTGGCATTGATACCGCGTTCCAGCATCCAGGCTTCGAGGTCGAAGCCGTGCGGATTGCTGGTGCCGTAGGGCATTTTGACCCGCACGGTCAGCTGCCAGCGTTCGCCGGCCTGCATCCGCGCGACGCGATGTGCTGATCCGCGCGGCCAGTAGCGGGTCAGCTGGATCCGCCGCAGCACCGGGGCATTGGGGGTGGTCACCTGCTCGACGTCGAACACGAAGCGTTCGCCGCGCGCGTTGGTGTGCGGCAGGTCGGCAATCACGCCGACCAGCGCGATATCCACCCCCTGCCATTGCGCGGGCAGGCGCTCGGCCAGCCGCACATCCGCCCGCCAGGCGGCCCAGGCAAAGCCGAGCGCCACGCACAGCAGCACGATGCCCAGACGACGCGTGAATTCGGCAACGGGGCGGGGGGAAACCGGAAGCCACAGCAGCGAAAGCAGCAGTGGCAACAGCCACAGCCAGCGCACCGGCGGCAGTTCAGGCTGCTGTTGCAGCCACCACACACCGAGGCAGAACGCGATGAGGGTGAGCCGCATCGCGCCGATGGATCAGGCCGGCTGCAGGCTTCCGTCGACCAGCCGCATGCGCCGGTCCATGCGCGCTGCCAGCTCGGCGTCGTGGGTGACGACGACCAGGCTCGTCGCGTGTTTGCAGTTGAGCTCGCGCATCAGGTCGAACACCGCGTCGGCGGTGTGGCGGTCGAGATTGCCGGTGGGCTCGTCGGCCAGGATACACGCGGGTTGCGTGACCAGCGCGCGGGCGATGGCGACACGCTGGCGCTCGCCGCCGGAAAGCTCGCCGGGTCGATGCGCGAGGCGATGACCGAGACCCACCTCGTCGAGAATCGCGGCGGCGCGCGCCAGCGCGTCGGCCCGATCCATGCGGCGGATGAGGAAAGGCATGGCGGCGTTTTCCTGCGCGGTGAACTCGGGCAGCAGGTGGTGGAACTGGTAGACGAAACCGAGCGCGCGATTGCGCAGATCGCTGCGCTCGGCTTCGGAAATCGCGAAGGGGTCGCGCCCCATCAGGCTGATCGTGCCGGAAGTCGGCGTATCGAGTCCGCCCAGCAGATGCAGCAGGGTGCTTTTGCCCGATCCGGAGGCGCCGACGATGGCGAGCGACTCGCCGGCATGAATTTCCAGATCGACGCTGCCGAGCACCGGCACATCGATCCTGCCCTGGCGGAAAATCTTGCCTAGTCCGGCGCAGCTCAACACGACTTCACTCATAGCGCAGCGCCTCCGCCGGATTGATGCGCGACGCGCGCCAACTCGGGTACAGCGTCGCGACCAGGCTGATGAGAAGCGAAATGCCGGCGATGATGCCGACGTCATTCCACACCAGCTTGGACGGCAGTTCGTTAATGTAGTACACGTCCGCCGGGAACAGATCCATGCCGGCCATGCGTTCGATGATGGGCACGATGGTCTCGAGGTTGAGCGCGAGCAACACCCCGCTCGCAAGTCCCAGCAGCGTGCCGAACACGCCAATGAACACCCCCTGGACAATAAAGATTTTCATGATCGAACCGGGCTTAGCCCCCAGCGTGCGAAGGATGGCGATGTCGGACTGCTTGTCGGTCACCGCCATCACCAGGGTGGAGACGATATTGAACGCGGCGACGGCGACGATCAACAGCAGGATCAGGAACATCATGCGCTTCTCGATCGCCACGGCGCGGAAGAAATTGGCGTGGCTTTTCGTCCAGTCGGTCAGGTAATAGTGGCCGGCGAGGCTCTGCGACAGATCACGGGTGACGAAGGGCGCGCGAAACAGTTCGGTCAGCTTCAGTCGTACCCCGGACACGTCCTCGCCCAGGCGCAGCAGCTTCTGCGCGTCGTGCAGATGGACCAGCGCCAGGCCAGAATCATATTCGAACATGCCCGCCTCGAAGATGCCGATCACGGTGAACTGCTTGACGCGCGGCATCACCCCGGCGGGGGTGATGTTGCCCTGCGGCGTCAGCAGCACCAGCTTGTCGCCGGGATACACATTGAGCACGCGGGCGAGTTCGCCGCCAAGAATGATGCCGAATTCGCCCGCCTGCAGATCGGTCAGCTTGCCGGCCTTCATATAGCTGGAAAAATCGGCGACCTGGCTTTCCATATCCGGCAGCACGCCGCGAATGATCGCCCCGCGCACCAGGTCGCCGTTGGCCAGCATGCCCTGCGCATTCACAAAGGGCGCGCCGGACATCACTTCCTTGTTCTGCTTTGCCTCCGCCAGCACGCCGCGCCAGTCGGCCAGACGATCCGCCGGGCCGCTGATTTCCAGGTGCGCGGCCACACCGAGAATGCGCGTGCGCAGCTCTTCCTGGAAGCCGTTCATCACACTCAGCACCACGATCAGCGCCATCACCCCGAGCGCGATGCCCGCCATGGAGACGATGGAAATGAAGGAAATGAAATGGTTGCGGCGCTTGGCGTGGGTGTAGCGCAGGCCGATCAGAAGCTCGTAGGGAAGCAAAGCAGGACTCGCAAAAGGAATCCCCGGAGTATGCCACAGCTCGCTACTCGCCCAGCAGGTGCAGCACCACCCTGCGCGTCTGCGCCGCACGCCGATGCTCGAAGACGTAAATCCCCTGCCAGGTGCCGAGCAGCGGCTTGCCGTCGGCAACCGGGATCGACAGGTGGGTTGGCGTCAATGCCGCGCGCACATGGGCCGGCATGTCATCCGCGCCTTCCAGGGTATGTTCGTAAATCGGGTCGCCTTCAGGCACCAGCCGCGACAGGAAGCGCTCCAAATCGGTCTGCACCGTCGGATCATAATTTTCCTGGATCAAGAGGCTCGCCGAGGTGTGGCGGATATACAGGGTGAGCAGGCCCTGCCGGATGCCACTGGCATCAACCCAGTCACGCACCTGCGGGGTGAACGCATACAAGCCCTTGCCACGGGTGGGAACGGTGATTTCATGGAAGGCCTGGTGCATGACCGCCATGCTAGCCCGAATGTTTCACAAATTTGCGCGCGCCCTCGCTGGTCTTTTGCTTCGTAAGGAAATTTTGTTCAGTCGAGCGTATGAATAACTACGCCACTCCTTCACAAAATCCCCCGACAAAACAAAATCCTGCGCGATCATCACGCGAATTCATGAAACACTCGGGCTAACGAATCCGCTTGTTACACTCGGTGCATGCTGTTCATCATTCCCTATCTATTCCCGCCCGCGCGCCTGCTGGAAACGGCAGCCCAGGACCTGCACCTGCCCGCGCTGCAAACCTTGCTGGCACGCGGCGCCCGCCAGCCCTGCCCGGCCGGGGGCGTGGAGGCTGCCCTGTGCGAGGCGCTGGGCATCGCCCGCCAGCAGGACTGGCCACTCGCCCCGATTACCTTGGCGGCGGATGGTGGGGTGGCCGGGGATGCCTACTGGCTGCGCGCCGACCCGGTACATTTGCGGGTGATGCGGGACCGCATCGTGCTAGCCGACAGCAGCGCCTTTGATTTGTCGCAGCAGGAAGCCGACGCACTCACTACCGCCATCGGCCAGCATTTCGGTCCCGACCTGAGTCCGCTGCCTCTCCACTCCCAGCACTGGTACCTGCGGTATCCCCAGGCACCGCGCCTCACCACCACGCCGTTGTCGGTCGCGGTGGGACGCGATATCGATCCGCTGCTGCCGCAGGGCGACGACGCCATGCGGTTTCGTGCCGAATTGAATGAACTGCAAATGCTGCTGCACGAGCATCCGGTGAACCAGGCGCGCGAAGCACGCGGCGAACTGCCGGTGAATTCGCTGTGGCTGTGGGGCGGCGGCAGTCTACCCGTCACCTGCGCCACCCCTGTTCCGCTGTATGCGGGGAATGCCGAAGCGCGGGCGCTGGGCGCCTTCTGTAACGCGCGTGTGCAGGCGATCCCCGCGCATCGGGACGCACAATTATTTGGCAGCGATGGAGTGATTTTGCTCGACACCCTGACCCAGGCCGGGCAGGTCGGCGACGCCTACGGCTGGCGCGAAGCGCTGCGCGGACTGGAACAGGACTGGTTCGTACCGCTACTGGACACGCTGCGCAAGATCGATCCGCAAGGCCCGCGGCTGATGGACCCGGTCAGCGGCAAGGTCCTGCATCTGCACCCGCGTGACGCCTGGAAGTTCTGGCGACGCCCGCGCCGTCTGATCTCGATGTTGTCTTGAGACGATCCGCGAGGCAGGCTCAGACCGGCGTCGCCCACAGATCGTGTTCGTCGGCTTCCTCGACGCGGACCTTGAGGCGCGTTCCCGGCTGCAGATCGAACACCCCTTCCAGATAAACCACGCCGTCGATTTCGGGCGCGTCGGCATGGCTGCGCGCCAGCGTGCCGACCTCGTCCTGTTCGTCGACGATCACCTCGATTTCGCGACCAATCTTGGTCGCAAGCCGGGCCGCCGAGATTTCCGCCTGCACCTCCATGAAGCGTTCGAGGCGTTCTTCCTTCAGCGCCTCCGGCACGGCATCCGGCAATTCGTTGGCCGCCGCGCCTTCGACCGGCGAGTACTTGAAACAGCCAACGCGGTCGAGCTGCGCCTCCTTCAGGAAGGCCAGCAATTCCTCGAACTCTGATTCCGTCTCGCCGGGAAAGCCGACGATGAAGGTCGATCGCAGCGTGAGATCGGGCACCGCGGCGCGCCAGGACTGGATGCGATCCAGCGTCTTCTCGACCGCGCCTGGGCGCTTCATCAACTTGAGAATGCGCGGGCTGGCATGCTGGAACGGAATATCGAGGTAGGGCAGGATGATGCCATCGGCCATCAGCGGAATCACGTCGTCGACGCTGGGATAGGGATACACATAATGCAGCCGCACCCAGGCCCCCAGGCTCCCCAGCGCGCCAGACAGTTCGGTCATGCGGGTTTTCAGCGGGCGTCCGTTCCAGAAACCAGGACGGTATTTCACGTCCACCCCGTAGGCGCTGGTATCCTGCGACACCACCAGCAACTCCTGCACCCCTGCGCCAACCAGCGCCTCCGCCTCGCGCATCACCTCGCCGATCGGGCGGCTCACCAGATCGCCGCGCATCGACGGGATGATGCAGAACGTACAGCGGTGATTGCAGCCCTCTGATATCTTCAGGTAGGCGTAATGACGCGGGGTGAGCTTGACCCCACCGGGCGGAATCAGGTCTTCGAATGGATCATGCGGCTTGGGCAGCGCCGTGTGCACCGCCAGCATCACCTCGTCCAGCGCGTGCGGCCCGGAAACCGCCAGCACCTTGGGATGCGCCTCGCGGATCACATCGGCCTTGGCGCCGAGACAACCGGTCACGATCACCTTGCCGTTTTCCGCCAGCGCCTCGCCGATCGCTTCGAGCGATTCCTGCACCGCCGCATCGATAAAACCGCAGGTGTTGACCACCACCACATCGGCATTGTCGTAGCTGCCGACGATGCCGTAGCCTTCGGCACGCAGTTGGGTCAGGATGCGCTCGGAATCAACCGTCGCCTTCGGACACCCGAGAGAGACGAATCCGACGGTCGGCGTGCGGGCAGGCTTTGCTTTGGTTACCATGACGTTCAATCCTGATGGAGCTTGAGATGTATATCGTAGCGATTGGCTGGGCCTATGTGATCCTGATGATGGCGATCACCGCCAGCAGCATCGGCAAGGCGCTGGTCATCCTGATCTTGCTTGGCGTGTTGCCACTGACGCTGTTTATTTACGTGGCCGGTGGCCAGCGGCGGCGACGACGCTCAATGGCCGTGTCCAATGACATAACCGGCCAGCGCGACGCTGCCGATCCCCAGTCCGATCAGCACTAGCTGCTGCAGCGTAGAGGCGATTTCCGCGCGTTTGTGCAGTCCGGGGATCAGGTCCGACAAGGCCACATACAACATGCTCGCCGCCGCCAGCCCCAGCAGTGCCGGCGTCCAGCCTTCCAGCATTGACAGCGCGTAATACCCCAGCAACGCCCCCACCATTGTCGCTACCCCTGTCAGCAAGTTGAGCAGCAAGGCCTGTGTGCGGGTATAGCCCGAGTGCAACAGAATCAGAAAATCGCCGATTTCCTGCGGGATTTCGTGCGCGATGATCGCCAGCGCGGTCACCACCCCCAGGCGGAAATCAACCAGAAAGGCGCCAGCGATGATGAGGCCGTCGACGAAATTATGGAAGGTGTCGCCCACCGTGATCATCAGTCCGGAACGTCCGTGATCATGGCCGTGGTCATGACTGCCGTGCGCATCGCAAATCTCGTCGTGGCAGTGTCGCCACAACACCAGCTTTTCCAGCAGGAAAAACAGCAAGATCCCGCCCAGCAGGGCTTTGGAGACCGTATCGATATCGCCGTTCATTTTGACCGCTTCCGGCAGCACTTCCAGCAACGATGCACCAAGCAGCGCGCCAATGGCGTAACTCACCAGCACGGGCACCCAACTGGGACGCGCAGACAAGGCCACAACCGCAGCCAGCAGCAAGCTCAGCAAGCTGCCCGCTGCAGTTGCGATCAAAATGATGGCAAGGGTAGACATGGGGAAATCAGGGACAGCCAGGAAGGGGGGCATTATACCGGGGGCTGGGCATCTCGTCCGATGCCGCGACTACTCCGGGTGAATTACTACGATAAATCCCAGGAAATCAGCATGTTCTGATGATTGAGTTGACGCATGTGACTAACAAACTTTGTATCCCGCAGCTTTAGCTGCCGCGGGATAGGTCAGACGTTACCTACAGCTTCTATCAGAAAAGCCTGGTGCTATTTTTTGACTTTCTCTGGAACGACCGACAACTCCTCTTTGAGTTTTTCAACGCTGACCTTGCCAAAGCCTTTCACATTATCCAAATCATCCACGTGCTTGAAATTACCATTTGTTTCCCGGTACGTGATGATTGCCTTGGCCTTGGCTGGCCCCAGACCCTTGACCATCTCAAGCTCAGACTGCGTGGCAGTATTGATGTTCACCGCAGCAAAAACCGGAAACGCCACCAACCCTGCCAACACCAGCAAACTCTTATACAGCTTATTCATATTGCCTCCTTATGAAGATCATTGGTTATGGGCATACGCCCACGCAACAACTTACCTTCAGCCAGAAAAATGATATATACAACTAAAGTTGTAGAGGCATGGTAGTGGCTTGATTTAATTGATGAAATAATTATGAAAACCTGCTTGCAGCCCATGCTCAGAGCATTTATGCGGCGCCACAAGCGCCAATCGAAACCTGCCGCAAGATTTACTGATTTTAAAATTCCCATAAAAAAACCCCCTCATTGAGTGAGGGGGTTTTCATGTGCCCTTGGGCACGAATAAGGAGTCTGACGATGACCTACTTTCACAGGCGCAGTGCCTACTATCATTGGCGCGGGAGCGTTTCACCGTCCTGTTCGGGATGGGAAGGGGTGGTTCCACTCTGC
>NZ_LDUG01000031.1 GCF_001530125.1 Thiobacillus denitrificans | reverse complement strand
GCTGTCAATCTCGTCGTATTTCTTCGCCGCACCGCCATACTTCTTCGCCAAAATGGTGGTGATCGCCGCGGTCAAGGTGGTCTTGCCGTGGTCAACGTGACCAATGGTGCCAACGTTTACGTGCGGTTTGGTCCGCTGGAATTTTTCCTTAGCCATTTCAAGTACCCTATAAAATCAAAATTATTTCTTGGCGATCACTGCTTCAGCGATGTTCTTCGGCGCTTCGGTGTAGTGCTTGAATTCCATCGAATAGGTCGCACGGCCCTGCGACATTGAGCGCAGATCGGTGGAATAACCGAACATCTCGGCCAACGGCACTTCCGCCTTGATCGCCTTGACCCCGCCCACATCGTCCATGCCCTGGATGATGCCGCGACGACGGTTCAAGTCGCCCATGACGTCGCCCATATAGTCTTCGGGCGTTTCCACTTCCACCGCCATCATCGGCTCCAGCAGGATCGGGCTGGCTTTACGCATGCCGTCCTTGAAGGCCATGATCGCTGCCAGCTTGAACGCCAGCTCGGACGAGTCGACATCGTGATAGGAGCCGTCAAACAGCGTGACCTTCACATCAACCACGGGGTAGCCCGCAAGCACGCCATTATTCAATGCTTCACGCAGCCCCTTTTCGACCGCGGGAATGTATTCGCGTGGCACCGTACCACCCTTGATGGCATCGACGAACTCAAAGCCCTTGCCGGTCTCGTTCGGCCCCATTTTGATCCAGACATGGCCATACTGGCCCTTGCCACCCGACTGCTTGACGTGCTTGCCTTCCTGCTCGATTTCCTTCTTGATCGCCTCGCGGTAGGCCACTTGCGGCGCACCAACGTTTGCTTCCACGCCAAACTCGCGGCGCATGCGGTCAACCAGAATTTCCAGGTGCAACTCACCCATGCCGGACATGATCGTCTGGCCGCTTTCTTCATCGGTACGAACGCGGAAAGACGGGTCTTCCTGCGCCAGGCGGCCCAGGGCAATACCCATTTTCTCCTGATCGACCTTGGTCTTCGGCTCGACTGCAACGTGAATCACCGGCTCAGGGAAAATCATCCGCTCAAGCGTAATCGGGTCACCCAGGTCGCACAGCGTATCGCCCGTCGTGACATCCTTCAGGCCGACTGCCGCAGCAATGTCGCCCGCGCGCACTTCCTTGATCTCTTCACGCTGGTTGGCGTGCATCTGCAGAATGCGGCCCAGACGTTCCTTGCGACCCTTGACCGGGTTGTAAATGGTATCGCCCGACTTGACGACGCCGGAATACACGCGGAAGAAAATCAGCTGACCCACATAGGGGTCGGTCGCAACCTTGAACGCCAACGCAGAAAACTTTTCGTCGTCAGCCGGGCGACGTGCGCCTTCCGTACCATTATCCAACTCGCCTTTTACCGAGGGGACGTCGGTCGGCGCCGGCATCAACTCGACCACCTTGTCGAGCATGGCCTGCACGCCCTTGTTCTTGAACGCGCTACCGCACATCATCGGAACGATCTCGCTGGCAATCGTACGCGCGCGAAGACCCTTGATAATGTCAGCCTCGGAGAGGTCGCCCTCCTCCAGATACTGGTTCATCATCTCTTCAGACGATTCCGCGGCCGCTTCGACCATGGTTTCACGCCACTTTTTGCACGTCTCCAGCAGCTCCGCGGGAATCTCGCGCAGATCGAACTTCATGCCCAGGCTGGCCTCATCCCAGTAGATCGCCTTCATGCGAACCAGATCAACCACGCCCTCGAACTTTTCCTCCGCTCCGATCGGCACCTGGATCGGAATCGGATTGGCCTTCAGGCGCAAACGCATCTGGTCATAGACCTTGAAAAAATCCGCCCCGGAACGGTCCATCTTGTTGACGAATGCCAGGCGCGGCACCCGGTATTTATTGGCCTGACGCCACACGGTTTCAGACTGCGGCTGCACACCACCCACCGCGCAATACACCATGCAGGCTCCATCCAGCACCCGCATGGAGCGCTCGACTTCAATGGTGAAATCGACGTGGCCCGGCGTGTCAATGATGTTGATGCGATGCTCGGGGAAATTGCCGTCCATTCCCTTCCAGAAGCACGTGGTCGCGGCCGATGTAATCGTAATGCCACGCTCCTGCTCCTGCTCCATCCAGTCCATGGTGGCCGCGCCATCGTGGACTTCGCCGATTTTGTGCGACACGCCCGTGTAAAACAGGACGCGCTCGGTGGTGGTGGTCTTGCCGGCGTCAATATGGGCCGAAATGCCGATATTGCGATAGCGCTCAATAGGAGTAATGCGTGCCACGTTAGTTACCTGCCAATTTGTGCGTTGAGATCAGAAACGGAAATGCGAGAAGGCCTTGTTGGCCTCTGCCATACGATGCACTTCCTCACGCTTCTTCACTGCGCCGCCGCGACCTTCAGCCGCGTCCAGCAATTCGCCCGCCAAACGGGCGCCCATGGATTTTTCCCCGCGCTTGCGTGCGGCATCCTTCAGCCAGCGCATCGCCAATGCGGTACGACGGCTCGAGCGCACTTCGACCGGCACCTGATAGTTGGCGCCACCGACACGGCGGCTCTTCACCTCGACCATCGGACGGGCATTGTTCAGCGCCACGCCGAACACCTCCAGGGGGTCCTTGCCCGACTTCTGGACGATCTGCTCAAAAGCGCCATAAACAATGCGCTCGGCGACCGACTTCTTGCCGCTGGACATAACGACGTTCATGAATTTCGAAACCTCCTGATTACCGAATTTCGGATCAGGCAGGATTTCACGTTTGGGGACTTCGCGACGACGGGGCATATTCCTGTCTCTCTATCTAGTTAAGCTTTTTTCGGACGCTTGGCGCCGTATTTCGAACGCGACTGCTTGCGATCCTTGACACCAGCGGTGTCCAGGCTACCGCGCACGGTGTGGTAACGCACACCCGGCAAGTCCTTGACCCGGCCGCCGCGCACCAGCACAACCGAGTGCTCCTGCAGGTTATGGCCTTCACCACCGATGTAGCTGATGACCTCGAAGCCGCTGGTGAGCTTGACCTTGCAGACCTTACGCAAGGCGGAGTTCGGTTTCTTGGGCGTCGTGGTGTACACGCGGGTGCACACGCCGCGGCGTTGCGGACAGGCTTTCAAGGCCGGAACCTTGCTCTTTTCCACCGGCGCCTGGCGCGGCTTGCGGATCAGCTGGTTAATCGTTGGCATGTCAAAAATTCCGAAAAATTAAGGTGAGCGTATCGTTTCTAAAACAAGCGGGACGGCTAGTCGCCGTCCCGGGCTAGAGTCCTGCGCTTCCCGGCAAACTTGAGGCCGGAAAAAGACGCGTGATTCTAGGGGAGAGACTACTCCCTGTCAAGCCACTTCCTGATTCTCGGCAGGGTTCACGTCCCCACCTTCGATCAAATGTTCGGCCCCAAGGTCTTCCCCTGCAGCCTGGCGACGTCGGGTGTTATGAAAGGCCAGACCCGTACCCGCCGGGATCAGGCGTCCGACAATCACGTTTTCCTTGAGACCGCGCAGTTCGTCGCGCTTGCCCATGATGGCCGCCTCGGTCAGAACACGCGTGGTTTCCTGGAAGGAAGCCGCCGAGATGAACGAATCGGTCGACAGCGACGCCTTGGTGATGCCGAGCAAAATCGGATCGTAGACTGCAGGTTCCTTGCCGGCCGCCACCATGTCGTCATTGATCTGCAGCACTTCCGAGCGCTCGACCTGCTCGCCGGGGATGAGACCGGTGCTGCCCGGATCGGCGACCGTGACGCGACGCAGCATCTGGCGCACGATCACCTCGATGTGTTTGTCGTTGATCTTCACGCCTTGCAAGCGGTAGACGTCCTGCACTTCGTCGGTGATGTAGCGCGCCAGCGCTTCCACCCCCCGCAGGCGCAGGATGTCGTGCGGATCGACCGGACCATCGACGATGATTTCACCCTTCTGGACGATCTGGCCGTCGTGCGCCGTCACATGCTTTTCCTTGGTGATGAGATACTCGTTCGCCACCCCGTCGAGGTCGGTGATGACCAGACGCTGCTTGCCCTTGGTGTCCTTGCCGAAGGAGACAGTGCCGGTAACTTCTGCCAATACGCCGGCATCTTTCGGCGAACGTGCTTCGAACAGCTCGGCCACACGCGGCAGACCGCCGGTAATGTCACGGGTCTTCGAGGTTTCCTGCGGAATCCGCGCGATCACGTCGCCCACCGCCACGTCCTGGCCATCCTTCACAGTGATGATGGAGCCGATCTGGAAGGTGATATTGACCAGCGTATCGGTCCCCGCCAGCTTGAGTTCATTGCCGGTCTCGTCCAGCAGCTTGACCTGCGGGCGCAGGCCTTTAGAAGCGCTGCTGGCCTTGCGCTTGGGATCGATCACCACCAGGGTCGACAGACCCGTGACATCATCGAGCTGCTTGGCCACGGTGACGCCCTCTTCGATGTTCTCGAAGCGGATGCGTCCGGCGTATTCGGTGATGATCGGACGGGTGTGCGGATCCCACATCGCCAGCACGGCGCCGGCCTTGATCTTGGCGCCGTCGGTCACCACCAGCGTCGCACCATAGGGCACCTTATGACGCTCGCGCTCGCGGCCGCTTTCGTCCGCGATGAGAATCTCGCCGCTGCGCGAAATCGCAACCAGTTCCTTGCGGGCATTGGTCACGTAGCGCATGGTGGCGGTGTACTGCACCATGCCGTTGGACTTGGCCTCGAGCTGGCTGGCCGCCGCCGCACGCGAAGCGGCGCCACCGATGTGGAAGGTCCGCATGGTGAGCTGGGTACCCGGCTCGCCGATCGACTGCGCGGCGATCACGCCGACCGCCTCGCCGACGTTGATCAGATAACCGCGGCCAAGGTCGCGGCCATAGCAACTGACACACAGGCCGTAGCGCGTTTCGCAGGTCAGCGGCGTGCGGACCTTGACTTCGTCGATACCGAGCGCTTCGATGGTGTCGACCACGTCTTCCACCAGCAGCGTGCCGGCTTCGAACATGGTTTCCTGAGTTTCCGGATTGATGACATCGCTGGCAGCCACGCGGCCCAAAATCCGTTCGCGCAGCGCTTCCACGACTTCGCCGCCTTCGACCAGCGCCTTCACCACCAGACCGTTCTTGGTGCCGCAATCGTGCTCGGTCACCACCAGATCCTGCGTCACGTCGACCAGTCGGCGCGTCAGGTAGCCGGAGTTCGCGGTTTTCAGCGCGGTATCGGCCAGGCCCTTACGTGCGCCGTGGGTCGAGATGAAGTACTGGAGCATGTTCAGGCCTTCACGGAAGTTCGCCGTGATCGGCGTTTCGATGATGGAGCCGTCCGGCTTCGCCATCAGGCCCCGCATGCCGGCCAGTTGGCGAATCTGCGCCGCGGAACCGCGCGCGCCCGAGTCTGCCATCATGTAAATCGCGTTGAACGACTCCTGAGTGACTTCCTTGCCATGGCGGTCGATGACCTTCTCGCCGCCCAGCTGTCCCATCATCGCCTTGGCCACGGCATCACCCGCACGGCCCCAGATGTCGACCACCTTGTTGTAGCGTTCGCCCTGGGTCACCAGACCCGAGGTGTATTGCGATTCGATCTCTTTTACCTCGGCTTCGGCCGCGCCCAGGATCTGCCCCTTCTCGACTGGGATCAGCATGTCCTTGACCGCAATCGACATCCCTGAACGGGTGGCGAAGGTGAAACCGGTGTACATCAGCTTGTCGGCGAAAATCACCGTCTCGCGCAGGCCGCAGCGGCGAAAGCTGGCGTTGATCAGCTTGGAGATTTCCTTTTTCTTCAAGGCCTTGTCGATAAAGCTGAACGGCAGCCCCGGCGGCAGGATTTCGGACAGCAGCGCGCGGCCCAGCGTGGTTTCCACCCGCTTGACGGTTTCAACCCGCTTCTTGTCCTCGTCCAGGGTCACTTCCTTGATGCGCACCGTGACGCGGGCATGCAGCTCGGCTTCGCGGGTATCGTAGGCGCGACGCGCTTCGGTGACGTCGGCAAACAGCATGCCTTCGCCCTTGGCGTTGATCTTCTCGCGCGTCATGTAATACAGGCCCAGCACGATGTCTTGCGACGGCACGATAATCGGCTCGCCGTTGGCGGGCGACAGCACGTTGTTCGACGCCAGCATCAGGGTGCGGGCTTCGGTCTGCGCTTCCAGCGACAGCGGCACGTGGACGGCCATCTGGTCGCCGTCGAAGTCGGCATTGAACGCCGCGCACACCAGCGGGTGCAGCTGAATCGCCTTGCCTTCGATCAGCACCGGCTCGAACGCCTGGATACCCAGGCGGTGCAGCGTCGGTGCGCGGTTCAGCATCACCGGATGCTCGCGGATGACTTCTTCCAGCAGATCCCACACGACCGGCTCTTCGTCTTCCACCATTTTCTTGGAGGCCTTGATCGTGGTCGCCAGCCCCAGCACTTCGAGGCGGTTGAAGATGAAGGGCTTGAACAGCTCCAGCGCCATCTTCTTCGGCAGGCCGCACTGGTGCAGTTTCAGGGTCGGGCCCACCACGATGACCGAACGGCCGGAGTAGTCGACGCGCTTGCCCAGAAGGTTCTGACGGAAGCGACCGCTCTTGCCCTTGATCATGTCGGCCAGCGACTTCAGCGGACGCTTGTTGGCACCGGTCATCGCTTTGCCGCGACGGCCGTTGTCGAGCAGCGAATCCACGGCCTCCTGCAGCATGCGCTTTTCGTTGCGCACGATGATTTCGGGCGCCTTCAGTTCAAGAAGTCTCTTGAGCCGGTTGTTGCGGTTGATGACGCGGCGATACAGATCGTTCAGGTCGGAGGTAGCGAAACGGCCGCCGTCCAGCGGCACCAGCGGACGCAGTTCGGGCGGCAGCACCGGCAGCACTTCGAGGATCATCCATTCTGGCTTGATGCCGGACTTCTGGAAACCTTCGAGGATCTTCAGACGCTTCGACAGCTTCTTCAGCTTGGTATCGGAACCGGTTTTGTTGATTTCAGAATGCAGGCTTTCCACGGTGGTGTGCAGATCGAGCGAGCGCAGCAATTCGCGCACGGCTTCCGCACCCATCAGCGCCTTGAACTCATCGCCGTATTCTTCCAGCTTGGCCAGGTAGTCATCCTCGGTCAGCAACTGGCCGCGATTGAGCGGCGTCATGCCGGGCTCGACCACCATGAAGCCTTCGAAGTAGAGCACACGCTCGATGTCGCGCAGCGTCATGTCGAGCACCATGCCCAGACGTGACGGCAGCGACTTCAGGAACCAGATATGCGCGACCGGTGAGGCCAACTCAATGTGGCCCATGCGCTCGCGGCGCACCTTGGACAGCGTCACTTCGACGCCGCACTTCTCGCAGATCACGCCACGGTGCTTCAGGCGCTTGTACTTGCCGCACAGACATTCGTAGTCCTTCACCGGACCGAAAATCTTGGCGCAGAACAGGCCATCGCGCTCCGGCTTGAAGGTGCGGTAGTTGATGGTCTCCGGCTTCTTCACTTCACCGTACGACCAGGAACGGATTTTCTCCGGCGACGCCAGGCCAATCTTGATGGCGTCGAACTCTTCCTCGTGGGTGGCCTGCTTGAATAGATCTAACAGTGCTTTCATGGCTGTGTCCTCACCCCTAAATTAATAACGTTCCAGATCGATGTCGATGCCGAGCGAACGGATTTCTTTCACCAGCACGTTGAAGGATTCCGGCATGCCCGCCTCGATTTTGTGATCGCCCTTGACGATGCTCTCGTACACTTTGGTACGGCCATTCACATCGTCCGACTTCACGGTGAGCATTTCCTGCAGCACATAGGAGGCGCCGTAGGCTTCCAGCGCCCACACTTCCATTTCGCCAAAGCGCTGGCCGCCAAACTGCGCCTTGCCGCCCAGCGGTTGCTGGGTGACCAGCGAGTACGGACCGGTGGAACGCGCGTGCATCTTGTCGTCGACCAGGTGATGCAGCTTCAGTACGTGCTTGTAGCCCACCGTCACCTGGCGATCGAAGGCTTCACCGGTCTGGCCGTCGTACAACGTGACCTGGCCACCCTCGGGCAAACCGGCCAGCGTGAGCATCTGGCGGATTTCATCTTCCGAAGCGCCATCAAATACCGGCGAGGCAAACGGCACGCCTTTTTTCAGGTTGCGCGCAAGCTCGAGGATTTCGTCATCGCTGAAGCCATCGATGTCTTCCGTCTTACCTGACTGGTTGTAAATTTTCTTCAGGAAATTACGCAGATCCTTCACCAGCGTCTTGGTCTGCGCCGCCAGCATTTCGCCGATTTTCTCGCCCAGACCCTTGGCGGCCCAGCCGAGGTGGGTTTCCAGAATCTGCCCGATGTTCATCCGCGACGGTACGCCGAGCGGATTCAGCACGATGTCGACTGGACGGCCGTCTTCCATGAAGGGCATATCCTCGACCGGAACAATCTTCGACACCACACCCTTGTTGCCGTGACGGCCAGCCATCTTGTCACCGGGCTGCAGGCGGCGCTTGACCGCAATGTAGACCTTGACCATCTTCTGCACACCGGGCGGCAACTCGTCGCCTGCCGTGAGTTTTTTCTTCTTCTCTTCAAACATCGCATCGAACTCGATGCGCTTTTGCGTCAGGCTGTCTTTCAGCGATTCGACTTGGCGGCTGGCATCATCATCGGCCAGGCGAATGTCGAACCAGTCGTGACGATTCACCGACTCCAGATAGTCCTTGGTGACCTTACTGCCTTTGGCGAGCTTCTTGGGGCCGCCATTGGCAACTTTCAGGTGCAGCAGCTTTTCCAGACGTGCAAAGGTGTCGTCTTCGACGATGCGCATGCGGTCGGTCACATCCTTTTTGTATTCAAGCAGTTGCGTATCAATGATCGACTGCGCACGAGCATCCCGTTCGATACCTTCACGGGTGAACACGTGCACGTCGATGACCACGCCCGACATGCCGGACGGCACCTTAAGACTGGTGTCCTTCACGTCGCTGGCTTTTTCGCCAAAAATGGCACGCAGCAATTTTTCTTCCGGCGTCAACTGGGTTTCACCCTTGGGCGTGACCTTGCCGACCAGCACGTCGCCCGACTCGACTTCCGCGCCGACGGCGATAATACCGGAGGCATCCAGGCGCCCCAACTGGCGCTCGGCCAGGTTGGAGATGTCACAGGTGATTTCTTCCGGACCGAGCTTGGTATCACGCGCCACCACCGACAGTTCCTCGATGTGAATCGAGGTGTAGCGGTCTTCGGCGACGACTTTCTCGTTGATCAGGATCGAGTCTTCGAAGTTGTAGCCGTTCCACGGCATGAAGGCGACCAGCATGTTCTGGCCCAGCGCCAGTTCGCCCATGTCGGTCGATGCGCCATCGGCGATGACGTCGCCGCGGGCGATCACGTCGCCCACCTTCACCAGCGGACGCTGGTTGATGTTGGTGTTCTGGTTGGAACGCGTGTACTTGATCAGCGAGTAGATATCCACGCCAATCTCACCTTCGCGTGCCTCCTCGTCGTGCACGCGGATCACGATCCGGCCGGCGTCGATGTAATCGACGATGCCGCCGCGATGCGCGGTGACCACCGTACCGGAGTCGACCGCGGCGGTGCGCTCGATACCGGTGCCGACAAAGGGCTTTTCCGGACGCAGACATGGCACTGCCTGACGCTGCATGTTCGAACCCATCAGCGCGCGGTTGGCGTCGTCGTGTTCCAGGAAGGGAATCAACGAGGCTGCCACCGACACGATCTGTGCCGGCGCCACGTCCATGAATTCGATGCGGTCGGGCGTCGACAGCGTGAATTCATTTTTGAAGCGGCACGACACCAGGTCGTCGGTGAACTTGCTCTTGGCATCGAGTTCGGCGTTGGCCTGCGCAATCACGAATTTGCTCTCTTCGATCGCCGACAGGTATTCGATTTCATCGGTCACCTTGTTGTTGATGACTTTTCTGTAGGGCGTTTCGATGAAGCCATACCAGTTGGTACGGGCGAACAAGGCCAGCGAGTTGATCAGGCCGATGTTCGGGCCTTCCGGCGTTTCGATCGGGCAGACCCGGCCATAGTGGGTCGGGTGCACGTCGCGCACCTCGAAGCCGGCGCGTTCGCGGGTCAGACCGCCAGGTCCCAGAGCCGAAACGCGGCGCTTGTGGGTGATCTCGGACAGCGGGTTGGTCTGGTCCATGAACTGCGACAACTGGCTGGAGCCGAAGAATTCCTTGATCGCCGCCGACACCGGCTTGGCGTTGATCAGGTCATGCGGCATCAGGTTGTCGGACTCGGCTTGCGAGAGGCGCTCGCGCACCGCGCGCTCGACCCGCACAAGACCGGCACGGAACTGGTTCTCCGCCAGTTCGCCGACCGAACGCACGCGACGGTTGCCGAGGTGATCGATGTCGTCGATCTCGCCGCGGCCGTTGCGCAATTCGACCAGGATCTTGATGACAGCCACGATATCCTCGGTCGACAGCGTGCCGGTGCCGGTCAGCTCTTCGCGACCGATGCGACGGTTGAATTTCATCCGACCCACGGCCGACAGGTCGTAGCGGTCTTCGTTGAAGAACAGGTTGCCGAACAGCGCATTCACCGCATCTTCGGTGGGCGGCTCGCCCGGACGCATCATTCGGTACATCGCCACCTTCGCAGAATAATCGTCGGTGGTGTCGTCGGCTCGCAGCGTCTGCGAAATGAAGGCGCCGTGATTGAGATCGTTGGTGTAGAGCGTGTTGAACTTCTCAACCCGGGCTGCGGCCAGCGCAGTCAGCAGCTCTTCCGTGATCTCGTCGTTGGCGCGCGCCACCAACTCACCAGTATCGGTGTTGACCACATCGTGTGCCAGCACGCGGCCCACCACGAACTCGGCAGGCACCGCCCATTTCTTGACGCCAGCGGCGTCAAGCTCGCGAATGTGCTTGACCGTGATGCGCTTGTCCTTGGCGACGATGACGTGGTCGTCCTTGCCGCAGATGTCGAAACGGGCAAGCTCGCCGCGCAGGCGCTCGGGCACCAATTCGAACTGCACGCCCTGGGTGTTGACGTAGAACGTGTCCTTGTCGAAGAAGTCGTCCAGAATGTTGGCCGGCGTGTAGCCCAGCGCCTTCAACAGAATGGTGACCGGCATCTTGCGGCGGCGGTCGACGCGGAAGAACAGGATGTCCTTGGCGTCGAACTCAAAGTCCAGCCACGAGCCGCGGTAGGGAATCACGCGCGCCGAGAACAAGAGCTTGCCCGAGCTGTGGGTCTTGCCGCGGTCGTGCTCGAAGAACACGCCGGGCGAGCGGTGCAGCTGCGACACAATGACACGCTCGGTGCCGTTGATGACAAAGGAGCCGGTCGGCGTCATCAGCGGGATTTCACCCATGTAGACTTCCTGCTCCTTGACCTCCTTGATCGTCGGCTTGGACGCTTCCTTGTCCATGATCACCAGGCGCACCTTGGCGCGCAGCGGGGCGCAGTAGGTCAGGCCGCGCTGCTGGCATTCCTTGATGTCGAACACCGGCACGCCGAGCGTGTAGCTGACGTATTCCAGCCGCGCGTTCTTGGAGTGGCTCTCAATCGGAAAAATCGAAGTGAACGCGGCTTGCAGGCCTTCGTTCAGACGCTCCTCGCGTGTGCGACCTTCCTGCAGGAAGGCGCGATATGACTCAAGCTGAGTCGCCAGAAGAAAAGGCACCGGAAGGGTGTTGGTCCGACTGGCAAAGCTCTTGCGCAGACGTTTTTTCTCGGTAAAGGTATAAGCCATGGGGTCTCCTTGACGATCAGGGGCGCGCGGGCGCGTGTATTACGGCCTGCGCATTGTGAGGCACACGCAAAAAGCAAACGACCCGGAAGCCGATTCCGGGTTCCGGGTATTTGCTGCTTGCGTCTGCCGCGGGTTTCCCCGCAACACACCACGAAACAATGTGGTGAAATAAATACGTCATCGGAATGAGCCGGCGCACTTGCGCGCCCCGCCCCGGGGTCCGTTGACTTATTTGACTTCGACGGATGCGCCAGCCTCTTCCAACTGCTTTTTCAGCGCGTCGGCATCGGCCTTGGTCACGCCTTCCTTCACCGCCTTGGGGGCGCCGTCGACCAGGTCCTTGGCTTCTTTCAGGCCCAGGCCGGTGGCAGCGCGCACCACCTTGATGACTTCCACTTTCTTCTCGCCACAGGAATTCAGCATCACGGTGAACTCGGTCTGCTCTTCAGCAGCGGCAGCGCCACCGGCAGCGGGGGCTGCCACGGCAACTGCAGCGGCAGCGGCGGAAACGCCAAATTTCTCTTCCATTTCCTTGATGAGCTCGGAAAGCTCAAGCACGGTCATGTTAGCGATGGCGTCAAGAATGTCAGCTTTTGCAACAGCCATTTGTGTTACTCCTGTCAATTGTGCTTCAGATTAAAAAACAATATCGTCGATTCGGATGTCGGCAAACCGCGCCAACCCAATTGGGTCAGGCGGCCTGCTTGTCGCGCACCGCAGCCAGTCCGCGAACGAACTTGGTCGGCACTTCGTTCAGGGTGCGAACGAATTGCGCGATCGGGGCCTGCATGGTGCCCAAGAGCTTGGACAACAGTTCATCACGGCTGGGCATGCTGGCCAGATTCCCCACGTCCTTGGCGGACATGAGGAAGTTGGGCATGGCACCGGCCTTGATGACAAACTTGTCGTTGGTCTTGGCAAATTCGTGCATCACTTTGGCGGCGGCCACCGGGTCTTTGGACATACCATAGGCAAGCGGACCGACCAACTGGTCGGTAAGGCCTGCAAATGGCGTATCCGCAACCGCGCGGCGCACCAGCGAGTTTTTCAACACGCGCAAATACACCCCTTCCTTGCGTGCTTGCGCGCGCAACAGGGTCATTTTATCCACCGTGATGCCACGGTACTCGGCTACGACAACCGTCTGGGCGCCTGCAACCTGCGCAGCAACCTCAGCAACGACGGCTTTCTTTTCTTCAAGATTCAGACTCAAGGTCTTACCTCCTTCTCAGTTACGGAGCGTTGCCCGCTCCGGCTGGCGACCTTGACAGGAAAATCCTGCTGGGGAAGCCATCTGCGTAGGTCGCAATGCCGACAAACAGAGGATGGAACACCATCACCCATCTGCCATCCACCCGCGATTAAATCCTTACGGATGCCTACGGTCTTTGACAACCCGTCAACCAAGACCACTGGCTGACGGCCCAAAGTTCATTCAGGCGCTCTTCCCAGAGACGCCCACCATTTAAAACTATGCGCTGACGCTGGCCTGGTCTACGCGAACGCCGACACCCATGGTGGAAGACACCGACAGGCGTTTGAAATAGACGCCCTTTGAGCTGGCCGGCTTGGCGCGCTGAAGCGCATCCAGCAGAGCAGCCAGGTTCTCTTTCAGGTCGTCGACGCTGAACGAGGCGCGGCCAATCGTGCAATGCACGATGCCGCCCTTGTCGGTGCGGTACTGCACCTGGCCGGCTTTGGCGTTTTTCACTGCGCCCGCCACGTCGGCCGACACCGTCCCCACCTTGGGATTCGGCATCAGGCCGCGCGGGCCCAGGATCTGGCCGAGCTGGCCGACGACGCGCATCGCGTCGGGGGTGGCGATCACCACGTCGAAATCCATTTTGCCAGCCTTGATCTCGGCCGCCAGATCGTCGAAACCGACGATATCGGCGCCAGCGTCTTTCGCCTTCTGCACGTTGTCGCCCTGGGCGAACACGGCGACGCGAACGGTCTTGCCGATCCCCTTCGGCAGCACCACCGCACCCCGAACCATCTGGTCGGATTTGCGGGCGTCAACGCCGAGGTTCACCGCGATGTCGATCGACTCGTTGAACTTGGCCGTGGCAGCCTCTTTCACCAGCTGCAGTGCGTCGACCACCGGATAATTGCGGTTGCGGTCGATCTTTTCCTTGAGTGCGCGCAAGCGCTTGGATACGTTAGCCATGTCAGACTCCCTCCACGATGATGCCCATGGAACGGGCTGTGCCGGCAATAGTGCGCACTGCCGCATCCATATCGGACGCGGTCAGATCGGGCTCCTTGGCCTTGGCGATTTCTTCCAGCTGGGCGCGGGTAATCGTGCCCACCTTGTCGACGTGCGGCTTGGCGCTGCCTTTGTCGAGCTTGATCGCTTTTTTGATCAGCACCGTCGCGGGCGGCGTCTTCATGATGAAGGTGAAGCTCTTGTCCGCAAACGCGGTGATCACGACCGGAATCGGCAGACCGGGCTCCATGCTCTGCGTCTTGGCGTTGAACGCCTTGCAGAATTCCATGATGTTCAGACCGCGCTGACCGAGCGCAGGACCAATGGGCGGCGAAGGGTTCGCCTTGCCTGCCGGGACTTGCAGCTTGATATAGCCGACAATTTTCTTTGCCATGATGGCTCCTAAATAGTGAGTACCAACGCGCTTTGGGTTGCCCTACTCGCGCTCCTCTCCGGTAAACCGGATTTTTACCCTGCCCGGCCGATGCCGGAAGTCAGGCTTTTTCGACCTGGCCGAAACCCAGTTCCACAGGCGTCGCCCGGCCAAAAATCATCACCGACACGCGCAACTTGCTCTTGTCGTAATTCACTTCTTCCACATTGCCATTGAAGTCGGTAAACGGACCATCGATGACACGCACCGCCTCGCCCACCTCGAACAGCACCTTCGGTCGGGGCTTCTCCACCCCCTCACGCATCTGATCAAGAATGGACTGAACTTCTTTTTCGGTAATCGGTGCAGGCTTGGTTGCCGTTCCACCGACAAAACCCGTCACCTTGGGCGTGCTTTTCACCAGATGCCAGGTGTCGTCATCCATGTCCATCTGGACCAGGACGTAGCCGGGGAAGAACTTGCGCTCGGCAGTCTTTTTCTGACCACCCTTCATTTCCACCACTTCTTCCACCGGCACCAGGATTTCGCCAAAGCGATCCTTCATGCCCGCACGCTCGATGCGCTCAATCAAATTGCGCGCGACGCTTTTCTCGAAGCCGGAGTAGGCATGAACCACGTACCACCGCATACTCAACTCCCCTGTCCCATGGCCAGCTTGACCAGCCACATCAAAATACTATCGACCGCCCAAAGAAAGAGCGCCATCACCACCACAAAGGCCATGACCACACCCGTCATCTGGATGGTCTCCTTGCGGGTCGGCCAGACAACCTTCTTGGCCTCGTCACGCGCCTCGAGCGCGAAGCTGAAGAACTGCTTGCCCGGGGCCGACATGCCGGCCACGACACCCGCCAGCACGACCCCAACGATCACGGACAGCACACGCACCACGGTGGGCGCGTCCGCAAAAAAATAAAAGCCGGCCACCCCCGAGATGACCAGCATCACTGCTACCAGCAGCTTGAGTTTGTCAGCCATGAATGCTGTGCGCCTTGCGGCTTATCCTGTGGCAGGCCAAGAGGGTCTCGAACCCCCAACCTACGGTTTTGGAGACCGTCGCTCTACCAATTGAGCTATTGGCCTGTAATCTTAAAGACCGGGACTCGACGCGCGTTCGCTACGCCGAACCCCGGCCTTGTCGTCAAACGCGCTTACTCTTCGATCTTCGCAACGACGCCGGCACCAACGGTGCGGCCGCCTTCGCGGATGGCAAAACGCAGACCTTCGTCCATGGCGATCGGCTGAATCAGCGACACCTTGATGCTGACGTTGTCGCCCGGCATCACCATCTCGGTCCCTGCCGGCAATTCAATGCTG
>NZ_LDUG01000030.1 GCF_001530125.1 Thiobacillus denitrificans | reverse complement strand
AGTTGGTGCGCCACGGGCGACCGGCGGGATGCAGAATCAGGGGGAAACCCCGGCAACCAACGGAAACCCTGATGTCCTCTAACCGCATTGAAGCCCCCGCGTCGCCAGACGCGCCCCCTGGCAAGGCTGACCTCAAGTCGCTGGCCAAACTGATCGCCCGGTGGCAGCCCCCCCCCACCAGCGCTGTGCCGTGCGAGGGCAGTAAAAAAGGGAAAAGCTGGTCGCTGGCCGACTTCGATCCTGCGGCCAAGCCGTTTTCCGGCGGGGACAAACTGGCCGACAAGGCGGCCGTCGATATGCTGGCCATCGAGCTCGACGCACTGCAAAACCTGTTCTATGCCGACAAACGCTACAAGCTGCTGGTGATTTTGCAGGGCACCGACACCTCCGGCAAGGACGGCACCTTGCGCGGGGTGTTCAGCCGCATCAGCCCGCTGGGTGTGCACACGGTGGGATGGAAAACGCCGAGCGAGGACGAGCGCGCGCACGACTACCTGTGGCGCATTCACCAGCTGGTGCCGCGCGCGGGCGAGATGATGATCTTCAACCGCAGCCACTACGAAGATGTGCTGGTGCCGCCCGTCAACGGCTGGATCACGCCCGCCCAGACGGCGCAGCGCTATCAGCACA
>NZ_LDUG01000003.1 GCF_001530125.1 Thiobacillus denitrificans | reverse complement strand
CTGCTCGGCGTGTCCGGCGGCGCCGGCCTGCTCGCGCTGCTTGGCATGGCGGCCGGCCTGGCCTGGCCGTGGGTGTCGGCGCTGGCGTTCGCCGGCAGCCTGCTCGCGCTGGCGCTCGCCGCCGCGCTCGGCGGCCGCCTGCTGGCGCGCGACCACACGCCACTGTTGCTGGCAGGCGTGATGCTGGCGGCCGGCTTCGGTGCCCTGATCGCGTTGGTGCTCTCCGTGACGCCGGCCGAGCGCCTGCCCGGCATGCTGTTCTTCCTGATGGGCGACCTGGCGTGGACCAGCCAGCCCGCGCTGCTGTGGGCGGCGCTGCTGCTGGCGTTGGCTGCCGCGCTGGGGCTATCGAGACGGCTCGACGTGCTGCAGCTGTCGCCGCTCAAAGCCGCGTCGCTCGGGGTGGCGGTCGCCCCCACGCGCTGGATGTTGTTTGTCTTGGCCGGCGCCGCCACCTCCTTGGTCGTCGCGCAGGCCGGCAGCATCGGCTTCGTCGGCCTGATGGTGCCGCACGCCCTGAGAAAACTGGGATTTGCCGGCCACCGTGTGCTGCTGCCTGCTTGCGCGCTGGCCGGCGGCAGCCTGTTGGTGCTGGCCGACGCACTGGCGCGCACCGTGATCGAGCCGCGCGAACTGCCGGTGGGCGTGCTCACCGCCTTACTCGGCGTGCCGATGATGTTGTGGCTATTACGGAGGCCGTGAATACGGCAGAGGCTGGAACCGGCCAGAAGCAGGTCGTCACGCGCCGCGCAAGTTCAACGCGGTATTCCGATAGTCAGTGAAGGCTCGGCCAGGGGACTGCTTTCAGATATCGACCCAACTTCGCCAAGCCACTTCGGTCGCTTTGCGGGCGCGGGTTTCCGAAGCGGCCTCGAGCCGTTGCACTTTGCCGGGGCCGGGTGCGATGTCGTCGCCGAGAATCAGGCGGAAAACAAGGCGGGGTTTCATGATGGAGCTCGATCGGCGCTGGGGAGCGGTGCGAGCAGTGCGCGAATATCAGCCTCGCCGAATTTGGCGAGCGCGGTGCTGTCTTCCGATAACACGCTGGCGGCGAGTTCGGCTTTTTTCTCCTGCAGGGCGAGAATTTTTTCTTCGATACTGCCTGCTACCACCAGTTTGTAAACGAACACGTGTTTGGTCTGGCCGATGCGGTGGGCGCGGTCGGTGGCCTGGTTTTCAACGGCGGGGTTCCACCACGGGTCGTAGTGGATGATGGTGTCGGCGGCGGTGAGGTTGAGGCCGACACCGCCCGCTTTCAGGCTGATGAGAAACACCGGTACGTTGCCTTCCTGAAAGTTGCGGATGACGGTTTCGCGATCCTGGGTGTCGCCGGTGAAGATGACGTATTCGATTTTTCGTGCGCGCAGTTCCAGCTCGATCAGGGCGAGCATCGAGGTGAACTGCGAGAACAGCAGCACGCGGCGGCCTTCGTCGAGCAACTCGGGCAGCATGTCCATCAAGAGGTCGAGCTTGGCGCGTTCCTTGACCTTCTGCGCGCCTGCACTTTTGAGCAGGCGCGGGTCGCAGCACACCTGACGCAGCTTCAGCAGCGCATCGAGGATGACGATCTGGCTGCGGGCGAAGCCTTTTTGCGCGATGGCTTCCAGCACTTTTGCATCCATCGCGCTACGTACGGTTTCGTACAAGTCGCGCTGGCCGCCGGTGATTTCGGCGGTGCGCACGATGATGGTTTTCGGCGGCAACTCCTTCGCCACCTCTTCCTTGCGCCGCCGCAAGATAAACGGCGCGATGCGCCTGGATAAAATCCCGGCACGGATCGCGTCGCCGTGTTTTTCGATCGGGGTGCGGAAGGCGCGGGTGAACTGCTTGCTGTCACCCAGAAAGCCCGGCAACAGAAAATCGAACTGCGCCCATAGCTCGCCCAGGTGGTTTTCCAGCGGCGTGCCGGTGAGGCACAGGCGATGCCGGGCTTTGATCTCCCGCACGATCTTGGCGGCGCGGCTGCCCGCGTTTTTTACCGTTTGCGCTTCGTCCAGAATCAGCAAGTGCCAGTCGATTTTGCCCAGCGTGTCGTGGTCACGCCACAGCAGCGGATAGGTGGTGAGCGCAATGTCGTGTTGCGCAATTTCGCCGAAACGCTCGACGCGGTCCTTGCCGTGCAGCGACAGCACTTTCAAGCCGGGCGCAAAACGTTCGGCCTCGCGCTTCCAGTTGAAAATCAGCGAGGTGGGCAACACCACCAGCGCAGGACGATCCAGCCGTCCGGCCTGCTTTTCCAGCAGCAGGTGCGCCAGCGTCTGTGCGGTTTTGCCCAGCCCCATGTCGTCGGCCAGAATGCCCGCCAGATTCTGTTCGCGCAGGTATTGCAGCCAGGCCAGCCCTTCGTGCTGGTAGGGGCGCAGTGCCAGCCCCAATCCCTTGGGCGGCTTGACCGCCTTGATGCCACCCTGATGCTGCAATTGGCGGGCGAACCGGATCACCGCGTCGCCGCCGGTGTTTTTCCATTGCGGGCTGTCCGCAAGCTCGGCCAGGCGCGGCGCATCCAGCCGCGACACTTTGATTGCGCCCTGCGGACGTGCGTCGAACAGGTCGATGAGGGTATGGGCCAACGGTTTCAAACGCCCCGCCGGTGCGGTGAAACGCACGCCCTCCGGGGTGTGCAGCGTGATCATTTCGGCATCGCGAATTCGTTTGAGTTTGGCCGCATCCAGCCAGCGCGCATCGTGCTGAAACAGGTCGTACAGCAGCGGTGCCAGCGGCAGGCGCTGGCCTTCCAGCACCACGCCGAGATTGAGCGAAAGCCAGCCGTTGCCGTCGTCGTGGAAGTCCGCCTCCCAGGCATCGACCTCCAGCATGGTATGACGGAAGTTGCGCGGCACGTCGAGGGTCCAGCCGTCGGCGCGCAGGGAGGCCAAACCGGTCGCGATAAACCCCGGCCAAGCCGATTCGCTGGCCAGCCCGAGCAGGTGTTTGGGGGTTTTGTCCAAAGCCTGCGGCGGCACGGGTTTGAAACCCAGGGTGTCGAGCAGCTTGATGCAGGCGGCTTCGCGCGCGGTGTCGCGCCTGACCCGCACCGCTTCGCCGGTGGGCGTGGTGACAAACTCAGTGGGATCGTCGGCCATGAAGCTGAACGTGTCGTATTGAAATTGCAGCGTTGCGAAATCGAACAGCACCGTGGAATAGCTGTGGCCGTAGTCGCGGTAGCGGTTCATGCCGTAGCTTGCCAGCGTGCCCAGTGTCAGCCTGGGCTGCGGGGTGATGTCGATCACGCGCAGGCTGGCCGTCGTCTGCGGACGCGGCAACTCCGGCGCAAGCTCGGCCAGCGCACCCGACACCAGCGGCACATCCAGCGCGGACAGCGGCGGCAGCGCAAGCAGATGGGCGAGCTGCCCGGTTGAATACGGCACATCGAGCAACCCCAGCTCGCCGCACGCGCCATCGACATACCAGGTTTGTTTGAGCGTCAGCACCCGATCAGCCGGCGGGGTGGCGACCAGCTCGGCGCGGATACGATGATTGCTGTCGGCCGGCCATTGCAGGATGGCCGGGCGCGTGGGCGCGGCGGCGAGCGGCTGCAAATCTTCGCCCGCATAAAACAGCCGGCCGCTTGCCAGCATGCGTTGCAGCACGATCTCCCCCTTTTCGCCCGCTAGCGGAAAACTATCGATAAAGGCGTGACGGTCGCGCTGCCCCCACAGCAGCGGCAGAATGGTCAGATCGTCTTCCGTCACAAACGAAGGCGGGTTGGTGATGGCGCGCTCGACGTTATTCCAGTCGTCCAGTTTTAATGGCCGGCCATGATCGTCCAGCCGTGCCTTGAAGAAGGTCATACGCAGGCTGCCATCCGCACGCGGCGTCAGGCAATAGAGCAGGGTGTCGCGCCTGGGTGGGGCTTTGGCGGGTTTCGCCGGCTTGGCCTCGGCCAGCGTGCGGCGAAATTCCTCCAGCCAGGTCAGCACATCAGGGTTGATCTTTGTCGGCGGCTTGTTTTGTTGCAGCCAGGCCAGCAGAGTCGCCGCTGTGTGTTTGCAATGCCATTGGACCGGGCAGGTGCAATGCGGAGAAATCACGATATTGCCAGCGAGGTCGGTGTTGAAACGGATTTTGACCTGATAGGGCTTGGGTGCGCTGCCCGGCACAAATGCGGACAGCACAGGCGGCTCGGCACTCAGGCGGGTGACGGAGCGAACATAGGTTTTCGCCTTGATCAAATCGCGCGCGCCAAACCAGCGCAGGATATCGGCTTCGGTAAAAGGAGGGAGAGACATGAAGAAAACGGAAAAGCAATGGGCGAATTTTACCCGCTGTTTGTTAGATGAAGCTTGCCGCGTTCAGACCGGAATTGTTGCCTGATTGGCAGCGGAAAAACCGGTTCAGCACCCAAAGTAACAAGTGCCGGGAGTTAGGGCGACGAAGCACTGACGGGTAATCGTTCATCAAACTTGCCGATCAGCCGCAGGTGCAATCTCGATTTGTTCTGTCAGGCAAGAATCAGCCATCAGCCGTCACTGGCGGGGCGGGGGGATTCGTTGTTGGGCGGCTGATGTAGGTCAGTAAGCGGTCGGCCGTGAAATCGGCGCGCACTTCTGATGATCCGCCATTGCGGCCGGCGGATTCTAAGCCAACTTGGTCCGCTATGCGGTCTTGAGCAGTCACTGATCAGGCATTCACGCCGAATGACTGCTTTCCAATACGGCGAACGCGTACTCTCGACCCATTTCGGTCATCCAAGCCGACCAAGTCGTGTGTCTTCATGTCGGCCTAAAGCGGCCATTCTGTACCTCTACGCTAGCGGCAACCGAAGGCCGAGTCCCCCCAGGGTCGCAAGACTGCTGAAGGAAAGACAACCGGCCAGTTCCGACCATTCATCTGTAAGTTCCGAGATCGTTAAAGCAATCATTACATCCACCGCAAGGGTGTTACTACGCAGATGGCTAATTTGCTTACGAAACAGGTCGTTATGCGCAGTTAAGCACCCAAAACTGAAATATGTTTTCCGGTATGCCGGAGACCCTAAGACAGCCCTAGGGCGTGCCGCAGAAATGCTTGCATGAGTAATCAATAAGCCATATAATGCTTACACTAACAAACAATTTAAAGGTGCAGTCAAGTGCGTAGCATTACCCCTGACCAACTCCCGTTGTCAGTACTTGAAGCCAGCTACCGGCTGGGTAAGCTGGTAGCTGGCACACGCAAGGCGCGCCGGCTTACCCAGCAGGCGCTCTGTGAGCAGGCGGGTCTGGGGCGCAACACCCTGGCGGAAATTGAGCGGGGCTCGCCGCGTGTGCAGCTTGTGTACTGGCTATTGGTCCTGGAGGCGCTAGACCTGCTCGGTAACCTGAACCATGCGCTTTCTGCAGCAGACGTGGGGCGACTTGCTGATTCGCTCCCCCGGGCGCGGAGGGCTCCATGAAGACGGCGCCCGTTTGGGCCTGGCTCGAAGGCTCAGTGGCTCCGGTACGGGTTGGAACCCTGTTCCGGGATGAACACACCGGTGCAGGCGCATTCCAGTACGAAGCTGACTACCTGGCCGCCGGCGGCCGTGCCTTGGATCCTGGGCAGCTACGACACCGTGACGCCAAACGCCCGATTGCCATTCGTGCGGCCGACCGGGAAGGCATTCCTGGCATCATTGCCGATGCCGGCCCAGACGCCTGGGGGCGCCGGGTTTTGGCGCAGGACCTGGGCTTTGAACCCGACGCCATGGACGCGTTGGTGCACTCTGTCGACGACGGAGCGGGTCATCTTGCGGTCGGTGACCTGGCCGCCAAGCCGGCTATCGAATGGCTTGACCTCTTCGAGCTGGCCGGCGCCATCCAACGTCGGCAGGAAGGGCAGCCAAACAAAACCCGCCAACTTGTCAAGCAGGTGCTGTCGCCTGACACCGCTCTGGGCGGGGCGAAGCCCAAAGCCACGACACTGGTGGACGGGTTCCCCTGGATTGCCAAGTTCCCCGAACGCGGCGACCCCATGAACCTGCCCTACTACGAAGCGGCCGCCTTGCGCATGGCCAAACGGCTCGGGCTCGACAGCGTAACTGTGGATATCCAGACGTTGCCACATGGCCGCTCTGTCCTCCTGGTCAAGCGCTTCGACCGCCTGCCCGGCGGGGCCAGAATCCCAGTCGCCAGCGGCCTGACCGTGCTCGGGCCTACCGCCCAAGCCGTTGGCCCGGCCCGGACCTACCTTAAACTGGCGCAGGCGCTAAAGACTTGGACACGCGAAGACAAGTCGTCCCCCTCTTCGGCCGAAATATGGGAGCGTCTCGTCTATAACGCCCTGGTTGGTAACATCGACGACCACCCGCGCAACCACGCGCTCCTGTTCAAGGAGGGTGCTTGGCGGCTCTCCCCTGTGTTCGATGTCGTGCCAACCTTCATCCACCGGGACAAGGTCGCCTTGGCCATGCCTTTCCTTAGCGTGTCTCCCACCCAGCTTACAGCCGCCGTGTCCGCAGTCAACCTGGTGCGCGCCGCCCCTGTCTACGGAGTACCCGTCGACACAGCACAGGCCCGGCTGGTTGAAATGGCTCGCGGCATCCAGGCTGAGTGGCCGGCCGTGCTCGCCGAACTAAAAGCGCCTACCGAAGTTACCCTGGAAACGCAGCCAGTCCTGGATTGGTCAGCCCAGCTCTTGACCGAAGCAGAGGCACTTACTACAGACGACTTGGCACTTAAGAAGCCAAAACGCCACGGCTGGCACTGGGCGCCCTAGCGCGGTTCGTCGTTTTAGTCATCTGCGTAGTAACACCCCACCGCGACCGGTCTTGCGAGGACAGCGGACGCGGTCAATCGAAAGGCCGTTGTCGCCTTTGGCCGACGAGCCGAAGTTCGCGGAAAGTTTGCGAACGGCGGGTCAACCCCAGATAACCGACTGTCATGACGCTGAAGGCTGTGCGGCTTTAGTGGGTCGATAACGGAAGTACCACGGATCAACCCGCTTAACCCGCCCGGACAATACGCAGCACCGCCACACAATGCCGCCCAGGCCGCCGTGCTGCTATGCTCGGATTCATTACCGATCGCCTTCGTTTCATGGAATCCATTGCTCCCAGACTGACCGCGTTTCAGCTCACGCTGCAAACCGGCACCCGCACACTGGTCGAATCGCTCGATCTCACGCTTGAAGCGGGCGAAGTGCTCGGCATCCTCGGCGCCAATGGTGCCGGCAAATCCACCCTGCTGACGGTGCTGGCCGGGCTCGCCGCGGCAGCGCAAGGCCGGGTCACGCTCGACGGCAGCGCGCTCGACACCCTGCCGCCGCTGACCCGCGCGCAGCACATCGGCCTGCTGCCGCAGGGCGACGAGGGCGGATTTTTCGGCAATGTGCGCGATTTCGTCGCACTCGGACACTATCCTTTCGGCGCTGCCCAAGGCAGCCCCTTCGGCCACGCGCCTGATGACCTGGCACCGCATCTGGCGACCTGGGAACTGACCGAACTCGCCCGCCGCCCGCTTGACACGCTGTCCGGCGGCGAACACCAGCGCGCGCGGCTGGCGCAGCTGGCGGTGCAGGCGCCGCGCATCGCCCTGCTCGACGAGCCGCTGACCCATCTCGACCCCGCGCATCAGGCCCGGCTGCTGGCCTGGGCGCGCAGCGAGGCCAACGCCGGCCACAGCGTGGTGCTGACCCTGCACGACCCTAACTGGGCGGCCTGTTACTGCGACCGCCTGCTGTTTTTGCACGGCGACGGGCGCTGGCAGTTGGGCACGCCGGCCGAGCTGCTCACCCCGGACTCGCTCGAGGCCCTGTACGGTCCCGGCACGGCGGCGCTGTGGCGGCAGGGCGACCGGGGCAAGCCTGTATAATCGCGATCTGTTTTTACATTCACTCGCCATCGCACCCCCCATGATTCGTCGCATCATCAACAAAGTATTTGGCCGCAAGTCACGCGCCTCCAGTTCCGGCGCGAAGATCCTGCCGCAGGCCGCCCACGGCATCCGCCGCGACCAGATCGACGACTGCGCGCTGAAAACCTGCGAAACGCTGGCGCAGGCGGGATACAAGGGCTACCTCGTCGGCGGCGCGGTGCGCGACCTGCTGCTGGGCAAGACGCCCAAGGATTTCGACGTCGCCACCGATGCCACCCCGGAAGAAGTGCGGCGGCTGTTTCGCCGTTCACGCATCATCGGGCGCCGCTTCCAGATCGTGCACGTGATGTGCGGACGCGTCACCATCGAGGTCACCACCTTCCGCTCCAACGGCCAGAAGGAAACCGAGGACGAGAATGAGCGGCCGACCGACGAGCACGGGCGGCTCTTGTCCGACAACGTGTTCGGCAACATGGCAGACGACGCCGCGCGCCGCGACTTCACCATCAACGCGCTGTATTACGACCCCTTGAGCGAGGAAGTGCACGACTATTTCGGCGGCGTGGCCGATTGCAAGAAGCGCGTGCTGCGCATGATCGGCGACCCCGAGACGCGCTTCCGCGAAGACCCGGTGCGCATGCTGCGCGCCGCGCGCTTTGCCGCCAAACTCGACTTCCATATCGACCCCGACACGCGCAGGCCGGTCGCCACGCTGGCGCCGCTGCTGGCCAACATCCCGCGCGCGCGCATCTTCGACGAGGCGCTAAAGCTGCTGATGTCGGGCCACGCCCTGCGCGGCGTCCACCAACTGCGCGCCGAAGGCCTGCACCACGGCATGCTGCCGCTGCTGGACACGATTCTGGACGACTCCATCGGCGAGCGCTTCATCACCGCCGCGCTGAAAACCACCGACGCGCGCATCGCACAGGACAAGCCGGCCTCGCCGGCCTTCCTGTTCGGCACGCTGTTGTGGCCGCAGGTGCTGCAGCGCTGGCGCGAACTCGAAGCGGCCGGCGAGAAGCCGCAGCCCGCCTTATTCATTGCGATGGACGAAGTACTCGACGCGCAGCGCGGCCAGCTCGCGATTCCGCGCCGCTACGACGGCATGATCAAGGAAATCTGGGCGCTGCAGCCGCGCTTCGAGCAGCGCGGCGGGCAACGCCCGTATCGCCTGCTGGAGCATCCGCGCTTCCGCGCCGCCTACGACTTTCTGCTGCTGCGCGCCGAATCCGGCGAGGTCGATGCCGAACTCGGCGACTGGTGGACGCGCTTCCAGGACGTCGACGACGACGAACGCGTTGCCATGCTGCTGGCCGATAGCGCTCCCAAGGCGCGCCGCAAGCGCAAGCGCAAAAAGCCGGGTGAAGCGTCATCCGGCGAGGCGCCGGCCGAATGAAGGTCATCGCCACCATCGGGCTGGGCGCCAATCTCAACGATCCGGCGGCGCAGGTGGAATACGCGCTGGCCGAGCTCGACCGACTGCCCGCCACCCGGCTGCTTGCCCGCTCCAGCCTGTATGCCTCGGCCCCGGTAGGCTACGTCGACCAGCCCGACTTCATCAACGCGGTGGCCCAGGTGGAAACCGACCTCGCCCCGCGCGCGCTGCTCGTCGCGCTGTTGGACATCGAACACCGCCACGGCCGCGAGCGCAGTTTTCGCAATGCGCCGCGCACGCTCGACCTCGACCTGCTGCTGTACGGCGATGCGCATTTCCATGAAGAGGGATTGACGCTGCCGCATCCGCGCATGTGCGAGCGCGGCTTCGTGCTGCTGCCGCTGCTGGAAATCGCCCCCGACACGACGATCCCCGGCCGCGGCCGCGCCGCCGACTGGCTTGCCGCCTGCGCCGACCAGAATATCGCCGTCCTCCCGCCGCCCGCTGCCGCCGTCAACGCATGAGTCTTTCCCGTTACCGCTATATCGTCGTCGAAGGTCCGATCGGCGCCGGCAAGACCAGCCTCACCCACAGGCTGGCCGAGCACATAGGCGCTGACACCCTGCTGGAAAACGCCGGCGACAATCCCTTCCTGCCGCGCTTCTATCAGGAACCCAAACGCTACGCGCTGCCGACCCAGTTGCACTTCCTGTTCGACCGCGCGCGCCAGTTGCGCGACCTGGCACAGGGCGACCTGTTCCGTGCCGGCACGGTGTCGGATTTCCTGATCGACAAGGACATGCTGTTCGCCCGCCTCAACCTGGACGACGACGAGTTCGAGCTGTACCAGAAGGTCTACGCCGACCTCGCGCCGCAGGCACCGACGCCGGACCTGGTAATCTACCTGCAGGCGCCGGTCGACGCGCTGCAGGAGCGCGTGAAGCGCCGCGGCGTGGACTTCGAGCACGGCATGGATGCGGGCTACCTGCAACGCCTGGCCAACAGTTACAGCGAGTTCTTCCATCGCTATGAAGCCGCGCCCCTGCTCATCGTCAACACCAGCAACCTCAACTTCGCGCAGAGCGAAGCCGACTTCGAGCTGCTGCTGGAACGCATGAGCAAGATGCGCGGCCCGCGCGAATTCTTCAACCGGGCGGCATGAGATGAGCGTCACCCTGTCCACCCTCAAGGCGATGCGCGAACGCGGCGAAAAAATCGCCGTGCTCACCTGCTACGACGCCAGCTTCGCGCGTGTGCTCGATGCCGCCGGCGTCGACGTGCTGCTGGTCGGCGATTCGCTCGGCATGGTGATCCAGGGCCATGCCTCGACCCTGCCGGTGAAGCTGGCCGAAATGACGTATCACACGCGCTGCGTCGCCGCCGGGACCGAACGCGCCTTCATCGTCGCCGACCTGCCCTTCGGCAGCTACCAGCCCTCGCCCGAGCGTGCGTTTGCCGCCGCGGCGCGGCTGATGGCAGCGGGTGCGCACATGGTCAAACTGGAAGGCGGCGCGGTGATGGTCGAGACGGTAGCCTTCCTGACCCGGCGCGGCATCCCGGTGTGCGCGCACGTCGGCCTGTTGCCGCAGTCGGTGAACCAGCTCGGCGGCTACCGGGTGCAGGGGCGCGAAGACGCCGCCGCCGCGCAACTGGTCGCCGACGCGCGCGCACTGGAAGCCGCCGGCGCCGGATTGATCGTGCTGGAAATGGTGCCGGCCGCACTCGCGAAGGCCGTCACCACGGCACTCACCATTCCGACCATCGGCATCGGCGCCGGCGCCGACTGTGCCGGCCAGGTGCTGGTGCTGTACGACCTGCTGGGCCTGTATCCGCGCGCGCCGAAATTCTCGAAGAATTTTCTGGCCGGCACCGACAGCATCGAGGCCGCCACCCGCGCCTACGTCGCCGCGGTGAAGGACGGCAGCTTCCCGGCAGCCGAGCACGCGTTCTGATGCAGGTTCTGCCTACCGCGACCGAATTGCGCGCCGCGCTGGCCGGGCAAACCGGCACCGCGTTGGTGGCGACCATGGGCAATCTGCACGCCGGCCACGTATCGCTGGTCGAACTGGCAAAACAACATGGCCAGCCAGTGGTAGCGAGCATTTTCGTCAACCCGCTGCAGTTCGGCGCCGGCGAGGATTTCGAGCGTTATCCGCGCACCCTGGAGGCCGACTGCGAGAAGCTCGCCGCCGCCGGCTGCGCGTTCGTGTTCGCACCGGACGTCGCCGAAATGTATCCGGTGCCGCAGACGTTTACCGTGCAGCCGCCCGAGGCCTTAGCGAATGACTTGTGCGGCGCGTTCCGCCCCGGTCATTTCAGCGGCGTCGCCACCGTGGTACTGAAGTTGTTCAACCTGGTGCAGCCGCGCGTGGCAGTGTTCGGCAGCAAGGATTTTCAGCAGCTGTTCGTCATCCGCGAATTGGTGCGGCAGTTCAACCTGCCGATCGAGATTTTGGCGAGCGACACCCTGCGCGAAGCCGACGGGCTGGCGATGAGTTCACGCAATGCCTATCTCGGCGCGTCCGAACGCATCCAGGCGACAGCCTTGCAGCATGAACTCGCCGCCATCGCCGCGGCCGTCCAGGCGGGCGAACGCGATTTCGCGGCGCTCACCGCCACCGCCGCGCGCCGCCTGAAAATGGCCGGCTGGCGCGTCGACTACGTCGCGCTGCGTGATGCCGCGACCCTGCAGGCGCCCAGCGCAGACAGCGCCCGGCTGGTGGTACTGGCTGCGGCCTGGCTGGGCAAAACCCGGCTGATCGACAATATCGAAATGGCCTTGGGCAATCCGCCCTGAAGTTTTACTTGTGCCCTCTGGGTATAATGGACGTCCTTTTTTTGTGAGGGCACCGTCATGCAAAGAACGATGCTCAAGTCCAAGCTGCACCGGGTGACCGTCACGCATTCCGAGCTGCATTACGAAGGCTCGTGCGCCATTGACGAAACCCTGCTGGATGCGGCCAACATCCACGAGTACGAGCAGATCCAGATCTACAACGTCACCAACGGCGAGCGTTTCACCACCTATGCCATTCGCGCCGCACGCGATTCCGGCATCATTTCGGTGAACGGCGCCGCCGCGCACAAGGCGAATCCGGGCGACCTCGTGATCATCGCCACCTTCGCGGTCTACAACGAACTGGAACTGGCGCACTATGCGCCGGAACTGGTCTACGTGGATGCGGACAACCGCATTCTCGATACCCGCCACACGATTCCGGTCCAGGCTGCCTGAACGTTCATACCGTCAGCGCTTCAGCCTTTCAGGCTGACTCTGCGGCCTTCGCCGCCGCCCGCAACTTGTCTTTCTTGCTGGGTCGTTTCCCCTTGACGCCGCCATTGCCGGGCACGGCGATGGCGGCCGTCTGAACCGACTCAAACCCTTCGATCTGCTCCCGTGGCAGGTTCAGGTTCTGGCGTTTTTCGATCAAGCGGAAATGCGCCTCGGTGTCGGCGCTCACCAAGCTGATAGCCAGGCCGCTTTCACCCGCGCGGCCGGTACGACCGATGCGGTGAACGTAGTCGTCGGCTGAGCGCGGCAAGTCGTAATTCACCACCACCGGCAGTTCCGCGATGTCGATACCGCGTGCGGCCAGATCGGTGGTGACCAGCACGTCCCAACGCTTGTCCTTGAATTCATCCAGCGTCTGCTTGCGTGCACCCTGACTCAGACCACCGTGAAACGAGGTGGCAAACAGATCATCCCGGTTCAGTTTGGCGGCCACGTGCTCGGCGGCGTGCTGCGTGGCCACGAACACCAATACGCGTTCCCAGTCGTTGCTCAGGATCAAATGACGCAGCAGTTGCGTGCGGCGCGGCGCATCGACCCGGACCACCCGCTGAACGATCACCGGCTCTGCGCTGGGTTCAGACTCGACCGCCACCCGCTGAGGATCATTCAGCAACGCCTGAGCCAGCGCCTGGACTACGGGCGGAAACGTGGCCGAGAAAAACAGGTTTTGCCGCCGCCTGGGCAAAGCCGCCAACACGTTCGCCAACTCATCAGAAAAGCCCAGATCAAGCAGTCGATCCGCTTCGTCCAGCACCAGACATTCAACCGCAGCAAGCGACAAAGCGTTGTGCTGCAGCAGGTCGAGCAAGCGCCCTGGCGTGGCGACCACCACGTCGGCACCACCACGCAGCCCCATCATTTGCGGGTTGATCGACACGCCGCCAAACACCACTGCCACTTTGAAAGAGGGAACAAGCTGATCTGCCAGACTCTGCAGCACGTCGCCCACCTGAGCGGCCAGTTCGCGCGTGGGCACCAGAATGAGCGCACGCACACGACGTGGCGTTGCTGCTGTGTCGGCAAGCAAGCCTTGCAGCAGGGGCAGGACAAAAGCGGCGGTTTTGCCAGAGCCGGTTTGCGCGGTGGCCAGCACATCCCTACCGCTGAGAACGACAGGAATGGCCGCGCTCTGGATGGGGGTGGGCACGCTAAAGCCAAGTTTAGCGGCCGCGTGGGCAAGGGTGGGAACGAGCCCGAGAGCGGAGAAAGGCATGGTGTTTGGGTGCAGGTTAACGCTGCAAGTGTAGCCACGCTGGCGCATACAGCCCGGCCAGTTGGCCCGTTTGTTTTACCAACGCAGGCCGGGCAACCGCCGGGGGTGATCCGGGCACAAGCTACCCAAGCTGGCTACGATGGGCTGAGTTTCCAGATATCGCGGTTGTACTCGACCATGGTGCGGTCGGTCGAGAAGAAGCCGCTCGACGCCGTGTTGAGGATGCTCATGCGCGTCCAGCCGGCTTCGTCCTGCCAGGCCTGCGACACCCGCTCCTGCGCATCGACATAGCTGCGGAAATCCGCCAGCACCATCCACGGGTCGTGCGGACTCAGCAAGGTGTCGAGGATCATGTCGAAGATACCCGACTCGCATAGATTGAAGTGGCCCGAGCGCAACAGGTCGATCACTTCGCGCAGCTCGGGGTCCTTATCCACGTAGGCCATCGGCTGGTAGTGCGGACGCAGCGTCTCGACTTCGTCGGCATGCAGGCCGAACAGGAAGAAGTTTTCCTCGCCCACCGCTTCGAGGATTTCAATGTTGGCGCCATCATAGGTACCGATGGTGATGGTGCCGTTCATCATGAATTTCATGTTGCCAGTGCCGGACGCTTCCTTGCCCGCGGTGGAAATCTGTTCCGACAGGTCGGTCGCCGGCGCGATGATTTCCATGCTGGTCACCCGGTAGTTGGGCAGGAAGGCGACCTTCAGGCGGCCGTCGACGTCGGGGTCGCTGTTGACGACCTCGGCCACGCTGTTGACCAGCTTGATGATGCGCTTGGCCATGACGTAGCCCGGCGCCGCCTTGCCGCCGATCAGCACGCAGCGGTCTGCCCAGCCATCGAGCCGGCCGCGATTGATGCGGTTGTAGAGGTGGATGACGTGCAGCACGTTGAGCAGCTGCCGCTTGTATTCATGGATGCGCTTGACCTGGACGTCGAACAGCGCGTCCGGGTTGAACTCGACCCCGCACTCGGCCTTGACCAGCGCGGCGAGGCGCATCTTATTGGCGCGCTTGACTGCGCGCCAGTCGGCGTGAAATGCCGTGTTCTTCAGGTCGGCCAGCGGCTTGAGCTTTTCCAGTTGCGGCAGGTCGGCCACCCAGCCATCGCCGATCTTGCTGCTGATGAGCGCGCTCATGCTGGGGTTGGCATGGGCCATCCAGCGCCGCGGGGTGACGCCGTTGGTCTTGTTGTTGAACTTGTGCGGCCACAGGTCGACAAAATCGCGGAACAGGCCTTCCCGCAACAGCCGCGAATGCAGCGCGGCGACGCCGTTGACCGAGAAGCTGCCGACGATGGCGAGCCAGGCCATGCGCAGCTGCCGCACGTCGCCCTCCTCGATGATCGACATGCGGCGCCGGCGTTCGATATCGCCCGGCCATTTCACCGCCACTTCGCGCAAAAATCGTGCATTGATTTCATAGATGATTTCCAGCGGGCGCGGCAGCAGGCGTTGGAACAGCGCCACCGGCCAGCGCTCCAGCGCCTCGGGCAACAGCGTGTGGTTGGTGTAGGCCATGCAGTGCGAGGTGATCGCCCAGGCCGCATCCCACTGCATGCCCTCCTGGTCGAGCAGCAGGCGCATCAACTCGGCCACCGCGATGGAGGGGTGGGTGTCGTTCATCTGGAACACGTTGTGCTCGGCAAATTTCGTCAGGTCGCTGTTGCCGGCCGTATGCCACTGGCGCAGCGCATCCTGCAGGCTGGCCGAGGCCAGGAAATACTGCTGGCGCAGGCGCAATTCCTTGCCGTTTTCACTGGTGTCGTTGGGATAGAGCACCATCGAAATGTGCTCGGCATGATTCTTTTCCTGCACCGCCTCGGTGTAGCTGCCGGCATTGAATTCGTTGAGATCGAACTCGTCCGTAGCGGCGGATTTCCACAAGCGCAGCGTGTTCACTACGTGGTTGCGGTAGCCCGAGATCGGCATGTCGTACGGGATCGCCAGCACATCGTTGGTGTCCGCCCAGCGTGCACGATGGATCCCCGCCTTGTCGTGATAGTGCTCGGTATGGCCGCCAAACGGCACCCGGCAGGTATATTCAGGCCGCTCGACCTCCCACGGGTTGCCGTCGCGCAGCCAGTTGTCGGGGTCCTCGATCTGATAACCGTTCTCGATGTGCTGGCGGAACATGCCGTACTCGTAATGAATGCCATAGCCCATCACCGGCAGGTTCAGCGTGGCGCAACTGTCCATGAAGCACGCGGCCAGCCGACCCAGACCGCCGTTCCCCAGCCCGGCGTCGGGTTCTTCTTCGGCGAGGTTTTCCAGCGTCTGGCCAAAACCGTGCAAGGCCTCGCGCGACACCTCGTCCAGTCCCAGATTGAGCACATGGTTGGACAGCGCACGGCCGATCAGAAATTCCAGCGACAGGTAATAGGCGCGACGCTTGCCCGGCTGGTCGCGCGCAACATAGGTGTTCATCCAGTCCGACATGAGATGGTCGCGCAGCGTCCGCGCCAGCGCCTGATAGGTGTAGACCGGCGGGCTGCCCAACAGGCGCCCCAGATGATAAAACTGGTAACGCTCAAGATCCCGGGTGAACGCCTCAACACCGCTCGGCAGCGGTTTCAGGGCGACTGAACAGGGGGCTGCTGTTTTTTCGGCGGACATATCGATTCTGTCTGAAGTCATAAGGAATAGAGTGCAAGGTAGTGGCCGGCGCTGTCCGACCAGTCGAACGACTGGCGCATGCCGGTCTGCTTCAACCGTCGCCACAGCTTGGGCTGGCGATACAGGTCGAGCGCGCGGTGGATGGCGGCCAAAAAAGCGGGCGCGCCGGGGGTATCGAACACGAAACCGGTGGCGCTGGCGTCGTCCAGCGTGACTGCGTTCGCATCGACCACGGTATCGGCCAGTCCGCCGGTCTTGTAGACGATGGGCGGCGTGCCATAGCGCAGGCTGTACATCTGGTTCAGCCCGCATGGCTCGAAACGCGACGGCATCAGGAACATGTCCGCGCCGGCCTCGATCTGGTGCGCCAGCGGCTCGTCATAGCCGATTGTCACAAATAACCGCTCAGGGTGCTGTTTGGCCAGCCGCAATAATTTCTTTACGTACACCGCCTGGCCGCTGCCCAGAAGTACCATGCGGACGTCGGTCTCGGCGAGCAGCACCGGCGTCGCCGCCAGTATCCAGTCGATGCCCTTCTGCTCGACCAGCCGCCCCACCAGACCCAGCAGCGGCGCCTGCAAAGCCGCATCGTCGACGTGCGGCAGGAAGCGTTCGAGCAACGCCTGCTTGTTGCACCGTTTTCCCGGTTGGATCCGGCCCACCGAATAATGTGCTGGCAGGTGCGCATCGGTGGATGGATTCCAGACCGTCGTGTCGATGCCGTTGAGAATGCCGTGCAGCTTGTGCTGCCGGGAACGGAGCAGGCCGTCGAGGCCGCAGCCGAACGCCGGCGTGCAGATTTCGGCGGCATAGGTGGGGCTCACCGTGGTGACGACGTCGGCGTACACAATGCCGGCCTTCAGCATCGAAAAGCCGCCGTGAAACTCCACGCCCTCGGATGACCACCAGTGGCCGGGCAGTTGCAGCCGCACGAAATCACTGTGGGTAAAATTGCCGCCATAGGCGAGGTTGTGAATGGTGAACACAGTTTTCGGGCGCGTCGGCTGGTCGGCCAGAAACGCCGCCGTCAGCCCGGTCTGCCAGTCGTGCGTGTGGACCACCGCGGGCAGCCAGCCCAGCTCCAGCGCGTCCTGCGCCAGCAACGCCGCCACCCGAGCAAACACCGCAAAGCGCTCGGCATTGTCCGGCCAGTCCTGGCCGCTTTCGTCGACATAGGGATTGCCCTCGCGGTCGAACAGCGCAGGACAGTCGACCACCCACAACGGAAACGCATAATCGGGATGGCGCGTTTCCAGGACGCGCGCGCTGACGATCCCCTCGGCACCGCGCACGTCGAGCCAGCCGAGCACGCGAACCTGATCGAGCTGGCGCAGCAGCGCGCGATAGCCCGGCAGCACCAGGCGGACATCGGCACCGCGCGCGTGCAGGGCGTGCGGCAGGCTGTAGAGCACATCGCCCAGCCCACCGGTTTTTACCAGCGGATAGGCTTCGCTGGCCACAAACAGAATTTTCATTGCTCCGCGTTTCATTATTTTTGTCCGTTGATTTTATCTGATCGTATCAACTGCAGGGTTTCAGGAAGATCGCCCCCAGCGGCGGCAGCGTCACCTCGACGGAATAGTCATATCCCATCCAAGGCAGATTCTGCGGATTGAGCGGCCGGCCGTTGCCGAGGTTGCTGCCGCCGTAAAACGTCGAGTCGGTGTTCATCACCTCGCACCACGCCGCCGCCGACGGCACGCCGATGCGATACGCGCGGCGCGGTACCGGGGTAAAGTTGAACAGCGCCACCATCTGCGCAGTGTCGTCCCGCCCCTGGCGCACGAAGCTCAGCACCGACTGGTCGGCGTCGTGGCAGTCGATCCAGCGAAACCCGCGCGGGTCGAAGTCGAACTCGTAGAGCGCGGCCTCGTTGCGATACAGGTGGTTGAGGTCGCGCAGCAGGGTGCGGATGCCGTCGTGCGCCGGAAATGTGAGCAGCATCCAGTCGAGCTGGCCGGATTCCTTCCACTCGTTCCACTGGCCGAACTCGCTGCCCATGAACAGGAGCTTCTTGCCCGGATGCGCGTAGTGCCAGGCATAGAACAGGCGCAGGTTGGCAAAGCGCTGCCAGACGTCGCCCGGCATCTTGTCGAGCAGGCTTTTCTTCATGTGCACCACTTCGTCGTGCGACAGCGGCAGCACGAAGTTTTCGGTCCACGCGTACATCTGGCTGAAGGTCAGCTGGTTGTGCTGATACTTGCGGTAGATCGGTTCCTTTTCGATGTAGTCGAGGCTGTCGTTCATCCAGCCCATGTTCCATTTCATCGAGAATCCCAGCCCGCCGAGCTCGATCGGGCGCGACACCGCTGGCCAGGCGGTCGATTCCTCGGCGATGGTGAGCACACCGGGGAAGCGGCCGTGTACTTCGGTGTTCATCTCGCGCAGAAAATGAACCGCCTCGAGATTTTCGCGCCCGCCATACTGGTTCGGCAGCCATTCGCCCGGCTGCCGCGAGTAATCGAGGTAGAGCATCGAGGCGACGGCGTCAACGCGCAGGCCATCGATGTGGAACTCGTCCAGCCAGTACAGCGCGTTGGCGACCAGAAAATTGCGCACCTCGTTGCGGCCGAAATCGAACACCAGCGTGCCCCATTCCTGGTGCTCGCCGCGGCGCGGGTCGGCGTGCTCGTACACCGGCTCGCCGGTGAAGCGCGCCAGCGCCCAGTCATCCTTGGGGAAATGCGCCGGCACCCAGTCGAGCAGCACGCCGATATTCGCCTGGTGGCAGGCATCGACAAAGGCGCGGAAGTCGTCCGGCGAGCCGAAGCGCGCGGTCGGCGCGTAATAGCCCGACACCTGATAGCCCCACGAAGCGTCGAGCGGATGCTCAGCCACCGGCATCAGTTCGATATGGGTGTAGCCGAGATCCTGTACGTAGGGAATCAGTTCGGCGGTGAGCTCGCCCCAGGTATAAAAGCTGCCGTCGTCGTGGCGCCGCCAGGAACCGGGGTGCAGCTCGTAAATGCTGATCGGCCGATGCTGCCAGTCGAAATGCGCGCGCGCGGCGATCCAGTCGCTGTCCTCCCAGGCATGCGGCGTGTCATCGGGCACGCGGCTGGTGGTCTCAGGACGCAGAAACATCTGCCGCGCGTAAGGGTCGGTCTTTCTCACCAGCTGGCCGTGGCTGCCGAGAATTTCGTATTTGTAGGCCGGGCCGGCGGCGAGGCCGGGGATGAACAATTCCCAGATGCCAGAAGTGCCGCGGCAGCGCATCGGATAGCGGCGGCCGTCCCATTCATTGAAGTCGCCGACCACGCTGACGCGCTGCACCGCCGGCGCCCACACGGCAAACAGGCAGCCATCGACGCCGTCGATGGTCTTCAGGCGTGCGCCGAGCACTTTCCAGGCTTCGAAGTGGCGCCCCTCGCCGAGCAGGTGCAAATCCATCTCGCCCAACTGCGGCGCGAAGGTGTAGGGGCATTGCGTGGTGTGCCAGTCGCCCGCACGCTTGTCCTGCCAGCGCATGACAGGATGCGGCTCGACCGCAATGCCGGGCGGCAGCAGCCGCTCGAAACAGTCGGTGCCGGCCACCCGGGTCATGCGGCCGCCTGCTACCTCGACGGCTTCTGCGGCCGGCATAAAGCTTCGGATCAGGGTGCTGCCATCAGGCTGGGCGTGGATGCCCAGCACCTCGAACGGATCGTGATGCGTACCGGTCTGCACGCGCAGGATCGGCGGGGCGATCGCAGGCAGGCTGGTGCCCAGCGGGGCTTGCGGGGATGCATTCATCCTAAATCTCCCACCACAGAGACACAGAGATATGTCCCGCAGGGACGGTATCCCTTGGGACACAGAGAAAGACAAGGAATCAGGGGCTTGTCGATCTGATGGCGATCACCCGGTGGGCGCGTCCCGAAAACAAGGCAACCACTTGTTTTCCCTCTGTGTTCTCTGTGCCTCTGTGGTGAAACTGATGTTTGCAGGTTCATGAGTAGGGCTAAATCTCGCATCGATGGGCTTTCTGTAATTGTTCGAGCAAATTTGATGCCAGATCAGGCGGCAGTGCATCCCATTGAAACCGCCAGGTCCAGTTGCCGTTGTCGGTGCCCGGCGTGTTCATGCGTGCCTCGGAACCCAGCCGCAGCACATCCTGCAGCGGCAGCACCGCCAGCGCGGCGCAGCTTTCCAGCACCGTATTGATCATCGCATCCGGCACTGCATCGGGGTCGCTGACGCCCAGCTGCCACATCACCTGCTGGCGCTCATGCTCGGGTCGCGTGCGCCACCAGCCCAGCGTGGTGTCATTGTCGTGGGTGCCGGTGTAGTACACGGTATCGGGGTGCACGTTTTCGGGCTTGTGCGGATTGTCGGCGTGGTCGTCGAACGCGAATTGCAACACGGCCATGCCGGGCAAGCCAAACTGGTGGCGCAGCGCGGTGACATCCGGGGTGATGATGCCGAGGTCTTCGGCCACCAGCGGCAGCTCGCCCATTTCGTCGGCAATAGCCTGCAACAGCGCCGCACCCGGCGCCTCGACCCACTCGCCGTGGATGGCGGTGGGTTCATGGGCGGGGATCACCCAGGCTGCCACCAGGCCGCGAAAGTGATCGATGCGCACCAGGTCGAACCACTCGAAATGCGTGGCGAGCCGCGCCCGCCACCAGGCAAAACCGTCGGACTGCATCGCAGTCCAGTTGTAGTGCGGGTTGCCCCAGCGCTGCCCGGTTTCCGAAAAATAGTCCGGCGGCACCCCCGTCACCACCGTGGGATGCCGCTCGGCATCCAGCAGGAACAGGTCGCGCTGCGCCCACACGTCGGCGCTGTCGTGAGCGACGAAAAGCGGCATGTCGCCGAACAGCTGGATGCCGCGCGCCGCCGCCTGGGCATGGATGCCCCGCCAGTGCAGGGCGGCGCGATACTGTTCGAGCCTCACCGCGTTCAGCTTGTCAGCGTGGCTGGCGTCGAACCCGGCCAGCGTCTGTGCATCGCGGTCGCGCAGCGCAACCGGCCAATCGGGCCAGGATGCGCCGCCCAGCTCTGCCTTGATCACCATGAAGCGCGCATAATCCGCCAACCAATGCGCCTGCTGGCTACGCCAGTCGGCAAAACCGTGCATATCCACCGGCGCTGCGGGAAACAGCGCGGGATTGACCGCAAACGCCGACGCGCACTGATAGGGCGACAAGCCGGTGAGCGGGATGCCCAGCGGCAGCATCTGCCACACGCCGAACCCCGCCGCCTGCAGGAAATCCAGCCAGCGCTCGGCATCGGCCAGGGTGCCGGAAGGCAGCGAGGTCGGATGTAGCAGCAGGCCGGCGCGATGGGTGTCGAAATTCATCAGGCGTTCCTGCGCATGGTGCCGGCGTTTTCCACCCAGCCGCCGCCGCTCGACAGCGGCACGTCGAGCAGGGCGGGCGGCGCCACGCCGAGCAAACGGTACAACTCGCGCAGCTGGGTGCGATACAGCTGTTCGAAGTCGCTGACGCTGCCTGAGGGGTTGTAGTCACCGAACCACCAGAACCAGTCGGAGCCTTCACACACGGCGAGCTGACGGGTGGCCAGTGCCAGTTGGTCGGCGTTCAGTTTGCCGGCGGCGACCACGCTGTCATAGGCCTGTTTGGCGGCGACCAGATAGTCCCAGCCGCGGTTCTTGTCGTCCGATCCGATCCAGGTCGAGAAGCTGCCGTAGACCCAGCTGCCGGCTGCCAGCCGCTTCATCGGAATGGCTGGCGCGTGCGCGGCCTGCTCGGCGAAGGTGCTGACCTTGAGGGTGGGATGGCTGGACAGCGTCGCGTAGAGCGCATCCAGAAAATGGTGGCCGTTGTCGGGGTAGTACTCCCAGGCGTTTTCGCCGTCGAGGATGACCGAGACCACATGACGGTTGGCGTCCTTGCCGAAGAACGTGGCGATGTTTTCCAGGTGCCGGATGAAATCGGCCACCGCGTCGTCGGCGTGCCAGTCGCTGTATTTGAAGCCGATCAGGTCCGACAGGCCGTCGTCGCGGAAAAACACCCGCGTCTTGAAGCCGTCGATGCGCGACGGCGAAAACAGCGTGTGCCGGCTTTGCAGCACTTCCTCCGAACAGCCCGACTTGACACAGCTGTTGCGCCATACGCCCTCGCCCGAGGCGGTCCAGGCAAATTCCATTTCGTCGAGCTGGGCCAGCGCATCCTCGCTCACTCCACCTTCCGACAGCCACACGCCCGCCGGCTTGATGCCAAAGTAGCGCTCGAACACCTCGACGCCATGCTGCAGATGCCAGCGTGAGCGCGCGGCGCCGCCCGGATAAGCGGGCGCGTCGGGAACGGGAACCTCGGGCAGCGCGTCGCGCAGGTTGCCGAAGTCGTTCAGCAACGGCACGATGGGGTGGCCGTAGGGCGTCATCGACAGTTCGACCTGGCCCCGCTCGGCGAGCGCGCGATAACGCGGAATCAGTCCGGCCATGCAGTGCTGCATCAGGTGCAGCAGTTCATGGCGATCGGCGGCGGAAAAGCCCGTTTCCTGCGCCATCAACCGCTGCACCAGCGGCAGTTGACGCAGCGAGTTGCCCAGCCAGGCAAGGTGATACCAGGTCAAGAGATCAAGAAAATACTGCTCGGACAGGTAGCCCAGGTGCGCATGCAGGTCGGCACTGCCCCCGGCGGCGGCATCGCCAGTGGCGCCAATCATGCGCAGCAGGCGATGAAACGCGGGATACGGATGAATCATGCGCGGGGCATGGCAGCGCTGGCAATCCTGAACGATGCGCAGGCGGCTGGCGACATCCGACGGAATGCGCTCGACGCCGGACAGCAGATTCAGCATGTGGTCCTGGGTGGGCTTGCCATGCTTCAACAACACATCGAGCTGCTGTGCGTAGTCATCCAGTTGCTCCAGCAGCACTGGCGCGAAATTCACCACCGCGCGCATCAAGGGATAGCGCTCAAGATGCGCGGCCATGTCGCTGTAGTCCTTGATGCCGTGCAGGTACACCCATGGCAGGTGATACGCGCCCTTGAGGCCTTCGCGGTAATACGGCTGATGCATGTGCCAGCACAGCACCACGTTGAGCGACTTAGCCGTCATAGTCGTTCTTCAGCCTCGCGTACAGGTTCTGGCCGAGCATCGCGGGCGTCACCAGAGTGATGCCTTCCTTGGTCACGTGAAAGCGCTTGGCGTCCTCGACCGGATCCTCACCAATCACCGTGCCGTCTTCGATCACACAGCCCTTGTCGATGATGGCGCGGGTGATGCGGCAATGGCTGCCGATGCTGACCTTGGGCAGGATCACGCTGTCCTTGATATGGCTGTAGTTTTCCACCGTGGTGGCAAAAAACAGCACCGAACGCTTGACCCGCGCGCCCGACAGGATGCAGCCGCCGGCGATCAGCGAATCGATCGCCTCGCCGCGCCGGCCTTCGTCGTCGAGGATGAACTTGGCGGGTGGATATTGCGGCTGATAGGTCCAGATCGGCCAGTCGCGGTTGTACAGGTTGAGCTCGGGTTCGACCGAGCACAGCTCCATGTTGGTCTGCCAGTAGGAATACAGCGTCCCGACGTCGCGCCAGTAGGCCGGCAGGCCATCCTTGTTGCGAAAGGGGAAGGCCATCGCACGGGCCTCGGCGATGCTGTCGGGAATGATGTTCTTGCCGAAATCGTGAGCGGAATGGGGGTTGCCGGCATCGGCGATCAGCGTCTTGTAGAGAAAGTCCTTGGAGAAAATATAAATCCCCATCGACACCAGCGTGGTGCCGGGCTTGCCGGGAATGCTGTCGGGGTATGCAGGTTTTTCGGTGAAGCGGGTGATGCGCATGTCCTCGTCGACCGTCATCACGCCGAATGCGCTCGCCTCGCCCGCCGGCACTTCGATGCTGCCGACGGTAAAGTCCGCGCCGGTCTGCACGTGATAGAGCAGCATCTCCGAGTAATCCATGGTGTAAACATGGTCACCGCCCAGCACCAGCACATACTCCGGGCGGTGGCGCTGCATGATGTCGATGTTCTGGAACAGCGCATCGGCGGTGCCCTGGTACCACTCCTTCTTGTTGGTGCGCTGCTGCGCCGGCAGGATTTCCACGAACTCGCCGATCTCGGCGCGCATGAAGCCCCACGCGCGCTGCAGGTGGCGAATCAGCGAATGGGACTTGTACTGGGTCAGCACACCAATGCGGCGGATACCCGAGTTGACGCAGTTCGACAGCGTAAAGTCGATGATGCGGTATTTACCGCCGATCGGCACCGCCGGCTTGGCGCGCCAGGCAGTCAGGTCCTTCAGCCGCGACCCTTCGCCACCCGCCAGCACCAGCGCCAGCGTCCGGCGCGTGAGGTCGGTCGCGATCTTGGGCTCGGTGTAATAACGATAAAGCCGCGTCTGTTCTTCCTTGGTAATGGTCATGCCCGCTCCTGGTTGCGCTGGTTTGGAATGAAAGGTGATTTGAAACGATTGATCAAGGTGTGGCAAACGCAGTCGCAATCGCGCCCTGCACGCCCAGCCGGCTGTTGGTGATCAGAAAAATCGGGGTGCGCTCGACCACACCGCGCATGCGTCCCTTGTCGGTGGCCGCAGCCATGAAACGGGGCGATTGCATGCGTGCCTGCAGATGAACGGCGATACCGCCCGCGACATACAGCCCGCCGCGCGGCTGGAGCAGCAGCGCCACATTGCCGACCCATGCCCCGTATAAATCGATGAACAGGTCGAGCGCGGCTTCGGCAGCGGCATCGCCTGCCCCGGCGCGCGCGACCAGCGCGGCGCCGTCGACCGGCTCGTCGGGCGGCGCGGCATTGTGCTCGGCGCAGCAGAAACGATACAGATCGCTCATCGCCAATCCTGACACCGCCCGCTCCCACGATACATGGCCATAGGTGGCGCGCAACTGTTCCAGCAGACGCAGCTGCCGCGCATTGGCCGGCGCGAAATCGATGTGCCCGCCTTCGCTGGCGAAACTGCGGGTGCGGCCACCGGCATCGGCCAGCATGAAAGCCAGCCCCAGCCCGGTGCCGGCGCCGGTGATGGCGCGCACGCCACTCGCCTCGGTCGGCTGCGGATTGAGCGCGACCACGTCAGCGGCAGTCAGCGTCGCCACACCGGCGGCGGCGGCCTGGAAGTCGTTGATGAAGCGCACGTGGGCAATACCAAGCGAGGCGCCCATGTCAGCGGCCTCGAGCGTCCAGTCCAGATTGGTGAGGGTGGCGCGTTGCGCGTGCAGGGGCCCTGGCAGCGCCAGCAACAGGCGATCCGGCACGGTTGTCAGCTTCGAATCGGCGATGAACTGGCGAATCAGATCGTCCGCCGTTGCGAATGCCGCACTCGAATACACCTGCTCGAAACGCAGCTGCTGCACCCCGTCCGGCTCGCCCGTCATCCACGCCAGCCAGCTCTTGGTGCCCCCGATATCGCCTGCGATCAACTCCATCTTTTTAATATAGATCCGTGTGTGGGTGGTTCATGCGCCGATAATGATTGATGAGCGCATTGGTCGAGGCATCGTGGCTGTCCACCGGCGCGTCGGCGTGCAGTTCGGGCAGGATGCGGCTGGCGAGCTGTTTGCCGAGTTCCACCCCCCACTGGTCGTAGGAATTCAGGTTCCAGATCACGCCCTGCACAAAAATCTTGTGTTCGTAGAGCGCGATCAGCATGCCCAGCGTGTGCGGCGTGAGCGTCTGCAGCAGGATGGCATTGCTGGGATGGTTGCCATCGAACACCTTGTGCTGCACGAACGGGCTGGTCTGCGGCGAGCCCATTTCAAGCTGCGTCTCCTCGCGCGTGCGGCCGCGCATCAGCGCCTCGGTCTGCGCCAAGACATTGGCGATCAGAATGTCGTGGTGTTCCTGCAGATCGTCATGCGGCTCGACCGAGACGATGAAATCGGCCGGGATCAGCCGGGTGCCCTGGTGCAGCAGTTGGTAGAAGGCATGTTGGCCGTTGATGCCGGTCGCCCCCCAGATGATGGGACCCGTATCGTAGTCCACCACCTTGCCGTCGCGGTCGACCGACTTGCCGTTGCTTTCCATATCGGCCTGCTGCAGATAGGCGGGCAGGCTGCGCAGGGCGTGGTCGTACGGCAGGATGGCGTGCGATTCCGCGCCGAAGAAATTGTTGTACCAGACGCCCAGCAGCGCCAGGATCACCGGCATGTTCCGGTCGAGCGGCGCATGGCGGAAGTGCTCGTCCATCGCGTGCGCGCCGTCCAGCAGTTCGTCGAAGCGCTCCACCCCCACCGCCAGCACGATTGACAACCCGATCGCCGACCACAGCGAATAACGCCCGCCCACCCAGTCCCAGAATTCGAACATGTTGGCGGGGTCGATGCCGAATGCCGTCACCGCCTCGCGGTTGGTCGACACCGCGACAAAATGCCCGACGATGTGGCGCTCATCCTGCGCCTGCGCCAAAAACCAGGTGCGCGCATAGTGCGCATTGGTCATCGTTTCCTGCGTGGTGAAGGTTTTCGACGCCACGATGAACAGCGTGGTTGCGGGGTTCAGCGATTCCAGCGCCTCCTTCACGTGGGCGCCGTCGATATTGGAAATGAAATGCGCCTTCAGTTGCGGATGGCGGTAAGGCATCAGCGCCTGAACCGCCATCTGCGGCCCCAGGTCCGAACCGCCAATGCCGATGTTCACCACATCCGTGATGCGCTCGCCGCTGTAGCCGCGCCACTCGCCGCTACGTACCTGTTTGGCAAACGCGCCCATCTTTTCGATCACCGCGTTCACCTTCGGCATCACGTCCTCGCCGTCGACGATGGCCGGTTGATTGCTGCGGTTGCGCAAAGCCACATGGAGCACCGCTCGGTTTTCGGTGTTGTTGATTTTCTCGCCGCCGAACATGCGTTCGCGCCAGCCGGCAACGTCCGCCTCTTCGGCGAGCCGCAGCAGCAGCGCCATGGTCTCGTCGGTGATGCGGTTTTTCGAATAGTCCAGCAGCACATCGCCCACCTGCAGCGAAAACCGCTCGGCGCGTGCCGGGTCGGCAGCAAACAGGTCGCGCATGTGCGTCGTCGCCATCTGCATCCGGTGCGCCTGCAGCACGCGACAAACCGGCCAATGCAACGCGCCCGTTTCGCCTCGAAACGTCTCTACAGATAAAGGCATTCCCTTACTCCCGTTCAACAACAGCATGGGCTGTCATTCGACTGTTATCTAGCAACTATCTAGCAACGCCTGTGCCACACCTATCCGCCACCGTGCTTGCCATCGCAAACCCTATACAAAACCGGTGAGCCCCTGATGACAAAGCCATGAAGCGCACCCAATCAAGGCAAAATCGCCTTTTTCAAGCGTAGGGCAGAAATGACCACAATGCACCCAAATAGTGCCGCAACAACAGGACGGTGCCTATAGCCCGGGAAAGGGAAGCTTAAAATAATTGACTGGTGCCGGGAGGGGGACTCGAACCCCCACACTGTTACCAGCGGCGGATTTTGAATCCGCTGCGTCTACCGATTCCGCCATCCCGGCAAAGGGGCCGAACGCGAATGCGTCCGGCGACAGAAGCCGCGCATTATCGCCGAATCGGGCGTCCTGCCGCAAGGCGGCGGCTATAATCGCGCCCCATGCAGGTTGCCGATTTTGATTTTGATTTGCCCGACGAGTTGATCGCGCAGCTGCCGCCCGCGGTGCGCGGCGGCAGCCGGCTGCTGCACGTCGAGGCGTCCGGCACGCTGCACGACCGCTGGTTCAGCAAACTGCCGACCCTGCTGCGCCCGAACGACCTGCTGGTGATGAACGACACGCGCGTGATCAAGGCGCGGCTGTTCGGCACCAAGGATTCCGGCGGCAAGGTCGAGCTGCTGGTGGAACGGGTAACGGGCGAATTCGATGCGCTGGCCTTCATCCGTGCGAGCCATGCGCCCAAGCCGGGTTCATCCATTCACCTGTCTGACAATGTGGCTGTGGAGGTGCTGGCGCGGCAGGACGACCTGACGCAGTTGCGCTTCCCGCGCCCGGTGCTCGAGGTGCTGCAGCAGCTCGGTCAGCTCCCGCTGCCCCCCTACATCGCTCACACGCCGACCGCCGACGACGAGGCGCGCTATCAGACGGTGTACGCGAACGAGCCCGGCGCGGTGGCAGCGCCGACGGCCGGCCTGCATTTCGACGACGCGATGCTGGATGCGCTGCGCGAGCAAGGCATCCGCACGGCCCAGGTGACGCTGCACGTGGGCGCCGGCACCTTCCAGCCGGTGCGGGTGGACGACATCGCCGAGCACAGGATGCACAGCGAGCGCTACACGATCCCGCAGGCGACCGTCGACGCGATCCGCGAGACGCGCGCCCGCGGCGGCCGCGTGGTGGCGGTGGGCACCACCAGCCTCCGAGCATTGGAGGCAGCCGCGCTGGAGGCCGCAACACAGTCTGGTGACTTGCGCGCGGGCGCCAGCGAAACCGACATCTTCATCACGCCGGGCTATCGCTTCCAGGTGGTCGACGCGCTCATCACCAACTTTCATTTACCCAAGTCCACGCTGTTGATGCTGGTCTCCGCGTTTGCCGGCCTGGACACCATCCGCGCCGCCTACGCCCACGCCATTGCCGAACGCTACCGCTTCTTCAGCTATGGCGATGCAATGTTTTTAGAAAAGCGTCCACCCGCATGAAATTCGATCTCCTCACCACCGACGGCGGCGCCCGCCGTGGCCAGCTCCACCTCGCGCACGGCACCGTGCAGACGCCGGCGTTCATGCCGGTCGGCACCTACGGCACGGTGAAGGCGATGTCGCCTTTTGAGCTCACCGAAATCGGCTTCGAGATGGTGCTGTCCAACACTTTCCACCTGTGGCTGCGCCCGGGGCTGGAGGTGATCGAAAAGTTTGGCGGGCTGCACCGCTTCATGGGCTGGGACAAGCCCATCCTCACTGATTCCGGCGGTTTCCAGGTGTTCAGCCTGGGCAAGCTGCGCAAGATCACCGAAGAAGGGGTGAAATTTGCCTCGCCGATCAACGGCGACAAGCTGTTTCTGACCCCCGAGATATCGATGCAGATCCAGCACACGCTGAATTCCGACATCGTGATGATTTTCGACGAGTGCACGCCCTACCCTGCCACCGAGCGCGAGGCGGCCGACTCGATGCGGATGAGCCTGCGTTGGGCTGAACGCTCCAAAACCGCGCACGCCGGTAACCCCAACGCGCTCTATGGCATCGTGCAGGGCGGCATGTTTGAGACGCTGCGCGACGAATCGGCGCGCGAGCTGATTGGCATGGATTTCGACGGCTACGCCATCGGCGGCCTTTCGGTGGGTGAACCGAAGGACGACATGGCGCGCATCCTCGCCCACACCGCGCCGCAGTTGCCGGCTCACAAGCCGCGCTACCTGATGGGCGTCGGCACGCCGTCCGACCTGGTCGCGGCGGTGGCACAGGGGATCGACCAGTTCGACTGCGTGCTGCCGACGCGCAACGCGCGCCACGGCATCCTCTACACCCGGCATGGCGACATGCGCATCCGCAACGCGCGCTGGAAAACCGACACCGCGCCGATCGACGATGAATGCACCTGCCACACTTGCACCCACTTCAGCCGCGCCTACGTGCACCACTTGATCCGCGCCAACGAGATATTGGGCGCGCGGCTGGCCACGATCCACAACCTGCATTACTACCACCGCCTGATGGCCGACATGCGCACCGCAATCGAGGCCCATCGATTTGCCGATTTCACGGCGCGGTTTCACGAGATGCAAACATGCGGGTGGTAGAATTGCCCGGTTTTAATTAATCTGTATTGATTGGGAGTTTTATCCATGATTTCTCTTGCCCACGCGCAATCCACGGCAGCGGCCTCCGCCGGCTTGATGGATTTTTTGCCGCTCATCATCATCTTCATCCTGTTCTGGTTCATGCTCATCCGCCCGCAGATGAAGCGTGCCAAGGAACAGAAGAAAATGCTGGCTGAAATACAGAAAGGCGATGAAGTCATCACTGCCAGCGGCCAGGTCGGCAAGGTCGCCAAAATCGGCGAACAATACGTATCGCTGGAAATCGCCGACGGCGTGATCACCCACGTGCAGAAGCAGTCGATCCAGACCCTGCTGCCGAAAGGTACGATCAAGGGCCTGTAAGTATCAGGGCGAGCGGCTCGGCCGCCCCTTTCACCCACCTATTCCGGCTCACCGCTGTCGGCTAAACCATGAACCGCTTCCCACTCTGGAAAAACATCGTCATCGGCATCACGCTGGTGGTCGCCTTCCTCTACGCCCTGCCCAACTTTTTTGGCGAAGTGCCGGCGGTGCAGGTATCGCCGATACGCACCACGGAAAAGGTCGACACCGCCTTGCTGGGGCAGGTGGAGTCGCTGCTCAAGGCGGCCAATGTCGCCTATAGCGGGGTGCAACTGTCAGGCAACAGCATCAAGGCACGCCTTGCCAGCACCGACCTGCAAATCCAGGCCAAGGACGTGCTGCAGAAAGGTCTGGGGGAGCGCTACACGGTGGCACTGAATCTGCTACCGGCCTCCCCGGCCTGGCTGTCGGCGATCAACGCGATGCCGATGTACCTTGGCCTGGACTTGCGCGGCGGCGTGCATTTCCTGCTGGAAGTGGACATGAAGGCGGCGCTGGAAAAGGCCGCCATCCGCTACCAGAACGATTTCCGTGCCGAACTGCGCAGCGCCAAGATCCGCTACGGCCGCATCAGCCGCGAAGGCGATGCGGTGAGCGTGCATTTCGCCACCCGCGATCAGCGCGACGCTGCCATCAACAAACTGGGCACGGCGTTCACCGACCTGGCCTACACCGCCGAAGACCAGGCTGAAGCCTTCACCCTGACCGCGCGGCTGAAGCCGGAAGCCGAAAAACAGGTGCAGGAATTTGCCCTGCAGCAGAACATCACCACGCTGCGCAATCGCGTCAACGAGCTCGGCGTGGCCGAACCTGTGATCCAGCAGCAGGGGGCCAGCCGCGTCGTGGTGCAGCTACCCGGCGTGCAGGACACCGCCAAGGCCAAGGACATCCTCGGACGCACGGCCACGCTTGAAATCCGCATGGTCGACGAGCTGGCCGACCCGCTGGCGCTGGCGCAGGGCCAGGCGCCGTTTGGCACGGATATCGTTCCCACCCGGGAGGGCACGCTGATCGCGGTGAAAAAAGATGTGGTACTGACCGGCGACTCGATCACCAACGCCACGCCGGGCTTTGACAACGCCACTGGCCAGGCTGCGGTACACATCAACCTGGATGGCTCGGGCGCGCGCATTTTCAAGGACGTGACGCGCGAAAACGTCAACAAGCGCATGGCCATCCTGCTGATCGAAAAAGGCCGCGTCGAAGCCATCACGGCGCCGGTGATCCGCGAGGAAATCGGCGGCGGCCGGGTGCAGGTCACCGGCATGGAGTCCGCACAGGAAGCCTCCGACGTTGCCCTGCTGCTGCGCGCCGGCGCGCTCGCCGCACCGATGCAGATCGTCGAGGAACGCACTGTCGGCCCCAGCATGGGCGCAGAGAACATCGAAAAAGGCTTCCACTCCAACCTCTGGGGCTTCCTTGCCGTCACGCTGTTAATGACGATCTACTATCGCGTGTTCGGGCTGTTCTCGTCGATCGCGCTCGCCATCAACGGATTCTTCCTGATCGCCTTGCTCTCGATGATTCAGGCCACGCTCACCCTCCCCGGCATGGCGGCGATCGCGCTCACGCTCGGCATGGCGATCGACGCCAACGTGCTGATCAACGAACGCATCCGCGAAGAGCTGCGCAGCGGCGCCACCCCCCAGGCAGCTATCCACGCCGGTTATGAACGCGCCTGGGCCACCATTCTCGACTCCAACCTCACCACCCTGATCGCCGGCATTGCGCTGTTCTGGCTGGGGTCGGGCCCGGTGCGCGGATTTGCGGTGGTGCTGTGTCTGGGCATCCTCACCTCCATGTTCAGCGCGGTGACCGTGTCGCGCGCCATGGTCAACCTCACCTATGGCCGCCAGACACGGCTGGCCAAAGTCTCGATCTAAGGGCACGTCATGCTGGAATTTTTCCCGTTCAAGAAAACCATCCCCTTTATGAGTTGGGGGAAGGTGACAACCGCGATTTCGCTGCTCACCTTCCTGTTCTCGGTGTGGGCACTTTGGGACAAGGGCCTCAATCTCGGCGTCGATTTCACCGGCGGCACCTTGATCGAGGTCAGCTACGATCAGCCCGCCAACATGCCTGAAATCCGCGGCGCACTGGAAAAGACCGGACTGCCCGAGATCTCGGTACAGAATTTCGGCACCAGCCACGACGTACTGATCCGCCTGCCGGTGAAGCATGACGCGAATGCTGCAGAAACCAGCAACATTGTGATGTCGGCATTGCAAACTGCCGACTCCACGGTCGAGCTCAAGCGGGTCGATTTCGTCGGCCCGCAGGTCGGCAAGGAGCTTTACGACAGCGGCGCCCTGGCGCTGCTGGTGGTCGCCTTCGGCATCATGGCCTACCTGGCGATCCGCTTCGAATGGCGTTTTGCGGTGGCGGGGATGCTCGCCAACATGCACGACATCGTCATCATCCTCGGCGTGTTCGCCTTTTTCCAGTGGGAGTTCACCCTCACCGTGCTGGCCGGCGTGCTGGCGGTTTTGGGCTACTCAGTGAACGAGTCGGTGGTGGTATTCGACCGTATCCGCGAGAACATCCGCAAGATGCGCGGGGCGACCATCCCCCACATCATCGACGACGCCATCACCCGTACCATGAGCCGCACCATCATCACCCACGGATCGACGCAGATCATGGTATTGTCGATGCTGTTCTTCGGCGGCGAGGCGCTGCACAACTTCGCGCTCGCGCTCACCATCGGCATCATGTTCGGCATCTATTCGTCGGTGCTGGTCGCCTCGCCGCTGCTGCTGATGTTCGGCGTCAAGCGCGAGCACTTCATCAAGCCGGTGGAAAAGAAGGAAGAAGCGGTTGTGTGACTAGAAGCCGAGAGTCGAGAGCGGAGTGCAAAACCGCCCCGCTTCACACTCTCGGCTCTCGGCCCTCGACTCTCCACTCTAAAAATGCTCCACGACTTCATCACCTGGATCCTCGCTACCGTCAACGGCTGGGGCTACCCCGGCATCTTCATTCTGATGGCGCTGGAGTCCACGGTGCTTCCAGTGCCGAGCGAACTGGTACTGATCCCGGCAGGCTATCTGGCGTACCAGGGGCAGATGAACTTCGGGCTGATCGTGCTCGCCGCCACCGGCGGCAGTCTGGCCGGGGCGTCGTTCAACTACGCGGTGGCGATGTGGGTGGGACGGCCCTTCCTCGAACGCTGGGGTCGCTATTTCTTCGTCCGGCCCGAACTGCTGCACAAGACCGATGCGTTTTTCTTCAGGCACGGCGCGATTTCCACCTTCACCGGCCGCCTGATTCCCGGCATCCGCCACCTGATTTCCATCCCCGCCGGGCTCACCCGCATGAACCCCGGCGCGTTCGCGTTCTACACCTGCCTCGGCGCCGGGCTGTGGTCGCTCGTCCTCACCCTGTTCGGATATTTTCTGGGCGGCAACGAAGCGCTGATCCAGCAATACCAGCACCACATCACCTTCGGCGTCATCGCCTTCGTCGCACTCATCATCGGCGGCTACTGGTGGTGGAACAAGCGCCGCTAAGACTGAGTTAGCGCGCCGCTTCCACCATCAGCCGCTTCATTTCCGCCACCGCTTCCTTCCAGCCCACGAACAGCGCCTGCGCGACAATCGCATGGCCAATGTTGAGTTCATGGATACCCGGCAGTGCGGCAATCGGCTGCACGTTGTGGTAGGTCAGGCCATGCCCGGCGTTGACCGTGAGGCCGAGGCTGCGACCGTAGGCCACGGCCTGGCGGATACGTTCAAATTCAATCTCGCGTGCAGCGTCGCTCGGCGCATCCGCGTAATGTCCGGTGTGAATTTCGACCACCGGCGCGCCGGCCACGTGCGCCGCGTCGAGCTGCGCAAAGTCGGCATCGATGAACAGCGACACGCAAATCCCGGCCTCCGCCAGCCGCGCGCAGGCCGCCTGCATTTTGGGCAACTGGCCGGCCACATCGAGCCCGCCTTCGGTGGTGAGTTCCTCGCGCTTTTCCGGCACCAGGCAGACATCCTGCGGCCGCGTGGTGCAGGCAATCGCCAGCATTTCCTCGGTCACCGCCATTTCCAGATTCATTTTTGTTTTCAGCACCTGGCGCAGGATTGCGACGTCGGCATCCTGGATATGGCGGCGGTCTTCCCTGAGATGCAGGGTGATCGAGTCGGCGCCGGCGGTTTCCGCCATGAGCGCAGCCTCGACCGGGCTGGGGTAGCGGGTCTTGCGCGCCTGGCGCAGGGTGGCGATGTGGTCGATGTTGACGCCGAGATAGATGCTCATGGTGTAAGGTCGGTGAGTTCGCGTAACAGCTGGCGAGTATAAAGCGGCTTCGCGCCGAGGATGTGGTTGATCAGGGTGCGCATCAAGACCTTGGCCTCGGCCAGCGTCGCTGGCCGTTCGAAGCGGCCGGCCGCCAGATCGATCAGGGTCTGACCCGAGACCGGGCAGCCGGGCAGCCCGGTCGAGCGCAGTGCGCCGCGTTCGGGCTGGAATACATGGCGTACTTCGGCCTGGATGGGTGTCCCGTTGCCGGCGTCGACGTCGAAGGTGGCGCCGCAGCCGATTTCACTTGAGGTAGTTGCAATCCCCCCCATCCACGGTTGAATTATTGCTGCAAGAAGCTGGTTTGGGCGCCGCCATTGCTGGCAAGATGCGGGTTATCAAGACACACATCGGACGCCCGCCATGAATACTACGCAACGCACTGGACTCCTGCAACGCTGGACGGTTGTCCAAGAATGATCCCCGGCCTGGGCCGGGAAGTTGAAGGGCTGACGCCGAAACTCACGAAGCTGATCCACATCCTCGAATGGACGCGTATCGAAGACTTCGTACCCGCCTGGCACGGGATTGGGCGTCCGCCCGCGGATCGAAGCGCGCTCGCCAACGGCTTTGTCGCCGAGGCCGTGCTGGAGCTGCCGACCACCGTGGCCTTGATTGAGCGTTTGACCGTGGATCGCGCCCTGCGCCGCATACGACTCCGCATGGGCTTTAGCCCATAGCGGATCGGAGTACCCCTCAAGGGGGTATTGAAAAGAATCCTTTAGGGCATCTGCGGTTTCTCGCGCTGGAAAAAGCTGCCCGATGAAGCCACCTTCTCCCGCGCCTTTGCCGAGTTTGCGCAGAGCCGTCTGGCCGAGCGCGTTCACGAATCCCTGATCAGGGCATCCCTCGGGGAAGAACTCATCGGCCACATCAGCCGTGACGGCACGGCCATCGAAGCGCGCGAGCGCCCAGCCAAAGCTGCTCTGGTTCAGGGCGAGATGCCCCCTGCGGCAAAAGTTCAGGCGGTGTTGCCGGACACCGCGCCACCCGTTGTCGCACCTGTGACCACAGGGTTTTCAGGTAAAATACCGCCTGCATCACACCAGAGTCGCATGCCATCGGGCAACGGGCGACTTGTATATGGATATAGCGTTACTTCTGTTCCTCATCCTGCTCAACGGCGTTTTCGCCATGTCGGAAATCGCCGTGGTGTCCTCGCGCCGGGTCCGCCTACGTCGGCTGGCCGACGACGGTAGCCCCGGCGCGCACTCGGCGCTTGCCCTCCACGCCGAACCCTCGACCTTCCTCTCCACCATCCAGGTAGGCATCACCTCCATCGGCATTCTCAGCGGCGCCATCGGCGAGGCCGCACTGGCCGATCCACTGGCTGCCTGGCTGGGCCAGTTCGCCCTGGTCGGGCCCTATGCCAGAGGCATTGCGCTCACGGTGGTAGTGCTCGGCCTCACCTATTTTTCCGTCGTCGTCGGCGAATTGGTTCCCAAACGGCTGGGACTCATGGCGCCGGAAGGCATCGCCTCCCTGATCGCACGGCCCATGAACATGTTGTCGCGCCTCACGCGGCCCGTGGTGTGGCTGCTGTCTGCATCCTCCAGCTTGCTGTTGCGCATGATGGGCGCGCGCCGCAAGGACGAACCGCCGGTGACCGACGATGAAATCAACGTGCTGATGGGGCAGGGTGCCGAGGCTGGGGTGTTCCATGAAAGCGAACAGGGGATCGTCTCCAATGTGTTGCGTTTGGACGAGCAACGCATCGGCACGATCATGACTCACCGCACCGACATTTATCTGATCGATCTCGATGACCCCGAAGACGAGTTTCGCCGCCTGATCGCCGAAAGCCCGTATGAGCGCATCGTGGTCTGCCGCGGCGGGCTTGACAACATCGCGGGCATTCTGCGCACCTCCGACCTGCTCAAACCCGCGTTGGCCGGTGGGCCGCTGAATATCGAAGCGGTCTTGCGCGCGCCACTGTATGTCCCGGACAGCGTCAGCACGACCCAGTTGCTGGAAAGCTTCCGCAAGGCGCGCATGCAATTCGCTCTGATCGTCGATGAATACGGCGATCTGGAAGGCCTGGTGACGCTTACCGACGTGCTGACGTCCATCGTGGGCGAATTGCCTACCTACGATTCACCTGATGAACAGGACGTGGTCGAACGCGAGGATGGTTCCTGGCTGGTGGATGGAAGCGTGGCCATCGAGCGGCTCAAGTCGGCTCTGGAGATCGACGAAGACCTGCCTGGCGAGGAAGCGAATGCGTTCAACACCCTGGGCGGGTTCATCATGCACATGCTAGGACATATTCCTGCCGTGGCCGATCATTTCGAATGGGAAAACTGGCGTTTCGAGGTCATGGACATGGACCGGAACCGGGTGGACAAGGTACTGATCGCCCGCCTCGCGCCACCGCAAAATACGGCAGGGGTGAAATCATGACAACGGCCGTCGAGCTTCGCTGAGTCCCGATCAGGCCAACTCCGCGGGCTGGGCGCGCAGCGCGCCCAGTGTCCGGCCGGCAGTTTACCCAGCGGCCGCCTCCACCATCAGCCGCTTCATTTCCGCCACCGCTTCCTTCCAGCCCACGAACAGCGCCTGCGCGACAATCGCATGGCCAATGTTGAGTTCATGGATACCCGGCAGTGCGGCAATCGGCTGCACGTTGTGGTAGGTCAGGCCATGCCCGGCGTTGACCGTGAGGCCGAGGCTGCGGCCGTAGGCGACAGCTGTGCGGATGCGCTCGAACTCTACAGTACGCGCGCTTCGTCGGTTTCGGCGTCGGCGTAGGCACCGGTGTGGATTTCGACGACAGGCGCGCCGGCCGCGTGGGCGGCGTCGAGCTGGGGGAAGTCGGGGTCGATGAAGAGCGAGACGCGAATTCCGGCATCACGCAGCCGCTTGCAGGCGCCGGCGATTTTCGGCATCTGGCCTTTGACGTCCAGCCCGCCTTCGGTGGTGAGTTCCTCGCGCTTTTCCGGCACCAGGCAGACATCCTGCGGCCGCGTGGCGATGGCGATGCCGAGCATTTCCTCGGTCACCGCCATTTCCAGATTCATTTTTGTTTTCAGCATCTGGCGCAGGATCGCGACGTCGGCATCCTGGATGTGGCGACGGTCTTCCCTCAGATGCAGGGTGATCGAATCGGCGCCGGCGGTTTCCGCCATCAGCGCGGCCTCGACCGGGCTGGGGTAGCGGGTCTTGCGCGCCTGGCGCAGGGTGGCGATGTGGTCGATGTTGACGCCGAGATAGATGCTCACGGGTTCAGCCGAGTGGATTCAATTCTGTGAGTTCGCGTAACAGCTGGCGAGTATAAAGCGGCTTCGCGCCCAGGGTGTGGTCGATCAGGGTGCGCATCAAGGACTTGGCCTCGGCCAGCGTCGCTGGCCGTTCGAAGCGGCCGGCCGCCAGATCGATCAGCGTCTGGCCCGAGACCGGGCAGCCGGGTTGTCCATTCTCGCGCAGCGCGCCACGTTCGGGCTGGAACACATAACGGACACCGGGTTCGATCGGCGTCCCTCTGTCTGCATCGACGTCGAAGGTGGCGCCATAGCCGATTTCACTTAACAGATTTTTTTCGAAGCGCCGCAGGATGCGCTCGTAATCGGTGCCGCAAGCCTCGTTCGCCAACTGGTCGAGGGTATCGGCATAGCGGTCGTACAGCTGTTCGTGCGCATCGCCGCGCGCCAGCAGGCGCAGCAGCAGTTCATTCAGATAAAACCCGCACATCAGCGCGCGCCCCTGCGGGGCGATCAGGCCGCCTTGCCATTCGGCGGCGTGCAGGGTTTTCAGTTCGGATTTACCGAACCACGACAGCAGCAGCGGGGTGAATGGCTGCATCAGCCCGCGCAGGGCCGAGGTCGGTCGGCGCGCACCGCGTGCGATCAGCGCCACGCGCCCGTGGCTAAGGGTGAACACCTCCGCCACCACACTGGTTTCCTTGAAAGGATAGGTGTGGAGGATGAAGCCGGGTTCGTTGTTGATGCGGTCAGGGGAAGACATAGGTTGTCAAAAGATTTTCACCACAGAGGCACAGAGACACGGAGAAAATCCTCGAAAAACCATACAGGGCAAACGCTCGACTTTCCACGCACAGCGCCCAAACCGGTTTTACCTCTGTGTCTCTGTGTCTCTGTGTCTCTGTGTCTCTGTGTCTCTGTGCCTCTGTGCCTCTGTGCCTCTGTGTCTCTGTGCCTCTGTGGTGAGCGGTTTCCAACCCTGCACCTGCTCTAATCCAGCCCCAGCGATCTCAGCATCCGCACGTCGTCGGCCCAGCCGCCCTTGACCTTGACCCAGACCTCAAGATAGACCTTGCTGTCGAACGCGCGCTCCATGTCGAGACGCGCCTGGGTGGAAATGGCCTTGAGCTTTTCGCCCCCCTTGCCGATGATGATGGGCTTGTGGCTGTCGCGGTCGACCAGGATGGTGGCGAAGATGCGGCGCAGGTTGCCCTCCTCCTCGAACTTGTCGATGGCCACCGCCACCCCGTAAGGGATTTCTTCGCCACACAGACGGAAGACTTTTTCCCGAATGAGTTCGGCGGCCAGTTGGCGTTCGGTCTGGTCGGTGACGTCGTCCGCATCAAACAGCGGCGCGTTTTCCGGCAGGTGGGTTTGCAGGGTTTTCAGCAGCTCGTCGAGGTTGTTTCCCTGCTTGGCCGATACCGGGACGATCTCGGTAAACGCATGCGCGGCGGTGACTTCCTGCAGATACGCCATCAACTCGGCGCGATCCTTGACCTGGTCGATCTTGTTCACCACCAGGATCAGCGGGCGATCCTTGGGCAGCAACTCCATCACCTGACGATCCTCGTTCTTCAGCCGTCCCGCCTCCACCAGCAGCATCACCACGTCGGTATCCGACAGCGTTTCGCGCACCCGCTTGTTCATCGCGCGGTTCATGGTGCCGGTGTAGCGCGTCTGGAATCCCGGCGTATCGACGAACACGAACTGTGCCTCGTCGGTGGTGTGAATGCCCATCACCCGGTGACGCGTGGTCTGCGCCTTGCGCGAGGTGATGCTGACTTTCTGCCCGACGATGCGGTTGAGCAGGGTCGACTTGCCGACGTTGGGACGCCCGACGATGGCGATGAGGCCACACTTGAATTCACTCATTTACGCAGTTCACTCTTCTTTGCTGCCTGTTCATTTCGTAACGCGGCGCACGCCTGGCGTGCGGCCTCCTGTTCGGCGGCGCGGCGGCTTTTGCCGACGCCGCGCGTGCTGAGCACGGGTCTGATGAGCACGCACTCGACGATGAAACTCTGGTCGTGCGCCTCGCCCTCGGTATCGACAAGCTGGTAGTCCGGTAGCGGCAGCCGCCGTGACTGCAGCAGTTCCTGCAGTTCCGTCTTGGGATCCTTGCCCGAGGCCGTGGGGTCGATTTGCGCGACCAGCGGGTCGAACAAGCCACGCACCACGCGTTGCGCGCCGTCAAAGCCGGCCTCCAGAAAGATCGCGCCAAACAGCGATTCGAGCGCATCGGCCAGAATCGAGGGACGGCGGAAACCGCCGCTCTTGAGTTCGCCCTCGCCCAGGCGCAGGCTCTCGCCCAGCCTCAGGGTCGCGGCGATCTCGGCCAGGGTTTCCTGCCGCACCAGGTTGGCGCGCAGGCGCGACAGGCTACCTTCGGGCAAATCGGGAAACGCATCGTAGAGCGCACGGGCGACCGAGCAGTTCAGCACCGAGTCGCCGAGGAATTCGAGCCGCTCGTTGTTGACCGCGCCGTAGCTGCGGTGCGTCAGCGCCTGGGTCAGCAGGTCGGCGCGGATAAAGGTATAACCCAGCGCCTGCTGCAGGCGCTGGGTCAGCAAGGCGTTATTCAATCTGGGCGGGCGCGGCGTTGGGGTTGGTGCTGGCACTGAAATCGACCACCAGGCTGGCATTGCCGACGAGCTTGGTGCGGAATTCGTAATCAGCGGAAATGACCGGGACGCCACCACGACGGTCGATGGTGAGATGTTCCGGCTTGACCACCGTGACATAACCTACGTTGGCGCGTCTCGAGAAATCGCTGCGGATCTCGGCATTGCTTTTCGATCGGAGGTCGGACTCCTGCCCCATCGTGGCGAGAATCTTCTTCACCGAGAAAAACTCGATATAGGCCGGCACCAGCTTCATTGCCAGCATGGCGATCATAACCAGCACGACGGCGACGAACAGAAAGCCGATCATGCTCAGACCGCGTTGTTGAGATTGCAGGGGGCGTGCGCGGGTCATGGTGTCTCCTTATTTGAGGGTGGTGCCGATGCGGCCAAAATCGTCGAAGTTCATCCAGATGAAGAAGGCCTTGCCGACGATGTTCCGGTCCGGGACGAAGCCCCAGTAACGGCTGTCGTTGCTGGCGTCGCGGTTATCGCCCATCATGAAGTACTGCCCTTCCGGCACCTTGCAGACGAAGCCTTCGCCTTCGGCATTGTAGGAGCAGTTTTCGCGGTAAGGGAAGTCCACCACCTGTGACGGATAGACTGCGAGCTTGCCCGGCTCGGTCATCATGGCGTGGCCAACGCTATTGAGATGCTCCTGGTACACCATGGCGGTGACGTAACTGAGGCCGTTGCCGACATAGCTGTAGGTGCTGGTGTTGACCGTGCGCACCGGCTGGCCGTTGATGCTGAGCTGCTTGTCGCGGTATTCGACCACGTCGCCCGGCACGCCGACCACGCGCTTGATGTAGTCGAGGCCGGGGTCGGCCGGATAGCGGAACACCATGACGTCGCCACGCTCGGGGTTGTTCAGCGCGACCACTTTCTTGTTGATCACCGGCAGGCGGATGCCATAGGTGTATTTGTTGACCAGGATGAAGTCGCCGATCAGCAGCGTCGGCATCATCGAGCCGGACGGTATCTTGAACGGCTCGACCAGAAACGAGCGCAGGCCGAACACGACCAGGATGACCGGGAAGAAGCTCTTGGCATATTCGACCAGCAGCGGCTCGCGGGCATCCTTGTCGCGGAAACGCTTGAACAGCAGCACGTCGAGCAGCCAGATGCCGCCGGTGACGGCCAGCGCGATGAAAAGAATGAGCGCAAAATTCATGTTGATGGGTCCACTTCTTATTTATCCGAAACCTGCAGGATCGCAAGAAAGGCTTCCTGCGGAATTTCGACGTTGCCGACCTGCTTCATGCGCCGCTTGCCGGCCTTCTGTTTTTCCAGCAGCTTCTTCTTGCGCGAGATGTCGCCACCGTAGCATTTGGCGAGCACGTTCTTGCGCAAGGCCTTGATGTTTTCGCGCGCGATGATGTTGGCGCCGATCGCCGCCTGCACCGCGACGTCAAACATCTGGCGCGGGATCATCTCGCGCATCTTGGAGGCGAGTTCGCGCCCGCGATACACGCTGGTGGCGCGGTGCACAATCAGCGACAGCGCATCGACTTTTTCGTTGTTGACCAGGATATCGAGCTTGACCAGGTCACCCGGCCGGTACTCCTTGAACTCGTAATCGAGCGAGGCGTAGCCGCGGCTGGTTGATTTCAGCTTGTCGAAGAAATCCATCACCACTTCGTTCATCGGCAGGTTGTACACCAGCATCACCTGCCTGCCGTGGTACTGCATGTTCACCTGCATGCCGCGCTTCTGGTTGCACAGGGTGATGACGTTGCCGACGAATTCTTCCGGCACGAAGATCGTCGCGGTGATGATGGGCTCGCGGATTTCCTCGATCTTCGACAGCTCGGGCAGCTTGGACGGGTTTTCGACCTTGAGCAGGCTGCCGTCTTTCATCAACACTTCGTACACCACCGTCGGCGCGGTGGTGATGAGGTCCATGTTGTATTCGCGTTCCAGCCGCTCCTGGACAATGTCCATGTGCAGCAGGCCGAGGAAGCCGCAACGGAAGCCGAAGCCCAGCGCCTGCGAGACTTCGGGCTCGAACTGCAGCGCCGCGTCGTTCAACTGCAGCTTGGTCAGCGCGTCGCGCAGCGCCTCGAAGTCGTGCGACTCGATCGGATAGAGCCCGGCGAAGACCTGCGACTGCACTTTCTTGAAGCCAGGCAGCGCCTTGGCCGCGGGCCGATCGAGCAGGGTGATGGTGTCACCCACCTGGGCCGACTTGAGTTCCTTGATGCCCGCAATCACGAAGCCGACCTCGCCTGCCGACAGGCTGGGGCGGTCGACCGCCTTGGGCGTGAACACGCCGACGTGCTCGGTCAGATGCTGTGCCCCGCTTGCCATGAAGCGGATCTTGTCCTTGGGTTTCAGCACGCCGTCGAACACCCGCACCAGCATCACCACGCCGACATAGTTGTCGAACCATGAGTCGATGATCAGCGCCTTCAGTGGCGCGCTCTCATCGCCACGCGGCGGCGGCACCTGCTTCACCACCACCTCGAGGATTTCGGCAATGCCGATCCCGGTCTTGGCCGACGCGCGCACCGCATCGCTCGCGTCCAGCCCGACGATATCCTCGATTTCCTCCGCCACCCGGTCCGGATCGGCCGCAGGCAGGTCGATCTTGTTCAGCACCGGAATGACCTCGACGCCGAGATCGATCGCGGTGTAGCAGTTGGCCACCGTCTGCGCTTCCACCCCCTGCGAGGCGTCGACTACCAGCAGCGCGCCTTCGCAGGCGGACAGGGAACGCGACACCTCGTAGGAAAAGTCGACGTGGCCGGGGGTGTCAATCAGGTTCAGGTGGTAGGTCTTGCCGTCCTGCGCCTTGTAGGTGAGCGCGGCGGTCTGCGCCTTGATGGTGATGCCGCGCTCCTTTTCCAGGTCCATGGAATCGAGCACCTGCGCTCCCATTTCGCGGTCGGACAGGCCGCCACAAGACTGGATCAGGCGATCAGCCAGCGTGGATTTGCCGTGGTCGATATGGGCGATGATGGAAAAATTGCGGATCAGACTCTGGGACACAGCAAAACGGGCACGTTTCCGTGCCCGGTCAGGGATGAGATAACTAGCCGAATTTTAACGGATTTTAGGGGTTAAGGCGCAGCCATTCCTGAAGCGCCGGCAGATTGAGCTGATGGCGGCATATCTCGGTGCCGCCGTCGAACAGCAGCGGCACGTCCCAGCCGAAGTCAGCCTTGAGCGACGGGTCGGCATCCACATCCACGGGCGCCAGACGATGCCTGGTATCCACGATCAGCGCACCGACTTTTGCCGCCATCTCCTCGCACAGCGGGCAGTCCGCCCGCGTGTAGAGCGTGAGTGTTCTACTCACCCGATATCTTCAGCGGAATATAGAGCGAACCTTCGCCGCGGCGCACCAGGACGGCCGCGCTCTTGCCCTTGGGAATGGCGGCGATCGCCTTGCGGAAGGCCTCGACCGTCGCCACCTTGCCGTTGTTCACCGCGAGGATCACGTCACCGACGCGGATGCCCGCGCGCGCAGCATCGCCGGTGACCTCCTCCACCAGCAAACCGTGGTCGATCCTGAGTTCGCGCCGCTGCTCGGCAGTCAGCTCGGACAGGGCCAGGCCGCCTCGCGAATACGTCTTGCCGGGCTTGCCGGCAAGCTGCTCCTCGCCCGGCAACTCACCCAGCTCCACCGTGATTGCCTGCAGCTTGCCGCGGCGCCATACCTGTAGCGGAATCTTCGCCCCCGGCTTGGTCATGCCGACCATGCGCGGCAGGTCGCCCGAATTTTCAACCGGCTTGCCGCCGAACATGAGGATCACATCGGCCGCCTGCAGGCCGGCCCGGGCCGCCGGGCCATCCGCCTGCACCTGCGCAATCAGCGCGCCACGCGGGCGATCCATGCCGAACGATTCGGCAAGATCGGCGGTCACTTCCTGGACCACCACGCCCAGCCAGCCGCGCGAAACCTTGCCGGCGGCCTTCAGCTGTTCGGCAACTTCCATTGCGACATCGATCGGGATCGCGAACGACACGCCCTGATAACCGCCGCTGCGGCTGTAGATCTGCGAATTGATGCCGACCACCTCGCCCTTCATGTTGAACAGCGGCCCGCCCGAGTTGCCGGGGTTGATCGGCACATCGGTCTGGATATAGGGCACATAGCTTTCCGACGGCAGCGAGCGGCCCTTGGCGGAGACGATGCCGGCGGTGACGGAGTTCTCGAAGCCAAACGGCGAACCAATCGCGGCGACGGCCTCGCCGACGCGCAGCCTGGCAGGGTCGCCCAGCTTGACGGCAGGCAGGTTGTTGGCGGTGATCTTGATGACGGCAACATCAGTGCGGCTGTCGGCCCCAATCACCTTGGCGCTGAACGTACGCTTGTCGATGAGCTTGATCTCGACTTCGTCGGCGCCGCGCACCACATGGGCATTGGTCAGGATGTAGCCGTCGTTGCTGACGATGAAGCCGGAACCGGCGCCGCGCGCGGGAATCTCCTCGACCGGCCCGGGCCCGCCAGGCGGGAAAAAGCGGCGGAAGAATTCCTGCATGTCTTCCCCATCGGGAATCACGAACGGAAAACCTTCCACACCGCGCTTCACCAGCTTGGTGGTGCTGATGTTGACCACCGCCGGGCCGTGTGTTTCGACCAGATCGGCAACATCCATCGCCTCTCTTGCCACTGCCGGCGCAGACAAGGTCATTGCCAGCGCTGTTGCAGCCAAAGCCGTTCTCAACCTGGTCATCCTTTCTTCATGTGAAGCAGGTTGACGTCTTCACGCCTGAGCACGACCGGGCGCACCGGCCGGCCGCCTCGCGCGACCAGCCAGCCCGCCATGCCCCCGAGCAGCATACCCACGAGTGCGGGGCCGTCGCCGGGCTGCACCGCCTGTGCCAGCAACGCGCCAGTGAGCATCAATCCCAACGGCAGGCCATAGACCCGCAATGCGCTTTTGAGCACGCTGCCGCGGACAATCCCGACGACAATGCGGTCGCCAGGGGACAGCGACAAGTCGCAGTCGACCAGAAAATGCCGTGGTTTGCGCTGGAACAGTTCGGCAATGCGGCGCGATGCACAGCCCTGGCCGCCGCAGGTACCGCAGCCAGACGGCTCGACCGCCCGCACCCAGATGCCATCTGAGGCCGTATTGATGACTTCGGCGGTTTGCTCCAGCATGGTGCTGCTTACTTTCGCTTCACCGAGTTTCCGGTTTCGATCAGCGCCTTGTTCGGCACTTCGCCCAGGGTGGTCACGGTGTGTCCGTCGACCTCGCGCGCATAGATGCCGATCACGCCTTCAGCCGACAGGCCGCGCAGAGTTTGCCCCTGGGGATCAACCGGCTCGACGAACATCGACAACACGGAGAGGCCGTCCGAAAACACCAGATGGGTGACAGGCGCCTGCTTGCCCGGCAGTGAGCGCACCGCCTCCTGCACTCGCTCGAATCCCGGTGGCGGGGTCACGTTCCAGGCCACCTCGGCCGGATTGTCGAGACTGGCTTGCTGGATGCGCTTGCCCGCCAGGTCGTTGCGGAACAGCTGGGCATCGGGTGCCTTGCCGATCTGGATTTCGGAGAACACGAACATCGACACCACGGCGCCGCTGCTGTTGACGACGCGAGACTTGAGCGGCAGTCCGGTTTGCTTGTCCAGCCACAGATAATAGGTATAACGATAGCCGTCACGCGGCTCCAGCGTCACCACCTGACAGGGCCGCCCCGCCACCCGCTCGGTTCCGCCGAGCTTCGCCTCGTAATAGTCGAGCAGGCTGGCCGGCTGGGCGGGCAGCAAGGCGGGAAAGAAACGGCGCTGGGCATTGCGCTCCAGCCGCACACTCTTGCCGTCGGGCAAGTGGCAATAGACGTCGTTGTTGACGCGCAGGAACTTGCGCGGCGTGCCGTCGAGCACCTCGACCTTTTCCATTTCGCCGGTCGAATCGGTGCGATGCAGCACGCGCAGCACTTCGACGTGTTCGCCGTGGTGGTACACATAGACGCCACTATAGTTCTGCTGCTTGGCGGCGACGGCGGCGCGGTTGAGCCAATCGAGCGCGGCATCGGCGCGCGCCATGCCGGACAACAGCATCAGTCCGGCAAACCCTGCAGCCAGCCAGCCTTGCCGCCAAACAGATGATCCCGCCCGCATCAACGCGGCTCCACCGCAACCGCCATCACGCGCTGGTAGGGCGATGCCACCGCCATCGGGGAAAATTCCTGATGCGCCACCAGATAGGAAGCGAAGCGGTCATCGTCACGCGGCTCCGAGACCAACCCGGCTTGCTGGAAGCCCGGCGCCACCGCCATCGGTGCCGTGGCAGGCGCATCCGACATCAGCCCGGTCAGCGCGACCACGCCCCATACGGCGAACGAGGCAAACGATACCACCGCCAGCCGTTGCGGCCACACGCTGCGGCGCGGCGCGAGCACGGTCGGCTCGGCTGCCAGCTGCGCCGAGAAGCGTGCCATGAAGTCATCCTGCACCGGCGCCACGCCTCGCATCAGGTCGCCGATCAGGTGGTATTCGGACCAGCTTTGTCGCAAGACTTCGTCACGTTTCATCGCCGTGATGCAGGCGCCGGTCTCGGCGCGCGCCGTTTCGCCGTCCAGCGCCGCGGACAGCATCAACAGCTGGTCGTTGTCGGCCTGTTCAGCCTGGGGAAGGGTGTCGAATTTGCGAAGTGCTGACATGGTTACCACCTTTTGTCCTGACCGGTGCCCAACATCGGGCGTATCTTTTCTGCAATGGCCTCACGCGCGCGGAATATCCGCGAGCGTACGGTGCCGATCGGGCATTCCATCATCTGCGCAATGTCCTCGTAGCTCATGCCTTCGATCTCGCGCAACGTGATGGCTGTCCGTAATTCCTCGGGCAGCGCATCGACTGCCTCATTCACTGCTTGGGCGATCTGTTTGCTATGAAGTTCCGCTTCCGGCGTCGCAATGTCGCGCAGCAAGTCGCCCTCTTCATAATTTTCCGCGTCTTCCGCCTGCACATCGCTCGACACTGGCTGGCGCTTGTGTGCCACCAGGTAATTCTTGGCGGTGTTGACGGCGATGCGGTACAGCCAGGTGTAGAACGCGCTTTCGCCGCGAAATCCCGGCAACGCGCGATAGGCCTTGATAAAAGCTTCCTGCGTAATATCTTCCACCTCCGCCGCGTCGCGCACCATGCGCGACAACAGCCGGCCGACCTTGCGGTGATACTTGATCACCAGCAGCTCGAACGCACGCTTGTCGCCCTCTTGGGCACGTTCAACCAACACCTGATCCAGTTCGCGGTCTGACATATCTCCCTGCTACATTTATGTTTATGTTGAAAGTATACGTGACCGCAGCTTCCTGGACATGAGAGGATGCCCCGGCAAAAAAGTTCACCCTGCCAGCTTCAATGCAGCGGGGTGATTCGGGTCCGCCCAAGCCTGCTATCATCGCCCGACTCATGCACAGACACGACGTCCTCATCCTCGGCAGCGGCCTCGCCGCGCTGACCACCGCGCTCAAGCTTGCCGACCAGCGCCGTGTCGCCATTGTCACCAAGCGCCAGATGATCGACAGCGCCAGCGACTGGGCGCAGGGCGGAATTGCGGCAGCAGTCGACAACGGCGACTCGGTGGAGGCCCATGTGCACGACACCCTGGTCGCCGGCGCCGGCCTGTGCGACGAAGCGGTCACCCGACTGGTGGCCAGTCAGGCGCGCGACATGATTGCCTGGCTGACCGCCAACGGCGTCGCCTTTACCCCCGACCCGCAGGCGCCCGGTGGCCTGCATCTGGCGCGCGAGGGCGGCCATTCCCGGCGCCGCGTGGTACACGCAGCCGACGCCACCGGCCACGCAGTGCAGACCAGCCTGCTCGACCGCGTGCGCGCCCATCCCAATATCGAAACCTTCGAGCAGCACGTCGCCATCGACCTCATCACCGGCAAGCGCGCCGGCGGGGAGGAACGGCAGATCCACGGCGCCTACGCGCTCAACAAGGGGACCGGCGAAGTCGAGACCTTTGCCGCCGGCCACACCGTGCTGGCGACCGGCGGCGCCGGCAAGGTCTACCTCTACACCACCAACCCCGACACTGCGACCGGCGACGGCATCGCCATGGCGTGGCGCGCCGGCTGCCGGGTGGCCAACCTCGAATTCGTGCAGTTTCATCCGACCTGCCTGTACCACCCGCACGCCAAATCCTTTCTCATCAGCGAGGCGGTGCGCGGCGAGGGCGGGCGGCTGTTGCTGCCCGACGGCAGCCGCTTCATGCAGCTGCACGACGAACGCGCCGAACTCGCGCCGCGAGACGTGGTGGCGCGCGCGATCGACTTCGAAATGAAGAAACGCGGCATCGACTGCGTCTATCTCGACATCAGCCACAAGCCGCCCGACTTCGTGCGCGAGCATTTCCCGACCATCCACCGCCGCTGCCTCGAACTCGGCATCGACATCACGCGTCAGCCGATCCCGGTGGTGCCGGCCGCGCACTACACCTGCGGCGGCGTGGTCACCGACATCGACGCGCGCACCGACCTGTGCAACCTGCACGCAGTCGGCGAAGTCACCTTCACCGGCCTGCACGGCGCCAACCGGCTGGCGTCGAACTCGCTGCTCGAATGCCTGGTATTCGGCCACGCCGCCGCGCGCGACATCCTGGCCACCCCGCCCGCTCCCACGCTCGACCTGCCGCCGTGGGACGCCTCGCGCGTCACCGACCCCGACGAGGAAGTGGTGATCTCGCACAACTGGGACGAACTGCGCCGCTTCATGTGGGACTACGTCGGCATCGTGCGCACCAACAAGCGGCTGACGCGGGCGGCGCACCGCATCCGCCTGCTGCGGGCCGAAATTGACGAGTTCTACCGCCACTTCCGCGTCAGCAACGACCTGATCGAGCTGCGCAATCTGGTACAAAGCGCCGATCTCATCATCCGCTCGGCCCAGTTGCGGCAGGAAAGCCGCGGCCTGCACTACAGCCGCGACTACCCGGAGACGCTGCCGATCGCCGGCAACACCGTGCTCAACCCGCGCCCGGGGACGCTGTGTCCAAGCGTGTGCGGCGTGTCCAGCGAAGCGACACCCTGAGCCGGCGCAGGTCGTCGGCTGCTGCACTGTCGGGCAGCAGCGTCAGGCTGCGCACGCGCCGGCCCGCCGTGCGGTAGCGCAACACGATCAGGCCGGTCGAAACGAAACTGTCGCCCAGCACCTCGACCTCATCCCATTCCCCCTGCTCATCCAGGCATTGCAGCTGGCCGTCCGCGGCCACGCGCACAACTTCGCTGAAACGCGCGTGCCGCCAGCCCTGCACAGCCAGAGCGATCACGGCGGCACCCAGCGCCAGCCGGACTTCATCCGGCAAGGCCGCGACGCCGATGGCTGCCAGCGCCAGTGCCGTCATGCCAAGCACGAACAGCCCCAGTCGGCGTGAGGGCTTGAGCTCAAACTCGCGCATCAGCGTGTACACTTTTGGGCTTCATGGCCTCCCTTTTTGACTGGACCGTAACGTGATCGATTCCTGGAAAAACTTTCTGCAATCCCAAGGCGCGGCAATCGAAGGCAGTGCCGTGCTGCACTATGGCGACCCCGCCGCCGAACGCGCGGTCGCCATGGACGGCACCATTGTGGCGGATTTGTCGCAACTCGGCGTCATCGCGTTGCGCGGCGAGGACACCGCCACCTTCCTGCAGGGCCAGCTCACCAACGACGTGCGCGCGCTGCATGCCGATGGCGCACAGTGGAGCGGCTATTGCAGCCCCAAGGGGCGCCTGCTCGGCAATTTCCTGGCATGGCGGCAGGGCGAGGATTTTTGCCTGCAACTCTCGGGCGACATTCTTCCCGGCGTGCTGAAGCGCCTGTCCATGTTCATCATGCGCGCCAAGGTGCAGGGGCGCGATGCCAGCGACGAAAACGTGCGGCTGGTGGTGGCCGGCAAGCAGGCGCTGGCGGCGGTGACCGCCGCGATGGGCGCCGTGCCGGACACCGCGATGCGCTCGGTCGCCGGCGAGGCCGGCCAGGTGATCCGCCTGGGCGACGACAAGTTCGTGCTGTCGATCGCACCCGAGCGTGCCGCCGCCGTGTGGCAGGCACTGCGCCCGTCAGCCACCCCGGTTGGCGCCCCGGTATGGGACTGGCTGCGGCTCAACGCCGGCATTCCGATGATCGTCGCCGCCACCCAGGAGCAGTTCGTGCCGCAGATGGTCAACCTCGAAGCCATCGGCGGGGTCAGTTTCCAGAAGGGCTGCTACCCGGGCCAGGAAATCGTCGCGCGCAGCCAGTATCTGGGCAAGCTCAAGCGCCGCATGTTTCTGGCGCATGTGGATGCCGAAGCCGCACCGGGCGACAGCCTGTACAGCGCTGACATCGAGGGCCAGGCCACTGGCACTGTGGTCAACGCTGCTCCGGCACCGGCCGGCGGCTACGATGTGCTGGCCGTCGCCCAGGTCGAAAGCGCGAACGCGCAGACCCTGCACCTGAAAGCCGCCGACGGCGCGGCGCTAATCCTGAAGCCCCTGCCCTACGCGCTGCCCGAATAGGTGAAGAGCGTCTACGTCTATTACCGCATCGATCCGGTGCAGGCCAGCCTGGCTGCTACACGGATCGATGCGCTGCTGGACACGATGGCCACGCCTTGCAGCCAGCCGCCGCGGCGGCTGAACCGCTGTGACGATGCGGCGACGTGGATGGAGATCTACGAAGGCATTGCCGACTTTGCGGCATTTGCCGCGGCCTTGAACGCGGCTGTTCAGACGGCCGACTGCGCGGCATTCACCCGGGGCGAACGCCATCTGGAATGTTTTTTCCGGACTGACCGCTGAACCGAGTTCGCGTGCCACTTGATCGGACTGGAACCCTGAACGGGAGCGATGGCTGCCAAGAAGGCACGGCAGGACGGGCTCGGCACCCGCGACGCGTCGTTTGCCGCCCGTTCAGGCGACTTCTTCTACTGGCACCCGCGCGGCCAGGGCGCACAGCAGTTCATAACTGCTGGTGCCGGCGGCCGCGGCCACCGCATCCACCGGCAGACCCTCCCCCCACAGCACCACCGGGGTGCCGACGCCGGCATTGGCGCACTCGCTTAAGTCGACACACAGCATGTCCATCGACACCCGTCCCAGGGTTCGGCTGACACAACCGTTGACCAGCACCGGGGTGCTCGTCAGCGCATGGCGCGGATAGCCGTCCGCATAGCCGCACGCCACCACGCCCACCCGCATCGCGCGTTCGGCGCGGAACAACTGGCCGTAACCCACCCCCTCGCCTGGCTGCAGGGTCTGCACGCTGATGATTTCCGATTGCAGGGTCATCGCCGGCCGCAGCCCCAATTGCTCGGCCGACACCTCGGCAAAAGGCGAAGCGCCATACAGCATGATGCCGGGGCGCACCCAGGCGCCCAGGGTTTCCGGATAACGCAACAGCGCCGCCGAATTGGCGCTGCTCCACGTCAGGTCGTGGCCGGCCATTTCGCGCAGAAACGGCTGCAACTGCCAATCCACCCCCGCGGCCTCGTCTGCCTGGGCAAAGTGGGTCATCAGCGTGATGCCGGCCACCCCGGGCAGGCTGCGCACCCGTGCGACGACGGCGGCGTGATCGGCGAGCGGGAACCCCAGCCGGTGCATGCCGCTGTCGAACTTGAGAAAGACCTGAAGCGGGCGGGCAGGCGGCTGCTGCTGCAGCCAGTCGAGATGCGCCGCATGGTGCAGCACCGGCCACAGGTCCAGTTCAGCGCAGGTGGCGATCTCATCCGCGCCAAAGATCCCTTCCAGCAGCAGGATCGGCTTCTCGACCCCCATCAGGCGCAGGTTGGCGGCCTCTTCCAGCGTCAATACGGCGAAGCCATCCGCTGCCGCCAGCGCGCGCAGCGCGCGCGACAATCCGTGACCATAGGCGTTGGCCTTGACCACCGCAAACACGCACGCCGTCCCCGCGTGGCTGCGCGCCACGCGCAGGTTGTGCGCCATCGCACCGACTGAAATCCGTGCCTGGATCGGCCGCATCGACTTAATAGGACCCCGGCTGCGCCAGCGTTTCGAAGCGCGTGTATTCGCCGACGAAGGCCAGCCGCACCGTGCCGATCGGGCCGTTACGCTGCTTGCTGATGATGATTTCGGCGGTGCCCTTGTCCTGCGTGTCGGGGTTGTAGACCTCGTCGCGGTAGATGAACAGGATGACGTCGGCATCCTGCTCGATGGCGCCTGATTCGCGCAAATCGGACATCACCGGCCGCTTGTTGGGGCGCTGCTCCAGTCCCCGGTTCAACTGCGACAGCGCGACCACCGGCACGTGCAATTCCTTTGCCAGGCCCTTGAGGGCGCGCGAAATTTCAGAAATTTCGGTGGCACGATTTTCGCCCGAGCTGCTGGCCGACATCAGCTGGATGTAGTCGATGATGATCAGGCCGAGCTTGCCGCACTGGCGCATCAGGCGCCGCGCGCGCGCGCGCAGTTCCAGCACATTGAGCCCCGGCGTTTCGTCGATAAAGATGGGAGCGTCGTTGAGCTTGCCCAGCGCATAGGTGAGCCGCTGCCAGTCGTCCTCGCCGAGCTTGCCGGTACGCAGCCGATGCTGGTCGAGCTTGCCGACCGAGCCGATCATCCGCATCACCAACTGCTGGCCGCCCATTTCCATGGAAAAGACCGCCACCGGCAAACCGGTATCGAGCGCGACGTTCTCGCCGATATTGATCGAGAACGCGGTCTTGCCCATCGACGGGCGCCCGGCGACGATGATCAGGTCGCCCGGCTGGAAACCCGAGGTTTTCTGGTCGAGGTCGTGAAATCCGGTGGGCACGCCGGTGATGCCGGAATCGTTGTCACGGTGATACAGCTCGTCGATGCGCTCGACCACTTCTTTCAGCAGCGGCTTGATTTCGGTGAAGCCCGCCTGGCCGCGGCTGCCGGACTCGGCAATCTCGAACACTTTGGCTTCGGCTTCGTCGAGCAGTTGCGAAGCGCTGCGCCCGGCCGGGGCGTAGGCGGTGTCGGCAATCCCGGTCGCCACATCGGCCAGACGCCGCATCACCGAGCGCTCGCGAACGATTTCGGCATAGCGGCGGATGTTGGCGGCCGACGGCGTATTGCTCGCCAGCGCGACGATGTAGGCCAGTCCGCCCACGCTCTCGAGTTGGCCCAGCGATTGCAGCGCTTCGGTCACCGTCACCGCGTCGGCCGGCCGGTTTTCGGCAATCTGCCGCACGATCGCGCGCAGGATCTGGCGATGATCCTGACGGTAGAAATCGCTTTCCGACACCACATCGCCAATGCGGTCCCATGCGCTGTTGTCCAGCAGCAGGCCGCCCAGCACCGCCTGCTCGGCTTCCAGCGAATGCGGCGGCAGGCGCATTTGCGCCAATTGGGGATCGGAACTTGTGTTAAACGAATGGATAGCGGCCATGGCAGGATTCTAGTCTTCCGCCCCAGCCCTACCAAGGGATAAGGCTGTGGATAAAGCAGGTACAGCCGGGAATAAAAAAAGGAGCCAGGGGCTCCCTTTTTTTGACGTTTCCGGCAGCGTTACTGCAGGCCAGTCACCACCACTTTGATGTTGGCGGTGATGTCGGAGTGCAGCGCAAGCACCACCGGGTATTCGCCGAGGGTCTTGAACGGGCCTTCGGGCAGACGAATTTCCGACTTGGCCACTTCATGCCCTTGCGCCTGCAGCGCATCGGCAATGTCGGCGTTGGTAATGGAGCCGAACAGGCGGCCATCGACGCCGGCTTTCTGGCTGATCGTCACGCTCGTGCCTTCGAGCTTTTCGGCACGGCGCTGGGAGTCGGCCAGTTTTTCGGCTGCAACGCGTTCCAGTTCGGCCTTCTGCGTGGCAAACGCTTCCATGTTGGCTTGGGTGGCGCGACGCGCACGGCCGGTGGGAATCAGAAAGTTGCGGGCATAGCCGTCTTTTACTTTAACCACGTCACCCAGATTGCCCAGGTTTGCGACTTTGTCGGTCAGAATCACTTGCATGGCCGTCTCCTCAATGCAGGTCGGTGTAAGGCATGAGCGCCAGGAAGCGCGCACGCTTGATCGCGGTGCCCAGCTGGCGCTGGTAATGCGCCTTGGTGCCGGTGATGCGCGCCGGGATGATGCGGCCATTTTCGGCGATGAATTCCTTCAGTACGTCGATGTCCTTGTAATCGATCTCAACCACTTTTTCGGCGGTGAAGCGGCAGAACTTGCGGCGCTTGAAGAGACCACGGTTGCCGCTGTCGCGACCGCCTTTTTTGGCGAACTTGCCGCCGGATTTACCACCCATGGGACGTGCCATGATTTATTCCTTTTCGATTCGATTCAATATCAGGATCAGCTGTCGGCTCTTCACGCTGCGTCGATTCAACGCACCTTCCAGTTTCACCTGTGCGCCGGTAGCCAGTTGCGCCAGTTGGGTGGCAAGCGTTCCACTCGCCTGTACCGTCAACTCGCATTCCACCTGTCGGGCTTGCATGGCTACTGTCTGGCTGCTTCGATGCAGGATCACCGCTTCGGCAATCGGCACGCCCGCCGGACTGTAACGCACAGGATCAACCTGGATGAGCGTTCCGCTGATGCCCAGCTTATTCACTCATTCAGACCACGCACTCAGGCGGCGGCAGGCTGTTCGACTGCCACGTCCGCCTTGGGGGCTTCGGCCTTGGCAGTTTCAGCCTTGGCGCTGTCCAGCATGTCGCGCGACTTTTCTTCCTTCATCATCGGCGAGGCCGTGGTCATGGCGGCGGCGTGCTTGATGGTCAGATGACGCAGCACGGCATCGTTGAACTTGAAGCCATGTTCGAGTTCGTCCAGGGTTTCCTGGTCGCACTCGATGTTCATCAGCACGTAGTGGGCCTTGTGGACCTTCTGGATCGGGTAGGCCATCTGGCGGCGACCCCAGTCTTCCAGGCGATGAACAATGCCGCCGCGCGTGGTGATATTGCTCTTGTAGCGCTCGATCATGGCGGGCACCTGCTCGCTCTGATCGGGATGGACGATAAATACGATTTCGTAATGCCGCATCAAGTTTCCTTTCGGTTAAGCCCCCCGCTGCAGTGCGGCGCGGTGGAGCAAGGTTAAAAACGACCAAGGCCAAAAAGCCAAGGTCAAAAAACAATCCCCGGCAAAGCGGGGACTGCAAATCATACGCTTTATTCCTGTCAAATCAAGCTTACAGCCGTACCCGGCAACCGGGTCACATCACGCAATCGACGTAATACGTGGCCTTGCCGTCGACCATGTCCTCGACCAGCCCATGCACGTCGGTTTCGAAGCCGGGGAATTTCACGTTGAAATCACGGGTGAACTGCAGATAGCGCACGATAGTGCTGTTGAAGCGCTCGCCCGGGATCAGCAGGGGAATGCCCGGCGGATAGGGCGTCACCAGCATGGCTGTGATGCGGCCTTCGAGTTGGTCGATCTCGACCCGCTCGATCTCGCGGTGCGCCATTTTGGCAAAGGCGTCGGCCGGCTTCATCGCCGGCGCCATTTCCGACAGGTACATCTCGGTGGTCAGGCGCGCCACGTCGTTGGCCTTGTAGATGGTGTGAATCTGGTCGCACAGGGCTTTCAGGCCGGTTTTCTCGTAGCGCGGGTGCTTTTCGATGAACTCGGGCAGCACGCGCCACAGCGGCTGGTTCTCGTCGTAGTCGGCCTTGAACTGCTGCAGCGCGGTCACTAGCGTATTCCAGCGGCCCTTGGTGATACCGATGGTAAACATGATGAAGAAGGAATACAGCCCGGTTTTTTCGACGATGACGCCGTGTTCAGCCAGGTATTTGGTGACAATCGCCGCCGGGATGCCCCAGTCGGCAAAAGCGCCATCCATGTCCAGCCCCGGCGTGATGACGGTGGCCTTGATCGGGTCGAGCAGGTTGAAGCCGGGCGCGAGATTGCCGAACTCGTGCCAGCGCTCACCCGCTGCCAGCATCCAGTCCTCGCGGTCGCCCACGCCTTCGTCGGCGAGTTTCTCGGGCCCCCACACCTTGAACCACCAGGAGTCGCCGAACTCCGCGTCGACCTTGCGCATGGCGCGGCGGAAATCGAGCGCTTCCTTGATCGACTCCTCGACCAGCGCGGGACCGCCGGGCGATTCCATCATCGCCGCCGCCACGTCGCACGAGGCGATGATGGCGTACTGCGGCGAGGTCGAGGTGTGCATCAGGTAGGCCTCGTTGAAGCGGTGAAAGTCGAGCTTGCGCGTCTCCGAGTCCTGCACCAGTATCTGCGAAGCCTGCGAGAGGCCCGCCAGCAGCTTGTGCGTCGACTGGGTGGCGAACACCAGCGCATCCTTGGCGCGCGGACGGTCACGGCCGATGGCGTGCATGCCGCGATAGAAGTCGTGGAAGGTCGCGTGCGGCAGCCAGGCTTCGTCGAAATGCAGGGTATCGATGTAGTCGCCGAGTAGTTCCTTGATCATGTCGACGTTGTAGAGGATGCCGTCGTAGGTCGACTGGGTGATCGTGAGAATGCGCGGCTTGCGCTTCACGTCCTTGGCGAACGGATGCGCGGCGATTTTCTTCTGGATGTTCTCCGGGCGGAATTCGTCCAGCGGGATCGGCCCGATGATGCCGTAATGGTTGCGCGTCGGCGTCAGGAAAATCGGGATCGCGCCGCACATGATGATCGCATGCAGGATGGACTTGTGGCAGTTGCGGTCGACCACCACGATGTCGCCCGGCGCGACGGTGGCGTGCCACACCATCTTGTTGGACGACGAGGTGCCGTTGGTAACGAAGAACAGGTGATCGCAGTTGAAAATGCGCGCTGCGTTGCGCTCCGACGCCCCCACCGGACCGGTGTGGTCGAGCAACTGCCCGAGCTCATCCACCGCATTGCAGACATCGGCGCGCAGCAGGTTCTCGCCGAAGAACTGGTGGAACATCTGGCCGATCGGCGACTTCAGGAAGGCCACCCCGCCGGAATGGCCGGGACAGTGCCAGGAGTAAGAACCGTCCGCCGCGTAATGCGTGAGCGCGCGGAAGAACGGCGGCACCAGCGATTCGAGATAGGCGCGCGCCTCGCGGCCGATATATCGAGCGAGAAATTCCGGCGTGTCTTCCAGCATGTGGATGAAGCCGTTCAACTCGCGCAGGATGTCGTTCGGGATATGGCGCGCAGTACGCGTTTCGCCGTGCAGGAAAATCGGGATCTCGGCATTGCGGAAGCGTACCTCCTCGACGAAGCTGCGCAGTTTTTGCAGCGCCTTGCTCGTATCCTCGTCGCTGCCCGCGAGTTCCTCGTCGTCGATCGACAGCACGAAGGCCGAAGCGCGCGCCTGCTGCTGGGCGAATGAGGTCAGGTCACCGTAGTTGGTGACGCCGAGCACCTCCATGCCCTCCTTCTCGATGGCGTCGGCCAGCGTGCGGATGCCGAGCCCCGAGGCATTTTCGGAACGGAAATCTTCGTCGATGATGACAACGGGAAAGCGGAAGCGCATGGCCTGCTCCAGAGGGAAGCCGTTGGAATGGGCGGATTAAAGAAGCGGATTATACGAATCCCGCGCGTCTCGCGGGATTAAGTTTTCGGCAGGGTTACGCCGGTCTGGCCCTGATATTTGCCGCCGCGATCACGATACGAAATCTCGCAAACCTCGTCGGATTCGAGGAAGAGCATTTGCGCCACGCCTTCGTTGGCGTAAATGCGTGCCGGCAGGGGGGTGGTGTTGGAAAACTCCAGCGTTACGTGGCCTTCCCACTCGGGCTCCAGCGGCGTCACGTTGACGATGATGCCGCAGCGCGCGTAGGTGCTTTTGCCCAGACAGATCGTCAGCACACTGCGCGGAATGCGGAAATATTCCACCGTACGCGCGAGTGCAAACGAGTTGGGCGGGATGATGCAGGAGTCGCCCCTAACCTCGACGAAGGAGTTCGGATCGAATGCCTTGGGGTCGACGATGGTAGTGTTGATGTTGGTGAACAGCTTGAATTCGTTGGCGCAGCGCACGTCGTAGCCGTAGCTCGAGGTGCCGTACGACACGATGGGCCGGCCACCGGCCTGCTTGACCTGCCCCGGCTCGAACGGCTCGATCATGCCATGCTCCGCCGCCATTTGGCGGATCCAGCGGTCGGACTTGATGCTCATCAGGTGTTGGAAATGACAATATTGGGGAACTTGGCGGAGTGATCCACTGCGGTTTCGCCGATCTTCACCGCCACGCGGCGCGCGATCTGCTTGTAGATTTCGGTCACGCGGCTATCCGGGGCGGCCACCACCGACGGCTTGCCGGAATCGGTGTCGGCACGGATGCTGCCATCGAGCGGCAGCGAACCGAGGAATTCCACATTGTAGTCCTTGCACATGCGCTCGCCGCCGCCTTCGCCGAAGATGCGCTCTTCGTGGCCGCAGTTCGAGCAGATGTGCAGGCTCATGTTTTCGACCACGCCGAGGATCGGGATGCCAACCTTCTCGAACATCTTCAGCCCCTTGCGCGCGTCGATCAGCGCGATGTCCTGCGGCGTGGTGACGATCACCGCGCCGGTCACCGGCACGCGTTGCGCCAACGTCAGCTGGATGTCACCGGTGCCGGGCGGCAGATCGACCACCAGGTAGTCGAGCTCGCTCCAGTTGGTGTTGTTCAGCAACTGCTCCAGCGCCTGCGTCACCATCGGGCCGCGCCACACCATGGGGGTCTCGACGTCGATCAGGAAGCCGATCGACATCGCCTGAATGCCATGTCCGATCAGCGGCTCGAGGTTCTTGCCGTCGGTAGATTCGGGTTTGTCGGTAATCCCGAGCATGGTCGGTTGCGACGGCCCGTAGATGTCGGCGTCGAGCATGCCGACGCGCGCGCCCTCGACGGCCAGCGCCAGCGCCAGGTTGACGGCGGTGGTGGATTTGCCGACGCCGCCCTTGCCAGACGCCACGGCGATGATGTTTTTCACGTTGGGGATCAGCTTGACGCCGCGCTGCACGCCGTGCGAAACGATCTTGAAGCTCACATTCGCGGTGGCGCTGGTCACGCCATCGAGGGCGTTGAGCTTGTCTTCGACCTGCTGTTTAATGGGCGCCAACTGACTCTGTGCCGGGTAGCTCAGCAAGATATCAACCGAAACAGCGCCGCCGTCGATCTTGATGTTGCGGGCGGATTTGGTCGAAACGTAATCCTTGTGGGTATTGGGATCGATCAACTCTTTCAGTGCGGTCTGCACCTGAAGTTCGGAAACGGCCATGTTTGCTCCAGCGGGTTAATTAGCAATCGTTCATTTTAACGAATTCCACCGCTTTGGGTGAACGGAAACGTAATAAGGACGTGGGATTCCCTGTCATTCGCAGGGACTTTCGGGGGGCGTCAGGGCCATTGGATGGCCCCTCCAGCTCACCAGGCAGCGATGCGCCGAGCGCATCGGAAACGCGCTTAACGGGGGGCGACGTGATGCGCGATCAGCACCGCCTCGGGCACGCGCAGCCGGATCGCCGCGACCAGCTCGCTGATCGCCCCCTGCCGCGGGCGCAACGACACCCACAGCAGGTTAAGCCTGAGGTTGAGGTCGGCAAACACCACGTCCGGATGCAGCGCAAGCACGGCCTGGATGTCGCGCGAAGCGCGCTCGATCTCGGCGCGCGGACGGCTGCGCAGACGGGGAATCAGCATCATGAAATCGGTCAACCGCTGGCCGGCGCTGTCGCGCGTGGGCGCGAGCTGCCACAGAGGCAAACCCGGCACAGATTCCGCGGCAGTCGACAATGGGGTTGAAGCATGGATCCGCATCTTCATCCTGCCTCCAGCGCCCCGGCGTTCAGGGCTTCAACTGCATATCCAGTGCCACGCCACGCCGGTCGCACAGGCGACGTGCCCGTTGCCGCAGAGAACACACGTCCTTGTGCAAATAACGTTCGAGCTCCTCGAGCGCCAGGCGGTAGACCTCACGTTTGAAATCGACCACCATATCCATCGGCACCCAGTATTCGTTCCAGCGCCAAGCATCGAATTCGGGATGACTGCTGGCGCGCAACGAGACGTCGCAATCGCGCCCGGTCAGCCGCAACAAGAACCAGATCTGTTTCTGGCCGCGATAGAGGCCGCGACTGTCGCGCCGCGCCCAGTGGGTCGGCACGTCGTAACGCAACCATTCGCGCGTGCGCCCGAGGACGCGCACATGTGCGGGCTGCAAACCCACTTCTTCTTCCAGTTCCCGGAACATAGCCTGTTCCGGCGTTTCCCCTGCGTTAATGCCGCCCTGGGGAAACTGCCAGGCGTGCTGGTTGACGCGCTTGCCCCAGAAAACCTGGTTCTGCGCGTTGCACACGATAATGCCTACGTTCGGGCGGTACCCTTCTCGGTCGATCATGGCCGCCACCATCTAAAATATTCGATTACCTGTATTCTTTCACACCCTTCGGAAATTGCAAACCTGCCGTGGCCAGAAACCTTCTGTTAAGCATTGTTTTAATTAATTTTTTGTCGGGCTGCTCCAATTTGATGACGGCCGACCCGCCGGATCATGTGCTGGCTGGAATACATGAATTCGGCACCACCGCTTTCGCCTATACAGCGAATGGACAGCGCTTCATCAGCGGGGGGTTCCAAGGCGACATTCGGATATGGGATGCCGCCACACGACGACCACTCGGTGAAATGCGCGGCCATCGCCTTGCGGTGCGCGCCATTCTGCCCTTGCCCTCGGGCGGGTTTGTCAGCGGCGGCGGCGATGGCCGCCTGATTCTGTGGCACGACGGTCGAATCAAGGTGCAGCGTGATGGCGCAGCTGTGACGGCGCTGACGCTGTTTCAGGGCCAGGTGGTCAGCGGCCACACTGACGGCCGGTTGCGCATCTGGTCAGCGGACAGCCTGAGCGCCCTGCGTGACGTTCCCATGGACGGCAGCGTGGTGGCGCTCAGCGTGCAGGGCGCGCAGCTGGCGGTCGGTCTCGAAGACCAAATCCGGGTGCTGGGTACGGATTTCACCCTGCGCAAGACCCTCGCCACCCCACACGCCCCGCACGATCTGCAGTTCAGCCCGGACGGCCGCATGCTGGCTGCAGGCAGCTGGTTCCGTCTGAGCGTGTGGGATGTGGCGAGCGGCACGAGGCGCTCCATCCCGACCGAGCACAACGGCTTGCTGACCTCGGTCGCCTTCAGCCCGGACGGCCGTTATCTGGCCACCCTGGGGCGCCATACCGACTCCGCGATCCGCCTCCTCGACACCACCGACTTCAGCGTGGTGAAGCGCTACCAGGCACACGAGTTGTGCGGCGCGGTCATCCGCTTCAGCCCCGATGGACGCACACTGGCCTCGGGCTCGGACGATGAAAGCGTGCGCCTGCATCGCATCGATCAAACACGCTATTCCAGCAAGGGCGCAATGCCCGCCGCCCACTGAAAATCGCGCGCGAAGCCGCGCAGATCGAGCCCCCAGCGTTTCGACAGGTCGGCCAGCTGCGGCCTCGCTGCATCGAGCCTGGCTGCCGCATCCGGCTCGGCAAATGCAAACACGATGACGTTGGTCTTGTCTTGCACCGAAATCCAGCCAAGCTCGCCGTCGAACACGCGCGTCAGCCGTGCGAAATACTCGGCGAAGTCGCCGTCGCGCCCCCACAGATTCACCACCAGCACGCCGCCCGGCTTCAACACGCGGCGGCATGCCGCATAAAAAGTCTGCGTCGCCAGCGCCTCCACCTGATTGCCGGCATCGAAGCCGTCGAGCAGGATGACATCGGCGCTGCCGGGGTGCTGGCGCACATACAGCGCGCCGTCAGCCTCGATCACCCTGAGCGTGTCGTCGTCCGCCGGCAGCTCGAAATGCGTGCGCGCGGCGGCAATCACCCGCGGATCGATCTCCACCGCAGTAATGCGCGTCTGCGGCCGCTGCCGGCGGATGAACTTGGCGAGCGAACCGCCGCCCAAGCCGATCATCAGCACGTCCTGCGGCATCGGGTTGAACATCAGAAAGCCCATCATCGCGCGGGTATAGGCGAGCTCCAGATCCCACGGCCGGCTCACCCGCATCGCGCTCTGGATCGCGCGACTGCCCAGATGCAGCACGCGCATGCCGCGTTCTTCGGTCACTTCCAGCCCGTCATCGGTTGCCCGGCGTTTCCCAAACTTCAAGCGCATTGCTGTCCTGTCGCAAAATCGAGGGCGAAAGATTAACCGTCCGCACGCTAAAATGCGCGTTTTCGTCCTGATTATTCCACCATGCGCGCCACCCGGTTTTTCATTTCCACCACCAAGGAAGCCCCGTCGGAGGCCGAACTCGTCAGCCACAAGCTGATGCTGCGCGCCGGCCTCATCAAGCGCCTGGGGTCGGGGCTATATACCTGGATGCCGCTGGGGCTGCGCGTGCTGCGCCGGGTGGAAGCGGTGGTGCGCGAGGAAATGAATCGCGCTGGCGCGATCGAGCTCTTGATGCCGGCGGTGCAGCCGGCCGAGCTGTGGGAGGAAACCGGGCGCTGGGCGGTATTCGGCCCACAGATGCTGAAAATCAAGGATCGGCACCAGCGCGATTTCTGCTTCGGCCCCACCCACGAAGAAGTCATCACCGACGTGGCGCGGCGTGAGATCAAGAGCTACCGGCAATTGCCGGTCAACTTCTACCAGATCCAGATGAAATTCCGCGACGAGATCCGGCCGCGTTTCGGCGTCATGCGCGCGCGCGAATTCCTGATGAAGGACGCCTATTCCTTCCACGCCAGCAAGGCCAGCCTCGCTGAAACCTACCAGATCATGTATGACGCCTACACGCGGGTTTTCAGCCGGCTGGGGCTGACCTTCCGTGCCGTGGCGGCCGACACCGGCGCCATCGGCGGCTCCGCCTCGCACGAATTCCACGTGCTGGCCGATTCCGGCGAAGACCTGATCGCCTATTGCCCGGACTCCGACTACGCCGCCAACGTCGAGCTCGCCGAAGCCGTTGCCCCCGCCACGCAGCGCACCGCGCCGCAGGAAACGCTGCGCGAGGTGGAAACGCCGAAACAGACCACGTGCGAGGATGTCGCCGCCCTGCTCGACATCCCGCTGACCCGAACCGTGAAGCTCATCGCCGGGATGGTCAAGGGCAGCGCCGGCGAGCAGATGGTCGCGCTGTTGCTGCGCGGCGACCACATGCTGAACGAAGTCAAACTCGGCAAACTGGAAGGGTTTTCGGATTTCCGGCTGGCGAACGAAGCCGAAATCCGCGCGGTCTTTAATTGCTCGCCCGGTTTCCTGGGGCCGGTCGGGCTCGATCTCGCCAAAATCAGGGTCATCGCGGATCACACGGTCGCGGCGATGAGCGATTTTGTCTGCGGCGCCAACAAGCCGAAATATCACCTGGCCGGGGTAAATTTTGGTCGCGACCTGCAGGAACCGGATGTTGTAGCCGATATAAGGAATGTGGCGTCCGGCGACCCCAGCCCGGACGGCCAGGGCACGCTGCAACTGTGCCGCGGCATCGAGGTCGGCCACGTGTTCCAGCTTGGCAGCACGTATTCGCAGGCCATGAACGCGACCTATCTGGACGAGGCCGGCAAGTCCCAGGCGATGGAAATGGGCTGCTACGGCATCGGCGTGTCGCGCATCGTGGCTTCGGCCATCGAGCAGCACCACGACGAGAAGGGCATCATCTGGCCGGCAACCATGGCGCCGTTCTGGCTGGTGATCGTGGCCATCGGCTACGGCAAGAGCGAGATGGTTAGACAAGCCGCCGATACGTTGTATGCTGAACTGATTGCCGCCGGACACGACGTGCTGCTGGACGACCGCGACGAACGCCCCGGCGTGATGTTTGCCGACGCCGAACTGATCGGCATCCCGCACCGCGTCACCGTGGGCGAGCGCGGGCTGAAGGACGGCGTAATCGAATACCAGCCGCGCCGCGCCGCGCCGGGTCAAAGCGGCGAAGCGCAAAAAATCACGCTGGCCGATGCAACGGAATTTTTGACAGGATTGTTGGGACACTGACATGAAGAAAACAACGCACATCGGCCTGCTGGTGTTGCGAACCGCAAATAGCGGAACAAATGAAATTGATGGATTTTTTCGTCAGGCTAGGCGCGGGCCCGCAGCCGTATGGGGTATACGGCAAGGGGCTGCAACGACGCATGGCGGAAAAAGACACGGTTTCATGTTTCGTTATTTGCGGTTCGCAACACTAGCCACCGCCCTGCTGCTTGCCTTGTCCGCGCATGCGGGCAACCAGCGCGAGGAAGCCATGTCCGCCAATGTGCGTTCGTCCCTGCAGCGCGGCTTGGCCGATACCGCCGTTACCCGCACGGCGTTTCGCCAGCTTGCGGATGAGGCGGCCTGGCTGAAGGACATGTCGAGCCGGCTCGCTAGGCGCATGCCGGATGAGGCCGAGCGGCTGGAATTTCTGACCACCCTGCACTGGGAAGCCTCGCGCGCCGGAGTCGACCCGCAACTGATGCTCGGCCTGATCCAGGTCGAAAGCGGTTTCCGCAAATATGCCGTTTCACCGGTAGGCGCGCGCGGCTACACACAGGTGATGCCGTTCTGGGTCAAGGCCATCGGCGATCCCGACCACAATCTGTTCCAGTTACGCACCAATCTGCGCTATGGCGCGCTGATCCTGCGCCACTACATCGACATCGAACGCGGCGACTTATTCCGTGCGCTGGGCCGCTATAACGGCAGCCTGGGGCGCCCGGAATACCCCAACCTTGTCGTCGGCGCATGGAAACGCCACTGGGATTACACCCCCAGCACCCAACCGGCCGACACGACCGTCGCATCACGCAGCTGAAGCTCACCGATTGAGGACATCACCCGCAAGCGCACACGCTCGCCGTTAGGCCTCCGGGCAGGGCAGACCGGTACGCCACCCTCGATCACCACCCTGGCGAAATCTCAACCAGCCGTCACGCATTCGTCACTTCTGCCACCGTTCATCGCCCCCCTCCGCCGCCAACCGCGCTGCAAGCTGGCCGGCAAGGGGAGACACGCAATTCACGCCCTGGCACAGGCCATGCTGGGGCATGACACAGGTGTTTCACCTGCACTACGATAACGAGGCATCGGAGGCGACCATGGACATGACAATGCAATTGTCCCGCACGGCCAAGGGACGGGAAGAAATCTTCAACCACGGCCACACCTTGCGGCCCAAACAGCGGCAAATCATGTTCGCTATCGGAAACGGCATTTCGTTTGGCGAACTGCGCGACAAGTTGCCCAGCTGCACCGAGCTCGAAACAATGGTGAACGATTTGCTGCAAAGCGGGTTCATCGAGGCCCCGCGCAACCCGGCGGCAGCACAGGCTGCTGCCGCATCCAGCCTGCCGACGGCCCCGGAGGCGCTTGCGCAAGCTGCTGCCGCAGCCACGCAACCAGCAGACAGCCTGGAAGCGGGGCGCAGCTACGTGCTGGAATTCATGGCCACACTGGTGGGGACCAAGTCACCGGCCTATCGGCAGATGAGCGAAGTGAAGGACCTGGCGGGCTTCAACACGGTCCTGCCGATGTGCCGCAGGGTGATCGCCGCAGTGGCTTCGCCGCATCAGGCGGCGGAAATGGAGGCCGGCGCCGCCAAACGCATGGCCGCCTGATAGCTGCCCCGAGGGCAACGCCACGGGCTTGCCCTGCCTCGCTGTTCAAGCCGCCGGAGCGTCAGACCAAACCGGCCGCCCGTTCAGGGCTGCCCCGGGCTCAGGACAATCAGCGTCTTCGGCTGGCAGTCCGCCGTCACCACGGTGCCCGGCCCGCCCGGCACCGAACTGACCACACCGCTAAACGGTGCCTTGAGTTCGGCGTCGCCGAGGTTCTTTTTGGCAATCACGAGCCGCGCATTGGCGCCCGACAGGGCGGCCTTCACCCGTGCGTGACGCAGCGTAGCCGCTTCGAGTTCGCTGGTCGACGACACGGTGCGGTCGAACAGTTCCTGGGCCCGTTCCAGTTCGCGCCTGGCATCCGCCTCATCGGCATCCGCGCGCGCCTGTTCCGCCGCCGCCTCGTCGAGCCGGGCCTGCAGCACGGTCGTGCCGAGACGCAGCAGCACCGCGCCTTTCTTCACGCGCTGCCCGGGTTTCACCAGAACCTCCTCGACCACGCCTGACACGCGGGTGGTGAGTTCGACCCGCTCTGCGGCCCCAAGCGGGCCAGCCACCCCCAGACACAACCCGGCCAGTGCGATCGCCACAATGCCCTGCTTCATTTCGGTGCTCCCTCAACAGGCGGCAGGCTGCCGCCGGACAATGCTTCCAGCCGGGCCAGCGCCAGCGCCAGACGGTATTCCACCTGCTTGCGCCGCAGCAGCGCCGTCTGGGTCTCCGCCATGCTGCTTCCCAGATTAGTTTTCAGTTCGAGTTCATACTCGGCGCGCGCGCGCTCCAGCACCCAGTCGCGATATTCCACCTGCTTGTCGGCGGCCGCACGACCGCTGCCCCGCAACCACTCGATTTCCTGCAGGGTGGCGAGCAGCGTGTCCGAAAGATCGAGCTTGAGTTTTTCCAGCTCGGCGGCGCGACGCTCCTTCTGTGCCAACTCGCGCGCTGTCCGGGCATCCACGCGGCCGCCCTGGTAAAGCGGGATATTGAACACCAGGCCGGCGCTGAGTTCATCACGGATGACCGATTCGCGGCTATAGCCACCGCCGATCACTTCGGCGTCGAGCGTCGGGTGACGCTCGGCGCGAATCGAGGCAAGCCGCGCATCCGCGGCCGCAAGCTGTGCCTGCAAGGCCTGCACGCGTGGATTTTTCTGCATCACCCAGGGCAGCAGCGAATCGTATTCTGGCACCGGCCTGGCATTGCCCTGCAAGACCGGCTCGGCGAGGGTGGTCGGCAGTTTGTCCTGGCTGTACATGGCATGCGCAAGCTTCTGCCGGGCGCTGCGCATGCGCTGCAGGCTGGCATTACGGCGTTCACGCCAATCCTGGTAGAACGCTTCCAGGCGCAACAGATCGGGCCGGTTGCCGATGCCGAGTTCAAAACGCTCGCGGGCCTTGTCCCAGTCCAGATAGGCCACCGTCATGAATTCGTTGTCCGCAGCGTACTGCTGATCGGCCAGCAAAACATCAAAAAAACGCGCCATGATGTCGATGCGGCGAAGGCTCTCGGCATTGAGGAGATCCGCCTGGCGCGCAGCGATTTCCTGATCGGCCGCGGCGACGGCCTGGCCGCTTCGCCCGAAGTCCAGCAAGGGCTTGCGCGCGACGATGCGGCCGACATTGTCGGGGTTCCAGTCGCCGTCCAGTCGCCGTCCGGTGCGCAGGCTGCCGTCCAGGAACAGGCTGAAATCCTTCCTGCTGGCTGCCTGGTCGCGGTCGGCGCGCGACAGCGCCAGATCGCTCTCGGCCATGCGCCGATCGGGGTGGGCAACAGCCACGGCTGCCAGCGCCTCGTCCAGCGTCAGGTCCGCCGCCCCAGCCGCGCCGGACAGCGCCCACGCCAGCACCACACTCCAGGTGGCGCGCTTCATTTGCCTTGCTTGTATTTGATAAACGGTCCAGCTGCGTAGGCGCCCTCGGCCACATAGCGTCCGAGCAGCAGAAACTCGGCCTTGTCCTTGACCGGGCCGGTATGGCGCGCCATCAACTTGCCGTCGAGATCGAAGAACAACAGCACCGGCGTGGCGCGCACGCGCAGACCCAGGGCAAACGCCTTTTCGGTGGTGGCATTGCCCTGGAAATCGGTGAGCGCGGTATCGCCGTTGACATCGATCGAAAACAGCAGGAATTTTGCACGATAGTCATCCTGCACTTCGGACTGGTTGAGGATGGTGGTTTTCATGCGTTCGCACCAAGGGCAGTTATCCATTTCGAAAAAAAGGAAAATACCCTTCTTGCCCTGCTTTCTGGCTTCCTGCAAATCGGCCTGCAGGTCGCCGAATCCGGGTTGGAAGAAATGGTTGACCGGGTCGCGCGTCTCTGCCCAGGCGGGCACAGACAGGAGCAAGAAAAACGCGATCAGAAATTGGCGCATGGAGTCTCCGTTGCAGTCGGAATTATTTTTTCGGGCGGGCCGGCTTGCTAGCAATGTAGCTTTCCACCACCGCGCGGGTAATCAATCCAACCTGCTGTGCAACCATTTTACCATCCGGATTATACAGGTAGGTGGTCGGCAGGCCCTGCACCGGCCCGATCTGGCGCACGATTTCAGGGGTGCCCAGCACAATCGGGTAATCGACAAACATGCTCTCGGCAAAATCGGTCACCTGTTTGGCGTTGCGGTAATCCATCGCCACGCCGATGACCACAAGGTTGTTTTTCTTGTTTTCGTTCAGCGCGATCAGGTCGGGGATTTCCTCCAGGCAGGGCGGGCACCAGGTCGCCCAGTAATTCACCAGCACCCACTTGCCCTTGTAGCCGGACAGCGTATGCGTCTTGCCGTTGGTATCGGTCACCCTGAAATCCGCCGCCTGCACCCATGACGCCGTCAGCGCCAGCAGCAGCCCGGCCAGCCACATCGGATAAAATTGCCTTCTTTGTAAAGTTTGCATTGTTATTTCCATCATGAATGAATTCGCCGTGAATAAATTTCGTACTGAGAAAGACTCGCTCGGCGAGGTCCAGGTTCCCCTGAATGCCTGGTATGGCGCACAGACCGCGCGCGCCATGGCCAATTTTCCCATTTCGGGACGCCGGCCGGATAAGGATTTCGTACTAGCGCACGTGCGCATCAAGCTCGCCGCCGCGCACGCCAACTGCCAGCCGGGCTGGCTCTCGGAAGAAAAACGCGACGCCATCGTAGCTGCCTGCGAAAAAATTCTCGCCGGCGAGTATAGGGATGAATTCGTGGTCGACCGCTTCCAGGCTGGCGCCGGCACCAGCCACAACATGAACAGCAACGAGGTCATCGCCAACGTCGCCAACGTCGCGCTGGGCGGCGAAAAAGGCGTTTACACGCCGGTCAGCCCCAACGACGACGTCAACATGGGGCAGTCGACCAACGACACCATCCCGACCGCGATCCGCCTCGCCGTGCTGGCCAAGCTGCCGCGCCTGACCGCAGCGGTGCATGCCATGGCGGCGGAGTTTTCGCGCCTGGCCGAGCGCGAGAAGGACACGGTGAAATCCGGCCGCACCCATCTGCAGGACGCGGTGCCGACCACGCTGGGGCAGGAATTCGCCGGCTATGCGTGGACGCTCGCGCGGTGTGCGTCCAGTCTGGATGCGGTGCGCCCGGCACTGTGCGAAATCGGCTTGGGCGGGTCCGCCGCCGGCACCGGTCTCAACACCTCGCCCGACTATCCGGCACGCGTCGCAACCGAACTGGCGAAGCTCACCCATGAACCGATCCGCGTCGGCCAGCTGGTCGCGCAGATGCAGTCGATGAACGATCTGGCGCGGCTGTCGGGTGAAATCCGCAACCTCGCGCTGGAACTCACCCGCATCTCCAACGACCTGCGCCTGCTGGCTTCCGGCCCGCGCACCGGGCTGGGCGAAATCCAGCTGCCGCCGGTGCAGCCGGGGTCTTCCATCATGCCCGGCAAGGTCAACCCGGTGATGTTCGAGATGCTGAACCAGGTCTGCTTCCAGGTGCTGGGGCAGGACGCGGCGGTGTCCTACATGGTGCAGGCCGGGCAGATGGAGTTGAACGTGATGATGCCGGCGCTGGGCTCCGCGCTGTTCGACGCCATGGACTGGCTGACCAACGCGATGAACGCCGCCACCGAGAAAAACCTCAAGGGCATCGTCGTCAACCGCGAGCGCTGTGCCTTCTTCATCCACCAGAGCGTCGCACTCGCCACCCTGCTCAACACCCGGATCGGCTACAACCGGGCCGCCGAAGTCGCCAAGGAATCGGAAAAATCCGGGCGCCCGGTGCGCGACATCGTCGCCGAGCGCGGCTTGATGAGCGCGGCCGATTTCGATGTGCTGGTATTGCAGGCGGCGCACGGCGTGGGCAGCGGCGGCGGTGCCGGCTAAGCCCGGACTAATGGGATAATCCCGCCCTTTCCTCCGATACCCCTACCCGATGGCGATCCAGTGGTTCCCCGGTCACATGACCACCGCGCGCAAGAAAGCCGCGGAGACGATGGCGCAGATCGACGTGGTGGTCGAGGTGCTCGACGCGCGCCTGCCGGAAGCCGGCAGCAACCCGATGATCCACGAACTGCGCCTGCATCGCCAACGCTCGTGCCTCAAGCTCTTGAACAAGGCCGACCTGGCCGACCCGGAAGCCACCCGCGCCTGGCTGGCTTATTTCAACAAGCAGCCCGGCGTGCTGGCAGTGGCGATTTCCGCCAAGAAAGCATCCGACGTGGCGAAGCTGCCGGCACTGGCGCAGAAGCTGGCGCCGCACCGCGACGACACTTTCAAGCCGCTGCGGCTGATGATCATGGGCATCCCCAACGTCGGCAAATCCACGCTGATAAACACCTGGGTCAAGCGCCGCGTGGCGGCAGTCGGCGACGAGCCTGCGGTGACCAAGTCGCAGCAGCGTATCAACCTGTCGCCGCGCCTGATCCTGGTCGACACGCCGGGCATGACCTGGCCGAAGATCGAGCACGACTCCGACGGCTTCATGCTGGCAGCCAGCCACGCGATCGGCCGCAACGCGGTGATCGACGAGGAGGTGGCGATTTTTCTCGCAGGCATTCTGCTCGAACGCTATCCGGCCTTGCTGAAGGCGCGTTACGGCTTTTCGCTGGAAGGGGTGGATGCGCCTGGGGTGCTGGAAGCAGTGGCGAAAAAACGCGGCTGCCTGAAAAAGGGGCGCGGTGCCGAACTCGATCTGGAAAAGGCCGCGATGATCCTGCTCACCGACTACCGCAGCGGCACCCTCGGCCGCATCAGCCTGGAAACCCCGGCGTCGCGCCAGGCGCTGCTGGCGACAGCAGCGAACAAGCCCAAAAAAACGGCCGCACCGAAACCCGACACAGCCGAGTGATCACTCATTAACCGGCCAGGCCGCGGCATCCAGCCAGGCCACGGTTTCCAGCTTGCCCCGCACAACTGATGCCGGGAGCGTCTCGCCGTTTTTCCAGCACAGCAGCGCTTTGCGCTTGCCCGAACCTGTAATGACAAACCAAACGCGCCGGCTGCGATTCAGCCGCGCCGCCGACAGGCTCACCCGCTCGGGCGGCGGCTTCGGCGCAGCGTGAACCGCCAGCACATCTGCGCTGTCGGGCGCATCACCCCAGCCGTGTCCGGGGAAAAGGCTCGCAGTATGACCGTCCTCGCCCATGCCGAGCAGGGCCACGTCGAAATCTCCCACGCCTTCCAGCCACTCGCCATACACCGCTGCGGCCTCGCGCGCACCGCGTTCGGCGGGAATCGGACGACGGTTTTCCGGAGGAATGCTTGACGCCGCAAACCAGGCGGCTTCGAGCATGACGCTGTTGCGCTCGGGATAGTCCGCCGGCAAACAGCGCTCGTCGCCGTACCAGACATGCCAGCGCGCATCGCCCGCACGTCTGTCAGCCAGCGCGCGATACAGGGCAAGCGGGGTGGTTCCGCCCGCCAGCACCAGATGAAACACGCCACGCGCGGCGATGGCAGCCTCGGCTTCGGCACACAGCGCAGCGGCCAGGCGTTCCACCAGCGCATCGGCGTCGGCGAGCACTCGCCATTCGGGCTGCATCACAGTTCGTTGCGCCAGACCTGGTCGTCGCTGTCGAACAGACGATTGGCGTCGGCCGGCCCCCAATTGCCGGCGGCGTAGGTCGGGATATATTCGCGCTCGACCGCCCAGTGATTAAGGATGGGATCGACCACCCGCCACGCCCATTCGATTTCGTCGAAGCGCAGAAACAGTGAGCGGTCGCCTTCGATGACGTCGAGCAGCAGGGTTTCGTAGGCATCGAGCGTCTGCTCGTCGGTCTTGAGAAAACTCGCATTCATCTGCATCAGCCGCGTGTCCATGTCGAGCCCGGGCTGCTTGACGTGGATTTCCATGCGCATCGATTCGTCAGGCTGGATCGACAGCAGAATCCAGTTGGGATCGATCGTCTCGAGCGGGGTTTCGCGGAACAGCTGCTGCGGCGGATGGCGGAAGCGGATCGCGATCATCGAGGTCTGGTGCGGCATGCGCTTGCCGGTGCGCAGAAAGAACGGCACCCCGCGCCAGCGCCAGTTGTCGATGTAAAACTTGGCTGCGACGAAGGTTTCGGTGATGGAGTTCGGCTCAACGTTTTCTTCCTGCTGGTAGCCCACCACGGGCTTGCCATCGATTTTGCCGTGGGTGTATTGCGCACGCAGCGCATGCGCGTGCACTGCGCGCTTGGCGATCGGACGGATCGAGCGCAGCACCTTCACCTTTTCGTCCTGCAGCGCGTCGGCTTCGAGCGCGGCGGGCGGCTCCATCGCGACGACGGTCAGCAACTGCATCAGGTGGTTTTGCAGCATGTCGCGCAGCGCGCCGGCACGATCGTAGTAATCCGCGCGATCCTCGATGCCGATCGACTCTGCCACGGTGATCTGCACATGGTCGATGAAATTGCGGTTCCACAAGGGCTCGATCAGCGTGTTGGCGAAACGGAAGACGAGCAGGTTCTGCACCGTCTCCTTGCCGAGAAAGTGGTCGATGCGGTAGACCTGCTCCTCGTCGAAATACTGGTGCAGCAGACGATTGAGCATCTGCGCCGATTCGAGATCTTCGCCAAAAGGCTTTTCGATCACCACGCGGTGCAGGCCGCGCGGCTTGTTGAGTCCCACGGCTTCGAGATTCTGGATCACTGCGCCGAATTCCGCCGGCTTGATTGCGAGATAGAACACCGCGCCCGAACACGCCGATTCGGGCGGCAGGCGCTCGGCCAGCGCGCGGTAGGAGGCAACGTCGTTGAGATCGCCCTTGTGATAGCTGAAGCGCGCGATGAAGCGTTCGAACACCGGCGTGTCGAGCGAGCCTTTGATCTTGCCATCGAGCGTCTCGCGCATGTGTTCGCGCCAGTTTTCCGTCGTCCAGTCACGCCTTGCAAATGCGATGATCGTAAGCGACTCGGCCAGCCGTCCGGCGGCCTCCAGGTGATACAGCGCAGGCAGGAGCTTGTTTGATGCGAGGTTGCCGGTCGCACCGAAAATCACGAACGAACACGGCAGATTATCGGCTGAATCGTTTTTGCCCAGGTTCATCTCAGCCCTCCTTCACTTCGTGGCCGCCGAAGCCCTGACGCATTTTTGCCAGCATTTTATTGGCGTAATCGCTCTTGCCCTGGCTGGCAAAGCGCATCATCAGGGACAGCGTCATCACCGGCGCGGGGATGCCCTGCTCGATCGCTTCGAGCGCGGTCCAGCGACCTTCGCCGGAGTCGCCGACATAAGGCAGAATGTTCTCGAGCGTCTGATCCTGCGCCAGAAAATCCGCCGACAGATCAAGCAGCCACGATTGCACCACACTGCCGTGGCGCCACAGCTCGGCAATTTCACCGAGATTCAACTCAAACCCCGGTTTGTTTTTCATCAGCGCGAAGCCTTCGGCCAGCGACTGCATCATGCCGTACTCGATGCCGTTATGAACCATCTTGACGAAATGCCCGGAGCCGACCGAGCCGCAATGCAGCCAGCCACGGTCCGACGCGGGGGCGAGTTTCTCCATATAAGGCCTGAGCCGGGCCGCTGCCGCTTCGCTCGCGCCAAACATCAGGCAATAGCCGTTCTCCAGCCCCCACACGCCACCGGACACCCCTGCATCGGAAAACTCGATCTGGCGTTCGGCCAGCCAGGCGGTGCGGCGCTGCACATCTTTATAGAAGGAATTGCCTCCATCCACGATCAGATCACCCGGCGCCAGTATCGGCCGCAAGGCTTGCAACGTCGCTTCCGTTGCGTCGCCGGCAGGCAACATCAGCCACACGATGCGCGGCGTGGCGAGTGCATCGACCAGGGCTTGCAAGCTGTCACAGGCGAGATGGCCCGTTTCTTCAGCCAGGCTTTGCGTCACATCAAAACTGCGGTTGTATAGCGCGATCTGCGCGCCCTTGCGCGCCAGTCGCCGCGCCATGTTGCCGCCCATGCGACCCAGTCCGACGATACCGAATTCCATACTTGACTCCTTTAAGGTTTATGCCTGAATGGCGCAGCAATCGTGCCAGCAGTGAACACATGATAGATCGTGCCGATGAAGGGTGCGTTGCGCGGAAATGCGCGCTATCGGTGCACGATGCACCCGATCAGGCCAGCAAACCCGGGAACAGCTTGCCCAGGCCGCCCGCGATCATCTCGACCGAAATCGCCGCGATGATCAGACCCATCAAGCGCGTGACGACGTGAATCCCGGTTTTGCCGAGCCGCCGCGCAATCATCGGTGCGGCACGAAACGCCAGCCACACCGACAGGGCCACCAGCGCCACCGGGATCAGCAACAGGCCCTGGTGCAGCACATCGCCCTGCGCCGCGCCCGCTGCCACGATGACATGGGTGATCGCGCCCGGCCCGGCCAGCAGCGGAATGCCGAGCGGCACCACACCGACCGCGTCCTTTTCCTCGGCTTCCAGCGCCTCGTCCTGCGTCTGCCGCTGCGGGCTGACGTGCGCCTGCACCATCGACAGTGCCAGCAATAGCAACAGCAGGCCGCCCGCCACCGAGAACGCCTCGAGGCGAATGCCAAAGAAATCCAGCATGGGTTCGCCGGCGAACGTGAACAGCGTCAACACGCCGAGCACCGTCAGCGCCGCGATGCGTGCCGCTCCACGGCTCTGCGCCAGGGTGTAGCCGTGGGTGGCGAGGAGAAAAAGCGGAATGACGCCGACCGGGTCGACGATGGCAAACAGTGCGAATGCCGCCTTGACGAGTTCGAGGATGTCCATGCCTGCATCATAGCGGCATGGCGCCGCAGATTTTTAAATCCGGCGGAACACCAGGTCCCACACCCCATGGCCCAGACGGATGCCGCGCTGCTCGAACTTGGTGAGGGGGCGGGTGTCGGGGCGCGGCGCGTAATCCGCCACGGTGTTTTGCAACTGCGGCTCGGCGAAGAGCACGGCCAGCATCTGCTCGGCATAGTCCTGCCAGTCGGTGGCGAGGTGGATGTAGGCGCCGGGCGCCAGGCGGCTGGCCAGCAGACTCACCAGCGGAGGCTGGATCAGGCGGCGCTTGTGGTGACGCTTCTTGTGCCAGGGATCGGGGAAAAAGATGTGGATGCCGGCGAGGCTGGCCGGCGCCAGCATGTGAGTCAGCACCTCGACGGCATCGTGCTGGACGACCCGGACATTGGTGAGCCCCCGCTCGCCAAGCTGCTTCAGCAGTGCGCCGACGCCAGGCGTGTGAACCTCAACGCCGAGGTAGTCGTTTTCCGGGTGAGCGGCGGCAATCTCGGCCAGCCCTTCGCCCATGCCGAAGCCGATTTCCAGGATGCGCGGGGCGGCGCGACCGAACACCGCCTCGAAATCGAGCATCGCGGGCTGGTACGGCAACATGAACTGCGGACCGATTTCAGCCAGCGCACGCGCCTGGCCGGAGCCAACGCGCCCGGCGCGCAGCACATAGGAACGGATGCGTGGGTGCGCGCCAGTGTCTGTCGTCATGCTTATTTGCTGCCCGCGCTTTTATTTTCAGCGATGAGGCCGCTGGTGGGCGAACTGGGGCTGGCTTGATAAATCTTCTTCGGCATACGGCCGGCGAGGAAGGCTTCGCGGCCGGCTTCCACCGCTTTTTTCATCGCCGAGGCCATCAGCACCGGATTGCCGGCGCCGGCGATCGCGGTATTCATCAGCACGGCGCCGCAGCCGAGTTCCATCGCGATGGTGGCGTCGCTGGCAGTGCCTACACCGGCGTCGACGATCACCGGCACCGAGAGGCGATCGATGATGATCTGCAGGTTCCACGGATTGAGAATGCCCATGCCGGAACCGATCAGGCTCGCCAACGGCATCACAGCGACACAGCCGATGTCCTCCAGCTGTTTGGCGGCGATCGGGTCGTCCGACGTGTAGACCATCACCTGGAAGCCGTCCTTTACCAGCACCTCGGCGGCCCTGATCGTTTCGGCCACGTTGGGATACAGCGATTCGGCGTCGCCCAGCACTTCGAGCTTGACCAGCGCGTGACCGTCCAGCAGTTCGCGCGCAAGGCGCAGGGTGCGGATGGCGTCGTCAGCCGTGTAGCAGCCGGCGGTGTTGGGTAGGTAGGTGTATTTCGACGGCGGCAGCGCGTCGAGCAGGCTGGGCTGACCGGCATCCTGGCCGATGTTGGTGCGGCGGATGGCAACGGTGATGATTTCGGCGCCCGAGGCTTCGACCGCGAGGCGCGTCTGCTCAAAGTCCTGGTACTTGCCGGTGCCCACCAGCAGGCGGGAGGCATAGGATTTTCCGGCGATGACGAGAGGGTTCATAAGTTCAGGTGAGGCGTAAGGGTGATGGGTTAGGCGCGGGGAAATGAGGAACGAAGGGCAGAGGCCGGGGCGGGGCACCTCACCCCCGACGCCTCACCCCTCTCCCACTTCAGCCGCCGCCGACCGCGACGACGATTTCCAGGCGGTCGCCGCTGGCCAGCGAAGTGGTGGCGTGCTGGCTGCGCGGGACGATCTCGCCATTTTTTTCGATGGCGATGCGCTTTCCCGCCAGGTCCTGCAACTCGATCAGTTGAGCCAGGGTAAGCGGCGCAGGAAAGCTGCGGGCTTCGCCGTTGATGACCAGTTCAATCACAAATCACTTCTTTTCTATCCGATGGGCATGAGTTTCAGTATCATGCCGAATTCTACCGCGCGGGCGTCGTATAGTGGCATTACCTGAGCTTCCCAAGCTCATGAGGAGGGTTCGATTCCCTTCGCCCGCTCCAAACACTGCTTGCAGACAGGCTATCTGGCTGGCCGCAGTTCAATAATTCGTACGCCATGGCCGTTATTGCAACCAGGCCATGAATACCCAATCGACTCCCCTTACTCCTGCTGCGCTGCTATCCGAAGCTGATGCACGCATGACGCAGGCGCTGGGCAATTTTTTCCAGCGCAGCCATGCCCCGCTTCAGGGCAGCGTTTTGCGCGCCATTGCGGCGCAGATGACGCCTTCGGCCATCGCCACCGGGCAGGCTTGCCTGGACTGGCTCAATACCCGTCCGGATGCCTTGTCTACTGCGTTTGTCGATCAGTTCCGTCTTCACCTCGCCCGGCCCGAGGCGTTTACCCTGCGCCATGACAGCCGTCCGGCCGAACTGCAGCTGCTGGACGACGACGCGCTCAAGCGACAACTGGCAGAAGAAAAGTCCGCTGCCCAACTGACCGAAGTCCTGCGGGCCAACATGTTGCAGCTATTCGGCCGTTTGCAGGCGGTGCGGCGGGCAGCGTCGGAAGATCCAGCAGACCATGCCAACGTCTATGGCCCGCTGCCGGTCGTGCGCGCGCTGTCGCGCGCACTCGATGCGCTGGACATCGACTCGCCATGCGGCACCCTCCTGCTCCAGTGTGCCGCCGCCCCCCTGCTCGATACGCTGAAACACACCTACACGGCGCTCTATCAGTTTCTGGGTGTGCAGGACATCCCCGAACTTCCTGTTGCACACGCAGCTCCCCTTCTGCCCCGGAGCACGCCAAGCGATGCCGGGCAGGCCATCCTGGAACATATCCAGCCGGTAGCCACACAGGCGAACGAAATCGATCCGGCAAAGTACAAGCGCGCCGTCGGACGTCCCCGCGCGCATCCTGCAGCAATTGCAGCAGGGTGCGCACCATCCCGGCACCGATGCACATGATCTCGCAGTGCTGGATGCCGTCGCCGGGCTGTTTGAATTCATCCTCGACGACCCGGGTCTATCGCCGCGTTACAGGGCTGCAATCGCGCACCTGCAAATCCCGGCCCTCCGTGACGCCCTGGTTGCGCCCGACTTTTTCAGCGCCGATCAGCACCCGGCACGCCAATTGATTGATCTGATGGGCCAGTTCTCGCGCCGTTTTCCCGAGCACGACGCCTCGCATGTCCCTGCGCTCGAGCACATCCAGGCCGCCTGCGCCGCCCTCCACCACGATCCTGGGCACCCCCCGCCGAGGCCTTTGCGCAGGCGCACACCAGCCTGGCCGCCTGGCTGGCCGACGAAGCGGCGCGCCCAGATCCCCGGCTGGCTTCTGACGTGGCGCGGATGGAGCACATCGAACGCCAGGAACTGGGCACCCTGCTAGCGCTGGAAAACCTGCATGACCTGACCGAACGCTACCCTGCCCCGGAATCCGTATTGCGGCGGCTGCAAGCGGCCTGGGTGCCGCAGATGGCCTCGCTGTATGTGGCCGAATCCGGCGAGGGCCCTGACTGGCGCGCGGCCTGCCATACCCTGCAACAGCTTTTTCTCAGTCTGCAGGCGCCGGACGGCGACGCCACGCGGGAATCCCGCCTGCAATCGATTCCATCCATCAACGCCGCGCTGCGGCGCGGGCTGCTGGCGCAAGGGGCCGAGCCTGCGCAGTTGAAGGACTTTTTCAGCGCCATCACCGCCACCCAGGAGTGCTGGATTCGTCCCGCCCTGGGTCAACGTGAAAGGGTGGTCAACTCATTTATGCCGCGCCGCGTCTCGCGGGAGCAGATCGCGTCGCTCGCTCTCCAGTTTGCGGATACTCCGGCCAATGATTCCGCCCTGCAACAGGCACAGCAGTTGCGCGAAGGCGACTGGGTGGATTTCGACCCGGCTTACGAGGACCTGACGGCCGCGCGCGTGCTCTGGGTCGGGGTGAATGGCCACCTCCTGTTCTGCGACAGCGCTGGCGGGCGCCATGTTTCACTCGGCTGCGAACGGCTCGCGACTGAGATACGTGCTGGCCGCGCACGCATTCCGGAGCAGTCGCTCACCCGCAAAGCCATGCTACGCTTGAAAGCAAACTGGTCGACCCGCCTCGGCTGATATTTTCAATTCGCACGCTCAAGTTTTCTCCACCTCCGGCCGATAGATCTATTGTGCGGCTGTGTGTCGACTTTCAGACACAATCGCCGACCACCGAACAGGGCAAACCCGCCGCGAGGCGGGGACGCAAAGTTACCGGTCTCAGTCCCCGCAGCAGGCGGCCGAGACAGCGGGACCGCCGGCAGCTTCCGGTCACGCGCAGGTCACCCCGTTCCCAGGTCAGCCAACCGCCGATACCGCGAGGTGATTCCCATGGAGCGCGAAATGCCAGAAAATTCAGTCGTAGTTAACCTCAAACAGTTTGAGCGTTCACGCCGCGCGCAGGTCTCCGCCGAAGCCCTGTCGATTCTGCACGGTTGCCGTGACTTGCTGATCGAGGGCACGACCCGTGTGCTGACCAGGCAGTCCGAGGCCATGGAAAACACCCTGCTGGCGATGGCCGATCGTTCGCCGTTGCTGGATACGCGCAATTCGTATTACAGCGCCCAGGGCATCCTCAATACACGGGCCAATGAATTGCTGAGCGCCTGCAAGGATGCGTATTGCCAAACTTTCAACGATTTTGCCCATAACCGCGAAAAGCCCGCCGGCGGCGAACTGCTCGAGTTGTCCCTGCTGGACGACCAGGATTTCGAAATCACGCTGGTGATCGATAAAGCCACTTCACGACTGCGTTACAACTGCGCCGAAGAGCTGGTCGCCCTGGATGCCCGCATCGCCCATCTGCTGAGCCGCTCCGACCTGTCCGAAAACGACAGTCCGCTCGGCCCGCGTGTATTGTGCGAAGCGCTGCTGGATGGCATCAGCCGCATGCAGCTTGAACAGGCCATCCGGATCGTGCTGTTGAACCAGTTCGACCTGGTGCTGACCACCGAGCTCGCGCACATCTACCAGTCCATCAACCGTTACCTGATCGACCGCGGCATCCTGCCCGACCTCAAGGTCGGTGCGAAAAGCCGGGCGCAAGGGACAGCGCCCAACAGCGCCGGGGCAGCCGGTCCGGCCCCGGCCATGCAGGGGCAGACGGGCGGCGACATGTTCAAGCTGTTCGAGCAACTGGCGCACAGCGGCAGCGCAGCGGGGGGAGGGGGGGCGGGCGGCGCGTCAGCAGGACTGGCCGGATTCAGCCTGCTCGACTCGCTCGGCCAGCTGAAATCGGGCGCCATGATGCTGCCCGGCGGCGGTCGTTTCGAACTCCCCCTGCTGGAAGCCGCCACCATCCAGAACGTGCTGCGCAGCCTGCAGCAAAGTCCGGTGATGCAGGCTGCCAGTCCGCTTGACGCGGTGCTGGTCGATGCGGTGGCGATGCTGTTCGATGTGGTTTTCGATGATGCCGCCATTCCGGATCATCTCAAGGCGCAAATTGCGCGCCTGCAAATTCCGGTGCTGAAGGCGGCGATGCTCGACCGCAACTTCTTCTCACAATCGAATCATCCGGTCCGCCGCATGCTGGATGCGATCGCCACGCTGGCCGTCCACCTGCCCGACAACGAGGCAGGCAATGCGCGACTGGAAGCCATTTCGCAAGTGGTCAGCCGAGTGCTCGACAGCTTCGAAAAGGACATCACTGTATTCGATTCCGCCGCCGTGGAACTGGAAGCGATGGGCAGCCTGCTGGAAGAGACGCTGGAAGAAATCGTCGACGCCAGCCTGCAGCAGGACATTGCCCAGATCAAGCAGTCCGAGCGCGCAGAGCTCGCGCCGGTGATCGTGCACGACTTCATCAATCGCGCGCTCAACAAGGAGCAGCCGGTGGTGGACGCCCTGCGTGAATTTCTGCGGCGCGACTGGGCGCAACTGCTGACCCTGGATTACGTCAACGAAGGCGAGCAGGGCGCGCATTTCAACAGCCATGTCGAAACCATGCGCGAACTGGTGTGGAGCGTGCAGTCCAAGGCCGATATGGACGCGCGCCTGATGCTGGTGCGCATTCTGCCCGGATTGCTGAAACGGCTGCGCGAAGGCGTGGCAGAAATCGATCTGCCGCAAAAGCTGTCCGACCGTTTCTTCGCCACCCTGGTCATCCTGCACGCCAACGCGGTGCGTCCCAATGCCCAGCCGGTGCCGCTGCCCGACATCACGCCCGAAGCAATCGAGGAACTGGCACCCGCCCCGACAGCCGCTGAGGCCGCCACGTCAGAGCCCGAATCCGAAGCCGCACCCGAAGTGGAGGATGAGTTCAACCTGCGCGCCCGCGCATTGAACAAGGGCGACTGGGTGGAATTCCACTACGACGACGGCACCTTCCGCTGGGCACGGCTGGGTTGGGCCAGCAGCGTCAAGAACACCTACCTGTTCTCGGACCAGGACGGCATGAACAGCTTTTCCATCAGCCAGCTCCGCCTGGCCGACAAGCTGCGCCGTGGCGAAGCGGTGCTGGTCGAACGCAAATCCATCACCGAATCGGCGTTCGGCAAGCTGATGAACCTGTTCCGGCAGAAACTCGGCCACGCCTGAGCGCGGGGTTGTTGACGCATACGACTCCATCCCGCCCTGCGGAGCATCCCATTGATTCACCCCGTCACCCCGGCTACTCTGCCGGGGTGAAATCATTCGCCTCCCGCATCATCCGCTGGCAACAGTGCCATGGCCGCCACGCCCTGCCCTGGCAGGCTACCCATGACCCTTACCGCATCTGGCTATCGGAAGTCATGCTGCAGCAGACCCAGGTGGCCACGGTCATTCCCTATTTCGAGCGCTTTGTCGCGCGTTTCCCCGATCTGCCCGCCCTCGCTGCCGCGCATGAGGACGATGTGCTCGCACTGTGGAGCGGACTCGGCTACTACAGTCGCGCGCGCAACCTGCATGCCGCCGCGCGCACCCTAGTCGAAAGCCATGATGGAATATTTCCGGCCGCGGCCGACATCATCGCGCAGCTGCCCGGCGTCGGGCGCTCGACAGCTGCCGCCATTGCCGCGCTGGCGTTCGGCCAGCGCGGCGCCATTCTCGACGGCAACGTCAAACGCGTACTGGCGCGCCACGGCGGAATTGCCGGCTGGCCCGGCGACAGGAACGTTGAAACGGCGCTATGGCAGCTGGCCGAGTCGCATCTTCCGCGCAACGCCATTGAGGCCTACACCCAGGGCATGATGGATCTGGGCGCACTCGCCTGCACGCGCAGCCGACCCGCCTGCCCGGTGTGCCCGGTCAGCACCGATTGCGTTGCCTTCACGCAGCATCGAACCGCCGAATTGCCCACGCCTCGCCCCAAAAAAATCCTGCCCGAAAAACAGGTGCTGATGCTGCTGTTGCTTGACCGGGGCGAGCTGATGCTGGAAAAACGCCCCGCACAGGGCATATGGGGCAGCTTGTGGAGCCTGCCCGAACTCACCCCGGACGCCGACGCGGCCGCCCACTGTCGTGACTGCTTCGGCCTCACCCCGCTCGCGCAGCAGGTGCTGCCGCGATTCAGCCACAGCTTCACCCACTTCAAGCTGCATATCCAGCCCGTCCAGATGCAGCTGGCGCCGCGCCAGATCACGCGGCCCGGCCAGATTTGGCTGCCCCCGACTGACGCGCTCAATGCCGCACTGCCCACGCCGGTGCGCCGACTGGTGGCCCAACTCGACCTCACCTGAACACGGGGCGGCCGCACGCACCTGGCTGACTCCGGAGGGCGTGCTATATATATTCATGAGCCCGCCTGTCACAGGAGTTGACATGAACATGTCCCCCACCCCGCCCGGCCCTGCCATCTTCGATTCCGACGGTTTCCTGCTCGACCCGGCAATGTGGAGCGAGAACCTGGCTGACCGCGTCGCCCGGAGCGACGGCCTGGGTGAACTCAACGAATTGCAGATCGGCCTGCTGCACGCACTGCGGCGCGAGTATGCCAAGCACGACAGCGTAACCGCGCTGAGCCACATCTGCCATCTCACGGGCCAGAGTGCCGACTGCATGCAGCGCCTGTTCCCCAGCCCGCGCGAGGCATGGCGGATCGCCGGCCTGCCCAATCCAGGTGAGGAAGCCAAATCCTACCTGTAAGTCTTCCGGCAATGTGACGATGGCGGGAGCTGATTCCCCCAGCGTCGTTCATGTCAACCGTTAATCCAGCGGCGTATCGATATAGGCCTTCCCCTGCGAGCACCCCGAGTTGTAATGCCTGACGTTCGCACGGGTGTAGGCAAGCGGCTGCCCCGGCAGCCCGGTCGCCGGGTCGCGCTCGAAATGGACCCGCACCTCCCGCAGCATGGGACGGCGCTTGGCCGGGTCGGGCGTGCGCGGCGTCTGGCAGTCGAAGGTCACGGCATCCTTCAATGCAGGGTCGGCGCGGGCCAGCGTCTCGCGCAGGGATGCCAGGCTGACTTCGCGGCCCATGTGACGCGCGATCTCGCCGCCGATTGCGCGATTGACGCGCTCGGTCAGTGCAACCGAGGCGGCGAAATAATCCGCCTCGGCAAGCCCCGAGCAGCTGCCGTGCTTGGCCCACTGGTAGCGGTCGAGACAGTCCGTCGCCGCCGGCATCACCTGCGCCAGCCGCGCGCGCGTTGCCGCCGGCAGGCGCAGCGGCGGCAAGCGGCAGAATGCGCCGCTGGCTTCGCCGCCGCAGTACACCGGATGCCTGCGGTCGGTGCGATTCGGCCACAGTCCGTGCAGTGTCAGCGGCATCGCCCTGAAGCCGGCCTCGGACAGGGCCCGGCATTGCGCGAACGCCTGCTTGCGCTGCGGCGCGTCCTCGCAGAACGCTGGCGCCACGCTCAGGGCCAGCAGGTAATAGTCGAAGCGCGCAGGCTCGGCGCAACTGGCGAGCGGCGCCAGCAGCAGCGCGAAAACCAACCCTTTCCATCGCATGTTATGTCTCCTGGTTGGCCGCATCGTGCCACAATGCGGCCGCCTCGCCGCCCCACAAGGGGACTCCGACTTGCTATGGGCTAAAGCCCATAGCAAGTTCGTATGCGTCCGGATTCCGGTAAAATCGGCGTTTTCCATTCGTTAAGAGATTTTTCACCATGTCCATGGCCGACCGCGATGGCGTCATCTGGTACGACGGCAAACTCGTTCCCTGGCGCGACGCCACCACCCACGTCCTCACCCACACCCTGCACTACGGCATGGGCGTTTTCGAGGGCGTGCGCGCATACAAGGCCGAGCAGGGCACGGCGATTTTCCGCCTGCAGGAACACACCGACCGGCTGTTCCGCTCCGCCCATATCCTCGGCATGAAACTGCCGTTCGACAAGGACACGATCTCCGAAGCGCAGCGCACCGTGGTGCGCGAGAACGGCCTCGAATCAGGCTACCTGCGGCCGATGGCGTTTCTCGGTTCAGAGGCCATGGGTATCTCGGCCAAAAACCTGTCGGTGCATGTCATCGTCGCCGCCTGGCCGTGGGGCACCTATCTGGGGCAGGAAGCGCTGGAGCGTGGCATCCGCGTCAAAACCAGTTCGTTCTCGCGCCATCACGTCAACGTCACCATGTGCAAGGCCAAGGCCAACGGCAACTACATGAACTCCATCCTGGCGCACAAGGAAGCCGAGACGGACGGCTACGACGAAGCGCTGCTGCTCGACGTCGACGGCTTCGTCGCCGAAGGCTCGGGCGAGAACGTCTTCATCATCCGCAACGGCAAGCTCATCACACCGGACTTAACCAGCGCGCTGGAAGGCATCACTCGCGACACCCTCATCCAGCTTGCCGCCGAAATCGGCCTGCCGCTGGTTGAAAAACGCATCACCCGCGACGAGGTCTACAGCGCCGACGAGGCCTTCTTCACCGGCACCGCCGCCGAGGTCACGCCGATCCGCGAACTCGACAACCGGGCGATCGGCGAAGGCACCCGCGGCCCCATCACCACCCGGCTGCAGGCGATGTATTTCGACTGCGTGCACGGCCGTGCCGCGGCCCACACCGGCTGGCTCACCCCGGTCAAATAAGCGAGATCAGCATGAGCGAGCGGCACGACAACACCCAACGCGTCATCGAGGTCACCGAGGGCGACCTGCCCCTGCACTGCCCGATGCCGCAGCACGCGGACTGGAATGCGCACCCGCGCGTCTACCTGCCCATCGAGTCGCGCGGCGAAGCGCTATGCCCCTATTGCGGCACCCTCTATCGCCTGAAAGGCAAACCCAGCGGCAGTCATCACTAGGGAAACACTGATTAATTTGGTATGGCCGTCATTGCGAGCGAAGCGCGGCAATCCAGCGCATGATTAAGCAGGCATTCTGGATTGCCGCGTCGCTACGCTCCTCGCAATGACGTAATGGCGTAAGGAACCGCGTATGTGGACGGCCACCCCGCTAACCCGGCAAAAATAATTCCAGCAGATCGTTCAAAAAGCGCTGCCCCTGCAGTGTCGGCTTGAGCCGGGTCGCGTCGCGTTCCAGCAAACCCAGACCGCGCGCGCGTTCAAGGGCGGACGCGCAGACAATCAGCGGCAGGCCGGTGCGTTCGTCGAACAGCGCGGCGGGCACGCCCTCGTTGAGGCGCAGGGCATTCATCATGAACTCGAACGGCAGGTCGGCGCGCGTAAGCGTGCGGGTGTCGGCGATGTGCGTACCCTGCGCCACGGCATCCATGTATTGCTGCGGATGCTTCACGCGCATCTGCCGCAGGATGCGGTCGTGAAAGCTTAGTTTTGAATGCGCACCGGCGCCGATGCCGAGATAGTCGCCGAACTGCCAGTAGTTGAGATTGTGGCGGCTGGCGTGATTTGGCAGCGCATAGGCCGAGGTTTCGTAGTGCTGCATGCCCGCCTCAGCCAACCGCGCTTCGATCGCCAGCTGCATGTCGGCGGCGAGATCCTCGTCCGGCAGGTTCGCCGGCGCGGTGTGGCCGAACGGGGTGTTGGGTTCGAGCGTGAGGTGGTAAGCCGACAGGTGCGGCGGCTGGAAGGTGAGCGCGGTGTCGATATCGGCCAGCGCCTCGGCCAGCGTCTGCCCCGGTAGGGCAAACATGAGATCGAGGTTGAAGGTGTCGAAATGGGTGGCGACGAGCTCAGCCGCGCGGCGCGCTTCGCTGTCGTCATGAATGCGCCCGAGTGCCTGCAGGTGGCGCGGGTTAAAGCTCTGGATGCCGAGCGAGACGCGCGTGACGCCCGCTTCGCGGAAACCGACGAACTTGGCGGCTTCCACCGTGCCGGGGTTGGCTTCGAGGGTGATTTCAGCACCGGGAGTCAATTGCGTCAGGGTGCGCACGCCGGTGAGGATGCGGTCGATGCCGTCCGCAGAAAACAGGCTGGGGGTGCCGCCGCCGAAAAACACCGTGTGAATCCTGCGCCCCCAGATGTCGGGCAGCGCGCGTTCCAGATCGAGCAGCAGCGCGTCGATGTAGGCCGCTTCGGGGAGGGCGCTGCCCTCTCCCTCACCCCCTGCCCCTCTCCCGCTTGCGGGCGAGGGGAGAAAAGCGTGCGAATTGAAGTCGCAGTACGGGCACTTCTTCACGCACCACGGCAGGTGGATGTAGAGCGACAGCGGCGGCTGGACTTTCAGGCCGCCGCTATGGAAACGAACGACGGACTCAGCCAAGCCGCTTCAGCTTGTCGGCCAGTTCGCGCAAAGCGCGGCCGCGGTGCGAAATGGCGTTCTTCTCGTCCTCGCCGAGTTCCGCGCCGGTCTTGCCGAATTCGGGCAGCAGGAAATACGGGTCGTAGCCAAAGCCGTTCTCGCCGCGCGGCGTGTCGATGATTTCACCGTACCAGCGGCCCTCGGCAATCAGCGGCTCGGGGTCGTCGGCGTAGCGCACCAGCACCATCACGCAGTAGTAATGCGCGCGGCGGTTGGGTTGCCCCGCGAGGGCGGCGATGAGCTTTTCGTTGTTGCGTGCGTCGGATTTCGGCTCGCCGGCGTAGCGGGCGGAATACACGCCGGGCGCGCCGTTGAGCACCTCGACGCAGATGCCGGAGTCGTCGGCCAGCGCCGGCAGGCCGGTGTGGGCACTGGCATGGCGCGCCTTGGCGAGGCAATTCTCGACGAAGGTGACGTGCGGCTCGGCGCATTCGGGGACGCCGAAATCGGACTGCGGCGCGGCGACGATGGCGAGCGGTTCGAGAATGCGGGCAATCTCGCGCAGCTTGCCCGGATTGCCGGAGGCGATGATCAGTTTCTTCATGAAGCGAGCACCTGGCGTTGGACCGCGGTGATCTGCGCGATGCCGGCGGTGGCCAGGTCTAGCAGCGCCTCAAGCGTGGCGCGGGAAAACGGCGTGCCTTCGGCGGTGCCCTGCACTTCGACGATGCCGCCGCTGCCGGTCATCACCACGTTCATGTCGGTGTCGCAGTCGGAGTCTTCGATGTAATCGAGGTCGAGCACCGGCTGGCCCTGATAGACGCCGACCGAGACGGCGGCAATGCTGTCGGTGAGCGGGGTCTCGGCGAGCTTGCCCTCGCGCACGAGCCAGTCGATGGCGTCGGCCACCGCGACATAGGCGCCGCAGATGCTGGCGCAGCGGGTGCCGCCGTCGGCCTGCAGCACGTCGCAGTCGATGTGCAGGGTGCGCTCGCCGAGCTTCTTCAGGTCGACCACGGCGCGCAGGCTGCGTCCGATCAGGCGCTGGATTTCCTGGGTGCGCCCGGACTGCTTGCCGCGCGCGGCTTCGCGGTCGCTACGGGTATGGGTGGAGCGCGGCAGCATGCCGTATTCGGCGGTCAGCCAGCCCTCGCCGCTGCCCTTTTTGTGCGGCGGCAGCTTGTCGAGCACGCTGGCGGTGCACAGCACGCGGGTGTCGCCCATGGTGACGAGCACCGAGCCTTCGGCATGCCGGGTGAACTGGCGAATGAACGACAGGGCGCGCAGCGCATCGGGGGCGCGGCCGCTGGGACGGGCAATGGGAGCGGACATGGTGGACGGTTCAAAACGGAAAGCGCGATTTTACCGCGTCAAGCTTAACGGCCGCGTTTTACCGTGCCGGGCCTGCCACGTCGGGCTCGCACGCCACCTATTTGGCGGAAATTTTCTGGATGGCCTGTTGGATTTCGGCGATCGCACGCTCGATTTCGTCGTCCGACACCGCCTGCGAGCCGGATAGGGGGCTCATTGCGTTGATCTGGGTGGTGACGCCGCCATCCGGCAACGCCAGGGTGGAAATCGAATCCTTGCTCGGCATCCGCGCCTCGCCCCAGGTCATGGCAATCAGGCTGAGGTTGTCGCCGTGTTCGCCGCCGCGGAATTCGGCGTGATCCATCAGGTGACGCACCGCATCTTCCAGCGTGTAGGCATGCAGCAGGGCCGATATTTCAGGCATGCTGATCATGCCCCATATGCCGTCGGTGCACAGCAGCATGGTGTCGGCGTCGTGCAAGGGGATCGGCGCGTTGCATTCCACCTGCGGCGGGACGTAGCCCCCCAGGCAGTTGGACACCTTGTTGCGCTCCGGGTGAGTGCCCGCCTCTTCTTCGCTGATGATGCCGTTGCGCACCAGTTGGGCCACTGCGGTGTGGTCTTCCGTGCGCGCGAGCAGACTGCCGTCGCTGAACAGGTACAGCCGCGAATCGCCCACATGCGCCCAGTAAGCCGTGTTGTCCTGGATGACGGCGGCGACACTGGTGGTGTGGGGGATTTCCAGCAGCTCCTGCTCGACCGCGTAATCGTTGATCGCATAATGCGCGCGTGTGGTTGCATCGGCCAGGAAGGCCATGGGGTCGTCCAGGCGCGGCTTGGCCATTTTCTGGAACTGGTCGGTCAGCGTCTGCACTGCAATCTGCGCGGCGATTTCGCCGTGCATGTGGCCGCCCATGCCGTCCGCCACCACCATCAGCAGCGCTTCGCGGCTGTAGGAATAGGCAACTCGGTCCTGGTTGTTTTTGCGCCCGCCCTGACGTGACGCCTGATAAATGGTGAATTTCATGACGCTACTTTAAAACAATTCGCGGCTCAGCGAGCGTTTGATGCTGGTCAGCAGTGAAGTACGTGACGGCTTCATCGCGGTGTTGTCCATCAAGACTTTCTGCAGGCTGAACACGCTTTGCGGGCGTTCCATGTAATTGAGCTTGAGGCACTGGTCGATGGTTTCCAGCAACTGGTCGGAGTAGGCCCCGCGCCAGTTCACCGTTGCCGGCACCAGATTGTCGTTGAGCAGGCGCGCATCAGCCGCCTGCGGCGGGTAGCCGGCCAGGCTGGCATACAGGCTGGCACCGACGCTGTAGATGTCAGTCCACGGCCCCAGCCGTTCGCGGTTGTGATACTGCTCGGGCGCGGCAAATCCGGGGGTGTACATGGGTTGCAGCTTGGTTTCTTCCTGGCTGAGCGTCTGCCGCGCCGCACCGAAGTCGATCAGGACGGGCGAGCCGTCCAGGCGGATGTATAAATTCGACGGTTTGATGTCCAGATGCAGCAGCTTGTGCGTGTGCACCTCGCGCAGGCCGTTCATCAGCTGGGCAAACACCCGCCGGATGAAGCTTTCGCGGATGGTGCCGCGATTGGCCTGGATGTGCTGTTGCAGCGTTTTGCCACGTTCGAAGCGCATCACCATGTAGACGGTGTCGTTGGCGCGGAAGAAGTTGGTCACGCGGATGACATTGGGATGGTCGATGCATGCCAGCGCCCGCCCCTCCTCGAAAAAGCACTTCATGCCGTGGCGGAAGATGTTGTTGTTCTCGGTCGAACTGGCCTGCACCAGGACCGAGCCCTCGGTTCGCAGCACCAGCTGGCCCGGCAGGTATTCCTTGATCGCCACCGACTGATTGTTGTCGTCACGCGCCAGATACACCATGCTGAAGCCGCCACCGCCGATCTTGCGCACGATGGTGTATTCATTCAGTCGGTAGCCGTTGGGCAGCGCCTGGTTGGGTTGAGTCGCCATAGTCGAACGTCTATTATCTTTGTCTGTTAATCGGCCATGCCGAAAAGCTTAACCCGGTTCCACACCGGCAATCATATTCATAACGCATATACAGATCACCCATGACAGCCAGCATGACCGGGTTCGCCGCCCATAGCCTCAATCTTGACCATGCCAGCGTCAACATCGACCTGCGCAGCGTCAACCAGCGCTTTCTCGAACTGCATTTTCGCCTGGGCGACGAATTCCGCGCCCTCGAGCCGCAACTGCGCGAGCTGATCAATCAACGTCTTGCACGCGGCAAGGTGGAATGCCGCATCGGCCTGACCATGCTGCCTGCCGCCACGCTGGATAACGGCTTGAATCCAGGCATTCTTGAGCGCCTTGCGCACTGGCAGGCAGACGTGCTGCAGCGCCTGCCTGACAGCGCCCCGCTCTCCGTCAATGATATCCTGCGCTGGCCCGGCGCGGTGCAGACCGCCGCCCTGTCGCAGGACGCGCTGAACGAGGCGACGCTGGCGGGCGTGCGCGAGGCGCTGGACGAACTGGTGGAGAGCCGCCAGCGCGAAGGCGCCAAGCTGAAACAGCATATCCTCGACCGGCTCGCTGCTGCCGAAGCGCAGGTGGCCAGCCTGGCGCCGCTGCTGCCCGCGCTGGCTGCCGCCCAGCGCGAAAAGCTGACGGAACGCCTGCACGATGCGCTGGGCGAGGCGGGTCACGAACGACTGGCGCAGGAAATCGTGCTGGCGGCGCAAAAAGCCGATATCGACGAGGAATGCTCCCGCCTGACCACCCACTTTGCCGAGGTGCGCCGTGTGCTGAACCAGGCCGGCGCCGTCGGCAAGCGGCTCGATTTCCTGATGCAGGAGTTGCATCGCGAGGCCAATACCCTGGGCTCGAAATCGGTAGCGATGGAAACCTCGCGCGTCTCGCTCGAACTCAAGGTGCTGATCGAGCAAATGCGCGAACAGGTGCAGAATATTGAATGACAACAGGAACGGAACAACCATGACATCCTCCCCCACCCAAGGCGTGCTTTACGTCGTCAGCGCCCCCTCCGGTGCCGGCAAGACCAGTCTGGTCAAGGCGCTGTTGAAAGCCGACCCGGCGATCCGCCTGTCGATCTCCTTCACCACGCGCGCGCCGCGCCCCAGCGAAACCGACGGTCGCGACTACCTTTTCGTCAGCCGCGAACGCTTCGAAGTGATGCTGACCGAAGGCGAGTTCCTCGAACACGCCGAGGTGTACGGCAATTTTTATGGCACCTCGAAAGGCAGCATCACGCGCGATCTCAACGCCGGCCGCGACCTTCTGCTGGAGATCGACTGGCAGGGCGCGGAACAGGTCAGACAGCATTTTCCGCAATCCGCCTCGATATTCATTCTGCCGCCGTCGTTCAATGCGCTGCGCACCCGTCTGGCCGGGCGCGGCCAGGACAGCGACGAGGTCATCGAGCGCCGTCTGGCCGCCGCCGCCCACGACGTCGCTCACGCCGACGCGTTCGACTATATAATCGTCAATGATGACTTCGACCACGCCCTGCTGGACCTGGTCGCCATCACCCGCAGTGTTCGCCTCGAGGCGGCACGCCAGCTTTACCGGCACGCCGCTCTGTTCGACGAATTCCGACGTATCTAAGGCGCACCCGCGCCGCCTGAAGCAGGAGTATCCGTATGGCCCGCATCACCGTTGATGATTGCATTGATATATTCCCTAACCGTTTCGAGCTGACCCTTGCCGTGACCTACCGCGCACGCCAGCTGGCACAGGGCTCGCAACCCATGGTCGAGTCAAAGGACAAGTCCATCGTTACCGCACTGCGCGAAATCGCCGCGGGCAAGGTCGGCCGTGAAATCCTCAACCGGGGCCGTGCCTGAGCGGCTTCCCTCTGGTCAACCGGCGCACGCCAGCCGCGCGCCGGCGATGACGCACGAATTCGAATCGCTGCGTCCGGACCTGGCTTATCTTTCGCCTGACGAAATCAGTCAGCTCGAGCAGGCTTACGAATTCAGCCGCAGTGCCCACGAAGGGCAGTTCCGCAAAAGCGGCGAACCCTATATTTCCCATCCGCTTGCCGTCGCCGGCATCCTTGCCGGCTGGCATCTTGACGCGCAAACCCTGTGCGCCGCGCTGCTGCATGACGTGGTGGAGGACACCCCGGCGACGGCGTGCGAAATCGAGGCACGCTTCGGCAAGGCCGTCGCCCTGCTGGTCGAGGGGGTCTCCAAGCTCGACAAACTGGCGTTTGCCTCCGAACAGCACGCGCAGGCAGAGAACTTCCGCAAGATGCTGCTGGCGATGGCGCAGGACGTGCGGGTCATTTTGGTCAAGCTGGCCGACCGTCTGCACAACATGCACACCATGGGCGCGATGCCGGCCGAAAAGCGCAAGCGGATCGCCAAGGAAACGCTGGAAATCTACGCCCCGATCGCCAACCGGCTGGGGCTGCATTTGGTCTACCAGGAACTGGAAGACCTCGGCTTCCGCTACAGTCACCCCAATCGCTACCAGGTACTGGCCAAGGCAGTGAAGGCGGCGCGCGGCAACCGCCGCGAACTGGTCGACAAGATCAAGATCGCATTGCAGGAAAAGCTCGAGCAGGCCGGCATCGAGGCCACCATCAGCGGGCGCGAAAAACACCTCCACAGCATCTACCGCAAGATGCAGGAAAAGAATCTGGCGTTCTCCGAAGTGTTCGACATCTACGGCTTTCGGGTAGTGGTGCGCGACCAGCCGACCTGCTATCTGGCGCTGGGCGCGCTGCATGCGCTGTACAAGCCCATCCCCGGCAAGTTCAAGGACTACATCGCGATTCCCAAGGCCAACGGCTATCAGTCGCTGCACTCGATCCTGTTCGGCCCCAACGGCACCCCGATCGAGGTGCAGATCCGCACCCCCGACATGAACCGGCTGGCCGAATCCGGCGTCGCCTCGCACTGGATGTACAAATCCGCCGAGACCGCGCTCAACGACGTGCAGACGCGCACCCATCGCTGGCTGCAGTCGCTGCTCGACATCCACGCCGACCACGGCGATTCACCCGAATTCCTCGAACACATCAAGATCGATCTGTTCCCCGACGAAGTCTATGTGTTTACCCCAAAGGGCAAAATCATGGCGCTGCCGCGCGGCGCCACCGCAGTGGACTTTGCCTTTGCCGTCCACACCGACGTCGGCCGCCACTGCATTGCCGTCAAGATCAATTACGAACTGATGCCATTGCGCACCCAGCTTCGCAACGGCGACCACGTCGAGATTCTCACTGCCGCCAACGCCAGCCCCAACGCCGCCTGGCTGAATTTCGTCGTCACCGGCAAGGCGCGCTCGCACATCCGCAATTACCTGCGCAACACGCGGGTGGAAGAGGCGGCGGCGCTCGGCGAGCGCCTGCTCAATAACGCCATTGCCGCACTCCATCCAGAAGCGATCGAGCCCGACCAGGCTGTGTGGGACCGCGTAGTCAAGGACTACGGCCTGCAGACCCGCGAGGAATTGTTCGCCGGGATCGGCCTGGGACGCAAATTGCCGCTGGTGGTGGCGCACCAGCTGCTGCACGTGCAGGGTGAAAAAACAGGTGAACCGGCGCATCCCCACGCCATCAGTATCCGCGGCACCGAAGGTGTCGCGGTCGAGTTGGCGCAATGCTGCCACCCGATTCCCGGCGACCCGATTCTCGGCTTCATCCACAAGGATCGCGGCCTCATCATCCACACCCACGACTGCACCTCGATCCGCGCCTACCGCACCGATCCGGACAAATGGCTGGACGTCGAATGGGAAGCCGAGCCCGGCCACATGTTCGACGTCTCGATCAAGGTCGTCGTCGGCAACCAGCGCGGCGTGCTGGCCAAGGTCGCGGCAGCGATCGCCGAACACGGCTCCAACATCGGCAACATCGCAATGGAAGAAGACGGCAGCCCCTACACCGTGCTGTTCTTCACCGTGCAGGTGGAAAACCGCATGCACCTCGCACGTGTGATGCGCGGCCTGCGCGCGCTGCCCGACGTGGTGCGGATTTTCCGCATCAAGGGCAGGAAGGACGGCCGCGCCGCGCCGCCCCAATAAGCATTTCCCCCAACCCGGAATCCAGCATGAACAAAAGCATCATCCAGACCGCCGACGCCCCAGCCGCGATCGGCACCTATTCGCAGGCCGTGCGGGTCGACCACACTGTCTATATGTCGGGGCAGATCGGCCTTGAACCCGCCTCCATGCAGATGATCGATGGCATCGACGCGCAGATCCACCAGGTGTTCAAGAACCTGGCCGCAGTGGCAACCGCGGCAGGTGGTTCGCTGGCCGACGTGGTGAAGCTGAACGTGTTCCTGACCGACCTCGGCCACTTCCCCAGGGTCAACGAAATCATGGCCGGCTACTTCAGCCCGCCCTATCCGGCACGTGCCGCGGTCGGTGTGGCTGCATTGCCACGCGGCGCGCTGGTTGAGGCTGACGCCGTGATGGTTGTTGGCTAATCTGAATTGAATCCAAACCGCTCACCACAGAGGCACAGAGACACAGAGAACATCGAAAAACAGGCCGCCGTGTACGGCGTTCGGTACGTCTATGGCGGGTGCACAGGTTTAGCGGCCCTGTCCTGTTTTTTCTCTGTGCCTCTGTGCCTCTGTGGTTCAAATAAGGTTTTAAAGTGAAAGCGGCATCGCCGTTTTCCTTCCCCGTCAGCCCGGCGCTCACCACCAAGCTCGCCAAGCTGGGCCTCACCCGCGACGCCGACCTGGTGTTGCACCTGCCGCTGCGCTGGGAAGACGAAACCCACCTCACGCCGATCCGTGACCTGCTGCCAGGGCAGACAGCGCAGGTGCAGGCGGTGGTGACGGACGCCAGCGTCGCCTACCGGCCGCGCCGCATGCTGACGGTGACGGTGGAGGACGCCGGCGGCGTGCTCGGCATCCGGTTCCTGAATTTCTATCCCAGCCACCTCAAGCTGTTCCAGCCGGGAGAGAGCTTTCGTTTCAACGGCGAGGTGCGCGGTGGCTTTCTCGGGCTGGAGATGGTGCATCCGCGCTTTGCCAAAGCCGACGACGCCACGCCCCTGCCGGCACAGCTGACCCCGGTCTACCCCACCACCGCCGGGCTCGGCCAGGCCACATTGCGCCGCGCAGTCGAGCGCGCACTGGCGGCGCCGATTTCCGACACCCTGCCCGCCGACTGGCTGGCCGAATTCGGCTTGCCCGAACTGGAGGCCAGCATCCGCCTGCTGCACCAGCCGCCGCTGGATTGCCCGCTTGCCGAGCTTGAATCGCGTAGCCACCCCGCGTGGCAGCGGCTGGCCTTCGACGAGCTGCTGGCACAGCAGCTGTCGCTCGCCACCGCGCGCCGGCAACGCAAGTCGCGCCCGACCCTGCCCTTGCCGCCCCGCCAGCAGCTGACCGCCGCCTTCACCCACGCGCTGCCGTTTGAATTAACCGCCGCGCAGGCGCATGCCTGGCAGGAAATCAGCGCTGATCTGGCGCAGCCGCACCCGATGCGTCGCCTGCTGCAGGGCGACGTCGGTAGCGGCAAGACCGTGGTGGCAGCGCTGGCCTGCCTGCAGGCGATTGAGAACGGCTTTCAGGCCGCCTTCATGGCGCCGACCGAAATCCTCGCCGAACAACATTACCGCAAGCTGGCACCCCTCCTGTCCGAACTCGGGGTGCGTTGCGCCTGGATCTCGGGCAGCCAGCGCAAGGCCGAGCGCACCGCGGCTTGGCAGGCCATCGCTGCAGGCGAAGCCGACCTCGCATTCGGCACCCATGCGCTGTTCCAGGAAGCCGGCAGCTTTGTGCGTCTGGGCCTGGCTGTGGTCGACGAGCAGCACCGTTTCGGCGTCGGCCAGCGGCTGGCGCTGATGCAGAAAGGCATCGAACCGCACCAGCTGATGATGAGCGCGACACCGATCCCGCGCACCCTGGCGATGAGTTTTTTTGCCGACCTCGACGTCTCGGTGATCGACGAACTGCCGCCGGGCCGCACCCCCATCGTCACCAAGCTGGTCAACGCCGCGCGCCGCGACGACGTGCTGGCACGCGTACGCGAGGCCTGCCTCGCCGGCGGCCAGACCTACTGGGTGTGTCCGCTGATCGAGGAATCCGAGAAGCTGCAACTGCAGACCGCACAGGACACCTATGCGGCCTTGGTGGAACAACTGTCGGAACTGCGCATCGGCCTGGTGCATGGGCGGCTGAAGCCGAATGAAAAACTGGCGGTAATGGCGGCGTTCCAGGCGCACGAAATCGACCTCCTGGTGGCCACCACCGTGATCGAAGTCGGCGTCGACGTGCCCAATGCCGCGCTGATGGTGATCGAGCACGCCGAACGCATGGGGCTTGCTCAATTGCATCAACTGCGCGGGCGGGTCGGGCGCGGCAGCCGCGAATCGGTGTGCGTGCTGTTGTACCAGACGCCAGTCTCGGAACTCGCACGGGCGCGCCTCAAGGTCATTTTCGAGCTCACCGACGGCTTTGAAATCGCGCGCCAGGACTTGCTGCTACGCGGCCCGGGCGAACTGCTCGGCCACCGCCAGAGCGGCCTGCCGATGCTGCGCTTCGCCGACCTCGAGCGCGATGTCGCGCTGCTGGAAGCCGCGCGCAACCTGGCACAGCGCTGTCTGGCCCACCACCCCGACATCACCGCCCGCCACCTGGAGCGCTGGATCGGCAGCCGGCAATCGCTATCAACGATCTGATTCGCACCAAGCCTGCCCGGCGCCACGAGCTGCGGCATAATGCTGGGTTTCCACCTCGTTAACCGCGTGTCGCATTCCCGTCAGGGCTGGCTTGCCCACCCGCATCCCATTCCGCGCTCGCTGCGTTCCTGGCTCAGCGACCACGGCTCGCTCACCCAGCGCCTGAAAGCGCGCTGCGCCTCGTTTCGCGTGGTGCCGCTGGCCACTGGCATCGCCCGCCCCAATCCGGACGAATACGCGCTGCTGGGCATGGCGCCGGGCAGCCGCGCCTATGTGCGCGAAGTGATGCTGCTGTGCAATGAGGTGCCGGTGGTGTTTGCCCACAGCGTGCTGCCGCACACTGGCCTGCGCGGCGGCTGGAACGGCATCACCCGGCTCGGCAGCCGCTCGCTCGGCGAGGTCCTGTTCAGCGATCACAGCATCGCGCGCCGGCCTTTAGCCTACCGCCAGGTACGGCACGACCACGCACTGTTCCATGCCATTGCCAGGCAACAGCCGCTGGCAGCCAGCAGCCTGTGGGCACGCCGCTCGGTGTTCTGCCTCAACGGCCATCCGCTGCTGGTGACCGAAGTTTTTCTGCCCGCGATCGACACGCTATGACCCTGACCGAACGCCTGTCCCATTACGAAAAGTTGATGCGGCTCGACAAGCCGATCGGCATCCTGCTGCTGCTGTGGCCCACGCTGTGGGCGCAATGGCTGGCCAGCGACGGGCGGCCGGACTGGATGATCCTGTGGATTTTCGTCATGGGCGTGGTGCTGATGCGCTCGGCCGGCTGCGTCATCAACGACTACGCCGACCGCGAGATCGATCCTCACGTGGCGCGCACCCGCGAGCGTCCGCTGGCCGCCGGCAAGGTGTCGCCTAAGGAAGCGCTGCTGCTGGCGGCGGGGCTATCGCTGCTGGCCTTCCTGCTGATCCTGCCGCTCAACACGCTGGTGCTGAAGCTTTCGGTCGTCGCGCTGTTTCTGGCCGCCAGCTATCCTTTCACCAAGCGCTTCTTCGCGATTCCGCAGGCCTATCTCGGCATCGCGTTCGGCTTCGGCATCCCGATGAGCTACGCTGCGCTGTGGGGCGAGGTGCCGCTGGAAGCCTGGATTCTGCTGGCGGCCAACGTTTTCTGGGCGGTTGCCTACGATACGCAATATGCCATGGTCGACCGTGTCGACGACCTCAAGATCGGCATCAAGACCTCGGCGATCACCTTCGGCCGTTTTGATCTGGCCGCCATCGCGGTGTGCTATGCGGCGACGCTGGGGCTGCTCGGCTGGATCGGGCAGCAGCGGGGGATGGGCGTGGCCTTCTACGGCGGGCTGGCGGTGGCGGCGGCGATCGCGCTGTATCACATGAAGCTGATCCGGCATCGCGACCCGCAGCAATGCTTTCGCGCCTTCCTGCACAATACCTGGTTCGGCGCCGCGGTGTTCGGCGGCATTGCCCTCAACTTCCTGCTGCGTAGCTTATAACGACGGACAGGCCACGCGCGACTGCTGACTGTTCGGGTAAGCCTGTTTGATCCCGCCCAGGCTTTTCAGCGCATCCGGGTCTTCGCTGCGGATCACGAAGTAAAAATCCGTACCCTGGCGCGGCTGCAACTCGACGCGCGTGCCGAGCACGCCCTTGTCCTCCACTTCGCGCACGCGCCGGCGTGCCGATTCATCGTTGGCATACAGGCCGAGCGAAATGGCGTTGCGCCAGGGCCCGTCCTTCACCACGAAGGCATCCTGCACGCCTGCCGCGGTCAGCTCGTTTAATTTAGCCGTCGCCGACTGCGGGCTGGGCAAAGGCGGAAATATCACCCAATGCCGGGTATTCAGCGGCACCTCGGTGAACGACATCACCCGCTGCCCGACCAGGGCTTTGAGCTGTTCGCGCACCTGCGCGAATTCAACCAGATTCAAACCGCGCCACTCCACGCACAGCGCCTCGGCCACCTCCACACGAGGCGGCGGCACGTCCTCCGGGGCCGGTGCAGACTGGCTGTGGAGGCTGAGGCGATCTACGTTCATCGGCGCATGCTGGTCCGATGCAGCCTGCGGCCAGTGGCTGCGGCCCATGAAAAGCCCCGCCACAGCCAGGTTCAGCACCAGCAATGTACCAACGATCCATTTCATCGAGCCATCCTCTCTCTTGCAACACAGTCCACCCCTTCCAGCACCAGAGCGGGAACCTGTTCGGCAGGCAGCGCCAAATGCGGCAGCACCATGCTGGCGTCCCCGCCCGTCAGCAGGCACTGCGGCGCCGATCCGGAGGCTTCGACCAGACGCGCATGCTGCTGCTGAATGGCGCCGCACAGCGCCGCCACTATTCCACTCTCGACCGCATCGGCGGTGCTGCGCGGAAACGCCTGCCAGTGGCCCATCGTCTCCGCTATCAGCGCCGTCCCCTGCTGCAGCGCCTGCCGCATCAAACGGATACCGGGCACGATCACCCCGCCCAGAAACACGCCATCGGCCGACAGCGCATCCACCGTCATCGCCGTTCCAACCGACACCACCAGCACCGGCTCGCGGGTACGGCCGCGCGCGGCGATCAAGCCCATCCAGCGATCCACCCCCAGCTGCAGCGGGTTAAGGTAGCTGTTTTTCACCCCGGCCAAATCTGCCTCAGCCGCCAACCAGTGCGCGCTGATACCCGCCGCCCCCAGCAGCGCGGCAAGCCGCTGTTCCTGCGCGGTACTTGCCACGCTGGCGATGAAGCAAGGGGTGCCGGCCGTCAGCTGCACCGTCAAGGCCGCCCAATCGGCGTAATCGCTTCTGCCTTGCGCACGCCACTGCTTGTCTTCAACCACGGCCCATTTCAGACACGTATTACCGGCATCGATCAACAACCGCCGCCGATTCACCGCGCAGCATCCAGACGCAGGCTGATTTCACCGCCACTGTAGGGGCGTAACGCCGCCTGCGCGTCGCGCAGCAGGAATGCGCCGGACTCGTCGACACCCGCCGCCATGCCCTGAACGCTGCGTGCGTCCGGCAAATGCAGCGACACCGCCCTGCCCGCATACGCATCCAGCGCCAACCAGTCCTCGCGCAAGGCCGCAAACCCGTGTTGGCGAAACAGGGTCAACATCGCGTGCAGCTCCAGCATGCAATCCGCCAACAAGCGGTTGCGCCCCACCGTCACCCCCATCTCGGCGAGATCGACCACGGCCTGATCGACTGCATCGCGCTGCGCTTCATTCAGTCGGACGTTCAATCCAATCCCCACCACCGCGAAGGCGGTTCCATGCATGTCGCCCTGGACCTCGACCAGAATCCCCGCCAATTTTCGGTAGTCCACCAACACATCGTTGGGCCATTTCAATCTGGCCGGATGGCGGCTATGGCGGTTCACCGCGCGCGCGATCGCGAGCCCCACCGCCAGGCTCAGGCCGGACAACGACTGCAAGCCATTCTCGAAACGCCACAGCACCGAAAACGTCAGCCCGCCACCGAGAACCGAATGCCACTGGCGCCCACGCCGGCCCTTGCCGGCGAGCTGGTGCTCGGTGCAGAACAAGGTGCCATCCGCAGCGCCATCAAGGGCAGCAGCCATCAAGGCCGTGTTGGTCGAATCCACGCTGTCAAGCACGTGAATCGTGTAGGCCCCCGATACGGTTCCCAGGTGGTGGGCGACAGCGTCGCTATCCAGCCACTCCACGGGCTCGGGCAAACGGTAGCCGCGCCCCCGAACCGCGTGAATCGTCAGGCCCATAGTCTCGGCTTGGGCGAGTGCATTGAAGATGCTGGATCGGGAAAGACTGAACTCGCGTGCAAGCGTCTGACCCGAATGAAATCGGCCATCGGACAGGCGACGCAGGAGCGGAAACAGCACGTGGTGGGTTCGGGCGTACACGCACGGAATTTTACATGGCTTGGCCGTACGAATTCCCATAAAAAAACCCCCTCATTGAGTGAGGGGGTTTTCATGTGCCCTTGGGCACGAATAAGGAGTCTGACGATGACCTACTTTCACAGGCGCAGTGCCTACTATCATTGGCGCGGGAGCGTTTCACCGTCCTGTTCGGGATGGGAAGGGGTGGTTCCACTCTGC
>NZ_LDUG01000029.1 GCF_001530125.1 Thiobacillus denitrificans | reverse complement strand
TCGCGCCTCGTTGCAGGCCCCGGCCTGCCGCCTCGTTGCTTCGCCCTAAGGAAACACTGATTAATTCGATATAACCGTCATTGCGAGCGAAGCGCGGCAATCCAGCGCATTGATTAAGCAGGCATTTCTGGATTGCCGCGTCGCTTCGCTCCTCGCAAAGACGGATTAATCAGCGTCTCCCTAAAGGACTCCGATCCACTATGGGCTGAAGCCCATGTGGAATCGTATGCGGCAGACACACGCCCAGATGCACCATCGGGCGCGTCCAACTGCGGTTTCCAGGTTGAAGACAGACGCTCGTTCTCCAGAGGGAAACCGACGATGAAGTGCTGGCGATACGTGGGGGGTATTCATGATGAGCATGGTAGGAAGCGGACTGGCGCAGGAAACCGGGGCAATCAAGCTGCCGCCGTCCGAGACGGCAGGCGGCATGCCCTTGACTCGGGCCAGCGCCGAGGACAAGGCCTTCTACAGCGCAACCGACGCCGGCTTTATCGCACAGAACGTGTATCTTTATTGCGCGTCGGCCGGTTTGGCAGTGGTGGTGCGCAGCCTGGTCGATCGCGACGCGCTGGGCGCAGCCATGGGGCTGGGGCGCCATCAGCGCATCATCCTCGCGCAGTCCGTGGGCTATCCGGCCGGCAGTGCGAAATAGCGAACGGTAACCCGACAAAAAAACAGATGCCGAAATTCGTCAAAATTCTGCTCGCCTGCCTGATCTGCCTGGCGGTTGCGGGCGGCTTGATCTGGCTGATCCAGCGGCTGGCTGCATGAGTTCAGGGCGCGACCGACCGGAGAAATCCATGAGCGAAGCCGACCTGCGCGAACTGACAACCCGCTTCCCCCACCCGGGCCGGATCGAGGCGATCACCCTGCGCCCCCAGCGCCGTGGTGAGGCCGTGGTGAGGTGGTCGCGGTCGAATCCGTCAGGGCGATTGCCGCGTGTGGGCTCGAAGGCGACCATTACGCGCAGTCGTCGCGAAGCCGGGTTGAAGGCGGTAAAAGACAGGTGACACTGATTCAGGCGGAGCATCTGCCGGTGGTGGCGGCGCTGACGGGGCGGGCGCATGTCGATGCGGCTTTGCTGCGGCGTAATCTGCTGGTGTCGGGGCTGAACCTGCTGGCGGCACATGCCTTGTTTCGCGACCGGACGCTGGTGTTGCGCATCGGCGCCAAGGTGGTGCTGGCGGTGACGGGGCATTGCGATCCCTGCTCGCGCATGGAAGCGGTGCTGGGGCCGGGCGGCTATAACGCGATGCGCGGCCATGGCGGCGTTAAGGCGCGCATTCTGGCTGGGGGCATGATCCGGGTGGGTGATGCGGTGGGGTGCGAACGGGTGCGGGCTGATTGATGCGGTCCGGAAATATCGAGCGTCATTCGGCGGAGGCCAACGTAGGAGGCCCGCCCCCGCCGATAGGGTGATCGCTGCGGTGCGGAGATCGCGGCGAGGGCGCCGCTCCTACGATTAACGCATGTCACATTGAAGGAGCGCTTATGAAAATCAAATTCCTTGCATTGCCCTTGCTGTGCGTCGCCGGGGTGGCGATGGCGGATGGCGTTGATCGGGAAGCCGAGTCGGCGCAAACCGTTGCTGCGCAGGAAAGGGTGCAGGACCGGGAGCAGATGCACGCGCGCAAGACGACGCGCCTGCCGCAAGGCGATCTGCGCCATTGCCTGGATCTGCAGACCAACGATGCGATCATCCGCTGTTCCGAAACCCGGCGTAAACGCTGATCCGGCGGTATCGCCCGACTGATGCTCGACTACAGGTAACGCGCTTGGCGACGCCGTTTTCGCATCTGGCAGTGCCGCTGGCGCTGGCCGTGGCGCTGGACCCGGACACGGTGCCGCCGGGGCTGCTGGCGCTGGCGATGATCTGCGCGGTGCTGCCCGACGTCGATGCGCTGGGGCTGTGGCTGGGCGTTCCCTACGACCATCCGTTCGGCCACCGCGGCTTTACCCATTCGCTGCCGTTTGCGGCGGCGCTGGCGGGCGCGGGCGCGTTGCTGGCACCGGCGCTGGGTGCCGATCCGTTGACCGCGTTCGGGGTGCTGCTGGTCAGCACTGCGTCGCATGGGCTGATCGATGCGATGACCAACGGCGGCCTCGGCATCGCTTTGTTCAGTCCGTTTTCGCACCGGCGCTATTTCCTGCCGTGGCGGGTGATCGAGGTGTCGCCCTTTCGCCCATCGGCACTTTTCTCGCGGCTTGGCCTGCGCGTGTTGCGCTCGGAACTGCGCTGGGTGTGGGCGCCGTGCGGGATGCTGGCGTTGGTGGGCTGGGCGGTTCGGGAACTCCTCGGCCGGTGAACTGACCGGGTTAGCATCCCGGCCATTTCATATCCGCCAAAAATGTCTCGAGGCCGGCCCTGGCGCCGCCGATCCAGGGGGCGTCGTGGGCGAACAGCAGGTGGTCAATTCGCGCTCGCGCAGGTGCTTGAGAAATGCTTTGCGCAGGCCGCGCTTGACGTTTTCCGGGTCGTCGCCCATGTAGTCCGGCACGAAGCCGAGCTTGCCCTCGTCGCGCAACTGCTCAGCCTGGCCAATTCCGTCTGCATCACCAGCAGCATGTGGTGCCCTTCGGACTGCAACGCAGTCCGGCTCCTTGGCCGCCCCTCATTTTGCGCGTGTCGCCATTTGGCGACACGCGTGGCGCATCCTATGTTTTTGTTTTTATGAACGATTTTGAATAAGCATACGCATTAGCCAAATTTTTGTCTCTATCTGGGGACAGTTGGCCTTGTCTGTTGCGCTGAATAATCCAAAAAAATTCAGTATCTGGTTGTTTATTAAAATTATTTTTTCATTGGTACGTACTTTGCTAGTGGAGGATGTTGCGTCCAGTTCCGTGGCGCCTCGCTGTAACGGTTTTGCAAACAAGCTCACCTTACATTCCCGTGCTCAAAAAACCTCATGCATTCCACGCCTTCCCAAACCGATTTCAGGCAGTCCGGCAATTCCGGAATCGATTCCTGTTGGATGAATCATTCATCGTCCGATCCAGACAGGCCAGGCAATGACGCAAAGGCGACCCGCTCAGGGGACGCCACGTCATCCATGTCAAACGATGAAGGCAGCAATGTCGTCGGTCCGAACGGCAAGCTGAAGGATGCTGAAATTACCGATTGCCCTGGTGGTCGCCATGCCGGGCGCAGTGGCATGAGGAAGATTGGCCTGATTTTTGCTCGTGACCAAGTCATGTTTCGTTCTGCCTATGCCGCTTGATGGGGTTTCTGGATTCAGCCCGATAAATATATCGGGCAATCAGGCTGATGGGCTTAACAATATGAAAGATGAGGTTCCCAAATGTTTGGTGGCTATGAACATCCGGTTTTAAGTTTGGCAAAGCGGCTGGTCAACCCTCTGATTATTTTCTTTTCCCTGGTTGTTGCCGCGGCGCTGGAACAGCAGAAATTTGACGGGCTGCATTTGCTGCTCGGGATATTCGCATTCCTGCTGGCATCTCAGGTATTTGATGGCTTCGGTTTTTTCGAGTCGTCAGTTTCCGCACGGGGCGGCCACGCGAGTTATGCACTCAATTTGTTGATCGCCTGGCTGATTGTGCTGGTCATGTTGGGTGCGGTCGGGGTGCTGAGCGGAATCATTGACGATTACAACGCCCGGGTTTTGTTATGGTGGGCGCTGATTACCCCCTTGCTGCTGTTCACTGGACATTCACTGGTGCGCGCATATCTGGAGTTATTGCGAGGCCGGGGCAATATCCGGCGCTCGGTAATCGTCGGTGCCAATGAACTGGGGCGCAAGCTGGCCGACAGAATTCATCAGCAACGCAGCCTGATGATGCGGGTTGAGGCATTTTTCGATGATCGTTCCGGCGATCGCTGCGAGAACGAACTGAAAAGCGTTGTATTTGGTGGCATTGATGATGTCGCAACCTATGTGGCGGAGCATGAAATCGACCAGGTCTATATCACGCTCCCCATGTTCAATCATCCGCATGTAATGGATCTGGTCAGCTCACTCAGGGATACCACTGCATCGATCTATTTCGTGCCCGACGTATTCATGTTCGATCCGGTTCAGGCACGGCTGGATAATGTGAATGGCATTCCGGTCATCTCGGTATTCGAGACCCCGTTGACGGGAATCAATGCTGTCCACAAACGCGTTTTCGATATGGTGGCAGCCAGCCTGATTTTGCTGGCAATCGCACCGTTGATGCTGCTTATTGCGGTGCTGGTGAAAGCCACCTCGAAAGGTCCGGTGATTTTCAAGCAACGCCGTTATGGCGTGGATGGCGATGAAATTCTGGTTTACAAATTCCGCTCGATGAGTGTGTGCGAAGACAATCAGGTTGTCACACAAGCGACCCAGAATGATGCACGCGTGACCCGACTTGGTGCCATTCTGCGCCGCACTTCACTGGACGAATTGCCGCAATTTCTCAATGTCCTGCAGGGCACGATGAGTATCGTCGGACCACGCCCGCACGCCGTAGCCCATAACGAGCATTACCGCAAACTGATTCATGGCTACATGTGGCGCCATAAGGTCAAGCCGGGCATTACCGGCTGGGCGCAAATCAATGGCTATCGTGGCGAGACCGACACCATCGACAAGATGGAAGGACGGGTGATTTACGACATTGCCTACCTGAAAAGCTGGTCGCTATGGCTGGATCTGACCATCATTTTTAAAACCATGAAGCTGGTGCTGAAAGATTCCAAGGCTTATTGAGCATGCGCCGGATTGGATGCGATTTTGAACAAATGTTTATTTTCATAGGAGAAGATCAATGCGCTTGAAAATACATACCGCCATTGGGATGTGTGTCTGGTCGCTGGCGATTCTGGCGGGATCGGTGCCGGGCGAGAGTGTTGCAGGCATGCAAGTGGAATCAACCGATACGCGCGTGAATCGCCAACCTGCGGTGAGGGCGGTTTCCTACGGCGCACCCGTCTATGAAGCGTATGCCAGACCTGGGGTGAATGATGCATCCAATCCGGATGAGTTAAGTGTTTCCGCCGTACCTGAAGTCGATCGCTGGGCCATGCTTGCAGCGATTCTGGGTTTGATCGGCATGCGTCTGTGGCATGGCGGTAAAAAGAATCTGCCGGTCATCAAGTGAGCATTCCATTCAGAAGCTTATTACGAATGCTCAATAGATTAATGATCAAACCTGCCGAAAAACGCGTGCTGCAAATGCATCATCATGTGCTGGGTCCAGCACCGCGAAAAAGGTGCGCCAAACAGGTGGGGTGCAATCTGGTGCTCAGTTTGGCGAGGGCAATAGGGCTCGCCATGAGAACCTGTGCCCGCACAATCGAGATGCGACAGTTGACTGCCGCTGAAACCCTGGCCTTGCTGATGGCACTCGGAATGATTTCGGGCTCATCCCGTGCAGAGTCATCCCGTGTAGAGGATGAAGAAGATACCTTCAGGCCGTACGTGCGTGGGCTGTATGGCTATGACAGCAATCTGTTCCGTCTCCAGAACGACCAGGAGGCCAACGCCGTGCTGGGAACCACCGATACGGCCGAGTCTTATCATACGTTGGCAGCCGGGATGGATATGAACCTTCGCCTCAGCCGCCAGGCAATCAAGGCGCACGCCGAGTTCAACCAGACGTGGTTCAGCAAATACAACATGCTGGATTACGATGGCCACGATGCCTATTTGAAATGGGACTGGCTGGTGGGGAGTGCGGCAAAGGGTGACGTCGGCATTTCGGAAACACTCACCCAGGCAAGCTATGCCAACGTCAAGCAGCCAGTCAGCAACCTGATACGCACCCGCAGGACCTTTTTTCGCGGCGCAATCAAACTGGATAATCCTTGGCAAGTAAAGTTTGGCGCGGATAGAACCAAAACAAACAACAACGCTTCGATCCAGCAGGTACAGGATGCCACGGTGGATACGGTGAACGCCGGCGTGCAGTACAGCAGCCGCAAGGGGTCGACGGTGGAGCTGATCAGCCAGCGCAGTGATGGCCAGTATCCGAATCGCCAGATTGTCGGGCTGTCGCTCGTTGATAATGATTACCGGCAATGGGATAACGGCGTTGCCGTTGCCTGGGCGCCCACTGGAAAAACACAGGTGGCTGGCAAGCTGAATTACACCCAGCGCAGCTACGCAGATATGCCGCAGCGCAATTTTTCCGGATTGACCGGACTTGTGGCAATGGACTGGACGGTTACCGGCCAAACCACTTTAAGGGCGTCGGTTCATCGTGACATCGGCGCGCTGGAAAACAATACCGCAAGCTATACCCTGAATCAGGGCATCGCGTTCGGCGCCGACTGGAAGCCCACCGCCAAGCTGGCATTCAACACGCAACTCAGATACGACGATATCGATTACGCCGGCGACCCCGGCTTTGTGCAGTCAACGGCACAGGCCAGAGAGGATCGGCTCTCCACCGTGCAGGCCGGAGTGGAGTATTCGGTGTTGCGCAACACGATGCTCGGCCTGGTATTGAAGAGAGGCGTGCGCGATTCCAGTGAGGCGCTCTCCAGCTATGTTTACAACAGCGCCCTGATCAACCTGCGTAGCGAGTTTTGATCAAGGCGCCTCGCCCATGTGGACAGCAACAGGTTGTGTCCGGTTTTCTGAATTTTGAATGAAAGGGTTTTTAATGCGACTGATTTTACATGCCATGTTTGTGTTGCTTACTGCATTTTCCCTGCCCGTTGCTGCGATGGACTACCGCCTGGGGAGCGGGGACATTGTTCATGTCACGGTGTACGACCATCCTGAATTGCTGCTGGAGACGCGCGTAGATGAGCAGGGCAAGATCAATTTCCCGCTGATTGGGGGCGTGACGGTAGCAGGGGAAACGGCCAGCACCGCACAGCGGCTGATAGCAGAAGCCCTGGAAAAAGGCGGCTTCATCAGGAAGCCGCAGGTGAACCTGATCGTCAAGGAATATCGCAGCAAACAAGTTTCGGTCCTGGGGCAGGTCAACAAGCCTGGAAAATATCCCCTGGATACCACCAGCACGCTATCGGATCTGATCGCACAAGCGGGCGGCGTGACCTTGGAGGGCGCCGACGATCTCACGCTGATCCAGAACAAGGATGGCAAGTCGCAGCGAATCAAGATCGATGCCAAGTCGCTGTTCCAGGACGGGCAATTTGACCTGAACCATCAGGTCAATGACGGCGACGTCATTTTCGTGCCGCGCGCCGCTGTGTTTTATATCTATGGCGAAGTGCAGAAACCGGGAGCATTTCGCCTGGAAAAAAAAATGAACGTGATGCAGGCCCTGTCGCTTGGAGGGGGCATTACGCAGCGCGGTACGCAGAAAGGCATCCAGATTCGCAGGCAGGGGCCGGATGGTCAGCCCGTGAAACTGAAAGCCGCGTTGACCGACCCGGTGCGGGAAGATGATGTGGTGTATGTCAAAGAAAGCCTGTTTTAACTGTTTGCCACAAGAGGAGGCCGGTCAGCCATGAACATCCTGCAATTGCTGCTGATACTCAAAGCGCACAAGAAGCTGATACTGCTCACGCTGGTGCTTAGCGTGGTGCTGGTCGGCGCCGTCAGCCTGCTGCTGCCCAGGTCTTACACGGCCACCGCCTCGCTGGTGGTGAACGTGCGCGGCGCGGATCCGGTGACCGGTCAGGCCATGCAAAGTCAGCTGGTTTCGGGTTATCTGGCGACCCAGGTGGATGTCATAAGCAGCCAGAACGTGGCACTGAAAGTGGTCGATGACGTGAACCTGGCACAGGAAGCAGCGTTCCAGCAGCAATTCCGACGCGATGTGGAAGCACAGATATCGATCCGCGACTGGCTCGCCCACACGCTGCTGAAAAATCTGGATGTGCAACCGTCACGTGGGAGCAACGTGCTCTACGTGACCTACAAGAGCGCGGATCCGCAGACGGCTGCGCGGCTGGCCAACGCCTTTGTGCAGGCCTATATCCAGACCAATCTGGAGCTCAAGACACAGCCCGCAAAACAGACGGCGGTTTGGTATAACCTGCAACTGGGCGAGCTGCGTAAAAATCTGGAGAAAAGCCAGGAAAAACTATCCAGCCATCAACAAAGCAAAGGCATTGTTTCGCTCGATCAAAAACTGGATATCGAGTCTGCGCGGCTGGCTGAACTCTCCAGCCAGCTGGTGGCTGCGCAGGGACAAACATACGACAGCCTGTCCATACAGAATAACGCCAGCAGCGCATCGGCCAGCGTCGTGAACAACCCGGTGATACAGGGGCTCAAGGGCGAGCTGGCCAGAAGCGAAGCCAAACTGAGCCAGCTGTCGCAGCGTGTAGGCACCAACCATCCGGAATACGAACGCGCCGAGGCCGAGGTGAACAGCTTGCGCGGAAAACTTGCAAGCGAGACCGGTACGGCACGGCAAAGCATCGATAGCGACCTCCGCGTATCGCGCCAGCGTGAAGGAGAATTGCGCGCCGCGGTGGCGGCTCAAAAGGCGAAAGTATTGGCGCTCAATGCAAACCGGGATGTCGGGTCCGTACTCGCGCGTGAAATCGAGAGCGCGCAGCGCGTCTACGACCAGGCCCTGGAGCGCTTCAGCCAGACGCAAATGGAAGGGCACGCCGGCCAAACAGAGATATCGGTATTGAGTGCAGCCGTCGTCCCGCTTATGCCCTCGACGCCGAACGTGAAGCTTAACGTGGCGCTGTCAATTCTTCTCGGGACTTTATTGGGCATGGGTCTGGCGTTGATCCGCGAAATGCTGAATCGACGCGTGCGTTCCGAATACGACGTGATTACGGTACTGGATATCCCGGTGTTGGGCGTGCTGACAGCTGGCAACAGGTCGCGGCGACCGTCACGTGGCCGGCTTGGTTCGCCTGCCCTCAGGCCAGCGTGATGCCCCCTCAACCACCCGACGCTGGATTTCGAAAAGGAGCCATGGATATGACTTACCCGAATGCGGTCAAACTCGTCGATGGGTTATCCCAGGTGGACCCAGAGCCAAATATTGGCAGATTGTTGCTGGACGCCGACAAACTGACATCCGCGGATGTCGAGCGTGTCGTGCAATTGCAGAAAACAGAAAATCTGCGTTTCGGCGAGGCTGCCATCAAGCTTGGATTGATTGCCGAAGCCGACTTGCAACACGTGCTCTCGCATCAGTTTTCCTACACTTACCTGGCACCCGGCGAGGGTCATTTCAGTCCCGAGCTGATTGCCGCCTATGAGCCGTTTGGGGACAAGGCGGAGCAAGTGCGGGCGCTACGCAGCCAGTTGATGCTGCGCTGGTTTTCGAACCGACATAAAACGCTGACGATTGCGGGCATCAATGCGGGTGATGGAGCGAGTTATCTGGCCGCCAATCTGGCGGTGGTGTTTTCCCAGTTGGGTGAGCGTACGTTATTGATCGACGCGGATCTGCGCCGGCCGCGCCAGCATGTGTTGTTTAATTTGGGGAATCGACCGGGCTTGTCCGAACTGCTGACGGGTCGTGTCAATGTGTCTGCAGTGACCCGTATTCCCGCTTTTCCAAACCTCTCGGTTCTCACCGCAGGTGCCGTTCCGCCCAACCCGGCAGAGCTGTTGTCGCGCGCGGCCACGCCCATCAAGCTGGAGGATCTGGCCGAGCATTACGACGTGATACTGATCGATACTTCCGCTGCGCACGACAGCGCCGATGCGGAGATGGTGGCGGCACGCACCGGAGCAGCGTTGCTGGTGCTGCGGCAGGATCATACCCAACTGGCCGCTGCTGCGGCATTCCAGGCCAATCTGGCGAGTGCCGGTGCCGTGTTGATAGGCACTGTGTTGAATCGGTTTTAGCACGCGCCTCATGCAGTTTTCCGCTCTCGTCCCAGGAACCCGATTGCTTTGCGCCGATGCGTTCGCTTCGACAAGATGGGTTTCGGCGATTTTAATCGGCAGTGTCATTTATCAGGCATTGCTGGCGCTCATGCACACCCATTTTTATCGGGCTTCTTCGCTGGCCGTAGCCGCTGCGGAATTCCTGATCTATCTGGCTTGCCTGCTGGTGCTGTCCAAACGCATACGGCTTGAGTTTGTCGCGATTGTGGCGCTGGTTTTGGCCTATCTGTTTTTTTTATCCATTTTCAGAAACGCGCTGGAGTTAAAGGGATTCAGGGATGTCATGATCCCGCTGCTTTTCTACTGGCTTGGGCGCCATGTGGCTGACATCGGTTATGCGGACAGGCTATTGAAAATACTGGTCGGCGTCGTGCTGATATTCGGATTTTTTGAGTTATTTTTTCTGGGTCAATATACCCGTCTGCTCGATATCTTTTCCTATTACGTCAGCACAGGCACGGCAACCATCACCGCTAATTTTATTAGCGATAGTGCGCTCAACCTGAACGGATTGCGGCCGGAAGGCATCGGCCGCACAATTTTTCCTGCGCTTCTGGGCAATCACCGCATCTCCTCCGTGTTTCTGGAACCCGTGTCGCTGGGCAACTTTGCGGTCATCGTGGCCGCCTGGGGCCTATCCAAACCCGGCGCGGAATATAAACAGATGCTGTTCTTCGTTCTGTCCGCCATCACCCTGATCGCGCTTAGCGATTCCCGCTATGGGCTGATTGTGGTTAGCGCATTGATCGCCATGCGCATGGCAGTGAGGGGGCGTTTGAATGTTGCCGTCATCATATTGCCCCTGGTTTCGATCGTGGTGCTGGTGCTTATCGGATTGTTTTTCGAAGGGGGTCACGCCGACAACATCATGGGGCGGCTTTCCTGGACCGGTAATACCTTGTTGAGCTTCAATATTGAAAAAATATTGGGGATCCAGGGGTTCAATATGCCGTATGGGGATATGGGCTACGCGTACCTGCTGTCTCGCTGGGGCGTACTGCTTTGTATTGCGCTATGGGCGGCGTTGTGGATGGTGAAGATGCCGGATGAACGGGGAGTCCGTTTCCGGGCTTACGCAGCCTTGTATATCTCCCTGATCCTCACCGTAAGCGGGACATCGTTCTTTGCGCTGAAAACAGCGGGTCTATTGTGGTTCCTGATGGGGAGTTGCACGTATCCGAACGCGAAAAAAACCTCGCTTTCGCACGCAGCAGATACCCATAAAATCTTCGGACGCGAGTTGAATTATGCCCATTAAAGTCGTCCATGTCGTGCGTCAATACCATCCATCGGTGGGGGGTATGGAAGACGTCGTGCAGAACATCGCGCAGCACCAAATGGAAAGGCACGGTCAGTTGCCGGTAATCCTGACGCTCGACCGTTTGTTCCGGAATTCCGCCGAGCGCCTGGCCGGCAAAGAAGTCATCAACGGAATTCAGGTGATACGTTTGCCCTATCGGGGATCCAGCCGCTATCCCCTGTGCCCGGGCGTGCTGGATCATGTGCGCGATGCGGATGTGATCCATGTGCATGGCATCGATTTCTTTTTTGATTTCCTGGCAGCGACACGGCCGATACATCGACGTCCCATGGTGGCTTCCACGCATGGGGGATTTTTCCACACGCGCTTTGCATCGACACTCAAAAATATTTATTTCAATACCGCCACCCGGCTTTCATCGGTTGCCTACGATCGGGTTGTCGCAACCAGCGACAACGACGGAGACATTTTCAACGCCATCGTCAAGCCGCCCAAAAAGCTGGTAATCGAAAATGGCGTGAATGTCGAAAAATATGCGGACAAATCCGCGAAAGCGCTGACACCCACGCTGATTTATTTCGGCCGCTGGTCGGAGAATAAAGGCTTGATTGAAACGATCGAGTTTTTCCGGCGCCTGGTGTCCAGGCAGCCGTCCTGGAAGCTGATTATTGCCGGGCGGGAATACGACCACACCCGGAAAGCGCTGATGGATTTATTGCAGAAATATCAGCTTGTCGAGTCTGTTCAACTGGCGCCGAATCCATCGGACCAGGAACTGGCAGGCCTGATCGGGCAATCCAGTTATTTCATCTGCCTGTCGCGGCACGAGGGCTTCGGCATTGCCCCGATCGAGGCCATGAGTGCCGGCCTGACGCCGGTATTAAGCGACATTCCCCCTTTCCGGAGTCTCATTGGGCAAGCGGGTGCAGGTGTCCTGCTTGAGAACGACGACATCGATAACGGCATCACGGCCTTGCTGGCGCTTCACGCCCGGGGCGAGCTCGACTATGCCCGCAGACGGGCCTGGGTCCGGTCGTTTGTTGAACGCTATAACTGGAAGCATATTGCCGATAAATACGTTGATATCTACACGACGCTGACGGGCCTGAAAACGAGGAGCGTGGCATGACGCTAATAGCCACGCGCCTTGCGGGGCGGGCAGTCGTCTTGCTGTGGGGGCTGGTGGCCGGGTTGGCTGCACCGCTCGCGGCTGCAAGCTGTGACCAGGATGTCGCGCTGAAAGGCGTGAACCTTGCGGGGGCAGAGTTCAATGGAGGCAGGCTGCCCGGTGTGCTGCACAAGGACTATGTCTATCCGAACAACGCGACATTTGATTACTTCGCATCCATCGGGGCGAATGTCATTCGTCTGCCATTTCGCTGGGAACGCATTCAGCCATCCTTGTCAGGCGAGCTGGATCCTGCCGAGCTGCGCAATCTTGAAATGACCGTGGCCATGGCCAGGGAACGGAGAATGTGCGTGATTCTTGACGTGCACAACTACGGGACCTATCGAGGCAATGCGATCGGCACGACGGAAGTGTCGGTCCAGGCGTTTATCGATTTGTGGACACGACTGGCAGGCAGGTTCAGCGACACTTCCGACGTTGCGTTTGGATTGATGAACGAACCTTTCAAATTGCCTATCGAGCAATGGGCCAGCACGGCCCAGAAAACGGTCAATGCCATCAGAAAACAGGGTGCAAAAAACCTGATCCTGGTTTCCGGGGCGCGCTGGAGTGGCGTGCATGAATGGGAAAAATCGTTCAGCGGAACATCGAACGCGAATGTGCTCGCCGATTTCCGGGATCCGCTGAAACGCACCTGGATCGAGGTGCATCAATACGCCGATCCTCATTATTCCGGCACCGGAAAGACGTGCGTGCCGGCAGCAAACTTTACGAAAATGTTCGACAACATCACTCGCTGGGCAAAGACCAATGACCAGCGGCTTTTCCTGGGGGAATTCGGCACGCCCTCAAGTCAGGCGTGTCTTGATGCCCTGGATGCCATGCTCGCGCAAATGAAAGACGGGCGTGTTTGGCGGGGATGGACCTACTGGGCAGCAGGAAGCTGGTGGGGGACCTACCCGTTGAGTGTCGAGCCAAAGAATGGGCAGGATGCGCCTCAAACCGGCGTATTAAAAAAATATTTTTGAAATCAGGATATTCCCACACGATGAAATCATTTTCCAACATTCAGGCGGGCAGTTTGCATGGGCTTTCATATCATGGGCTATGTAAATTCAAGGACGAATCGATGAACGGGAATGGTGAATCGATCGGGAAACGCATGTTGCCTCCAAACACAACGTCACTCTGAAGGAGCACCATGCTTATCGAAGAACTCAGCACGTGGGAACCCTTGAAAACAACCCTCAAAGGGCTGGCGGCGGGCGCCAAAGGCGCGCCCAAATATATCCCCAACCAAGGCAATGCCGGAGACGCCCTGATTGCCGCTGGGAGCTGGCAGTTTTTCGAAGACTGCCAAATCGCACCTCACTTCGCCTCCACGCGCAGCATCTGTGCCGGTGACACCGTTATTTACAGCGGGGGAGGCAACCTCGTTCCCGAATACGACAACTGCCGCAACTTCCTGGAGCGCTGTCTGGAGGTGGGTGTGGCACGTGCGCTGGTGTTGCCGCATTCCATCCGCGGTCACCAGGCCTTGCTCCAGCGTCTCGATTCGCGTTTCACGCTGGTGTGCCGTGACCTCGCGTCGCTGCAGCGCGTAAAGGCCACGGGCACGCAGGCCGAGGTCATGTTTGCGCCCGACATGGCGCTGTACATCGACGTGGAGCGACTGTTCGCGCAATGCCGCCGCTATCAGGGCCTGCGCCTGTGGGCCCAGTTCGTGCGTAATGGCCAACTGTATGCCTACCAGCGCTGGCGGGCCGCGCTGAAGCGCCTGCGTCCGGCGCAGGCGGGCAGCATTGCCGTGATGCGCGCCGACGCCGAGGCCACGCTCGCCGAACCCGGCGACCCACGGGGCGACGTCCCCAGCTTCTACGGCTCGCAATACAGCTTTCGTGAGGAATCCGACCTGGTGAGCCGCGATCTGCTCGGCCTCCTCAAACCCGCCGAGCGCGTGCGGACCAACCGCCTGCATGTGGGCGTGGCGGCGGCGCTGGTGGGCTGCGAGGTGACCTACCGGGACAACTCGTACGGAAAGATTCGCGCCCTCTACGACGCATGGCTTAGCCACCTGCCGTCGGTTCGCTTCGAAGGCGAAACGGGGCGCACGCCGAGGTTCTCCCTGATCATGGGCACGCTGGGCCGCACCGAGGAGGTCGGCCGTTTCCTGGCCTCGCTGCAACGGCAGGAACACCGCGACTTCGAGCTCTTCATCGTCGACCAGAACCCCGACGACAGGCTGTTGCCTCTGATTGAGAAGTACAGCCGGCACTTCCGCATCGAACGAGTGGTCTCGCCCAAGGGGCTGTCGCGCGCACGCAATGCCGGGCTGCAGCGCATCACCGGCGACCTGGTGGCCTTTCCCGACGACGACTGCTGGTACCCCGATGGGCTGTTGTCGTATGTGGCATCCCGCTTCAAACTGGACTCGGGCCTGGACGGCCTCACGGGCCGCTTCGTCGACGAAGATGGTCGCGCCGAAGGGCGTTGGCTGGCGCGCTCGCAAGTGCTCAATCGCTACACCGTATGGCGTGGCGCGATCTCGTTCAGCATCTTTCTTCGTCGCTCGCTGGTGGATCGCATTGAGCCCTTCGACGAGGCGCTGGGCGTGGGGGCCGGCACAGCCTGGGGCGCCGGTGAGGAAACCGACTATCTGCTCCGCAGCCTGAATGCGGGCGGCCGCATCGTGTTCGATCACGAACTGGTGCTGCGCCATCCGGTGAAGACCGGCAGCTTCGACGAGGCCGCGCGCGAACGCCAGGGCCGCTACGAAAGCGGCTTCGGGCGTGTGATTCGCCGTTCCGGATTTCCGTTTTGGTATTTCCCCTGGGTCTGCCTGCGCACGCTGACCGGCGCCTTGCTCGCGCTGTGCACGGGCCGCCCGGCGCAGGCGCGCTTCAAGTGGCACAGCGTGCAGTCGCGCATCCGGGGTTGGCTTACCGGGGCGGGCCCGGTCGCTTGAGTATCTGAAACATGCAAGGCGCTTCGCCTCCGGCCATCACCCGCACGTCAGCGAAAGGATTCATTCCATGGCGAACACCAGGCACGCTGCGCATCGGGCCGTTTCAGGTGCAGTCCCCGCGTGCGCCGGACCTGCTGGCGTAATTGCGTGAGCGCCATGGCACGCCACGCGTCGGATGCGCTGTTCTTTGCCTCCAACCATGGCTTCCGGCATGAGTAACTGGAAGGGCAAGTCAGTGTGGTCGATGGCCGACAATTTTGCGCAGCAGGCGCTTTCCTTTGTTATCTTCGCGATACTCGCGCACTGGCTGACGCCGCACGAGTTCGGGTTGCTGGCCATTGCCCACCTGATGGTGCAGTTCGTTCGCCTGACGCTGCTCGATGCGATGGCAATGCCCGTGGTGCGTGGGCTCGATTCGAGCGATATGCTGTTCGACTGGCTATTCACTTTATGCACCGCAGTGTCGCTGGTGCTGGCTGCCGCGATGGCGCTGTCGTCGCCCTTGCTGGTGCGCTTTTTCGGCACGCCCGAGTTGATGCCGGTGCTGCTGGGCATGAGCCTCGTCATCGTTCTCTACGGCTTGGTGCGAGCCCATGAAGCGCGGCTGCTGCGCCAAGGCAACTTTCGCCTGCTCGCCATTCGCTCCATCTGCTCGGTGTGCGCGGGCGGTGCGGTGGCCTTGTTCATGGTCTACCGGGGTGCGGGTGCGATGGCTCTAGTGGCACAGCAGCTGACCACCGGCATCGTCGCGCTGCTGATCGCGCTGGTGGCTGAGTGGCGCATCTGGCGGCCGCGTTGGGCGTGGTCGAACACGCTGATCCGTGCGCATGCCAGCGAAATGGGCAGCGTGGGCACTTCGGCCCTGCTGAACTACGCCAACAACAGTGGCGATACCGCGCTCGTGAGCGTGCTGCTGGGCCCCTATGCCACCGGCTTGTACAACCTTGCCAAACGCGTGCTGTCGGCAGCCTACCTCGTCATCGGCGCGTCCCTGGGCCGTGTCAGCGTCACGCTGTTCGTACAGCAACAGACCGACCCGGCAGCCTTGCGCCGCACCTATGCACGCATGCTGGCCATGACGCTTTTGTTGCTGGTGCCTGTCTACACCATTGCCACGGCATTGGCCGAGCCGATGGTCGTCATCGTCTTCGGAGAACAATGGCGCCCAAGTGCCCCACTGTTCGGTTGGCTGTCGGTGGCTTATCTGGGCCAAGCGGCCTTCGCGCTCGGGCAGAACCTGTCGTTTGCGACTGGCCAAAGCGCGCGTGTTCCAAAACTGGCGCTCAAGCAATTGCTTATGGCAATGGTATTCGCCCTGGTGCTGGTACGGTGGAATGGTGTCACAGGCATCGCTGCGGGCTTCGCGGTCGGCAGCGTGGCGGGGATGGTGGCGATGCAACTGGCCATCCGTCGGCAACTCGATATGTCCTTGCGCAGTTTCGTGCTGACGGTGCTGCCTGCGGGCGTTGGCGCTGTGCTCGGCGTCGCCCTAGTGCGCATCCTGCCGCTGGCAGGTATGCAGGTAACGGGATGGTTCTCGCTGGTCTTTGCCGGCACGGCCGGCCTGCTGGCCTATGGTGTCAGCACCGCGCTGGTGCGACTGCTGGTGAACCGGTAGCTAGACCTGTCCACCAATGGGCGGGTTAAGCGCTCGCCAACGCTCAGGAGAACGAAATAATGGCGTCTGACCCTGACCACATTTCTCTTGCTCATCGTGGCTTGGCGGGATTTCTGGATTTTGCTTGACAAATGCATTGGGTAATCAGGCTGATTGGCGTAACAACATCAATAATACGAGGGTTCCTAATATTTGGTGACTATGAACATCCGGTTTTAAGTCTGGACAGGCGACTGGTCAACTACGTTGGCTTGGTAGCGGTTTTCTTCACGTCTGTGCTGCAAGATGTTTCCATTGTGCTACGGACGCAGCGCTGAGCGTCGGTCCTCACGTTTGTGTTCTCAAGGAACGAAGATGAAATTTTTGGTGATTTCGGCGCACGATTACCGCTCCTACAGAAAAGCAGGAATTCATTTTGTCACAGTGGAACTGGCAAAACTGGGTACAACACGGTTTTTTTCTTGTCAGTACAGCCTGCTGTCGCAATTGAAATCAGACCCAAGGGCTTCGCTCGCTACTTTGGCAAACAAAAAGACGGTCCATGAAAACGTCGAGTGTTATCTGTGGAAGACCTGGATTCACCCTTTTAATGTGCGCAAATCCTATTTGCGCCCAATCGAGGAATTTCTGTTTAGACGTTATCTCAAGAAGCCGAATCAAGTGCTTGTCGACTGGATCGCGGAAGCCGACGTGATCTTTTTCGAAAGCGGGATCGCGCCCATTTTTTTCGACCTCGTTACGCAGTCGAATCCACAGGCCAGAACGATTTATGTCGCCTCGGATGATCTGGCCACAATCAATGTGGCCGCTTACGTGAAAGCGACGTTCGACCGCGTGGCGCCGCAGATGACCGCGCTATGCCTCAAGTCCCGATACATGTCGGACGGCATGCCGAAATCGTCCAATCAATACGTGATCCCTCATGGCTTCGATTTTTCCGTCGCCGAGCATGCGGATCCATCGCCGTATCCGGGAGGAGGCGTGCATGCCGTATCGATCGGTTCCATGCTGTTTGATCCGGAATTTTTCGTGATTGCATCGAAGCGATTTCCGGAAGTGGTGTTCCACATCATTGGTTCGGGTACCGGAACGCAACCAGGCTATGGGGAAAATGTGCGGGTTTACGATGAAATGCCTCACCGTTTTACATTGCCCTATATCAAACACGCCAGCTTCGGAATCGCCCCCTATCGATCCGCAAATCTGCCCCGCTATTTGGCGGATACGTCGCTGAAACTCATGCAATATGATTTTTTCAAGTTGCCCGCCGTCTGCCCGAATTCGATCGTTGGGGATTATGCGTCGCGCTTTGGATACGAGCCTGGCAATGGCGAATCGATTGCGGCTGCGATAGACGCTGCCCTTGCGGCGCCGAGAACCTCTTCCAGAATGCCGCTTCACTGGTCGCAGGTCGTGGAAAGAATGTTGAATCCTGCTCAATTTGAAGATGCCCGATTGCCTGCGGCATGAGTTTTGGCGCGCTGACGCCTTGGTTTGATCCAGTACCGTTTTGAATATCGTTAATCTTATAAGGATGCATGCACGATGAGAATCACCGTAATTGGCACGGGCTATGTCGGCCTGGTTACAGGCACCTGTTTGGCTGAGGTTGGCAATGACGTCCTCTGCCTTGATCTGGATGCATCAAAAATAGAAATTTTGAATAATGGAGACATCCCGATTCACGAACCTGGTCTGCTGGAAATGGTTCGTCGAAATGTCGCCGCCGGCCGCTTGCAATTCACAACCAGCATTGAGGAAAGCGTCGCCTTCGGCATCGTGCAGTTCATCGCGGTTGGCACGCCACCGGACGAAGACGGCTCCGCTGACCTGAAGTACGTCACCGCAGCGGCCCGCAATATCGGCCGCCATATGACTGAATACAAGGTGGTTGTCGACAAATCGACTGTGCCGGTGGGTACCGCTGACAAAGTCAGGCAGGCTGTCATTGAAGAACTGCAAAAACGCGACGAATCGATCCCGTTCGCTGTCGTCTCAAACCCGGAATTCCTCAAGGAAGGCGACGCATTGAACGATTTCATGCGGCCAGACCGGATTGTGATCGGCGCCGAGGATGCCCGGGCGATAGAACTTATGCGGAACGTGTACGCACAGTTCAACCGAAATCACGATCGCATTGTTGTCATGGATATGCGGTCTGCCGAACTGACGAAATATGCAGCAAACGCAATGCTTGCCACGCGAATCTCATTCATGAATGAACTGGCCAATCTGGCCGACAAGCTGGGCGCGGATATCGAACAGGTTCGCCTGGGCATCGGCTCCGATCCACGCATCGGATTTGATTTCCTGTATGCGGGTTGCGGATATGGCGGTTCCTGTTTTCCAAAGGATGTCAATGCGCTCATCAACACAGCACGCGAGAATGAAATCGATCTCAAGGTGTTGACCGCTGTAGACCAGGCAAACGAAAAACAGAAACATGTGTTGCTCGACAAGATCGTTGCGCGTTTTGGTGCCGACCTCAAGGGCATGAACTTCGCGGTTTGGGGCCTGGCTTTCAAACCCAATACCGATGACATGCGTGCCGCCACAAGCCGCGTGCTGATGGAGGGGCTTTGGGCGCGGGGTGCAACAGTCACGGCTTATGACCCGGTTGCGATGGCAGAATCGAAGCGGATTTATGGAGATGAACCACGCTTGAGCTACGCAGAATCGTCGATGGATGCGCTGGACGGCGCAGATGCGCTGGCCATCGTCACGGAATGGAAGGAGTTTCGTGTGCCCAATTTCGATGCCCTCAAGGCGGCGCTCAAGACGCCTGCGATTTTCGATGGGCGTAATTTGTATAGCCCTGAATTCATGCGGGAGCAGGGGATTGAATACTATGCGATTGGCCGCCGTTAATATCTCCAGTGATTTTCTGTACGCCGCCTGCTCCGTGGCGGCAGCGACCGATCGCACCGTGCCTGCGCGCCGTTCAATCGTGGGCGCAAAGCCATGAATCCGAAATGAAGCGAAAGTCCGGACTTGCCATTCGCGTAGCTGCGCGCCCCGCTTTTTCAAATGAAGATACGAATCCATACAACAGCCTGCTTTATCGCGCAGTGGCGTCTGCCGGCCGTGTGACGGTGCGTGAGCATCAGTACGCCATGCTTCCCTGGGAATGCGACATCCTTCATTTGCATTGGCCGGAGTTTGATGTGCTGCCTCGCTCTCTGCGCCCGGTCGATGTGTTGAAGAAACTTTTCGTCTGGGCATGGCTGCTGTTGGCGCGCGCGGTGGGCGTGAAGATCGTGTGGACGGCACACAATGCTTTCGGGCACGACATGAAGCCATCCTGGTTCAAGCTGTTTCTGTGGAAACGTTTTCTGTCGATGCTCGATGGCGTGATCTTTCTGTCAGAGGAAAGTCAGGCAGTCATCATGGCAGCCTATCCGGGCGTGGGACAGCTCCCTTCCGCATTGATCAAGCATGGGCACTATGGCCCATGGATCGATGCGGTCCGCGAGACCGCGGCCGCGCCGGCACAGGCGGTCGTGCAGGCGCTGGAGAACCTGGGAGAAGCCTTTGTGCTGTTGAACTTCGGGCAAATGCGCGCCTACAAGAATGTTGATGAACTCATGCGCCAATTCTCGACGCTGGACGATCCCGACATCCGGCTCCTGATTGCGGGCAGCGTGCCTGATGCGGATTACCGCTTGGAGCTGGAAGCTTTGGCCGCCGCCGATCGCCGGATTGTGCTGTTGCCGAAGCATATGGACGATGCCTCGCTTGTCGCGTGCCTGGATCGGGCAAGTCTGGTCGTGCTGCCTTACCGCAAGATACTGAACTCCGGTTCGGCGCTGATGGCCCTCAGCGTGGGCAAACATGTCGTGGTGCCGGCCATCGGGTCTATGCGGGCGCTGCAGCGCGACGTGGGATCGGGCGCCCTGACACTGTTTGAAGGCTCGTTCGACGCAGATATTCTGCGAGATGCGATCGATCGGGTCAGATCCCAGCGCGTTGCGCCGCCAGACCTCGGAGCGTATGAATGGCCGTTTCTGGGTGCCCGGACGGCCAGGTTTTATCGCGACCTGGTGGGGCGGTCATGATGCGCTTGTCCCGATTTTGTGGCGCCCGTCGCGTTTCGGACGGCGATCGTGATTGCGAACGGCACGCCCGTTTTTGCCTATCCGGATATGCAATCGGTCACAGTGGTCCGGGTTCAATGCGGGTTGTCGCATGACCCGCAAGCGCATATTCAACAACATCGCCTGGATGTTAATGGAGCGTGTGATTGTCACGCTCGCCGTGCTGGCATCGAACATTTACGTGGTGCGCTCGCTCGGCGTTTTCAGGTTCGGCGAGTTGTCGTACCTGCTCGCCATACTGGGCCTGGTTGTCGTTGCGGCAGATTTTGGGCTGCGGCGTGTATTGCTGGTTTCGTTTGGACGGTCGGCATCGGGCGTACTCGTGTCCGCGACGCTGCTGTTGAAGACGGTCGTGGCGGTGCTGCTCGGAGCCGCGAGCTACGTTGCCTTTCTGCAAAGTGGTGAAGCGGGATTCCTTGCGCTGGTGCTGTTCTGCGTGTTTGCGCCCCTCGAAGTCTACGCGTTTGTCATGCAGGCGGAATTGCGCAATGACCTGCTTGCCAAGATTCGCACGGGGCTTGCGCTGGCGGGAGCGGGGGGCCGCGTCTGGCTTTGCCTGGAGGGGATGTGCAGCGTAAACGCGCTCCTGCTCACCTATGTGGTGCAGTCGGTACTTCTCTTCCTCGCGGCGTGGGCCTGGACGGCGTCCGACGATAAAAAAAACTGGCGCGTGTCTTTCAGCCATTTCTCCAGAGTCTGGCGCTTATCGAAGATCATATTCTCGAAATCGATTTACTTCTTTTTTTCGATGCTGATTATCCAGGCGCATTACCGCGTCGATCAGATCATGATTTCGAAGATTGCGGGCAGCACCGAGCTCGGCATTTATTCCGCCGCCTACAAGCTTGTCGAACAACTCCTCATGATTCCCGCCATCATTTCCGCAGTGCTGCTTCCGCAAATGGCGCTGAACCGGAAAAATCGCGAGCTCACCCAGAACCGTCTTTCGATGATCTACAGCACGACCATCCTGGCGTCCATCGCCGTGGCGATTCCGGTGATGCTGATGGCGGACCCCCTGATACGACTGGCATTCGGCGCGGAATTCAGCGCTGCGGGCGGGGTGCTTTTCTATCTGATGCTGGGCGTGCCGTTCCTGTTCCTCGCCAACATGAGCGGGCTCTACTTCACGGTCTTTGGTCAGGAGCGACAAGCCTTCATCCGGAACGTGAGCGGGTTGGCCGTCAACGTGGCGCTCAACCTGTTCATGATTCCACGCTACGGTGCCACGGGCGCTGCCCTGTCGACCGTGGCCAGTTACTTCATGGTTGCCATCGGGGCGGAACTGATCTTCTGGACGCGCTTCAGGGAGCATCTGGGAATCAAGTGGACCGCCACGCGAAATCTTTTCAGGATCGTTTTTTACAAGGAACTTGTTCATGTTCTTCGCGGCAGATAAACGTGGCAGGCTTGAGAAACAATGCCTGTACTGGTGGGAACCCAGCGACCAGCGCATCAATGTGGGCGATTACCTGTCGAAGGTGATCGTTTCCGAAATGCTTTCTCTTCGGGACCAGGAGATTCAGGACAAAAAGGACAAGTCGAAAAGGCTGTTCGCAATCGGCTCGATTCTTCATTTTGCGAAATCGGACGAATGCGTCTGGGGCTCCGGGGTAAACTGGAAGCTCGATTTGGCCATGCATCGGTTTTCAAGGCTGGATGTACGGGCGGTCCGTGGCCCCCTGACGCGGGATTACCTGAAACGGCGCGCGATCTCCGCGCCGGAGATCTATGGCGACCCCGCCCTGCTCATGCCGCTGTTTTTTCCCGCCGACCTTCTCCAGCCCGAGGCGCGCGGCAGCGTCCCCTACCTCGTCATTCCACATCTGCATGAACCGGTCGAAAAGTTTGGCGCTTACCGCGAACACGTCCTGCTCCCAACCTGCAAGCCGGCTACGTTTGTCGCTGAGCTGTTGCGCGCCCGCCTGGTCATATCGAGTTCGCTGCACGGCATTATCCTGGCAGAGGCCTATGGCATTCCGGCCGTCTACCTTGATATGGGAAATGGCGAATCCAGCCTGAAGTACGACGACTACTACTACGGAACCGGCCGCATGAACTATCACACGGCAAGCTCGGTGGAGGAGGGGCTTGCGGCAGGCGGGAATTCCGCTTTCGACCTGGCTCGAATTCAGCAAGGCTTGCTGGGCGCGTTTCCATGGGATCTGTGGGGCTAGTACGACAACCCATAAGTTTCGCTATGTTCGACGCGCCCCGCATCGCCGATTGCTTTGTCGCGCATCCTCTCCATAGAACGGCTATGGCTGCGGTTCGCTTCGCGCACTCGGCCGCGGATGCGCGTCTCGACATGTACGCAAACTTATGGGTTGTCGCACTAGTGTCGCAAATCAGAAATAGCAGAAACATGAAACGGCAGGTGGGCGACAGGAAACCACGACGTGATTTTCAATGGGCAGCCAGGAGCATGACCGGATGAAAAGATTCACTCATGTAGACACCATGAAAGCCATTGGTATTGTGCTTGTTGTACTGGGGCATTCACCTGGCTTAAATGAGTTCGCGAAAAATGTTATTTACAGTTTTCACATGCCCTTGTTTTTCTTCATTTCCGGATTGCTGTTGTCCGAACAAAAACTGTCCCTGACATACAGGCAAAACCTTTCCTTGCTATGGAAGGGACTCGGAATTCCGTACCTGTTTTTTTTCCTGCTGTCCTATTTGTATTGGCTGCCGACGCACGAGCTGGCAGCCAGCGCTGCTAAACATGCAGGGATCAGCTGGTGGGAACCGCTTATGGGTGTGCTTGTCGGGAATGGGGACGCGCTGTTTGTCAACGTGGTGTTATGGTTTTTCATGTGTCTGTTGACGACTTCGCTGATTTTTTTTGCCGCCCGACGCTATTTTTCTGCCGCCTTCCTGTTTGTTGCATTTAATTTTTCCGGCCTGGTTTTTACGCTCGCTTACGACCCTTCATGGCCACGCCTTCCGTGGGGGCTCGACAATGCCGTGGTGGCACTTACGTTTTATTCAACGGGTCATTTTTTCCGCGAATATCAGGATGCAGTTCTGGAAAAGACCCCGAAAAGCATGGCGATGATGCTCGGATTATTCATGATGGCCGGCGTTGCCTATGCCGCAGGCATCAATGGCGAGGTGGATTTGAATACGCTTCTTTTCGGCAGCCACCGCTCCCTTTTTCTAATCAATGCATATCTGGGCGTTGTGGCGCTGTTTTATTTTTCAATCAGCCTGCCAACTAATGCTGTTTTTCAATGGTTGTCAAAAAATACAATCATCATTTTCCCGATCCATTTGTTGATGTTCAGTGTTTTTACGGGTGTCGGAGTTGTGGTGTTTGGGATGCCCCATGCCTTCAAGGAATCTTCATTTCTGTGGACCGGATTGTTTGCATTGCTCGCGTTATTGTTGAGCTACCCAAGCGCATTGTTTTTGTATCGTTTTTTCCCAGTGGTTTTTGGGAAGCGCAGTACGGGAATCGATTCAAGGAAAAATCAGGATAATCTCCAGCGGATTTCGTCTTCCGGGATAAGTAAATGAAGGGCAGGTTCCTGGCAAAGAATGTGCATCCAGGACTACACCGAAGCCCACGAGGGCCGCGGGACGCGGATGGCAGCCGATGCTGATCTGGAAACCATAGCGTTGGGAAAGACAACAGGTTTCGGATCTGGCTGTGCAGCACAGGGCACTATTTTCCAAGGAGTTTTGACCATGCGATCAATATCGACTATTCAGGTGGGTGGTTTCGCCGTCCTCAAAACTACATCGGCCGAACTGGCAACACATCTGCTTGCACAACGGCAATTGGGCAAGCAGGTCGCGCTGTTTTTTGCGAATACAAATTTTGTCGTGCAATGCCGGGACATGCGTAGCCAGATGGAAAATGAAGGCGTCGCCATTGTCAATGATGGTGTCGGCATGGATATCGCAGCACGCTTGCTGCACGCTGACCGCTTCAAGGAAAATCTGAATGGAACCGACTTCATGCCTTTCCTGTTCCGCCAATCATCCACGCCGCTCAGGGTATTTATGGTGGGTGGCAAGCCGCGTGTGTTGCAGAAAGCCGCGAAGTATGTGACGCAGCTGTTGGGCCAGGTGGTTGTGGGAACCTGTGATGGCTACGAGGGCATTAAGGCCAATCCGCATCTTGTCGAGACGATCAATCAGGCGCAGGCGGATGTGGTACTGGTGGCGCTGGGTAATCCTGTCCAGGAAAAGTGGATACTGGATCATCGCCAAGGCCTGAATGCCGGCATTCTGACCGGGGTCGGTGCCTTGTTTGATTTTTGGGCGGGCAATAAGCCGCGCGCGCCGGTTTTTGTGCAAAAAATGCGCCTGGAATGGTTCTATCGTTTATGCCTCGAGCCGCGCCGACTGGCTCGCCGCTATACCGTGGATATTGTGAAATTTCTGAAGCACTGTTACCACTATCGCTGACGTAACCATCCGATTGCGTCTTTATTCCCGGCCAGTTACCCGGATCGCGCCGCGGATCGGCAGCGCCGTAATGGGGTAACAGGTTCCGGGGAAGACGGCAGCGATTCACTCTCCCATTCCAGGGAACATGGGCCACGGGTTTCCCATGGAAGATCAACTCCTGGATGCATACGCCGGCAGGCTTCGCGATGGAGGACGGGGTGTTCTTTCCGCTGGACTGGTGGCAGCTCGTGTTCAACCCGTCGTTTCCCTATCGCCTGGCCCACATGCTGACCGCGTCCTTGCTGACCGGCGCTTTCGTGGTGGCCGGCGTCGCGCCTGGCGGCTGCTGCGCCGGGGCTGCTGGCGCTGGCGATGATCTGCGCGGTGCTGCCCGACGTCGGTCTCGGCATCGCTTTATTCCGTCCGTTTTCGCAACAGGGCTATTTCCTGCCGTGGCGGGTGATCGAGGTGTCGCCCTTGCGCACTTCGGCACTTTTCTCGCGGCGCGGCCTGCGCATGCTGGGCTCGGAGATGCGCTTGGTGTGGGCGCCGTGCGGGGTGCTGGCGTTGGTGGGGATTGGTCTGCGGGAATTGCTCGGCTGTTGAACTGGCCGGGTTAGCATCCCGGACATTGCATATCCGCCAGAAATTTTTCGAGGCCGGCCCTGGCGCCGCCGATCCAGGGGGCGCCGTGGGCGAACAGCAGGTGGTCGAATTCGCGTTCGCGCAGGTGCTTGAGAAAAGCTTTTCGCAGGCCGCGCTTGACGCCTTCCGGGTCGTCGCCCATGTAGGCGTCCGGCACGAAGCCGAGCTTGCCATTGTGGCGCACGATGGCGTCGCCGACGCTCAGCAGCCCGCCGTTCAGCGGCAGATACAGCGCGGTTTCCTCGGGGCACAGCGCCGCGACTTCCAAGGCCAGAATGCCGCCCGGCAATTCCCTGCCGTGGCTAAAGCTCCTGACCTTTTCGCCATGGGTGAATTCGTGCAAGCCGCCCTTGTGGCACCAGACCTGCGCGCCGTAGCGGGCGGCAAAGCGGTCGCTGTGCCGGTAGTGATGGCGGTTGGTCAGGTAGATGTGACGGGGCGCGGCGTGCGCGGCAAACCACTCGATTCCCTGCGTCGGGACACGCGGGTCGATCAGTACTGCCGGATCGGTGGCATTGATGTAGTAGGCGTGGACGTAAGCCTGGATGCCTTCGTGGAAGGTCTTCCAGTGAAACACGCCGGGAAGAATCTCTTTCATGGCGGATGTCCTTTACGCCAGCAAAGACCGCGCTGGCCGATGGCGGCTGTCGCTCAGTCGACCGGGTCGGGAGCGGCCCCCGGTCTTTCCTCGCATGAGCGAGTCGGGCTAGAACTCCAGGCTTACGCGGATGGCATCGATGCCGGCCTTGGCGCAGCGATCGTCATCGGCACCGGTCGGGCCACCGGATATCCCGATCGCCCCGACCAGGCTGCCTTTCGACTCGATCGGCATGCCGCCGCCCAGAATCACCACGCCGGGCAGGTGGCGGATGCCGTAGGAGGCGTTGCCGGCCTGGGTCATGGCGATGAGGTCGGTGGTGTTGGAGCGGAAACTCGCTGCGGTCCAGGCTTTGCCCATGGCGGTCTGTGGGGTGTGGGCGCCGGCGAAACGGTCCCGCAGCATGACCTGGGCCACCCCACTGCGGTCTGCTATGGCCACGGCCACATTGAAACCGGCATCCTGGCAGGCTTGAGTGCGGCCTGGGCCGCCTTCAAGGCGCTTGCGGATGTCAGGTTGAGGGTACTGAAGGTGGCCTCTTCCTGGCCCCAGGCGGAGACGGAAACGCCCATCGCCAGTGCGATCAGTAACAGTCGGGTTTTTGGCTGTTGCATGATGCTCACTCCTCAAGAGAATGTGGGAAAACCGCTTTCTGCGCTGGGTCTGTAGGCGGGAATTCAGTATAGGCACACGATTCCGGTGCGTTGACAGACCGGGGGTCGAAGGCCAGGGTCAGGGCAGCGGGGCGACGACGAGCGGCACGATCATCTCCGCTGCGGAGAGCCCGCCGTGCACACCGATGTGGGTGTGGCGTTCCTCGCCGCGGAGCCAGTCGCGCCTGGACGTAGCTGCGCGGCGCATCACTGCGCAGCAGACCGCTAATCAGGCCAAATATCTCCTCCAGGGTGTCGTAGCCGTGCCGCTTTGCCTGGCCGGAGAAGGCGACGTTGAAGTCCGAATGAATGATGTGCCGTGGGCTTACCACATGGCTGGGCAGGGGCAGACGGTCGACCAGCGGGGTGAGGCCGAACAGCTACGCTGGCGTGACGCCGGCTTCGCGCAGGGCATGGCGGCCGGTGCGGACGCGGAAGGGCAGCGGCGCGATGATGGCGCCGATCTCGCGGAAATACATGTGCCAGCCGGTCAGCCCATGCTGTTGCGGCGCGAGGCCGGTCAAAAAGGTGGGAATGGCGCTCGCCGTGGTGGAAGGAAAGACCGAGGTCATCTGTCCGCGTAGATGCTGACGCAGGCAGCCGTCGCGGCCGAGCAGGTAATCGTGGCCGAGGCCATCGACCACCAACAGCACCAGATGGCGCGCCCCGGCCAGGGCTGCGGGCGGCAGCGCCGCCAGCGGCGCATAGGGGCTGTTCCCGCCCAGCACGGTGGCAATGGAACTCATGAGGTTGACGATGCCGCCGCCGTGGTAGTCGGGCAGGGTGAGGTCGTCCTGCCTGGATTCAATACCGGGTTCCGGCGTCATGGCTGTTCCGTGATGATGAAAATGTAGGCGCAAGCCGAACCACGCCGGCTTATAGTGAATATCACTACTGTCCGGTTAAACGAGAGGGTAAATCGCTGAAAGCCATGTGCGACAACGAGTTCCGATCGACGAAGGGTGGTGTCGATTTGAAATGCAAAATGGAGTTCCGGTCGATTTCCGGGGGTAACGCACCCGGAGCCGCTCATGAACATCGGCAAGACCCTTTTCGCCCAATTGATGGATTTTCTGCCTTGGGCTACATTCACCCGCATCGTCGAGCGGCATGGTGGCGACCGCTATGTGAAGTCGCTCGCCTGCACCGAGCAGTTCCGTGTGATGGCCTTCGCCCAACTGACCTACCGCGAGAGCCTGCGCGATATCGAAGTCTGCCTGTCGGCGCAGGCCGCCAAGTGCTATCACATGGGCTTCCGGTACGAGATCAAACGTTCGACCTGGCCGATGCCAACGAGGCGCGGGATTGGCGGATTTACGCCGAATTCGCTCAGGGTTTGATTGCTCAAGCCCGCAAGCTCTACGCGGGGGACAGCTTCGGCATCGACCTTGCGAACACGACCTACGCGCTGGACTCGACGACCATCGATCTGTGTCTGTCGCTGTTTCCGTGGGCGCTGTTTCGCACCACCAAATCGGCGGTGAAGATGCACACATTGCTCGACTTGCGCGGCAATATCCCGAGTTTCATCCACATCTCCGACGGCAAGCTGGGCGACGTGAATATCCTCGATGTGTTGGTGATCGAGGCCGGGGCGATCTATGTCATGGATCGCGGCTATCTCGACTTCGCCCGGCCGTATCGGATGCATCAGGCGCAAGCCTTCTTCGTCACCCGTGCCAAGTCGAACACCCAGTTCCGGCGCGTCTATTCGGCGAAGGCGGATCGCGGTACCGGAATCATTTGCGATCAGACCATCGCGTTGACCGGCACAAACAGCCGCAAGGACTATCCGACGCATCTGCGCCGCATCCGCTTCAAGGATGCCGAGACCGGCAAGACGCTGGTGTTCCTCACCAACAACTTCGCCGTGTCGGCAGTCACCATCTGCGCGCTCTACAAGGCGCGCTGGCAGGTGGAGCTGTTCTTCAAGTGGATCAAGCAGCATCTGCGCATCAAGAAGTTCTACGGCAATTCAGAGAATGCGGTGCGCTCGCAAAGATGTGGCGACCTCGCGCAATATGGATGTGGCGACCTCGCGCAATATGGATGTGGCGACCTCGCGCAATATGTCTGGATCGCTGTGTCGGTCTATGTCCTCGTCGCCATCGTCAAGAAGCGCCTCAGTCTGGACGCCTCGCTCTACACTTTGCTACAGATTCTGTCGGTCACTCTGTTCGAGAAGATGCCTTTGCAGCAAGCCTTTCCGGGCAGCGAGTACATTCCCCCAGAGGGCATGCCTCGCAACCAACTGAATTTATTCGCGTTTTAACCGGACAGTAGTGAGTGAATATAGAAAAGCCCTGCCCGACAGCAAACCATGAAAAGCCTTTGATGCGCCTGAAAAGCTTTGCCCACGCCCTGCGGGGGGTGGATCACCTTGTGCGCACGCAGCCCAATGCGCGTCTGCATCTGCTGGCCGCAGTGCTGGTGTGCGCCGCCGGGGTGTATGTCGGCCTGGGCCGGGCGGCGCGGCGGCGGCCGCCGTTCCCGGCACGGCAGCGGCGGCATCCAGCAGGACGCGCAAGATGATCCAGGCGACGGAAAAATCAGAGGCGGGCGCACGGGACATGACCCTGTTCCTGTGCGGTGATGTCATGACCGGGCGCGGGATCGACCAGGTGTTACCCCATCCCGGCGATCCTGTCCTGCACGAGGGCTATGCGACGTCCGCCCTGGATTACGTGGCGCTGGCGGAACGGGCCAACGGTCCGGTCCCGCGGCCGGTAGAATTCGCCTATGTGTGGGGCGATGCGCTGGCGGAGTGGGCGCGCATCGGACCGGACCTGCGGATCGTCAATCTGGAAACGGCGGTGACCACCCGCGATGACTGGCAGCGCGGGAAAGGCATCCATTACCGCATGCATCCGGCCAATGTGCCCTGCCTCACGGCGGCTGCGATCGACTGCTGCGTGCTGGCCAACAATCACGTGCTGGACTGGGGTCATGCGGGGCTCGCCGAGACGCTGGAGACGCTACGCTGCGCCGGGCTGCAGACCGCCGGGGCCGGGCGTGACAAGGCCGAGGCGGCGGCGCCGGCGGTGCTGAGCGTGACCGGCAAGGGCCGCGTGCTGGTTTTTTCATTTGGTGCGCAAAGCAGCGGCATTCCGCCGGGCTGGGCCGCCGCCGCGGGCCAGCCCGGGGTGAACCTGCTGCCGGATTTCTCTCCAGCGACACTGCGGCAGATCGCGGCGCAGGTGGAAGCGATCAAGCGTCCGGCGGATGTGGTGGTGGTCTCCCTCCATTGGGGCGGCAACTGGGGCTATGCCGTGCCCGCGGCCCATCAGCGCTTCGCCCACGGGCTCATCGACCAGTGCGGGGTGGACGTGGTGCATGGCCATTCCTCGCATCATCCCCTGGGCATCGAGGTGTACCGGGGCCGACCGATCCTCTACGGTTGCGGCGATTTCCTCAACGACTACGAAGGCATCGCTGGCTACGAGGCCTACCGGGGAGATTTGAGCCTGATGTACTTTCTGACCATCGATGCGGCCGGCGGCACGCTGTTGCGCCTGAGGATGATCCCCATGCAGACGCGGCGCTTCCGGCTCAACCGGGCTTCAGCGGCGGACACCCGCTGGCTGCGCGGGGTGCTGGACCGGGCGGGACGGCACCTCGGCAGCCGGGTGGAGGCGGGCCCGGGTGGCAGTCTGGCGCTTCGCTGGTGAAGGACCGGCCAGGAGACTAGTCGGGCCGCCTTTCCCCTTTGCGTACCCATACGCCCCGTTCTTCGCAATGCAGCAGCTTGCTGCCGCACAGCAGGTACTGGTCCACCGGGTAGACCATGTTGTTGAAATAACAGGCGCCGGATTCGAGCTCCAGGTCGAGCGAGAGCTCTTCATATTCGTCGAAGATGGGCGAGGTCCTGAGTTCGGGATCGGGGGCGCCGACCTGGGTCACATGGCTGGTCATGGATCTGCCTTCTCTAGGGAGACGCTGATTAATCCGTCTTTGCGAGGAGCGAAGCGACGCGGCAATCCAGAAATGCCTGCTTAATCAATGCGCTGGATTGCCGCGCTTCGCTCGCAATGACGGTTATATCGAATTAATCAGTGTTTCTCTAGGAGTGGATTTCGGTTACCGGCGTCATTGCTTGAACGGCGCATTTTCCGGCTCGATGCCCTCGATCTGGGGAATGCCCTTTTGCGGATGCTGCCGGACGATCCGCTTCAGTTCGTCGTCCTGCCTGGCGCCATGGACGCCACTCTGCTGCACCTCGGTACCCGGCGGGAATTCCGCAGACTCGGCCATGCCTCGCTCGATCTCGGTTTCGGCCGCAAGCCAGTCATCAAGATCATGCCCGGGCGTGTAGCCACGCTTTGCGTAGTGGTAGTAGGCGGCGTCGCGAATCATTGCCTCGCGCTGCTCAAGGCTGAACTCCCCTCGCCATGTGATGTCGGGGTCGCCTTGCGGGTTGACGGGTTTGGGGGTCTGTCTGGCCATGTTTTCGTCCTCCATCGACTTTGCCAATTTTAAGGATAGGCGGTCTGGCGAGAATTTTCTGCGAACGAAAGCGAATGCTGTTTGCCGTGCGTCGTGTCTTCGGCGCGGGGCGGATTGCCTGCGAGCGCCTAGCCGCCCCAGGTCCGCACGCGTCCCACGTCCAGGTGCACGAAATTGGAACCCGGGTAGTAGCCCACGCCGCCGCCACGTAGCATGAGCCCGGCCCGGCGCAGGTCGGCCAGCTGAATGCCGGGCAGGCGGACGTCGATGGCCTTGCCTTGCATGTGCAGGCTGCGCGTGGCGACCCCGGAACTGTTGTTGGCCAGCATCTGGTTGCTGGCCGGCGAACGGTAGCCGGAAATCACCTGGAATGGCCGGGAGGCGGCCACTGCCGCACTGACGCGATGGAGCAGATCCAGCAGCTGGGTATCGATGGCGGCCACCTCGCCGGTGCGGTGGTCGCGCAGGACGTGGTTGATTTCCGCCAGTGATTCCGCCACGTATTCACCTTCGATCCAGTAGGGCAGTTCGGCCTTTTCCCCGGTATGCAGGCTGTGGAAACCGAGCCGGCGCTCCGGTGCGAACAGCCCCTGGCGGGCGAATGCCGGAAGCGGCAGGGCGGCGGCAAGCATGCCCAGCTTGAGAAATTTGCGTCGGCTGGTGGTGTTCATGGCGTTCCTTTCAAATCATGCTGCGTCTGGCGGCCCACTTCGCGGGCAAGACCGTCCTGCGCCGCGATCACCGCGTCCACCGCGCGCCAGTCGATAGCCTGGCTCAAGACGTAGGCTTCAGCCATGTCACGCACGGTCTGCGCCGGGTCAACGCCCTTATTGTAGATGTCCCGATGGACTTCGAGCAGGATGCGGCCATCCTCGACCACCGCCAGGAGGACAAGCTGGTAAACGAGGCAGCCCTGAGTACCGACCTTCACCTGGTCGAATAGTTCGGCCACATCGTCGGGATGCAGGCGAATGCAGCCATGGCTGCGGAATTGGTAGATGCTCGCGGGCGCGATGGTGCCGTGGATGCCGTAGCCCCATAAGCTCAGCCCGAGCCAGTGGGCGCCCAGGGGGTTGTCGGGGCCGGGCGGCACTTCCTCCACAACGACTTTCCCCTCGCGGCGCATTTCTTCCTGGATGGATTTCGGCACCAGCCAGGGCTTGTTCTTCACCCGTGAGACGATCCTGAATTCGCCTTGCGGCGTGGGCCAGCTGGGCTTGCCAAGGCCAACGGGATAAGCGGCGCTCAGGCGACCCTGGCTGAAGTGGAACAGCATGCGCTGCGGCAGGTTGATGAGGATGCCGTCGTCGAGCGACGCCGGCACGATGTGGGGGTTGTGGATAGAGAGGCGCTGACCGGGGTGGATGATGGCATCAAAGGGAATGCCGTTCTGCAGGGCCAGGAGCGTGGGCGTAACGCCAAAGCGGGCGCCGATGGCGGTCAGGGAATCCCCGGACTGGATGGTGTATTCGGTGTAGCCGCCCGTCACGCTGTGAGCAAGCGGCGGCAGGCCGCCTGCCAGGACCGGAAGGCTGAGGCCTGCAAGCAGGCAGGCGAACAAAAGCTTCGCCCGCGCGACCAGTTGTGCCAGGGTCATCCGAACCGGCAGCAACGGGATGTCGCGCCGTTATTGAACCAGCATCGGCTTGTTGTCATTGAGGTTGAGCCAGCCTTTGGCGATGCGGTAGATGAACCAGATGCAGGCGACGCCCCACACGATCCAGCCGATCAGGATGATCCAGGTGATTGCGCCGACGACCAGCCACAGCAGGCCCCACCAGAAGGTTCTGATCTGCCAGGTGAAGTGGCTTTCCAGCCAGGTGCCCTGGGCATCATCGCGCTTGATGTAGTTCAGCACGATGGCGACGATGGCGGTGACGCCGATAAACAACGAGACGGCATACAGCGCGTAGATGATCGTGCCCAGGGTCTTGAGGCTGGCGATTTTTTCGTCGGAGGCGGGGGTGAGCTCCATGTTCATCAACGTGCTTTCTCGTAAATCGGCATCATTTGCGGCATCAGCGCATTCAGCGCCTGGATGCGGTTGCCGGGGGCGGGGTGGGTGCTGAGGAATTGCGGCGGACCGTCGCCGCTTGCGGCGCTCATTTTTTCCCACAGGCGCACCGCGGCGCGCGGGTCGAAGCCGGCGCGGGCGGCGAGTTCAAGGCCATAGCGGTCGGCCTCGGACTCGTTTTCGCGGCTGTTGGGAAGGGTCAATGCAATGTCGGCCACCGGCGCCAGGATGCTGAGGTCGCGCCCGGCGAGGATGGAGCCCAGCTGCATGCCCCCCTGCATGGCGATGGCGCGCGACATGCGCTCGCGGCCATGCCCCAGCAGGGCGTGGGCGATTTCGTGGCCCATGATCTGGCCGATTTCGTCATCGGAGAGTTTCAGTTTTTGGATGATGCCGGTGTAGATCGCCATCTTGCCGCCGGGCATGCACCAGGCGTTGAGCGTGGGCTCGTCGATCACCGCGACCGACCATTGCCAGTCACGGCTGGGCGGATACATCAGCTTGGCCTCGGCGATCAGGCGGTCGGTGATGCGCCTGACGCGGTTGTTCAGCCCCGCGTCGGTGCTGAGATTGCCCTTCTTCTGCGCTTCGCTGAGCGTTTGCGTGTAAGCCTGGGCCGACGAGGCTTGCGCCTGGTCTTCGGAGACCAGCACCAGCTGCTGGCGGCCGGACACCGGGTTGGCCTGGCAGCCGACCAGGCTGGCGGCGACCAGGGCGATGACGACGAGTTGGTATTTCATGGCGACTCCTTTTCCCGTAATCATGGGGTTGGATTAGATCCCGCGCAGCAGTTCGTTGATACCGACCTTGGACAGCGTCTTCGCGTCGACTTTCTTCACGATCACCGCACAATACAGACTATAGCTGCCATCCTTGGACGGCAAATTGCCGGACACCACCACCGAGCCGGCGGGCACGCGGCCATAGGTGACTTCGCCGGTTTCGCGGTCGTAGATTTTGGTCGACTGGCCGATGTAGACGCCCATCGAGATCACGCTGTTGTCCTCGACGATCACGCCCTCGACCACTTCGGAGCGCGCGCCGATGAAGCAGTTGTCGCCGATGATGGTGGGGTTGGCCTGTACCGGCTCCAGCACGCCGCCGATGCCGACGCCGCCGGACAGGTGCACGTTCTTGCCGATCTGGGCGCAGGAACCAACGGTGGCCCAGGTGTCGACCATGGTGCCTTCGCCGACGTAGGCGCCGATGTTGACGTAGCTGGGCATCAGCACCACGTTCTTGCCGATGTAGGCGCCGCGGCGTGCGGCAGCGGGCGGCACCACGCGGAAGCCACCTTCGCGGAAATCGCGGCTGTTGTAGTCGGCGAACTTGGAGGGCACCTTGTCGAAATAGTTGGTGAAGCCGCCCTTGATGAAGGCGTTGTCCTCCAGGCGGAACGACAGCAATACCGCTTTCTTGATCCACTGGTGGGTGATCCAGTTCTGGCCGTCCGTGCGCTCGGCGACGCGCAGCTTGCCGCTGTCGAGCATGTCGATCACCGACATGACGGCGTCCTTGACCTGCGGTTCGGCGTTGCGTGGGGTGATGTCGGCGCGGCGCTCGAAAGCGTCTTCGATGGTTTTCTGCAGAGCTTGCATGATGGGTTTCCTGTGGTTGAAGGTTAAATGAAGAGAGGGGGAATCAATGTGTGGGTGACGGCTTTTCACGTGGCCCTGCCGACGAAACCGACCATGCGCCTGGCCGCCTCGACACAAGCGGGGAGGCTATCGACCAGCGCAATGCGGACGAAGCCCTTGCCCGGGTTGACGCCGGCGGCGTCGCGCGCGAGGAAGCTGCCGGGCAGCACGGTGACGTGCTCTTTTTCGTAGAGGCCGCGCGCGAATGCGGCATCGTCGCCGCCCGGCACCCGCGCCCACAGGTAGAAGGCGGCGTCGGGCGCGTCGAAAGACAGCACGTCCTTCAGCAGCGGCATCACCGCGGCGAACTTTTCGGCGTACTGGCGGCGGTTCTCGATCACGTGCGCCTCGTCGTTCCAGGCCGCTTGGCTTGCGGCTTGGACCACCGGGCTCATCGCGCTGCCGTGATAGGTGCGGTAGAGCAGGAAGGCCTTCATCAGCGCGGCGTCGCCCGCCACCATGCCGGAGCGCAGGCCGGGCACGTTGGAGCGCTTGGACAGCGAGTTGAACACAATCAGGTTCCTGAAGCCGCGCCCGAGCTGTTGCGCGGCGGTCAATGCGCCGAGCGGCGGCTTGCCCTCTTCAAAGTAAATCTCCGAATAGCATTCGTCGGCCGCGATGACGAAGCCGTGCTGGTCCGACAGGTCGAACAATGCCTTCCAGTCGGCCAGAGACATCACCTTGCCGGTGGGGTTGCCGGGCGAGCAGACGTAGACCAGGTTCACCTGTTCCCACAGGTCTTCCGGCACGCGCGACCAGTCCATGCTGAAGCCGTTTTCCGGCAGGGTGTTGAGGAAGAAGGGACGGGCGCCGGCCAGCAGCGCCGCGCCTTCGTAGATCTGGTAGAACGGGTTGGGCGAAATGATCACGCGGCGGCCGTGGCGGCTGGAATCGACACTGGCCTGGGCGAACGCGAACAGCGCCTCGCGCGAGCCGTTCACCGGCAGCACCTCGGTCGCGGGGTCGAGCTTCACGCCGTAACGGCGCTCGGCCCACGCGGAAATGGAACCCCGCAGCGCATCCGAGCCCTGAGTGATGGGATAATTCGACAGCCCGCCCAGGCCCGCGACCAGCGCATCCTTGATGAACTGCGGCGTCGGATGCCTGGGTTCGCCGATCGACAGGTTGATCGGCGCGAGATCGGGATTCGGTGTCACCCCCACGAACAGTTCGCGCAGTTTCTGGAACGGATACGGGTGGAGTTGTTCGAGACGCGGATTCATTGCAGCCTGGATTCTGATTAAGCCCACATTATAAAGCCCCATGTTCCCGATTCCCCTGCAGCGCACCCTTGCCATCAGCAGCCTGGTCTACGCCGCCACCCTGTGGGGGGTGATGTGGTATCCCTATCGCCTGCTCAACGAGGCCGGCGTCGGCGGGATCGCCTCGAGCTTCTTCACCTACGCCGTGCCGCTGCTCGCGCTCGGCTGGCTGCACGGCCGCGAACTGCGGCGTGCGCGCAGCCAGTGGATGTGGCTGATCGCGCTGGGGCTGGCAGCGGGCTGGACCAACCTGGCCTACGTGCTGGCGATGCTGGAGGGCGAGGTGGTGCGCGTGCTGCTGCTGTTTTTTCTGTCGCCGCTGTGGACGGTGGTGTTCGCCCGCTTTCTGCTGCATGAAAAGCTCAACCGTGCCGGGTGGGCGGTGATGGTGCTGGCGGCAGGCGGCGCCATGGTCATGCTGTGGCAGCCCAACGGCGACCTGCCGCTGCCGACCAACCGCGCCGAGTGGTTGGCGCTGTCGGCGGGCATGGTGTTCGCATTGAGCAACGTCATCAGCCGCCATCTCAGCGGCGTCACCGAAGGCGCCAAGTCGGTGTCGATCTGGGTCGGGGTGGCGGTGCTGACGGTGACCGGCCTGTGGCTATTTCCGGGCGAGCTCGATTTCGTCGAAGGTGCGGAATGGAGCGTCTGGCTGCTGCTGTTCGGCGTCGGCATCGCCATCGGCAGCATGACCTACGCGGTGCAGTACGGCCTCGCCCGTGTACCGGCCAACCAGGCCATCGTCATTTTTCTGTTCGAGCTGGTGGTGGCGGCGGTCGCGGCCTACTTTTTATCTATGGAACGCATGGGGCTGCAGGAGTGGGTGGGCGCGATCATGATCATCACCGCCAGCCTGTTTTCCGGCCACATGGAAGACGATCAAGTGAAAGAGAAACGCCATGTCTGAGCTGTCCCCCATCCCTGTCGCCGCCCTGTTGCACGCTGGCCTGCTGGTTTCCGATCTGGCACGGGCCAAGGTCTTCTACGAATCGGTGCTGGGGCTAGATCCATACCCGAACCGCCCCGACTTGCCTTACCCCGGCGAGTGGTATGACCTCGGCAGCGGCCAGCAGCTGCACCTGATGCAGTTGGCCAACCCGGATGCGGATTCGGTTCGCCCCGAGCACGGCGGCCGCGACCGCCACATCGCACTGGCGGTGAGAAACATGGGTGCGCTGAAAAGCCGGCTCGATGCAGCAGGCGTGAAATACACCGCGAGCAAGTCGGGTCGCGCGGCGCTGTTCTGCCGTGACCCGGATGCAAACACTCTGGAGTTTGTCGAAGTCCGCTGACCGTCAGACTTCGCTTGACTGCGTTCGGACTATGACGTGCCCTTTCCATCGAAGGCTTGCCGGATTTTTTCCAGGTCGATTTTCTTCATCTGCGTATCCAATCGGATACCAAATGGCAAGCTTGTCATTCCAACGCGAGCAAGCAAGGGATGGAAGCGGGACAAATGGGTTCTGGCCACAGTGCTGTTATGTTGAAAATATTTTCTAGCCCAGGCCCCGTTCAAAACACGTCAGGCGTACATCGACGCTGAGCGACAGGGCCGTCAACGCAGCCGCCTGCGCGCGGCCCTCGGCATTGGCGCGGTAGAGATGCGGTGTCATGGTCAGCAGATCGGCAATCTGCTCGGCACGGGTCAGTTCCAGCGAGAAGCGGAGCGCTTCAGTTGGCAAGCGGCTAAAGCCTTCTGGTGTTTGCATCTCGGCCGTGCGTTCCGGTTTCAGGCTGGGGTAGATGATTTCGCGCAGTTCGCGCAGATGGTCGGGCCCGGCATCGACCTGCAACAGTTGACCGCCCGGCTTCAGCACCCGCGCAAACTCCGCGTACATGGGGAAGCCGAACATGCACAGCACGCGGTCAAGCGTGCCCGACAGCACCGGCAGGTTGGCGTTGCTGCCCACCACCCAGTTGGGTCGCTTGTCCTGTTTCGCGGCCGACAACACGGCCCATTTTGAAATATCCAGCCCCAGCAGTGCCAGGGCTTGTTCATCACCTACCGCTGCGGCCAGCTGGCGCAGATAGTAGCCTTCACCACAACCGGCATCGAGACAGCTGATTGATGCGTGAGCGGGCAGATTGGCCAGCACGGCCTGGTTGACCGCAGCGGCAATCGGCTGGTAAAAGCCGGCCGTGAGAAAACGTCGCCGCGCCGCGACCATCTCCTTGCTGTCGCCCGGATCGCGCGAGCGTTTATTTTGCACCGGCAATAAATGGGTATAGCCCTGACTGGCGATGTCAAAACTGTGGCCGGACGCGCAACTCCAGGCGGAACCGTTGCTATGCAAAGGCAGGCCGTCCAACGGGCAGGCTAGTGCCTGGAATGGCGTGATGCTCATTGACTAGTGTTTTGACAACCCAAAATACGAGTTAAGGTGATGGAGCTAGAGCGTGGCGCGGAAATCGGGGTTCCCTGTTATCCGCGAGAAAATGAATGCGAAGCTGGACCCCTTGGGTCACAAGCCAGCAATCAATCAGGGCGTTGCATGAAGCTTGACGCCGAGGGCACGGATCACCTTGAAGATGGTGGAAAAAGCCGGATTGCCTTCAGTGGAAAGCGCCTTGTAGAGGCCCTCGCGTGTCAGACCAGTGTCATGCGCAAGCTGCGTCATGCCGCGCGCACGGGCAATGTCACCCAGCGCGGTACGGATCAGGCTCCCGTCGCCGGGATCATCCCCGAGGCAGGCATCCAGATACAGCGCCATATCCTCTTCCGTGTCGAGATAGTCTGCTACATCCCAGCGGGAAAACTTCTCGGCCATGATTCACCCCTTCCAGTCATGGGCAATTTCCATCGCCCGGTTAATGTCGGCATCCTGTGTTCGCTTGTCACCACCCGCCAGCAGCACAATGATCGTCTGACCGCGTTGCAAGTAATACACCCGGTAACCCGGACCGTAATCAATACGCATTTCATTGATGCCATTCCGTATCGGCTTCACATCCCCAGGGTTGCCCAAGGCCATCCTGACAATACGCGCCTCGATCCGGGCGCGCGCTGCGCGATCACGCAAGCCGAGCAGCCATTTATCGAAGGTCGCGCTTTTGAGGATTTCGATCATGCTTGGATAGTAAACCATGGTTTACACGCATTCAAGCTGCCACCCAGGCTGGGAACAGTAAACCGATCTACGCTGCGGCTTGTAATGCGGCTTGCATCGCTTGCTCCGTCACCGGGTAGGTCAACACGGCATGGATGGGAAACAGTTCCAGCAGCTTGCCGATGTGGGGCTCTTCACGGGGATGCATGAGCACAATCATCTTCGCCTGTGGCGCAAAGCGTTGCAGGGACCTGAGGGTGACATCCAGATTGGAGACGTTTGCGCCAGCGTAATTGTTGCCCCAGCCGTAAATGAATTCCCCCACAAAAAAATCGGGTGGCTGTTTCTGCAACGCCCGGTGAAGATTGCGGGCACTGTTGAAACGCTCCGCCGCAATGCCCAGTTTCTGATACAGGG
>NZ_LDUG01000028.1 GCF_001530125.1 Thiobacillus denitrificans | reverse complement strand
GAGCATGCGCTGGCCGTGGACTTCGAGGATGCGGCTGCCGGCGAAGCCGCCCAGCAGCGCTTCGCGCATCTTGACCGGGTCGACGCCGTTGCGCCGTGCCAGCAGGATCGCCTCGGCGACGCCCTCGAAGGTGAGGCCGACGACAATCTGGTTGCAGCATTTGACGACTTGCCCCGACTGCGGCGAGATCCTCACGGTGCCACAGGATCAGGTGAACCATTGGCGCAAAAGCCTGCGAACGGGATTTCGCCGTCTGGTCGCGCCGTCACCTGGGCCTTGCCAGGCACCGCCTCAGTGGCTGGTGCCGGCGGAGCGGGTCGTCTTGTTGTAGACGTTGTACTTGCCCGAGGGCCTGCTCATGGGAATGCGCTTGACCTCCTTGAACGTCGCCGCGTCGTACACGATCAGGGCCCCGTCCATTTCCCAGATGCTGACGAGGACATACCTGCCGTCGCGGGTGAATTCGACGTGCGCGGCGGTCTTGCCGGGCTCGGGTGTGAGGTTGCGCACGATTTCCAGCGAGCGTTTGTCGATGATGGTGAGCGTGTCCTTGGCCGGGCTCATGAAGTTGTCGGTCCAGGCGTAGGGGGTGTTTTCGTGGCTACGCATGAAGAACCCCGGGCCGAGCGTGTCGATTCGCTTGATCACCTGCCAGGTTTTCATGTCGATGATGCTGATTACGCCGGATTTAAGATTCGGCGTGGCCATCACCGGGCGCCCCTGGTAGGTCCAGGTGATGCCGGAACCGAGGTGAGGCATGCCGGGCAAATCGAGGTCGGCGATTTTTCTCCGCGCATCGAGATTGATGACCTGGCCCTTGCCGCCCTCGCGCGAGGCCCCCATCAGGTGGGTGTAGGACTGGTCGAAATAGAAATCGTCCAGATAATTCTCGAGCGGGATGCTCCGGATGGGGAAAAGCTGCTTGTCCGCGAGCGACTCCGCCAAGCGGAAGTCGTGCACCAGGCCGGGATAGATGGGCTCGTGATCGTCGGTGTAGGGGATTTCCCATACTTCCTTGATGTCCTTGAGCGCGGCGATGAAGCTTTTGCGCGGCGCCGCATCGTAGACGGCGGAAACGCGCGAGCTCTTGCCGTTATCGTCGCGTGCCTCGATCAGCTTGAGGGGGCTCAGGTCGGTCGCATTGAGAATGAGCAGGGTATGGGGCAGATAGTTGCCGACGATCACGTAGCGTCCATCGCCCGACACCGCCAGGTTGCGGGTATTGATCCCTGCGCGGATTTCATGGGTGGTCTTGAGGTTCCAGATATCGAACCGGGAAATCCAGCCGTCGCGCGAGGCGAAATAGACATAGCGCCCGTCGGGGCTGAACTTCGGGCCGCCATGCAGGGCGAAGCGGGTCTGGAAGCGGTGGATGGGCTCGAAAGTGTCGCCGTCGAGAAGGGTAGCGTGGTGATCGCCGGTTTCCACCACCACGAACAGATTGAGCAGGTCGGCCTTGAACGCGGGCTTGTCGGGCAGGCTACCGGCCTTGTAGTGCTCGATGCGCGTCGCCCGAATTTCGTTCAGCCCCCAGGCAGGCACGCTGGCCGGCCGGGTGTAGATGAAATCGGCAACCACCTGGATGTCGGCGGCAGAAAGCTTGTCGCCGAAGGCCGGCATCTGCGAGGCTGCGCGACTGTTGGCAATGACTTTCAGCGCCTCGGGTTTGCGTAGCCGCTCAAGGTTTTCCGGCAGCAGCGCGGGGCCGGTGCCGCCCAGGCGGTCGGCGCCATGGCAACTGGCGCAGTGCTGGGTGTAGACCGCAGCGGGTTCGGCGGCCAGGGCGGATGGCGTCGTCATCAGGATGGCCGACGCAACGCAAAAAGCGCTGAATAGACGTTTCATCAGCGCGCCATCCGTCGCAGCGGGACATACGGTGTCACCGCCAGCCGCTCATGCGACGTGGTGACGCCTATCTCTTCGTCGTCCAGGTAGCAGGCCGGGTCTTCCTGCCAGGGGTCGCCGGTGAGCTGGTAGGCGCGCACCCGGGTGTTGCCGCCGCAGATGTCGAAATAGGCGCACTCGCCGCAACGGCCCTTGACCATCCGCGGGCGCGCCTTGAGGCCGGCCATCAGCGGATCGGCGGTATCGGGCCAGATTTCGGAGAAGGGACGCTCTTTCACGTTGCCCAGGGTGTAGTTCCACCAGAACGTGTCCGGGTGCACATTGCCCAGGTTGTCGATATTGGCGATGTTAACCCCGCTCGAATTGCCGCCCCATTGAGCGAGCTTGGCCCGCATGTGGGCCTCCATCTCCGGAAAGCGTGTGCGGATCCAGAACAGCAGGTACACGCCATCGGCGTCGTTGTTGCCGGTGACGAATTCATTGTGCCGGCCTTCCTGCTGGTAGCGCCAGCAGGTATCGAACAGCAGATCCATGGCCTGGCGGGTGGTCTGGTGCACCACGTCATGCTTGCGGTTGGTGTTGCCGCGGCCGGCGTAGTTGAGATGGGACAGGTAGAACTTGTCGAGCCGTTCGTCGTCCATCAGCTGCAGCAGGCCAGGCAGATCCTGCACATTGTCCTGGGTCAGAGTGAAGCGGATGCCAACCTTGATGCCCCGGTTGCGGCACAGGCGGATGCCGTGCAGCGAGGCCTCGTAGGCGCCTTGCAGGCGGCGGAAGCGGTCGTGGGTTTCCGCAATGCCGTCGAGAGAGACACCGACGTAATCGAAGCCGATCGCCGCGATACGGTCGATATTCGTCTCGTCGATGAGGGTGCCGTTGGTGGACAGGCCGACATAGAAGCCCATGTCCCTGGCTCGCTGCGCGATGTCGTAGATGTCCGGCCGCAGCAGCGGCTCGCCGCCGGAGAGGATGAGCACCGGCACGTGGAAGCGTTTGAGATCATCCATCACGGCGAACACTTCATCGGTGCCGAGCTCGCCCGGGAAATCCTTGTCGGCGGAAATCGAATAGCAGTGCTTGCAGGTGAGGTTGCAGCGGCGCACGAGGTTCCAGATCACCACCGGACCGGGCGGGATGCGCCTGGGGCCGAGCGGGGTTGGCTGGGCGAGCTCCCGCATGTATTGGGAGATGCGGAACATGTTTTCTCCTATGCGCTGATGCGCAGCCCGGTTTTCTTGAGGATTCGCGAGCTGTACAGAATATCGCATGCCCGGCTCGCCTCGCCCAGCACATCGGCGATGAGCCGGGTTTTGGCTTCCACTTCCTCCCGCGTTTTTCCATGCACCATGGCGAAGAGGTTATACGGCCAGCCCGGGAGATGGCGCGGGCGCTGGTAGCAGTGGGTGACGAAGGGCAGTTGCCCGACCTGCTCGCCGAATTCGTCGATACGGTCGTCGGCGACGTCCCAGACCGTCATGCCGTTGGCGCGATAGCCCAGGGCATAGTGGTTCGGCACGGCGCCGATACGCCGGATGATGCCCAGGTCGAGCATGCGCTGCATCCGCTGCATGACGTCTTCCGCTTCCATACCAAGCTGTTCGGCAACGGCGTGATAGGGACGAGCCGTCAGCGGCAGCCCCGCCTGGGTCGCCTGGATGATGCGGCGGTCGGTATCGTCGAGCGGCCTGAAATCGTTGGGCGCGTTCATACGTGCAGTTTCAATCCCACGAAATACTCACGAATCTTGGGCATGTTGTAGACCGCATAGCCGGTCTCACGCTCGATGCGCGTGATCGTCGCCTGCTGCGCATCCGGCGTCTCGGTGGCCAGCACGAACCACATGTTGAGGCGGTGGTTGCGCTCATAGTTGTGCGCCACCTCGGGCTGGTTGTTGACGATGTCCGTCACCCGTTCGTAGTCTTCCGGGCGGATCTCCATTGCAGCGAGGCTTAGCGCGCCGCCCATCTCCGCGGCATGGTACATGGGACCGAAGCGCGACAGCAGGCCACGTTGCAACAGGCTCTCGATGCGGGCAATAACGCTGGTTTCGTCGCTGCCGACCCTGTCTGCCACCTCGGCATAGGGGCTCTCGCAAATCGGGAATCCGCCTTGCAGGGTGTTGATGAGGGCGCGATCGAGGTCGTCCATCACGCCACCGCTTCTACCCTCGGCTGCGTCGCCTCGACGTAGCGCGCGGCGGTCTGCTTGAAGCGCTGCTTGCTGAACAGGATTTCGCACTGGAAGTCCGTCAGCCCGCACTGGTCCCGCAGATGCTCGAGGTGTTCCAGCACGGCGTCCCGATCCTTGCCGTGGACCATGCAGAACAGGTTGTAGGGCCAGTCCGGCAGGCGGCGCGGCCGCTGGTAGCAGAGATTCACCAGGCCGGACGCGCCGATGCAGCGTCCGACTTCATCGACTTGCTCGTCCGGGATATTCAACACCACCATGGCGTTGGCGCGAAAGCCCAGTTCGTGATGGCGGACGATAATGCCCAGGCGTTTGATGATGCCGTGATCGAGCAATCGCGTGAGGCGGCTCAGTACATCGGCTTCGGAGGCGCCAATGAGCGCGCCGACTTGGGCGTAGGGGCGCACCACCAGCGGCAGGCCTTCCTGAATCGCCTCGACCAGGGCGTAGTCGAGGGTATCGAGTTCGAGCGCGCGCGGCGGGGCCGTTTTCTGCCGATGCCGGCCCGTCATGCCGACCGTGGGGCGCAGATCAAAGCCGAGGTCGATGTGATAGTCCTGCACCATCGGCAGACGCATGACCGCAAGCCCGGTCTGCTGTTCGATGTCGTGCAGCACGCGCTCCAGATGCGCAGGGTTGGCGGCGATGGCGACGAACCAGAGGTTGAACCGGTGCTCGCGTTCGTAGTTGTGGTTGATTTCCGGGTAGGCATTGACCCGTTGCGCCACTTCTGCGAGCCGCTCTTTCGGGACGGCCATGGCGGCCAGCGTACTGACACCGATTCGGTTGGGGCAGAACACCGCGCCGACGCGGCTGATCACGCCCTCTCGCGTAAGGCGGCGCAGGGTTTCGAGCACGTCCTCCACGCCGAGGCCCAGGCGGCGCGAAATCACGTCGAACGGCGCGGAGGTGAGCGGAAAACCGCGCTGGAAATCATTCAGCAGGCTGAGTTGAAGATCGCTCATAGTCCGATCCTGTGGGCGCGCACGGTGAAGAAAATACCGCTCGGGCTTTCTGCGGGCAGGGTGCCGATGCGGGCGAACGAATCCGGGTCATAGATATCGATGCGGTTTTCATCGCGCAGCGAGAGCCAGACCTGCTCGCCACGTGGGGAAAATTCCAGATGCAGCACGCCTTTTCCCGGCGTGAGCGTCTGCACAATGCGGCGCGAGGGAAGGTCGACGACCTGCACCGTGTCGTTATGAGGAAAGGCGAAGTTGAGCCACACCTCGCGCCCACCGGGGCGAGCCACGGCGAATACCACCTGGCCGGCGACCGGGATGCGCGCGACTTCCTTCCAGCTGTTCTGGTCGGCGATGATGACCTCATGCTTTCCGACCGCGGGCAGCACGATCTGGCTGCCGGTGGTGGCCCAGCCTTCCAGGTGCGGCATCTTGTAGACCGGCAGTTTCTCGCCGTGGCGACCGAATTCCACCAGCGCGCGTCGCACGCCCGCATCGAGGTCCCACAGATCGAGCAAGGCCACCCCGTCCTCGCCGAAGAGGCCGGCGGCATAGTGCCGGCCATCGGAGGTAATCATGCCGTCGTAGGGTTCCTTGCCAATACCGGTGAGCTTGCGCAGGACCGGCTGGCTCGGGTCACGCATGTCCGCGACCCAGATCTCGCCCGCGTCATAGAGGCTGAACACGAAGCGATGGCCCGGCGCATCGACCAGGCCAACGACCTTGGAGTGTTTGCCATCGCTGCCGATAGCGGGAATGTCGGCGACGAGCGAAAGCGTGTCCGCGTCGAATACCTTTACGCCGCCGGGTTCGTAGTTTGCTACGGCAACCAGCTTGCCGTCGGCCGAGATGGCGCCGCCGATGCTGTTTCCACCCTGAATGATGCGGCGATCGATACGCTGGGTCAGCAGGTCGACCTTGGTCAAGCCGCCGTCGCGGCCGAATACATAGGCGTAACGCGCGTCGCGGGAGTAGCTGATGGAGGCGTGGGACAGATCGCCGAGGCCGTCCACTTTCGCCAGGCTGGTGCGGTGGGTGGTGTCGAGTATCTGCACGCTGCCCGTGGCGCGTTCGATGACGACGCCGAGGTCGCCGGTGCCGCGCAGGTTCGTATTGGCGCAACCCACCAGAACACCGAGGGCAAGCAGGAGAAGAGCGGGAATCCTAGCGCGCATCAGGAAACCCCTTTTGCAGGTTGTCTACGATCCAGTCCGCTTCGGACTCGGAGAGGAAATTTTTCCACGGCGGCATCGGCGTGCCGGGCCGGCCATGAAGAATCGTGCTGACCAGCGTGGTAGCGGGTTTGTCTTTCAGTATCTGGGGTGTGAGTGCGGGGCCGAGACCGCCGCGAAGTTCCATGCCATGACAGGAGCCACAGTCCTGGCGCACCAGGCGTACGAGTTCGTTTTGCCGCTGCGGATCGAGAGGGGGCGAATCGGCGAAAGCGCTGCTGAAGGCCATGCCGATCACCATTCCCGCTGTCGTCAGAATTCGCATGTTTTTGTTGTCCGTCGTGAGGAATCGGCGGGGCAGGTCGACTGCCCCGCCTCATCTGCTTAGTACACGTCGTGCTGCGTGTTGTAGACGTTGAACTTGCCCGTCGGTGTGATCAGGCGCTTGTCCTTGATCACAGCCTTGAGCTTGCGCGTCTTGTCGTTCATGACCACGATGGCCGATTCCTGCGTACTGCCGTTCCAGACCGAGAACCAGACTTCGTCGCCCGCCTTGTTGTACTCCGGCTGAACGACACGCTTCGGACCTTCGCCCAGCTTGGCCAGGTCGGCGATATTGACGATTTCCGGCGCCTTGTCCAGATTGTCGATGTCGTAAATCGCGACTGACTGGCTAATCGCAGCATCCGGATTGAGCGTGGTATCGACCCACAGGTTTCTGGACTTCGGATGGGTTTTGAGGAACAACGAACCGCTGCCCTGGCCCTTGAGGGAACGCACCACTTTCCAGGCGTTGGCCTTGTGCTTCTCCGGGTCGGTCCCGATCAGCGCAACACTGTCGTCGCCCAGGTGGCCCGTCGCCCACACCGGTCCGTATTTCGGATCGATGAAATTCGCACCACGACCCGGGTGCGGGATCTTGCCGACGTCCACCAGCGCCGCCAGCTTCTGCTCCTTGGCGTCGATTACGGCGATCTTGTTGGAGGCGTTGGCTGCCGACATGAAGTAGCGGTGCGTGGAGTCCCAGCCGCCATCGTGGAGGAAGCGCGCCGCCTCGACCTCGGTGATCTTCATGTTGTTGATGTCCGAGTAGTCGGCCATCAGCACCTTGCCGGTCTCCTTGACGTTGATGATGAACTCCGGATGCTCATGCGAGGCGACGATCGCTGCGACGCGTGGCTCGGGGTGGTATTCCTGGGTGTCCACGGTCATGCCGCGAGTGCCGACGATCTTTTTCGGCTCCAGCGTGTCGCCGTCCATGATGACGAACTGCGGCGGCCAATAGGTGCCGGCGATTGCGTATTTATCCTCGTAGCCCTTGAACTTGGAGGTTTCGACGGAGCGCGCTTCCATGCCCACCTTGATCTCGGCCACTACCGCCGGTTTTTCCATCCACAGATCGATGAGGTCGATCTTGGCATCGCGGCCGATGACATAAAGGTAGCGTCCCGATGCGGAAATGCGCGAGATATGCACGGCATAGCCGGTCTCGATGGTGGATATGATTTTCTTGGTATTGCCATCGATGAGCGCAATCTTGCCGTCGTCGCGCAGGGTCACGGAGAAGAGATTCTCCAGATCCAGCCGGTTCATCTTTTTCTTCGGGCGTTTTTCGGGCGGCACCTTCACTTTCCAGGATGCTTTCATTTCCGCCATGCCGTACTCGGGCGGCATCGGCGGCTCGTGCTGCAGGAAGCGCGCCATGATGTCGATTTCTTCCTCGCTCAGCACGCCGGAAGTGCCCCAGTTGGGCATGCCGCCGGGCGAGCCGAAGCCGATGAAGACCTTCAGGTAGTCGGTGCCGCGCGGCAGGGTGATGTTCGGCGTGAGCGCCTTGCCGGTCGCGCCCTTGCGCAACACCCCGTGGCAGCCGGCACAGCGCTCGAAGTAGATTTGCTTGGCGCGCGCGAATTCGGCCGATGTGAGGGCGGGCGCCTTGGGCGTCACCACCTCCCGTGCCTCCTCTCCCGTGATCGATGCAGGCGCTCCCTTGTATCGCAATTCGGGATCGGTGGTGCCGGGGTGGCCGGAAGCAGGTGCATCTGCGGCAAACGTGATGTGTGCGGCGCCCATGATGAAAATGCTGGCAGCCAGAATGGTCAGCCTGGTGTTCATTTTAAATTCTCCCTCTGGCTAAAAAATGAAAAAACCTACCAAGTACGCTGCAAGATTAAACACGCCCCCGCGTGGGCGCCTTGATGTAGGTCAACGGCCGCCGCGACAGCCCCAGCACGGGGGATCGGCATCATCGGAATCGTCGGCGGCGCCGTCCCGGGCGAGCACCGGAATATCGTGCAGGCGCGAGGCGTCGCTGATTCCGGCGGTTCCCCCGGGCGGCGTGTAGACCCGGCTGCCGCGTTCGCGGCGCCTGCGTTTTTCGGCCAGAGGCGGGCATTTATGGTTGTTGTAGTAGGTGATCTGGCAATCGAGGCAATGGTGGCACTCGTTTATCACGATTTCTCCCGTCGGCCGGATGGCCTGGACCTCGCACTCCACGGCGCAGGCCTGGCAGGGTCTGCCGCATTCCTTCCGGCGGCGCAGCCATTCGAAGGAATGGAAACGGCCGGGAATGACGAGCGAGGCCCCCAGGGGGCAGATGTATTTGCAGTAGAACTTGCGGTTGAAGATGGAGAGCAGGAGTATCCCCAGCGCAAAGGTCACGTAGCCCCACTCGCGCTGAAAGCGCAAGGTGATCGCGGTCTTGAAGGGCTCGATTTCCGCTGCGCGAATCGCCATTCCGATCGACTGCAGGGATAGCCCGAACAGCACCAGCAAAATCACGAACTTGAGCGTGAGCAGGCGTTCGTGCACGACATGGGGAATCTCGAAAAACGGCAGCCTGAACCTGCGTGCGAGCTGGAACGCAAGCTCCTGCAGGGCGCCGAACGGGCACAGCCAGCCGCAGTAGACGCCCCGGCCCCAGAGCAGCAGCGTGACCGCCACGAAAGACCAGAGGATGAATAGCGTGGGATCGATGAGAAAGATATCCCAGCTGAAATCGTGGGTGACCGCCCGCACAAAGGTCAGGACGTTGATGATGGAAAGCTGGCCCAAAGAAAACCAGCCGATGAAGAACAGGGTGTAGACCAGAAAGCCGGTGCGGATCCGGTGAAGCAGCACGGGGCGTCGCGCCAGATAATCCTGGAAGAGCAGGATGAAGGTGAGCAGGACCAGACCTGCCACCAGGACGGCAATCTCCCCCTTGCGGGTTTGCCAGAGGGCGAGCCAGATGGGTTCTTCGGGTTCACTGGCGAACGGCGTCAGTCCCGATGCGGGCGCCGGGAGCCCGGCCGGTGCGGACGTCGCGCTCGCAAGCTGGAGCGTCGGCGCAGTGGGCGCCGGATGGACTGTGCGCTGTTCGATGGCCGGCTCCGCTTTTACTGCGGGGGCGGGGGTCGCGGGCGGTGCCGGGGCGCCGGGCTCGGACAGCCGGATTCCGCGGGACTCCGCCACCATGCCGACGGCGCGGGTGATGGTGGCGTTGATGACCATGATCGAGATGGTGGCACCCGCGATGGCGTCGACGCTCGCATAGCCGTCGCGCTGCGTGCCGACGACGATGCGGCCGGGTTTGCCGCGATACTGGTCGACGAATTTCAGCAGTTGATCTTCCCGGATGCCCGCACCGAGAATCGGTTCCTCGTGATGGACGATGCGCGCGCCGGCGATGCGCCCCTGGGTGTCGATTCCCGCAAGGATGTTGACGGGGCTTCCCGAATAGGCGGGAATGCGCACCATGTCGCCGGTTAGAAAAGCGTATCCGATCAGTGCGTTGTTGGCATGAACGGCGCTGGCGGGGGGGCTGCCTTCTGGCTCGCCGAAATGGTCCGCTGCAGGAAACAGTTCGCGCACCTGAGGATACGCGCTGGCGAAATCCGCGTGGCTGACCGGCATGGCGCCCAATAGCAGCATCAAACAGAGCAGCAGCGCCCAGAGGGAACGAGCGGAATGCCGTTTGGCTAGAGTATCCAATCTGCTTGCCCTGCTTATGAAATGGCGAGTTCAGGAACATCCATGGCGCGCGGGAATTGACATGCTACCTCAAGCCGCAGGCCGATCCGAAATTACGCCTATATTCAGGCGACGGAAGCGGGCACGCTTTGATATAAGTCAACTGAAGCTTGGCCTTATACTCGCGTCATGAATCCAGACAGCCCGGATATCCAGCAGCTTAAAGACGGCTATTTGCTGGCTGCATTGTCGCATTCGGAGTTCGAGGACGTTATGGCGCACGCCAGCGTTCGCACGCTGGCGCCGGGCGAGGGCGTGTTCGATCAGGGCGACCTGTGCACTCATTTTTTCTTTGTGCTGGCAGGAATCGTCAAGCTCGGGCGCATCGCCCCGAGCGGTGAGGAAAAGGTCATGGACCTGGTTCGGCCCCGTCATTACTTTGCCGAAGCGGCGATGTTTCTGGGCGGGCGTTACCCGGTATACGCCTGCGCGCTCGAGGCGACCCGGCTGGTGGCGCTGGACAACGCGCATTTTCTCCGACTGCTGCGAGGCAATGGCGATCTGTGCATCCGGCTGCTTTCGACCTTGAGCCAGCGCATGCACGGCCTGGTTAACGAGATCGATAACCTGACCCTGCACAGCGGCGCGGAGCGCCTGATCGGTTACCTGCTGGAGCAGCTGCCGGAAGGCGCCGTTCCGGCAAGCGTGTGGCTCAATGTGCCCAAGCACGTCATCGCATCGCGTCTGGGCATCCAGCCCGAAACCCTGTCGCGGATTCTGGCGAAGCTGCGCGCCGAGCGCCTGATCGACGTGCATGAGGGCATGATTGTTCTCAACGATGTGGCCGCGTTGCGGCGCTTTAGTTAGGGGCGGGGGCCGGTTGTCCGACCCGGCCATCGCGCCGCGTACGCGGGGCACTGTGCGTGAATCAGGCGGCATATCCCAGTACCGCGACCACGTGGCATGCGGTGCCTGCGATGACGAGCAGATGCCATACGAAGTGAAAGTACCGCACGTGGTCGGCCATGAAAAATATCGCGCCGGCGGTGTAGGCAATCCCCCCGGCGAGTAGCCAGAATAGCTCCCAGACGGGCACCCGCGCCCACACCTCGCCGGCCGCGATCAGGATCAGCCAGCCCATCGCGAGATACGTCCCCGTCGAGATCGCCGCGAACCGGACGCCGCCGAGGGTTTTCAGCACAATGCCGACGGCGGCGATGCCCCACACCAGCCCGAACAGCGTCCAGCCCCAGGCGCCGCGGAGCACGCCGAGCGTAAACGGCGTGTAGGTTCCGGCGATCAGGAGATAGATGGCCGAGTGATCGAGTATCCGGAATACGCGCTTCGTGCGGCAATGCGGCAAGGCGTGAAAAAGCGTGGAGGTGAGATACATCAGCACCAGCGTCGTGGCGAATACGCTCGCGGCCGCGATGCCCAGCGCGTCGCCGCGACGGGATGCGACGAGGACGAGAAAGGGGAACGTCGCCACCGCCCCCAGCAAGCCCAGGCCATGACTGACGCTGTTCGCGATTTCCTCGCCGCGGGATTGTGGCCGCCCGCCCAGGCCGAATGCTTCGACCATCGGTGTTCTCCTCTATCGCCTTGGGCGAAGGCAGCGGGCTACTGTCTGGCTTCGTCAACCAGTGCTTCAAGCAAACCAATCAGCGCCTGCCCCGGCGCGTCGCTCACGGGCAAATGCCGCACCGCAATCCCGTGTGCCTCGCAGGCGGCAGCATCAACCACGGCAGGCCCGGTGACAACGATGCGGGTGAGCTTGTGCAGCTGGCCAATCGTGTTGGCATCGATCGGACAGGCATGGGTGATGGCGGTGGTGGCCCAGAACAGGCGTGGCACCAGGTCGGCCGCTTCGGTGGCCGGGTATTCGCTCCAGTTGTGGTCGAAGCCGGGGATGGGCAGGTCGTCGCCGCCCAGCGCAGCGCGGTCGAGGAATACGACGCGCTCCTTCACGCTCATTTCCCCTCGCCCACCAGCCGCTCCAGCGCGCGCATGAGGGCCGACGAATCGAGTTCGCTGTCGCCCGCGCCCATGAGCGCGTTCATCTGCTGCGCGATCAGCGCGGCGCCGGGCAATGGTGTGGCGGTTTCCTGCGCGTTGTCCATGACGATGGCCATGTCCTTGTGGTGCAGTTTGACCTTGAAGCCGGGCTTGTAGTTGGCGTCGAGCATGCGCTGGCCGTGGACTTCGAGGATGCGGCTG
>NZ_LDUG01000027.1 GCF_001530125.1 Thiobacillus denitrificans | reverse complement strand
GCCGGAATCTGCTCAGCCATGATGGTGCCGCTGTTGTAGTCGACAAAGTCGAAGTACGACTCAAGCGCTTCGGTCGTGGCCTTGTCAGTCTCGGCATGGGCAGCCATCGGCAAACTCGCAAATGCGGCCGCAAGTGCCACCACCAGCGCTGAGCGGCGGGAGGCGTGGATCATCGAATTGAATTTCATGGATTGCTTCCTGTAAAGCGATTGTTGAGTTTCAGTGCGCGGGATTGAGCCGCGGGTGGGTTTCTTCACCGAGCAGCCACAGCAGGCCGCCAGAGGCGAACATCGACAGGGCAACGAACCAGAACGCCGCCTCCATTTGTCCGCTGAAGTGCGCCACCATGCCCAGCCCGAGACCCCCGATGCCATAGCCGAGGTCACGCCAGAACCGGTAAATGCCAATGGCCGAACCACGCCAGTTCGGGTGCGATATGTCTGCCACAGCCGCCGACAGGTTGGGGTACAGCAGCGCCATGCCAAAGCCCGAGACGGCGGCCGACAGCATCCACCAGGCCACGCCCTGCCCGAGCAGCATCATCGCCACCCCCGCACCACAAATCCACATGCCCCACACATTGGGCCGGTGGCGTCCGATACGGTCCGACAGCTTGCCGGTGAACAACTGCGAGCCCCCCCAGACAAAACCATAGACGCCAATGATCCAGCCGATATTGGGCAAGCTGATGCCCTGCTGGTAGAGGAACACCGGGTAAAACACCCAGACCAGGGCATCAACAAATTTCTCGACCAGTCCGGCCTGACAGAGCGCCGCCATACGGCGGTCACGCCAAGTCATCAGAGCGAACATATCCCAGGTCGTCGGCTTGGCCGGCACATGGACCGGATAACGCGGTATGGGCCCGGTCGCTTTGCCTGCTGCATGGCGCGCGCCCTCGGCTTTCGCCCAAGGCAGTGTTTCCCTGACAAAAAACTGTGTCAGCACCAGCGCTGACACGATCACGATCAGGCCAAAGATCAGCAAGCCCTGGCGCGCACCGAAGGCCGTGGCCATGTAGGCGGTGACGATGCCGGCAATGGCTACGCCGACATAGCCGGCAAACTCATTGAGGCCGATGGTCAGGCCGCGCTGGTCGGGCCGCGTGATGTCGAGCTTGGAGGTCTGCGTCATGGACCAGGCAAAGCCCTGGTTGACGCCCAGCAACACGGTGGCGGCGACGATCCAGCCCCAGCTCGGGGCGTACATGATCATGAACGGAATCGGTATGGCACTGAGCCAGCCGAGCATGAGCACTTTCTTGCGCCCAATCTGTTCAGACAGGCGCCCCGCCACAAAATTGAGCGTTCCCTTGACGAAGCCAAAGGCCACGACAAAGGCGATGAGCAGCATGAAGGAACCTTTCGGAACCCCAAACTCGGAACTTGCCAGTGCCGGCACAACGGTGCGCATCATGCCCAGTGTCAAGCCGACCATCAGCACCTGCAGCAGCTGGAAAGTAAACTGGGCCAGGTTGTGGCGAATGCCATGCAGGTAGTCCTGGTACTCGTGGCGGGCTTCGCTGAATTCACTCATGTTATTTTCCCTGAACGGTCAGACGCTGGCGGCCGGATTGGCGCGCGTCGCCATGGCAAGCACCCGGTGTGCCATCCAGGCACCCAGCACCATGCTGGCCACCGCGATAAAACTCGATACCGACAGGGTGGCGACACCCGCCATGCCCTGTCCGATGGTGCAGCCCATCGCGAGAATGCCGCCCCAGGCCATCATCACACCGCCAGCCACATTGCGCAGCATCTGCGTCCCGGTGGGCATGACCCACTGGAAACGGCGTGC
>NZ_LDUG01000026.1 GCF_001530125.1 Thiobacillus denitrificans | reverse complement strand
GCCGGCAGCAAGCCGTGTTGTGCGGCGACGCGGAACAGCGCCTCCGGGGCATGCAGCGGGCTGTTAGACGGCCCGCGCGACAGCGCCTCGTAAGCCATCACCCGCCCTTCGACCAGGTCGAGCACGGGCTGCAGCAGGGTGACCAGCCGTGCGTTTTTCAGGATGTGTTCAAGTTGAAGGCGCAATTCGTCGTGGCTCATGGGGAGGGGCAGGGGAATGCGGAACTGGGAACGATAGGCGTACAGCATGACGCGCGTGTGAAGCCGGCGCGTTGCAGCTTTCAAAAAACCTTCACGCCGCTGTCATTGCGCACGCCTATGCTCGCTGCCCAACAGGGGGCTCCATGCATAACACTAACGAACTGAGCGACGAAGAGTGCGGTCACCTGGCGCGCATCCTGCTCGCCTCGCGCCGGGTGACGCTGCGCCATCATTTCTTCAGCTGGGTGCATGGCCCGGTGCAGTCGCTCATCCCGCATGAAATCCTGCTGTGCGGGGTGGCGGACGAAAGCGGCTATCTATTGCACGAACGCTTCACCGCCTGCCGCTACTTCAAGGACGATCATTTTCACCGAGTCATCCATCCCGGCAATGGTCTGATCAACCAGATGGCGCAGGAATGGCAGGTCATGCGTGTGCCGCGCCTGATCCCCGCGCTGCAAAACGATGCCGGTGGCTGGCATGCCCGCCTGACCGATCTGGAACTGAAGAACATCGCCTTTCACGGCATGAGCTGGATCAACGGCCAGATCAAGGGCTACGCCAGCTTCTCGCGCGTGCGGATGCCCTTCGATGGCCGCCTGGCGCTTTATCTCGACATCCTGCTGCCGCACCTGATCGTCACCCTGACGCGCGTGCTGGCCAACGAAGCGCGCACCAGCGTCGACAGCAAGCGTCCCGCCGGGCTCATCACCGTGCGCGAAGTCGAAGTGCTCACCTGGGTGCGCGACGGCAAGACCAACGACGAAATCGCCGCCATCCTCGGCCTGTCGATGCTCACCGTCAAAAATCACCTGCGCCACGCCATGAAAAAACTCGTCGTCCGCACCCGCGGTCAGGCCGTCGCCAAGTCCATCGCGTTGGGTTTTTTGCGCGCCCAGGGGTCGCGCATCGAGCCCGAAAAAATGCTCGAACAGTAGGGCGGGAGAGCGTGGTTGTTGCCGATTTATCGGCTTTACCACCACGGCCTACCCTTTACGGGCAACACCTTCCCGCTACGGCTTGCGCGTAGATTTTTTTCGATCAGGCAGGGCTCAGGCATGAGCCGACCGGCTCAGTTTTTACGCATCCATCCCCCCATCGCGTGTCATCCACGTCCCCTAAAGTGACCCCTGTCCGCACACATCGCGGGCGAATTTTCCGGTCGGCTTGGCACATCGCTGCCAGCCTGCCCCGCAGGGGGGCGGAAAGCTTCATTTCTTTCTGGGTCTTTTTTCAAAGAGGAGCACTACATGAAACTCAAACTTATCGCCCTGGCCGCCATGCTGGCCGCCTCCGGTGTCGCCCAGGCGAAAATCGCCAACAGCAACGACAACGGAAACTTGTCCTCTGGCGACATGTTCGCCAGCCTGGTGAGCGTGTCCAACACCGCGTCCTTCACGGTCGACCTGGGTCTGCGCCTGGACCAGTTCGCGGCCGCTTCGGTGAACGCTGATGGCGTCAAATTGGTGTGGGATATGGCCAATAGCAGCTTCTCCGATCTGAGCACCGTGTCCACCGGCCTGGCCGGCCAGTTGCAGACGCTGAACTACGGTTCGGTTTACAGCACTTTCGCCACGCCCGGCGTCATCAGCGCATCCGACCTCAAGTTCGACATCAAGGCCATGGACGGTCTGCCCACCAACTTCGCGTCAGCCGGCCAAAACCGTTATCTGTCTACCTCGGCGGCCAGCAGTATCACCGCCACCAACGGCCAGGTGTTTGGCATGGATGCTGTGGATACCTATATTGATGCCGTCAACGGCGATGCCACCAACAGCACCCATGGCACGGCCTTCAATACTGCAGGCGCCAATAAATTTGACAGCGGTGATGGCGTTAACGTCGATTTCGCAGCTGGTGGCGATCAGTGGAACGGCAAGACCAGCTTCTCTTCCACGGGTGCAGTTTCGCCCACGGGGATTAACGGTGGTGATCTGAACTTCTACTTCCTGACCAATACCTCCGGCGTTGCAGCCAGCCAGGCTTCCGTCACCAAGTACGCTGGTGTGTGGAGCTTCGATACCGCCACTGCCCAGTTGAGCTACGCCACGGCGGCACCTGTTCCGGAAGCCGAAACCTACGCCATGATGCTGGCCGGTCTGGGCCTGGTGGGCTTTATGGTGAGCCGCCGCCGCAAGCTGGCTTGATGGCTGGCTTGTGTCAGCCGTTTGCACTCGATGAGCGCAAATGGCGCACATGGAATTGTTGTGACTGCGGTTGCTGGCGACACGCCGGCAACCGAACCGATCGTTTATTGAATTTAGGAGATAGACCATGAAATTGTCCCAAATCGCCTTGGCCGTCGCTTCCCTGAGCGTGGTTCCCGCTTTCGCCGCTGTCGGCAGCCTGACCGCTCTCTACGGCGTAACCCCCGCCAACACCGTGTATGTGTCCGGCGCGTCCGCGCTGTCCGGCTCCTTCGCCAACGTCGTTGGCGCCAACTGCACCGGCGGCTCTGGCAACGTGAAGTCCCTCACCATCAACGGCAGCACCAGCGACGGCCGTGTCACCGTCTGTACCACCAGCTCGACCGACGGCCAGTTCGCCGGCCCCTTCGCGGTGGTCAAGCGCGACACCAACGGTTCCTTCGACGGCGTCGGCCCGGTGATCGACCAGAGCAATCTGACCAAGTGGGCGGACGTGGCCAACTGCGACAGCGTCACCCTGCAGTGCGGACTCGATAGCACCACCGCGATCAAGCCCCACGCCGGCCTGACCGATGTGGACACCAACGTGTGGGTCGGCATGGCCAACACCGGCACGCTGAGCATCCCCGTCACCGACCCGTCCACCACCGGCACCGTGCTGAACGGCGGCTTCGCCGGCCAGGGCTTTGGCGTGATGGTGAGCGAAAGTTTGTATAACGCCATGATGGTCAAGCAGGTCGCCGAAGGCCGTCTGCCCGTCTCCGCCGGCAGCGCCTCCTGCGTAGCGGGCAACTTCACCCCCGGCGCCTGCCAGCCCAGCATCAGCAAGGAAGAATACGCCGCCATCGTTGACAGCCAAAACTTTGCCTACGTCGCCAACGGCGCGCTGAGTGGTGACGCCGGCGTGATTAACCTGTGCCGCCGCGTCGAAACCTCGGGCACCCAGGCTTCGTCCAACGTCTATTTCCTCAACAACTCCTGCGGCAACGCCAGCCCCACCAAGGGCTTCAAGCAGCCGAAGACGGTGGATCTGGTCAACAGCCCAAGCGCCGTCGCCTTCAACTCCTCCACGGGCAATGCCGTTACCGGCAACTACGATGACTTCGGCGGCGCGTTTGGCCTGTTCGAAGGTTCGGGCACGGGCGATGCGCGCAACTGCGTGATCCGCCGCAACACCGGCAAGAACCCCAACAACGTGGCTGATGCCCTGGGCACTTACGCTGCTGGTTGGATCTCGCTGGAAAATGCGCCGGCTGCAGGCTGGAAGCTGGTCAAGCTGGATGGCGTGTCGCCCAACGCGGTTCAGGTTAAAGCGATAGCCGCTACCGACACCGACGGCAATGTTGACGGTTGGATGGCCGACACCAACCAGCGCACCAACGTGGTGAAGGGCTACTACGATGCGGCGCCGGAGCTGGAAATGCTGTGGCCGTCGACCACCCCCTACGGCACCTTCCTGACCTCGCTGAAAAACACCTTCGCCAATCCGGCTCTGGTGTCTCTGCGTGGCGTGTTCCAGGCTAACGGCGTGTTCACCCATGCCGGCAACGAGACCAAAGTGCACAAGGGCACGCGCAACGGCAACTTCTGCGCGCCCCAGGCTCTGGCCGAGTAAGCAGGCTTGATTGGCCGGGGTTTGTTTAACCCCGGGCAGGCCGATTCCACTCTGCGGCAACGCAGGGTGGATTTTTGCTTTTTTTGCCTGCCCGTGCGGCATGCACGTTCAGGCAGCCAGGCTTTGCCGATGCGCTGTCGGCAAAGCCTGGCTGAAGTTGATAGAGACGCGGTTCAATAATGAATAAAACGCTTGGGTGCCTGTGGGTCTTGTTGTTGGGAATGCACGCTGCGTTCGCGCAGGAAGCCAGTTTCGACGTATTCGAATACCGGGTGGAAGGCACGACACTGCTGCCGGTCGTCGTCGTCGAGCAGGCGGTGTATCCGCATCTCGGCGAAAGCAAAACCCTCACCGATGTGGAAAAGGCGCGCGAGGCGCTGGAGAAGGCCTACCACGGCGCGGGCTATCTCACCGTGCTGGTGAGCATTCCGCAGCAGAAGGTGGACGAGGGTGTGGTGAAACTGGCGGTGACCGAGGCGCCGGTGGACTGGTTGCGCGTGGTCGAGTCGCGCTATTTCAGCCTGGGCGAGATCAGGGCCGCCGCGCCCGAGCTGGCCGAGGGCAATGTGCCGAATTTTCCGCAGATGCAGAAGGAGCTGGCGGCGCTGAACCGTTCATCGGACCGCCGCATCACGCCGGTGCTGCGCCCGGGCAAGACGCCGGGCACGGTGGAAGTCGATCTGAAGGTCAAGGACCAGTTGCCCTTGCATGGCAACGTCGAACTCAACGACCGGTATAGCCAGGACACCACGCGCACCCGGCTGACCGCCAGCCTGCGCTGGGACAACCTGTGGCAGAAGCAGCACGGCCTGGGCATCACGCTGCAGACGGCGCCGGAGAACACTGACGAAAGCAAGGTTTTCTCGGCCAGCTATACCTGGCCGCTGGCGTCCGGCAATTATCTCGCGCTGTACGGCGTGAAATCGGATTCCGACGTGGCGGCGGTGGGCACGCTGAACGTGGTGGGCAACGGGGTGATTTTCGGTGCGCGCTACATCGTGCCGCTGCGCAGCCGCAGTGAGGGCTTCTTTCACACCGCGACGCTGGGCGTGGATTACAAGGATTTCGACCAGTCGGTGGCGCTCATCGGCAGTGGCGGCTTCAATACGCCGATTACCTATCTGCCATTCACCCTGGGCTGGGACGGCACATGGTTGGGCGAAGGCCGTACCACCAGATTCGGCACGGCGTTCAATTTCCATCTGCGCGGGCTGGTGGCCGACGAACAGGAATTTGCCGACAAGCGCTTCAAGGGACGGCCGGATTACAGCTACCTGCGTGGTACGTTTTCCCATGAGGAAACCTGGCCGGCGGGCTGGGGGGTGCAGGCGCGCGGCGGCTGGCAGATCGCCGCGCAGCCGCTGATTTCCAATGAGCAGTTCGCCATTGGTGGCGTCGACACCGTGCGTGGTTATCTGGAATCTGCCGCGCTGGGGGAAAACGGCGTGTCGTTGAGCCTGGAAGCGCGCACCCCGAACTATGCCAAGAAACTTGCTGAATCGCTTGACGAGTTGCATCTGCTGGCATTCGTCGACGGCGGTGTGGTCACCGTGCGCGAGCCCGTCACGGCCGATGACCGCTTCACCCTGGCGGGCGCGGGACTGGGGCTGCGCCTGAAGGGCTGGCGCGGCGTATCGGCCGGGCTGGACTGGGCGGTGGCGCTGAAGAACCTGGGCGACACCGAGCGTGGCGACAGCCGCGCGCATTTCCGGTTGGGCTACGAGTGGTGAATGAGCCGAATGGCTCATGACGGTTGCAACACAAAAGACGTACCCGCGAATTAACGTAAGCACGCAAGACAGACCGCCGCGCAGCATTTCAGCATGCCGGTCGTCATCAGGAGAACACCATGAATCGCAACCGCTATCGGCTGGTTTTCAACACGACTTTAGGCATGATGGTGCCGGTGGCGGAAACCGCGCGCCGCTCTGGTAAATCCAGCCAGGGCAAGGCCGCGAGCGGGTCGGCGCTGGCGCTGGCTGGGGCGTTGCTGGCGGGGGCGGTTCAGGCCGAGCTGCCGGCTCAGGTGACGGGTGCGGGTTTCGCGACGACCAACAATGCGAGCTATCAGACTAACGGCGCACAAGCCTATGTGAACCAGGTCGGCAACAAGTCCATCCTCAACTGGCAGAGTTTCAACGTCGGCGCCGGGCATGACGTGCAATTCCGTCAGGTGGACAGCCTGGCCACCAACAATCTGGTGCAGGGTGCCAACTTCACCTCGCTCAACCGCATCCACGACATCAATCCCAGCATCATCGCGGGCAGCATTTCGCAGGCGGCGGGGCAGAAGGCCAATGTGATTCTGGTCAACAGCAACGGCATCGCCTTCATGGGCGGGTCGCAGGTGAATCTGAACGGCTTTACGGCCTCCACGCTGAACATCGACGACAGTTTTATTTTCGACGGTTTTCTGCGCCAGGGCAGCACGCTGCCGCAGTTCGAGAAGGCGCTGGACGGCGGCGCGGCGCGCGGTTTCATCAAGGTGTTTGAAGGCGCGCAGATTACGGCGGGCAGCCAGGGGCGGGTGATGCTGATCGCGCCGACGGTGGTCAACAAGGGCAAGGTGGCGGCGGGCGCCGACGGCCAGGTGATCGCGGCGGCGGCGAGCAGGGTGTATCTGCGGGCGGCGGGCGGCGAACTCAATGGCCTGCTGATCGAGGTGGACAGTCCGGCGAATGTCGATGCGCCCAACCCCGAGCTCGACGACCAGACGGTGAGCCTCGTCGACGCGGCGGAAAACAGGCTGGGGCACGTCACCAACCTGGGCGAATTGAGCGCGGCGCGCGGCAACGTCACCATGGTGGGCTACGCGGTGAACCAGATGGGGATCGCGCGCGCGACCACGTCGGTGGTATCGAACGGTTCGGTGTATCTGCTCGCCAAGGATACGGCGGTGGATCTCGCCACGCAGACGCCGGGTTCGGCGCGCGCCGGCCGGGTGGTGCTGGGTGAGAACAGCCTGACTGAAATCCTGCCCGAGGTGGCCGACACGGCGACCACGCAGGATGGCGCGGCGGGCACGGCACTGGACAAGCCGTCGCGAGTGCGGATCGTCGGGCAGGATATCCGAATCGAGGGCGCGGCGCGGGATACGGTGGGCAATCCGATCCCCGGCACCGGTGCGCAGATTGTCGTGCCGGCGGGCGAGGTGGAGCTGATCGCGCTGGACAATCCGCAGGGCGATTTCTTCAACGGCGGCGCGACCGACATGTTCAGCGGCGACGTGGCGGCATCGACCGTCGCGCGCGTCCATATCGGCAGCGGCGCGCGCATCGACGTGGCAGGCCTGCGCGATGTGGAGGTGGCGGCTGGCCGCGGCGTGGTTGAAATCGACCTGCGCGGCGACGAGCTGAAGGATTCGCCGGTCAACCAGCAGGGGCCGCTGCGCGGGCAGAAGGTGTTCCTCGATGTCGATCGCGCACTGGCGGAATCCGACGCTGGCAAGCCGACCCTGATCGCGCGCGACACGCTGCTGAACCTGAAGGCGCAGCAGCAGCGCACCGTGGCCGAACGCTCCACTGTCGGCGGCACGGTCAAGATATATTCGAAGGGCGAGGCGATCATCGAGAACGGCGTCGAAATCGATCTGTCCGGCGGCAGCCTCAAGCATGCCGCGGGCAACATCAAGACCACGCTGCTGACTGCGAACGGAAAGACGGCCGATCTGTCGGAAGCGAGCGCGGAAGTCCGCTACAACGGCATCGCCACGCGCTTTGTCAGAAGGTTCGAACGCTGGAACCGCGAGGAAGTGATCGACCTCGGCCAGAGTTTCCGCTTCGATTCCGGCTTCGACGAAGGCCGTGACGCGGGCAGGCTCGAAACCTTCGGTATCGACGGCCTGTTCGCGCGGCCGGACATCGCCGGCAATACGGTGACGGGCGCGCGCCAGCGCGATCTCGGCATCCAGCCTGCGGGGGCGCGCTGGACGGTGGGCTTCGACGATGTGTCCTCGATCGACAAGAACAAGGTGGAAGTCGGCGGCTATACCACGCAGGATTTCAAGCTCAATCAGGCGGTGGCGCTATCGTCGTCGTCGGTGGCGCTGCCCGAGGGTTTCCGTTTCGGCGACGCCCTGCCGGCGGAGCTGAAATCGAATCTGGCGCTGGACAGCCGGACGCTCGGCGAAAATCGGGTGGCCGAGCTGACGGTGCTGAATAACCAGGCCATCGCGGTGCGCGATGCCTTGCAGGCGCCCCGGGGCGGCGGCGTGTCGCTTACCGGCGCGAATATCGAGATAGCGGCGGACATCGCCGCGCAATCCGGCACGATCGCGCTGGTCGCGCGCAATACCGCCGGCCAGCTCGCCGACGCGCTGCCTATACCGCGCCTGACGGTCGCCGATGGCGTCAAGCTGTCGGCGGGCGGCGCCTGGGTCAACGACCAGCCGGGCGTGGGCGCGCGCACGGCGGACGCGCCGCTGATCGATGGCGGCACGATCTCGCTGGCCGCCGAATCGGTATCCAACGGCCCGGGCAGCTTCGTCGCGCGGGGCGAGCTGGAACTGGGGCGGGGCGTGACGCTGGATGCCGACAGCGGCGCCTGGCGCAAGCCCGACGGCACACTCGCCGCCGGCGACGGCGGCGCGATCGCGCTGAGAGGCTTCACGCTGCGCGGGCTCGACGATGCCGACGTGCACGCCTATGGCGTCGGCAAGGGCGGTGCGCTGACGCTCGGCGCCGGAGCGATCCAGGTGGGCGGCGCGACCGCCGCGCCGGATACGCTCGAACTCGACAGCGGGCTGTTCGAGCGCGGCGGCTTCGCCCGCTATGCCTTGAACGCGCTGACCCGGCTCGACGTGGCCGAGAACGCGGTCATCGCCCCCGTGCTGCTCAGCCGCGAACTGCGCCCGGATGCTGTCGTACACGCGAGCGGTAGCGATATCGCGGCATTCAGCGATCTCGTTGTGCGCGAACCGCGATTGCGGCAGGCGGTCGATGTCATGCTCACGGCGCGGCAAAACACCGAGCAAACCGGCGAGGGCGAGGTGACGATCGGACGCGGCGCGAGCATCGAACTCGATCCGCGCGCCAAGCTGGTGCTCGACGGCCTCAACCGGGTCGATATCGACGGCCTGCTGCGCGCGCAAGGCGGCGCGATCACGGCGACCAGCGATTTTGCGGTGCGTCTGGGCGACACGGCGGCGCTGGATGTGTCGGGCGTGGCACGCACCTACCTCGACAGCCGTAGTCTCACCCAAGGCGAGGTGCTGGCGGGCGGCACGGTGGATATCGTGGCAGCGAGCGTGACCACGATGGCAGGCTCGCAGGTGGATGTATCCGGCGCGGCGCCGGTACGGCTCGACGTGCCGAATGAGAAAGGCGGTCTGGGGCGCGCGGCGGGCAGCGATGCTGGCACATTCAGGGTGTTCGCCGACGGCATCGTGCAGCTTGACGGCGCGCTGGCCGCGCATGCTGGCGATAGGGAACGTCGCGGCGGCGTCTTCGAGGTGACGCTGGGCGAGTTCGACGATCCGGGGTTGGGCCAAGCGCTCCCGCCGACGGTGCTGCATCTTGCACCCAGCGTAACGCCGGGCGCGACCGACGGCGTGACCCGGCTCGATGCCGGACGCATCGAACGCGCCGGTTTCGACCGTGTCCGGCTCGCCAGCCGCGACGCCATCATGCTCGACGACGGCATCGACGTGGGCGCAGGACGCGCGCAGCCGCTGCGCGAACTGACGCTCGACGCGGCGGCTATCCTCACCGGCGGCGGCGACAGCGCGCTCGCCGCCGATACGCTGCGCCTCGGCAATCTCGATCCGATCCGCCGCGCCGCCAGCACGGCCACGACCCAAAGCGGCACACTCAAGCTGGATGCGCAGCTGCTGGAGCTGGCCGGCAAGTTCGAACTCGGCGGCATGGCGCGCACGGAATTGACCGGCCGCGAGGAAATCCGCCTGAGCGGCGTCACGGCGGGCACCGCGCTGCCCGTCGGCGAGCTGCGCAGCGCCGCCGACCTGGCCTTTCACGGCGCAGTGGTCGCGCCCGCCAGCTACGCCCGTACACGCATCGTCGCGCCCGGCAAGACCATCAGCTTCACCCGTTCCACCGATGCGCCGGTGCAGCCCTTGTCCGCGCTCGGCAGCCTCACGGTGGAAGCCGCGAACATTGTCCAGGATGGCAACCTATGGGCGCCGCTCGGGCAATTCGATTTCCAGGCCAGCGACAGCCTGGTGTTCGCGAACGGCAGCCTGACCTCGGTTGCGGCGACGCCCGGCAGCCTGCTGCCGTTCGGTAAGCTGCAGAACGGCCGCGACTGGGTGGTGGACCTCGACTCCAACAAGGTTCCGGATGGCCAGATTGCGGTGCCCGAACTGAACGACAAGGCGATTCGCGTGTCCGGGCAGACGGTGGACATGCAGCCCGGCGCCAAAGTGAACCTGGCCGGCGGCGGCGATCTGCAGGGCTACGAATTCACCGTTGGCCCCGGCGGCTCGCGCGACATCCTTGCCGACAAGAACACCTACGCCATCCTGCCCGGATATCAGGGCGGCTTCGCACCGACCGACGCGCAGGAAGGCTTTGACCGCGCCAGCGGCGAGGCGGTGTTTCTCTCCGGCGTGACGGGGCTGGCTGACGGCATGTACACGCTGCTGCCCGCGCACTACGCGCTGCTGCCGGGCGCTTACGCGGTCAAGCTCGACACCAGCATCAAGGACGTGCTCCCTGGCCAGGCTTACAGCCGTCAGGACGGCGTGCGCATCGCGGCGGGCTACGTCACCGACACGCGCGCCGGCGCGCCGAAGGACGCGCGCTGGCAGGGCGTGCAGGTGCTGACGCACGAGCAGGTGCGAGCACGTTCCGAGTTCACGCTCACCCGCGCGTCGGACTTTTTCGCCGGCAGCCGCAACCGCCCGCAGGACGCGGGCCTTATGTCGGTCGCCACCACAGGCAGTGGCACGGATGCGCTGAAACTCGACGCCATTTACAAGCTGGCGGCCGGGCAGGGTGGGCGCGGCGCGCAGGTGGATATCAGCGCGCTGAAGCTGGCCGTGACCAGCGGCACGCCAGCCGGGATCGATCTGGATGCCGTGGTGCTGGACGCCGACAAACTCAATGCGCTGGGCGCGGACAGCCTCTTCATCGGCGGCATGCGCAGTGCCAGCGGCGACACCACCACGCTGGCGGTGGGCGCGAACGAGGTGACGCTCGCCAACGACGCCGACCATGTGCTGAAAGCCGGTGAAATCATCCTGGCGGCGAATGACACGCTGACGCTTGAATCGGGTAGTGCTATCGATGCGCAAGGCGAGACAGGCGACGCCGGGCATTACGAAACAGCAGGCAACGGTGCGCTGGTGCGCGCGGCCTCTACTAGCGCTACGTTTGCGCGCACCGGTAGTCCGGATCGTTCGCAGGGCACGCTGGTCGGCGAGGCTGCGCTGGTCGACGAGGCAGGTAGCACGATCAAGGTGGCCAGCTTAATCAAGGCGGCCGACTCGATCACGCTCGACGCTACCAAAGAAAACGCCTACAAGGGCGCAGCCACCTTCAATAAAAACGGCGCGGCGGTCGCGGGCAATCTGGCCGTGGGTGCCACACGTATCAACTTTGGCAAAGCTCCCGTTACGGCCGAGGGGATTACCTACAGCCAGGGCGAGCTGAATGCATTCGATAGCCTCAAAGGTTTGACGCTCATCAGTTACACCACCTTCGATTTGTATAGCGGTGAGACGGTCGGCGGCATCGTCAGAGGTGTGAAGGTCGGCGGCATCGTCAGCAACAAGCCCACACTGCAAAACCTGACCCTGCAGGGCGCGGGTCTGGCCGGGATCGACAACGCCGGCCAGACCGCGCAGATCAACGCCAAAAACCTTACCCTCAGCAACCCCAGCAACGCCGCGTCGTTTACACCGGGCGGCACGCTGGGCAACGGCAATCTCGCTGTGACTGCCGATACACTGACACTGGGCGCGGGCAATAAGAAAATTCAGGGGTTTTCCGCAGTCAGTGTTACCGCCAATGAGCTAGTTGGACGCGGCGCCGGCGAGACCGACATCTTTGCTGATACCTCGCTTCATGTTGCCCGCATTAGCGGGGAAAGGAATGCGGACCAGACACTGGATGCTGTAGGCAAGCTCGAAGCGACTGAAATCCAGCCTGACCGGGAGCTTTTGGCAGTAAATGCGCTGGGCGCTAAATGGGCAATGGCCGGTACAGAAGTAATGTTCGATACGCTGGCAACGCTGCCTTCCGGGTATTTCAAACTCACGGAGACGAATACCACGACAACGGTCACGACCACTACCAAACCAACGCCTGTTCCGGCGCCGACGCCTACGATAACCACTGAAACGTCTACCACGTCTAATTGGTCGATGGAAACCGAAACTGAAATCAAGAACGATGCCACATCCAAAATAACAACTACGAAAATAACCGAAACCACTACGGCAACACCTTCTGGTATCGGCAAGGTTGTCAAACTTGGGGGTAATGCCAAGGTGGATGTCACAGGACGCACCGTGCAATTTTTCGACGTGACCGAACCGAGCTGGGGCGGCACGGCTGAATTCGCCAGCGACAGCGGCAACGTGGAATTCGCGGCGGGGTCGAACGTCGATGTGTCCGCCGCGGCGGGCGGCGACGCGGGCACGCTGATCGTACGCGCCGCCAACGGCAGCTTTACCCTGGCCGATGGCAGCGTCAGCGGCGCAGCGCCTATGGATGCGGACAACACGCGCGGCGAGGGCGCGCGCGCGCTGATCGACACCGGCACGCTCGCCAGCTTTTCTACGCTCAACAGTGTGCTCAACAGCGGCGGCTTCGACGGCGAACGCGGCTTGCGCGTGCGCAGCGGCAACGTCGACATCGCTGCGGGCGACATGGTCGTAGCGCGTGACATCAGGATTTCAGCAGACGGCGGCACGCTCGACGTGGCAGGCACGCTCGACGCTTCGGGCGACGTCGCCGGACGCATCGAACTGTTTGCAAGAGACGACGTGAACGTGCTGGCCTCGGCTAGGCTCAAGGCTATCTCCAGCGGCGCGCTGGAAGACGGCGGCGACATCGAGATCGGCACGCGCGACGGCAGCCTCGATCTCGCGGCAGACAGCGCGATCGATGTGTCCGGCGGCGCGGGCGGGCAGGGCGGCACGGTGCTGCTGCGCGCGTCGCGCACGGCGAACGACGTGAAAATCGGCGCGCTCGGCGGCAGCATCGACGGCGCGCGTTCGGTGGCTGTCGAGGCGGTGCGGGTGTACAACCCTGGCGACATTGGCACGCTCGATACCGGCACGGACGCGCTGACGCTGACCGCGGCCAGTCTTGAAACGATCAAGGCCGACAACACCGCCTTCGCGGGGAACCACGCCAATATCGCGTCGCGCCTCGCGCAGTCGGCCAAGCCGGCCTTCCACATTCTGTCGGGCGTTGAGGTGCGTTCGGCGGGTGCCCTCACGCTCGGCCAGGACTGGAATCTCTCGACCGCCCGCGCGAACGGCGAGGCGGGCGTGCTGACCCTGCGAGCGGACGGCGACCTCAATCTCAACGCCAACCTGTCGGATGGCTTCAGCGTGGCGACGCCTTTCAGCGCCGGCACGACCCCGGCCACCTTGCGGACGGACGACTCGTGGTCGTACCGCCTGATCGGCGGCGCCGATGGCACGGCGGCCAACCCGCTGGCGGTGCGGCGGGATGCGGGCGACGTGAAACTGGCAGCGGGCAAGCTGGTGCGCACCGGAACTGGTGATATCCGCATCGCAGCCGGGCGCGACATCGAGCTGGCCGACGGGACAGCCGCAATCTACACTGCCGGCCGGGCGGCCGATGCAGCGGCCGGATTCGTGTTGCCCTTCACCAACCTGCGCGCGGCGTTTTCGCAGGATGGCGGAGACGTCAGCCTGGTCGCGCTGCGCGACGTGCGAGGCAAGCCGTCGGCGCAGCTCTATTCGCAGTGGCTGTATCGCCAGGGCGCGATCGATCCCGTCACCGGGCTGTATGTGCAGCAGCCGGCCTGGTGGGTGCGTTTCGACCAGTTCCAGCAGGGCGTGGGCGCGCTGGGTGGTGGCGATGTACGGATTGCGGCGGGCGGTATGGTCAAGGATGTGTCGGCGAGCGCGCCGACGCAGGCGCGCACAACGGGCGCAAGCCCGGCCGACGCCGTGCGCGTGGAAACAGGCGGCGGCGATGTGCGGATCATGGCGGGACAGGACGTGCTGGGCGGCAGCTATTACGCCAGTCGTGGCGAGCTGGTCGTGCAGGCGGGCGGACAGATCACCGCGAGCGACCAAGGCATCAACTTCAACGCGCAGCCGCTGGCGACGATGCTGGCGATAGGCGATGCGCGTACGCGGGTGCGGGCGCAGGGCGATGTCACCCTCGCCAATGTGTTGAACCCGCATCTGGTACCGCAAAGCGCGGGCAACCTGGTGCAGCCGCCCTTTTTCGGGCCCGGTTTGAAAAATCGTCGCGCCACCCTGTTCTCCACTTATGGCGCCGACAGCGGCGTGGAGGTGAGTAGCCTGTCCGGGAAGGTCAGTTTGCCGAATGCGGGGTTGCGCACGAGCGCGTTTCCCGATCTGCTGGGCGGCTCGCTGGTGGGTACGCAAACGGCGCTGGCGAGCAGTCTTTTGCCGCCCACGTTGTCCGTTGTTGCCTTCACGGGCGATGTGGCTATTTCGTCACCTGCCAGTGGCGATTTGACCTTAAGCCCTTCGGCGAACGGAACACTCAGTGTGCTAGCGGGCGGCTCGGTTCAGCTTGACGGCAATCTCAGCCTCAGCGACATGGATCCGCAGTTTGTGCCGGACGCGCTGCGCCCTTCTGGAAATCTGGTGCTCGGACCGCAGGGAGTTGTGATCAGCCCGCAGGCGCTGGTGCCGCCGGTGCTCATCAACCCCTTCTCCACATTGGGCAATATCCACGCGGCGACGCCGGTGCATGCGGCGGATCGCACGCCGGCGCGGGTGTATGCAAATACCGGCGATGTCGTGGGGATCAATGCGCCTGGCCAGGGCAAAGTGTTGAATGTGTCCAAGGCGGTCAGCATCCGGGCGGGTGGCGACGTGCGCGACCTGACTGTGCATGCGCAGCACAACGACGCAAGCGATGTGAGCCGGGTGGAAGCGGGACGCGACGTTACGTTCGATTCGACCAGCGACCGTCGCGACAGATCGCAAATACGCATTGGCGGCGGCGGACGCCTCGAAGTCGTCGCCGGGCGCGATATCGACTTGGGCACCTCGGGCGGCATCGTCAGCCGGGGCAATGTCGACAACGCCAACCTGGCGCCGGGCGGGGCGGATATCCGGCTGGCGGCCGGCGTGGGCGCGAACGGCATCGATTACGCCGGTGCGGTGGATCGCCTGATCGCGAAACTGGAAGCCGGCGCGCCGGACGACGTCACACTGTGGCAGGCGCGCTGGCTGACCGGCGATGGCACGCTTGCTGCGAGCGACGCGCTGGCAGCGGTGCGTGGCGTGGATGCGCAGGGCACGGACATGCAGCAGGAAAGCGTGCGCGCCATGCTGTTCACCGCGCTGCGCGAAACCGGGCGCGACGCGAACAAAGCCGACAGCGGTTTTGCCGGCGATTTCTCGCGCGGGTATGCGGCGCTGGAACTGATCTTCCCGGGCATTGAGGCGAAGAATCCGGAGGGCGGCTTCAGCCAGTTCGACGGCACGATCAACCTGTTTGCCAGCCGGGTGAAAACCGAAAACGGCGGCAATATCGAGTTCTTCGCGCCCGGCGGGGACGTCATCGTCGGCCTGCCCAATACCCCGGCTGCGCTGGTCAACGTCGGCAACGATGTGCTCGGTATGGTGGTGGCCGGCGCCGGGGACATCAAGGGTTTCTCGCGCGGCGACATGCTGGTCAACCAGTCGCGCATCCTGACGGTGGCGGGTGGCGATGTGCTGCTGTGGTCGAGCGAGGGTGACATCGACGCCGGCAAGGGCAAGAAAACCGCTGCCGCCGTGCCGCCGCCCATCATCCGGGTGGACGCGCAGGGCAACGTGACGCTGGAGCAGCAGGGCGCCGTTACCGGTAGCGGTATCGGTGCGCTGTTTGTTGCAGGCGGCACCGCAGGCGACGTCGATTTGATCGCCCCCAAGGGCACGGTCAACGCCGGTGACGCCGGCATTCGCGCCGGCAACCTCAACATCGCCGCGCAGGTGGTGCTGGGAGCGGACAACATCTCGGTGTCGGGAACCTCGGCCGGCACGCCGATCGCCGACACCAGCGCGGTGACGGCGGCATCAAGCGGCGCCAGCAACGCGGGCGGCGATGTCTCGTCGACTACCGCCGCGCTGTCGCAGAACTTGGCCGACGCCGCGCGCGCGGCGGAAGAGCTGAAGCAGGCGTTCAAGCCGACCTTCATCACGGCCGAGGTGATCGGACACGGGGAATAACGGTGGATTCGGCAAAGGATGGCCCGAAATGGACGGGCCATGCCTAATCCATGTTTGGAATGGAACCGGTGGCAGTACCGACAGGTATGTTCGGCTCATTTCCTGCGTTTTTTTGGCGTGGTGTTTTGTAATCTTCTTTCTGCAAAGTGGCGGCTGAACGGTGCGAGCTCGTCGCATTTTTTCTGTTTCCATTGGAGAAATACCATGAAGCATCTGGCCCACCCCCTCGTTGTTGGCGTGTTGTTGTCGCTTTCCGTGCAAGTCCAGGCTGCCTGTCTGGATACCCGACCCAGCGTTTTTGCCGGCACGGTGGATTCCACGGTGCCCAATCAAGAGGTCGGCGGGGTGTGCATGAACGATCTCATCGTTGATGCTGCCGTCGAGGGCGCCAACTGGGGTAATCATGGCGCTTTTGTGAGCGCGGTTTCCGGGCTTACGCGGGGCTGGATGAAAGCGAAAGCCATCAGCAACACGGAACGCAGCCGGATCGTGAGCGCCGCGGCCCAGTCCGATGTGGGCGCGACCTTGCTGGTCAAAATTGCCGCCATCAACGATTTCCACGGCCAGTTGTTCAGCCCCGGGAGCTTTTCCGGCAAGCCAGTGGGCGGCATCGACGCCCTGGCGGCTTACGTGAATGTCATCCGCGCCAAGTCGCCCAACAGTGTGGCGGTTTCCGCCGGTGACCTGATCGGTGCGACGCCGCTGGTTTCGGCCTTGTTTCACGACGAACCCACTATCGAGGGCATGAATATCCTGGGCCTGGACATCAATGCCGTGGGCAACCACGAGTTTGACGAAGGGCGCGACGAGCTGTTGCGCATGCAGAACGGCGGCTGCCACCCCACCGACCCCAACTCCTGCCAGGGCAATGCAGTGGGCACGCCTTTCCCGTTCGAGGGCGCCAGGTTCAAATTCCTGGCTGCCAACGTCACCGAAAAAGCCGACGGAAAGACCCTGTTCCCGGCTTATGCGATCAAGAATTTCCAGGGCAACAAAGTGGCCTTCGTCGGCATGACGCTGGAGGCCACGCCCAGCATTGTCACTCCCAGCGGCATTTCCACGCTGGATTTCAGGGATGAGGCCGACACGGTCAATGCGCTGATCCCCGAACTGAAAGCGCAGGGCGTGGAAACCGTTGTGGTGCTGATTCACGAAGGCGGACGGGATGCCACCGGTTCGGTCATCAACGACTGCAGCAAGATCTCGGGCGCGATTCTCGACATCGTCCAACGTCTGGATGACGCGGTGGACCTGGTCGTCAGCGGCCATACGCATCAGGCCTATCTGTGCAGCCTGCCCAACAGTGCGGGCCGCAACATCCCGGTGACCAGCACCAACGCACAGGGGCGGACCGTCACCGAGATCGATCTGACCATCAATACCAGGACGCGCGACGTGGCCAGCATTGCTGTCGACAACGTGCTGGTGGATCGCAGCAATGCTGCTGTCACCCCCGTGGCCGCGCTGACCACGCTGGCGGATAACTACAATGCCCTGGCCGCGCCGCTGGCCAACACGCCGCTGGGCAGCATCACGGCTGCCATCACCCGCAGCAACAACGCCGCGGGCGAGTCCGCGCTGGGCGATGTGATCGCCGATGCGCAACTGGAGGCCACCGCCGCCCCCGAACTGGGTGGCGCGGTGATCGCCGTGATGAACCCGGGCGGCATGCGTGCCGATTTCACTTACCCGAGCAGCGCGGCGGGGGAGGGCGACGGCGTGGTGACCTACGGCGAAGCGTTCAACGTGCAGCCGTTTGGCAATTCCCTGGTGACCAAAACGTTCAGCGGCCAGCAGATTGTTGATCTGCTGGAGCAGCAATGGGGCGCGCTGCAGCCTTTCGCGCGCATCCTGCAAGTGTCGAATGGCCTCAGCTACCAGCACACGTTCGACACCATGCCCGCCAGCTTCGCGGCACAAAAAGGCGGCCAATACGTCTGCGACGGCAGCGTCAAGCTCAATGGCGTGGCGATCGACAAACTCGCCAGCTACCGCGTGACCATGAACTCCTTCCTGGCCTCGGGCGGCGACAATTTCACCGTGTTCAATCAGGGCACCGCCCAACTGGGCGGCGCCCTCGACCTCGACGCGATGCAGCAGTACTTCACGGCGCACGATCCTGTCGCGCCCGGTGCGCAGGACCGCATTGCCAGGCTTGAGACTTGCCCGGCGCCTTGAAACGGTAGAAGGGGCTTTTTTCAGCCAGGCGAGCCTTCGGGCTCGCTTTTTTTATGTTATGCTTTTAAACCATTTTCAGTCGTAAGGCGGGAATACTTTCCCGCCGAAACTGGCGCATACGCCGGGCTAGCAGCAATACTGTTCGGTTTGTCCATGTTCCGTTCGCCCAGAGCTTGTCGAAGGGCAGCCATAGTACCGTTCATGGTTCGACAAGCTCACGCGCAATCTGCACCGGTTTGAATCCCATCGATAATTGCGTCTGGATCAGCGTCCGTTCTTCAAGATTCAACTGCTTGTAATTTCTTTCCATGCAACATTCTCTCCAAAAAACGTTGCACTTGGGATTTGAGCGCGCCCGTTCTATTGCCCAAGAAAGCGGCGAAATATGAACCGGCCAGGCGGATTTGCAGCCGATTTACTTCAAGTCCGACAGGCTGCCAGGTCGGCAAAGTCCGGCTGGATACCGTCCCTGCGGGACATATGTTGCCGACCTACGGCTACTGTAGAAGGGAGGTCTTGTTGAGGCTGCGCGCGTCAAGGCTATGGCCCGTACGGGCCATAGAAGCGTCCACGTCCTGTCATTGCCCATCCGGATAATCCAGTGCTTGATTGATCACGGTTGAATGTTCATGCGCGTCCCTGCTGCTGCGATTGCCCTGTTGCTCTCCCTGTTTTCCGCCACCAGCCATGCCTGGTGGAACGAAGACTGGAGCGCGCGCAAGAAAATCACGCTGACCAACCCCGCAGGCGAGGTGGCCGATGCGCCGGTGCTGATCCGTCTGCACACCGGCAATTTCGATTTCCTGTCGGCCAACGAGAACGGTAGCGACCTGCGCGTGGTGGCGGGGGACGACGCGACCGAACTCAAGTTCCACATCGAGAAATGGGATGGCATCAACCAGCTTGCGCTGGTCTGGGTGAACGTGCCAAAACTGGCCGCCAGCACCGAGGCCTGGCTGTATTTCGGCAATCTCGAGGCGGCGCCGGCGTCCGATTCCAAGGGTGGCTATGACGCTGCCAGCGCGGTGTTCCACTTCAACGAGGCGGGCGGCAACCCGGCCGACAGCGGGCCGAACGGGTTCGACGCGACGGCGTTCAGCGGCGAGCGCGTTGTGGCATCGTTCGCCAACGGCGGCGCCAGGTTCGACGGATCGCAAAGCCTGACGCTGCCTGCGATCAATGCCGCTGGCGGGATGAGCGTGGCGATGTGGCTGAAGCCCGCAACGCTCGATGGCGCATTGCTGCAGGCCGACGGATTGAATGCCACGCTGGCGGGTGGCACGGTGACCGTGCAGGCGGGCGAAGCGAGCGTCGCGGCTGGCACGCCGCTCACGGCAGGCAAATGGCACTACCTGGCGATCACCGTGGACAGCACGCTCAAGGTCTATCTCGACGGCAAGCTGGCAGGCGAAGCGCCCGGCGCGGCGTTGCCGGCCGGGGCGCTGACCGTGGGCGCGGGCTACAGCGGCGAGCTGGATGAAGTGCAATTAAGCGGCAACGCGCGCGATGCGGCATGGATCGCGGTGCAGGCGGCGCAGGGGCCGGACGGCACGCTGGTAACGCTGGGTGCGGACGAATTCGGTGAAGGCAGCGATGAAGGCGGCATTTGGGGCACCTTGTTTCGCGCGCTGACCGTGGATGGCTGGGTCGCGATCGGCATCCTGGCGGTCATGCTGGTGATCGCGCTGTGGATCATGGTCGTCAAGGCCATTTATGTGAATCGTGTAGATAACGCCAACCGCCAGTTCATGAACAAGTTCCGCGAGCTGTCGACCGACCTGGGGGCGATCGACAAGACGCAGGGGATGGCAGACGCGTTCAGGCATTCCTCGCTGTACCGCCTCTACCACGTTGCCACGGTCGAGTTGTCGCATCGTTTCAAGGACACCGATGCTGCGCATCTGGCAGATAAAAACCTGTCGCCGCAGTCGCTCGACGCGATCCGCGCCAGTCTGGACACCGGGCTGGTGAAGGAAACCACGCGCATGAACAAGCTCATGGTGCTGCTCACCATCGCGATTTCCGGCGGCCCCTTCATCGGACTGCTGGGCACGGTGATGGGGGTGATGATCACCTTTGCCGTGATTGCCGCCACCGGCGATGTCAACGTGGCGGCGATTGCGCCCGGTATCGCGGCGGCGTTGATGGCGACCGCAGCGGGTATGGCCGTAGCGATTCCTGCACTGTTCGGCTACAACTATCTGAATTCACGCATCAAGGCCATCACCTCCGACATGCGCGTGTTCAACGACGAGTTGATCACCAAGCTGGCCGAAAACTACAGCCGCTGAATCGACAACGGAATCAGTCAATAACCGGAGACCGCCATGCAGATTCAGGATGACAACGAGCCATACGACCAGATCAATGTGGTGCCGATGCTCGATCTGGCCTATGTGTTGCTGGTGATTTTCATCATCATGACCACCGCCTCGGTGCAGGGCATCAAGGTCAACCTGCCGAAGGCGAGCAATGCGCCCAGCCTGGCCAAGCCGCAGACCAAGGCCATCACCATCACCGAGGGCGGGCAGATTTTTCTCGATACCTATCCGGTGAGCCTGGAGGAATTGCGTACCCAACTGGGCGCGCTGAAGGCCGCCAATCCCGAGCTGCCCGTGGTGGTGAAGGGCGACACCGTGGTGGAGTATGGCCGCGTGATGGAAGTGCTCGAACTATTGGGTCAGCTCGACATCACCCAGCTCGGTCTTGTCACCCAGAAGCTGGTGAAGTAAGTGATAGATGACGACAGCAAACCAGCATGGGTGCGCTGGGGCGGTGTCGCGCTGGGACTGGCCGCCACCGTACTGCTCGTGTTGTGGCTGAGAGATGTGCTGATGTCTGGCAAGCCGTCGAAGCCGATGAAGCTGCAGCAGATCACTCTGGTGCGCCTGTTGCCGCCGCCGCCCAAACCGCCGGAGCAGAAGCCGCCCGAGCCGGAGGTAAAGGACGAGGTGAAGCTCGACGAGCCGCAGCCGACACCCGAGCCGCAGCAAGCCGACGCACCGCCACCCGGTCCGGACTTGGGCATTGACGCCGAAGGCAGCGGCAGTGGCGACGGATTCGGGCTGGTCGGCAAAAAAGGCGCGGCGGACCTGATCGGTGGCGGTGCCAAAGGCAATCCGTGGGCGTGGTACGACGCCCTGGTGAACGACGCCGTGAACTCGGCTGTTCAGACCGCGCTGGGACGCGAAAAAGCGCTCAAGAACAAGAACTACAAGGTGATTGTGAAAATATGGATCGGCAGCGACGGTCAGGTGACGCGTGCTGCCTTGATGGACAGCACGGGCGATGCCAGGGCGGACGAAGTGCTGAAGGAGGCGTTGAAGGGTATGCGTGCCCTGCGCGACAGCCCACCGGCAGACATGCCGCAACCGATGAAAATCCGCGTGACTTCACGCGCCTGAGCGCTGCGGCTCGCGATTCAGTAGGGCAGGAACACTTTCCCGCCGCAACGTGCAGATAGATTGAGACGAATGACATGAAAAGACAACTGAAACCTCTGGTACTGGCGTTAACGCTGGCGTGTGCAGGCAACGCGCTGGCGGACGACGCGGGCGCGCGCATCGAGGAATTGCACGAAACCACGCTCAACCTGATTCAGTTGCTGGTCGACCAGAAGGTGCTCACCCAGGAAGCCGCCGACGCCATGCTGAAAAAGGCGCGGGCGCAGGCAGCCGAAAAAACCGCGCAGGCCAAGGCCGCCGAAGCAGAAGCCGGCAAGGGCGTGGTGCGCGTGACCTACGTGCCGGAAACCGTCAAGCGCGAAATCCGCGAACAGGTGCGACAGGAGGTCGTTGCGCAGGCCAAGCTCGAACGCTGGGGCGACGTCAACGCCGTGCCGGAATGGCTGGATCGGCTGAAGTGGGAAGGCGATATCCGCTTGCGCTATCAGGGTGATCTGTTTGCAGACGGCAACGCGCCGGAAGCATTTTTTCAGGTTGTCGGCCAGAACGTCAGCAACACCCTGGAAGATCGCCAGCGCGAGCGTGTTCGCCTGCGCCTGGGCCTGAACGCCAACGTCAGCGGCGGCGTCGATGCCGGTATCCGCATCACCACCGGCAACACCTCCGATCCGGTGTCGACCAACCAAACGCTCGGCAACACTGGCAATAAATACAGTTTGGTGCTCGACCGCGCCTTCCTCAAGCTGCGGCCGATCGACGACCTCACCCTGTGGGGCGGACGCATCCCCAATCCGTTCTTCTCCACCGACCTGGTGTGGGACCGCGACGTCAATTTCGAGGGCGCGGCGGTCAACTACGCGCCGGGCGCACAGGAGCCGCAGCGCGTGTTCAAGCCTTTCATTACTGCGGGCGTATTCCCGCTTCAGGAAATCGAGGGCAAGACGGGTGTTGCAGTGCGGGACAAGTGGCTCTATGCCGCTCAGACCGGGCTCGAGTGGGCGCCGTCGACGCGCGCGCGATTCAAGATCGGCGCGGGTTACTACCAATACCGCAACGTGGCGGGCGTGCGGAATCCCACGCCAACGACGACCGGCCTCTACGACCTCAGCGCACCGCAGTTTCGCCAGAAGGGCAATTCCCTGTTCGTGGTCGATTCCGACGCGAATAACGACGGCACGCAGGACGACCCGGTCTACGGCTTGGCGCCTGATTACCGGATCGCCAATCTCACCCTGGTTGCCGACTTTGCCGAGTTCTTCCCCATCCACATCATCGGAACCTTCGACTGGGCACGCAACGTCGGCTTCGACCAGGGGAATATCCTGGCACGCACCGGGCAGAGCATCGAGCCGGAGACCGACGGCTACCAGGTCAAGCTGACCGTCGGGCATCCGAAATTCAATTACATCGATGACCACGAATGGCAGGCCTTCATCGGCTACCGCTACCTCGAGCGCGATGCCGTGCTCGACGCGTTCACCGATTCGGATTTCCATCTCGGCGGCACCAACGCCAAGGGCTTCATGATCGGCGGCTCGTACGCACTCTACAAGAACACCTGGCTGTCGGCGCGCTGGATGTCGTCCGACGAAATCAGCGGCCTGCCGCTTTCCATCGATGTGTTCCAGCTCGACCTCAATGCCAAGTTCTAGGCTGGCTCTCTTTGCCCTGCTGCTCGCGTCTGCTGCGTGGGGCGGGCAGCCATGGGATGACAACGAGCTGGGCTGGCTGGTTCAGGAATCCGACGAGCGCCCGCCGCGCGGAGCGCGTCTGCGTCCGCCGCCCGAGCGTTTCGCTGCGATCGCGGCTGACGGCAATTTCGTGCTGCCGCGCGAGCAGCGCGGCGAAGAGGCGAAATTGATGGACGCCGCGCGGCGCGGCGACATCGAGGCGGTGCGGGCGCTGCTCAAGGCCGGCGCAAATCCGAACATTGGCGATTACTGGGGCGACGCGCCGCTCATGGAAGCGGTACGCCAGGACAACCTGGAACTCGCGCAGGTGCTGCTCGATGCAGGCGCCACGCCCAATATCAAGGGGCGCGGCTACACGCCGCTGGGCCTGGCGGCGAAGAACGGCAATCTGCGCCTGGTCGAGATGCTGTTGCGTGCCGGCGCCGTTCCCGACCGCAAGAGCGACGACGGCGACACGCCGATGCATGCAGCGGCGCTGATGGGGCACCCCGCTGTGATTTCAGCGCTGGCGCGTGCGAAGCCCGATCTGCGGCTGTTCAACCGCGAGGGCCTGTCTCCGCTCGCGGTTGCCGCAGCAAACGGCCAGTATGACGCTGCCAGCGCGCTGGCCCGTGCGGGTGCGCCGCTCGACTGGGGCGACAAAAAATTCCACCCGCCGCTGTGGTGGGCGTTTTCGGTCGGCGATCTGGATATGGCGCGGTTGCTGCTCAAGCTCGGCGCAGCGCCCGGCCAGCTGCCCGTGGGGGCTTTGCAATGAAACGATTCCTTTTATCCCTTCTTCTCGTCACGATGACAGCCGCCCCGGCGTGGGCCGCCAGCGAAAGCCGCGAAAAGCAGATGCTGCGCCGCATGCAGCAGCAGGTGCAGCAGATCAACCAGGCACGCGCGCAGTCCGAACAGGAAAAGGCGGCAGCCCTGGCCGACAAGGAGACAGCGGAGCGCGAACTGGAGAAAGTCCGTTCGGGCGAATCCACCAGCAAGCGCCAGCTGGCCAGTGAACGCGCGGCGCGCAGCCGGGCCGAGGCTGATCTGAAAGCCTTGCAGGCGGAGAGTGATGCGCTGAAGGCGCGTCTGGCCGCCACCGAAAAACAGCTGGCCGACAGCGTCGCCCTGCAGCGTGCCACCGCGCAGACCCTCGCTCAGGTCGAATCCGCCAAAAAACAGACGGAAGGCAAGCTGTCGGGCAAGGCGCATGACCTGCAGGTCTGCCAGACCCACAATGGCCAGCTCTATGCCATTGGCCGCGAGATGATGCAGAAGTATCGCGACAAGTCCTGCCAGGATGCGCTGGCGCAGGCCGAGCCCTTCACCGGCCTGAAAAAGGTCGAAGTGGAAAACCTGCTGGAAACCTGGCGCGACCGCCTGGATCGGGAAAAGCTCAGCGTCACACCCTGATTGGTGGGCGCGCTGAGCGGATCACAGTCCTAATGGGCATGTCTCTGTCCCGTTCAATGATGCGGATTTGGGCCAAAGGGGGTGTCGTACAGGGACGTGCGGTGTTAGCGCAGCTCCTCGCGCACTTTTTTGCAGGTCAGCAAAATCAGATAGTCTTGGGGCTTGAAACCGCCCACTGCTAGCATGGAGCGACATATTGCTTAAATTTGGTCACAAAAATAATACTGCGCAGGATTTCGCAGCAATACGAGGGGGAGCACGAGTCAGGCACTTTGCGTGATGAGTGACTCGTCTGTCGCCAGCCGCCGGGCATGGGGTATCCTGCGCTGGTCGATGAACAGGCTGCTGCCGTCGACGCGTTTGGCCATGTGTTTGGCTTCGGAGGCGGCGCGCGCCACTTCCTGATATTGATGGAAATGGGTGGGGTCCACCAGCACCGCGCCGATGGAGAGTGTCACCAATGCGTGAAATGCCATCGCACCGCGCCGGTT
>NZ_LDUG01000025.1:135887-228571 GCF_001530125.1 Thiobacillus denitrificans | reverse complement strand
GGTTGCGCTCGACCGCCGTACCGCCGGCGTGTATGTCGGCGACCAGGAAATCGAATTGCGTGCGATGAGCCGCCTGGGCGAAGCCTTCCCGGAAAATACCGGCAAAATCTCCGTCACCAGCTACAACCGCCAGGTGCTGCTCACCGGCCAGGTGCCGGACGAACCCACCCGCGCGCGCGCCACCGACGTCGTCAAGGGTGTCCCCGATGTGCGCACGGTGTTCAACGAACTCAGCATTTCCGGCGTCACCTCGTTCACCGCCCGGGCCAACGACACCACCATCACCGGCAACGTCAAAACCCGCCTGCTGCGCAACGAACAGGTTCCCGGCACCAAGATCAAGGTGGTGACCGAATCCGGCGTGGTCTACCTGATGGGGCTGGTGACCAAGGCCGAGGCCGACATTGCCACCGGGATCGCGCGCACCTCCTCGGGCGTGACCAAGGTCGTCACCCTGTTCGAAACCATCGACTGATGCCGCGGGCCGCCTGCGAATGTACCTGCTCATGATTGGTCGCCCATGATCTACCGCGACCTGCGCGATTTCATTGCACAACTCGAAAAAATGGGCGAGCTGAAACGCATCGCCGTCGAAGTCGATCCCAAACTGGAAATGACCGAAATCGCCGATCGCGTGCTGCGCGCAGGCGGCCCGGCGCTGCTGTTCGAAAACCCCAAGGGCGGCACCATGCCGGTGCTGGCGAACCTGTTCGGCACAGTCAGGCGCGTGGCACTGGGAATGGGCGAAGACGACCCGTCGCGGCTGCGCGAAGTCGGCAAGCTCCTGGCCTACCTGAAGGAACCCGAGCCGCCGAAAGGACTGCGCGACGCCTGGGACAAGTGGCCGGTGCTGAAACAGGTGCTGAACATGGCGCCGAAGGAAGTGAAGCACGCGCCGTGTCAGGAAATCGTGTGGGAGGGCTCTGACGTCGATTTGAGCCGCCTGCCGATCCAGCACTGCTGGCCGGGCGACGTCGCGCCGCTGATCACCTGGGGGCTGACCGTCACCCGCGGCCCGCACAAGACACGCCAGAACCTCGGCATCTACCGCCAGCAGGTGCTCGCGCCGAACAAGCTCATCATGCGCTGGCTGGCGCATCGCGGCGGCGCGCTGGATTTTCGCGAGCACACGCTGGCGCATCCGGGCGAACCGTTTCCGGTGGCGGTGGCGCTCGGCGCCGACCCGGCGACCATCCTCGGCGCAGTCACCCCGGTGCCGGATTCGCTGTCGGAATACCAGTTCGCCGGCCTGTTGCGCGGCGCCAAGACCGAAGTGGTGAAATGCCTCGGCAGCGAGCTGCAGGTGCCGGCCTCGGCCGAGATCGTGCTGGAAGGCGTGATCCATCCCGGGGAAACCGCGCTGGAAGGCCCCTATGGCGACCACACCGGCTATTACAACGAGCAGGAAACCTTCCCGGTGTTCACCGTCCTTCGCATCACCATGCGGCGCGACCCGATCTACCACAGCACCTACACCGGCAAGCCGCCGGACGAGCCGGCGATTCTCGGCGTGGCACTGAACGAGGTGTTCGTGCCGCTGCTGCAGAAGCAGTTTCCCGAGATCACCGATTTCTATCTGCCGCCCGAGGGCTGCTCCTACCGCATGGCGGTGGTGAGCATGAAGAAGGCCTACCCCGGCCACGCCAAGCGCGTGATGTTCGGGGTGTGGAGTTTTCTGCGCCAGTTCATGTACACCAAGTTCATTCTGGTGACCGACGACGACGTCGACGTGCGCGACTGGAAGGAAGTCATCTGGGCGCTCACCACGCGCGTCGATCCGGCGCGCGACACGCTCTTGGTGGAAAACACGCCGATCGACTATCTCGACTTCGCCAGCCCGGTATCGGGCCTGGGCAGCAAGATGGGCATCGACGCCACCAACAAGTGGCCGGGTGAAACCAGCCGCGAGTGGGGCACGCCGATCGTGATGGATACCGCAGTGAAGGCGCGCGTCGACGCGCTGTGGAAAGACCTGGGTCTTTAGGCATGGCGACCCGGGACATTTTCCTCGGCCGCCAGCCGATCCTCGACCGCGACCAGCGCCTCGTCGCCTACGAGCTGCTGTTTCGTACAGCCGACACGTCCTGCGTGACCGTCACCGACGACATGCACGCGACCGCCAGTGTGATCCAGCACGCGTTCAGCGAGATGGGCGTGCAGACCGTGCTGGGCACGCAACTGGGCTTCATCAACGTCAGCGCCGACATGCTGCTGTCCGACATGGTGGAATTGCTGCCCAAGGCACAGGTTGTGCTGGAACTGCTCGAGACCATCATCGTCACCGACGCCGTGGTCGAGCGTTGCCGCGCGCTCAAGCAGCAGGGCTTCACGCTGGCGCTGGACGACTTTCTATTCACCGACAGCCACCGGCCGCTGCTGGCGCTGGTCGATATCGTCAAAATCGACTTGCTGCAGCACAGCCAGGATGAACTGCGTGCGGCGGTCAGCCAGCTGAAACCATGGCCGGTCAAGCTGCTGGCCGAAAAGGTCGACAGCGCCGAGCAGGCCGCCTATTGCCATGCGCTCGGCTTCGATCTGTTCCAGGGCTATTTCTTCGCGCGTCCCGCGGTGCTTTCCGCCAAACGCACGGACCCCAGCCAGATGGCGCTCATCCAGATGCTCGGGATGGTGATGCGCGACGCCGAAACCGCGCAGATCGAACAGGTGTTCAAGCAGCATCCCAACCTGACCTACAACCTGATCCGGCTGGTGAACTCGGTGGCGATCGGCGCCCAGCGCAGTATTGCCTCGGTTTCGCAGGCACTCATGGTGCTGGGCCGCAAACAGTTGCAGCGCTGGCTGCAACTGTTGCTGTTCACCCTGCAAACCGGCTCGGCCTATCCCAGCCCGCTGCTGGCGCTGGCCGCCACGCGTGGCAAGATGATGGAACTGCTGGCGATGAAACAACAGCGCAACGCGGATTATTGCGATGAGGCCTTTATGGCCGGAATCCTGTCACTGATCGAGACCCTCATCGCCAAGCCGCTGGCCGACATCGTCGGCGAACTCAACCTGAACGAGCGCCTGGCTGCCGCCCTGTTGCGCCGCGAAGGCGAATTGGGCACCTTGCTCCAACTGGTCGAAAGCGTCGAGCATCCCAATCTGGGCCACACGCTTTCATTGCTGGCGCAATCCGGAACGCTTTCGCTGTCGGACCTCACGGCGGCCGAAATCGAGGCCATGTCCTGGGCCAATCAGGTTGCCGAAGCGACGGCCTGAACCCTTCCCGAATCCGGCAGACGAATGACCAACATGACCGAAAAACCCCGGGGCAGGCGCACCAGCCTCTACAGTCCCGCACAGCTCGATGTCATCGTCAGCGACATGGCCCGCCAGGCAGCGGGCCTGCTGACGGGGCGCACGCAGGTTGCGATTGTCGGCATCCTGCGGCGCGGCGCGCCCCTGGCCGACCGGCTACACGCCCGGCTGCAGGAAACTTGGGGGCTGACGGACTGCGTGCGACTGGATCTGCACAGATCAAGCGCTATGCCGACGATCTCACGCTGCTCTATCCCGAAACCCGGCTGACAGAAAACCCGACCCACGCCTGCCTCGATCTCGCGGGCTCCGTGCTGGTGGTGGACGACGTGATGTATCGCGGGCATTCCATGCTGCGCGCGGTGGAATATCTGGCATGCAGGCAGCCGGCCGAAATTCGCACCGTGGTGCTGGTGGACCGCGGCGCGGCTAAATTGCCGGTGCGCACCGACATCATCGGCGTCCGTCTGGACGTCGCGCCCTCGGATGTCATCGAGTGCAATGTGCCGCCTTACGGGGACAGCTTCAGGATCGACCTGCTGCAGCCCGAATAGCGGCTCCCGGCCGCTCCCCAACGCTGGCTGTGGGCGCAGAGAATCCGTGTCATCTTGTACTATCAAGTGCGTTGAACGTGTGCCATCCCCAAACCTTCAAGGAAAGATCATGAATAAATCGATGTTGACAGGCGTGATAGCAGGGGCCATTGCCGTAACCGCGATTGGCGGCGTGGCGGGCTACAAGGCGCTCAATCCTGAGCCTGAATTTGCCGAAGTGCTGGCCGCCAAGCCGGTGACCGAAACCACGAAAACACCCAAAGAGATATGCGACGACGTGGCCGTCAACGAACAGGCGCCGGTCAAGGATCCCAACCGCATCGCCGGCACTGCGATCGGCGCGGTGGCCGGCGGCCTGCTCGGCAGCCAGGTGGGGGGCGGCAGCGGGCGCACCCTGGCCACCGTCGCCGGTGCGGCGGGCGGCGGCTACGCCGGCAACCGGGTACAGAAGAACATGCAGGAAAAGAACACCGTCAGCCGCACCGAGAGGCGCTGCAAAACCGTCTACGAATCGCACACCCAAACCATCGGCTACGACGTACGCTACCGCCTGGGCGAGGAAGAAGGCCAGGTGCGCATGGACCATCAGCCCGGCGCGCGCATCGCGGTGAAGAACGGACAGCTGCAGCTGGACGCGCCTGCTGCGCCCTAAGCGCGTCAGACCTCGCAGTCATCCCGTTTGGGGAGGCCATGCAGATAGCGTCGCCTCCCAGTCGGCTGGCGGCGTGGTCTGGCCCAGCCGCACGATGCGCCCCACTTCGTTTTCGTACCAGCCGTAATCCTGCTTGTTGGGCTCGGCTTCATAGCCCCACCATGTTCCATCCTCGTCCTGCGCCAGCCACCTCACCCAGCCGGGCAGCTTATCGAACGTCATCGTCGTCCCCGCACTGGCGGCAACCAAGGATGCTGAAGTAGCGCAGATACAGCCACAGTGCGCCCGGCAGCAACGCCAGCCGGATCCATTCCGATAGCGTGTCCGGCCATTGTCGGGCCTGCCAGGCCGCCACCGCCACCGGCAGCGCCTGGAACAGCGCCAGCAGCACCAGAAACAGGCCCATCACGCGACAGCCGGGATTCATCGCGACGCCCCTTCATCTGCCGGCATCGCGCCGGCCTGCCCTATAGGATTCTTTTCAATACCCTCTTGCGAGGTACTCCGATCCACTACGGGCTCTTGTGCCTTTAAGGGTAGAAGTCCGTGTGGAGTCGTATGCCCTAAAGGACTCCGATCCACTACGGGCTGAAGCCCGTGTGGAGTCGTATGCACCCACTCCAGCAGGGCGCGCTGCGCCGCCTCGCTGCGGCGCGCGTTGGCGTGATTGACCAGCATGACGAAGCTGACGCGCTGGCCATTCACGGTGTACACATAGCCGGCCAACGCGCTGACGTCGCGCAGGGTGCCGGTTTTCAGGTGCGCATTGCCACTGAGCGGGCTGCCGTTGAAACGCCGCTTCAGGGTGCCGTCACTGGCGACGATGGGCAGTGCCGACTGGAACTCGGCGAACAGCGGGCTGTTGTAGGCGGCGCGCAGCAACTGGTTCAGCGCATCCGCACTGATGCGCTCGATGCGCGACAGGCCGGCGCCGTTTTCCAGCACCAGCTTGCGGGTGGACACCCCGCGCTGCGTCAGCACGACGCGCACCGCACGCGCGCCTTTTTCCAGCGTCGCCGGTGCCCCCTCTTTTTCCGCGCCCAGCGTCAGGAACAGGTTGCGCGTCATTAAGTTGTTGGAATATTTATTGAGGCGGATAAGGGCTTCGGTCAGCGGCACCGAGGAAAATTTCAGCAGCGGCTCGGATTGCGGCGCCCGGCCCGCCACCGTCGCGCCGGTCAGCGTGCCGCCCGACTCCGCCCACAGTCCGCGAAAAACGAAATCGAAGGTTGCGGCCGGCTCGAACAGGCTGAGCGACCACGCCTGCTCGCCGCAGCCGCGCGCGTAGCGCCCGCTCACCACCAGTTCAAGGCGTTCGGGGTCGGGCAGGGCCGGCGTGAGCGCATCCTTCCAGCCATTGCATTCCGCACCGTCGGTCAGCACCAGGCGCGAGGTCAGCGTCAGCCCCGGCAGCGCGATGTCCGGCACGATCAGCACCTGCTCACCGTCCGGCTTCAGGCGCAGTGTCATCGCGCTGAAGTTGGCCACCAGCGCGCCCGGCGCGGCGTTGTACAGGGCAAACGGCTCGCCGTCGAAGGCACCGGGATCGATCGCCAATAGCTCGAAATGGCTGAGGTCGAGCACCAGATTGCCGCGGATGTGGCGCACCCCGCGCGCGCGCAATTCGCGCTGTAGCAGCCACATCCGCTCCAGCGTCAAGGTGGGGTCGCCATGGCCCTTGATGACGAGGTCGCCGTGCAGCACGCCGTCCTCGACCGTGCCATTCGCCCAGACATCGGTCGTCCACACGTAGCCGGGCCCGAGCTGGTTGAGCGCCGCAAAGCTGGTGACCAGCTTCATCACCGAGGCCGGGTTCAGCGCCGCCTCGGCGTTGTGGCTAAGCACAGGTGCCGCTGCATCCAGCGGCTGCACCACCACCGCCACATGATCGAGCGGAATCCCGGCCTGCTTCAAAGCATCGGTGAAGACGGCGGGCAGCCCGGCAGCATGGGCAGACACGACAAGGCCTGCGAGCAGCAGGCCAGCGAGAAGGCGGGAGGCGATTCGGGCAGACGGCATCATGCCATTATGCCGAATTCCGGTGCGGGGTTTGTCGGCAGCCGTCAGAGAGACTGCCTGATGGCGAGCACGGCCTGATTGCGCAGCGATTTGAGCAGCGAAAGTTCTTTCTCGGGGATCGTGATGTCGCCGGGCTGCGGGCGGGCGGCGTAGATCAAACCGATCGGCTTGCCTCTGACGATGATCGGGAATAGCACGAAAGTGCGCGCCGATACGTGCTGCCGGTACCATGCCGGAATCCGCGTCGCGATTTTCGGATCGTCGATGTCGGTGATGAAGATGTCGGCATTGTTCTGCAGCGCGACGAGGAACACATCGGGCTGCGCCGCCAGGGGAAAATCAAAGGCCTTGATCAGGCTCTGCACGCCGTCGCCAAAACCGAACTTGCCGCACATCGTGTTATGGCGGCCATCCTTGATGCACAGCACCACATGCGCGAAGCCCATGCCGGTGTACATGGCTTCCAGGATCATGCGCAAAATATCGTTGACGGACATGTTGTCGTCGATCAGCGAGTTGCTGACGTCCTGCAGGCCCGCAGTCAGGACGGACTGGACCGCCTCGGTGGTGCGCTGCGGCTGGCCGCCGGCTTCGCCGGGTGCGGCATCGAGAATGGCCGCGTGTTCGTGCAGCGCGGTCGCTTCCAGCAAGCTCGGGGCATCGGGTTCCGCCCCCGCCAATGCGTCCGCTGCAGGCGGCGTGGCCGCGGGCGCCGCGCCCGGTGCTGCGGCCATGCCTGCCCATTTCGATGCCTCCTGCGCAAAGGCGCTTTGCCTCAGGTTCACATTCACCGCCATGGCGAACGGCGCGATGTCCCGCATCGACTGTTCCATCAGGCCGGAAATCTGCTCCACCGTCACGGGCACGCTGTCGCCGTAACGCGCTGTGAGCGCGGCCAGTGCCTTGCCGCGATCCGCATCCGACGTACCGAGCACAATGTCGCACAATTCGTTGGAAAATCCCGCCAGCGCGCACAGCCGTTCAGCGTTGCTCGCGCATTTCCTGACCTTCCCGGCCGGGAGTTGCTTCATGCTCAACACCAGCTGATCCGGAAATCCCCAGTTGCGGGCGATGCCCATCCCCAGATTCTCGTACGACAGCCCCAGCACCTGGATCGATGCCCTGGCATCGTTCAGCCCCTCGGTCTCAACAAGCTGATTGATCGCTTCGGTTTCAGCGGGGAAATAAAACAGGGTCAGCATGCGTCCCAGCTTGTGCAGCATGGCGCCGATGAACGCCTCCTCCACATCCCTCAGCTGCGCCTTGCCCGCCATTTCGCGCGCCAGCATCCCGGCGTACAGCACCTTGACGAACTCCTCCTTCAGCTGCTGCGCGTGCGCCTTGTTTTCCAGGTTGTCGAACAGGATCAGGCTCAGCGCGATCGACCGTACCGCGTCGAAACCGAGAATCACCACCGCGCGCGAAATGGTGCTGATCGAGCCGCCGCCGACCTGGTTGTAGAACGCGACGTTGGCCAGCTTCAACAGCTTGTTGGTCAGCGCAAAGTCCTTGAGGATGTTGTTGGAGAGTTCGTTGACCCCCTCGCGGTCGGAGGAAGCGATGCGGTTGATGTCGCCGATGGCCTCGGACAAGGCGGGGAAATCGCTCTCGGTCCGCATGCGCCGCAGCAGGACATCCAGCGCACCCTCCCTGGCCTCGGCGGCCGGATCGAGCGGTGCGTGTTCGTTCAAAACCTGCCCGCGCCCAGCCGGCTTTTCGCTTCGATTCTTCAAGTCAGACAGGCTGCTCGCCCAGATCCCGCACGTACCAGTCCATCCCCTCCGCCAGGCCCTCGCCGATGCGGTGGGTGGGTTCGTACCCCAGGCGGGTGCGGGCCTTGGAAATGTCGGCCAGCGAATGGCGCACGTCGCCGGCGCGGAAGTCGCGGTAGACCGGCTTGAAGTCGGCCAGGTGGGGATACTTCGGCACTAGCAATGAACGGATGGCCTCGAACAGCTGGTTGAGCGTGGTGCGGTCGCCGACGGCGACGTTGTAGACCTGGTTGGCGGCCTCTGGATGCTGGCTGGTGGCGGCGAGCAGGTTGGCCTGGATGACGTTGTCGATGTAGCAGAAGTCGCGGCTGGTTTCGCCGTCGCCGTTGATGTACACCGGCTCGTTGTGGATCATGCTGGCGACCCACTTCGGCACCACGGCAGCGTAGGCGCCGTTGGGGTCCTGGCGGCGGCCGAAGATGTTGAAGTAGCGCAGGCCGATCGACTCCATGCCGTAGCAGCGGCCAAACACGTCGGCATACAGCTCGTTCACCAGCTTGGTCACCGCGTAGGGCGACAGCGGCTTGCCGATGACGTCCTCGACCTTGGGCAGGCCCGGGTGGTCGCCGTAGGTGGAACTCGACGCGGCGTAAACGAAGCGCCTGACCTTGGCATCGCGTGCGGCCACCAGCATGTTGAGGAAGCCGGTGTTGTTGGCGGCATGGGTCGACAGCGGGTCTTCCAGCGAGCGCGGCACCGAGCCGAGCGCGGCCTGATGCAACACGTAATCGATGTCCTTGCAGACAGCGTGGCAGGTGATGAGGTCGCGGATGTCGCCACGCTTGAAGCTGAAGTTTTCCCAGCGCTCGGGGCCGACGCTGGCCAGCACCTGCGCCAGGTTTTTTTCGTGGCCGGTGGCGAAATTGTCGAGGCCGACGACGCGCTGGTCGAGCAGCAGCAGGGCTTCGACCAGGTTGCAGCCAATGAAGCCGGCAGCGCCGGTGATGAGCCAGGTCTTGGGCTCGGCACGAAGCTGCGTTTTCAGCGCGTCGAACGCGGTCATCACAGCCTCCAGAGCGTGAAGCCCGCCGCATTCACCGCGGCCGGGTCGTAGGCCGATTTGACGTCGGTGAAGGCGCCGCCTTTTTTCAGTTTGGCGGTAAGTTCAGCAAAGGATTTATCGAGATACGCCGTGTGCGAAACGGCGGCGACGATGGCGTCGCACTCGGGCAAGTCGTCCCACGCGGTGAGGCTGATGCCGTATTCGTGCTCGGCTTCCCTCGATTCACCGAGCGGATCGTTCACATGCACGTCGCAGCCGAAGGACTGCAGTTCGCGGATGACGTCGACCACCTTGGAGTTGCGCAGATCCGGGCAGTTTTCCTTGAAGGTGAGGCCGAGCACGTTGACCTTGGCACCCTTCACCTGCACGCCGTTGGCGATCATGTTCTTCACCGTTTCCTGCGCCACATAAGCGCCCATGCCGTCGTTGATGCGACGGCCGGCGAGGATCACCTGCGGGTGATAGCCCAGCATGTCGGCCTTGTGGGTGAGGTAGTAGGGATCGACGCCGATGCAGTGGCCGCCGACCAGACCGGGGCGAAAGGGCAGGAAGTTCCACTTGGTGCCGGCCGCCTTCAGCACTTCCAGCGTATCGATGCCGAGGCGGTGGAAGATCAGCGAGAGCTCGTTCATCAGCGCGATGTTGAGGTCGCGCTGGGTGTTCTCGATCACCTTGGCGGCCTCGGCCACCTTGATCGAGCTGGCGCGGTGCACGCCGGCGGTGATCACGCTGCCATACAGTTCAGCCACCTTGTCCAGGGTGGCGGCGTCATCGCCCGACACCACTTTCACGATCTTGGTGATGGTGCGTTCCTTGTCGCCGGGGTTGACGCGCTCGGGCGAGTAGCCGACGTGGAAGTCCTGCAGCCACTTCATGCCGGACTGCTTTTCCAGGATCGGGATGCAGACCTCTTCGGTGGCGCCGGGGTAGACTGTGGATTCATACACCACGGTCGCGCCCTTCTTCATGTATTGGCCTACAGTGGTGGAAGAGCCCACCAGCGGCGAAAAATCCGGGATATGCGCCGCATCGACCGGGGTCGGCACGGCGATGATGATGAAGTCGGCCTTCGCCAGATCGGCGGGATCGCTGGTGACCGTCAGCTGCGTCGCGGCCTCGAGGTCATCCGCCGAAACCTCGCCGGTGGGGTCGCAGAATCGACGGTAAGCCTCGATTTTTTCAAGCGAAAGGTCATACCCGATGGTGGTCATTTTCTTGCCGAATTCCACCGCCAACGGCAGGCCCACGTAGCCCAGCCCGACAACCGCAACAACGCTCATACCTGGATTCCCCTATGAATAGAAAGTCTTTACTGTCGCCCGGATTGTATCGAATTTGCGTGACGCTTCCCGATCCTGTCTGGCGACTGGCCGCTTCATGGCTCAGCAAGCTGCGTACCCGTTGGACGCTGATCCTGCTCGTGGCGGCCCTGCCCGCCCACGCCGACGTCGCCGATACGCTGCAATCCGTGAAGCCGGGCGTGGTCGGCGTCGGCATCTTCAACCCTATCGGCAGCCCGCGCGCCAACCTGCAGGGCACCGGCTTTGCGGTGCTGGACGGCACCTACATCGTGTCGTGCGCGCATATTTTCACCAAGCCGCTCGACAGCGAAAAAAACGAAACCCACGCCGTGTTCCTCGGGCGCGACCGCCAGATGACGGTGCGCCCCGCCAAGCTGATCGCCACCGACAAAGCACGCGACCTGGCGCTGCTGAAGATCGAGGGGGACCCGCTTCCCGCACTGAAGCTGGGCGACTCGAGCCGGGTGCGCGAGGGCTGGCAGCTGTATTTCACCGGCTATCCGATCGGCTCGGTGCTGGGGCTCAATCCGTCCACCCATCGCGCCGGGCTGGCCGCCATCATTCCCATCTTCACGCCGCTCCCCAGCGCCTCGCAACTGACCGTGCGCACGCTGAAACAGGCAAAAGACGCGTATGAGGTGTTCGAGCTTGACGCCGTCGCCTACCCCGGCAACAGTGGCAGCCCGGTGTGGCAGCCGGATACCGGCGAGGTGCTGGGGGTGGTCAATTCGGTGTACGTGAAGGGCGCCAAGGAAGCTGCGCTCTCGGCGCCGAGCGGGATCAGCTACGCCATCCCGGTGAAGTACGTGCACCGGCTGCTGGAGCAGGCGCTGCCGGAGGCAAAATAAACGGGCATCTGGAATCAATTGTTGAAACCAAGATTCTTTCTCATTGGGAATTGGCAACGAAGACCGGGGGCACGCGCAGAAACAGTTGCAAACGCCAATGGCGGCAACCGGCCAGGAAGAGACGATGGAGGCATGGCCGTCGAAAGCCTGTTCAGTGGCAGACAGCAGCCATCTGCAAATGGATGCCATCTGGTTTTAATCGTGAAACATTTCAAGTTGCCGCAAATTTAGAGAGTAGGCCGCTTTGCTTTTAGGCCCCACTACATTGCGGAATACACTGGTCCGCTGCCACCTTCCGGTGGTTTCCACACAATGTTCTGCAGGGCATCCTTAATATCGCAGGTTTTGCAATGAATGCAGTTTTGTGCATTGATTTGCAGATGGCGCTTTTCATCTGTGACAACTAGTTCGTAAACCCCAGCAGGGCAGTAACGTTGTTCCGGCGCGTCGAATTTTTCTATGCTGATGGAAACGGATTCTGTTTTATCAAGCAGGTGCAAGTGGCAGGGCTGATCGCGATCATGTGTGATATTGCTGAGCGCGACGGAGCCAAGCTTGTCGAAGCTGATTTTTCCATCCGGATTTGGGTAGTCTATTTTCGGCATTTCCGATGCAGGACGTGTGCACTCATGGTCAGCCTGCTGATGACGCAATGTCCAGGGCAATCGCACCCCGGCAGCGGCCAGCCACATTTCAACCCCGCCAAACAGCGTGCCGATGACAGTTCCGAAACGGGATAGCATCGGCTTGACGTTACGCACGGCATGCAAGTCACGCCAGACTTTTGAGTTGCGCAGTGCGGTCGGGTATTCACTGAGACAATCATGGCCGCGATTCGCTGCCAGAGCGGACATCACGGCTTCGGCTGCCAGCATCCCGGATTTCATCGCATTATGAATGCCCTTGATGCGCGGCACATTGACCATCCCGGCACTACATCCGATCAACGCTCCGCCAGGAAATACCAGTTCAGGCCAGGATTGCAAACCGCCTTCGGTGATGGCGCGTGCGCCATATGACAAACGCTTGCCGCCTTCAAGCAGCGGACGAATGGCCGGATGTGTTTTGAATCGCTGAAACTCGTCGAAGGGTGACAGGTGTGGGTTGGCGTAATCGAGGTGAACCACAAAGCCGATCGAGACCAGGCCATCGCCATAATGGTAAATAAACGAGCCGCCCCCCGTGTCCGAGGCAAGCGGCCAGCCAAGACTGTGTTGCACCAGCCCGGGGCGATGCTTCTCCGCCGCAACCCGCCAGACCTCCTTGATCCCGAGGCCGTACTTTTGTGGCGACGAATTTTTGCGAAGTTGAAACCGCTGTTCCAGGTCGCGGGTAAGCGAGCCGCGTGCACCTTCGGCGATGAGCGTATAACGGGCGTGAATTTCAATACCCGGCGCAAATTGCGGGCCTTCCTCGCCGTTTGCGGTACGCCCCATGTCGCCGGTTATGACACCTGCAACCTCGCCCTGTTCGCCATACAGGATTTCCTGCGCGGCGTAACCCGCATAGATTTCCACTCCTGCTGCTTCTGCCTGACTCCCCAGCCATTGGCAAAACTCGCCCAGGCTGGTGATGTAAGCCCCATGATTGGCCATCAATGGCGGCAATAAAGCAACCGGTATGCGCCAGGCACCCCGTTCACCCAGCACAAGAAATTCGTCTTTGCTTACTGGCGTAGTCAGCGGTGCTCCCAGCACACTCCAGTCAGGAATCAACTCATTCAATGAAGCGGGATCAATCACCGCACCGGAAAGAATATGCGCCCCAACCTGTGCGCCTTTTTCCAACACGCAAACACTGATCTCCTGTCCGGTTTTCTGCGCACACTGTTTCAAGCGCAGCGCCGCCGCAAGCCCGGCTGGACCAGCACCGACAATCAACACGTCATACGACATGACATCCCGCGACATATCAGGAGCACCGTTACATTAACAATTCATGACATTATAATATGTCCTCTGGAAGTGCCGTATGGTGGCTTAAATGAAGTTATTGGTGGCAGTAAAAAGGGTTGTAGATCACAACATCAAAGTACATATCAAGCCTGATGGCTCCAATGTGGAATTGGCCGGAGCCCGTATGAGCATCAATCCTTTTGATGAAAATGCCATGGAAGCAGCCATGCGGCTAAAAGAAAGCGGTGTGGCAACCGAGGTTGTTGCAGTAACAGTAGGCACAACAGCCGCACAGGATGTATTGCGACATGCTCTGGCCATGGGTGCGGATCGAGCCATTCTGCTGGAGAGTGGTGATGTATTACAGCCTTTGGGTGTGGCCAAATTGCTCAAGATATTGGTTGAACGCGAACAACCCGGCCTGGTACTTCTCGGCAAGCAATCAATCGATGACGATACTGGCCAGACAGGCCAGATGTTGGCTGCGCTACTGGACTACGGGCAAGGCACATTTATTTCCACACTGAACATAGAAAATGGCGAAGCCGTAGTCACCCGCGAAGTAGAAGGCGGCACCGAAACGATTGCGGTGGCATTGCCTGCTGTATTGACTGCCGACCTGCGGCTCAATGAACCGCGTTATGTGAAACTTCCCAATCTGATGATGGCCAAGAAAAAACCGATACAGACCATCAGTGCAGCAGAATTCGGAATTGATGTATCGCCAAGACTGGCCTTGGTCAAAGTTGCAGACCCCCCTGTTCGCAAAGCATGTGCCATGGTCAACAACGTGCAGGAGCTGGTTGAAAAATTACGCTCTGAAGCGAGGGTGTTGCCATGAATGTATTGATTCTGGCCGAACATGAAAATCAGAAGCTGAAGCCCTCTGTTGCCCAACTAGTCAGCGCAGCGCAATGCTGGAAACAGACTGTGCATGTGTTACTGGTTGGCAACGACCTCGCTGCTGCAGCCCAGAGCGCTGCAGCCATCACCGGCGTTGCTTGCGTGATGTGTGTTGAGGCTCTGCATCTGCAACACCCGCTCGCCGAAGACGTCGCCAATATTATTGCAGGTATGGGCCGCGAATATTCTGTGATTCTGGCTGCGCATAGCGCCTTTGGCAGGAATATATTACCGCGTGCTGCGGCACTTCTGGATGTGGCAATGGTTAGCAATGTTGTTGAAATACAGGCACCTGCAACCTATGTGCGACCAATCTACGTCGGCAATGTCTTTGCGACCGTGCGCAGCAATGACCCGATTCAGGTGGTCACGCTGCGCGCCAGCCGGTTTGATATGGCCTCTACAGGCAATAACGCTGAAATCGTCAACCTCGCACCACCACCTGCCTCAGGTAAAACACGCTGGCTGAGTGAAATGCGTAACCAGTCTGATCGACCTGAGCTGGGTTCAGCGAGCGTTGTGGTTTCAGGTGGACGTTCGTTGGGTAGTGCAGAAAACTTTGAATCTGTGCTGGCACCACTGGCGGACAAACTCCATAGCGCACTGGGGGCCACCCGTTCCGCAGTGGATGCCGGATTTGCGCCCAACGATATCCAGATAGGACAAACGGGCACTGTGGTTGCACCCGAGCTTTATATCGCGGTTGGCATATCCGGCGCCGTGCAACACACAGCGGGCATGCAAGACAGCAAGATCGTCGTTGCCATCAATCACGATCCCGACGCCACTATTTTCCAGATGGCGGATTATGGTCTGGTAGCAGACCTGTTCGAAGCCGTTCCTGCCCTGACTGCGGCCCTCCCCTGAACATAAAAGTCTGCCATGTCTCCTGAAAAACCCTCAAGCAATACCACAAGCGCACGCGTCTTGAGCGTGCATCACTGGAACGACACATTATTCAGTTTCACAACCACACGCGACCCCGGCTTACGCTTTGAAAATGGCCAGTTTGTCATGATCGGCTTACTGATTGACGGGAAACCGCTGATGCGCGCATACAGCATTGCCAGCCCCAATTACGCAGAACACTTGGAATTTTTCAGCATTAAAGTACAAAACGGCCCGCTGACCTCGCGCTTGCAACACCTGAAGGTGGGTGACGAGGTGCTGATTTCCCGCAAGCCAACAGGCACACTGGTTGTGCGGGATTTGTTGCCTGGGCGTAACCTCTACCTGCTTTCGAGCGGCACAGGAATGGCGCCATTCATAAGCCTTATTCAGGATCCGGAAGTTTACGAACTTTTTGAAAAGGTAGTACTGGTCCATGGCGTTCGCCAAGTTAGCGAACTAGCCTATGCCGATTTCATCACCAAAGAACTTCCACAAAACGAATTTTTTGGTGAACAGGTACGCGAGAAATTGATTTATTACCCCACCGTCACGCGTGAGCCCTTCCGTAATCAGGGCCGCCTGACCGATCTGATTGGTAACGGAAAATTATTCACTGATATTGACTTGCCGCCATTAGATCCCGAGAAGGATCGGGCCATGGTTTGCGGTAGCCCCCAAATGCTGAAAGACACCATGCTTATACTCGATCATTTTGGTTTAAAAATATCGCCGCGCAGTGGTGAACCTGGTGCCTACGTAATTGAACGCGCTTTCGTTGAAAAGTAGGAAACCTAAAATAAAAGCAAATCAAAGAAGCTAGTAAAAAGCTTGGGCCAGATGGTGTCCGTTTACAGACGGCCGCTGTCCGCCGCTGAATATGTCTCGACTGTCTCTTCTGGGTCGAAAGCACTCGTTAACGCCTGCTTTCGACATCGCATGCTTTGAATCAGCAGGAATCCTGGGGCCGTTTCCACATGGTATTCCGGACATCCAAGCAAACCTGGCCTACATGCCTTCGGTCAGGCTGACCCCGAAACCGAGCGATTGCTGGCTGTGGTCGTAGTCGACCAGCGATTCGCCGTAGCCGTTGAAATACTGCACATAGCCCTTCAGCCGTCCGTACAGCGGAAAGCTCCAGTTGAGTTTCACCGCGCCGCGGTTGTCAGTGGACTTGAAGTTGTTGCGCAGCAGCAGCGAGTAGGCGTTGCGGCCCTTGCGATAGACCGCCAGCAGGTCGCCGTGCCCCAGGTAATCCTCGATGTCGGGATTGTCGTCTTCATCGCGTTCCGGGATCCGGTACCAGGGCCGGATCAGCAGCGACAGATTGTCGCGCTCTAACCCGAACTGGGCGTAAACGCGGTTCCAGCTGCGCGACAGCCCTTCGCTGCGGCCATTCGACTGATGCACCATCCCCAGGTTGATGAAACGGCCGCGGAAACCGGCGATTTCGTAATCCGTGCGAAACACCAGCATCGCTTCCGGTTCATAGTTGGTCTCGCGAAACGGCGAGGAAATGGTGTCGTTGTAGGCCTGCCAGAAAGAAGTAATCGTGTAGCCGAACCACAGGTCGAGGTTGTCGTGGCCGAACACGCCTTCCATTCCCTTGATCTTGAAGCTCAGCTGCAATTCGGCCTCGACCGGGTCGAGTCCCAGGTCGGGCTGGGCAAACGTATCCTGAAATGGGGTGTTGTTGGGCGAATTGCTGTATTTGATCGGCAGGAAATAATTGGGGCGGTGGGGCCTGAACAGGAAGGCGCCCTGCTTGGCTTCGTCATCGAGCTCCCAGTGGCGCGACAGCGCCGACAGCAGTTCGGGCTCGGGTTCGACTGGGATCTGCTGCGCCGCCACGGGGGGCAGCCCAGGCAGCACATCGGCCCTGGCGTCGGCCGTCGGGACGGATGCCGCCTCGGGCTCCGGCTGCGAACGCCCGGACACGCGGTCGTAGCACGCCAGGCGATCGACATCTGCCGGGATCGAACTGCAGCCCTCCCAGTCGGCAATCGAGGCAGCCTGCCCATGATTCAGCAGACCGGCGCCCAACAGGGCCAACAGGATGCGTCCGGGCGAATAGTGTTTGTTAGCCATTTTTGCCTTCTAGTCCAGAATGACGCTGTGGCCCGGCGCCGGGGCCATCGCGTCCCAGCCGAACTGCGTCCGCAGGTCTTCAGCAAAGCCGGTCGCCACCGTCTCCTCGCCGTGCACCACGAACACCTGGCGCGGCTTGCTGCGGAAGTGGCCCAGCCAGGCGAGCAGCGCGCTGCGGTCGGCATGCGCCGACAGGCCGCCCAGGGTATAGAGGTCGGCGCGCACCGGGATGTCCTCGCCGAGCAGGCGCACGCGCTTGGCGCCGTCGACCAGACGGCGGCCGAAGGTGCCGGCGGCCTGAAAACCGGTGATGAGGATGGTCGATTCGCGGCGTGCCAGATTGGCGCGCAGGTGGAACTTGATGCGCCCGGCCTCGCACATGCCGCTGGCCGATATGATGACGGCTCCGCCGGTGATGCGGTCAAGCGCCTTTGATTCTTCTACGTCCTCAACAAAATTGAGCTTGCGAAAATGCGCCGCGCCGCCGTGCTTGCCCATCAACGCGTGGGTTTCAGCGTCCAGCAGTTCCATGTGCTTGTAGGTGATTTCGGTAGCGGCGGTCGCCATCGGCGAATCGACGAATACCGTGAGTTTGGGGATGCGCCCCTGCCGGGTCAGGTCGGCCAGCAGATAGAGCATGTCCTGGGTGCGGCCCACGGCGAAGGCGGGAATGATGACGTTGCCGCCCTTCCTCTCGATGGTGTCGTTGATCGCCTCCACTAGTTCGTCCTGCGTCGCTTCCATGCTCTTGTGGTCACGGTTGCCGTAGGTCGATTCGACCACCAGATAGTCGGCATCCTGGATGTGCGTGGGGTCGCGCAGCAGCGGCCGCGCGGGCTGGCCGAGGTCGCCGGAAAACACGATCTTGCGGCGGCGCTCGCCTTCGCCCACCCACACCTCGACGATCGCCGAGCCGAGAATGTGGCCGGCGTCGCGGAAGGTGCAGCGCACCCGCAGATGTGGCGCGATTTCCAGGTCGTAGTCGACCGGATTCAGCTGCTTCAACGAGGCCTGCGCCTGCGCCACGGTATACAGCGGCGCCGTGTCGCGCGGTGGCGCAGCCTCGAATGGCGCTGCGTTATCACGCAGCACTCTGCGCGCCTTGTCGCGCCGGTCCATGTCCTTGCGGAAGCGGTTGAGGTTGGCGTATTCGGCTTCCTTTTCCTGGATGTGCGCGGAGTCCGGCAGCATCACCGCCAGCAAATCGCAGGTGGCGCGGGTGGTGTGGATCGCGCCCCTGAACCCCATCGCCACCAGTCGTGGCAGCAGGCCGGAGTGGTCGATGTGGGCATGGGTGAGAATGACGAAATCGATCGTGCGCGGATCGAAGGCGAAGGCGCGCTGGTTCTTGGCGCGCGTCTCGCGGCCGCCCTGGAACATGCCGCAGTCAACCAGAAAGCGCACGCCGTCGGCTTCCACCAGATAGCTGGAGCCGGTTACTTCGCGCGCCGCGCCGAGAAAGGTCAGTTTCATCTTGAATTCCTCACCACAGAGGCACAGAGGCACAGAGAAAAGCCAGGCCCGGCGACACCGGCATGTTGAATGCGCCACGTGCAGGAATGTCTTGTTTTACCTCTGTGTCTCTGTGTCTCTGTGTCTCTGTGGTTCAAGGGTTTCCCCTGTCTTCATGTTGCCCGTCCCTCGCCTGCTTCTTCGTAGGTTTTGCCGTCGCGGATATGGTAAATGCGTTTGAAGGTGGGAATGATTTTTTCGTCGTGGGTGACGACGATGATCGCGGTCTGGAATTCCTGCGCCAGGCGGTTGAGGATCTTCACCACGGTGAGTGCGCGTTCGCTGTCGAGCGGCGCGGTCGGTTCGTCGGCCAGAATGATCGGCGGCTTGTTGGCGAGCGCGCGCGCAATCGATACCCGCTGCTGCTCGCCGCCCGACAGTTCGGCAATGCGCGCCTGCGCACGGTGCTGCACGTCGAGCGCGCTGAGCATTTCCAGCGCGATCTTGCGTGCTTCGGGATTCGGTACGCCGGCCAGCATCGGCAGCAGCGCGACGTTGTCGGTGGCGTCGAGAAACGGAATCAGATAGGGCGCCTGGAACACGAAGCCGATGCGGTCGCGGCGCAACGCGCGCAGGTCGCTGGTTTTCCAGCCGTTGTCATAAATGACTTCGCCGCCGAGGGTGAATTTTCCGGCGGTCGGCTCGATCACCGCGCCCAGGCATTTCAGCAGCGTGGACTTGCCGGAGCCGGACGGTCCGATCAGCCCCACCACCTCGCCTGGATAGACCGTCATGTCGACGCCCTTCAGCGCATCGACCGCGGCACTGCCGCTGCCGTAGCGCTTGGTGATGCCCTCGATGAGGATCGCGGGTTGGATTGGAACAGCGTCAGCCACCGATCGCCTCCGCCGGGTCGATCTTGAGCGCGGCGCGGATTGCCAGCAGCGAGGCCAGCGCGCACACCACCAGAGTCAGCACGAAGGCGCGCGCGGCGTCGCCGGTTTCCAGCAGGACGTATTTGGGGAAAGCCGGCGCCCACAGGGTGGCGGCGAACTTGCCGACGAAAAAGCCGATCACGCCGAGGCCCAGCGCTTCCTGCATGATCATCGCGGCGATGGTGCGGTTTTGGGTGCCGATCAGCTTCAGTACGGCGATTTCCTTGATCTTGCCGAGCGTCATCGTGTAGATGATGAAGGCGACGATGGCCGCGCTCACCACCGCGAGGATGATCAGAAACAGGCTGATCTGTTTGGCCGCGGTGGCGATCAGTTTGGCCACCAGAATCTCTTCCATGTCGTCGCTGGTGTAGGCCGTATAGCGCTGCCAGCGCGCAATCGTGTCGGCCAGCGCACGCGCATCAAAGCCCGGCTGCAGCCGCAGCAGCACCGCGTTGACCTTGTGGCTGGAAGCCTGGATTGCCTGCACCGCTTCCAGCACGCCGGGCTGGCCGGGGCGGTTGAGCGCCGGGTTGGCGGCAAGCCGCTTGCGGCCCTCGATGATGGCGTCGTTGTCTTTCAGGAACTGCGCTTCCTGCGCGTCCTTCAGCGGAATGAACAGCATCGGGTCGCCGCCGGACGACACCATGCGCCGGGTCAGCCCCACCACGGTGTAGTCGTTGCGCCGGATGCGCACCACGTCGCCGACCTGAAATCCGGTCTTGGCGTCGGCCACCGCCTCGTAATGCGCGCGGGCGATGGGACGGCCGGCGACCAGAAACGCCGGCCCGCCCGGTTTGCCCGGCTCGAAGCCGGCGACCATCACGCGCTGGGATTTCCCCTGATGCGACACCTGCATGGTGAGGTAGGCGACGTTGCCGGTCTGCGCCACGCCTTCCAGCCCCAGCAGCGCACGGTAGAGGTCGTCCGGCACACTCGACGGTTCGGCAAACGGACCCAGGGTGTTCTGCTGCACCACCCAGACGTCGGCGTCGACTGCATGCAGCAGCACCTTGGCGTCGTCGACCATGCCGCGGTACACCCCGGCCATGGTCAGCGTCACCCCGATCAGCAAGCCGAGCCCGAGGCCGGTCAGCAGATAGCTTTTCAGGTGGTGGGCGATGTCGCGCCGCGCGAGATTGATCATCCTGAGTTCTTCACCACAGAGGGACAGAGGGACAGAGGGAAAAACCAGTTGTTGCGGCACAAAGCGCTAACGGGTTTCTCCGTGTCTCTGTGCCTCTGTGGTGAATGCATTGTAGTTTTTAGGGTCATCGCGGCGTCAGCCGCTGTTCGCGTACCCGCACGCCGTCGTCGAGCTGTTTCGCGCTGTAGACGATGACGCTGCTTCCTTCAGCAAGGCCCGACACGATCTGCACCTGCTCTGCGGTCTGCATGCCGGGCTGCACCGGCTGGAAGCGCGCGCGGCCTGCCTCGACCCGCCACACACCCGCCTCGCCGCTGACCTGCGCCAGCGCGGCGCGCGGCACCGTCAGCACATCGCGCACGCCGGGAAGCTGGATGGTCACTTCCGCCAGTTCGCCCGGATACAGCTGCGCCGGCGCGGGATCGAAGGCCACGTTGATGATGCGCTCCTCGGTCACTGCATCGCTTTGCAGGTCGATCCGCACCACTTTTCCGGGCAAGCTCGCGCCCGGTACGGAGCGCAGCACGATGTCAGCCGCCTGCCCGGCCTGCACGCCCTGCGCGCGCGCCTGATCGACGCGTGCACGCACCCACAGACGGGCCGGATCGACCAGCCGCAGCACGGCCTGACCGGCGACCACGGTAGCGCCCGGCTCGGCTTCGCGCGCCGTCACCACACCGTCGATCGGGCTCACCAATTTGAGACTTTGGCGCAGTTGGTCAATGCCCCGCAATTCGGCCTCGGCGCGGCCGATCTCGCGCAGCGCCCCGCTGGCGTTGGCGCGCGCCGCGGCCAGTGCTGCCGTTGCGGCGGACGCTTCGTGGCGGCGGCTGTCGGCCATTTCCCTGGCGACGAAATTCTGCCGGTATAGCGCCTGGTAACGCTCACTGTTGGCCTGCGCCAGCCGCGCGCGGCTATCCGCCTCGGTCACCTGCGCCTGTGCGGCCTGTGCGGCCTGGCGCGCCCGTGCGGCAGCGCTGCTCGCCGCTTCGGCACGCTGGCGCAAATCCACCGGATCGATTTCGGCCAGCAGCTGGCCGGCTTTCACCAACTCACCCTGATCGACCCACACCCGCAACACCCGGCCTGCCTGGATCGGCCCCACCGAGTAGGCGTGTTGCGCTTCCACCGTGCCGATGCCGTACACGCTGGGGCTAAGATCGGCGCGCGTGACCGTGGCGGTTTCCACCCCCACCGGCGCCAGCGGCCCGCGCGTGGCGAGCAGCCAGACAAAGGCGGCCAAAAATGCCAGCGCACCGATGGCCAGGATTAAACTGCGTTGGCTGAGTTTCATCGCAGATCAGTGCCTGGCGTTGAGCGCAGGCGTCTGAATCTGATAGGTGGCGTGGCAGGCCACGCACTTCTGCAGGGTGGCCGAAAGCTGGCCGAGGCTGTAGCTCACGTCCTTCAGGCTGTCGGCATCCAGTGCGATCTGGTCGAAATCACGGTGCACCGAAAAACCCAGCTGGCGGAATTCCATCGGCAGCTTGGCGCGCAGCGCGGGCGGCACCTCGTGCACCATTTTCTGTCCCATGTCGCGTGCCGCTTCCGCGACGGCCGGCATGTCCTGCTGTCCCAGTGCGCCGGTCATTTTCTGCACACCGGTGAGAAACATGCGCATCTCTTCCAGGATCATGACGCGTTCGCTCGAGGTCAGTTCCAGCACGACGCGGGCGTCGTGGTCGGACGTGGGATGCTGCGCGTGTTGATCCTGTGCATGGACAGCGGTCAGGCTAAGCAGGGCGACGAGGGCGATGGGATGATGTTTCATGCTTGCCTATTCGGTTTGTTGCCAAAGTGATTGAGCGTACCCAAGACGGTATCTACAGGGAATTGGTTTTGGCAACAAACCGGATAGGCAAGGTTTCATGGAGTGGCTCCTTGTGTTGAGGGTGGGCGGACGGCCTGCAGGAAAACCGGGAAGGTGCGCGCGGCTTCCACCGCGAGGGTGCGCTGGCCGCGCAGGATCGAGGTTTGCAGCACCAGCCCCTGGATCATGCCAATGTAGAGGGTAGCGGCGGCGTGGGCGTCGAGGTCGGCCCGCGCCAGACCCTGCGCCTGCGCGTCGGTCAGCAGGCCGGCGATCTTCGCCTCGTAGCCCAGCATGATTTCGGTCACCAACCGGCGCAGCGCCGTGCTGCGGCCGTGCAGGTGCTTCGACATCAACACGCTCGGAATCGCTGGATAGCGGGAAATGAAGTCAATGTGGGCGAAAAACATGCGCTGCAGCGCGTCCAGCGGGTCGCGCCCCTGCGCCGCGGCGCGTCCCAGCACCGGCATCAGGCGGTCGCGCACCCACTGCATCACCGCCAGCCAGATCGCGTCCTTGCTCGGGAAATGACGGAACACCGCGCCCTGGGTCACCCCCATCGCCTGCGCCATGTCCTGCGTGGTGACGTCGTCGACGCCCTGCTTGGCGGCGAGCGCCAGCGTCACGCGGATGATTTCCTCGCGCCGCTCGTCGGCACCGAGCCGTTTGCGTGCAGGGTCGTCTGACATGGTCCGACTCCAGTTAGATAGTGATTGATTACTACCTTAGTCGGGCGGATGCCATGCGTCAAGCGCAAAACTGACACACGAACTCAGATCGCCGGGGTGTCGAGACAGGCCAGCACCACATCCGCCAACCCGCGCATCTCGTCGGCGCTCGTCACATAGGGTGGCATGGCATACACCGTGCGGCCGATCGGGCGCAGGAACACGCCCTGCGCCAGCGCCGCCTGATGGAAGCGGGTAGAAAAACCCGCGGTGGCATCCGCCACGTCGAACGCCCAGATCATCCCCAGATGGCGGAAATGGCGCACCCGTGGGTGAGCGGCCACTTCCGACAGTATCCCGGTGAATTCAATGGACTTGACCCGATTGGCGGCAATCACCTGATCGTGTTCGAAGATGTCCAGCACCGCCAGCGCGGCACGGCAGGCGAGCGGGTTGCCGGTGTAGGAATGCGAATGCAGGAAGCCGCGCGCGGTGGCGTTGCCGTAGAACGCCGCATAGACGTCATCGGTCGCCAGCACTGCCGACAGCGGCAGGTAGCCGCCGGTGATGCCCTTGGACAGGCAGATGAAGTCGGGTCTTATATTGGCCTGCTCGCACGCGAACATCGTACCGGTGCGTCCAAAGCCGACGGCGATCTCGTCGGCGATCAGGTGCACTCGATATTGTGTGCACAAGTCCCGCGCCCGCTTGAGATACGTCGGGTGATATATCGCCATCCCCGCCGCGCCCTGCACCAGCGGTTCGACGATGAAGGCGGCGGTGGTGGCCGCGTGCTCGGCCAGATGCGCCTCCAGCGCAGCGGCGCAGCGCAGCGCATAGGCCTCGGCGGTTTCTCCCGGCTCGGCCAGCCGCGCGTCCGGGGTGGGCACCTGCACCGAGTGCCGCAGCAAGGGCGCGTAGGTGTCCTTGAACAGCGGAATATCGGTCACCGACAGCGCACCGAGGGTTTCGCCGTGGTAGCCGTTCTTGAGACTGATAAAGCCGTTTTTCTCCGGCTGGCCCGAGTTGCGCCAGAAGTGGGCGCTCATTTTCAGCGCAATCTCGGTGGCCGAAGACCCATCCGAACCGTAAAACGCGTGGCCCAGTCCGGTCAGCTTTGCCAGCCGCTCCGACAGATCTACCACCGGTTCGTGGGTGGCGCCGGCCAGCATCACGTGCTCGATTTTGCCGAGTTGGTCGATGATGGCCGCGTTGATGCGCGGGTTGCAGTGGCCGAACAGGTTGACCCACCAGCTTGAAATCGCGTCCAGGTAGCGCCGCCCGTCCGTATCGATCAGCCACGCCCCCTCGCCACGTGCAATCGCAAGCGGCGGGGCGGCCTCCAGCTGTTTCATCTGGGTGCAGGGGTGCCAGACGGCGGCGCGGCTACGGTTTAATAAATCATCCATGGGCTTGAAATTGTCACAATGCGCCCCTACTATTAGCACTCTATGGCGGCGAGTGCTAACAGCACCCTTGCCGCTTCCTTATTTTCGGGCAGCCCTGGCTGCCTTTATCAACGCAACCGCAATGGAGACTTTGCAATGAAAATCCGTCCTCTGCACGACCGAGTGATTGTCAAACGCATGGAAGAAGAGCGCAAGACCGCTTCCGGGATCGTCATCCCCGACACCGCCACCGAGAAGCCCGACCAGGGCGAAATCGTCGCCGTGGGCGCAGGCAAGAAAGACGACCAGGGCAAGCTGATTCCGCTCGACGTGAAAGTCGGCGACCGCGTGCTGTTCGGCAAATACGCCGGCCAGGCGGTCAAGGTCGAAGGCGATGAGCTGCTGGTGATGCGCGAAGAAGACATCATGGGCGTGGTCGAGGCTTAAGCCCACCTCAAACCCTTAACCACAGAGACACAGAGGCACGGAGAAAAACACAAACGAGATCCGAATACGGGTGTCTCTGTGTCTCTGTGCCTCTGTGGCGAATGCATTTTTTAGGAGTTAAAACATGGCTGCAAAAGACGTACGTTTTGGCGATTCCGCCCGTCACCGCATGGTGGCTGGCGTCAACATTCTGGCTGACGCCGTTAAAGTGACCCTGGGCCCGAAAGGCCGCAACGTGGTGCTCGACCGTTCCTACGGCGCCCCCACCGTGACCAAGGATGGCGTGTCGGTCGCCAAGGAAATCGAACTGAAGGACAAGCTCGAGAACATGGGCGCGCAGATGGTCAAGGAAGTCGCTTCCAAGACCTCCGACATCGCCGGTGACGGCACCACCACCGCCACCGTGCTGGCGCAGTCCATTGTCAACGAAGGCATGAAGTTCGTCGCCGCCGGGATGAACCCGATGGACCTCAAGCGCGGCATCGACAAGGCCGTGATCGCCATCGTCGCCGAACTGAAGAAAATTTCCGTGCCCTGCACCAGCAGCAAGGAAATCGCTCAGGTCGGCTCCATTTCCGCCAACTCCGATGCCTCGATCGGCGACATCATCGCCGCCGCGATGGACAAGGTCGGCAAGGAAGGCGTGATTACCGTTGAAGACAGCTCGGGTTTGGATAACGAGCTCGACGTCGTTGAAGGCATGCAGTTCGACCGCGGTTACCTGTCGCCCTACTTCATCAACAACCCCGACAAGCAGATGGCGATCATGGAAGATCCCTTCATCCTGCTGTTCGACAAGAAAATCTCCAACATCCGCGACCTGCTGCCCGTGCTGGAACAGGTGGCCAAGGCCGGCAAACCGCTGATGATCGTCGCTGAAGACGTCGACGGCGAAGCGCTCGCCACCCTGGTGGTGAACAACATCCGCGGCATCCTCAAGACCTGTGCCGTCAAGGCGCCGGGCTTCGGCGACCGTCGCAAGGCGATGCTGGAAGACATGGCCATCCTCACCGGCGGCACCGTGATCGCCGAAGAAGTCGGCCTGTCGCTGGAAAAGGCCACGCTGGAGGATCTGGGCCGCGCCAAGCGTATCGAGATTGGCAAGGAAAACACCACCATCATCGACGGCGCCGGCAATGCTGACGCAATCAAGGGCCGCATCACCCAGATCAACAAGCAGATCGACGAAGTCACCTCCGACTACGACAAAGAGAAGCTGCAGGAGCGCAAAGCCAAGCTGGCCGGTGGCGTTGCCATCATCAAAGTGGGCGCGGCGACCGAAGTCGAGATGAAAGAGAAGAAGGCCCGCGTCGAAGACGCGCTGCACGCCACCCGTGCTGCCGTTGAAGAAGGCATCGTCCCCGGCGGCGGGGTCGCGCTGCTGCGTGCGCGTGCCGTGGCCGCTGCGGTGAAAGGCGACAACCACGACCAGGAAGCCGGCGTGAAGATCGTGCTGCGCGCCATCGAAGAGCCGCTGCGCCAGATCGTCAAGAACTGCGGCGAAGAGCCCTCGGTCGTCGTCAACAAGGTGCTGGAAGGCAAGGGCAACTTTGGCTACAACGCCGGCACCGGCGAATACGGCGACATGGTGAAGATGGGCGTGCTCGACCCGACCAAGGTCACTCGCATCGCCCTGCAGAACGCGGCGTCGATCGCCGGCCTGATGCTGACCACCGACTGCATGATCGCCGACCTGCCGGAAGACAAGCAAGGCGCGTCGATGGGTGGTGGCGACATGGGTGGGATGGGCGGCATGGGCGGCATGGGCGGCATGATGTAAGGTGGTTGTTCAACCATGGCCGACTACCCCTTGTGGGTAAAAAGCCCGGCTGTTCAAGCTACAAAAAAAGCCCCGCATTGCGCGGGGCTTTTTTATGGCGCTTAAAGCAGTCGTTCAGCTCAGGACTGCGGGCGGGCATCGCCGGTATTCAGCGCCTCGCTCAGCTTCAACCCGGCCAGTTCGCGCGTCGCGCGGGCCAAATAGTAAAGCGCACCCATCATCATCAGCATCGATGGCAGGGCGATCATCGGATAGCTCACCAATGTCAGGCGCCCGAGCTCGGCGTTGAACGCCTCGCTGCCGGCCGGGCTGGTGACGATCCAGCTGGCCAGAAAATAGTTCATCGCTGCGGAGAAGAAGAAGGTGCCGCCCAGCATATAGGTGGCATGCTGCAGGCGCGCCTCGAAATCCCGCACCGTGCCACGCGCTTCGAGATGTTGTTGCACCCGCGCCACGTCGATCAGCGTCGGGTTGTAGAGCAGGGTTTTCACCAGCGGGTAGCGGGTGCGGGTGGACACCAGCACGGCCAGGCCGATCAGGCCCGGGATCGCGGCTTCCTTCACCGCCAGCCACTGGGTGTCGAGCTGCAGCAAGCCGATGCCGCCGGTGAGCAGGATGCTGACCAGGCCCAGCACGGAAAAGAAGTTGACCTTGCTGCGCCCGAGCAACTCGAACGCGCCCCATCCGAGCGGAAACGCCAGCGCCACCAGCAGCCCGCCCACGGCGCCAAGGTCCTGCTCGCCGCTGAACTTCATCAGGATGACGGAGGGAATGACGATGTTGATCAGGAGCTCGAACAGCGGGTTGGATTTTTGGGTCTGGGTCATGAGTGGATGTGCGGTCAGGTTCTGTTTGTCACTGACCCGGCAATGAGGCTTTAGTTTCGGGGCTGGCCGAGGCGGCCGAACCGATCGGGCCCGGCAATTTTTGCATACGATTGCGGATGCGCTGTAAATTGTAAAAACCCGTGCTGTCCCGACATCCGCCCATGACCCATATTATTGCGCTCGCCAACAGCCTGCACCGCGCAACCCTCGACGCATTGCGGCGGCAGGCACCCTTTTCGGCAATGACGGAAAACGCGCTTCTATGGCTGGTGCGGCGCCTGTCGGTAGCCTATTTTGCGCGCGACGCAGTGTTGCTGGCGCCGGCCGACACGCCGCCCGATGTCCTGTTCATCGTCAAGCAGGGGACGGTGGCTGGTGCCACCGCCGAGGGGCACACGGTGCTGCAGCTGGCGACGGGCGAGATGTTTCCGCTGGGCGCGCTGCTGGCCGGGCGCGGCGCGGCCAACCGCTATATCGCGGCAACCGATACCTTTTGCTACCTGCTGCCCGCCGCCGATTTCCACGCGCTGCTGGCGAAAAGCCCTGAATTCAACGATTTCTGCACGCGCCGCATCGCCAGCCTGCTGGAGGAATCGCAACGCGCGGTGCAATCGGAATACGCGCTGGCGCTCGACGACGAAAGTCGCTTTGCGCGCCCCCTGTCCAGCCTGATCCGGCGCACCCCCCTGAGCGTGCTGGCCGATGTGCCGCTGGCCGATGCGCTGGCGGCGATGGAGGCCGCGCGAGTGGGGTCGGTGGTGGTCACCGACGCTGCCGGGCAGCCGCTCGGCATTCTCACCCTGAAGGATGTGCTGGCGCGCGTGACCCTGGCCGGGGTGCCGCTGGCCACGCCCATTTCGGCCGTGATGACGCCCGATCCGGCGACCCTTCCCGCCGATGCGCCGGTGGCAGACGCCCTGGTGCTGATGGCGCGCCAGGGCATTCACCACATCCCGCTGGTCAGAGAAGGGCGGCTGGCCGGCGTGGTGTCGGAAAAGGACATCTTCGCGTTGCGCCGCCTGTCGGTGGAAGGCATCACCTCGGCCATTGCGCGCAGCGAAGACCCCAGCCGCCTGCCCGCGCTGGCACTCGATATCGGCGACCTGGCGCACAGCCTGCTGGCGCAGGGGATGGACGCGGAAAACCTCACCGCGATCATTTCCAGCCTCAACGACCGCCTCACCGAGCGCGTCATCGCGCTGGAATGCGAGGCCGATGATGCGCTCGTCGGGCTGCGCTGGTGCTGGCTGGCGCTGGGGTCGGAAGGCCGCATGGAACAGACGCTCGCCACCGACCAGGACAATGCGCTGATCTTTGCCGAGGCGAACGACGCCCAGCGCGATGCGCTGCTGGCGTTTGCGCTGCGCGTGAATAACCGGCTCGACACCTGCGGATTTCCGCTGTGCCGCGGCGACATCATGGCCAGCAATCCGAAATGGTGCCTGTCGGCGGCTGACTGGCAGCAGCAGTTCACCCAGTGGATCGATCACGGCAGCCCCGAAGCGCTGCTGCACGCCAGCATTTTTTTCGACTTTCGTCCGCTCACCGGCGATGCCGCGCTGGCGCTCGACCTGCGCGCCTGGCTCAACCGCGCCGCGCAGAAGAATCCGCGCTTTCTGCACCAGATGGCGGGCAACGCCCTGCGCAACCGCCCGCCGTTGGGACTGGTGCGCGACTTCGTGCTGTCGGACGACAATGCCCACCCGCACACCATCGATCTCAAGCTCAATGGTGCCACGCCGTTTGTCGATGCGGCGCGCATTTTTGCGCTGGCGGCCGGCAGCCCGCAGACCAACACCGCCAAGCGGCTGCGCGCAGCCGCGCATGCGTTGCATATTCCCGATGCCGAACTGGCCGACTGGAACCGCGCGTTCCACTTTCTGCAACTGCTGCGGCTGCGCCATCAGCATGAGCAGCAGCGCACCGGCATCACGCCCGACAACCATCTCGACCCCGACACGCTGAACCCGCTCGACCGCCGCATCCTGAAGGAAGCCCTGCGCCAGGCGCGCAAGGTGCAGGCGCGGCTGGCGCTGGATTACCAGCTGTGATCTGGCCGTTTACAAAACACTCACTGCCCGCCCTGGACGCCACCAGCAGCGCGCGGCGCGCAGCGCTGGGGCGCCAAAAGATCGACCTCAATCTGCCGCTTGCCGACATGCGCTGGTGCGTGGTCGACGTGGAAACCGGCGGACTCAACGCGCAGCGCGATCCGCTGCTGGCGATCGGCGCGGTGGCGATCGAACACGGCCACATCGCACTCGATGCCAGCCTGGAAGTCGGGCTCACGCAGGCGCAATCGACCGCTGCCGCCAACATCCTGATCCACGGCATCAGCGGCAGCGAACAGCGCGCAGGGCAGGCGCCGCACGAGGCATTGCTGTCCTGGCTGGAATTCACCCAGGGCGCGCCGCTGGTCGCCTTCCACGCGGCATTCGACCAGACGGTGTTGCAGCGCGCGGTGCGCGAGCAATTGCGCCTGACGATCGCCTCACCGTGGTTCGACGCGGCGGTAGTCGCGCCGCTGCTGTTCCCCGATGCCGCGCCGCACTGCCGCCACCTCGACGACTGGCTGGCGCATTTCGGCATTGCGGTGTACGCGCGCCACGGCGCATTGGCCGACGCCTACGCCACCGCCGAGTTGTGGCTGGTGCTGCTGCAGGCGGCGCAGCGCGACGAGATCACCACCGCGCAGCAACTGCGCGGCCTGCTGCGCGGCCGGCGCTGGCTATCAGCACATTAGCGCCTACTAATCTGTTTGTCGGCCGCATAACAAGTCCTTACACTCCGCGCACGCGCGACTTCTATTAATAAAGCGCGTTCCCCACTCATGCTCACGGAGGAGTTGCCATGCAATTGTCGGAGAGACATCAGGAGTACTGGCGCAAGAATCTGCGGATCACCGCAGTCCTGTTAGCCATCTGGTTCGTGGTGACGTTCGTCGTCATCTACTTTGCCCCCCAGCTCAATGAAATCGTCATCATGGGCTTCCCCTTCGCCTTCTACATGGCCGCCCAGGGTTCCCTGATCATTTATGTCCTGATCATCTGGTTCTACGCCCGTCGCATGGACCAGCTGGACAATGAATACGGCGTACAAGAGGGGGAGGAATAACATGACCACACAGACCCAGAGCCAGTTCTTCCAGCAGCTCAAAAAGTACTACACCTTCTACACCGGCGGCTTCATCGCCTTTGTCATCGTGCTTGCGATACTGGAGCAGATGGGCCTTCCCCCCAGATGGATCGGCTACATTTTCCTCGCCGCCACCATCTCGCTGTATGCCGGCATCGGCATCATGTCGAGAACCGCCGATGTGTCGGAGTACTACGTCGCCGGCCGCCGTGTACCCGCCCTGTTCAACGGCATGGCAACCGGCGCCGACTGGATGTCGGCCGCGTCCTTCATCGGCATGGCAGGCACCCTGTACCTGGCCGGCTTTGACGGCCTCGCCTTCGTCATGGGCTGGACCGGCGGCTACGTGCTGGTGGCGCTGTTCCTCGCGCCCTACCTGCGCAAGTTCGGCCAGTTCACCATTCCGGACTTCCTCGCCTCGCGCTACGGCGGCAACCTGCCGCGCGCCATCGGGGTGATCGCAGCCATCATTTGCTCCTTCACTTACGTGGTGGCGCAGATCTACGGCGTCGGCATCATCACCGCCCGTCTCACCGGCCTGGAATTCCAGATCGGCGTATTCGTCGGTCTGGCCGGCATCCTGGTGTGCTCCTTCCTCGGCGGCATGCGCGCGGTGACCTGGACCCAGGTGGCGCAGTACATCATCCTCATCATCGCCTACATGATTCCGGTGGTGTGGCTGTCGGTGGTTCACACCGGCAACCCGGTTCCGCAGGTCGTCTACGGCCAGGTGCTGCAGCAGGTGACGCAGTTGGAAAACGAGTTCAACAACGCCGATACCGCCAAGGGCGCAGCCGAAGCCTCGGCGCGTGCGGCATTCAAGGCGCAGCAGGATTCGTTCGAAGCCAACATCGCGGCGCTGGACGAAGCCGTGGCCACCGGCAATGGCGACGCCTTCCTCGAAGCCCAGCGCACGGAAGCCGGCAGTCCCGCCGACTTCCCTGCCACCCCCGACGCGCTGAAGGCGCAGTGGAAGAAATCGGCCGACGGCGCCAAGGCCAAGACCGGTCCGGTCGCAGCCCATGCCACCCCGTTTGCCGGCAAGGGCGCGGAGTCGGATCTGCTGAGGAGCAATCCCGACGCCAGCGCAGCGGAAATCGCCGCCGCGCAAGCCGCAGATCAGGAGGCTTCCAACATCAAGCGCCGCAACTTCATCGCACTGGTGCTGTGCCTGATGGTCGGCACCGCTTCGCTGCCGCACATCCTGATGCGCTACTACACTACGCCGTCGGTGCGTGAAGCGCGCAAATCGGTGTTCTGGTCGCTGCTGTTCATCTTCCTGCTGTACTTCACCGCGCCTGCACTGGCGGTGCTGGTCAAGTTCGAGGTCTACAACAACCTGGTCGGCTTGCCATTCACTTCGCTGCCGGCGTGGGTGGCGAACTGGCAGGCGGTGGATGCGACCCTGATGAAGATCGTCGACATCAACCTGGACGGCATCGTGCAACTCGCCGAGATCACCATCGGCGGCGACCTCATCGTGCTGGCCACACCGGAGATCGCCGGCCTGCCCTACGTGATCTCGGGCATGGTGGCGGCAGGCGGTCTGGCGGCTGCGCTGTCGACCGCAGACGGCCTGCTGCTGACCATCGCCAACGCGCTGTCGCACGACGTCTACTACAAGATGATCGACCCGAAGGCCTCGACCATCCGTCGCCTGGCCATCTCCAGGAGCCTGCTGCTGGTGGTCGCCATCTTCGCCGCGTACACCGCCTCGCTGAAGCCGGGTGACATCCTGTTCCTGGTCGGCGCCGCGTTCTCGCTGGCAGCCTCGGCGTTCTTCCCGGCGCTGGTGCTCGGCGTGTTCTGGAAGCGCGCCAACTACCTCGGCGCGGTCATCGGCATGCTGGCCGGTTTGGCTGTGTGCATGTACTACATGGTCATCACTTACCCGTTCTTCGGCGGCGTGGCCGCCAACGAGTGGTTCGCCATCAAGCCGATCGCCGCCGGCGTGTTCGGCATGCCGATCGGCTTCATCGGCGTCATCATCGGCTCGCTGCTCTCGCGTGCGCCCAGCCTGGAAATCCAGCAACTGGTCGATCACGTGCGCTATCCGAACCTGGCGGGCGACATCGACACCCGCGCAACCTGATCGCTGCACCCAGCGCGCCCCCGGGCGCGCAACAAAAAAGCCAGCCTCGTGAGGCTGGCTTTTTTACGCCTGGATGTTCAATCCCGGATCATTCATCCGGGCGCGATCGGTCACGGCTGAGCCCTACAGCTGCATTGAACCCAGCCGATGCATATAGTCGCTGCGCCCGGTATCGCGAATCAACCGCTGCGCAGTCTGCGGGTCGTGCGTCAGCGTGTGCTCGATCACCGCCGCCACCTTGTCCGGCTCGTTGCAATGCTGCCAGGCCATCCCCAGCGCATACCAGGCCAGCCCGTTCATCGGCTGCAGCCGGCCGGCCTCGGTCAGCGCCGCCGCCGCGGCGGCATGGCGGCCATGCCGCGCATGCAGCATCCCCAGCCCGTACCAGGCGCGATCGTTACTCGGATTCAACTCGGTCGCCCGCTGCATGGCCGCGATCGCCGCCTCGTCCATGCCGCCCCTGTCACGCACATAGCCGAGGTTGAACCAGGTGGGGGCATCGTCCGGCTCGATCTCGATCACGCGCTCAAACCAGGCTTCCGCCGCCGCCCAGCGCTCCTGCTTCGCCTCCAGCCAGGCCAGCGTACGCAGCGTCGCGACATGGGTGGGATCTGCCCGATGGCTGTCGTGATAGGCCGCCAGCGCGCGCTCCGTCCGGCCCAGCATATTGAAAAACAAGCCCCGCAGGCCATGCCGCACTCGGTCATAATCCATCATCTGCACACCCACTCAAGTCAACCCGCATTGTCATGGGCAGGCGCCAAGCTTGCAAGCCGCGTTAAAATTATCGATTCGCTTCAGGAACACTCGCCATGCCGCTCGACATCCTGCTGGTTTTGATTCTGCGCACCCTGGTCGAGATCGCCGGTTTCGCCCTGCTTGGGCAAGGTGTGCTGGCGCTACTGGCCGGCAAATATCGCGAGGACAACATTTTCTACCGCACGCTGCGCATCGTCGCCAGCCCGGCGGTGCGCACCGTGCGCTTCATCACCCCGCGCTTCATCCTCGACGCCCACGTACCGTTTCTCACCTTCTTCCTGCTGTTCTGGTTGTGGGTCTCGCTGGCAATCGTCAAACGCCATCTGTGCGGCCTGCATGGATTGGCATGCTGAGTTGGCGCAGCACGGCTTTTCCTTGACGGCAAGGGGGCAAACCGGTTAAATTGCGCCCTCTTTTGGCCAGGTAGCTCAGTCGGTAGAGCAGCGGATTGAAAATCCGCGTGTCGGTGGTTCGATTCCACTCCTGGCCACCAAAATACGAGCGGCTTCCCGTGGTTTTCCCACCGGAGGCCGCTTTCTTTTGTGTGGTTCTTGCGTCATTGCGCCAGAAAAAAATCTCTGGGAATCACCTGCTGTACGTGTCCGCCTAAAGGCCGCACTCAGCAAAAAAGCGCTTGGTCTGGCGCACAAGGCCCACCAAGACGCGTGATCTGCCCAACTCACCCGGCAGACCCCGGGCGGGCGATGAGCACCTTCCTGCCCACCACCAGTTTGTCCATCTGTCACCCCACCACTTTCAGCCTGAACCACGCTGACCAAGCTGCGCCTTCATTTTGCGTTTCTGAGATTGCCGGCCACACTCGACCCCCGACGCGGTCCTCACTGTAGCCAAAATAGAACAGTAGAATTTAATAATTTGATGCAATAAATAAATTGTACTAATGTAAAGCTGCTTTTCCCTCGATCAAAACAAAGGAGACAGCCATGAGCAAGAAAGACAGCAAACCGCCCACGCAACCCGAGGCCAAACTGAGCCGGAGAAAGTTTCTTGGCGCAGCCGCCGCCACCGCGACCGGCGCGGCAACCTTTGGTTTCCCCTCGATCGCGAAGGCAGCAACGCCGGTCAGCCTGCGCTTCCAGAGCACCTGGCCGGCGAAGGACATCTTCCATGAATATGCGGTGGACTTCGCCAACAAGGTCAATGCCATGTCGGGCAAGGAACTCAAGATCGAGGTACTGCCGGCAGGTGCGGTGGTCAAGGCGTTCGACCTGCTCGACGCGGTCAGCAAGGGCACCCTGGACGGTGGCCACGGGGTGATCGCCTACTGGTACGGCAAGAACACTGCGGTGGCGCTGTGGGGCTCTGGCCCGGCTTTCGGCATGGACCCCAACATGGTGCTGGCCTGGCACTACTACGGCGGCGGCAAGGAACTGCTGGCTGAAATCTACAAGAGCATGAACATGGACGTGGTGTCCATGCTCTACGGTCCGATGCCGACCCAGCCCTTCGGCTGGTTCAAGAAGCCCATCACCAGCGTCGAGCAAATGAAGGGCCTCAAGTTCCGCACCGTCGGGCTCGCGGTCGATATGTACAAGGACATGGGCGCCGCGGTGAATCCGATGCCGGCCGGCGAGATCGTGCCGGCCCTGGATCGCGGCCTGCTCGATGCGGCCGAATTCAACAATGCGTCTTCCGACAACCTGCTCGGCTTCCCGGACGTGGCCAAGGTTTGCATGCTGCAAAGCTTCCACCAGGCGAGCGAACAGTTCGAAATTCTCTTCAACAAGAAAAAGTACGACGCGCTCAACGCCGAGCACAAGGCCATCATCAAGTACGCCATCGAGGCCGCATCGGCCGATATGTCCTGGAAAGCCATCGACCGCTATTCCAAGGACTACCTCGACATGAGCACCAAGCGGGGCGTCAAGTTCTACAAGACCCCGGATGCCATTCTGCGCAAGCAGTTGCAGTCCTGGGACAAGATCATGGCGGCCAAGAGCGCGGAGAATCCCGCGTTCAAGAAAGTCCTCGATTCCATGCGCGTCTTCGCGGCCCGCGCCGCGCGCTGGCAGAACGACACCAGCGTGGACTACAAGATGGCGTACAACCATTTCTTCGGCAAGAAGAAGGCTTGAACGCAACCTGGCTTGGTCCGTGGCCGTCCGGTGCGAACCGGACGGCCATTTTTGTGTCTTAGCAAGGGTTCGTCATGCAGAAATTGCTGCTCTTTGTCGATAAGGTGAGCACTTTCGTCGGCCGGTTTTTTTCCTGGGCCATCGTTGGGCTGACGTTTCTGATTTCCTGGGAAGTGTTCTCGCGCTATGTGCTCAACACGCCCCACCCCTGGGCGCAGGATGTGCAGATCATGCTCTACGGCACCCTGTTCATGTTCGCCGGCGCCTACACCCTGGCGCATGGCGGCCATGTGCGCGGCGATGTGCTCTACGGTTTCTTCAAGCCGCGCACCCAGGCCTCCATCGACCTGATTCTGTACATCGTGTTCTTCCTGCCGGGCATTTTCGCGTTGACCTATGCCGGCTGGACCTATGCCAACGAATCGCTGGCGATACACGAAAAAACCTTCAGCCCCGATCCATTGCCGTTGTATCCCTTCAAATTCGTCATACCGCTAGCCGGATTCTTCCTGCTGATGCAGGGCATCGTCGAAATTCTGCGCTGCGTGGTTTGTCTGCGCGACGGCGCGTGGCCCTCCCGCGTCGAGGACGTGGAAGAAGTGGATGTGTACAAGCTCAAGGAAATGGTTCACGTGAAGGACGTAGACATCGCCCAGCTCGACCAGTATGTCGTACGGCAGGAGGCGAAGCCATGAAGAAGGAATTGCGCTTCGGTTTCATGCTGATGGCGATCATGCTCGCCGCCATCGCCGTTTTCATGCCCTGGGGAAACCTCACCAGCGGCCACCTTGGTCTGCTCATGCTGGCGCTGGTGGTGGTGATGATCATGCTGGGCTTCCCCACCGCCTTCACGCTCATGGGCATGGGCATGGTTTTCGGGTGGCTCTCTTACCGCAGCGTCAATCCGGACATTGCGGTGCGGCAGACGCTGGACTTGATGGTGCAACGCACCTACGGCGTGATGACCAACGACGTACTGATTTCGATCCCGCTGTTCGTGTTCATGGGTTATCTGGTCGAGCGCGCCAACCTGATTGAGAAACTGTTCAAGAGCCTGCATCTCGCACTGGCGCGCATCCCCGGTTCGCTGGCCGTGGCCACCCTGGTGACCTGCGCCATCTTCGCCACCGCCACCGGCATCGTCGGCGCGGTGGTCACGCTGATGGGCCTGCTGGCGTTGCCCGCCATGCTGCGCGCCGGTTATAACGTCAAGCTCTCGGCCGGCGTCATCACCGCCGGCGGCTGCCTGGGCATTCTCATTCCGCCCTCGGTGTTGCTCATCGTCTATGGCGCCACCGCCGGCGTATCGGTGGTGAAGCTCTATGCCGGCGCCTTCTTCCCTGGCCTCATGCTCGCGTTGCTCTATGTGGGTTATGTGATGATCGTGGCGAAGTTGAAGCCGGAGTGGGCGCCGCCGCTGCCGGAAAGCGAGCGCAAGGTGAAACTGCCCGCGCACACCGCCAGCATCGCCTCCCGCTTCGGAGACCGGGCGCTGCCTGCGTTGTTCCGCGCCGCGCTGACTCGGGACGGTGCCGGCGCAACCAAGGGTCGCATCGCGCGCGAACTCTTCACCGCGCTGCTGCCGGCCATTGTGTTCGCCATCATCATGGGGCTCGCCTGGAACAGCATCACCCGGCCCGACAAAGTGACCGACATCTCCGGCTTGCAGGAGATGGGCATGGTCAGCAGCGACCCGATGGAAGCGCCCGGTTTGAACGAGCCTCAAGCCGAAGGCGTGCAGGAACCCCCGACTGGACCCGTCGCCGAAAGCCTGCAGGAAGCGCCCGCTCCCACTGCGCAAGCCACGGCGCCGTCGATTCAGGTGTCGCCTTCGCCCGCTGCCGTGGAGCGTCTGCCCACCCCCTCTTCATACTGGAAAGTGCTGGCCGGCGGCATCGCGGTCCTGGCGTCGATATATGCCTTGTTCAGCTTTGCGCGGCTGGAAATTTTCAAGATGCTGCTGACGTCGTTCTTCCCGTTGGTGGTCATGATTCTGGCCGTGCTCGGCAGCATCGTGTTCGGTCTGGCCACGCCGACGGAAGCGGCGGCGATTGGCTCCTTCGGCGGCTTCGTGCTGGCAGCGATGTACCTGGCGCTGCGCAAAAGCCGGGAAGAACGGCGCAAGCTACGGCCGACGTGGATGCCCCTGTGGCTGGCCTTTGCCGCATCCGTCGTGTGGTTCCTTCTGTTCAAGGCTGGAATGCTCCCGACCGCACCGCCTGACTGGCTGGGCTGGCTGTCCATGGCAGCCATCGGGGTGTGGTGCGTGCTCGCTGTGCACCAGGTGCAAATGCTGCCGACGGTGAGGGAATCCGCCTTCCTCACTGCCAAGACTTCAGCCATGGTGTGCTGGCTGTTCGTGGGGTCGAGCATTTTCTCGGCGGCCTTCGCCCTGCTGGGTGGGCAGGGACTGGTCGAGCACTGGGTGCTGTCGATGAACCTCACGCCGCTTCAGTTCATGCTGCTGTCCCAGGCCATTATTTTCATCCTGGGCTGGCCGCTGGAGTGGACGGAGATCATCGTCATCTTCATGCCGATCTTCATCCCGCTGCTGGCGCACTTCAACATCGACCCGCTGTTCTTCGGCCTGCTGGTGGCGCTGAACCTGCAAACCGCCTTCCTCTCGCCGCCGGTGGCGATGGCCGCGTTTTATCTGAAGGGCGTGTCGCCGCCCCATGTGACGCTGAACCAGATCTTCGCCGGCATGATGCCCTTCATGGCGATCCAGGTACTGGCCATGTTCCTGCTCTATATGTGGCCGCAGATTGGCCTGTGGCTGCCGTCGGTGATGTACAAGTAAGCGGGCGCCGGGCAGGCGGTGTCCTGCGACGGCTTTGAGTTGCATTCAGCGGAGGGAAGCGATGAACATTGCATTCATCGGTATGGGCATCATGGGCAAGCCCATGGCCGTCAATCTGCACAAGGCGGGGCACACGGTATTCGTGCACGGCCGCCGGCCGGAAACCATGACCCCGCCTTTGGAAGCTGGCTGCGCCGGATGTGCGTCGATCGCGGAAGCGGCAGCGCAGGCCGACATCATTATCGTCATGGTGTCCGACACGCCCGACGTCGAAGAGGTCATCTTCGGCGACAACGGCGTGATTCATGGTGCCAAGTCCGGCTCGGTGGTGGTCGACATGAGCACCATCTCGCCCACTGCCACGCGCCACATGGCCGCGCAGCTGCGCGCGCGCGGAATCGACATGCTGGATGCGCCCGTATCCGGCGGCGAGGTGGGGGCGATCAACGCCACGCTCTCCATCATGGTGGGCGGCAAGCCCGAGGTGTTCGAGCGCGTGAAGCCGGTGTTCGAGGCCATGGGCAAGAACACCGTGCACGTGGGCGACTACGGCGCCGGCCAGGTGGCCAAGGCCTGCAACCAGATCGTGGTGGCAGTGACCATCGAGGCCGTGGCCGAGGCGCTCACCTTCGCCCGCAAGAACGGCGTCGATCCGGCCAAGGTGCGCGACGCGCTCATGGGCGGCTTTGCCGGCAGCCGCATCCTCGAAGTGCACGGCAAGCGCATGCTGGACAACGACTACACGCCCGGCTTCAAGACGAAGCTGCACCAGAAGGACATCAACATCGTGATGCAGACCGCGAAGGAGCTCGGGCTGTCGCTGCCGGGTGCGGCGCTGGTGATGCAGCATCTCAATGCGCTGATGGGCACCGGCGGTGCGGAACTGGATTCGGCGGCGGTGATGAGGATCGTCGAGCGCGAGTCCGGCATGGAGCGGTAGAAAACGTTTTTTCCACGAAGGGCACGAAGAAACACGAAAGGAATGTGATGGGGTTTTATTCGTGACCCTTCGTGTTCTTTATGCCCTCCGGGTATTCGTGGATAAATGGATTTCCCCTATGACACACAAAATCGTTTTTCTCGACCGCAAGAGCCTGATCGCCAGCCTGCGCACACCAAGCTTCGTCCATGAGTGGATCGATTACGATCAGACCCAGGCGAGTGAGATGGCGGAGCGCATTCACGACGCCAGCGTGATCATCAGCAACAAGGTCAAACTCCCGGGTGAAATGCTGACGCAAGCGCCGAACGTGAAAATGATCGCGGCGGCGGCCACTGGTACCGACAACATCGATCTTGCCTACTGTAAGGCAAACGGCATCATCGTTTCCAACATCCGCAACTATGCCGTGCACGCGGTGCCGGAACACGCCTTCATGATGATGCTGGCGTTGCGTCGCAATTTGCTGGGCTGGCAGCAGGATGTGCGTGCGGGATTGTGGCAACAGGCCGATCAGTTCTGTCTGTTTACCCGACCCGTAAACGATCTGTTTGGCAGCACGCTGGGGCTGGTGGGCTATGGCTCGCTGGGCCATGGCATGCAAAAGCTTGCCGAGGCCTTTGGTATGCGCGTGCTGATCGCCGAGCATAAACAGGCGACGGAAACGCGCGAAGGCTACACGGCCTTCGACGGCGTGTTGTGCGAGGCGGACGTGATCTCGCTGCATACCCCGCTGACGCCGGAGACGCGCCACATGATTGCGGCGCGCGAATTCGGCTTGATGAAATCCACCGCGATTCTCATCAACACCGCGCGCGGCAATCTGGTGGACGAAGTGACGCTTGTCGAGGCACTGAAGTCGCAGCGCATCGCCGGCGCGGGGTTCGACGTGCTCTCGGTGGAGCCGCCGAATGCAGGCAACCCGCTGCTCGATCTCGACCTGCCCAATTTCATCCTCACGCCCCATGTCTCCTGGTCCAGCCGCGAGGCCATGCAGTTTCTTGCCGATCAGCTGGTGGACAACATCGAGGCCTTCGTTGCCGGCAGGCCCAGCAATGTCGTCACCTGAACGCATGATCCTAAAAACCGCAGTTGACCGCTCATCACCCTGAGGAATGCAGCATGGATATTAGTTTTTCTGCCTTCGACCACGCCCCCCTACAGGGTGAGTCCGCTACGCACCCGCTGGCACGCCTGGTCGTGCGCCTGCCTTGGTCGCCCGTCGTTGCAGGCCCCGGCCTGCCGCCTCCTCGCTTCGCGGCATACACCCGCCCAGACGCACCATCGAGCGCGTCCAACTGCGGTTTCTAGGATGATCGAGGCCATGAAATGAGCGCACGCATCACGGTAGCCGGCCTGCAGATTGCAAAACCCCTTTTCGATCTGGTGCGCGACGAGATCGCGCCGGGCACCGGCATATCCAGCGACCATGTGTGGCAGGGTTTCGCCGACATGCTGCGCGAGCTGACCCCGCGCAACCGCGCCCTGCTGACGCGCCGCGACGAACTGCAGGCGCGCATCGATGCCTGGCACCTTGAGCGCCGGGGCCAGCCGCACGACGCCGCCGCCTACAAGCAGCACCTGGTCGACATCGGCTACCTGCTGCCGGAGGGCGAAGATTTTGTCATCGGCACCGAAAATGTCGACGCCGAAATCGCCCGCATCGCCGGCCCGCAGCTGGTGGTGCCGGTGAACAACGCCCGCTACGCGCTGAATGCCGCCAATGCGCGCTGGGGCAGCCTGTTCGACGCCCTCTACGGCACCGACGTTATTCCCTATGATGGCGGCGCCGAGCAGAAGGGCGCGTTCAATCCGGTGCGGGGTTCCAAGGTCATCACCTACGCCAAGGCCTTCCTCGACGAGGCCACGCCCTTGCGCGAGGGCAGCTACATCGATGCCATCGCCTATACGGTCAAGGCGGGTCAACTCGCGGTGACGCTGTCGAGCGGGGCACATACCGGACTGCGCGACCCCGGGCAATTCAAGGGATATCAGGAGAAATCCGGGGCAATCAGTTCGCTGCTGCTGGCGCACCACGGCCTGTACTTCGAGATTCATTTCAACACCGATCACCCCATCCACGAACTGCATCCCACCGGTATCCGCGACATTTTTCTGGAAGCGGCGATCACCACCATCATGGATTGCGAAGATTCGGTGGCCGCGGTGGATGCCGGTGACAAGGTGAATGTCTATCGCAACTGGCTGGGCCTGATGAAGGGCGAGCTCGCCAGCAGCTTCGACAAGGGCGGCAAGACGCTCACCCGCAGCCTCAACCCGGACCGCCGCTACCGCTCGCCCGAGGGCCGCGACTTCGAGATTCCCGGCCGCAGCCTGATGCTGGTGCGCACCGTCGGCCACCTGATGACCACCGACGCGGTGCTGGACGAGGCGGGCAACGAGGTGTTCGAAGGTCTGCTCGACGGCCTGATTGTCAGCACCTGCGCACTGCACGACCTCAAGGGCACCAGCCCCCTGCGCAACAGCCGCGCAGGCAGCGTCTACATCGTCAAACCCAAGCAGCACGGTCCGGATGAAGTCGCTTTCACCGTGGATTTGTTCGCGCGCATCGAAGACGTGCTGAACCTGCCGAAGAACACGCTAAAGCTTGGCGTCATGGACGAGGAGCGCCGCACCACGCTCAACCTCAAGGAATGCATCCGAGCGGCGCGCGAGCGGCTGATCTTCATCAACACCGGCTTCCTCGATCGCACCGGCGACGAGATCCACACCTCGATGGAGGCCGGCCCGGTGCTGCGCAAGGGCGAGATGAAATCCGCCGCCTGGCTCAGAGCCTACGAGAACTGGAACGTCGACATCGGGCTGACCTGCGGCCTCGCGGGGCGTGCGCAGATTGGCAAGGGCATGTGGACCATGCCCGACCGCATGGCAGCGATGATGGCGAGCAAGCAAACGCACCCCGAGGCCGGCGCCAGCTGCGCCTGGGTGCCGTCGCCCACCGCCGCCACCCTGCACGCCATCCACTATCACCGGGTCGACGTCTTCGCCCGCCAGCAGGCCCTGCGCGAACGGCCACAGGCCGCGCTCGACGACCTGCTGGCCATCCCCGTGGTTACGAAGCCAGCCTGGTCAGCCGAGGACATCCAGCAGGAACTGGACAACAACATCCAGGGACTGCTCGGCTATGTCGTGCGCTGGATCGACCAGGGCATGGGGGCGTCCAAGGTGCCGGACCTCGACAACGTCGGCCTGATGGAAGACCGGGCGACGCTACGCATCGCCAGTCAGCACATCGCCAACTGGCTGCATCACGGCGTGATCAGCGAAACTCAGGTAATGGGAGCGCTCAGGCGCATGGCGCGCCTTGTGGACCAGCAAAATGCCGGCGACCCTCAATACGTCAACATGGCGCCGCACTACATCAGCCTGGCCTTTCAGGCCGCGCAGGACATGATTTTCCATGGGCGGCGCGCGCCGAACGGCTACACCGAGCCGACCCTGCACCGGCGGCGGCGGCAGTTCAAGGCCGCACTGCGCGGCGACTGATCATTCCAGACTAACCCGCCACCCGCTGGTCATGCTGCTCGAAGCCGCGCGCATGCCGACCCAGCAGGGCGGTGGCTTCGTGGCTGGAAACCGGGGGGCTGTAGTAATAGCCCTGCACCTCGTGGCACTGCATCTGCTGCAGCAGCGCGCGCTGGGCTTCGGTTTCGACGCCTTCGGCGACGACGTTGAGATTCATGCCGCGCCCCATGGCGATCATGGCGTTGACGATAGACATGTTCTCTTCGCGGTCGAGCTCCTGCACGAAGGACTGGTCGATCTTGAGGGTGTGAATGGGGAAGCGCGACAGGTACTTGAATGAGCTGTAACCGGTGCCGAAATCGTCGATGGCGAGCCGGATGCCGGCAACGGAGAGGCGTCCGAGCTTGATGGCATTGGCCTCGAAATCCCGCATCAGGAGGGTTTCGGTGATTTCCAGCTCCAGCAGGTTGCCATCCAGCGAATACACCTGAACGGCGCGCATGACACTGTCGACGAAGTCGGCGCTTTCAAGCTGGCGGGCGGAAATGTTGACCGACAGCCGCACCGGCGGCAGCCCGGCGCGGCGCCATTCGGCCATTTGCTCGGCAGCCTGGCGCAGCACCCAGTCGCCGATGGGGACGATAACGCCGCACTCTTCGGCCACCGGGATGAAATCGGCGGGGGTGAGGAGGCCGCGCTGCGGATGCCACCAGCGCAGCAGGGCTTCGAACCCGCGCACTTCGCCGGTGACGGTGTCGACCTGCGGCTGATAGAACAGCACGAATTCATTGCGCGCCAGCGCCCGGCGCAGGTCGACCTCGATCTGCATGCGTTCGGAATAGGGCGCCTGCATGCCGGCTTCCCAGAACTGCAAACGGCTGCGGCCCTGCGACTTGGCCCGATACATGGCGATTTCAGCCTGGCGAATGAGGCTGTCGATCATGTCGCCGTCTTCCGGCGCGACGCAGGCGCCGATGCTGACCGAGATGTAGATTTCGTGGCCCTTGACGTACACCGGCTTGGACAGCACCTGAATGATCTTGCGGCAGATGTGCTCGACGTCGCTGCGCGACACCAGGGTGGGCAGCAGCACCGCGAATTCGTCGCCACCCAGGCGCGCCAGGGTGTCGCCTTCGCGCAGGCACTGGCGCAGCCGCGCCCCGACGGCGAGCAGCAACTCGTCGCCGATGGCGTGGCCGAGCGAGTCGTTGATGACCTTGAAGTGATCGAGGTCGAGGCTCAGCACCGCCAGCGGCTGCTGGGTGCGGCGGGCCTGCGCCAGCATGAGGCCGAGGTGGTCGCGGAACAGCGCGCGGTTGGGCAGCCCGGTGAGCAGATCGTGGTAGGCCTGGTAGTGCACGGTCTCCTCGGCCTGCTTGCGCTCGGTGATGTCCTTGGCGACGCCGTAGCTGCCGATGAAGCGCTGCTCAAACGGGCTGGCTTCCTCGTCGTACATGCCGGTGGCGGTGAGTTCGACCGACTTGCAGCGGCCGTTCATCAGGCGCGGGCGCCGCATCCCGGGGTTGCACTTGAGATGGATTTCGATGTTGCGCGCACTGCGGTCGCCGGCGCGGCGTTCGTTGAAGATATGCTCGGCGCGCGCGATGTCGTCTTCGTGGATCACCAGGCTGTAATGCTGGCCCAGCAGCTCTTTGCTGCTGTAACCGAGCAGGCTTTCGACGCGGTCGTTGACGAAGGTGAAGCGGCCTTCGCAGTCCAGGGTGTAGATGAAATCGGGCGAACTGTTGACCAGGAAACGATGCCACTTTTCCGACTGCTGCAGGCGCTGCAGGATGTGGTTGTTTTCCTTCTCAAGCCGCCGTCGCGTCAGCGTGTTCTCGATGCGGCGCAGCAGTTCTTCGGGTTCATACGGTTTGCGTACAAAATCGGCTGCGCCGCCGCGCAACGCGCGGATCGCCGCATCGATGGTGCTGTCGCCGGACACCACGATCACCGGGGTGTCGACGCCACGTTCGGTCACGAAGCGCAGCACCTCGTTGCCGTTGAGGTCGGGCATTCCCAAATCCAGCAAGATGGCATCGAACTGCTGCTTGCCGATGGCGATCAGGGCCTCGCAGCCGCCGTTGGCGGTCACCACTTCGTAATCGCGGGTGGCAAGCAGGCGCGTCAGGCCTTCCAGAATCAGCACCTCATCATCCACCACCAGAAGACGCTGGCGAACCGGAAAGCTGCTGATCGCACTGCACTGTGGAGAGAGTTGAATGGGATTGTCTGACACGAAGTTCTCCTTATGCACAGGTTACATCGACCCGTAGCGTGTTGTCGTGAGCGGGGCCTCGCTGTTTTGCAAGGTCGGCAGGCGGATCAAAAAATGGGTGCCTTGCGGCGTGCTGGTGCAGTTGAGGTGGCCACTCATGCGCTCGACCAGGCTGCGGCTGATGGTCAGACCAAGCCCGGCGTGATCGCCGCCCTTCTCGCTGACCACCGGTTCGAACAGGTGTGACGTCACCGCTGCCGGCAGGCCGGGGCCGGTGTCGGCCACTTCGATTTCGACCTGGCGCAGGCCGTCCACGTCGACCAGCCGCGTGGTGAATTTGAGATGGCCGCCGGCGTGCATGGCCTCGACCGCATTCTTGGCCAGGTTGAACAGCACCTGCTTCAGCAGGTCTTTCTGCAGCGGCAGTGGCGGCACGTCGGGGTTGAGGTCGATCTGCACATTGACCTTGTTCGGCGCGAACAGGGTGCCGAGCGACATTCGCACCAGTTCCGAGACGACGCTGTTGACCGACACCAGTTCGAGTGCCGCGGCAGGCGGCGCGTTTTCCTCGACCGCGGTGATGCCGCGCACGATGCGCGCCACCCGCTCGATTTCGTCGCTGATGATGCCGAGGTCGCGCTGCACCGCCGAATCCGCGCCCAGGCGATCGGACAGCAGGTTGACGTAATTGCGCATGATGGTGAGCGGGTTGGCCACTTCATGAATGGCGCGTCGGACCCGGTCGCGTGAAATGTCGTCGCTCGGCGCGGGCGCCGCTTGTATCGGCGCAGCCGGTGCGGGCATTGCCAACGGAAGCGGCATCAAGGCCTCGGCACATTCGGCCAGGGTGAACCGCCACAGCGGCAACGCGCCGAGGCCGGGCAAGGCATCGCCCGCCACCAGCACGCCCGTCCGGCCATCGCTCAACGCCAGCGACTGGCAAATAAAGCGCGATACATCGAGCAGGCGGGCGATCTGTCCGTCGACCAGCGCCGCGTCCGGATCAAAGCGCTTGAACTGCTGGGGGGCGTTGCGCGCCAGCGCGCGCGGCAGCGCCGAAAGGGCGTCGTCGGGCGGAATCGCCAGCGCGGAGAGGCCGGCGGCCGCGGGAATCAGCTGCGTCATCTGCAGGGTGCCGTCGCCGGCAGGCGCGAACAGGCAGGCGCGTTCAATCCCGAACAGGGCACGCAAAGCGTCCTGCAGCAGCGTAAACACCTGGCCGGCCCCGCTTGCCTGACGGAAGTGGCTGTGCAGCGCCGATTGCACCGCCTGCGCCGCATACAGACGGGCGAGACGCTCGAACCCGCCGCCAGACGTCGGCCCTAAAGGACTCCGATCCACTGCGGGCTGAAGCCCGGGTGGAATCGTATGCGCCAGCGCATCGACCAGCCCGAAGCGCTGCGCCAGCTGTCGCGTCTGCTCCAGGCTGTCGCCCAGCAACTGGGCGGCTTCGCCCGCACCCAACTGCAGGGCGGCGAGCGCGGCGCGCACGTCCACGCTGTCCACCGCGTCGGCACGGGTCACGAGTTGATAGGAAAGCTGGACGATGCGCACCAGCGGATGCGCTGCGCGCCCGCGTACCAGCGGTTCGGCGTGGTAGCGCACGGCGTCGGCCAGCCAGCCGTCGGAGTCGAGTTCGATCAGCCAGTCGGCGGCGTGCGCCGGCGGCGTGGGGGCCGTATCGAGATAATCCGCCAGATTGTGGGCAAGGCCGGCGATCCAGGCCGCCTCGGCATCGGCCACGCCGGCGCGGAGCGCCAGCGCCTGCGCCAGATGCGCGACGCCAAGCGACTGGCGCCAACGCGCCGCATGGGCCACCTGCGCCGCACCGGATGCGACCGGCGCGGCCAGCAACAGCGCCCGCAGCAGATCCTGCTGCGTACCGAAATCGACGGGTTGCAACTGCAGACGCAGCGCCAGCACGGGGTCGCAGCGCACGCAGGCGGTGAACTCCGCCTGCGCGACATCGCCTCGCATCAGCTGCTCCAGTGCCTCGGCCACCACACCGGGCGCACAGAGACCTGCTGTTAGCGCCGACTTCTTTAGTGATTTGTGCGAAAGTTCTTGCATCTCATTGCCATATATAACTAAATTTGCTACACCGTCAATCTAAGCTTATAAAACATTCAGGCCGCTGCCGTGAACTGTTGTTTTAAAGTTTTGGCCGGCGTGTCCGTATATTGACTTCGTGTTGCATTTCCGTCGCCCTTCATTGAAGCGAGTTCATATGAAAGCTGTACTGTCCGGATTGTTATTGTTGTGCGTTCACACCGGCGCCGCCGCGCTCGATGGCCGCACGTCCCTGCAGTGGAGCGATCAGCTCGACACGACACTATCCGCCCCGCAATCGGCGCCCGACGTTGCGCCGATGCCGGAATTTAGCGCGCATTCTGTGCTGGTGTTCGACCAGGCCAGTGGGCAACCGCTGCTGGCAAAAAACGCCAGCTTGCAGACGCCGATCGCCTCGATCACCAAGCTGATGACGGCGATACTGGTGCTCAACGCCGGGCAGCCTATGGATGAACACATCACCATCACCGAAGAAGACCGCGACACCCTCAAGGGCACCGGTTCGCGCCTGGCCTTCGGCTCCCGTTACACGCGCGGCCAGCTGCTGCATCTAGCGCTGATTGCGTCCGACAACCGCGCGGCGAACGCGCTCGGGCGCAACTACCCGGGCGGCCTGCAGCGCTTCGTCGCCACCATGAACCGCACGGCGCGCGTGCTGGGCATGAACGACACGGTCTATGTCGAGCCGACCGGGCTGTCGAGCGGCAACCGTTCGACCGCGCACGACCTCGCCAAACTCGTCAATTACGCTTATCAAAATTACCCCGAAATCCGCCTCATCAGCACCGCCGGCAATTACACCCTCGACTCGCAGCGCGTGGTGACCCAGAAAAAGCAGCAAAAACCCCAGGTGCACTACCGCACCGTGGCATTCAACAACACCAATCGCTTCACCCGCGCGGAAGACTGGCATATCGGCCTGTCCAAGACTGGCTTCATCAACGAGGCCGGCCATTGCCTCATCATGCAGGCGCAGGTCGCCAACCGCGATGTCATCATCGTGCTGCTCGATGCGCGGGGCACAGGCAATCGTGCCAGTGACGCCACCCGCATCAAGGAGTGGCTGGAATCCGCCGCACCGCTTCGCACCGACAAACGCCGCACCCCCGCCTCGCGCACCTGATCCTTCACCAGCTGGCGCGCTTCTCGCGCCAGCTGTCCTGCGGCGGCGTTATGATGAGCGCCCGTCTGTTTGCATCCCGCCTCATGTCTGCCGAGCTCGCCCAGCAACTGCTGCTTAAGACGCTGTTGCCCCTGTCCCTGCTGATCGCCGCAGGCGCCATCTGGCCGCGTTGGCAAAGCGGTATTTCCGTCGTCGGCCTGCGCGGCGAAATCAACCGGCTGGTGCTGAATTTTTTTGCGCCGATGCTGTTCTTCGCGGCAGGCGCATCCGCCACAGTTGACCTCGCCATCCTGCAGGTGCCGCTGATTCTCGGTGCCGCCACCCTGTTCGGCCTGGCGCTGGCCGCGCTGGCGCTGTTCGCCACCCCGCTCGGACGCGGCCTGTCGCGGCCACAGCGCGGCGCCATCATGCTGGCGTCCGGCTTCGGCAACGTGCTGTTCTTTGGCTATCCCTTCCTCACCACGGTGTACGGTGAATCCGGCGCGCGCTATCCCTTCTTCGCCGACATGCTCGCCACCACCCCGCTGGTGTGGTCGCTCGGCGTGTGGATCGCCTTCCGCTGCGGCAAGCACGCCGAGCACGCCTCGTTCCTGTCGATGTGGCTGAAACTGCCGCCGGTGTGGGGCTTCGCCGCGGGCATCGCGGTCAACCTCTCCGGCGCGGCGCTCGACCCCTTGATCGAGGCCGCGCGCTGGGCCGGCAGCCCGACCATTCCGCTGATGCTGTTCGTGCTGGGCCTGACCATCCCGTGGCACGACCTGCGCCCGCAAAAAGCCGTTTTCGTCGCGCTGGGCATCAAGCTCGCGCTGATGCCACTCCTGGCGCTGGGCATTGCGCTGGCGTGGCCCGGCAAGCTCACCGAACCCGGCGAAGCCGGCGTGCTGGAAGCCGCCATGCCGACCATGGTGATGGTCATCGCGCTGGCCGATCGCTTCGGACTGGACACCCGCCTGGCGGGGCTCATCATGGGCTGGTCAACGCTGGTGGGATTGGTTACGCTGCCATTCTGGCTTGTCGTCGTAAAAGGGATCGCATCATGAAAATCGGATTCATCGGCAGCGGCATCATGGGCCGCCCCATGGCGGAAAACCTGCTGCGCGCCGGGCATCAGCTGTTCGTCTACGGCCGCCGCTTCGACCGCCTCGAACCGATGCTGGTCGCCGGCGCGCTCGGCAAGGGCACGCCCACCGAGGTCGCCGCCGAGTCCGACATCACCTTCACCGTCGTCTCCGACACCACCGACGTCGAGCAGATCATCCTTGGTGACCGCGGCCTGGTGCACGGCGCCCGCCCCGGCCACACCATCGTCGACATGAGCACCGTGTCGCCCGCCGCCACCCGCCGCATTGCCGCCGCGCTGGCCGAACGCGGCGTTCACATGCTCGATGCGCCGGTGTCGGGCGGCGAGACCGGCGCCCGCGAAAGCACGCTGTCAATCATGGTCGGCGGCGAAGCGCCGATTTTCGAAAAGATCCGTCCGCTGTTCGAAATCCTCGGCAAGAACATCGTCCACGTCGGCGGCCACGGCGCCGGCCAGGTCGTCAAATGCTGCAACCAGATTGTCGTCGGCCTCACCTTCGAGGGCGTCGCCGAGGCGATCCTGCTGGCACGGCGCAACGGCGTCGACCCGGTCAAGATGCGCGAAGCGCTGCTGGGCGGCTTCGCCGGCAGCCGCATCCTCGAAGTCCACGGCCAGCGCATGCTCGACGCCAACTACAAGCCCGGCTTCAAGGTCAAACTGCACCACAAGGACATGGCCATCGTCATGGACAACGCGCAGGAAACCGCCACACCATTGCCCGGCGCCGCGCTGATCGCGCAGCAGATGAACGCGCTGATGGGCGCGGGCGACAGCGAACTCGATTCGTCGGCGATCATGCGCGCGCTGGAGCGGCTGGTGGGCGAAGGGAAATGAGCGTGAAGGAGCGCATCGCTTTTCTTGATTGTGCCGCCTTTACCGCAGACGACCTGCCGATCCCGAACTTCGACCACAACTGGAGCGAGTATCCCGATTCGGACGCAGCCGACATCGTGCCGCGGCTGTTCTGGTCTACCACCGTCATCACTCATGCCACACCGATCAATGCCGATGCAATCGGCCAGTTGCACAAGCTCATCCGCATCATCGTCACCGGCCCGGCGGTAGTCGATACGGCCGCGTGCGAGGCACGTGAGATTGCAGTGCGACATTTGCCCACGAGCGATACGCCGGGACAAACGCTGATCGATCTGCTGGAAGCGCTCATCGCCGAAGCCAGACACTAACGCCTGAGGCGAGCGGCCTTTCAGGTCCGGGAACCCGTTTGCTCGCGGCCAGACTTTCACACTAAGGAAAAGCCATGTTGCGATTCCGACTCCTGATAGTTTTCCTCGCGTCGCTGTTAAGTCGCCCGGTTGGGTCTGCGACTTTCCAGCTTGATTCCAGCCATACCGTCGCGCAATTTGAAATCGATCAACTCTGGATTTTTACCCAGCGCGGCCGCTTCGACCGCATCCACGGCAGCCTTGAATACGATGTTGAGCAACATACCGGACGTCTTAATGTCGTTATCGATGCCGATTCGCTTAACACGGGAAACGATGAGCGCGATGCCGTCCTCAAGGGCGCGGCCTGGTTCGATGTCGGCCGCCACCCCGCCATCATTTTCCGTAGCCAGCGTTTCATCTTCGAGCAGGATCGACTGGCGGCAATTGAAGGCAAGTTGACGATGCTGGGCATGGCTCAACCGATGAGGCTGGAGATTGCCCGCATCAAGTGCGGATTGAACCCGCTTTCCGGCAAGTGGCGTTGTGGTGCCGATGCACGCGGCACGCTTCAGCGTTCCCGCTTTGGCATGCGCATCCAGGTAGAGGCTTACCGGGAAAACTGAATGTCCAAGGCAGGGCCGACAGGTTCCGGGGTGAGGCACAATGAGCCCTCAGTCTTGTATCCAATATGGGAATGCCACCTACCGTGAAACTCACCGACCCCACCCTGTTCCGGCAGCAGACGCTAATCGGTGGCGAGTGGCAGGCTGCCGCCAGCGGCGCGCGCTTTGCCGTTCGCAATCCGGCTAATGCAGAAATTGTCGGCCACGCGCCGAGCTGCAGTGTCACTGATGTCGAACGGGCGATTGAAGCGGCATCTTTGGCTTTTCCCGCCTGGCGCGACCAGACGGCGAAATCCCGTTCGCAGCTTTTGCGCCGCTGGTTCGACCTGGTCCTGCAGCACCGCGATGATCTCGCTGCAATCATGGTGTCCGAACAGGGCAAGCCGCTGGCCGAGGCACTGGGCGAAATCGACTACGCGGCAAGTTTCATCGAGTGGTTCGCCGAGGAGGCGCGGCGCGTGTACGGCGACGTGGTGCTGTCGCCGTGGGCGGACCGGCGCCTGTTCACGCTGAAGCAACCCGTCGGCGTGGCGGCGCTGATCACGCCGTGGAATTTCCCTGCCGCGATGCTGACGCGCAAGGCCGGTGCAGCGCTTGCTGCGGGCTGCACGGTGGTGGCGAAGCCGGCTTCGCAAACGCCGTTCACCGCGCTGGCGCTGGCCGAATTGGCGCAACGCGCGGGGCTGCCGCCGGGGGTGCTGAATGTGGTCACCGGCGACGCGACGACGATAGGCAATGTGCTGACCTCGCATCCGCTGGTCAGAAAAGTCTCGTTTACCGGCTCAACTTCGGTGGGCAAGCAGCTCCTCGCGCGGAGCGCCGGCACCTTGAAGCACGTCTCGCTCGAACTCGGCGGCAACGCGCCCTTCATCGTGTTCGACGACGCCGACCTCGACGCGGCAGTGGCGGGGGCGCTCGCCAGCAAGTACCGTAACAGTGGGCAGACCTGCGTGTGCGCCAACCGCGTGTTCGTGCAGGATGCAATCTTCGATGCCTTCGCCGAGAAATTCAGTTCGGCCGTAGCGCAGCTGAAAGTGGGCGAGGGCTTCACGCCGGGCGTGGAAACCGGGCCGCTGATCAACGCTGCCGCGCTCGCCAAGGTTGAGGCGCACATCGCCGACGCGCTCGCGCACGGCGCCAAGCTCCTCACCGGTGGGCACCGCCACGCGCTCGGCGGGCAGTTCTTCCAGCCGACGGTGTTGAGCCACTGCACGCCCGACATGCAGGTCTGCCGCGAGGAGACCTTCGGCCCGGTGGCGCCGCTGATCCGCTTTGCCAATGAAGCCGAGGTGATCCGCATGGCGAACGACACCGAGTTCGGTCTCGCCGCCTATGCCTACACGCGCGACCTCGGCCGCGCCTGGCGGCTGGCCGAGCAGCTCGACTACGGCATGGTCGGCATCAACGCCGGCGTGATCTCCACTGCCGAGGCGGCGTTCGGCGGCGTCAAGCAGTCGGGGCTGGGTCGCGAGGGCGGGCGCAGCGGGATCGACGAATACCTGGAAACGAAATATGTGAATCTGGGAGGCCTGGGATAAGCCTTGGTGCCTGCCAGGCAAACAGCATGAAGTCGGCTTCCTCTTCACCTCGCAGCATCATCGTCATCGGCGCCGCCAGTTGCGCCGGTGCGCCCGACCCGGGCTGCGCCGAGGGGCCGGACGCGCTACGCCGTTACCGCGTATTCCACGCCACGCCGCTGCAGCACGTGGCGTGGGACGCGATCCTGCGCGTGCCGCGCGAAGCGCGGGACACGCCGCTGCATGCGGTGGCCGCGCTGAGTGCGCGGCTGGCCGCTGAAGTGGAGGCGGTGCTGCAAACAGGAAATTTTCCGCTGGTGGTGGGTGGCGACCATTCCTGCGCGATCGGCACCTGGAGCGGGGTGCATCGCGCGCTGGCCGACCGCGGGCCAATTGGCCTGATCTGGATCGACGCCCACATGGACAGCCACACCTTTGCCACCACGCCGAGCGGGCAGATCCACGGCATGCCGCTGGCCGCGCTGCTCGGCCACGGCGACGCGGCGCTCACCGCGATCGACGGACCCGAAGCCAAGCTGCGCCCCGAGCACGTGTGCCTGATCGGCGTGCGCAGCTTCGAGGCGGGCGAGGCCGTGCTGCTGCAGCAACTGGGCGTGCGGGTGTTCGACATGGATGAAATCCGCCGACGCGGGCTGGCCGAAGTATTCGACGAGGCGCTCGCCATTGTGCGGCAGGGCACCGTCGGCTTCGGTGTGAGCGTGGATCTGGATGCGCTCGACCCGGAAGAAGAGCCGGGCGTCGGCACCCCGGTGCCGGGCGGGCTGCGCCGCGCCGAACTCGCCGCTGCCTTGTCGCAACTGCGCGGCGACCCGGCTTTCGTGGCGATGGAAATCGTCGAGTACAACCCGCGCCGCGATCGCGGTCACGCCACCGCCGACGCCGCCGGCGCGCTGGTCGACGCGATCACGCCGCTGAAATAAGCCGGCCCGAGGCCGAACCCCCACATCCTGTGGGAGCGGCGCCCTCGCCGCGATTTTCGCACCCATGCATACACCACGGCATCGGCCCGGGGCGAGCCTCCTACTATTCGAACTCCATCGCCCGAAAAACCCGCCCGGCGTTGCTGCGCGCAAGCTCATCGGCAGTGTGCAGGTGCATGTAGGCCGACTGGTCGACCTTGTAGGCGTCGTCGAGCGAGCCGCCGGCCTTGACGACTTCGGCGACTTTCGCGCGCAGGTGCACCAGGTAATCGTGCGTCCACTTGCGCACGGTGGCCATGTCGGTCGGCCCGCCGTGGCCGGGGATGACAATATCGGCGCCCAGCGCCTCGAAGGTGTCCCAGGTCTCGACCCACTTGGCGGTGTCGGTGTCCTCGAAAATGGGCAGCATGCGGATGTGGAAGGCGGTGTCGCCGGCGATCACCAGTTTCTTCTCGGGCAGCCACACCATGGTGTCGCCGTGGCTGTGCGAGGGGCCGAGGTGCAGGATCTGCAAATTCCACGAGCCCATTTTCAGCTCGAGTTTGTCGTCGTAGAGCTTGTCGGGCATCACGAACTCGGTCTTGAACGCCTTGTCGCGTGCGCGGTTGCGCATGCCCGCCAGCACGTCGTAGCCGGTCTTTTCCATCTGCTTCGCTGTGTCGCGGTGGGCGATGATGGTGACGCCCTGTTCCTTCCAGTAGTTGGCGCCGAGCATGGCGTGGCCCTGGCTGTTTTCCAGCACCACGTATTTCACCGGCTGCTTGGTGCGCTTCTTGATTTCCTCGTGCAGGCTTTGCGCCAGCAGATAGTTGTCGCCGGCGTTCACCACCAGCACGCCGTCGTCGGTGATGACAAACGACAGGTTGTTGTTGTGGCCGGCGTTCACGTAGGTGCCCGGCGCGGTGGCGCCGATCGCCGACCACACGCCGGGGATGATTTCCTGCGGCAGGTCGTACAGGAAGGATGTAGGCGCCTTGTCGAATTGCTGGATCGGCAGGCCGGCGCGCTTCCAATTGAAGAAGCCGTCGCGGTAGTTCTTCACGTTCTTGTAGCCGAGCTTCATCAGCGTTTCGGCTGCCAGCGGGCTGCGCTGGTTGACACCGCAATAAACGACGATGGGCGTGGCCTTGTCCGGCACGCGCGCCTCGATCTGATATTCAAGAAATCCGCGATCGATATTGAAAAAAAGCGGCGCGTCGATATAGCCCGACAGGTTCAGCTCGGCGGGAGAGCGCACATCGATGACAACGGTTGTCGGCTGCGCTTTCAGCTGCGCCAGCAGGCCTTGGGTGTCCAATTGCGGCACGCGTTTATTCACCGCATCCAGCACGCCTTGCGCGGCCTGCGTGAGCGATGGCGCCTCGGGTGGAGGATTGACGATGGCAGTCAGATTTTGCGCCTGTGCTGCGGCAGGAAGCAGCAAGGCCGCACAGAGCAGGGAAAACGGGAAATACGAAGGCTTCATGTCAGACTCCTTTAATTTTTTGTGGCCCGCAGGGCGGATGTCAGTCTGACGCTAGGTCAACGAAGGGGTTCTCGCGACGTTCATGTCCGAAAGTGGACATGGCGCCGTGCCCCGGCACGAAGCGCACGTCATCGCCAAGCGGGAATAGCTTGTCGCGAATGGCGGCCAGCAGCGCTGCGTGATCGCCGCGCGGAAAATCGGTGCGGCCGATCGAGCCCTTGAACAGCACGTCGCCGACGAAGGCGAGCCGCGCCTGCGGCTGGTAGAACACCACATGGCCGGGGGTGTGGCCGGGACAATGCAACACGTCGAAGCGCAGGCTGCCGACGTCCACCCGGTCGCCGTCCTCCAGCCACTGGTCGGGGGTGAACGCCAGCGCGGGTGGAAAGCCGAACAGCTCGGCCTGCTGCGGTAACAGGTCGAGCCAGAACTGCTCCTCGCGCTGCGGGCCGATGAGGGGGATGCCGAGCGCATCGCGCAGTTCCGCCGCCGCGCCGACGTGGTCGAGATGGCCGTGGGTCAGCAGGACTTTTTCCAGCGTAAGTCCGCGCGCAGCAACTTCCGCCAGCAGGCGTTCGGCCTCGCCGCCGGGGTCGATCAGCGCCGCGCGGCCATCGGCATCCCACACCAGCGAGCAGTTCTGTTGATACGGAGTGACGGGGAGAATGGTAAATTCCATGCAGCCATTATCCTGCCACGCCGCCATTCAACCAATCGCATTCGACCAATCGCCCATGCCCGCACCCGACGCCCTGCTGCTGATTTCCACCCATTGCCCGCACTGCCCGGCGATGCTCACCGCGCTGGCCGAGCTGGTGAAGCAGGGCACGGTCGGCCGCCTGGAGGCGGTCAATCTGGAGCAGCACCCCGAGGTGGGGCAAGCGCTCGGCGTGCGCTCGGTGCCGTGGCTGCGCATCGGCCGCATCGAACTGGCCGGTGTCCACGCCAAGGCCGAGCTCGCCGAGTGGGCGGCCAAGGCCGACAGCGAGACGGGTATGGCCGATTATTTTCACATGCTGTTGAAGGAAGGCCAGTTGCCCAAAGCGCAGGCGATGATCGAATCTGCCCCCGCCCTGCTGGCCGCCGTGCTGCCGATCATCGGCAATGTGGACGCCAGCCTCAACGTGCGGCTGGGTGCGGGGGTGTTGCTGGAAAATTTTGCCGGCAGCGACACCCTGCGTGCGCTGCTGCCGCGTTTGGGTGAACTGTCGCAACATGAAGACGCGCGGGTGCGGGCGGACGCTTGCCATTATCTGGGGCTGAGCGGGGATGCGGCCGCGCGTCCGTGGCTGGACGCGCGGCTGACGGACGAGGATGCCGACGTGCGCGAGATCGCGGCGGAGAGCTTGCAAAATATTTCAGGTTAGCCCGCGTAGGATTAGCGCAGCGTAATCCGCCGTATGAGAGGCTCGCATTCGGCGGATAACGCTGCGCTCATCGGTATCTACTGAAAGTCCACCTACCTGAGCATTCGCGCCCATCCATGTCCGTCCCCGTTGCCTATCTGGGCGTCATCCTCATCTGGTCGACCACGCCGCTGGCGATTCAATGGAGCGCGCAGGGGGCCAGTTTCAGCTTCGCGGTGATGGCGCGGATGCTGATCGGGCTGGCGATCTGCCTGCTGCTGCTCTTCGCCACCCGCACCGCGTTTCCGTTCACCGCGGCCGCGCGGCGGCTGTATGCGATCAGCGGTCTGTCGATGTTCGTGGCGATGCTGCTCACCTATTGGGGGGCGCTGCACATTCCGTCTGGGCTGATTTCGGTCATTTTCGGGCTGTCGCCGCTGGTGACGGGGGTGTTCGCCGCGCTGTGGTTGAGTGAGCGCACGCTCACGCCGATTCGCATTGCCGGCCTGGGGCTGGCGCTGGCCGGGCTGTGGCTCATTTTCGGCCAGCCGTGGCCGGGCGACGGCCGCGCCACGCTGGGCACGCTCGCGGTGCTGGCGGGGATGACGGTGCAGGCGCTGGGCCTGGTGTGGATCAAGCGGTTGAATGTGCGCGTCTCGGCGCTCGCCATCACCAGCGGCTCGCTCGGCGTGGCAACACCGCTTTTCGTGCTGGCCTGGCTGATCGCCGATTCCGCGCGCCTGCCGCCCGACACCACGCTGCGCGCCGGTGCCGCCATCGTCTATCTCGGGGTGCTGGGGTCGGTGGTGGGCTTCACGCTGTATTACTACGTGATCAAGCATCTCGACGCCGGACGGGTCGCACTGATCATGCTGGTGACGCCGGTGGCGGCGCTGCTGCTGGGGCAGACGCTCAACGCCGAATTCATTCCGGCCCGCGGCTGGGCCGGCATTGCGCTGATCGGCGCGGGGCTGCTGCTGTATGAATGGCAGGCGCTGCGGCAGTTGCGCCAGCCGGCTATTTCTTGAACAGGTCGTCTAGCAAAGTGGGCGGCGCGGGTTTGGCGGTTTCGCTGCCGCCGGCTTGATTCGCGCCAGACTGACTCGAAAACAGCGCATCGAGCGCGCCGCGGCTGGCCTGCGCCATCGCCGCGCCGCCGCCCTTGTAGGCTTCCGGCCGCGGCACGAACCAGCCGCAATCGTTGGCGCGCACCTTGTCGGCGACGCGTTCGGCCGCCATTTCGCGGCACTGGCCGGCGCGGTGCGCGTCAAAGTGGCGGCACATTTTGCACGCATGCAGATCAGCGTGGCAGCTGGGGCAGGTTTCGCGGCGTGACAGCGGCAGCAACATGCCGGCCAGGCTGGCGCCGCATTTCCAGCATTGCAGGCTCATGCGGTCTGCAGGGCGTGGTACTGCAGGTCGGCCAGCGCGACGCTCTGCAACGCGCGCACGTGAGTGGCGTCGAGCACCACAGGCGGCGCGACGCCCGCTTCGGCCGCGTCCAGCCAGCGCGTGGCGCACACGCACCAGCGGTCACCCGCCTTCAGACCGGGGAAACCGTATTCCGGCACCGGGGTGACGAGGTCGTTGCCGCGCTGCAGCGAATAGTCGAGGAAAGCGTCGGTCATCTGCACGCACACGGTGTGGCTGCCGATGTCCTGCGGCCCGGTGTGGCAGACGCCGTCACGCACAAAGCCGGTCATCGGCGACACGCTGCACAGCTGCAGCAGACTGCCCAACACATTGCGCGCATCGCTCACGTCATTCCCCTGAATCAGCAGCCGGATCGGCAAAGGTGGGCTCAGGCGCCAGGATGAGGGTGCCCGCTGCCGCTGCGGCAGCGTGGGTTTGCTCGACGTGCGCCAGCACGCTGGGCGCGGGGTAGCCGTCGACCGGCAGTTGGTGCATGGCCTGATATTGCCGGATGGCGGTTTGCGTACGCGGGCCGAGCAGGCCGTCCGCCGCGCCAGCGTTGAAGCCCAATTCGTTCAATGCCCGCTGCAGCGCTTGCAGTTGCGCCGTGCCCAGTGCACCCGCTTCGCCCGCCTGCACGGCCAGGCCGTCGCCGCCCGCGACCTGTTGCGCCAGCTGCGCCACCGCCAGCGCGTAATTCACCGAGCGGTTCCAGCGCATCACCACGTCGAAGTTGTCGAACACCATGAAAGCTGGCCCCTGCCAGCCCTGTGGCAGCACGATCGCCGAGCGGCCGGCAACGGTCGGCAGCGGGCTGCCGTCCACCGGCTTCACGCCGAGCGCCGCCCATTGCGCCACCGGCAAACGATTGGCGATGCTCGCGCGGCGCCAGTCGAAGTCTTGCGGTGGCCGCACCTCGATGGTCACCGGCTCGCCTGTGCGCCAGCCTGCGCGTTTGAGGTAGTTCGCGCCCGAGTGCAGGGCGTCGGGAATCGATTGCCACAGGTCGATGCGGGCATCGCCGTCGCCGTCGACCGCATAGGCGCGGAAGGTCGACGGCATGAACTGCATGTGCCCCATCGCGCCCGCCCATGAGCCCTTCATGTCGATCGCGCTGACATGCCCGGCGTCGATGATGCGCAGCGCGTCGAGCAGCTGGCCGCGGAAGAACGCGCTGCGGCGCCCGTCATAGGCGAGCGTGGCGAGGCTCGCCGGAATGTTGTGGTTGCCGAGGGTGGAGCCGTAGTTGGTTTCCAGCCCCCAGAATGACACCAGCACGGCTTTCGGAACCCCGTACTGCTGTTCGACCGCATCGAGCAGCGCGGCGTGTTCGGCCATCAACGTCTGGCCGCGCGCGACCCGGCTCGCGGTGACGCGCAGCCCCAGATAATCGGCAAAGGTTTGCAGGAACTCGGGCTGGCGACGGTCGAGCTCGACCACGCGCTCGACCGGGGTGATGCCGGTCAGCGCGGCATCGAGCGTAGCCTCGGAAATGCCCTGCGCTTCGGCTTCCTGACGGAAACCGGCGAGCCAGACTTCAAAATCGGCGTAGGCATGGGCGGGAGACACCACCAGCAAGGACAGCAGGAAGAAAAGTTTACGCATGTTTTTGCAGCCAGTATTCCAGTAGCGCCAGATGCCACAGCTTGCTGCCCTGAATGCGGGTGTGGTGCTGTTCCGGGGCATCCAGCAGTTTGTTCACGTAGGCGCGGTTGTATAGACCGCGTTCGCGGCAAGCCTGCGAATTGAGAATGTCCTGCATGAAGTTCAAAAAATCTCCGCGGACAAATTTGAGTGCGGGCACGGGGAAATAGCCTTTCTTGCGGTCGATCACCGCATCCGGCACCCGCCCGCGCGCGATTTTTTTCAGCACGTGCTTGCCGCCGGATGCCAGCTTCAGCCCGGGCGGCATCGACGCCGCCAGTTCGACCAGCTGGTGATCGAGAAAGGGCACGCGCGCTTCCAGCCCCCACGCCATCGTCATGTTGTCGACCCGTTTCACCGGATCGTCGGTGATCAGCATGGTCGTGTCCATGCGCAGCACCTGATCGATGAACTCATCGGCAAAAGGTTCCGCCAGATGCGCGGCGATCATTTCCGCCGTGTAGTCGGGGCCGTGATACGCCGGCATCACCGTTTGCAGAAACTCGTCGTGATCGCGGTCGAAGTAATGGCTGCGGAAGCGCTCCAGCGGGCTGCCCGACGTTTCCGCCGCCATCAGCGGATACCAGAAATAGCCGCCGAACACCTCGTCCGCGCCCTGCCCGCTCTGCACCACCTTGACCGTCTTGCTGACCTGCTCGGCCAGCAGATAGAACGCCACCGCGTCCTGCGCGAACATCGGCTCGGACATCTGATCCACCGCCTCGGGCAGGCGGCGCAGCACTTCGGAATTGGGGATCAGGTACTTGTGGTGGCGCGTGCCGTACATCGCGGCCACCGGGTCGGAGTATTCGAACTCGTTGCCGCGCTCTTCCGGCTGGTCCTCGAAGCCGACCGAAAACGTCATCAGGTCGGGCACGCCCTGCTCGGCCAGCAAGGCCACCAGCAGGCTCGAATCGAGCCCCCCCGAGAGCAGCACACCGACCTTGACGTCGGCGATCTCGATCCGCTTTTTCACTGCCTGCCTGAGGCTGTCGTGGATGGCCTCGGTCCATTCGGCCTCGCCCCATTCTGATTGGACAGCCGGCACGGCCGGACGTTGCGCCTGTAGCGACCAGTATTTCCGGTGGCTGAGTTCGCCGCGCGCATTCACCGTCAGCGTGGTGCCGGGGGCGAGCTTGCGGACGCCGTTGAAAATCGTGCGTGGCGCCGGCACCACCGCATGCAGGGTGAACAGGTGGTGCAGGGCCACCGCGTCGATGCTGGTGTCGACGCCGCCCGCCGCCTGCAGCGCCTGCGGGGTCGAGGCGAAGCGGAAGCAGCCGAGGTTTTCGCTGTAGTACAGCGGCTTGATGCCGAGGCGGTCGCGTGCCAGGAACAGCGTTTCGCGGTTCCAGATGGCGAACGCGAACATGCCGTGCAAGCGCTCGATGCAGGCTTCGCCCCATTCCAGGTACGCGCGCAGGATGACTTCGGTGTCGCCGTCGGAATGGAAAACATGGCCGCGCCCGATCAGTTCAGCGCGCAGTTCCGGATAATTGTAGATCGTGCCGTTGAACACCAGCGCGGTGCCGCTGGCGGCGTCGAGCATCGGCTGCCGCGAACGTGGTGACAGGTCGATGATCGCCAGCCGCCGGTGACCCAGGCGCACCGCGCCGTCGGCGTGCTGGCCTTCGGCGTCGGGCCCGCGCCGTTCCAGCTTCGCCAGCATGCGCGCCATCGCCGCCGCATCGGGCGCCGTGTTGTCGAACCGGAATTCACCTGCAATGCCGCACATGTTCTGCCTTCACCTTATCTGATATTCACTAGAGACATGTATAGCAGCGCTCTGCTTGATGTCATAGCATTGATGCGTGGTCGCGACAGGACGATTTTCTCAATCGGCTAGGCGAATGCATGTTTACAAATCCCTCGCCGGTTTCTTGAATACCTGTTCCTGATGCCACTCCAGAAAATCAGGGTTGGGTAGGAACCCCCGACTTTGTCGGCGGCAGAATTTCCGAGCCATGCCTGGAAAGCAATGTCTGCCCAGTTAAGTTATGACCGGCAACATGCTGGCTGAATACAACACGAAAATTGCTTGGGTCCACTGTAAACGCGCCCAAATCGAATATCTTGTGATGAAGTGCACAAAGGGCCAGTCCGTTGTTCTCGACATCCGGCCCGCCCGCCTGGAACCACTTGATATGCGCAGCTTCCAACCCGATAGTCTGCTGCCCCAGGCGCAGGTCGTAGCCGCAGACGCAACACCGATACTCATAGGCGCGCAGTACGCGCTCGCGAAACTGGGGATCACGGTTTCTGGACTTGTATTCAGTACCCGCTGAACGGGCCATATTGTTGTCCGCCAGACTCAAACCGACAGCTTCCAGAATGTCCGTGTGGAGCGTTTCCGGAAAATGGGCATCCAAAATGCGGCGGGCAACTTCCTGAATGAGTCCCGGATCATGCTGGAAAGCAGCCTGTACGTCAGCCGAAAAACCGCCCGCAATGTGATGCTGCCTCAGTTCAGTAAGCGTAGGCGTGGAGCCTCGTGGGCGCTGCAGGATACTGGGCGGGCCGGTGAGACTCCATATTCCTCCATCCACATCCGTTGCAAGGTGCCAGAATGGAAAATGGCGGTTTTGCCCCGCCCCTGATGGGCCAAACTCATTGATGAGGTTCTTTAGAGGCGTGTCGATCTGGCTGAATTCCACAACAGGTGATTCGCCTCGCTGCATTCGGCCCAGAGCAAGCAGAACCAGTAAGGATTTATGCGGTGCCCGTTTGTCGCCCTGCTGCCAGACGCGGATGCCGTCGAAGGCATGGAGTATTTGAGTACGCCTCATGCCCAATACTTCGCCTTCTCCGGCAACACCCACCGCACCCCGCCTCGTGGGTCTTCCTTGTCGCCCCGGTAGCGCGGGATCAAGTGAATATGCAAATGCGGCACGGCCTGCCCGCCAACCTGACCGTGGTTGATACCGATGTTATAGCCGTCTGGCTGATAGTGTTTGTCCAGGATGTCCTTGGCTTGCGCCACCGCTTTGAGCAACGCCGCCTGCTCAGCGTCGCTGGCTTCGAACAGGGTGGCAACGTGTCGGCGCGGGATGATGACAGTGTGGCCCCGTGAGACAGGGAAGCCATCCTTGTAGACCACGATCAGTTCATCCTCGGCGAGGATGCGCTTGGGGTCGAGATGACAAAAAGGACAGGGTTTTTCGAGGGGCGAGCTCATGCCGGATGCAGTCAGTGTGCATTAAGAAAATCGGCGACCGTCTGAATCAGCAGGCCGCCCGCCTTGTTGCGATCATTCATCAGAAAACCGAAATCGCGGAGGTCGCCGGTGAGCAATACATCCGCCCGGCAGGCGTGCGCGGCGCGATAGATGGGACAGTCCTTGTCCGGCAATCCCGCCGGGCAATCCGCGCCCGCTGCGTCGGGCGACATGCGCAAGCCTTGGGCCAACGCGTCCAGCCGTTCCAGGCCGCCGGGAAATTTGAGCGCTAGGTTGCGGCGCGCTTCTTCCAGCGCGTAGGCGCTGGTGACCAGTTGCCAGAGTCCCGCCTGGCCGAGCTCGATGACCAGGGCGGCCTTGCCCTTGGGATTATGCGCCGCCGTAAACAGAATGTTGGCGTCGAGAAAGAGCCGCATCAGGCTTTCTGCAGCCGGGCCAGAATGCGACGGCGCTCGGCGGCGGTCAGCTTGTCCTCGCTGTCCCACTGGGCAATCTGCTCGTCGGAATAGCGTTCGATCTCCAGCACGGCTGCGGGTTTCAGGGCAAGCTCGCCGTTGCGCGTTTCGATAATCACGGCGCTGCCGGGTGCGATGCCGAGCTGCTTGCGCATATCGGCTGGCAGGGTGATCTGGCCGCGATTGGACACGATGAGGGTTTCACGCATTTTGATTCTCCGCAATACGGAAATTCCGTTATTCCGATAATAGGCTAGTGTCCGGCATTCGTCCACCGTCACGCACGGCGTGCTGAAATTCATCACGCCACCAGCGGCGGCTCGTCCATCAGCGCGATCTGCTCGCGCAATTCGAGGATGCGCGCCTGCCAGTACTGCTGCGTATTGAACCACGGAAACGCGGCGGGGAAAGCCGGGTCGTCCCAGCGGCGGGCCAGCCAGGCGGCGTAGTGGATCAGCCTCAGGGTTCTGAGTGCCTCGACCAGATGCAGTTCGCGCGGATCGAATTCGGCGAAGTCCTCGTAGCCGGTCAGGATCTCGGTCATCTGCGCCTGCTGCTCGTCGCGTTCGCCTGACAGCAGCATCCACAGGTCCTGCACCGCCGGCCCCATGCGGCTGTCGTCGAAGTCGACGAAATGCGGGCCGTCGTCGGTCCACAGCACGTTGCCGGCGTGACAGTCGCCATGCAGGCGAATGGCGCGCACGTTGCCGGCACGTTCGAAGCAATGCGCGACGCTGGCGAGGGCATACTCGACCACGCTGTCCCACGCGGCGACCAGGTCGGGCGGCAGCCAGTTGCCGTCGCGCAGAAAGTCGCGCGAGGCGTAGCCGAACGTCTCGATGTCGAGCGTCGGCCGCTGCGCAAAATTCGCCTGTGCGCCCACCGCATGGATGCGGCCGAGAAAACGCCCCATCCAGCGCAGGGTGTCGGGACGCTCGAACTCGGGCATGCGCCCGCCCTGCTTGGGGTACACGGCGAAGCGAAAACCGGCGTGGGTATGGAGGGTGGCGCCGTTCAGCTGCAGCGGGGCAACGACCGGGATCTCGCGCGCGGCCAGCTCGGCGGTGAACGCGTGTTCTTCGAGGATGGCGGCGTCGCTCCAGCGTTCGGGGCGGTAGAACTTGACCACCACGAGTGCTGCGCCAAGACCGCCCGCAGGGCGAGCGTCTGGCGGCGTACCCCTTGCGGGTGCTGCGTCCTCCACCCCCATCTGGTAGACGCGGTTTTCGTAGCTGTTTAACGCCAGCAGGCGGCCATCGGCCTTGAAGCCGGTCGTGTCGAGCGCGTCGAGCGCGCAGTCGGGGGTCAGCGCGGAATAGGGGTGCGACGAGTTCATCATAAAAACGGGGTGACGGTTAAAGGCTATAAACGAATGATGCCTCATCTCTTTGCCCATATCGCCGCACTATGATGCCAGCCGACCCTTTCAGCATGGAAATCTCCCGCCATGTCTGGGAGACCCGCTACCGTGCGCCAGGCGAGGCTGGCATCGGCGCCAGCTGGCGGCGGGTGGCGAATGCGATCGCGGCGGCGGAAAGCGGGGAACGCGAGCAGTGGGCCGAACGCTTTTACCGCCTGCTCGACCAGTTCCGTTTTTTGCCCGGCGGGCGCATTCTCGCCGGCGCCGGCACCGGGCACCGGGTGACGCTGTTCAACTGCTTCGTCATGGGCGAGATCGCCGACGACCTGGTCAGCATTTTCGAGGCGCTGAAGGAAGGCGCGCTCACCATGCAGCAGGGCGGCGGCGTGGGCTACGACTTTTCCACCCTGCGCCCGGCCGGCATGGTGGCTGCCACGACCGGCAGCATCGCCTCCGGCCCGGTGTCCTTCATGCGCATCTGGGACGCCATGTGCGCCACCATGCTGTCGACGGGGGCGCGGCGCGGCGCGATGATGGCGACGCTGCGCTGCGACCATCCCGACATCGAGACCTTCGTCGACGCCAAGCGCGACCCTGCGGTGCTGCGGCATTTCAACCTGTCGGTGCAGGTCAGCGACGCCTTTATGGCGGCGGTGGCGAACGACGGCGACTGGCCGCTGGTGTTTCCCGGCCTCTCTAGCGCGCGCATGGTGAAGGCGCGCGAGCTGTGGCAGCGCATCCTGCACGCGGCCTACGACACCGCCGAACCCGGCGTGCTGTTCGTCGACACCATCAACCGCGACAACACGCTGGCCTATCAAGAGCGGCTGACCGCCACCAATCCCTGCGGCGAAATTCCGCTGCCGCCCTACGGCGCCTGCGACCTCGGCTCGCTCAACCTCGCCGCCTTCGTGGCCGCGCCGTTCACCGCCGGCGCCCATCTCGATCTCGATGCGCTGGCCGACTCGGCGCAACTTGCTGTGCGCTTTCTCGACAACGTCATCGACGTCTCGCGCTACCCGCTGCCGGCGCAGGCCGAACAGGCCCGGCGCACGCGGCGCGTCGGGCTCGGCATCACCGGCCTTGCCGACGCGCTGGTGCTGCTCGGCCTCAACTACGACAGCGAAGCCGCACGCACGCTGGCCACGCGCGCGATGCAAACCATCCGCGACGCGGCCTACCATGCTTCCATCGCGCTTGCCCGCGAGAAAGGGACGTTCCCCGATCTCGACTGCGAGGCGTTTCTGGCGAGCGGCTTCGCCCGCCGCCTGCCGGCCAACATTCGCGATGCCATCGCCACACACGGCATCCGCAACAGTCATCTGCTGGCCATCGCCCCGGCCGGCACCATTAGCCTGCTGGCCAATAATTGCTCCAGCGGTATCGAACCGATTTTCGCCGCCGAGGCCGAACGCCGCGTGCTGGGAACGGACGGCAGCTATCGCACCCATCGTGTGGTCGACTACGCCTGCCGGCTATGGCAGCAGCAGGGCGGGGCAGGCATGCCGCCCGCCCTGGTCGAGGCGCGGCAGATCGATCCGCTGGCTCACCTGCAGATGCAGGCTGCGCTGCAGCCCTTTGTCGACAACGCCATTTCCAAGACCATCAACGTCGCCGCCGACACTTTGTTCGAGCGCTTCGCGGACCTCTACCGCCAGGCGCATGCGCTCGGCCTCAAGGGCTGCACGGTGTTTCGCCCCAACCCGGTCACCGGCGCCATCCTCAGCCAGCCATCTGAAGCTGAACAGGTACACTGCTGCAGTCTCGAACGCGAGGCCGATTAGGCCAGCAAATGAAACTGCCCTCCACCCTGCCCGGCAAAACCCGCATCGGCCTCGCCCTCGGCGGCGGCTCGGCGCACTGGTGGGCGCCGCCTATGTGGGCGGCGAGCTTGACCCGCTGGAAGCCTGGGTGCGCAGCCTGCGCCTGCAGACCGTGGTGGGCTTTCTGGATTTTTCGCTCAACGGCGGGTTGATCAAGGGCGAGAAGCTGATCGGTTTTTTCCGCAGCCATTTTGTCGACCGCGACATCCGCGAACTGGCGCGCCCGTTCGGCGCCGTCGCCACCGACCTGCAGCGCGGCCGCGAAGTATGGCTGCGCGAGGGCCGGGTGTCGGACGCGGTACGCGCCTCGATCGCGTTGCCTGGCCTGTTCACCCCGGTACAAGTCGACGGCCGCTGGCTGATCGACGGCGGCCTGGTCAATCCGGTGCCGGTGTCACTGTGCCGCGCGATGGGGGCCGATATCGTGATTGCAGTGGATCTGAACACCGACCGCCTCGGCCATCACCTCAAGCCCAAACCCGCCAAAGCGCCGCGCAAACACACCGCGGCCGAGCCCGAAACTCTGGCCGACGCAGTGATGGTGCGCATCCAGCCCGGCATGTCGCAACTCGGCATCAACCACGAAACCGGGCCCAGGATTCCCGCCATGCTCAATGTGGTGGCCAGCAGCATCAACATTGCAGGCACTGATCACGCGCAGCCGGCTGGCGGGCGACCCGCCCGACGTGATGGTGGCGCCGCGGCTCGCGGATCTGGGATTGATGGAGTTTCACCGCGCCAGCGTCGCCATCGAAGCCGGTCGGCGTGCTGCCGAGGCCGTCATGCCGCAACTGCGGGCGCGGCTGGACGACGGCAACGACAATTGAAAAGACGGATTACAACGTGGCGGCGCACAGCGCCAGCTTGCGCGCGCGATCCAGCTGCTTGATCGCCGCTTCGCGCCGCGTGGCCTCCGCGCGGCTGGCAGCCGGCTCGGCATGAACCAGCTGCACCGGACGGCGGCTGCGCGTGTAGCGTGCGCCCAGCGGGCCGTCGCCGTTGTGCTCGGCGACGCGGCGAACAACGTCGGTGGTGATGCCGGTGTAGAGCGAGCCGTCGGCGCACCGCAGCATGTAAACACACCATGCAGCGGCGCTGGCGGAAGCGGTCACCATGCTCAATTCATCCTTAAAATCGCAGTTGAACCACAGAGACACAGAGTGCACAGAGGAAAAACAACGCCTTGCATGTGTCAGTGCGCTCACCTGATGGGTGAAGGCGAATTGATCGACAAACTATTGATTTTCTGCCTTTCTCTGTGTCTCCGTGTCTCTGTGGTGAGGTTTTCAGGTTCATACGTCGTCGGACAGTTGTTGTGCCCACAGCAACGCGTCCATGTGCACGGCGTTGATGTCGTCCACCTCGCGTCCAATCTGCTTGGCCAGGGCTTCGATGCTGCTCTGGTCGTCCTGCTCGCAGGCAATCGCCAGCGCCAGGTAGGGCGCGTACGGTCCACGCTGCGAGACGATAGCCTCGGTGATTTCGGCAGGCAGGCTGATCTGTTTCAGCACCTGCTCCATCGGCATGCCCATCACCACGTCGAGCAGCGAAAACAGGCCGGCGACGAAAATTTCGTCGCGCGCCTTGGCGAACAGCGCACGCCCGGCCAGCTGCTCGGCCATGCGGCCGCGCACCAGGGCATTTTCCAGCACGGCCTGATCGAGTTCCTGGGCCTTGCCGCCGGTAAACAGGATCAGCGTCAGCCAGCGATAGAGCTTGTCCTGCCCCATCACCATCAGCGCCTGCTCGATGCCGCCGATCTTGTTCGTCAACCCCATGCCGGGAGAATTGACATAGCGCAGCAGGCGCACCGACAGCACTGGGTCGTGGCGAAACTGTGCCGCCAGCTCCGGCTGCTCGGCGCCGGTGCGCACCCGGTTCATCAGGTCCAGCACCTTGGCGCGCGACGGCCCCATGGTGGGATTGTCGAGGGTTTCGCGACGGGTGATAAAGGGCCCCATGAACAAGGCAAACTGCAGCTTGTGGCACATGTGGAAGGCTTCCAGCGTCTGCACGCCGGTCGCGACAAAGCGCTTGCCCGCCGCCACTTTGGACACGGCGGCTATTTGCGCGGTAATAGCGGGGATATCCTCGCTGTTGACGTCCATCAGCACATAATCCGCAAGCTGCAGCAGCGCATGCCACTCGGGCCGCGCCACCTCGTCGGCATGGACTGCAAAACTGAACCCGCGTGACTTCAGTTCAGCCAGACGGGCCAGCAGGGTGTCGTCGACAGAGGGCTGGGCGACAATATTCAAGAGCAACACCGTTCCAGCCGCGGGCCAGCCGTCGATAAGCGGGAGACCCAGGCTGGCCGGTGCAATCGGCACGAACGCCAGCCGCTGGCCCAGCAGGCGCGCAATATCCATACGCTGAAGGTTGCCGAGCAGGGTCTCGTCGTAGAGGCGCTGCACATCGGGCAGGTTTGAATCGCGCTGGTCGTCCAGCGCGCGGCGCAGCATGAAGGTGTAGGCGGCGACTTTCTGGTCACGGCCCAGCATGGCCTCGCGACGCATCACCGAGCCTGCTTTGGCGACCGGCCTGGCCACCGGTTCTGCCGCAGCCGGCACCACGCGAGGCGGCTGCGCGACGGCAGTCACCTTGTTACCCGACAACATTCCGACAAGACGATTCAGCACGCTTCATTCCTCCCCGACAGACTTGGGCACATCAGCAGAACAATCGGCAGCGCGGGGCGAGACTGAAGCCTGCGCGCAGAAATTTTTATTGGCAGCTTACCGCGCATACCTGAGCGAGACGATGCCACGCAAATGCCGGATGCATAGCCGGTGGCCTTGTCCAGCGGGCATTCGGCAGCAAGGGGCACTTTCATTTCGCCGCCGGGTTCCGGATCAGCACATCGCTGGCTTGGCCCGCATCGGCGACTTTGACAAGCGTCTTCAGCGCCGGGGTCACTGGCGCAGTCGGCCGGCAGGGTGGACAGGACCAGGGCGGCCAATACGGGGCTTTTATGACGGCCCCGCCAAAATGTAAAAACATGCAGCAATTCTGGTAATGCGTCGCTGTTATGCTAACGAAACTTAGTAAACCTCTTTATGACCGTCACGGGGCCCCAAATTGACCAAGAACCTCTCCCAGTATTTTTTTCGTGGCCTGATCACCGCCTTGCCACTCGGGCTGACGGTCTACCTGCTCTATGTCTTTCTGAGCTGGAGCGAGTCGGTGGCGATGCAGCTGATCCGGCCATTCATCGGCCGGCTTTATGTGCCGGGCATGGGTCTGCTGCTGGGCATTACCGGCATCATCCTGCTCGGCATGCTGATGTCGCAGCGCGGCATGGGTAAGCTGCTGTCGCTGATCGAACTGCCCTTCACCAACCTGCCGGTGGTCAAGAGCATTTATTCCTCCTTGAAAAGCTTTGCCGATTATTTTTCGCCCCAACGCAACAAGACTGCCCAGCAAATGGTGGTGATCCTCAGAATGCCGGGGCAAGATCTTGAACTGGTGGGGCTGGTCACGCGCCAAAGCGTCGATGACCTGCCTGCCGGCTTCCTGCAGGGCGACCGCGTGGCGGTTTATCTGCCGATGGGGTACAACATCGGCGGCTACACGGTGTTTGTGCCGCGCGAATGGACGCAGCCGATCGACATCTCGGTGGAAGAAGCGATGCGCGCGTCGATGTTTGCCTGGATGAGCACGGCCGGAAACGTCGATTCGCTCGATCGCAGGCAACCATGATTCAGTCACACCAACCGCTGATGTAAGGTCTCATGCAGATCGAGTGCTACGCCCAACGCCTGCTCAACCCGTTTCGCGGGGCGGTGCATGTCATCCGTTTTCAGTCGGCCGAGGCGGTGACGACCGACGGCATCGAGTGGGATATTTATGTGGCCAACGACGCCCTGCTCGACGGCCTCGGGCGCGCCGGCAAGCGGGCGCAGATTTCCGACATCCGCTACGGCCACTGGTCGGCGGAAAAAGGCCTCAAGCGCGGGCCGCTTTTTCCGTCGGACGATTTCAGGCGCTTGGAGAACATGGGCGCGGTGGTGTACGAGCACCTGCTCAAGGTGCATCGCGAGGTGCCGTTCAAATTCCGCGACCCGTTCGAGCTGTGGCTGCTCGACCGCAACAGCCAGCCGCTGGCGCTACTGCACAGCGTGCGAACCGACAGCGAAACCGACACCCAGCCGCCGCTCGACTGGCGCGCCGGCATGGCCGCGCAGGAAGGTTTCAGGAGCGCGGCCATTGCCGACCTGAACGAACCCGCCGCCGTGTATCTGACGCGCCAGGTGAACAGCCTTTCCAGTAGCGTGGCGCAATGGTTTCGCCGTGCCGACGACGGCGCCGGGCTGGGCCTGTACACGCGCAAGGGCGGCGATGCCTTGCGCGGGCGCGTGCTCGACGCCGACGCCTTCCCGCCGCTGTTCATCGCCACCGCAGGCTTGGATGCGGCGCACACCCGGCTGGTGCACGACTATCACGCCTGGCAGGCGCCGTGGATGCTGCTCCTGCCGCAGCTCGATCCTGCCACGCGCGGCGCGCTCGAAGCCTGCGCCTGCAGGCAGGCCGAGCTGATCGAAAAACACTACCGGCTGTATCCCGAGGTGATCGACCGCGCTGCGCTGCAGGCGGCACGGGTGGAAGCGGCACTGCTGCGCAGCCAGCCGCGCCCGCAAACCTCGGACGGCGTGATGCCGATGTTCTACATCGAACTCAACAGCACCGAGAGCGGTTGATCTGGCTCTTACGCCGCCACGCCCAGAATCGCGGCGGGCAGCGTGACTGACGCCCCCAGATGCGGCGTCAGTCGCACCGTCACAGCAGGATGGGCGGCCGAGAATTCTGCGATGGCCTCGGGGATGTCCTGCGCCACATGCGTGCCGGCAGCAAGGAAATGGGGAAACGCCACGATGTCGGTGGCGCCCTTCGACGCCAGCGCGGCCAGCCCGGCGGGAATGCTCGGCTCGGCCAACTCCAGAAACGCAGACTCAACGTGGTCATAAGCCTGGTCGGCTTGCGCGCGCACCGCATCGGCAAGCACACGGACTTCGTCGTTGGACGCCGCGCGGCGACTGCCGTGGGCAATGATGAGGAGGCTGGGCATAGCGGTATTCTCGCAAGGGATGACGTGACGGTGAGCCGATTTTAACCGGCCAGTTCCCCACCGTCGCCGCAAACGAGCCAACCTCCTGCCAAACACCATGGCGCTTTCCGCCGGGGAAGCACATCGCCAGCCGGCTCTTTCGGTACGAATGTTTTGTTGATCTTTCGACACCTTGCGGCAAGTATTCAACAGGCTTCGCTTCGGAGCCGTCCCAGTTGGCACACAAACACATAAGGAGGAGCAACATGAAATTACTGAATGCTACGCTCGGCGCCCTGATGATCGGGCTGGTTTCGATGCCCGTATTCGCTGATGACGGCGACAAAGACAAAAAAGCAAAGGGCGGCAACAACGAATGCCCGGTCGGTCTGGTGCGCGGCATAAGCATGGACGACGAGTTCGGCCCCGGCACCCAGGCCTTGACCAAGTGCCTCGAGAAACGCCACGACGTCAAGATGGTCGTGCAAATCAACCAGTTCTGCACCAATACGGCCAATTGTGCGGCCTCGCCCTACGGCCTCGGCAACATTCGCAACATCCTAGACGACTATGAAATCACCCATGGCATGAAGGCGGGCAAGGATTACAAAATGGTCGTCGTGCTGCACAGCCCAGGCGGCCGGATGGCGCTCAAGGACGTTGGCCTGAATGCTGACGGCGCGGAAGTTAGCGGTCGCAACCCCTTCGAAGGCACGATCCGGGGGCTGATGGCACGTGGTGTGAAGTTCTATTTTTGCCAGAACACGACGCGTGCTTTCCTCAGTCAACCCGCCACGACGATCACCTCTCTACCGAAATACCTGCTCACCGGCGAATCGGCCACCGCCCAGATGATCGAAGGCATGGAATACACCACCGCCGGCCTGACGTCGATTGCCGACTTCCAGGCACGGGGCTACCAGTACATCCAGCCCTGATCGTTCGTTGAACGGGAGAACCCCGCCCAGGCCAGCCGGCCGGGCGGGGGTTTTTTATTTGGTGGACTTAAATACGAACCGGCTCGAAGGTCGCGTCGAGATTCTGATCGTCGCAGTAGTCGAGGAAATCGCCGCGCAGGGTGGCGATGTGGGCATCGGCGGGGATGCCAAGCGTCATGTGGACGGCGAACATCGGCGCGCCGGTGTGCGGTGCCGGATAGGTCTCGGTTTCGAGCGCCTCGATGTTGATGTGCAGGCGCGCGAAGAAATTGGCCAGGCTGTTGACAATGCCGGGCTGGTCAAGCGCGGCGACCTCGACGGTGTACGGGATCAGCGGCTTTTCCGGACGGTTGGGACGGGTGCGCTGCTGGGTGAGCGACAGGCCGAGCTCCTCGCCCACGGCCGGCAGGCGGGCTTCCAGCTTGGCGAGCGCGTCCCAGCTGCCGGACACGCGCATCAGCAGCGCAAAGCGCCCGCCGAGCGCAGCCATGCGCGATTCCTCGATGTTGCAGGCGGATTCGCTGATGCGGCGGGTGAAGCCTTCCACCAGGCCAATTTTGTCTTCGCCGCTGGCGGTGATAACGAGGGATTCGGTGTCGCTTGCCATTAAATTAATTCCCTATCGGACAGTTCTTTTTTGATATACGCGTAGAACACCGGCGCGGCGATCACGCCCGGCACGCCGAAGGCCGCTTCCATCGCCAGCATGACAATGAGCAGTTCCCAGGCGCGCGCCTTGATCTGACCGCCAATGATACGGGCATTCACGAAATATTCGAGCTTGTGGATGATGACCAGGAAGGCGAGCGAGCCGGCGGCGACATAGAGCGAATGCGGCAGCGAAATGATGACGATGATGCTGTTGGAAATGAGATTGCCGAGCACCGGCAGCAGGCCGACGACGAAGGTCACCAGCACCATGGTCTTGACGAAAGGCAGCTCGACGCCGAACGCGGGCAGGATCAGGACGAGATAGATCCAGGTCAGCAGGGCATTGAGCGCAGAGATCCGCACCTGGGCGAACACCACGCGGCGGAACGCTTCGGCGAGCCGCTGAACGCGCTCGCACAACGCTTGCGCCAGCGGTGCCATGGTTTGATGCGGCGCGGCCTCGCGCAGCGCGACAAAGCTGCCGATGATGAAGCCCAGCAGAATCATCAGCAGCACGCGGCCGGCATCGCCGCCCAGCCTACGCAGGTCCTGCGCATGGTCGCGCAACCATTCGACCAGGCCGGCGCGGATCACCGACTCGTCGCCCTGCGGCAGCCATTCCCCGGCCCACGGCGGCAGCAGCTCACGCGAGTTTTCGATCACCTCGGCCATCTTGGTGAGCAGGCCGGTGAGTCCGCCCTCGGTGCGCAAATACAGGATGGCACCCGCGGTAATCCCGCCCAGCGCGCCCAGCACAATGAGGGTGATCAATGACACCACCATCACCTTGGACCAGGTATGGCCGAGCTTGCCGATGACAAACCGCGGCGCCAGCAGGTGCACCAGCTGCACCACCAGCAGGCCGGCCAGCAAGGCCGGCAACACGCGCAGGTGAAGGACAAGCAGCAGGCCTGCGGCCATCATCAGCCAGGCGGCGATCTGGTAGCGGGTAGCGGGCTGGATGGCTGTCATGGCCGCCACATTGCCAACAAAGCCTGCGCGCGGCAAGGACTTACTGACGGATGCCTGCTGATTTCAGACATCGGCCAGATACCCGAGCGCAGCGCCGGTCTGGGCGGCCGTTGTTTTCAGCGCCTCGGCCCAGCCCGGCTTGTGGCGGTCGGCCGGCGCCGAGATCGACAGCCCGGCGACCAGCTTGCCCTCGGCGTCGCGGATCGGTGCGCCGATGCACGCCACCCCCAGCTCGGCTTCCTCGCGGTCGTAGGCCAGCTGCTCGCGCCGGATCACTTCAAGCTCGGCGCGCAGCTTTTCCAGCGTGGTCAGGGTGTTCGCAGTGTAGGCGGGCAGGCCGGTGCGCTCGGCGTAGCCCATCACCCCGCTGGCACTGTCCTCGGCGAGAAATACCTTGCCGACCGCGGTGACATGTAGCGGCGCGTGCGCGCCGACCACCTGCACCACCTGGATCATCGTCTGCCCGCCGGTCACGCGCTCGACGTAGACGGCTTCGTCGCCGCGCCGCACGATCAGGTTGACCGTCTCGCCGGTCAGCTCGGCCAGTTGCTGCATGGCCGGCATTGCAACCTGACGGATGTTCAGCCGCGCGCGCAGGCGGTTGCCGACTTCCAGCCAGCGCACGCCGAGGTCGTATTCGCCGGCGCCGCTTTTCTCGATCAGGCCGTGCGCCATCAATGCGCCGAGAATGCGGTGCGCGCTGGCGGTATGCAGACCGGCATCATTGGCCAGCCGGGTCAGGCTGACCGGGCCGGGCGCGCGGGAGAGAACGCCGACCAGCGCCATGGCGCGGTCGAGCACCTGGATGGATGAGATTGTATTTTTCATAAGGTGAAAATTTATCACGCAATGTGAAAAAGCGGGAAATTTCTGCTTCAATACATCCATCGTTTCACATCATGTGAAACATTTTCATATTGTGAAAGGAATTGCCATGAGCGCAGTGCTGCAGTCCCCGCCCGAGACTGTCCCCACCTTTTGCGAGGGCATTCAGTATTTCGCCGACAGCTTTCCGGAAATCGACCGCCTGGGCGCAGCGCCGCTGCTGGGGCCGAACCAGCCCGCGCTGCCGGACGCGACCAGTGAGCAGGCCATCTACCAGACGCTGCTGGCCGCCGATGCGCTGCGCTACCTGACCCTGCAGGTCACCGGCAGCAAGTCGTCCGGCCACCCGGGTGGCTTCGCCTCCAGCGCCGACGCGGTCGCCGCGCTGCACCTGCTGGGCCACCGCAACATGGTGACCGAGGTCGGCCACCACGCGCCCGGCTTCTATTCGGCGATGTTCCTCGACACCTCGCTCGAAGACATGGGCATCTACACGGTTTCCGACATGCGGGCGCGCTTTCGCGAGCGCCACGGCCTGCTCGGCCATCTGTCGGGCGCGATTCCCGGCCTGCTGGCGCCTGCCGGCCCCTTGGGCCAGGGCCAGCATTTCGCCATGGCCGGCGCCTACCTGAATCGCGACAAGCTGTTCCCCGTCACCATCGGCGACGGCGGCCTCGGCGAGCCCTACATCATGAGCGCGTTCCAGCATTTCGCGACCGCCTATCCGGACATCACCAACTACCTGCCGGTGCTGGTGTGGAACGGCTATTCGCAGGAGCACCACAGCATGGTGTCGCTGTGGGACAACACGCGCATGACCGACTACTGGCGCGCGTACGGCTTCGACGACATACACCTGATCGACGCCCGCGAATACGCCGACACGCCCGACGCGCCGGTGTACACGGACAGCACGACCTTCGGCTTCGCCGCGCGCATGGCCTTCACCGGCGCGATTCTGAAGGCGGCCGATACCGCCGCGAAAAGCGCGCTGTCCGGTCGCCGCGCCTGCCTCATTGTCAAGCAATTGAAAGGCGCGGGCGTACACGCCACCGGCGCCAAGTCGCACAACCTCTACGCGCACCACACGCTCGACTCCGACGACGTGAAGGGCGGGCTGCAGCGCCGCGCATTGCCGATCAAGGCGTGGGAAATCACCCGCGAGAACTTCCGCCACGCCGGCGGCGGCCCGGCCGCACGCGTGGCGGTGACCGAAAGCGTGCGCGATCTGCCCAGCCTCGAAGGGCTGCCGCTGACCGAATTCGCCGTCGGCGAAAACCACGTGCCCACCACCGCCTTCGGCAACGTCGTCGGCGAAGTGGGTAAGCGCGACCCGGACTTCGTCGTCACCAACGCCGACGGCAACGAAGCGTCGGGCATGGCCAACATCAACAAGGCGTTGACCATCCGCCATCCGACTGCCGACGACCTGTATTTCCAGGGGCCTTCTGGTCAGGTCTACGAGCCGCTCAACGAAGACTCCTGCGCCGGCCTCGCGGTGGGCGTCGCGCTGTTCGGCGGCCGCAGCCTGTGGTGCAGCTACGAATCCTTCGCCATCAACGGCCTGCCGATCTGGCAGACGGTGACGCAGGCGATGGCCGAACTGCGCCGCCCGACGCCTGCAACGGTGTGCCTGTTCACCGCCGGCGCGCTGGAGCAGGGCCGCAACGGCTGGACCCACCAGCGCCCGGAAATCGAAAGCTACTTCGCCGCGATGATGCGCAACGGCAACGTCTACCCGCTATTCCCGGTCGATGCCAACATGATCCAGGCGAGCTACGACTGGGCCCTGAAGCAGCGCAACAAGGGTATCGTCATCACCGCCTCGAAGACGCCGCTGCCGATCCATGCCACGATGGCGCAGAGCTATCAGGCGATCGACGACGGCGCCATTGTGCTCAAGGAACACCCGGGTTCCCACAGCGTGGTGTTCGCGGTGACCGGCGACCTGGTGCTGCAGCCGGTGTTTGCCGCCGCCGAGAAGCTGGCCGAAGCCGGCATCGGCTCGCGCATCGTCGCCGTGGTCAACCCGCGCCGCCTGTACCGTCCGAGCGACGTGCTGTGGGACAGCGTGTCGGAACCCGACGGCCGCTTCATGGACGACGCTGCATTCAAGGCGATGTTTCATGGTGACGTGCTGATCGGCGTCACCGGCGGCCCGTCGGCACCGCTGGAGCCGGTGCTGCTGCGCAGTCAGGCCGCGCAGCGCGACGTGTTCTGCTGGAAGCGCGGCGAAACCACCGCCAACCCGCAGCAGTTGTTCGACTTCAACGGCATGAACGCGCAGGCGATGCACGAGCGCGCGCTGGCGATGCTGGAACAGGTGGCGGCTTAAAAAAACGTATCCGCTAAGGGCGCGAAGAAACGCGAAGGAAAACCCGGAGGACGCTGAATAAGTCTGTAATTTGTCATTGCGAGCGCAGCGAAGCAATCCACTGCTTGATTCGGCGAGGCTTTCTGGATTGCCGCGTCGCTTCGCTCCTCGCAATGACAGACGTATCAGTGTTTACTCAGGTCTTCTTCGCGCCCCTTCGCGTCCTTCGCGGACAAAAAAGGTTTAGATCATGACCCCGAAAATCATCGTTCTCGACGACGACCCCACCGGATCGCAGACGGTGCATTCCTGTCTGCTCCTGACGCGCTGGGATGTCGCCACGTTGAAGACGGCGCTGGCCGACGCCGCGCCGTTGTTCTTCATCCTCACCAACACGCGCGGGATGGACGCGGCGCGCGCCGCCGACGTCACGCGAGAGGTATGCGAAAACCTCAAGCTCGCGCTCGTCGATTACAAAGGGCCGGTGCTGTTCGTATCGCGCTCGGATTCAACGCTGCGCGGCCACTACCCGGTCGAGACCGACGTGATGAACGCCGTGCTCGGTTCTTTCGACGCGACCATCCTGACCCCCGGCTTCTTCGAGGGCGGGCGCATCACGCGCGACAGCACGCACTACCTGATCATCGACGGCAAGCCGGTGCCGACCCACGAGACCGAGTTCGCGCGCGACTCGGTGTTCGGCTACCGCACCGCGTATCTGCCCGACTACGTCGCCGAGAAGACCGCCGGCCGCGTCGAGGCCGCTGACGTGGCGCGGCTCACCCTCACGGACCTTCGCAAAGGCCAGGCCGATTCCTGGCTCGCATCGTTCGAGAACAACGCAATCGGCGTGGTCGACGGCGAATCCGCAGACGACTACCGCATCTTCGCCGACGCAGTCCTGAAAGCCGCCGCCTCTGGCCGCCACCTGCTGTTCCGCAGCGCGGCCTCGCTGCTCACCGCACTCGCCAAGCTGCCGCCGCAGCCGGTAGCTGCCGAATCCTTCGCCACTTTGGTGCGCGACGGCCAGCCCGGCGCGATCATCGTCGGCTCGCACGTCGCCAAGACCACGGCCCAGCTCACCGCGCTGCTGAAGGAACGCGGCGTGGTCGGCCTGCCGCTCGACGTCGCCCGTCTGCCTGACGCGCGCGCCGCGCTGGTCGACGAACTGACAGCGAGCATCGCCCACGCCCACGCACGCGGCCTCACGCCGGTGGTGTTCACCAGCCGCGCCGAGCGGCAGTTCGTCAGCGTGGCCGAGCGGCTGGCCTTCGGCGAGTCCGTGTCCGCCACGCTGATGGACGTGGTGCATCGGCTGCCGGAAACCCTGGGCTTCCTCATCAGCAAGGGCGGCATCACCTCCAACGACGTGCTGTCGACCGGGCTGGAACTGGCGACCTCGCGCGTGCTGGGGCAGATCCTCCCCGGCGTGACCGTGGTGCAGACGCCGACCGCCCACCGCCTGCCGCAGATTCCCGTCGTGATTTTTCCCGGCAACGTCGGCGGCGACGGTGCACTGGCGGAAGCCTACCGGCGTCTCGCGCCCTCGCACGCGCAGGCGAGCCCGGCTAAACTGGCGGCCTGACCGTTTCCCGCCCTGCCATGCTCAGTCCCGCCTTCCTATCCAAACTGCGCCGCCTGTTGCCGGCGCACTGCGTGCTCAACGAGCGCGAAGACCTGCTGCCATTCGAGTCCGACGGCCTGGCGGTGTACCGCAACACCCCTGACGTGGTAGCACTGCCGGAGAATGAGGCGCAGGTGGCGGCGATCCTGAAGCTGTGCCACGCGGAGAAGGTCGCAGTGGTGGCACGCGGCGCCGGCACCGGCCTGTCGGCGGGCGCCATACCCGTCGACGGTGCGGTGTTGCTGGTGCTGGCCAAGCTCAACCGCATCAAGGCCATCGACCCGCTGACGCGCACCGCCGTGATCGAGCCCGGCGTGCGCAACCTGGCGATTTCCGAAGCCGTCGCGGGGCACAATCTTTATTACGCGCCCGATCCGTCGTCGCAGATCGCCTGCTCGATCGGCGGCAACGTGGCGGAAAACTCCGGCGGCGTGCACTGCCTCAAATACGGCCTCACCGTGCACAACATCATGAAGCTGCGCGCGTGGACCATCGACGGCCAATTGCTGGAAATCGGCAACGAGTCGCTCGACGCGCCCGGCTACGATCTGCTCGCGCTCTTGACCGGCTCGGAAGGCATGCTGGCGGTGATCACCGAAGTCACGGTCAAGCTGCTGCCGCGCCCCGAACGCGCGCAGGTGGTGCTGGCCGCGTTCGACGATGTGGCGAAAGCGGGTGCCGCAGTCGGCAACATCATCGCCGCTGGCGTCATCCCTGCAGGTCTCGAGATGATGGACCGCCTCGCCATCCAGGCCGCCGAGGCCTTCGTCCACGCTGGCTACCCGCTCGACTGCGAGGCCCTGCTCTTGTGCGAGGTTGACGGCGTCAACGAGGAAGTCTCGGCCGACATCTACACCGTGCGGAAAGTGCTCGAAGCCTCTGGCGCGATCGAGATCCGCACCGCCGAGAGCGAGGCGCAGCGCCTCAAGTTCTGGGCCGGGCGCAAGGCCGCCTTCCCCGCGGTCGGCCGGCTCGCGCCCGACTATTACTGCATGGACGGCACCATTCCGCGCGGCGCTTTGCCGCACGTGTTGAAACGCATCAGCGAGATGAGCGCCGAATACGGCCTGGCGGTAGCCAACGTGTTCCACGCCGGCGACGGCAATCTGCACCCGCTGATCCTGTTCGACGCCAACCAGCCCGGCGAACTCGCCAAGGCCGAAGCCTTCGGCGGCAAGATTCTCGAGCTGTGCGTCGAGGTCGGCGGCACCATCACCGGCGAGCACGGCGTCGGGCTGGAAAAGATCAACCAGATGTGCGCGCAGTTCGCCACGCCGGAACTGAGCCGTTTCCACGACGTGAAGGCCGCATTCGACCCTGACAAGCTGCTCAACCCCGGCAAGGCTGTTCCCGAACTGCACCGCTGCGCCGAGTGGGGCGCGATGCACGTCCACGGCGGCCAGCTAACGCACCCCGAGCTGCCGAGGTTCTGATGCTGGACACCTTGATCGAGCGCATCCGCGCCGCCCATGAAAGCAATACGCCGCTCATCATCCAGGGCGGCGGCAGCAAGACCTTCTACGGCAACGCCGATGAAGGTGAAGTCCTCAGCACACGCGCGCTTGCCGGCATCGTCGACTACCAGCCCAAGGAGCTGGTGCTGACCGCACGTGCCGGCACCCCGCTGGCCGAAATCGAGGGACTGCTCGCCGAACAGAATCAGATGCTGGCGTTCGAGCCGCCGCACTTCGGCGGCCCGGCCACGCTGGGCGGCTGCATTGCCGCCGGCCTGTCCGGCCCGCGCCGACCCTACGCCGGCGCCGCGCGCGACTTCGTGCTCGGTGTGCGGATGGTCGACGGTACCGGGCAGCCGCTGCGCTTCGGCGGCCAGGTGATCAAGAATGTCGCCGGCTACGATGTGTCGCGGCTGATGGTCGGCGCGCTCGGCACGCTTGGCCTCATCACCGAAGTCTCGCTCAAGGTGCTGCCGAAACCGGCTGCGGAATCCACGCTGCAATTCGAACTGGATGAAGCCACCGCCATCCTGAAAATGAACCAGTGGGCCGGACAGCCGCTGCCGCTGTCGGCGACTTCATGGCACGCCGGCCTGCTGACGCTGCGGCTGTCGGGCGCGGCGTCCGCGGTGCAGGTCGCGCAGGCCAAACTCGGCGGCGAGGCATTGAAGGATGCCGCTGCCTTCTGGCAGCGCCTGCGCGACCAGGCGACACCTTTTTTCGACAAGCGCCCGATATGGCGTCTGGCGGTCAAGCCGACCACGCCGCCACTGAACCTGGGCGACGCGCAATGGATCGAATGGGGCGGCGCCGTGCGCTGGCTGGCAAGCAACCGGCCCGCAGCCAACTTGCGCGAAGCTGCCAAGAGTGCGGGGGGCCACGCCACCCTGTTCCGCGGCGCCGCGCCGGCCGACGGCGTCTTCGCCCCGCTCGCCCCGGCCCTGTTGGGCGTGCATCGCAACCTCAAGCAGCGCTTCGACCCCAGGGGCATTTTCAACCGCGGCCGCCTGTATTCGGACTTCTGACATGCAGACCACGCTCGCCGAATCCTTCCGCAACACCCCCGAGGGCGAGGAAGCCGAACGCATCCTGCGCAGCTGCGTGCATTGCGGGTTTTGTCTGGCCACCTGCCCCACCTACCAGATTCTCGGCAACGAGCTCGACTCGCCGCGCGGCCGCATCTATCTGATGAAACAGGTGCTCGAAGGCGCAACGCCGACGGCGAAAACCCAGCTTCACCTCGACCGCTGCCTGACCTGCCGCAACTGCGAGACCACCTGCCCATCGGGCGTCGAATACGGCAAGCTGCTCGACATCGGCCGCCACATCGTCGAGGAAAAAGTCGGCCGCAGCGTGGGCGAGACCGCGACCCGCACGGCGCTGAAAATCGGCCTCGGCACGCAACTGCTGTTCAACAGCGCGCTCAATCTCGGCCAGGGCGTGCGCAGTCTGATGCCGGGCTTTTTGAAGGCCCGCATCCCCGCCGCCGAAGCAGCAGGCATCTGGCCCGCCGCACGCCACGCCCGCCGCATGCTGGTCCTGCAGGGCTGCGTGCAGCCCGGCCTCAAACCCAACATCAACGCCGCCACCGCGCGCGTGCTCGACCGCCTCGGCATCTCGCTGGTCACGGCAAGCGAAGCCGGCTGCTGCGGCGCGCTTGCGCATCACCTCAACGACACCGATGCGGGCCTTGATGCCGCACGCCGCAACATCGACGCCTGGCTGCCGCAGCTCGACGCCGGCGTGGAAGCCATCGTGATGACGGCCTCGGGCTGCGGCGTGATGGTGAAGGACTACGGCTGGCTGCTGCGCAATGACGACGCCTATGCGGAAAAAGCCGCGCGCGTGTCCGCCGCGACGAAAGACATTTCGGAAATCCTCGTTTGCGAAGCGGCCGCGCTGAAATCTCTCACCCCTAACCCCTCACCCCTCACCCCTAAACGCATCGCCTACCACCCGCCCTGCACCCTGCAGCACGGACAGAAACTCACGGGCGGCGTCGAGGCGCTGCTGACCGATGCCGGATTCGAGCTCACTCCGGTGGCGGAAAAACACCTGTGCTGCGGCTCGGCCGGCACCTATTCGATCCTGCAGCCCGAGATCGCCAACCAGCTCAAGATGCGCAAGCTCGGCTATTTACAGGCGGGGGCGCCGGAGGTGATCGTCACCGCCAACATTGGTTGCCTCACGCATCTGCAATCGGGCACCGGGATTCCTGTGCGACACTGGGTGGAAATTTTGGACGATGCGCTGGAAAAAACGGGCGCGGATTCAAATTCGAAGTGCAACTCTGATTAACGGGTTGGGTGGGCGAGATGTGAGAGCATCCGAGCCCCTCGACCGCCAAGTCAAAGTTGCCCTGAATGAAATACACACACCTCACCCAAGACGAACGGTATCAGATTGCCATCCTTGCCAAAGCGGGACATGACAAAAGCGAGATTGCCCGATTGATGGAGCGCCATAAATCGACCATCAGCCGGGAGATGACGCGCAACCGGGGAGCGCGCGGCTATCGTCCCAAACAAGCCCATGCGCGCTCACAGTCTCGCATCGACCCACAAGAGCCGCCCAGCCTTCAACGTCATGGCAGTCGGTTATCTGGGGTTAACCCGCCATTCGCTAACTTTCCGCGAACTTCGGCTCGTCGGCCTTATGCAAAGCTTTACATAAGGCCAATGACCCGGCATCCGCCTCGAATTTTTGAATGGCGGCTCAACACGAGATAGCCGACCGTCAAAGCGTCGAAGGCCGTGATTCTTGTGGGTCGGGAAGAGTCGGTCGCGTGCGGCAGGGTTCAGCCAGGATGCAACCATAGCGCGATCATCGTGACACTCCGTTTTTTTGCCTCGGCAAAACATGATCGGCCGTTCTCGTCTACCATTTTCGAGTGGCCCTAGCGGGATCCGCAGAACCAGGATCAATGCCCGTGCCGATGATGAATATCCGGGAAATGCGGGTGTTTGTGGGTGATGGCCACATGCCGATGGGGATGGCTGTGCGGCGCTTTGCCATCCCAATCGAAATCATGTTCGTGCTGGTGATGCGCATCGTGAATGTGCGGGTGCGTGTGCTCCAGCGGCTCATGCGTATGCACATGGGCGTGACGTTCGGTCAGGTGCAGCCAGACACCCGCACCCATCAGGCCGGCAGCGAGCCAGAAAGGGGCGGGCGTGGGTTCGCCCAGCAACAGGATGGCGATGGCTGCACCGATGAAAGGCGCGGTGGAGAAATAGGCGCCCGTGCGGGCCGTGCCCAGGCCGCGCAATGCCATGACAAAAAGCACCAGGCTCAAGCCATAGCCCACAAAGCCGACTGTCATGGCTGCCCACGCGGCGGACCAGGCAGGCAATGCCGCGCCCAGCAGCAGGGCCAGGCCGGTGTTGACCGCGCCGGCGGTCAAGCCCTTGGTCCCGGCGATGAACAGGGCGTCCGAGCCTGACACCCGGCGCGTCAGGTTGTTGTCGATTGCCCAGCAGAAACAGGCGGCAGCGATGGCCAGAAGGCCGACCCCGTCCACCGTTGCGCTTCCGGCGGATGGCCAGGCGAGCACCGCGCCGCCGGCGACGATGAGCAGCATGCCGAGCACGATGCGGCGATCGACGTTTTCCTTGAAGACGACCCAGGCCAGCACGGCGGTGAAAACCGCCTCCAGGTTGAGCATCAGCGAAGCGGTCCCCGCGCCGATACGGGTCAGACCGAAGACCAGCAGCACCGGTCCCAGCAGGCCGCCGAAGACAATGGCGGCGCCGAACCAGCGCCATTCGTCTGCGGCCAGCCCGCTCGCTCGCCAGCCGCGATCCCGCAGCAGGCGAATGACCACCAGGCCCACGCCGCTGCCCAGATAGAGCAGGCCCGCCAGCAGCAAGGCGGGCATTTCGCCCACCAGCAGCTTGACCAGCGGCGTGCTGCCGCCGAACAGGGCGGCCGCGGCCAGGGCCGGCCAGATGGCCGTACGGAAATCGCTCATGGGCGCCTGCTCTGGGTCAACGGGATCATGTGAGGCTGACGGGACGGGACAAATGAAGAAGGTGAGTCATCCTGATTCATCCTAGAAACCGCAGTTGGACGCGCTCGATGGTGCGTCTGGGCGGGTGGATGCCGCGAAGCGAGGAGGCGGCAGGCCGGGGCCTGCAACGACGTGCGACCAAGGCAGGCGCACGACCAGGCGTGCCAGCGGGTGCGTAGCGGACTCACCCTGTAGGGGGGCGTGGTCGAAGGCAGAAAAACCAATATCCATGCTGCATTCCTCAGGGTGATGAGCGGTCAACTGCGGTTTTTAGGTTGAATGGTCAATCCGGCCGGTAGAGCGTCTCGTAAAAACCGCTCACTTTGACTTTGACGGCAACGGGTTTATCGCCGCGGTTGCGCCAATACCAGCCGTGCGTCCCGTCAAACGGAGCGACAAAAGCGCCCTGGGCGCCGGTCTGCTGCGTGTCTTTCCAGTAGCTGGTGAATTCGTTGCCCGCATTGGGCCGCTCGCCATGCATGTCGAAATTGACTTTGCCGCCCTCGACTGACCAGGTAAAGACGAATTGCTCGCCCTTGCGCATGGACGCCTTGATTTCCGCGCCCTCGCCGGGTTGCAGGGTCAGCGACATTTCGTCGCTGCGAAAAGGCGCTTCGCTTTTAGTTACGGCCGCTGCGAGTGTTTGCACCATGGGTGCGGCCGCTGCCGCACTGCTGGGGAGCGTTGCAGCGGAAACGGCCGGAAGCAGGGGCGCGGCAGTCTCTTCGCTGGGTGCGTTCAGCCTGGTCAGCCCCAGCGCCTTGCCCACCCCGGTCGGGTCGATGCCATGCTCTGCGGGCAGCACGGCGGCGATCAGGATTGCGGCGGCGACGATCAAGGCCCCGCCGGTCGCCTTGATGAGTTGGGGCAGGGTCGGAAGCGGGTGCGTGTTGTGTGTGTTCATGTCTGAATCCTCAAATCAAAGTGTGAAATAACTGGTCATTTGATGGCCCATCAACACGAATCCCGCGGCCATCAACACGGCATTGGCCGCGAATGCCTGATGCCAGAATGCACCGGACCGCCGCCAGAAGCCCATGGCAATCAGGATTGTGACGAGCGCGAGCAATTGCCCAAGCTCAACGCCGACATTGAATGCAAGGATGTTCGCCACCAGTCCGTCCTGCGATAGCGTGAATTCCTGCAACTTGGTGGCGAGGCCAAAGCCATGGAAGAAACCGAAAATCAGCACGGCGGCCTTGGTATTCGGCTGGAAGCCCAACACGCGCTTGAATGCGCCCAGATTGTCGAGCGCCTTGTACACGACCGAGAGGCCGATGATGGCGTCGACAATGTAGGGATTGACATGCGTGCCGCTGAGTACGCCATACAGCAGCGTGACGCTATGACCAATGGCGAATAGCGTGACGTAAGCTGCGACCTCGCGCATCCGGTACAGGAAGAAAATCACCCCGAACAGGAAGAGCAGATGGTCATACCCGGTGACCATGTGCTTCGCGCCGAGGTAGATGAACGGTATCAACTGCATACCGCTGGCTTGCTCGATAAACAGCTTGTCATCTTCTGCCACACCGTGTGCGAACGCACTGCTCGCCAGCAGGGATAGCAACAACAGCGTGATGAATGCAAACCAGCGAGCGCGCAACATGGCCTCGATCCGTTGCGACATGAAGGGTAAATTTAAAGGTTTAGTCATGTTCCAAATCCCAAATCAGGTGAGCGTCGACGAGTAACCCGTAATAAGCCTTCAGCGCCGTGACTTGCGCTTGCAGCGCACTATTCATCGCCGCGTTGGCTTGGCGACGCGCCAGCAGCAAGGCTTGCAGCTCCGCTTCGCCCAGCGTATAGGCGCGTTGCATCAGCGCGGCGTTCTGCTGCATCGCGACTGTGCCTTCGTTGGCGATTTGCAGGCTGTCGTAGGCGCCTTGCGCAGTCGCGACGGCGCTCGCAATTTCTGTTTCGAGCTGGCGCTGCCTAAACTCGACTTCCCGGCGCGATACCTCCACTACTGCCATGGCCTTGGCGCTACGCGCAAGGCGTTGGCCCCCCGGAATGGGCATGCTGATCGTCACGCCGGTGATGCGCTCACGGCCGCCTATTTCCGAGGCCGTCTGGACGCCGAGTGTGGGATCGGGAATCCTGTCCTTGCGCGCGCGTTCAGCATGTGCCTGGTCCACCACTAATTGCGTTTGCACGAGCTTAAACTCGTCGCTTTGCTCAAGGATGCGCTCGCGCCAGAATGCGGCTTCCTCCCCCAGTGGCAGCGGCGGCGGCAGCGCCCGAACTTGACGCACTACGCTGGGGAAACGCGTGGACAGTCGCGCCCAAGCGACGGCGGCCTGCGTTTTTGCGTCGTTTTCCAGGCGTCGTTGGTCGGTCAGCTCGGCGCGCGCGAGATTCAGGTCCAGCTTCGAGGCATCGCCCGCGCGAACGCGTTTGTCCACGGCCGCCAGGCTTTCCTGCGTCGCCTGCATATTCTGCCCCGCCAAGGTGTGGGCATTCTCGGCATGCAGCCACTCCACCCACAGACCCATCAGCTCGCGCGCCGCTTCGTGCCGCGCCTCGCCATAGCGTGCCTGCGACGCTTCGACGGTAGCCTTGCCGAGGTTGCGATCGGCTGCGGCTTTACCGGGCAGCCGCAGGGTGTGCTCGATGCCGACCAGCCATTCGTTGTAGCGCGGGCCGTTCTCTACTCGCCGCTGCTGTCCGGTGGACCGGGCTATCCATTCATACGGCGATTTGTCGAGCATGCCAGCCTCTTGCAGCGCGACTTCCAGACCCGCGCGCGCGGCCGCCACGCCGGGATCCTGTTCGAGCAACGGCCGGGCCATTTCGGTCGGCAGCAGCCCCGGCGGATTCACCGGCTGTACCGCGCGCGCAGTGCCCGAAAGCATCAAACTCATCAGCAGCAATCGAATCATCATGCGATCTCTCCCGATTCGACCACGGGTGTTATCCAGTAGCGCAGACCTGCACCGACGAATTGCTGACGCAGCGCGTCGAGCAAGGCCGCTTTGTCGTCCGCCGCAAAGATCACTTCCACCTCGGTGGCGCGCGCGCGACCCAGCACCTGTTCGGTTTGATCCAGATTCTCGTGGGTCAGGCCGTGAGCGGCGGTGGGCGTGCTGGTGAAGACCGTGGTGTTGGGCAACATCAGCAGCAGATCGAGCAATCTTTCCTCGGCTTGTGGCGGGCACAGCAGGGTTAAACAAAGTTCAGACATGGGAAACCTCTCGTTTCGAAAATGCGAAGCGTAAATACAGGATGGGGAGCAGCATCAGCGTCAGCGCCGTGGCGGTGATCAAACCGCCTATCACGACGATGGCGAGCGGCCGCTGAATCTCCGAGCCGGGCCCGGTCGCAAACAGCAGCGGGATCAGGCCGAACGCGGTAATCGCCGCGGTCATCATCACCGGTCGTAAACGTCGCTTCGCCCCTTGCACGACCACCTCGCTCAATCGCATGCCCTCGCTTTGCAACTGGTTGAAATAGCTGACCAGCACGACCCCGTTCAATACCGCGATCCCCAGCAGTGCGATGAAGCCCACCGACGCCGGCACCGACAGATATTCGCCGGTGACCCACAACGCGACAATGCCGCCGACCAGCGCGAACGGCACATTGCTGAGGATGAGCAGCGCCTGGCGCACCGAACCGAAGGTCGCAAATAGCAACACGAAGATCAGCCCCAGTGCGACCGGCACCACCACCGTCAAACGTGCGGCCGCGCGCTGCTGGTTCTCGAACTGGCCGCCCCAGGTGATGCGGTAACCGGTGGGTAGAGGCAGTTTCTGTGCAACCAGCGCGCGGGACTCTTCGACGAAACCGACCAGATCACGGCCGCCGACGTTGGCGATCACCACGCTGTAGCGGCTGCCCATTTCGCGATCGATCTTGACCGGCCCCGCCGCGCGTTCGAGCTTGGCCACACTGGACAAGGGCACCGTGCTGCCGTCCTTGGTCGTGATGCGCATCGCGCCTAACTCGGCCGGCGACGTCCGCACCGCCTCGGTACCGCGCAATATGATCGGCGTACGCCGGTTGCCCTCGATCACGATGCCGGCCCACTGCCCTTCGATCTGCGTGCGCAGCGCGTCCTGAATTTCTTCGACGCTCAGACCCAGCCGACCGGCCTGCAGCCGGTCCACTGTCACCCGCAAATACTGCACCCCGTCGTTCTGCACCGTGTACACGTCCTGATTGCCGGGAACCGTCTTCAGCAGCGCTTCGACCTGGCTCGCGTACTTGTTGAGCTGGTCAAGGTCGGGGCCGAAAATCTTCACCGCCAGATCGCCGCGCACGCCAATGATCATTTCCGATACGCGCATTTCGATGGGCTGCGTAAAGCTGTACTCGATGCCGGGCATCGGGTCGAGCACCTTGCGTATTTCATCCATCAGCGCTTCCTTGCTCTTCATGCGCCACTCGTCGCGCGGCTTTAACTGCAAGTACGTGTCGGTCTGGTTCAGCCCCATGGGATCAAGGCCGATCTCATCCGACCCGGCGCGCGCCACGATACCGGTAATCTCGGGAATGGCTTTCATCAGCGCCTGGTGAATCTTCAGATCGAGTGCAGCGCTCTGCTCCAGGCTGATCGAAGGGAGCTTCTCGATGCCGACGATCAGGTCGCCTTCGTCCATCGTCGGCATAAAGGTCTTGCCGACCTGCGTGTAGACCACGCCTGCCACCAGCAACATTGCCACCGCCACTGCGGCGACGACGCCCTGCCGACGCAAGCCCCAGGCCAGCGCAGGTTCGTAGAGTGCTAGCAGCTTGCGCGGCAGCCATGGGTCTTCATGCTTGACTTCGCGCAACAGATACGACGCCAGCACCGGAATGACGGTCAACGACAACACCAGCGACGCTGCCAGCGCGAATACGATGGTGAGCGCTACCGGCACGAAAAATTTACCTTCGAGGTCCTGCAAGGTGAGCAGCGGCAGGAATACGGTAATGATGATCAAAATCCCCGACGTGACCGGCACCGCCACCTCGCGCACCGCGCGATAGATCGTATGCAGCCGCGGCAGCTTGCCGGCCGTGGGGTCGGTCGCCAGACGCTGCACGATGTTTTCGACCACCACCACAGCGGCATCGACCAGCATGCCGATCGCGATCGCCAGACCGCCCAGGCTCATCAGATTCGCCGACATGCCGAAGCCGCGCATCAGGATGAAGGTGATCAGCGCTGCCAGCGGCAGCACCAGCGCTACGGTCAGCGCTGCGCGGATATTGCCCAGGAACAGCACCAGCAACACGACGACCAGCACGGTCGCTTCGAGCAGCGCGGTCGAGACTGCACCGACCGCTTTGGTGACGAGGGAGGCGCGGTCGTAGAAAGTTTTGATTTGCACGCCTTTTGGTAGCGTAGGTTGCAGCTCTTCCAGTTTTTTGCGCACCCCTTCGACCACCTGTTTTGCGTTGGCCCCGGCCAGGCCCAACACCAGCCCCTGCACCGCTTCGCCCTTGCCACTCTGTGTTACCACGCCATAGCGGGTGACGGTGCCGATCTTGACCTCAGCCAGATTACCGACACGGATGGGTGCGCCGTCCTTGGTCGTCACTACGATCGCACGCAGATCGTCCAGGCTGGTAATGCTGCCTTCGCTGCGCACCAGCAGCACTTCGTCGCCTTCGCCGAGGCGGCCCGCGCCGTCGTTGCGGTTGTTGGCGCCGATCGCCTCCTTGAGTTGCATGATGGTCACGCCGCTGGCCGCCAGCAGTACCGGATCCGGCACCACTTCATAGGCCCGAACGACGCCACCCAATGAGTTGACGTCGGCCACGCCGGGCACTGTGCGTAACGCGGGCCGAATCACCCAGTCGAGCAGGCTGCGACGTTCGGCCAGCGACAAGCCTTCGCCTTCGACCGTGAACATGAACATCTCACCCAACGGCGTGGTCACCGGCGCCATGCCACCCGAGATGCCGGCGGGCAAACTTTCCGTGAGCCCGCCCAGACGTTCGCTCACCTGCTGGCGCGCCCAATAGCGGTCGGTGCCGTCCTCGAAATCGATCGTCACATCGACCAAGCCATATTTCGTGACCGAGCGCAGAATTTTGGTTTTCGGGATGCCGAGCATTTCCACTTCGATCGGCACCGCGATCCGGCTTTCGACTTCCTCCGGCGTCATGCCGGGGGCCTTCATGATGATTTTGACCTGGGTGCTCGACACATCGGGGAACGCGTCAATCGGCAAACCGCTGTATGCGACCCACCCGGCACCGGCGACGATCAGCGTCGCCAATAGAACAAACAGGCGCTGCGACAGGGAAAATTTAACGAGGAGGGAAAGCATTACTTGCTCTCCTTTGCGTCGAGCCAGGCGCCCTTGAGCGCCACCACGCCGGACACGGCGATCCGTTCGCCCGCCTTGACCGCGCCTTGCACGCGCACGCGTTGCCCTGCGCTGGCCACGGCTTGCACGGGTCTCGCTTCAAAGCCGGTCGAGGTGCGGACAAATACGTAGGGTTGATTGCCGTCGTAGGCCAGTGCGGACAGCGGGACATCCCAGCTGCCTTGCGTCGCCGCCATCGGCAGCTCAACCGTCACAAACTCGCCCGGGCGAAGCTGGCTGGTTTTACCTTCGACCGCGGCCCGCAGCACCAGCGTCTGACTGTTGGACGAGACGGTCGGGCTGGCGCTCAGGATACGCGCCGTGATGCCCCGGCCGGGTACTTCGACCCTTGTACCCACGGGCCAACTGGCGCTTTGCGACGCCGGCAGCTGAATATCCAGCCACAACGAACCCATCTGCGCCACATGCAACAAGGCAGTGGCGGCTTCGACGCGTTGACCCGGCTGGACAGCCAGCTCGGTCACGATGCCCGCCTGCATCGCGGTCAGCGTAATGCTGTCCTGTAGTTTGCCGGAAGCGGCAACGCGATTAATTGTTGCAGCCGACATCCCACTTAAACGCAGTATTGATTTGGCCTGGTTGAGTGCGGCTTCGCCTTCCATCAAAGCCGCCTGCGCCTCTTGCACCCGGCGCTGGGGAATGATGCCTTCCTTGAACAAAGCTTGTTCGCGTCGCGCCGCTTGCCTTGCGAGGGTGGCGCGGGCGGTCGCTTGCAGCAGTTGCAGTTGCAATTGGCCGAGCTCCGGGCTGACGATGCGCACCAGCGGCGACCCCGCACGCACGGCCTGGTTTTGCTGAACCAGCACTTGTGCGACGAGGCCGGTAACCGGCGAGCTGACCACCTGTTCCGCTGTGGGCGGGAGCACGACCTGCGCAGGAAAACTCGCCTTTACCGCGCTGGTTTGAGTCTGTAATGGCGCGGTTTGAATGCCCAATGCCTGAATTTGACTGTTGGGAACGGTAAATTTGACCGGCTGATCGGCTGCCTGAGCGGTGGACGTAAGAACACACAGCGTAGCCATTGCCCATGTAGCGAACGGGATGCGGGGAAATATTTTTTTCATAGCCAACCTCGAATGGCGCCTGCAGGCGCAATAAATGTGAGTTCATCGCTCAAGACGATGTGGGAAAAATTTGCCGAACTCCGCGCGCTACGCGGAGTTAACCCCAGGCGGACGGCATCGGCCTGGGTCAAGACGGTTTGGGGAGCTTGGGCACTCGCCGCCTGCGGCAGCGCGCGCAAAAACACGGATAGCGTGAATCGCATGGTTTTCCTCGTGAAAAAACAACGGAACGAAGAACACCGGCGCGCGAAAGCAGACCGCAGCGTGAAGCCGAGTTGGAGCAAGCGCTCGCCGGTTCAGGCGTGCGCTAGAGGGGGACGGTCGAGAAGCGGGGGAGTGTGGGACAGAAAGGCAGCAGGCGACTGCGAAATGGGCCCGCTGCGCAAGGCGAAATCCAGCGTCAGGCCGGATTCCATGAGGATGGACGAAAAGACAGGGTGGTAATGGCTGCCGTGATGCCCGTCCTCGCTGTGGCCCTTGTCCGTGTTGCCGGCGGCGGAGTGATCAGGACTCGCGTGGTCATGATGGTCATGGTGATCATCATCGTGGGTATGAAAACCCAGGACGGCTACGTCCTCCCCCACATGCCCATGCAGTCCGGCCACCGCAGACCAGGCGAACTGGAGCGGAACGATGAGCATGATGATCAGGACAATGATGCGGCGCATGCGGGGCATTGTACAGCGCTGGATGTTTTCACCAAGAGGGATTTGCATAGGCTATGTCACTGTTGGTTGTTGAGGTCATGTCTTGCCCCCTGATGAAGCCCCTGTCCTTTGGCATCCCGCAGGCGCTGCCGTAGGAACGGCTTCAGCCTCGATGCGCCGCAAGGCGCAAAGGGCAAGTGCTCGCCAAGGCCTCGCCGCCGGGGGGCTGTTGTAGGAGCCCCCGCAAGGAGGAGGCCGTGGTTGTAAAAGCCGACGCGTCGGCAACAACCACGCACGCCCGCCCCCGGGCCGATACCGTGGCGGTTGCGACGGTGCGCAAATCGGGGCGAGGGCGCCCCGCCCACAGCGCTGGCCAATACCAGCAAATAACGATGAAAGCGCCTTTGCATAACTTGGCGTTTCGGCATGCTGATCTTTTAGTACCAAACAGTAGTGTCC
>NZ_LDUG01000025.1:0-135877 GCF_001530125.1 Thiobacillus denitrificans | reverse complement strand
GACGAACGGTATCAGATTGCCATCCTTGCCAAAGCGGGACATGACAAAAGCGAGATTGCCCGATTGATGGAGCGCCATAAATCGACCATCAGCCGGGAGATGACGCGCAACCGGGGAGCGCGCGGCTATCGTCCCAAACAAGCCCATGCGCGCTCACAGTCTCGCATCCGTGCTGCTGAGAACAGCCCGAGAAGTTGGTGCAGGATGTGCGTTATTGGTATGGCCTGTTTTCGCATCGACGCGGCGATCAAGTGTGGAAGGGGATGCTGCAAATTCCGCTGCAATCGGACGACGACGCGGCACGCGAAATATTGGCTAACATGGATGCAGGAGGCTGACGATGCTGCCACAACTTGAACGGCAATTTTTACAGGCGGACCTAGCGCAGGTGCAGGCGCTGCTCGCGCAATGCTCGCCCGAGGACGACGCGATCGAGCATTTTCAATATGCCCAAAGGGTGCAGCGACTGCAAGCTGATCTGGCGGATCGCATTGCGAGCGCGCCTGCGGGAGCGGCGTTATTTTTTGGCGGTCGCCCGGTGTTTGGCTCGCAAGGAATCAAGGCCACCTTCAGTAGCCAGGCGATTGAGCAATTCCAAAAAATTGTCAGCCAGCGCTTTGCCGCGCACGAACAGGGGCCCTTGGCATCGAAAGGCCGGGTGCCGTTCAGTGGCGATACCCAACCGCTGGTGACCGATGTGGTGCGGGGTTCGTTCGGCTTCGTGCTGCAAGTGCCGGAATCGGAAATCGACGCGCATGACGACACTGCACTCAAGGCTGTGGTGGACGAGGTTGCAGCGACGCTTTCCGGGATGTGCGCTTCCGACGAGGCGCAGTTCAACCGGGCGGCGGCGGGGCTGGATGACCGGCAAATCGGTGCGCTTCAAGCTTTCTTCAAACTACTGGACAGCGAAGGCGCAAGCCTGCGACTGGTGGAAGGCGAGCGGGATTTCGAACTTGATCAGGCGGCTGTATCCAGAGCGCGCGAGCGTGTAGAGGGCTTGGCTGTCGTTGAGCGTACCCGCCAAATTGACGGCCAGATCATCGGCTGGCTGGGCTATTCCGGGCAGTTTGAATTGGCTCCGCATGATGGCGGCGAGGTCATTCGGGGCACGATCAACCGGGAAACGCTGGAGCGCATGGAACGCGAGGGAACCAACGCCTACAAGGCGCACGTCAAAGCAACGCTCAAAGAACGCGAGCTTACGGTTCGTAACCGTTCTCCTAAGTTGACCTATACGTTGACTGGCTTCGATACCACTGACGCCCCATCTCACTGGCTGTCTCAGCCGGTTCAGCAAATTCTGTAGCGCCCAATATCGACGATGGCGAGGGCGTGAAGATGATGTTCGCGGAAATGGCCGCCGCCCAGCTTTACCCGCCGCAATACCGTCAGAATACCGATACCGCTGTAGAAAGCGTGACCGTCACGCTGTTGAACCTGGAACGTCCCAGCGCTTGGGACGAGGTGAGCGCCTGGATTGACCGGCACGGCTCCATCGCCAACGGCGACCTGTGCCGTATTGCCAGGGTGGACACACTTAAAGCCTCGAAGATGCTTTAAGTCTGGCGTGATCAAGGTTTGCTTGTGCCCTGCCGGATCGGGCCAAACGCAATATGGCCTACATGAAGGCGGCACAGCAGGATTTATTATCCGAAGGGCTGGATAACAAACCCGAGTCTGTTTGATATCCCATACAAATCAATAAGATGCTGCCTTCGTTATTATCTTCGTGGCATCTGGAGGAGGGGGCGCCTGCCCGTATTCTGACGTTACGCTTTGAACGATGGGCACAAAGCAACCGTTGGCCTGGCTCCTGCGAGGCAGCGTTTACTCGTGTTGGCAAGGCGTGTTCATTTTCCCTGCGCTGGGATAATAACGCCGGAGAAATCAAAAAAACGTGCTGTGCCAAAGGTTTAGGCTAGATGTCATTATCCGGGCAGACGATTTGGACTGTCGAGCGCGCGCAACGCCGCTGGAGCGGGCTGGGCGCGCAGCATCTGCTCGACCCGCCCCTGACCGCATTTTTCGCCTCCCGCCAGTGTCCGGGCGCGGCCATCCTGATAGCGATGGATTGGGCACTTGATCAGGCCAAAGCCCGCCGCGTGGTGATCGGCGGTTTTCACTCGCCGCTGGAGCAATCCGTTCTGCTTCTGTTGTTGCAGGCGAAAAGCCCGGTGGTGGCAGTGCTGGCGCGACCTGTGGCGGGTGCCAGCCTCAAGCCCGACTGGAAAACGGCGATTGCCGAAGGACGGATGGCGGTGGTGAGCCCATTCGCCACCAGCCAGCGGCTCACCCGAACATTAGCCGCACAGCGCAACGAAAGCCTTGCACACTTGTCCGATACCTTGGTCGTCGCCCACGCCCAGCCGGGTGGCGATCTGGCGCAGTTGCTGGCAAGCCGGCAACATGCGGGGCAGCTTGTGGATTACCTTGCGCCGACAATTTGAAACCTGACACCAGGAGCCCGCATTCATGATTTTCAAGCAGTTGTTCGAACCCGTTTCCAGCACCTACACCTATCTCCTCGGCTGCGAGGCCACCGGCCAGGCGCTCTTGATCGACCCGGTGCTGCCGACCTGGGCGCGCGATCTCGCCGCGGTCAACACACTCGGCCTCAAGCTCGCGTTCACGATCGAGACCCACATCCACGCCGACCACATCACGTCGGCGAAAAAGCTGAAGGAAATCGCCGGCAGCAGGATCGCCGGCCCCGCGCTCGACCAGCTGCCGTGCACCGACGTCGGCATCGTCGACGGCGTGCCGTTCAAAATGGGCTCGATCGAACTGGTACCGATCCACACCCCCGGCCATACCGACAACCACTTCGCCTATGCCCACGCGGGCCGGCTCTACACCGGTGACGCGCTCCTGATCGAGGCCTGCGGCCGCACCGATTTCCAGAGCGGCGACCCGGCCGCGCTCTACCACTCGGTGCGCGGCAAGCTGTTCGCCTACGACGACGACACCCTGGTCTATCCGGCGCACGACTACGAGCAGCGCCGCATCAGCACCATCGGCCAGGAAAAGGCACGCAATCCCAGATTGGGCGGCGAGCGCACGCTGGAGGATTTCGTCGCGCTGATGAACGGCCTCAATCTTGCCTATCCCAAGTTCATCGACTACGCCGTGCCCGGTAACCGCGAATGCGGCGCCTGTCCGGCCGGCGTGCCGGAACACCTGCAGCAGTATTGCGCGCAGATTGCCCAGAGCCGTCAAGGCTGATTGGGTATGACGCCGCCAAGGCTGAGGGGGTATGGCGCCGGCAGGGCGGGGTGAATTGGGTATGGCGCCGTCACGGGTGATTGCGTGCAGCGCCAGCAAGCTGATTGAACTTGCCCGCCCCGGCCACATCGAACCCGTCACCCGTTACGGGCAGTGCTGCCGTGCCGGCCCGTGCCATACTGCACGTACGCCATGCGTAAAAACACAGCCGGGCGATTGTGCTGATTCATTCCCTACCGGGCACCTTGAATACGGCCGGCGCGCATCTCCCCCACAAATATTTTCAGGAAGAATTCCATGCAAATACAGTTCAATACAGATGAAAGCGTAGACGGCCGCGAAGCCCTCGGCCGCCATGCCGAAGAGGTGGTACAGCGTGTGCTCGGCCGCTTCAGCGACGAGGTCACCCGGGTGGAAATCCACCTCAGCGACGTCAACGGTCAGAAGGTTGGCGAAAACGACAAGCGCTGCCTGATGGAAGCACGCGTGGCCGGCCGCCAGCCAGTCGCGGTTACCGATCAGGCCAATACGCTGCACCAGGCCATCGACGGCGCCGCCCAGAAACTGAAGCGCTCGCTCGACAGCACGCTCGGCAAACTGGGGGAGCACAAGCGCACTCCGCCGATCCCGAGCAGCGACGACGAGTCATAAATCGAATCGGCCTGGCGAACACACCGTCCGTTCCGGGCCTCGGGCCGAGCCAGGCCTGGCCTGACCCGCTACGCTTGGGTTGTGTCCCGCAGTAAAAAGGAGAATGACATGAGCACAAAAGATGAATTTGTTCGCACGATGCACGCCAAGCTCGATCAATGGAATGCCGAGATTGATGCACTGTCGGCAAAGGCCAACCAGGCTGCCGACCAGGCTGAAGTGGAAGCCCACGCCGAATACCACAAGCAGCTCGAGGCCCTGCGCAGCAAGCGCGATCACGCCCGCAGCAAGCTGAACGAGGTCGAATCCGCAAGCGAGGGCGCCTGGCATGACCTCAAGGCCGGCGTCGAACTGGCGTGGGAGTCGGTCAGCGAAGCAGTGCGTTCCGCCACCGCCCGATTCAAATAATCAGGTCGCTTCACGCCGGACACATTCTTGCCGCAACACAGGGAGCAAAACATGTCAAACGAGGGTTATCACGAACCGATCGAAGAACTCAGCGCGGAGACCCGCGACATGCACCGGGCGATCGTCTCGCTGATGGAAGAACTCGAAGCGGTGGACTGGTACAACCAGCGGGTGGACGCCTGCAAGGATCCGGAGTTGCGCGCGATCCTCAAGCACAATCGCGACGAGGAGAAAGAGCATGCCGCTATGGTGATGGAGTGGATCCGCCGGCATGACCCGCGGTTCGACAAGGAGTTGCGGGACTACCTGTTCACCGACAAGAAAATCGCCCACGACTGATTCGGGGCAGGGTACGGAACTGACGTCCGCACCCGCCGGCTACTTCAGGGAGCGGGCTTCCTCGTCCAGATAAATGCGGTAGGCGTTGCCGCGGTTGCTGCCGTCGAAGGCGGGCAGCTTTTCGTAGCGTGACCAGTCGGTGTTGCGGTAGGCCTCGTCGAAGGGAACGAAGTCCCTGACCGCCCGGCCCATCGCCTCGCGCACGTACAGGATGTAATCACGGGTTGCCTCCACCACCTGCCCGGCGTCCTCCGACATCGTGCCATGGCCGGGGATGATGTAGCGCACCTCGTCTTTCAGGCCGGCGATGTAATCCAGGCCCGCCAGCCACCGCTCGATATCGGTTTCGGGGCTGTCGAGAAAGGGAACGCGGCCGCCGTACAGCACGTCGCCACCGAACAGCACCCCGTAGTTCTTGACCAGCATGATGGAATCGCCGGGGGCATGGGCCGGCCCGAGATGCCTGATTTCGAACTGGACGCCGCCCAACTCAAAGCGCATTTCCTGGTCGAAAACCTGGTCCGGGGCCACGATGAAGGTCTTCTCGTCCACCCAGGGGAACAGCGCCTGGCGGCGCTGCTCGAGCCGCCGCGCGGCATCCTCGCCCTGGCTGTCCGCCGTGCCCCCCGCGTAGCCGAGAGTGCCGCGCTGGGCCAGCACGGTCGGCGCGCCACCATGCTCCTTGAAGGCCTGCAGGCCGTAGATGTGGTCGGCATGGTAGTGGCTGACCACGATGCACTTGACGGGCTTGTCCGTCACCTCGCGGATGCGCTGCAGCATGCGGTAGCCCAGCGCCGGCGTGCCGAGGGTGTCAAACACCACCACCCCCGCCTCCGTCACAACGAAGCCGGCATTCGAGGTGTGGCCCTCGTTCACCGAATCGGGAACGCCTGACAGCCCTTCGATGTAATAAACGGGGGCACCCGGCACCTGATGCAGGGCGAAGGGCAGGCTGACGGCAGCGTAAGGCGTCTCCACCGGCGTCGCAGCCGACGCCGCCATGCCGAACAGCAACGCGCAGGCCAGCACCAGCCAGCGTGAATCAGCGCATGGTGACAAACCGTCCTTCCGTTGCAGTTTGATAAGCACGGACTGGATTGCGATTTTCATGGCGTGTCCTCCTGGTTTTTTAAGCGGCGATTTCATGTCTGACACGCGACGGCGTGAGAGCACGAGTTTACCCGCTCCAGGAAAACCTCGCCCTGGGCCTTAACCCGCCCGCAAATCCTGTGGCTGATTGAAATTGGCAAAACAGGCCGCCTCGAAGCACTCTGTCGTTGAAGGCAATCCCGCCTGCCAGTGACGCACCGCACGCGCGCCGCGCGCCAGATACCCGGCCAGATTGTCGCGCTGGTCGGTGCGCACGATGAAGCAGCTGTGGTGCACGCGCGCCGCGTCCGCCGCCACAGCCAACGGCACATTGGCGCGCTGCGCCGCCGCCAGCAAACGCGCCACCAGGTCGGCTGGCAGATGCGGGGTGTCGCAGGGGGCGACCTGCAGCCAGTCCGCCGCCACCGCCTGCATCGCCGCCAGCACGCCCGCCAGCGGGCCGGGAAAGTCGGGCAGGGTGTCGGGCAGCACGCGGTGGCCGTACGCCGCGTACGTATCGAAATTGCGGTTGGCGCTGATCACGAGTTCGTCGATCTGCGGGGCGAGGGCGGCAAGCGCCCATTCGATCAGCGGACGCCCCTGATACTCGATCAGCCCCTTGTCGGCGCCGCCCATGCGGCGGCCCTGGCCGCCCGCCAGGATGACGGCGGCGACGCGCACCGACTCTAATTTACTGCCGCGGCCGGGCATAGAGGTGGAAACGGTCCGAGCGGTCGCCGGGACGCGCGCCTTCCCACTGCTTGACCCAGCCGGGCGGGATGCGCGGCGCATCTTCGCGGCGGCGGGTTTCCACCAGCAGCCAGCTGCAGCCGGGGTCAGCGGGCGCAAACTGGCGGCCGCTGTGATAGGTCAGCAGCAGGCGCTGCTGGCTGCGCACCCGATAAGTCTGGAGGCAGTCGGCGGGCGGCACCCGCGCCGCCAGTTCCTCGCCAACACTGGTATAACTCAGACGGCGGTCGAGCGGCGCCTGAAACAGCGCCATCAGCAGAGCCCAGATGAAAGTCATGCTCGCCGTCCACACCAGGATGGGACGCAGCGGCGAGCGGCCGACACGAGCCAGGAACACGATCCAGGCGAGGGTGACAGCGAGGCCGAGCGCCAATGCCCACGGACGCAATTCGCCGACGCCGGTCATGCCCAGCTTGGTCAGCCGCGCCGCCAATCGCGCCGGACTGCCAAGATCATGCGCACTCCAGTAGACCCAGAACACCAGCCCGATAAAACCGAACAGCATCAGCGCAAACCACAGCAGGGCGCTGGCCGCGCCGCGCCGCAGGCTGAACAGGCCAGGAGCGCCCAGCAAGGCCAGCGGCAGCAACAGAATGAGGCCTTGCTCCTCGCCGGGGTGGGCAGCCAGCGCGTACAAGCCGAGCAGGCCGACCAGCGCGCCGAGCGGCAGCACCATGCCGGGCGTACGCCACTGGCGCCGGCTGCGATACAGCCCCCAGGCCGCCAGCGGCCACGCCGGCCAGGCGTACCAAGCCAGAATGCCGGGGTAGTAAGTTGGGCGAAGGCCATCGCCACCCAGCCAGCGCTGCAGGTTGAGCGCGCGCACAAACGGGATCGCCTGCGTGGCGAGATAAGCCAGCCATGCCGCGCTTGCGGCAAGCGCGAGGCCCACCCCCAACAGCAGCGCGCGCCGCGCCGCCGCAGAACGATAATCTTCAAGCAACAACGGCAACAATCCCGCCAGCACCAGGATCAACGCTGCTTCCGCCGCGCCGCCGGCAAGCAGCATGAGCGTTGCCCCAATACCCAGCACCCAGCCGCTGCGGGCGTTCTGCGGCAAGCGGGCCAGGCCATACAGCATGATCGCGGCAGCGGCGAACTGCGCGATATAGGCATTGAGCTCGTGGCCACGCACCAGCAAGCCCACACAGCCCAGCAGCGTCAACGCCGCCGCCCAGCCGGCTTCTGCGCCATACAGCGCGCGCGCGGTGCGTGCAACAAAAAACAGCGCCAGCGCGATGAACACACCCGAGGCCAGCCGCGCACCATCGTGCAAGGCCAGGATGGGCGAAGTGAGCCAGGCGGTCGCGGTCGCTACCCAGTAATACAGGGGCGGCGTGGCAGACACGGCCTGCGGCGCAACGTCGCCTTGCAGCAGCCGCCACAACTGGACGAAGTGCTCACCGTCGCCGCCCTTCCATGGCGCGTGCCCCACCAGACCCGGCAACAGCCAGGCCGCGCAGAGCAGCAGCAGTCCGAGCTGCGGAAGGGTCGCTGCGCAGCAGCGGGGCACCCACCGGCGTACTCCTTGCGGGTGCTGCGAAAGGGAGGGCAGGCGCTTACTGAACAATTTTGAGGCGCTGGCCCGGTTTGGGCTCACCACTCGGGTAAAGGGCGTTCAGCAAGCGCAGCTGGCTTTCGGCATCGGCCCCCAGCGGCGACTGCCGCGCCAGATTTGCCATCGTCATGCCGGGCTGCGCCGTGACCAGTTTCAACACGTAAGGCCGTGCAGCCTGCCGTTCGGCCGGGGTGATCGCACGGAAGCTGTTGATCGCAGCGCGCAGGGTGCTGCGTTCGCGCTCGTAGGCCGGCTTGTCCTTGGCCATGCCCGCAATCAGGTACTGGGTGCCGTTGAACACCACGGCCGCCACCACCACCGGCTTGCCCTGCTGCGCGCCGGCTGCGAATGCCGCTGGATAGCCGCTGAGCTTGCCGCTATCGTAGCGCGCGCCGGCATCCAGCTGGATCCCCTTTTGCAGGGTATCCAGCGGCTTGTTGTTTTTCGGTCCCTGCTGCAGTTCGACCAGCGCATCGCCCTGGGGGCTCATCGCCATCACCCGGTCAGGGCGGTTCTGCACCCGCCAGCTCGACGGGAACTGGATCGCCAGGCCGAGTTTTTCGTGCAGCAGCATGTTGTTGCGGATCAGGCCCTGGTCGGGGCTGTCGCCAAAGACCACGCCCGCCATCTTCTGCAGGTAGTCGCTGCGGCCCTCGCGGGGATTGGCGACGGTGAATTGGTTCGCCGCGCCCACCACCTGTTTGAGGCGCGCGTCGTTGCTGGGGTGGGTATCGAACGTGCCGTGATACGTGCGCGGCTGGCGACCGTCGCGCCTGGCCTGTTCGGCGGCGAACAACTCCTGGTTTTTCAGCGCGCCGATGACGTCGATCATCGCCTGCGGGGGGTAGCCGCTCTTCGCCAGATATTCGGCGCCGAGGCGGTCGGACTCCAGTTCATGCTCGCGGCCGTAGCCCGCGGTCCAGGCCTGCGCCAGCGTTTGCAGCAGCGACGCGCCCGCCTGATTGCCCATCCCCGGAACCAGAATCGATCCCAGCACCGCGCCCAGCCCCACCGCGGTGGACGCGCTTTGCTGACGCACGCCGTGGCGCGCGGTGACGTGGCCGATTTCGTGGCCGACCACACCCGCCAGTTCGGCCTCGGAATTCAGGTACGCCATGAGGCCGCGCGTGATGTAGACATAGCCGCCGGGCAAGGCAAAGGCGTTCACATCCGGGCTGTCGACCACGGTGAAATGCCATGGCAGGCTCGGCCGGTGGCTTTGCTGCGCCAGCCGCTGGCCGACTTCGTTCACGTAGGCCTGCAGCGCCGGGTTGGCCAGCGCCGCGTATTCCTTCAGCACCGCCTGGTGCGCCTGCGCGCCCATCTGGATTTCCTGCTGCGCCGACATCAGCACGAAGTCCTTGTCGCCGGTGACCGGATTCTGCGCGCAGTGGGTCAGCGCCAGCGAACCGAAGGCAATGATGGCAATACGACGAAAAGCGCGGAGGGTCACGTCAGTCTCTTCCTCGAGAAGGCGGCGCACGAAATGATACCGTTGCCGCGCCGCAAAAATACAAAAAGCGGCCATAGCCGCTTTTTACATGCATCGCGCAAACCGGCTTACTTCATGCCGCGGTTGATTTAATGCCGTAGCGCTGACGGAATTTCTCGACGCGCCCGGCGGTGTCGACGATCTTTTGCTTGCCGGTATAGAACGGATGGCAGGCAGAGCAGACTTCCACATGCAGGGCGTCCTTGCCCAGCGTGGAACGGGTTTTGAAGGTGTTGCTGCAGGAGCAGGTCACGGTCACTTCGTTGTAATCGGGGTGAATGCCGGCTTTCATGGCAATTCCTTAAATAAGTTGAATTCGGAGAACGCGGGAGTATAGCGGAGACACGCGCTCCGATCAACCCCGCCGCATCGAGTCGAAGAACTCGCTGTTGTTTTTCGTCGCACGGATCTTGTCGAGCAAAAACTCCATCGCCTCCATGTCGTCCATCGGGTACAGCAGCTTGCGCAGCACCCACACCTTCTGCAGGATGTCGGGCGGCAGCAGCAGTTCTTCGCGGCGGGTGCCGGAACGGTTGACGTTGATCGCGGGGTACTGGCGCTTCTCGGCCATCTTGCGGTCGAGGTGGATTTCGAGGTTGCCGGTGCCCTTGAATTCCTCATAGATCACGTCGTCCATGCGGCTGCCGGTATCGACCAGCGCGGTGGCGATGATGGTGAGGCTGCCGCCTTCCTCGATGTTGCGCGCGGCGCCGAAGAAGCGCTTCGGCTTCTGCAGCGCGTTGGCGTCGACGCCGCCGGTGAGCACCTTGCCGGAGGCGGGCTGCACGGCGTTGTAGGCGCGCGCCAGACGGGTGATCGAATCGAGCAGGATCACCACGTCCTTCTTGTGCTCGACCAGGCGCTTGGCCCGATCGATCACCATTTCCGCCACCTGCACGTGGCGGCTGGCAGGTTCGTCGAAGGTGGAGGCGATGACTTCGCCGCGCACGGTGCGGCTCATTTCGGTCACTTCTTCCGGGCGCTCGTCGATCAGCAGCACGAACAGCACGACATCAGGATGGTTGGAGGTGATGGCGTGGGCGATGTGCTGCAGCATCACCGTCTTGCCGGTTTTGGGCGGCGCCACCAAGAGGCCGCGCTGGCCTTTGCCGATCGGGGCGACGATGTCGATCACGCGGCTGGTGATGTTTTCCTCGGCCTTGACGTCGCGTTCCAGCTTGAGCGGCTCGTCGGGATGCAGCGGCGTGAGGTTCTCGAACAGGATCTTGTTCTTGCTGGCCTCGGGCGGCTCGTCGTTGATCTTGTCGAGTTTGGTCATCGCCGAATAGCGCTCGCCGTCCTTGGGGGTGCGGATCTCGCCTTCGATCTTGTCGCCAGTGTGCAGGTTGAAACGGCGGATCTGCGACGGCGACACGTAGATGTCGTCGGTGTTGGCCAGGTACGAGGCTTCCGGCGAACGCAAGAAACCGAAGCCATCCGGCAGCACTTCCAGCACGCCGTCTCCGTAGATGCTCTCGCCGCGCTTGGCCACCGCTTTCAGGATGGCGAAGATCAGTTCCTGCTTGCGGAAGCGGTTGGCGTTGTCGATGCCGTTGGTGGCGGCAAGTTCAAGAAGTTCGGTGATCGGTTTTTGCTTGAGTTCGGAAAGGTACATGGACGGGGCCTGAGTAGGCTCGCTTGAAAGAGCCGGGAGGTGGGGGAGGGGGTGAAGCCGGATGGCGCTGCGCCAAGACCGCCTGCAGGGCGAGTGTCTGGCGGCGTACTCCCTGCGGGTGCTGCGCGCAGGCGGCGCAGGGATGCGCCATCCGGTAAGGCTTTGTTTAGATGTTGCTGTCGACGAAAGCGGTGAGTTGCGACTTGGACAAGGCGCCGACCTTGGTGGCCTCGACGTTGCCGTTCTTGAAAATCATCAGAGTGGGGATGCCACGGATGCCGAACTTCGGCGGGGTGGCCTGGTTTTCATCGATGTTGAGCTTGCACACCTTGAGCTTGCCGGCGTATTCCTTGGCGACTTCGTCGAGGATCGGCGAAATCATCTTGCAGGGGCCGCACCAGTCCGCCCAGTAATCCACCAGCACCGGCACACCGGCCTGCAGGACTTCCTGTTCGAACGAATCGTCGGATATGTAATGAACATGTTCGCTCATTGGTGAGGCTCCTATTTGAATATGCGGTTGGCCGGACACGGCCTGGATGGTTTGGGAAGGCGGTAATACTGGAAAATTTGGTTTTGTGCCGATATGCTACATCAAAATTGCCGCCTGCAAGCATCCGGGCATTTCTCAAATCATCTGGGTAAATACGAATGACCTACGTTGTAGCTGACGCCTGCATAAAGTGCAAATATACCGATTGTGTCGATGTCTGTCCGGTGGACTGCTTCCACGAGGGGCCCAACTTCCTCGTCATCGACCCCGAGGAGTGCATCGACTGCACCCTGTGCGTGGCCGAATGCCCGGTCGAGGCCATCTTTGCCGAAGACGACGTACCGGACGACCAGCGCGCCTACATCGCGCTCAACGCCGAGCTCGCCAAGCAGTGGAAGGTCATCATCGAGAGCAAGGATGCGCTGCCCGACGCCGACGAATGGGCCGGCGTCAAGGACAAGCTGAAATATCTGGAGCGCTGAGCCGCTTGGAAATCTCTGGCGGCGGTGCGCTGCCGCATGCCGTCGCTCGCCACCTGCTCGATCAACACGCCGACCGCCTGCCCGACCTGTCCGGGCTGACCGTGCTCGTCCCCAACCATCGTGCCGGGCAGGATTTTGCCCGCGCGCTGGCGCAGCAGGCCCGGCGCGCGGTGCTGCGGCAAGACCGCCCGCAGGGCGAGCGTCTGGCGGCGTACCCCTTGCGGGTGCTGATTTCGCCACGCATCACCCCGCTGAAAGCCTGGGCCGACAGCATGGCCGACGGCCACGCCGAGCCGCAGGCACGGCGGCTGGCGCGCCTGCACGGCGTGCTGCGGCACGTCGACTGGCTGGGCGCGGTCGACCGCTGGGTGCTCGCCGGCGAACTGCTGCAGTTGGCCGACGAGTTGTCGGCCGCGCGGCTGGGCGGCGAAATCGGCTCGCGCATTCGCGCGCTGCACGCCGGCAGCCTCGACCATGAAACGGCCCTGATCGAGGCCGTGTGGCTGGCGCTCAACAACGATGGCCACGACCCGCAGGCGCGCTATGCGCGCGCGCTGGATGTGTTGCTTGCGCTTATCCAGGCCACCCCGCAGCCCATCTATGGCTACGCGCTGGGCACGCTGACCGCCGTCGAGCAGCAGTTTCTCACCCGCTGCGCCGAGGCCGCCCCGCTCACGCTGTTCGAGCCGGACACCGAAAACGCCGTTGCCCTGACCCTGCATCAGGCCTGGCAGCTGACCGATCCGCCGCTGCGCGACCGCGCTGCCGCCCTCGCCCGGCGCATCCCCACCTCGCCGCTGCAGGCCCGTATCACGCTCGCGCCCGCGCCGCATCTGGAAGCCGAAGCGCGCGCCGTCGCCACCTGGGTGGCCGAACAACTGCACGCCGGCAGGCGCGAGCTCGCCCTGATCGCGCTCGACCGCGAAACCGCGCGCCGGGTGCGCGCGCTGCTCGAACGCATGGACGTGCTGGTGGCCGACGAAACCGGCTGGACGCTTTCGACCACAGCCGCCGCCGCGGTCATCGACCGCTGGCTGGAATGCGTGGCGAGCGATTTCCCGCACGTCGAACTGCTCGACCTCCTGAAGTCGCCGTTCGTGCTGGGCGAGCTCGCCGCGCGCCAGGACCAGGTGCTCGCTTTCGAGCTGGCGCTGCGCCGGCACGGGGTTTCGCAGGGCATGGCCGATCTGCAGCGGCTGGCGCAGCGCGAATTCGCCGCGCTGCCGCCCTGGCTGGCCGCGCTGTTCGACGCCCGCCAGGGGTTTGAACAGCGCCGCGCGCCGCTCGTGGTCTGGCTCGCACGCCTCGCCGACAGCCTCGCCCGGCTCGACACAGCGCTTGACGCCGACGCCGCCGGCGCCAGCGTGCTCGACACGCTCGACACCCTGCGCCGCGACCTGGCAGACGACACTGAAAAATACGGCTTCGGCGAATGGCGGCGCTGGCTCAATCTGGCGCTGGAGTCGGCCAGCTTCATCGACGCCAGCGTCGCCAGCCCCATCGTGCTGACCTCGCTGCCCGCCGCGCGCGGGCGCCTGTTCGACGCCGTCGCGGTGATCGGCGCCGATGCCCGTCACCTGCCCGCGCGCGCCGCGCCCGGCCTGTTTTCCCAGGCCACCCGCGCGCAGCTCGGCCTGCCTACTGCCACCGAAGACGCCGAGGCCGCCACTGCCGACCTGATGCAGTTGCTGATCCAGGGGCCTGCACTCTTGAGCTGGCAGGCGTGGAACAACGACGAGCCCAACCCCGCCTCGCCGCTGGTGCTGCGGCTGCAGGCCCTGCACCAGGCCGCGTGGGGTACCGCCCTGCCCGAACAAGCCAGCGGCACGCCGCCCACATTGGCCAGCCCGCTGCCCGGCGCCAGTACGCAACCCGCGCCGACCGTGTCCGCCGCGCAACTCCCGCGCCGCTATTCGCCCACTGCCTACCAGACCCTGCTCGACTGCCCCTACCGGTTTTTCGTCAAAAGCGTGCTTGGCATCCAGGAGCTGGATGAAGCCGACGACGCGCTCGACAAGAGCGATTACGGCAACGCCCTGCACCGCATCCTCAAAAGCTTTCACGACAGCACCCCGCCGCCCGAGCGGGAAACTGCGCTAACCCGTTTGGGTGAACTGTCCAATGCCGAGTTCGCCGCGCTGCCCGCCTACACCGCCACCGCCTGGCGCACCCGCTGGGAAAAAATCCAGCCCGCCTACATCGACGCCTGGCTGGACTGGGTCGCCCAGGGCTGGCGCTATCAATCCGGCGAAGCCGCGTACGAAATGCCGTTCAGCGTCCCCGGTCTCGGCGACATCACCCTGCATGGCCGGGTCGATCGCGTTGACGGTCGCATAGATCAGGACGGCGGCGAGGCCCGCACCGTCATCGACTACAAAACCGGCGCCGCGATCAGCCTCAGGAAAAAACTCAAGGATCCCGCCGAAGCCATCCAGTTGCCGTTTTACGCCTGGCTGAGCGAAGCCGCCGCCGCCTACCTGCCGATCAACGAAACTCCCGTCGCGCTGCTTGAACTGGATGGCGAAACCGACGTCGACGCCATCAGCCGCCGCCTGCCGGAACTGCTCGGGGCTATCGCCGCCGGTGCGGCGCTCCGGGCGAATGGCGTCGATGCCGTCTGCCAGTACTGCGAAGCGCGCGGGCTGTGCCGCAAGGGGATGTGGAGCGAACCAGATGAAGGTCTGCTGGACTCGATACCGATTGACGAAGATACCGACGAATGGGTGTGGGACGACGACCCTCATGCTTGAAAAATACAAAAACAGGGCGTATTGTCCGCAAAAATACCCAGAGGAAAGCCCGTGTCCGCCCCGATCCCCATTACCACTGTGCTCACCACAGGCGGCGACGATGCCGTTCTGGCCTATCTGAAAGCCGCCCGCGAACACCATTCACAGACCAAAATCGCTCGGCACCTGAAGGTAGATGCCCGCACAATCCGGCGTTGGGAAGCCCGCCAGTCCGTGCCACCCGCCTACGTTGTCCACGCCCTGCAACAACTTCTGCCGCTCGATCCGCCGTTTGAGGGTGAGGCCGCGTTCAGCTTCATCGACCTGTTTGCCGGGATCGGCGGCATCCGTCGCGCATTCGAAACCATTGGAGGGCGCTGCGTCTTCACCAGCGAATGGGACAGCTACGCTCAGAAAACCTACACTGAGAATTTTCGCGACGGTCACGCCATCAACGGCGACATCACACAGGTTCAGGCCGCCAGCATTCCCGACCACGACGTTCTGCTGGCAGGTTTCCCATGCCAGCCATTTTCCATCGCCGGCGTGTCAAAAAAGAACGCATTAGGCAAAGCCCATGGCTTTGCCTGCGAAACGCAGGGCACGCTGTTTTTCGATGTCGCCCGAGTCATTGCGGAAAAGCGCCCGCGCGCCTTCCTGCTGGAAAACGTCAAAAACCTGACCTCGCATGACAAAGGCCGTACCTTCGCCGTCATCAAACGCACCCTCAGCGAAGAACTCGGTTACCACATCCACACCCGCGTTATCGACGGCGCACACTTCGTCCCACAACACCGCGAGCGCATTCTCATCGTCGGCTTTCGTGAACCCGCCGCGTTCGACTTTGACGCATTGCCCATGCCGCCCAAGGGACAGCACACGCTGAAAGAAATTTTGCACCGCACCGACGGCACCGAGCCGCGCCTGCCTTGGGATGAAGACCGCTTCTTCGACCACGCTCAAAACAAGGTGCAGGATAAATACACCCTCACCGACAATCTCTGGCGCTACCTGCAAAACTACGCCGAAAAACATCGCCTGAAAGGCAACGGCTTCGGCTTCGGCCTCGTCACCCCCGACAGCGTGACCCGTACCCTGTCCGCCCGCTATTACAAGGATGGCTCGGAGATTCTGGTCTATCAGGGCGAAAGCAAAAACCCGCGCCGCTTAACACCAAGGGAGTGCGCACGGTTGATGGGCTTCCCGGATACGTTCACGATTCCGGTGTCGGATACGCGGGCTTATCAGTTGCTCGCGGATGCGGCGGTTGTTCCGATGATCGAATCTGTCGCTAAACTCATGGCTCCATTGGTCAAAGCTGAGGCGAAGGCCGCTGCGGCTGTAATTGCCGCACTGCCGAAAAACATCATGAGTTCAAGTCGCTGGACGAAAGAACAGGTAAAGCTGGCTTTTCATTTGTATTGCCAGATTCCATTTGGAAAGATTGACGGAAGAAACAAGGAAATCATTGCGTTGGCCAAAATCATTGGCCGCACTGCCGATGCAGTGGCAATGAAAATGCTCAACATTGCCAGCCTTGACCCCGCCATTACTAGCACAGGACGTAGCGGCTTGGGCAATGCATCCTTACTGGATCGAGATGTCTGGGAAGAGTTTCACGCGGATTGGGAAGGTCTAGCATTGGAATGCTCGATTTTAATGAAGCAACTCCGTGAAGGTCTCGACGAACCCACCAAGATGCCTGATGCGGATGAGGCTTTTGACCTAACTGATTTCACCGGAGAAACTCGACAGGTTTTAACTGAACAGCGAATCAAACAAAACTTCTTTCGCCGAACCATCCTAGCCAGCTATCGTGGCCGGTGCTGTATGTCAGGGCTTACGGAGTCACGGCTATTGATTGCCAGTCACATCGTGCCGTGGAGCAAGGACAAGGCCAATCGTTTGAACCCAAGCAATGGGTTATGTCTATCGGCACTACACGACAAAGCTTTCGACAGCGGGTTAATCACCTTGGACGAGAATTTTTGCATCGCCGTATCGGATGAACTCAAGCGCAAGAAAGAGCCGTTCATGCACGCCACTTTACTGGCGATAGAGGGAAAACCCATTGATCTGCCCGAACGATTTTCCCCTGCCCTCGGATTCTTAGAACGACACCGGACAGAGATATTCGTTGACGCAAAGACACGGCGCTAATGACCAGTAAGCGCCACTTCACTGTTTTTGAGTATCAATACAGAGACGCCGCAAATTTCAAGGCGTGGGGAAGCATTTTATTGACTGGGGCTTTTCCACAGACAGTAGTGAAAAAATTGGTGCGATGTCTTGTGGATGAGTGCTCCTTTGTGGCTGAACAAGTTGGGGTTCCCGCGCTATATGAAGAGCTTTACGTATATTCAGACGGTCCCACAGATGATGACCATGCCTACCATGAGTTTTTATTGGTGCGCCCTGCGACACGTGAAGAAATTAGCAATTTGACCCCATGGGGAGACGTGACAAAATTGGTGGGCGCTTTTCTAGAAGCAAAGAACAAATGGGATATAACACTATCCCCCCATAGTGATCCGTACTGGTGGGACTAAAGCAACAGACATTATTTCCCATGCAGCCCCTCCCACTCGACACCCCCGCCGCTCTTTCCCCCGCTCGCTCAGCGGTCGTGGAAGCCTGCGCCGGCAGCGGCAAGACCTGGTTGTTGGTATCGCGCATGATCCGGCTGTTGCTGGCCGGGGCGGCGCCGTCGGAGTTGCTGGCGATCACGTTCACGCGCAAGGCGGCGCAGGAGATGACCGACCGCCTGCATGAATGGCTGCGGGTGCTGGCGCTGGCGGACGACGCGACGGTGCGCGCGTTTTTGCGCGAGCGCGCGGTGCCGGATGCCGAGATCGATGCGCTGTTGCCGCGCGCGCGCGGGTTGCTGGAAACGGTGCTGACGGCGCAGCCGGGGCCGACGGTAACGACCTTCCACGGCTGGTTTCTCGATCTGCTGAAACGGGCGCCGCTGGAAGCGGGGCTGCCGTGGGGTGCGCCGCTGCTGGAACGCGAAAAACAATTGCAGCACGAGGTGCGCGACCGGCTGTTGGCCTTATGGGCTGCGGAAGGGTCGCTGCGCAGCAGCGGGGTACCCGCCGGCGTACCCCCTGCGGGTGCTGCAAAACCTGAATCAGCCGAAGGCGCGGCTTTGCTGGCACTCCTCACCGAGCTTGGCGAACACAGTTTGCACGCGCTGCTGACGCATTTTGTGCAGGCGCGGGCGGAATGGTGGGCGTACACCGATGGCCAGCCCGATCCGGTGGCGTTTGCGCTGGCGCAACTGCGGCCCGGCCTGGTCGAAGACCTCGTCAGCGATCCGGTGGCGGCGTTCTGGGCCGACGAAACGATGACGGCGCGGGTAAAGCGGGTGGGCTTTACGCTGGAAAAAGGCGGCAAGAGTGAGCGGGATCGCGCGCCCGAAATCCAGCGCAGCCTAAGCCTGCCGCCCGACGAGGCGCATATCTCACTAATGAGATACCTGATGACAGCGGGCAAGCGGCGCAAGAAGCAGGCGACCAAGGAACTGGAAAAGACGCTCGGCGCCGAACTTGATCCCTACCTGCGCGATCTCGACACGCTGGAAACCGCGCTCGAAACCATCGCCGCAATCCAGACCGACCAGCGCATCTGGGCGCTTAACCGCCACGGCCTGCTGCTCGGCCACGCGCTGATCGCGGCTTATCAGGACGCCAAGGCGCAGCAGGGGGTGATCGATTTTGCCGACGCCGAATGGCAGGCCTGCCGCCTGCTCGCCAGCGAAGAACACGCGCCGGCGCTGGCGCTGAAGCTGGACGCGCGTTATCGGCATCTTTTACTCGACGAATTCCAGGACACCAACCCGTTGCAGTGGCAGGCGCTGTCGACCTGGCTGCTTGAGGCGCGCGGCGCCGACAGCGCGATGACGGTGTTTATGGTAGGCGACCCCAAGCAGGCGATCTACCGCTTCCGCCGCGGCGAAGCGCGAGTTTTCAGCGCGGCAGCGGATTTTTTGCACACGCATTTTGACGCGCCGCGTTTCAGCACCGACATGACACGGCGGCTGGCGCCGGCGCTGGTCAAGGCGATCAACCCGGTGTTCGCCGGCGTTGCGGGCTTTGCCGAACACACGCACGCGCCGGAAAACGACAAGCGCCCAGGCGCGCTGCGCTGCCTGCCGGTGCAGGTGGAAAAAACAGGAGCCATGGCAGCCGGCGGCCTGCGCAACCCGCTCACCACGCCGCAGCCGGAAGCCGACGACCGCGCCGTGCACGAGGAAGCGCGACAGTTTGCCCGGGTATTGCGCGACGAGGTACTGGGGCACTGGGGGGTGATGGACGACGGCAGCAAAATGCCGCGCGCAGCGCGCCCCGGCGACGTTATGGCGCTGGTGCGGAAACGCACCCACCTGCACCTCTACGAGCGCGAACTGGAAGCCGCGCGCATCCCCTTCATCACCTCGCGTCGCGGCGGCCTGCTGCATGCGCTGGAGGCGCAGGACGTGATTGCGCTGATCGAAACCCTGCTGCTGCCGCACGCCGACCTGAAGCTGGCGCACGTGCTGAAGTGCCCGGTCTTCGGCTGCAGCGACGCCGACCTGCTGCAGGTGTTCGCACCCGACCCCTCCGACGCCACGCGCGGCTGGGAGCGGCTGGTTGCGCTGGCCGGGCAGCCGGACCAAGCGCCGACGCTGGTGCGCGCCGCGCGCCTGCTCACCCGCTGGCGCGCCCACTGCGGCACCCTGCCGGTGCATGACCTGCTCGACCGCATTTACTTCGAGGGCGACCTCGAGGCGCGCTACGCCGCTGCCGTACCCGAGGCGATGCGGCCGCAGGTGGCGGCCAACCTGCGCGCCTTCATGCAACTGGCGCTGACGCAGGACGCAGGACGCTACCCCACGCTGGCCGGTTTCGTCCGTGAGCTGGCCAGCCTGATCAACGATGCCGACGCCGCGCCCGGCGAGGGGCTGGCGGCCGACGGCGAAAACGCGGTGCGCCTGTTGACGATCCACGGCGCCAAGGGGCTGGAAGCGCCGATCGTCTGGCTGCTCGGCGGCAGCGACCACACGCGCGGCGACAGCTACGCGGTGCTGGCGCCGTGGCCGCCCGAAGCCCCCCGGCCCGTGCACTTTTCGCTGTTCGGCAAGCAGGAAGATCAGGGGACGGCTCGGGAAAGCTGGTTCACGGAAGAGGCCGAGCTGGCGCAGCGCGAATCTGACAACCTCTTGTATGTGGCACTGACCCGCGCCGCGCAGGGGCTGATCGTGAGCGGCGACGCCAGCAAGAACGCCTGGCTGGCGCGCGTCGATGCGGCCTGGCAAAACCTGGGCCTGCCGGCCGACCTGCCGCCCGCAGCTGCCGAGGCAGCCGGCATGACAGCCGTGCCGATCCGGATCGACGCCCCGGCGGTGGGGCAGCGAGTCGCCCCACCGGCCGCGAATCCGGCGGCGGCGAGCGGCGAGCTGTTCCATGCGTGCCTGGAAACCCATGCGCCGCCCGGGGCACCGCGCGATCTGCCGGGCCTGGCGGCACGCCTGGGACTGGAGGCCGAACTGGAATCCATCGAGGCCGCGGCCCACGCGCTGCTGGCGCAACCGCATCTATCGCGTTTTTTCGACCCGGCGCAGTATCAATGCGCCCACAACGAATGGGCGCTGCTGGATGCCGACGGCTGCCTGCAGCGGCTCGACCGCGTGGTGGAATTCGACGATGCGGTATGGCTGATCGACTATAAAACCGGCGGCGACAGCCGTCCCCTCCCCGACGCGCAGCTGGTCGAGCGCCATCAGCCACAGCTGGCGGGATACCAGACGCTGCTTGCAGAGCTGTATCCCGGCAAGCCGGTGCACGCCGCGCTGCTGCTGGTCGACGGCCGACTGATTCCGATGGAAGCCCAAAAATGATCGATAAACCCTTTTCCGAATCCTGCGTGCAAAATCGCGCACCGATCCTGGCCGTGCTGCGCGAGTGGTTTGCCGACCGCCGCCATGTGCTGGAAATCGGCAGCGGCACCGGCCAGCATGCGGTGTATTTCGGCGCCGAACTGCCGCATCTCGTCTGGCAGACCGCCGACGTGCCGCCGCACCATGCCGGCATCCGGGCCTGGCTCGATGACGCCGCGCTGCCCAACGTGCGGCCGCCGCTGGCGCTCGACGCCAACGACACGGCCTGGCACGGCGGCCGCTACGACGCGGTATTTTCGGCCAACACCCTGCACATCATGAGCTGGCCCGAGGTCGAGCATTTTTTTGCCGGCGTCGACGCGGTGCTCGAGGCGGGCGGCGTGCTGGCGGTGTACGGGCCGTTCAACATCAACGGTGCGTTCACCTCGGAGAGCAATGCCCGTTTCGACGCCTGGCTGAAGGCGCGCGACCCGGCCTCCGGGGTACGCGACTTCGAGGCCGTGGACGCGCTGGCGCGCGTCCACGGCCTGGTGCTGCAGCAGGATATCGCCATGCCCGCCAATAATCGCACGCTGATTTGGCGCCGTATCGACTGAATCCCGCTTTCCCTTGCGGGTGGCTTTGCTATAAACAAGACATTGTGGGGCAAAGGAAAGCTCATGCGCATCGCCGAACTGATCCATCGCTGGAGCCAGGAAGGACAGACACGCACGGACGTACGCGTCTATACCGTCCATTTGCCGCTGCGCGACGCTGCTCGCGTTGAAGCGCTGAACGTGATGTACCCCGGCCGCAGCGCTTCCCAGCTGATGGCCGACCTGGTCCGTGCCGCCCTCGACGAACTGGAGGTGGCCATGCCCTATATCCCCGGCAATCGCGTCATTGCCGAAGACGACTACGGCGATCCCATCTACGAGGATCTCGGTCCCACGCCGCAGTTTTATTCGCTGTCGCACGAGATCCTGCGCAAGCTCGCTGCCGCGCCGGAAGGCAAATAGCTGTCGAATTACTTTACAGTGAGCGCGCGCAGCCGCCCAAGTGTCGGGCATAGCGCCTTGAATTCGCACCCGTTTATTGATCTGGCACAAGGCTTGCGTTGACCCAGGCTCAAACAACCTGAGTGTAGGGAAACGCCATGTACCTCGGCCCGGCTTTTCTTTTTGCGGCCTTTGCCAGCCTGTTTTACATTCCCGGCTTTCTCGACACGCCCTTAGGCATACTCACGCCGCGCCAACTCGTCTCGCAACTGCTGTTTTTTGTTTTCGCGCTGATTTCGCTGGCCTCGCTCGCGCGCTCCATCGAGCTTGATCCGGTGTGGCCGTGGCGACCCGAATTCCGCCGCGTGATGAACTGGTTATTGGGGCGCACGCAATAAGTCCGCGCCCGCTATTTACCGTCAAGCCGGCATAAAATGATGGTTTCCCGTTCTGCGAAACCGCCATGCCCGTCAAGCTCACCGCCCCCGACCCCGCGTCCCTGCTGCCCATTGCCGGCGTGCGCCTGGGCATCACTTCGGCCGGCATCAAGAAACCCGGGCGCCGCGATATCACGCTGATCGAGCTCGCAGCCGGGAGCCGCGTGGCCGGCGTGTTCACGCAAAACCGCTTCTGCGCCGCGCCGGTGACGGTCTGCAAACAGCATCTCGACCAGATGGTTCAGCGTGGCGGCGATATTCGCGCGCTGGTAATCAACACCGGCAACGCCAACGCCGGCACCGGCGAAGAAGGTTTGCGCCGCGCGCGCCAGACCTGCGAGGCGGTGGCGAGGCTGATGGGATGTGCGACCGAGGCCGTGCTACCGTTCTCCACCGGCGTGATACTGGAGCCGTTGCCGGTCGACAAAATCCTGCCTGTATTACCTGCAGCGCAGGCCGATCTCGCGCCCGATCACTGGTCGGACGCCGCGCACGCGATCATGACCACCGACATCGTCGCCAAGGGCGCCAGCCGCCAGGCGCAGGTGGGCGGCAGGACGGTGACGGTGACCGGCATCGCCAAAGGCTCCGGCATGATCCACCCCAACATGGCGACCATGCTGGGCTATGTGGCGACCGACGCGGCGATTGCGCCCGGCCTGATGCAGCAGCTGGTGAAGGACGTGGCCGACGTCTCGTTCAACTGCGTCACCGTCGACGGCGACACCTCCACCAATGACAGCTTCATCCTCGTCGCCACCGGCCAGGCCGGCAATAATGAAATCGACGACGACGCCAGCGCAGACTACGCCGCGCTGAAAGCCGCATTGAGCGAGGTGGCCATCGAGCTGGCGCAGGCGATGGCGCGCGACGGCGAGGGCGCGACCAAGTTCATCACCGTGGCGGTCGAAGGCGGCCGCGACCACGCCGAGTGCAAGCAGATCGCCTACGCCATCGCGCGTTCGCCGCTGGTCAAGACCGCATTTTTCGCCAGCGACCCCAACCTCGGCCGCATCCTCGCGGCGATCGGCTATGCGGGGGTGATGGACCTCGACGTCGACACCCTGCAGGTGTACCTGGGCGACGTGCTGGTGGCGGAAAAGGGCGGCCGCGCGGCGAGCTACAGCGAGGCGCAGGGTGCAGCGGTGATGCATGAAGCCGAGATCACCGTGCGCGTGGTGCTCAACCGCGGCCCAGTCAACGCCACGGTGTGGACCTGCGATTTCTCCTACGACTACGTCAAGATCAACGCCGAATACCGCACCTGAGCTACTGGCCCGGTGGCAGGTTTTTCGGCGTGAAGTCGAAATACGGCGTCGCCACCTTCTCGCCCGGCGGCACGTAGGCCAGCCAGGTTTTCTCGTCGATTTGCTGAAACAGCAGGCGCAGGTTGGCGGCGTAGGTCGTGCCCCACGGCCCCTGCCAGCCGATCGCGTCGCCGGTCAGCCACTCGGCTTCGGGCACCTGGCCGTCATTCTGCATGTGGCCCGCGGTATGGCAGTCATTGCAGCCGGCAATCTGGATCAGGTAGCGGCCGTGGCGGATATCCGTTCCGGCGAGCAGTGCGCCCACGAATTTCATGATTGCGTTCATATGCCCTCCTTGGTTTGTCGCCAGATGCCCCATGCGCCTGAATGACAAAAGAATAGGCAAATTTCGGGGCGCGTTGCCAAGCCCTGCCTGGCAGAAACCTGAATTTCTCTCAAGCCAGCGGCTAGAATCCGCACATGACCGATCTCGACTCCCTCCTGCCCCGCATCGAGCGCCTGCTTGACCGCCTCGAAGCGCCGCCCCCCGCCGTGCCGGACTGGAAGGCCGTGCGCGCGGCGCGCTGGTCGGCGCAGGCAGGCGGGCTGAAACCCATCCTGCATCCGCAGCGGGTGGCCTTGCGCGACCTGCTCGCCATCGACGAGCAAAAGCTGCGGGTGGACGCCAACACGCGCCAGTTCGTCGCCGGTCGCCCCGCCAACAACGTGCTGCTCACCGGCGCACGCGGCTGCGGCAAATCCTCGCTGGTGAAGGCGGTGCACGCGAAATACGCTGCGCGCGGGCTGCGCCTGATCGAGGTCGACAAGGCCGGATTGCCAAGTCTGCCGGACCTGTTTGACCTGCTGGCGGACGCCGACTACCGCTTCATCGTCTTCATCGACGACCTCAGCTTCGCCGAGCACGAAGCCGGCTACGCCAGCCTGAAAGCCGCGCTCGACGGCTCGCTGGCGGGGCCGGGCGACAACGTGCTGATCTACGCCACCAGCAACCGCCGCCACCTGATGCCGGAATACATGGCGGAAAACCTGGAGACGAAATACCTCGGCGGCGAGGTGCAACCGGGCGAGGCGGCCGAGGAAAAGGTCTCACTGTCCGACCGCTTCGGGCTGTGGGTGTCGTTCCATGGCATGGACCAGGACACCTATCTCGCCATCGCCCGGCACTGGGCCACGGCGCTGGACGCCCCCGCCGACGAGACCTTCGAGCGCGCCGCGCTGCAATGGTCGATGGGGCGCGGCGCGCGCAACGGCCGGGTAGCATGGCAGTTCGCGCGTGACTGGGCGGGCAAAAAATGAATCCGACACCCATCACCGAAGTCGCCGTCGCGGTGCTCACCCAACCCGATGGCCGCGTGCTGCTGGCACAGCGCCCGCCGGGCAAGGTCTACGCCGGCTACTGGGAATTTCCCGGCGGCAAGGTGGAGCCGGGCGAGGCGCTGGAAGCCGCGCTGGCGCGCGAACTGCACGAAGAGCTGGGCATCGTCGTCAGCCGCGTCTGCCGCTGGATCACGCGGGTATTCGAATACCCGCACGCCACGGTGCGGCTGAATTTCTTCCGCGTGTTCGAATGGCAGGGCGAGCCGCACCCGCATGAGGGCCAGGTGTTTTCCTGGCAGCTGCCCGACGCAGTGGAAGTGGCGCCGCTGCTGCCGGCCAATTTCCCCATTCTGAAGGCGCTGTCGCTGCCGCCGCTGCTGGGGATTTCGCACGCCGAGTCGCTCGGCGTGGACAGCTTCCTGGCGCGGCTGGATATAGCCCTGCACAACGGTCTGCGGCTGATCCAGCTGCGCGACAAGACGCTACCCGACGAGGCGCGCCTGCCGCTCGCACGCGAAACCGTGCGCCGCGCCCGCCCGCATGGCGCGCGCGTGCTGGTCAACGGCAGCGTGGAACTGGCGCGCGCGGCCGGTGCCGACGGCGTGCACCTGGACTCGGCCGCCGCCGCGCGGCTGACCCGCCGCCCTGATTGCGCCGAGCCCGATTCTTTTCTGGTTGGGGTGTCGTGCCACGACGACGCTGAACTGGCGCATGCCGCCGCCATCGGGGCCGACTTCGCGCTGCTGTCGCCGGTGTTGCCCACACTCACCCATCCAGGTGCCGCCACCCTGGGCTGGGACCGCTTTGCCGAACTCGCCGCGGCCAGCCCGATTCCGGTCTACGGCCTCGGCGGGCTGGGACGCGACGACGTGGCGCTGGCGCAGTCGCACGGCGCGCACGGGGTGGCGCTGTTGCGCGGGGCGTGGACATGAGGCGAATACTGGTACCGCTGTTGCTGGCGGTCGCGCTGGTGGCGATCGCGGTGGCCGGCTACTGGCTGAAGCGCCCGGCCGACGCGATGGCGGTGAATTGCGCCGACCCGCTGGCCGGCTGCACGTTCAGCCATCGCGGTGCGGCGGCAAGCGTGCGCTTTTCAGTGCGGCCGACGGCGCTGGAGGCGTTCGAACTGAACGTTCTCGCAGCAGGCGCGAACCGCATCAGCGCGAAATTCCAGATGGTCGGCATGGACATGGGCTTCAACCGCTACGACCTGCGGCCGACCGCGGACGGCGCATGGGCCGCGAAGGTGACCCTGCCGGTTTGCGTCAGCGGACGACGTGACTGGATCCTCTATCTCGAACTGGACGGGTCACGCTACGCGATTCCCTTCAGTACGCGGTGAAATGTGCCGTTCATGGAAACGTCACAATACGGGGCCTATAATTCGGAGCGAAATATTGAAAGGTTAAGAAATGCCTACTGAACACACCTATAAGCAATTTGACGCCGAACTGGAAGCTGTGCGCGCCAGCGTGCTGAAAATGGGTGGCCTGGTCGAGGAGCAGATTACCAACGCCCTCGAATCGCTCATCTCGGGCAACATGGAGCTGGCCGACCAGGTGGACGCCAACGACCACAGCGTCAATGCGCTGGAAGTGGCGATCGACGAGGACTGCACCCGCATCATCGCGCGCCGTCAGCCGACCGCGTCCGACCTGCGCATGGTGATGATGGTGGTGAAGACCATCACCGACCTCGAGCGCATCGGCGACGAAGCGGCCAAGATCGCGCGCATGGCCAAGCTGATTCACCAGTCCGAGCGCATCAGCATGCCGCGCTTCTCCGAAGTCAAATACATGGCGGACATGGTGCTCGACATGCTGCGCAAGGCGCTCGACGCCTTTGCCCGACTGGACGCCACCAAGGCAGTTGAAATCGCGCGCCAGGATCAGGATGTGGACGAAGAGTTCCGCCTCAACCTGCGCCACCTCATCACCTTCATGATGGAAGATCCGCGCACCATTTCGGTGTTCATCGACATCCTGTTCGTCACCAAGGCGATCGAGCGCATGGGCGACCACGCCAAGAACATGTCGGAATACGTGGTCTACATGGTGAAGGGCAAGGACGTGCGGCATACCTCGCTGGAAGAGATCGAAAGAGAAGTAATGTAAGGTTTAGCCTTACGCAGACAAAACGGGCTCCCGCGGGAGCCCGTTTTGTCTGCAGCACGCCGCCGGATTTACCCGCAAGGGGTAGGCCGTGGTTGTAAAGCCGCTGAAGCGTCAACAACCACGCACTACTTGGCGGGTGGCACGTAACCCGCTGCCGCATCGACATCGCCGCCGCCAAAGAAGTAGCGCTCCATCTGTTCCAGCAAGTAGCTGCGTGCCTGCGGGTCGGCCAGATTGAGGCGGTTTTCGTTGATCAACATGGTCTGGTGGCGCTGCCAGCCCGACCAGGCTTCCTTCGACACGCCCTCGAAAATTTTCTTGCCCAACTCGCCCGGCACCGGCTGGAAGGCCAGGCCTTCGGCCTCGCGTCCGAGCTTCACACAATTCACCATCCGCGTCATTTGCTGCTCCTGAAAATTCAATCGTCTGATTTTAACCCAAGCGGCTTATTGATTAGCGCGGCCTCGATCCGCCGCGCGAACACGCCCATTTCCTTGGCCGCCTGCTTGTCGCCGCGCGCCTCGGCCACCGCGATACCCTGCTGGTAGGCGGCCAGTGCTTCGCCCCAGGCTTCGCTGTCGGTGAGCGCGCGGCCCAGCAGTTTCCAGGCGGCGGAATATTTCGGGTCGTGCTCGACCGCACGGCGCAGGTGCTCGGCGGCTTTCGCGGCGTCGCCCTGCTTGAGGTATTCGTTGCCGAGCGAGAAGCGCAGCAAGGCGTTGTCGCGGCCGCTGGCGAGCATGGCAAGAAAGTTTTCCAGTGGCTCAGGCACGCCAGAAGGCCCGGGTAAAGACCACAAGAACGGTAAGCAACTCCAGCCGCCCCAGCAGCATGGCAATGGTGCAGATCCAGGTCTGAAAATCGCTGAGGCTCGCGTAGGTTGTAGCGGGCCCAACCTGATTCAGCCCGGGCCCGGTGTTGTTGATGGAGGCAACCACTGCGGAAAACGCCGTGATGAATTCCAGCCCGCTGGCAGTCATGACCAGGGTCATGACGATGATGGCGAACACATACAGAAAGGCAAAGGCCAGCACGGCATAGATGACATTGTTGGGCACCACCTGCCCGCCCAGTTTGACCGGCAGCCGCGCGGCCGGATGAATGAGGCGGGTCAATTCACGCCGTCCCTGTCTGAACAGAAGCTGGGCGCGCACCATTTTCATGCCGCCGCCGGTACTGCCCGAGCAGGAAGCAAAGCAGGACAGAAACAGCATCCACAGCGGCGCAAAGATCGGCCACTGGTTGTAATCGGTGTTGGCAAACCCGGTCGTCGTGGCGATCGAGACCGTGTTGAAAACCGCGAAGCGCAGCGCCTGAAAAAAATCGGGGTAGACCTGCATGGCGGTCAGATAAATCGCGATCATGAGGGCGCTGCCCAAGGTGACGGCCAGAAACCAGCGCACTTCCGGATCCAGCCGGTAGGCGGTCGCCGTGCGTTGCCGCCACGCCAGAAAATGCGTGGAGAAATTGATCCCGGCCACCAGCATGAACACCACCGTGACGGCTTCGATAACGGGCGAGTTCCAGTAACCGAAGCTCGCATCATGCGAGGAAAATCCGCCCAATCCCATCGTGGAGAAGGTATGCATGACGGCATCGAACGGCGTCATTCCGGCCAGCCAGTATGAGAGGCCGCACGCGATCGAGATACCGACATAGACCAGATACAGGCCCTTGGCGGTTTCGGTAATGCGCGGCGTGAGCTTGGTGTCTTTCATCGGCCCCGGGGTTTCAGCCTTGTAGATCTGCATCCCCCCGACGCCCAGCAGCGGCAGAATGGCGACCGCCAGCACGATCAGCCCCATGCCGCCCAGCCAAACCAGCAGACCGCGCCACAGATTGATGGGCATGGGCAGCGTGTCCAGACCGGACAGGATCGTCGACCCCGTCGTGGTAATGCCCGAAACCGTTTCGAAATACGCATCGGTAAACGAGAGATCCGGCATGTAGATCAGCAGGGGCAGAGTGGCAAAGGCCGGCAGGCTGGTCCACACCAGCAGCACCAGCAGGAATCCATCGCGGGTTTGCAATTCGCGCTGCGCTTTGCGGGTGAACAGCCAGGTGAGCGCGCCCCCTACAAACGTGATGACGATGGCTTCGCCAAAGGCGCGCTGCGTCCCGTCGTCGAGCACCCATGAAAGGGCCAGCGGCGGCAGAAAGGTGGCCGAGAACAGCATGACTACCTTGGACAACACATTAAGAACGGGGGCAATGCGGGACATCAGAAGAAAGCAAAACCGACCTGGAACAGCTTTTCGACCTTGGGAATGATGCGCTTGTTCAGCGCGAACAGGATGAGGTGGTCTTCTGCTTCAATCAGCGTGTCGTGGTGCGCGATCAGCACCTCTTCGCCGCGGATGATGGCAGCAATCGACGAACCTTCCGGCAGGGCCACATCGCCGATGCGCCGACCCACTACCTTGGAGGTCTTGAAATCGCCATGGACGACGATTTCCAGCACCTCGGCGGCACCGCGCCGCAGGCTGTGCACCGCCGCCATGTCGCCGCGGCGGATCTTCGACAGCAGCGGCCCCACCGTGGCCTGCGCCGGCGAGATGGCGATATCGATCTCGCCGCCCTGCACCAGATTGACGTAGGCCGCACGGTTGATCAGGGCAATCACCCGCTTCGCGCCCATGCGCTTGGCCAAGAGGGCGGACATGATGTTGTCCTCGTCGTCGTTGGTGAGCGCGCAGAACACATCCATCGACTCGACGTTTTCCTGTTCCAGCAGGTCCTCGTCGGTGGCGTCGCCGCACAGCACCAAAGTGCGATGCAGCTTTTCGGCCAACAGCGTGCAGGTGACCTTGTTGTGGTCGATCAGCTTGACTTCGTAATCGCGCTCCAGCCGCGCCGCCAGCCGCCGTCCGATGTTGCCGCCGCCGGCGATCATGACCCGCTTGACCGGGCGTTCCATGTGGCGCAGCTCGCGCATGACGGCGGCGATGTCCTGCTTGCGGGCGAGAAAAAACACCTCGTCGCCCGGCTCGATAACGGTGATTCCCGTTGGCACGATGCCGCGATCGCGCCGGTAGATCGCCGCCACCCGGGCATCGATATGCGGCATGTGGCGCTTGATGTCCTGCAGTTCGTGGCCGACCAGCGGCCCGCCGTGATAAGCGCGCACCGCCACCAGCCGCACACGGCCATCGGCGAAATCCAGCACCTGCAGGGCTTCGGGATGCTCGATCAGGCGGCGCAGGGTTTCGGTGACCTCCTGCTCGGGGCTGATGATGTGGTCGACGCCGAAATGCTCGGAAAGGAAGCCGCCTTCGGCCTCCAGAAAATCGGCCGAACGGATCCGCGCGATGCGGGTGGGAATGTTGAACAGGGTCGATGCAATACGGCAAGCCACCAGATTGGTTTCGTCGCTCTGGGTCACCGCCACCAGCATGTCGGCGTCTTCCGCCCCGGCCCTTTTCAGGATCGAGGGATGGGCGGCGTGGCCGCGCACTGTGCGCAGGTCGAAGCGATCCTGCAGCAGCGACAGCCGCTCGAGTTCCAGGTCGACCACGGTGATGTCGTTGTTTTCGGCAACCAGGCTTGCGGCAAGGTTGGCGCCGACCTGACCGGCGCCGAGGATGATGATTTTCATGTCAAGGCTTTGCGCTTACAGATCTTCGTCGAGGCGCCGCCCATGCCGGATATTCAGCTGTTTGAGCTTACGGTAGAGGTGGGTGCGTTCCAGCCCAGACTTGTCGGCGACCCGGGTCATGCTGCCGCCCTCCTGCTGGATCAGGTGTTCGAAATAGGTGCGCTCGAAAGCGTCGCGCGCCTCGCGCAGCGGAATGTCGAGGGGGATGCCGTGGGCCACGGCAGGCGTCGACTGCTTCATCGGGGCAAGCACGCGGTTGACGTCGGCGGCGTCGATTTCGCTCGCGAGCGCGGTGACCGCCAGCGTGCGCACCACGTTATGGAGCTGCGGCAGGTTGCCCGGCCAGTCAAAGTTGCGCAGCGGGTTCAAGGCCGGCGTGGTCAGGCGCCGCACCGGGCAAACGCCTTCCTCCACCAGCTGCGCCAGCATTAAATTGGCGATTTCGGGCACGTCCTCGCGATGCTCGCGCAACGACGGCACCTGGATGGACAGGCTGGACAGGCGGTAGTAAAGGCGGTTATCGAATTCGCCCGCTGCAACCATGGCGTCGAGACTGCGGCTGGCGGCGCACACCAGGCGCGCGCCGCCGCCCTCGATGCGGTCGAGCAGCAGTCCCAGGCCTTTCTGCTCCAGGCGCGCAAGTTCACAGGCATCGGGCAGAAAAAGCGTGCCGTTGCCGAGCGCTTCGACAAAGCTCAGCGGGTCGGACACCAGACGCGCGCGGTCCTTGATTTCGACCCACGGGCTGGCGGGCTGGTGCAGGAAACGGGCACAGATTTCAAAGCCGCTGCCGGTCCCGCCCTGCAACAGGACGGGCGCGGTATTGCCGGCGATCTGGGTGAGACGTTTTTTCAGCTCAAGGATCAGCGGGCTACGGCCAAGCGCAGACAAGTCCATGCTGGGCAAGCGCCGGGGCAGGGCCACGCCGCGCTTGATCGCCTTGCTGACGGTGTCGATCAGCTTGGCCAGCGAAACCGGCTTTTCCAGGAAGTCGGCGGCGCCGAGCCGGGTGGCTTCGACTGCAGTGTCGATGGTGCCGTGGCCGGACATCATCACCACCGGCATGGTGAGCTGGCCGCCGGCTGCCCATTCCTTGAGCAGCGTTACGCCATCGGTGTCGGGCATCCAGATGTCGAGCAGGACCAGGTCCGGGCGCCGCAGCGCACGAAAGGCGCGCGCCGCTTCGGCGTTTTCCGCCAAGTGCACGTCGTAGCCCTCGTCGGTGAGAATTTCCGACAACAACTCACGAATGCCCACTTCGTCATCGACGACGAGAATATGTCCGCTCACGGTTGCTCCCCGGTTGCGGCAAAAACAGGCAGCTCTATGCGGATAGCGGCACCGCCCGACTTGAGGTTTTCAATCTGGATTTTGCCGTGATGCTCTTCCACGATCTTTTTGACGATGGCCAAGCCCAGCCCCGTCCCCTTGGCCTTGGTGGTTGCGTAAGGCTCGAACAGCCGCGTCATCAGGTGCTCCGGAAACCCGGCTCCATTGTCGGTTACGGTCAAATAAACTGCATGGTTGTTGAGGTGTGTTCCGACCTCGACCTTCGGCTCGGGATGCCCGGCCAGCGCGTCCTGCGCATTTTGCAACAGATTATGAATCACCTGACGCAATAATGTGGAGTCGCCCGCGATGCGCGGCAGGTCGGCGTCAAGATGCAGCTGCAGGCCAAGCGCCCTGGTGTCGTACAGCGACAGCACTTCGCGCACCAGCGCATTCAGATCGATCGCCTCGAGCCGGGCGCGCGGCATCCGCGCATAGTTGGCGAAGGCGTCGACCATGCTGTTCATCGCGGCGACCTGGTTGACAATGGTTTGCGTGGCGCGCGCCAGGAATTCGGCGTCCGCTGCTTCCAGCCGGCCATCCAGCTTCTTCGCGATGCGCTCGGCCGACAGCTGGATCGGGGTCAGCGGATTCTTGATCTCGTGCGCCAGCCGGCGCGCCACCTCGCTCCAGGCGGCGTTGCGCTCGGCGTCGATCAGCTTGGTCACGTCGTCGAATACCAGCACATAGCCGCGCTCGACGCCCGGCGGCAGGCGGGTGCCGCGCAGCAGCAGCGACTGGTTGCCACCATGGCCCGCATAGTCGATCTGTTCCTGCCATTCGCCTTCGTGCTCGGCAAAGCGCGCGGCAACCGTGGTCCCGAACGCATGCAATGCCTCGCCCGGCTGACCCAGTTCGGCCAGCGGGTGCGCGTCGAGCGCGGCGGCAGCCACCCCGAGAATCTGCGCGGCCGCGCTGTTCATGGTGCGCACCTGCAGCGCATCGTCGAGCACCACCACGCCGGACGACAGGTTGGCCAGCACGCGCTCGAGAAAAGCCTTGGCCTGTTCGGTCTGCTGATGGTTCTGCGCCACCTGTTCGCGCGCGTCGGACAGCTGGCGGGTCATGCGGTTGAACGACTGGATCAGCACGCCCAGTTCGTCGCGGCTCTTTACCGACGGCATCTGCGAAAAATCGCCCTTGGCTACGGCACGGGTGCCGCGCGCCAGCGAGCGCAGCGGCGCGCCGAGGCGCTCCGACAGCAGGTAGGCGATGACCAGCGTCATCAGCAGCGCCAGCATCAGGGTCAGCGTGAGCGCCACGCCGTAGATGCGCTTCAATCCCTGCCGCGACACCGCGATCTGCTGGTATTCCTGGTATGCCAGCTGCACCGCCTGCGCGTCGCGCGCCAGGCTGGCGGGCACCGGCTGAACCAGCTGCAGCACGCGCGTTTCGCCGGCCAGCGCGCTGGTATACACCGGCACGATGACGCGCATGATGAGCCCGCGCTCGGCCACTTCCTCGATCCGGCTGTAGGGCTGCTGCTGGCGGGCCTGCCACAGCACGCTGCGCTCGGGCAGCACCGGCAGCAGGGTGCCGTGCTCGCCGCTGACGTGGGCAATGACGCCGCCGCGTTCGTCGAACAGGGTCATTTCCTGCACCGCGCTTTGCTCGCGCAGGGTCGAAAGGCTGGTGATGATGGAACCCAGGCCCTCGTCCGACAGGGACAGCGCCATGCGCTGCGCTTTTTTATCGAGCTCGCGCAGCAGGTCGTCGAGCGCGGCATGGCCGAGGTTGACGCCGGAGGTCAGCGCATTGTCGACCCGCACGTCGAACCAGGTTTCGATCGAACGGTTGAGAAAGAACACCGAGGCGCCATACACCACCAGGCCGGGCAACAGGGCGACGACGCCGAACATCAGCAGCAATTTGAGCGTGAGCTTGGCACCGAACACGCCACGGCGGATACGTTTTTGCAGCCACCACAGGCGCCAGCCCAGCAACACCAGCAGCGCCACGCCGAGCACGCCGCCGCCAACGAACAGGGTGGGCAGGCTGTCGGAGAAGGCGCTGCTGCCGCTACTGGCATTAAACAGCAGGAACAACAGCACGATGCCCATGATCAGGGCGGCGGCAATCAGACTGCGCATCAGGGCAAGGGCGGTGACGCGGGTAAAGCGGGCGCCTCAAACGACCAGCCGTACCAGGGGGTGACGAGCTCCCATTTGTCGCTGGTGACCGCGCCGATGGAGAGCGGCTTGGGCAATTGCGCGGTGTCGAGACGCAGGCGCAGGCGGGCGTCGTAGCGCTGCCCGGTTTTGAGCGCGCCGCGCTCCAGCACCTGCCAGTTCTCCACCCGTCCCAGCAAGGCCAGCGCCTCGTCGAGGGTAGCGGCGGTCTGCGTGGTGTAGCCCGATTCGACGACATAGCGGCGCAGCAGCAGGTGGTAATAAATCCGCATCTTGCGAACGGGCTCGGCGATGCCTTCGTCAAACCACCAGTTGCGCGGCCGGGTCAGCTCCAGTTTCAGCAGGAAGTGCAGGTTGATGCCGCGGATCAGCGCGTCTTCCAGGGTGGGGTTGAGCACGAGATCGACGTCCGCATCCAGCACATAGCCTTGCGGCGTGGGCTTGATGAGGGCCTGTTTGATCGTGCTCCTGTCGCTGGCCAGCGCGCTGCCCGCCACGACCAGCCAGCAGCCGAGCAACAGCGCGGCCAACCAGCGAATCGGCGGGTCAAATCTTGCGCAGCAGGGCGTAAAAAAAACCATCATGCTCGGCATCAGGCAGCAGCGACCCGTCGGACAAAGGTTCAGGAAGTGGACAGCGTTCGGCGTCACCCGCGTGGCGCGCCAGGAACGCACGCACCTGTCCGTCGTTTTCTTCATTGAAGAGGGAGCAGGTGGCGTAAAGCAATGTACCACCCGGGGCCAGCAGTCGCCAGAGCGCCTCCAGCATAACGGCCTGTTGCGCGGCAAATTGAGGGATATCGTCGGGGCGGCGCAGCCATTTGATGTCGGGGTTGCGGCGCACCACGCCGGAGGCGCTGCACGGCACATCGGCCAGGATGCGGTCGAACGGCTGGCCGTCCCACCAGGTCTCGGGTTGCGCGGCGTCGCCTTCGACCAGCGCAGCATTCAGCTGCAGCCGGTTGAGGTTTTCCTCCACCCGCGCCAGCCGCGCCACATCCACGTCGACCGCTGTCAAAATCACGTCAACACGCTCCAGGATATGGCCGGTCTTGCCGCCGGGCGCGGCACAGGCATCCAGCACCCGCTCGCCCGGCTGCGCGTCCAGCAGGCGTGCCGCCCATTGCGCGCCGGCGTCCTGCACCGACACGTCGCCCGCATCGAAGCCGGGAAGCGTGTGCACTGGCACCGCCTTGTCAAGGGTGACGGCATCCGGGCCGGTTTGCCGCGCTGGCAGCCCGGCCTCGGTCAGCCGCTGCAGGTAGCCCGCCACATCGCCGTGACGACAGTTGACGCGCAGGGTGAACGGCGGGTGCTGCTGGCTGGCCTCGAGAATGTCCTGCCAGTGTGCCGGGTGCTCGGCTTGCAGTTTGGCGATCCACCAGTCAGGGTGTGACCAGCGCGCGCGCGGCTGCTCATCTGCCAGCGTTTCCAGCTCGGCGCGGCGACGCTGAAAATTGCGCAGCACCGCGTTGGCCAGCCCGCGCCGCCAGCCCTCGCCCGCCGCGGTGACGGCGTTGTGCACCACCGCATGCGCCGGTGCCCGGGTGTAGGCCAGCTGATACAGCGCCACGCGCAGCAGCCAGCCGAGTTCGGGGTCGGTCAGCGGACGCTCCAGCAGCGCCGCCAGCCAGGCATCCAGACGGCCCAGCTGGCGCAGGCTGCCATACACGATGTCCTGCAGGGCGCCGCGTTCACCCGGCGTTTCCAGTTGCTGCAGGCGCCGCGGCAACACCTGGTGCAGCGCCGCGCCGGCGAGCACTTCTTCGAGCGCGCCGGCAGCCAGTTTTTGCAAATTACGCATAGTGGGACCTGCCCCGGTTAGTCGGTTGATTCATGGGATTCCAGCCGCAGCGATGAGCGGCGGATGATAACAGGGGCGACCGTCGACGCGCATCGGATGCGCGCGGCCCGACCCGGTCTCAAGCGCCGAAAGGGGTTCCGGCCGGCAACGGCCGGCCGGCGAGAAACGCCGCGGCGCTCATCCGTTTGCCGCCCGCCGGCTGGACCTCCTGCAAGGACAACGCGCCGTTGCCGCAGGCGACCACCAGCCGGTCTGCCTCCGCAAGTAAGACGGTGCCTGGTTCATACGATCTTTCACGGGCTGAAGCCCGTAGAAAGTCGGCGTCCTTTAGGGCACCCGCGCCTGCGACGGCTTGCGTCGACCAGATTTTCAGCGGCACGCCGTCCAGCAGCGTCCACGCGCCGGGTGCCGGATTGTAGGCGCGCACCGCGCGCGCCAAGGTGGCGGCGGGCTGGCGCCAGTCCAGCCTCGCCTCTTCCTTGCTGAGTTTGGCGGCATAGGTCGCCTCGCGGTCGTCCTGCGCCTGCGGCACCAGTGCGGGGTAATTCGCCAGCGCCACCACGATGGCCCTGGCGCCGGCTGCGGCGAGGGTGTCGTGCAGGCTGGCCGCGGTGTCGGTTTCGCGGATCGGCACCGCCGTTTGGGAGAGCATCGCCCCGGTGTCGAGCCCGGCGTCCATCTGCATGATGGTGATGCCGGTCTCCGTGTCGCCCGCCAGGATCGCGCGCTGGATTGGCGCCGCGCCGCGCCAGCGCGGCAGCAGCGAGGCGTGGATGTTGAGGCAGCCGAAGCGCGGCAGGTCCAGTACCGCCTGCGGCAGAATCAGGCCATAGGCCGCGACCACCATCACATCGGCATCCATCGCGCGCAGTTCTGCCGGGGCCTCGGGAGTTCTCAGGCTGGCAGGCTGATACAGCGGTAGCCCGCGCGCCTGCGCCGCCTGCTTGACCGCGCTGGGGGTGAGCTTCATGCCGCGCCCGGCGGGACGGTCGGGCTGGGTCAGCACGAGGACGATGTCGTGCCCGGCCTCCGCCAGGGCATCGAGGGCGGCGGCCGCGAACGGCGGCGTGCCGGCAAAGAGGATGCGCACAGGCCGGTTCAGAGCGACGCGCGCACCGGCGCGGCGTCAGGCCGGTGCTCGCGCGCCTGCTTGGCCAGTTTGGCCTTGATGCGGGTGCGCTTGAGGTTGGACAGATAGTCGACGAACACCTTGCCCATCAAATGATCCATTTCGTGCTGGATGCACACCGCCAGCACGCCCTCGGCCTCCAGTTCGAAGGGTTTGCCGTCGCGGTCGAGCGCACGCACGGTGACACGCTCGGCGCGCGTCACCCTGTCGAAAACGCCGGGCACCGACAGGCAGCCTTCCTCGCTTTCCTCGCGACCCGACTGGGCGACGATCTCGGGATTGATGAACACCCGCAGCGCATCGTGGGTTTCGGAAATGTCGATGACGATGACGCGCTCGTGGACGTTGACCTGGGTGGCCGCCAGGCCGATGCCGGGGGCGGCGTACATGGTTTCGGCCATGTTGTCGACCAGTTTGCGGATGCGCGCATCGACCGCGACGATTGGCTTGGCGACGGTGTGCAGGCGGGCATCCGGATAATGCAGAATATCGAGTCTGGCCATAAAAACACTTGAAGAATGAAGGGGCTGGGTGCACACTTTGATGCAAAATCTGCATCCTGATGCGCATCACCCTAAATATACGGCGACGGATAGCCGTTAGCTAAGCGCACAGTATATTTTCAATGCAAAAAATTAGACAAGTTCTAAGTGGAGGGTTCCCCCGTGCGTCAATTCGTTATTACTCTTGCCCTGTTGCTGTCGATGCCTGCGCTGGCCGACACGCTTAAACTGCAGGACAACGCCCCCGACAAATACGTCGTGGTCAAGGGCGACACCCTGTGGGACATCTCCGGGCGTTTTCTCAAGGATCCGTGGCGCTGGCCGCAAATCTGGAACCTGAACCGCGAGGAAATCAAGAATCCGCACTGGATCTACCCGGGTGATCTGATCGTGCTCGACCGCAGCGGCAAGGAACCGCGGCTGTCGCTGGTCAGGGGCGGCACAAACGGGATGCAGACGGTCAGGCTGTCGCCCGGCGTACGCGCAACCGACATCAGTGGTGATGCCATTCAGTCGATTCCGATCCGCGTGATCCATCCTTTCCTGTCACAGCCGCGCGTGGTTCCCCAGGGGGCGTTCGATGACGCGCCGTTCATTCTGGGCAGCAACACCGAGCGCGTGGTGCTGGCGGCGGGCGACGACGCCTTCGCCACCGGCGGCAAGGATGGGGTGACACGCTGGAATGTGCTGCGTCCCGGCAAGCCGCTCAAGGACCCGGAAACCGGCGAAGTGCTGGGCTACGAGGTCGAATACCTGGGCGATGCACGCACCCTGGTAGCCGGCGCACCGCAAAAAATCCGCATCACCCAGTCGGCGCAGGAAATCCTGCCCCGCGACAAGCTGGTGGAAGCCGATGACAGCACCACCTTCGAATACATTCCGCACGCACCCGAAGCCCAAATCAGCGGCCGCATCATCTCAGCTTACGGCGGCCTGTCGGACAGCGGCCGTTACCAGACCGTGGTGATCAACCGCGGCAGCCGCGACGGCCTGGAGCCCGGCCATGTGTTGACAGTGTTCCGCGAAGGCCTGGCGGTCACGCTCACCCGCGATGAAAAAGATCGCATGACCTGGGTCAACGAAAAAACCGCAGGCGTTCCAAACGGTGGCGCCTGGCTTTACAACGACGTGCGCTGCCTGAAGGAAAACAGCAAGGTCACCTACAACCAGACCGCCGATGTCCGCAGCGCCTTCCGCAGCACCTGTCTTGGCAACAGCAGCGACCGCGCCATCAAGCTGCCCGACGCCCGTAGCGGCCTGGTGATGGTCTACCGCGTATTCGACCGCGTGTCCTACGCGCTCATCATGCAGTCCAACGGGCCGGTCTACCTGCTCGACACGGTGAAAACCCCCTGAGCATGCACGCTCCTGAAAGACGCATCGAGCGTGCCTGACGCCTGGCTGCGCCTCGCCCTCGCCCCCGGGGTCGGCAACACCAGCCTGATCCGCCTGCTGACGGCCTTCGGTTCCCCGGAGGCCGTTTTGGCATCCGGCCGCAGCGCGCTGACGGCGCATCTTTCCCGCGCACAATGCGACGCGCTGCTGGCCGAATCCGACGCTGTGCAGCTAGACGCCGCCCACGCCTGGCTTGCCCAGCCCGGCAACAGCCTGATGACGCTGGCGGACGAGGACTACCCGAAAACCCTGCTGGAGATCGCCGATCCCCCTGCCATCCTGTATTGCAAGGGACGGCGCAGCCTGCTGAACCAGCCCTGCCTCGGCATCGTCGGCAGCCGCAATGCCACCCCGCAGGGCGTGCGCGATGCCGAGGCGTTTGCCCACGCGCTGTCCGACGCCGGACTCACCATCGTCAGCGGGCTTGCGCTCGGCATCGACGCGGCGGCGCATCGCGGCGGGCTGGCAGGCGCCGGCTCGAGCGTCGCCATCATCGGCACCGGGCTCGACCGCATTTATCCCGCGCGCAACAAGGCGCTGGCGCACCGGCTGGCCGAAAACGGCTTGATCGTGTCTGAATTCGCGCTCGGCACGCCGCCCCTGCCCGGGCACTTTCCGCGCCGCAACCGGTTGATCAGCGGCTTGAGCCGAGGCGTGCTGGTGGTGGAGGCCGCGCCCAACAGCGGCTCGCTGATCACCGCCCGGGTGGCGACCGAACAAGGGCGCGAGGTATTCGCCATTCCCGGCTCGATCCATTCGCCGCTGGCGCGCGGCTGTCATGCCCTGATCAAGCAGGGCGCCAAGCTGGTCGAATCCGCCGCCGACATTCTCGACGAACTGGCCTGGCAACAGCGGCTGGCGCCGCCGGTACTGCGCGAAGACCGCCCGCAGGGCGAGCACCCTGAAGGGCATGAATGTCTGGCGGCGGCGTACCCCTCGCGGGCACTGCCGGAAACCCTGTCCGACCCGGTATTGGACGCACTGGACGGTGCGCCGACCACGCCCGATACCTTGGCACAAAGAACCGGGTTGACGCTGGATGCGCTTTCAGCGAAGCTGTTGACGCTTGAACTGGATGGGCGAATTGCTTCCTTGCCCGGCGGGCGTTACCAAAAAATTCACTGACACTATGCTCGATATCCTGGTTTACCTCTACGAAAGCTTCCGCATGGTCGAGCTGGCGCCCGATCGCGACGCGCTCGAAAAGCGCCTGTTTGCCGCCGGCTTTGAAGAAGCCGACATCAATGCAGCGCTCGACTGGTACGCCAACCTCTCCGGCAGCGCCACCCACGAACGGCTGGCGCAGGCCTTCGACCGCCATTACGCGCCCGAAGAGCTGGAGCGCCTGAACGACGCCTGCCGCAACGAGCTGACCTATCTGGTCTGCGCGCAGGTGCTCGACCCCGAATCGCGCGAATGGGTGATTTCCGGCCTGATGGCGCTCGGCGGCGAGGACATCGAACCGGATCACGTACGCTGGATGACCCTGATCGTGCTATGGAGCCGCGGGCTGATCGAACATTTCACCCACCTCGAAGACATGCTGCTCAGCCATGAGCCAGGGCGTCTGCATTAAGGCGACACACTAAATTAACCATGTCCAAACTCGTCATTGTCGAATCGCCGTCAAAATCCAAAACGCTGAAAAAATACCTCGGCGACGATTACGACATCCTCGCCAGCTACGGCCACGTGCGCGACCTGGAGCCGAAAACCGGCGCGATCGATACCGAAAATTTCAGCATGAAATACCAGGTCATCGAGCGCAACGCCAAGCACGTCGAGGCCATCGTCAAGGCCGCCAAAAAGGCCGATGAAGTGTTGCTGGCAACCGACCCGGACCGCGAAGGCGAGGCGATTTCCTGGCATATCAGCGAAATCCTCAAGGAGCGCAAGGTCAAAACGCCGATGAAGCGGGTGGCCTTCTACGAGATCACCGAGTCGGCCGTCCAGGATGCGGTGCGCAACCCGCGCGAGATCGCGATCGACCTGGTCAACGCGCAACAGGCGCGGCGCGCGCTGGATTACCTGGTGGGCTTCAATCTGTCGCCGCTGTTGTGGCGCAAGATCAGCCCCGGCCTAAGCGCGGGCCGCGTGCAGTCGCCCGCGTTGCGGATGATCGTCGAGCGCGAGCTGGAAATCGAGGCCTTCGATCCGCGCGAATACTGGACGCTGCACCTCGACAGCCACAAGGGCGCGCAGCCGTTCACCGCCAAGCTCACCCACTTCAAGGGCGAAAAGCTCGACCAGTTCTCGGTCGAGCACGAAGCGCGCAGCAAGGAATGGCTGGCGATGCTGGAAGGCCGCGATGCGCGGGTCATGCGCATCGAGAAGAAGCGCCGCGCCCGCCATCCCGGCGCGCCGTTCACCACCTCGACCCTGCAGCAAGCCGGCGTGCGTCAGCTCGGCATGACCACTGACCGCGTCATGCGCACCGCGCAACAGCTGTACGAAGGCATCGATCTCGGCGAAGGCCCTGTCGGCCTCATCACCTACATGCGAACCGACTCGGTCAACCTGGCACAGGAAGCAATCACCGACATCCGCAAGTATGTGGGTGCCAACTTCGACAAGGATTTCCTACCGCCTGCCGCAATTGCCTACAAAGCCAAGACCAAGAACGCGCAGGAAGCGCACGAAGCCGTGCGGCCGACTGCGGTGGTCCGCACCCCCGAAGCGGTGAAACCGTTTCTGTCGCACGACCAGGCACGGCTGTATGAGCTGATCTGGAAGCGCACCGTTGCCTGCCAAATGACAGCAGCGCAGTTCGACACCGTCGCGGCCGACATCACGGTGGGCGAGGGCACCTTTCGCGCCACCGGGCAGACACTGGCTTTTGCCGGCTTTCTGGCGGTATACCAGGACGACGAGGACGAGGAAGGCGAGTCCAAATTGCCCGCGCTCGTCGAAGGTGAAACCCTGCCGGTCGACAAGCTCTACGGCGAGCAGCACTTCACCCAGCCGCCGCCGCGCTACACCGAAGCCAGTCTGGTGAAGGCGCTGGAGGAATACGGCATCGGCCGTCCGTCCACTTACGCCAGCATCATTTCCACCCTGCAGGACCGCGAGTACGTGGTGCTGGAGAAAAAGCGCTTCCTGCCGACCGACATCGGCCGCCTGGTCAACTGCTTCCTCACCCGGCATTTCGGCCACTACGTCGATTACGACTTCACCGCCAAGCTGGAGGACAAGCTCGACGACGTCTCCAACGGCAAGCGGGTATGGACGCGCCTGCTGGGCGAGTTCTGGAGCGCATTCGACGGCGACCTGAAAGCCAAACAGGACGTCGAGCGCGGTTGCCCGATTGCGGAAGCCTGCCCCAAGTGCAACAAGCCGCTGTTCATGCAGGCAAGCAAACGTGGCCTGTTCATCGGCTGCTCCGGTTATCCGGAATGCGATTACACGCGGCCGCTGCACGCGGCCACTGCCGAGGGCGACAACATCCTCGGCCAGGACCCGGCGACCGGCCTTGACGTCAAACTGCTGTCCGGGCGCTTCGGACCCTACGTGCAGATCGGCGAGATGCCGGAGGACAAGAAGGCGCCGAAGCCACGTCGTGCCTCGTGGCCGAAGGACATTCCGCTGGAAAACGCGACGCTCGAACTGGCGCTGAAGTTTTTGTCATTGCCGCGCGAAGTCGGTCACCACCCAACTACCGGGTTGCCGATCGTTGCCAACAATGGCCGCTTCGGCCCCTATCTGCTGCACGACGGCAAGTTCAAGTCGATCCCCAAGACCGACAGCGTGTACGAAATCGACCTGCCGCGCGCACTTGAAGTGCTGGCGATGGAACGCGAGCCGCGCGGCGGCGACTCGGCGGCATCGGTGCTGAAAAGCCTCGGTCCGCACCCCGACGATGGCAAGGACATCACCGTGCGCAGCGGCCGCTACGGCCCCTACGTGAAGCACGGCAGCACCAACGCCACCCTGCCCAAGGACATCACGCCAGAAGAGATCACGCTGGACGAGGCGCTCTCATTGATCGCCGCGCGCGCTGCCAAGGGCCCCGCCAAAAAGCCGGTGAAGAAGGCCGCAGCCAAACCCGCTGCGGCGAAGAAAGCAAAAGCCGGCGACGCTGCCGAAGCGAAAAAACCCACTGTTAAAAAGGCGGCGACCAAAAAGGCCACCGCCAAGCCCGCCACGACCAAAAAGCCAGCCAGCAAAAAAGCCGCTGCATGAGTTCGCTCCCCAGCTTGCTCGTGGTCAACGCCTTTATCGGCACGGCTGGCTACAAAAAACTGTATCAGGAACTGGGCTACGCGGTGGTCACCGAATGGTCAGAGCGCCGCGCCATCAGCCTGGTGCGGAAAAACCCGCCCGCGGTCATCGTCGCGGATTTTTACCATCAGTCCGATTTCCGTGACCGCCTGTCCAATCTCGAGTCGCTGCTGGCCGCGGTGCAAAGCGCACCAAATACCCGTATTCTGGTTTTTTATGAGACGGCTCATCAGGCGGTTCTGGACAAGGTCAGCGCCCGTCTGCGCGTCGACGCCGCCTTCACCCTGCCGGTTCAGGAAGACCGTTTACGCGCCACGCTGCAGACCTGGCTCAACAATCCATCGACTTCAATGTCATGACGAACGTGTGTTGCACCATGCAAAAAGCCCGGCATTGCCGGGCTTTTTGCATGGTGCAACACACTACTCAGATTTAAACATCCAGGTTGCGAACCCCGAGTGCATTGGTTTCAATGAAATTGCGGCGCGGTTCAACCTCATCCCCCATCAGGGTGGTGAAAATCTGGTCGGCTGAAATCACGTCATCGATCTGCACTTTCATCAGCCGGCGCACCTTGGGATCCATAGTGGTTTCCCACAACTGCGCGGGGTTCATCTCGCCCAGGCCCTTGTAGCGCTGGATGCTCATGCCGCGTTTGACTTCGGCCAGGAACCAGTCCATTGCCTCGCGGAAACTTTGCACCGGGGTTTCCTTTTCGCCGCGCTTGGCGCGTGCACCCAGGCCGATCAGTTCGCGCAGCAAATCGCCGACCTTGACGAGCTGGTTGTAATCGCCGGATTCGAGCATATCCGCTTCGAGGAAGTTGACATAGGTGTTGCCGTGGGAATGGCGGATGATGCGCAGGCGGTGACTGTCGGTTTCACTGATGAATTCGGCAGCGATCTCGTATTTCTGCGCGTCCAGCGCCGCGCCCAGGCTCGCCTCGCTCAGCATGGCGGCGCCACTATCGGCCAGGCTCATGCGCGGAATGCGCATCAGCGCCTGCAGCACGTCGTCTGGCAGCAAGCGTGCCAGGCGTTCGCATACGGCTTCGGCGAGGAAGTACTCACGCGCCAGCGTCTCCAACGCTTCCCCCATGATCGGCATGGCGCCGTCCATCGGGGTCAATTCGGCGTCCTTCATCGCCTCGGCCATCAGGTGTTCCTTGAATGCGTGTTCATCCTTGATGTAACGCTCGGCCCGCCCATGCTTGACCTTGTACAGCGGTGGCTGCGCGATGTAGATGTGGCCGCGCTCGACCAGCTCGGGCATCTGGCGGTAAAAGAAGGTCAGTAGCAGGGTGCGGATGTGTGCGCCGTCGACGTCGGCGTCGGTCATGATGATGATGCGGTGGTAGCGCAGTTTGTCAGGATTGTAATCGTCCTTGCCGATGCTGGTGCCCAGCGCGGTGATCAGGGTGGCGATCTCCTGGCTGCCAATGACCTTGTCGAACCGCGCGCGTTCGACGTTGAGGATCTTGCCCTTGAGTGGCAGGATCGCCTGAAACTTGCGGTCGCGTCCCTGTTTGGCAGAGCCACCGGCGGAATCGCCCTCGACCAGATAGATTTCGCACAGCGAGGGGTCTTTTTCCTGGCAGTCGGCCAGCTTGCCGGGCAGACCCAGACCATCCATGACCCCCTTGCGACGGGTGATTTCACGCGCCTTGCGCGCTGCATCGCGCGCACGCGCTGCATCGATGATCTTGCTGCACAGAAGCTTGGCATCACTGGGGTTTTCCAGCAGGAATTCGGCGAGCTTTTGGCCGACGATTTCCTGCACCACCGGCTGCACTTCGCTGGACACCAGCTTGTCCTTGGTCTGCGACGAGAATTTCGGGTCGGGAACCTTGACCGACAGCACGCAACTCAGGCCTTCGCGCATGTCATCGCCGGTGGTTTCGACCTTGGCTTTTTTCGCCAGTTCGTTTTCCTCGATGTATTTGTTCAGCACCCGCGTCATTGCCATGCGCAGGCCGGTCAGGTGGCTGCCGCCGTCACGCTGCGGAATGTTGTTGGTGAAGCACTGCACCGTTTCGGAATAGCTGTCGTTCCACTGCATGGCGACTTCGACGGTCATGCCGTCCTTTTCGCCAATCGCGCTGAAAATCTTGGGGTGCAACACCGATTTAACCCGGTTGATGTATTCGACGAAGCCCTTGACGCCGCCCGAATGCGCGAAGTTTTCGCTCTTGCCGTCGCGATGATCGATCAGCTCGATCTTCACCCCATTGTTAAGAAAGGACAATTCGCGGATGCGCTTGGCAAGGATGTCGTAGTGGAATTCGACGTTGTTGCCGAAGATTTCCTCGTCAGCCGAAAAGTGCACTTCGGTGCCACGATTCTGGGTGTCTCCGACGACCTTCATCGGAGAGACCTCAACCCCTTTCTGGATGTCGATTTCACGGTCAACGACCTTGCCGCGATTAAATTCCATGATGTATTTCTTGCCGTCACGGCGCACGACCAGCTTCAGCCATTTCGACAGGCCGTTGACACACGACACGCCGACGCCATGCAGGCCACCCGACACCTTGTAGCTGTTCTGGTTGAACTTGCCGCCCGCGTGCAGTACGGTCATGACGATTTCAGCTGCGCTGCGCTTCGGCTCGTGTTTGTCGTCGAACTTGATACCGACCGGGATGCCGCGCCCGTTGTCGGAAACCGAGATGGAGTTGTCGGGGTGGATGATGACCTTGATGTCGTCGCAATAGCCGGCCAGCGCCTCGTCGATGGCGTTGTCCATCACTTCGAACACCATGTGGTGCAGGCCGGTGCCGTCGGAGGTATCACCGATGTACATGCCGGGGCGCTTGCGCACCGCTTCCAGGCCTTCCAGCTGCTGGATGCTGTCTTCATCGTAACCGTCGTTGACGTTTTCGGGCTTGTCGCTCATGGTGTTCCTATCGGTTGTTGCTAAGGGTGAGGGGGGCGTCGGGCCTGGATGCGCCGCGCTTAAATTCTCATCGGCATCACGACGTACTTGAAGCCGGCTTCGCCTTCGCTGGTCAGCAGCATGCTGCTGTTGGCATCGCCCAGCGACAGGGTGATTTCCTCGCTATTGAGCGCACCCAGGCCATCGAGCAGATAGGTCACGTTGAAGCCGACGTCCAGCGGGTCCCCGTTGTAGCTGACTTCGATTTCATCGGCGGCCTCTTCCTGTTCGTTGTTGTTGCAGACAATGCCCAGCGTGTTCTCGCTCATCACCAGGCGCACGCCGCGAAACTTCTCGTTCGATAGAATCGCCGCACGCTGCAAGGCCTGTATCACGCTCTGACGGTTCGCCTTGAGGTGGCGCGGATGGCTGGCCGGGATGACGCGATGGTAATCGGGAAATTTGCCGTCCACCACCTTGGTGACCAGTTCGGTACCGGACAGGGTGATGGTGACCTGATTGGCGCCGATGCGCAGTTCGACCGGATCCTCCACATCGCTCAAAAGCTTGGAGAGTTCGACCACGGTCTTGCGCGGAATGATGACTTCGCGCGCCTCGGCTCCGGTTTCGAGCTGGGTTTCTGCATAGCTCAGACGGTGCCCATCGGTGGCCACCACGCGCAACTGCGTGCCATCCAGCACCAGCAACATACCGTTGAGATAATACCGGATGTCCTGGCTGGCCATGGCGAACTGCACCAGCTGCAGCAGGCGCTTCAGTGTTTTTTGCGGCAGGCGGATCGTCTCGCCCAGCCCCGCACCGGTTTCAACCCGCGGAAAATCAGCGGCCGGCAGGGTTTGCAGGGTGAAGCGCGATTTGCCCGCGCTCACCACCACCTGGCTGTCCTTGGTGTCGAGCTTGATCTTGGCGGTGTCCGGCAGCGCACGAACGATGTCGAACAGCTTGCGTGCCGCGATGGTGATGGCAAAGTCTTCGCCTGCTTCCGCACTGTCCAGCTGCGTGCTGACCTGCAACTCGAGGTCGGTCGCCAGCACTGTAAGCGTGCCGTTTTTTTTCTCCAACAGCAGGTTGGACAGGATAGGCAGGGTGTGACGTCGTTCGACCACCCCGACCACAGCCGAGAGGGAAGTCAGAAGTGCGTTGCGTTCGCTTTGTACTAATAGCATTTATATATACCTGAGAGTCATAATAAAGGCGGCTTAAAACTGGGGATAAGCTTTTTTACCTAATTAAAATAACCGCTTATGTTAATTTTTTGGTGTGGGTAACACCTTGGCTAAGTGGGAGAGGTGGGGATAGTTTTTCTCCATTCGCCGCACGGCCCGACTTATCCACATTTCATCCTCAGCCTGTCAGGCTTTGTAACAACACCAGATAATCACGTCCGATGTCGGCTTGCGTCTCGCGCAATTCGGCAACTTTGCGGCAGGCGTGAATGACCGTGGTGTGGTCGCGCCCGCCGAACGATTCGCCGATCTCGGGGAGGCTCTGGTTGGTCAGTTCCTTCGCCAGGGCCATCGCGATCTGACGGGGACGCGCCAGATTGCGCGTGCGCTTTTTGGAAAACATGTCGGCGACCTTGATCTTGTAAAAGTCGGCGACGGTTTTCTGGATGTTCTCGATCGACACGATACGCGAGGTCGATGCAATCAGATCGCGTAGCGCTTCCTTCACCAGTTCCAGGGTGATCGGTTTTTCATGGAAACGTGAAAATGCGATGACCCGTTTCAAGGCGCCTTCCAGCTCACGCACGTTGGAACGAACCTGTTTGGCGATGAAGAAGGCGACGTTCTCGTCGAGCTTGACGTTTTCGGCCTGTGCCTTGGCCAACAGGATGGCCACCCGCATTTCCAGTTCCGGCGGCTCGACAGCGACTGTCAGGCCCCAGGCAAAGCGCGATTTCAGCCGGTCGTCGAGCCCGCTGATTTCCTTGGGGAAAGTGTCGCAGGTGATGACGATCTGTTTCTTGTTTTCGATCAACGAGTTGAAAACGTAGAAAAATTCTTCCTGTGTGCGGTCTTTCTTGGCCAGGAACTGGATGTCGTCGATCAGCAACAGGTCCAGTGACATGTAGCGCCGCTTCAGGTCATCGAACTGCTTGTTCAGATAGGCCTTGACCACATCGTCCACATAATCGTTGGCGTGGATATAGCTGATGCGTGCGTTCGGGTTGGCCTGGCGCACCGTGTTGCCGATCGCCTGCAGCAGGTGGGTCTTGCCCAGGCCCACCCCGCCGTAGACGAACAGCGGGTTGTAGGCCACCCCGGGGTTGTTGGCGATCTGCAGGGCGGCAGCGCGCGCCAGCTGGTTGGCGCGGCCGGAGACGAAGTTGTCGAAATTAAACCCCGGATTGATGCGCAGGCCAATCTGGGCCGGTGCCATGGCAGCGGCCGGCGCAGGCGCTGCATATTGCACAGAGGCAGGGGCCGTGGGCGCGCGCGGGGTGCTGCTTTTTTTGCCCAACGCATAGGTGATGGCGACCGGATGTGCGTAAAACTCCTGCGCCCACCCCTCGATATGCTCGGCAAATTTTTCGCGCACCCAGTCCATCACGAAATGGTTGGGCGCCAGAATTCGCACGTCACCCCCCGCATCGTCAAAGACCAGGGGTTTGATCCATGTGCTAAATTGCTGCTGGGTCAGGTTGGCGCGGAAGCGCTCTTGGCAAAGGTCCCAGAAGGAATCCATAGTCGAGGGGTGGGGGGCGGTAAGCTGCATGGGATTCAAATACGAATCTTACTCTCCTTTGACCAGGTTATCCACAGGCCAGATGGACCGGGAACAGCAGGGCCTTCCTATATCAACTTGACATCCTCCCAGCCGGAAGGGTTTAATACGCGGTTTTTCAACAAATTTTTTTGTGTTCGGCCAACCTCCCGCAGGATCCGGTCGGCACCCGCCAGAAAGGATAGTCATGAAACGCACTTATCAACCCTCCACCGTCCGTCGCAAGCGCACCCACGGTTTCCGCGCCCGCATGAAAACCAAGGCAGGCCGCGCCATCATCAACGCACGCCGCGCCAAGGGCCGCGAGCGTCTGGCAGTCTGACCGACACGCACCCCGACACGCTTCGCGACGTGCGCCTGCGCGACGCGCGGCTAGTTGCCAAGGCTGATTTCGATCGGGTGTTTGCCGACAACCAGCGCGCCAGGACCGACTATGTGGTGGTAATGGCGCGGCCCAACCTGGTGGGTTATCCGCGCCTGGGAATGGTGATTGCCAAACGCCTGCTTGCGCGGGCGGTCGACCGCAACCGCGTCAAGCGCTGCGTGCGGGAAAGCTTCCGGCAGGTACTGCCGGAGCTCCCTGCATGTGATTTCGTCGTTCGCCTGATCGCCAAGCCGGTTCGCGGCGACGAGGCACGCGATTTGTCACGCACCTTTAAACGTGCCGGCAACCGTGCCATGGCAAAATGGCCAATGGCTCCGGTGAGCGAAATCGCGCCGGAATTCTCTTCCAACTAACGCGTCCCGTCTCATGGATAACCAGCGGCTGATCCTTTTTATCGTCTTTTCTTTTTCGCTGCTTTTGCTATGGGAAGCCTGGCAGGACAAAAGCGCGCCGGTGCCGACCGCGCCTTCTGTGATGGACGCGCCTGTTACGGGCGTACCGACGCCCAGCGAGGCCCTGAAAGCGACCGCGCCACCCGCAACCCCATCGAGCGGTTTTGGCAGGGGCCCGCGTGCCGTGGTGGAAACCGACGTGTTGCGCGCCACCATCGATGGCAACGGCGGCGACCTGCGCGAACTGCAATTGCTGTCGTATCGCGAAACGGAAGACAGGAATCAGGTTTTCACCTTGTTCGAGGACAGTCAGACGCAGCCTTATCTGGCGCAAAGCGGCCTGGTTGGGGAAGGCCTGCCGACGCACCGCAGCGTGTTTCAGCTCAACCCCGGCACCTATCGCCTGACCCGTGGTGCAGCGCAGCTGGAAGTGCCGCTGGTGTGGGTCGACCCTGCCACCGGCGTGCGCGTCGAAAAAACCTATATTTTCAAGCGCGGCAGCTATCAGATCACCGTCAGAACCCGCGTCATCAACGGTGGCACCGAGCCCATCGATCTGACCCCGTACTACCAGTTCACCCGCCACGGCGAAGCGCCGCGCGGTGAATCCTTCTTCCTCTACACTTTCACGGGCCCGGCGTTTTACACTGACGCCAAGAAATTCCAGAAGGTCAAGTTCAAGGACATTCAGGCTGGCAAGGCCGACTTCGAGAAAACCGCCGATAACGGCTGGGTCGGGATGGTGCAGCACCACTTCGTGTCGGCCTGGTTGCCCAAGGGCAGCGTCAAGCGCGAGTATTACACCCGCGCATTAGGCGACGGCCTGTATTCCGCCGGGATGATTGTGGCCGAAGGCACGCTCGAACCCGGCCAGCAAAAGACGTTCACGGTCCCGCTGTATGCCGGGCCGCAGACCCAGACCATGCTGGAAAAAACCGCGCCGGGGCTCGACCTGGTGCGCGACTACGGCTGGCTCACGCCGCTGGCTTATCCGATTTACTGGTCGCTGGAAAAAATCGAGCGCCTGGTCGGCAACTGGGGCTGGGCCATCATCATTTTGACCTTCCTCCTCAAGCTGGCGCTGTACCCGCTGTCGGCGGCGGGCTACAAGTCGATGGCTAAGATGAAGAAGCTGACCCCGCGCCTGCAGAAGCTGAAGGAAACTTACGGCGACGACCGTGCCAAACTGCACCAGTCGATGGCGGAGATGTACAAGACCGAGAAAATCAATCCGCTCGGCGGCTGCCTGCCCATCCTGATCCAGATTCCGGTGTTCATCGCGCTGTACTGGGTGTTGCTCGCGGCGGTCGAAATGCGCGGCGCGCCCTGGCTGGGCTGGATCACCGACCTGACCGCGCCTGATCCGTGGTACATCCTGCCAGTCGTCATGGGCATCACCTCGATCCTGCAGGTCAAGCTGAACCCGCAGCCGATGGATCCGATGCAAGCCAAGATCATGATGATCATGCCGGTGGCGTTTACCGTGATGTTCATTTTTTTCCCGGCTGGCCTGGTGTTGTACTGGGTCGTCAACAACATCCTGTCCATCGCGCAGCAGTGGATGATCAACAGGCAGGTTGTGGGCGGTGACAAACCTGCCTCCGCCAAGACCTGAGCTGATTGCCGCCATCGCCACCGCCCCCGGGCGCGGTGGGGTGGGGGTGGTTCGGGTGTCGGGCGCGGAAATCGCCCCGCTTGCCGCAGCGATTCTCGGACGCGTACCTGAGCCGCGCCGTGCCACATTTACCCGTTTTCTCGATGGCGATGGCGAGGTGCTCGACGAGGGCATCGCGCTCTACTTTGCCGCGCCGCATTCATTCACCGGCGAAAATGTGCTGGAGCTGCAGGGGCACGGCGGGCCGGTGGTGCTCAATCTGATCCTGCAGCGCTGTATCGAGCTTGGTGCACGGCTGGCCGAGCCGGGCGAGTTTTCCCGGCGCGCGTTTCTCAACGGCAAGCTCGATCTGGCGCAGGCCGAGGCGGTGGCCGATCTGATCGATGCGGCGTCCACCGAGGCCGCTCGCTCGGCGGTGCGCTCGCTCTCGGGTGCGTTCTCGGCGCGGATTGCCGAGCTGGTCGAGGCGGTGACCCGCTTGCGCATGCTGGTCGAAGCCACGCTGGATTTTCCCGAAGAAGAAATCGATTTTTTGCGCGACGCCGCCGCCTTTGGCCGGCTCGATGTCATCGATGCCCGCCTGCGGGCGGTGCGCTCCCAGGCCAGGCAGGGCGCGTTGCTGCGTGAAGGTCTGACGGTGGTGCTGATCGGCCAGCCGAACGTCGGTAAGTCGAGCCTGATGAACCAGCTGGCCGGATTCGAGGCGGCGATCGTCACCGAGATCGCCGGCACCACGCGCGACACCGTGCGCGAGGCGATCCAGATCGAGGGCGTGCCGCTGCACCTCATCGACACCGCCGGCCTGCGCGACACCGACGACCTGGTGGAACAGCTTGGCATCGCCCGCACCTGGGCGGCGGTGGAAAAGGCCGATGTGGCGTTGCTGCTGGTCGACGCTGCGCACGGCGTCGGCGAACGCGAGGCAGCGATCCTGCAACGCTTGTCTGGTGTGGCGCGGCTGACCCTCCACAACAAGATCGACGTCACCTTTGATGCGCCGCGCGCGATGGGCGACGAAATCTGGCTGTCCGCCAAGACTGGTGCCGGGGTCGAACTGCTGCGCGAAAAACTGCTTGAAGCGGCTGGCTGGCAGGCCGTCGGCGAGGGCGCCTTTATGGCGCGCGCGCGTCACCTCGACGCGCTCGAACGTGCCGCCCGCCACCTTGCCGTAGCGCGCGTATCGGCCGCGCAACTCGAGTTGCTTGCCGAGGAACTGCGGCTGGCGCAGGCGGCCCTGTCGGAAATCACCGGCGAATTCACCGCCGATGATCTGCTGGGCGAAATCTTCAGCAAGTTTTGCATCGGCAAGTAATCGACCGTCCAGACTTTTTCCCGAGCGCGTCAGCGCTTATGCTTGAAACGTGTTCCCTCCCTCAGGACTGTCAGTCATGCTGACCTGGCGTTGCATCGCCGACGAACTCAAGACCCATCGCGCGCGTCTGCTGCAGGCCAACCTGATTGCGTTGCTGGCCGTCACCGCTTCGGTGCCGGTGCCGCTCTTGCTGCCGCTGATGGTCGACGAGGTGCTGCTGCAGCATCCGGGAAAAATGGTCGCCGCCATTGGTGCGTGGTTTCCGGTCGCGTGGCACGGCCCGGTGCTGTTCATCGGCGCTGCGCTGCTGCTGACGGTGGTGCTGCGGCTGACGGCCATTTTGCTCAACGTGTGGCAGGGGCGGACGTTTTCGCTGCTGGCCAAGGAAGTGGTGTATCGGATCCGGGTGCGCATGCTGAACCGCCTGTCGCGCATCGCGCTGTCGCAGTTCGAGACGGTGGGTGCAGGGCGGGTGACTTCGCATTTCGTGACCGACCTCAATGCCATCGACAGCTTCCTCGGCGCCTCGGTTTCGGGCCTGGTGGTGTCGATGCTGACCTTGGTCGGCGTCGCCGCGGTGCTGTTCTGGATGCACTGGCAGCTGGCGCTTTTCATCCTGCTGCTGAACCCCATCGTGATCCTGTTTTCGACCAAGCTCGGTAAGCGGGTGAAGGACCTGAAAAAGTTCGAGAACCGCGCGTTCGAGGTGTTTCAGGACGCGCTCTCTGAAACGCTCGATGCCTTGACCCAGATCCGTGCGATGAACCGCGAGAAGCATTATCTGGCGCGGGTGACCGGGAAGGCCGCCGACATCCGCCAGCATGCGGCGGCGTTCGCCTGGAAGTCGGACGCGATGAGCCGGTTTTCCTTCTTCGTGTTTCTTGCGGGCTTTGACGCCTTCCGTGCCGGCGCGATGCTGATGGTGGTGTTTTCCGATCTCTCCATCGGCCAGATGCTGGCGGTATTCGGCTACCTCTGGTTCATGATGACGCCGGTGCAGGATCTGGTGAACATGCAGTATGCCTGGTACGCCGCCAACACCGCGCTGGGGCGCATCAACGCGTTGCTCGGCCTCGCCAGCGAGCCGCAGCATCCGGTGCTGCGCGACCCCTTTTCCGGCCAGACCACCGTCGGCATTGCGCTTGACCACGTGAGCTTTGCCTACGACGAGGGCGAGACGGTGCTCGACGACGTCAGCCTGACGGTGGCGACGGGCGAGAAGGTGGCGCTGGTGGGCGCCTCCGGTGGCGGCAAATCGACCCTGGTGCAGGCCTTGCTGGGGCTGTATCCGGTGAAGTCCGGGCAGATTTTCTATGGCGACGCGCCGGTGACCGAGATCGGCTGGGAAACGGTGCGCGAACACGTCGGCGTGGTGCTGCAGCACCCGGTGCTGTTCAACGACAGCGTGCGCGCCAACCTCACGCTGGGGCGCGAGGCCGACGATGCCGTGCTGTGGCAGGCGCTGGCAATCGCCCAGCTGAAGGATTTCATCGCCGCGCTGCCGCACGGGCTGGATACGGCAGTGGGGCGCCAGGGCGTGCGCATGTCGGGCGGCCAGCGGCAACGCCTGGCGATCGCGCGCATGATTGTCGCCAACCCCAAGATCGTCATCCTCGACGAGGCCACCTCGGCGCTCGACAGCGACACCGAACGGCGCCTGCATCAGGCGCTAAGCGGGTTTCTGGCCGGGCGCACCACGCTCATCATTGCTCACCGCCTGTCGGCGGTGAAACAGGCCGACCGCATTCTGGTGTTCGAGAACGGCCGGGTGGTGGAAGTGGGCGGTCACGATGAACTGATCAACCGCGGTGGCCTGTATCACAAGCTGTATCACCCCGCCTGAGATCATTTCAAACCAGGCCGCCCTAATTACAGCGTTTTCTGATATACTTTTTTGAGTTGTGCATACAGCAGTGGGCAGGTCAGGCTTTTGCCGCCGTGCCTCGGGACTGTTCTCACAGCCCCATCGTCTTCGACCTCTCTTTTGTGCTCCGGTTATTTTTGACAGCCGGCAGTGGCAAGTCTTGTGGTTGGCGCCGATGTGATCGACGCGACCCGTTGGGCGGTCAGGAATTAATACATTCCAAACGCCGCTTATATTCCGGTTCGTATTTTATGACCTGTTCGGTATTGAACCGGGCGCAGGTCTGCTTTGCGCGTTTGAGCGCACTAAAAAGGTATTGTCATGAGCTTTTCCGAACTTGGGCTTGATCCCCTTCTCCTTAAATCCGTGTTGGCTTCGGGCTACGAAAACGCCACGCCGGTGCAGCAGCAGGCGATCCCCGCTGCGCTGACCGGCCGCGATCTGCTGGTGTCGTCGCACACCGGCAGCGGCAAGACCGCAGCATTCATGCTGCCGTCGATCCAGCGTCTGCTGGTCGAGTCGACCAGCAAAAGCATGGGCCCGCGCGTACTGGTGCTGACGCCGACGCGCGAACTCGCGCAGCAGGTCGAAAAAGCGGCCATCACCTATGGCAGCGAAGTGCGCCGTTTCCGCACCGCCTGCCTGGTCGGCGGCTCGCCGTATGGCCTGCAGCTGAAGCGCCTGTCCCAGCCGGTGGACGTGGTGGTGGCGACCCCGGGTCGCCTGATCGACCATCTGGAGCGTGGCAAGATCGACTTCTCGCGCCTGGAAGTGCTGGTGCTCGACGAAGCCGACCGCATGCTCGACATGGGTTTTGTCGACGACATCAAGGCCATCGCCGCGCGTTGCCCGAAAGAGCGCCAGACGCTGCTGTTCTCGGCTACGCTCGATGGCGTGGTGGGCAACCTGGCGCGCGAACTGACCCGCGATGCACAGCGCATCGAGATCGCGGCAGAAGCCAAGCAGGAAGCCAAGATCGAGCAGCGGCTGTTGTTTGCCGACAACATGGACCATAAAAACCGCCTGCTCGACGCGCTGCTGCGCGGCGTGGAGATGACGCAGGCCATCGTGTTCGCCTCGACCAAGCGCAGCACCGAGGAAATTTCCGACCTGCTGGCCGAGAGTGGCTTTGCCTCCGACGCGTTGCATGGCGACATGCAGCAGGGTCAGCGCAACCGTGCACTGCAGCGCCTGCGAGAAGGCCGGACCCGCGTGCTGGTGGCCACCGACGTTGCCGCGCGAGGCCTTGACATAGCGGGCATTAGCCACGTCATCAACTTCGATCTGCCGCGGCAGGCCGAGGATTATGTTCACCGCATTGGCCGCACCGGCCGTGCCGGCCGCACCGGCATCGCAGTGAGCTTCGCCGGCATGCGCGAAGTCGGCCTGGTACGCAATATCGAGCGCTACACCGGCAGCCGTATCGAGGTCCACACCATGCCTGGGCTGGAACCCAGCCAGAAGCCGACTGCCGGTCGCCCTGCAGCAGCGGGACGTCCGCGCAGCAACGCGAGCCCGCGCGGCGGATTTGGCGACAAGCGCAGCGAACCACGCAGCTACGGCGACCGTCCGCCGCGCGGCGACAGCCGTGACAACCGCGACCGGGGCTACCGTGCCGATGCGCGCCCCAGCGGCGACCGCCCGGCCCGCAGCGATGCGCCGCCGCGCGGCAATCGTGCCGATGGCGCCCCGCACGGCCCGTTCGGCGGCGCCCCACGCGCCGCGTATGGCGACCGTCAGCCGCGCAACGAGGGGTATCGGGGTGCTGATGCACAGGCTGCGCCCAAAGCCGAAGTCAACGGCAACAGCGTCGAATACTGGGAAAAGCGCGAGCGCGAGGCCAAGGCCAAAGCGGCCGCCCCCCGCAGCTACGGTGACCGCGGCAACAGTGCGCGTCCCGGCCAGCCGCGCAGCGGCGGCAATGAAAACCGGGGCGGCGGCAATCGCGTCGGCGTGCGGGGACGTTTCAAGGACTGATCGCTCAAGCGGTTAGCGGCAGTAGAAAGGGGGTTTCACGTGAAACCCCCTTTTTTATTGCCCGTGTTCCTGCCGATGCTGGTTAGATCCCTGCGGCATCTCCGCAGCCAACCCTGAAGGCTGGCCGCCGGTTATTGGAAGGAGTCGGCTTGTGCCAGGCTGTTGACGTGGCAGACCTGGTTTCTGCCGTTGGCCTTGGCGGCATAGAGCGTGCGATCCGCCTGGGCGAGCAGTGTCTCCAGGATCAGGGACGTGTCGCGCTTATGCACTTGAGGTGTGCAGGTGGTGACGCCGATGCTGGCTGTGATGGTGCTTTTCGTGTTCTTGATGGCCGCAGTGGCCAGCCGCAGCCGCTCGGCCGCCGCGATGCTTTCGGCGTCGCTCGCGCCAAGGACGGCAACGACAAATTCCTCGTCGCCATAGCGCGCCACGATGTCGTTCCCCCGCGCGGTGGCCTTGAGGGCGGCAGCGACCATTTTCAGCACATGATCGCCTTCGGCGTGGCCGAAGCGGTCGTTCACCTCCTTGAAGTGATCCAGGTCGATCATCAACAGGGCGGCGCTTTCCTTTCTGCGGCGCGCGGTTCTGAGCATCTGCGCGGCGTGCTCGTGAAATGCGCGCCGGTTGAGCAGGCCGGTCAGACTGTCCCGGTTGGCAAGTTCCTTCAGTTCCGCGTGCAATTTCTGGAGTTCCGCGGTCTGTTGCCTGAGCTTGTCGGCCGCTGCCTTGCGTTCGGTGATGTCGCGCGCGACGCAGAGGGTAAAGTGGCGGCCGGCAATGAGCATCGGGCTCAGCATGATGTCGACCGGCAACTCGCTGCCGTCCTTGCGCCGGGCAAATAACTCGACGGCGGCGCCCATCGGCCGGCTGTGCGACTCGGCCATGAACCCGGCACGGTGGCCGACATGGCGTGCGGCGAAGCGGGACGGGACCAGCATTTCGACAGGCTGGTCGATCAACTCGCTGCGGTCGTAGCCAAACAGGGTCTCGGCCTGGGCGTTCGCCAGGGTGATGCGCCCCGCCTGATCGACCAGGAGCTGGGCGATCAGGCGGGGATTCAAAAATGCGTTGATAGACTTTCATCAGGAGCCGTACGCAAAAAATGCGTTTTAGTTTGAGTGATCGGCACTGCGTCGCGCTTCGTCAGGCGTAGGGAAGCCGCTTATGACGCGACACGACCACCACTACGGGGCGTCCCATTTTTGAGACAATGCCGGATTGACGGTACGCATGGCAGCAAGAATAGGTGGTGTCATTACGCGTGCAGCCACCCGCATCATTGCACCGGTCATTCGCTGCATCATGTCAAAATCCTGGAAGGAGCTTTAGCCTATATGCCTCTGGACCGTTTTCAGTTTTTCCTGCCTAACTCTTTATGATCAACGAGAGAAGGAGTTGAATCATGAAAGCGACGGAAACCAACCTGCTGGACTGGCAGAAACGGTACGGAACGGAAGAAGCCTGCGCGCAGGCACTGGCGCGGCAACGCTGGCCTGAAGGGTTCCGTTGCCCGCGCTGCGGGCATGATCATGGCTATGTCATCAGCACGCGCCATTCCTGCGAATGCTCCCAGTGCCATTACCAAGCCTCGCGCACGGCGGGGACGCTGTTTCACTCCACCAACCTGCCCCTGAGCAAGTGGTTCTGGGCGATCTACCTGGCGGCCTCGGACAAGGGCGGCATTTCTGCCGCGCGTCTTTCCAAACAGATTGGGGTTTCCTGGATCACGGCCAGCCGGATGCTGCGCAAGATCCGCATTGCCATGGGACACCGGGACAGCATTTATCGGCTGCACGATCTGATCGAGATTGACGATGCCTTGGTGGGCGGTCGTCGCAGCGGAAAGCGAGGCCGCGGCGCCGAGGGCAAACCCCCGGTACTGGTGGCGATTGAAAATCGGGACAAACGTGCCGGGTTTATCGCCATGCAGCAGGTCGCTGCCGTCACCCGTGAAACGGTAGCGCAGTTTGTTCAACGTCATCTCCCACCCGGTCAGCTAGTGCGTAGCGATGCGCTGTCTGCCCTGGTGGAAATCGGCAAGACTCAGCACCATGCCGCACGGGTGACGCCGCCCGACAAGGCGGGCGAATGGCTGCCTTGGGTGCATATTGCCATCGGCAACCTCAAGGCGTTTTTGCTGGGCACCTATCACGGCGTATCGTCCAAATATCTGCAAGAGTATCTCAATGAGTTCTGCTACCGGTTCAACCGGCGCGAGTGGGAAGCCGAATTGCCATTACGCCTGCTCAACGCCTGCCTGACGCACACTCAGGTCAAACTGAAAATGGTATAGAGGCATATAAAATATTGCCCGGGCCTCCCACGCTGCCCTCAATCGCGGATAATTCCGCCCCCTACCTTTAGATCCCCCTGATCCATGCCGCTGCTTACCTTTGACCGACTTGAACTCGCCTATGGCCACTGGCCGCTGCTCGACGGCGCTTCGCTGGTGGTCGATGCGGGCGAGCGCATCGGCCTGATCGGCCGCAACGGCACCGGCAAGTCCAGCCTGCTGAAAATCATCGCCGGAATCAACCCGCCGGATGCCGGGGATGTCTGGCGCAAACCGGCCTTGAAGCTTGCGTACGTGCCGCAGGAGCCGCAGTTTCAGCCCGGCCATACCGTATTCGAAGCTGTGGCCGAAGGCGTCGGCGAGGCGCAACGCCTGCTCGCCGATTACCACGCCGCCGCCCACCGTGTGGCCGAGGGGGATATGGACGCGTTTGAAGACCTTGAGCGGCTGTCGCATGAGCTCGAAATCCACGATGCCTGGCGGCTCAACAGCCGGGTGGAGGAAACCCTGCAGCGACTGGGGTTGGACGCCGAGCAAGCGGTCGATACCTTGTCCGGCGGCCTTAAAAAACGCGTTGCGCTGGCGCGTGCACTGGTGACCGACCCCGAATTGCTGTTGCTGGACGAGCCCACCAACCATCTCGATTTTTCAGCAATCGAGTGGCTGGAGGGCCTGCTCAAGGACTTCAAGGGTGCGCTGCTGTTCATTACCCACGACCGGCGCTTTCTGGACAACGTCGCCAACCGCATCGTCGAACTCGATCGCGGCCAGTTGCGTGAATACCAGGGCAACTTCACGGCCTATCAGGCCAAAAAAGCCGAACAGCTGGAAATCGAGGCGGTGCATAACCGCAAGTTCGACAAATTCTGGAAGCAGGAGGAGGTCTGGATCCGCAAGGGCGTGCAGGCCAGGCGCTGCCGCGACGAAGGCCGGGTGCGGCGACTCGAAGCTTTGCGCCTCACGCGCGAGGCACGCATGGGCCGCGCCGGGCAGGTCGGCTTCCAGATTGACGCGGGCGACCGTTCCGGCAAGGTGGTGGCCGAGCTCGAGCATGTCACCTACGGCTACGATGACCGGATATTGATCCGTGACTTTTCCGGTACGGTGCTGCGCGGCGACAAGCTGGGCCTGCTCGGCCCCAACGGCGCAGGCAAAACCACCCTGATTCGCCTGATTCTGGGCGACCTGAAGCCGCAGTCCGGCACGATCAAGCAAGGGACCAAGCTCGAAGTGGCCTACTTCGACCAGTTTCGCAACCAGTTGAACGATGACGCGACGCTGATCGACACGATTGCGCCCGGCTCCGATTTTGTCGAAATCGGCGGGCAGAAAAAGCACGTCATCAGCTATCTGGAAGACTTTCTGTTCCCCGCCGAGCGGGCGCGCGCCAAGGTGTCGGCGCTGTCCGGCGGCGAGCGCAACCGGCTGCTGCTGGCGCGCCTGTTCGCCCGCCCCGCCAACCTGCTGGTGCTGGACGAGCCGACCAACGACCTCGACATCGACACCCTGGAGTTGCTGGAGCAGTTGCTGCAGGAGTACAGCGGCACCGTGCTCATCGTCTCGCACGACCGCACCTTCCTCGACAACGTCGTCACCCAGTCCATCGTATTCGAGGGCGACGGCAAGCTGACCGAAATCGTCGGCGGCTATGCCGACTGGCAGGCGTGGAAAGCGCAGCAAACCAAGGCCGCCCAGCAATCCGCCGGCACCAGGACTTCACCGACAACCGCATCGGCCAAGCCTGCAGCCAAATCCAGTTTTAGCTACAAGGAGGCGCGCGAGTTGGAGGCTTTGCCCGTGCAGATTCAGGCGCTGGAAACCGAGCAGGGGGTGCTTGCGGCCAAGCTGGCCGACCCCGTGCTGTATCAAGACCAGCCGCAGGAAGCGACAGCGCTGCATGCCCGCTCCGAGGCCATCGAGGCCGAATTGCTCGACGCGCTGGCACGCTGGGAGGCGCTGGAGGCGAAACAGGCCGGCTAGCGAGGATGTTTCACGTGAAACGAAAGCCGGCAGCGGGTAAAATGCGCCCATGAATTTCCCTGAATCTTTTGATGTCATCGTCGTCGGCGGTGGCCACGCCGGCACCGAGGCCGCGCTGGCGGCCGCGCGCATGGGCGTGAAGACGTTGCTGCTGACGCACAACATCGAAACCCTGGGCGCGATGTCGTGCAACCCGTCGATCGGCGGCATCGGCAAGGGGCACCTGGTCAAGGAAGTCGACGCGCTGGGCGGCGCGATGGCGCTGGCTACCGACGAGTCGGGGATACAGTTCCGTACGCTCAACTCGTCCAAGGGTCCGGCGGTGCGCGCCACCCGGGCGCAGGCTGACAGGCTGCTGTACAAGGCGGCGATCCGGCAGCGGCTGGAAAACCAGCCCAATCTCACGCTGTTCCAGCAGGCGGTGGACGATCTGCTGCTCGACGGCGACCGCGTCGTCGGCGTGAAAACCCAGCTCGGCATCGTGTTCGGCGGCCGCACGGTGGTACTGACCGCCGGCACCTTCCTTGGCGGCCTGGTGCACGTCGGGCTGGAAAACTTCCAGGCCGGGCGTATGGGTGACCCGCCCTCGGTGTCGCTGGCCGCGCGCCTGCGCGAACTGAACCTGCCGGTCGGCCGCCTGAAAACCGGCACCCCGCCGCGTATCGACGGCCGCACCATCGATTTCAGCCAGACCCAGGCGCAGCCGGGCGACGACCCGGCGCCGGCGTTTTCCTTCATGGGCGACGCGGCGAGGCATCCCGCGCAGCGCCCATGCTGGATCACCCACACCACGGCGGAAACGCACGAAATCATCCGCGGCGGCCTTGACCGTTCGCCGATGTACACCGGCGTGATCGAAGGGGTGGGGCCGCGCTATTGCCCGTCGATCGAGGACAAGATCACCCGCTTCGCCGACAAGACCAGCCACCAGATATTCCTCGAACCCGAGGGACTGACCACCCACGAGATCTATCCCAACGGCATTTCGACCTCGCTGCCGTTCGACGTCCAGCTGGCGATCGTGCGTTCGATTCCCGGGCTGGAGCGGGCGCACATCCTGCGGCCTGGCTACGCCATCGAATACGACTATTACGACCCGCGCAACCTCAAGGCCTCGCTCGAGACCAAGTCGATCGCCGGCCTGTTTTTCGCCGGACAGATCAACGGCACCACCGGCTATGAAGAGGCCGCGGCGCAGGGCCTGCTGGCGGGCATCAATGCCGCTTTGCAGGCGCAGGAAAAAGACGCGTGGCGTCCCGGGCGGCATGAAGCCTATCTCGGGGTGCTGGTCGACGACCTCATCACGCGTGGGGTCTCCGAGCCCTACCGCATGTTCACCAGCCGTGCTGAATACCGCCTGCAGTTGCGCGAGGACAATGCCGACATGCGGCTGACCGAAATCGGGCGTGATCTCGGTCTGGTCGACAACGCACGCTGGGATGCCTTCAGCCGCAAGCGTGACGCGGTCGCGCGCGAGACCGAGCACCTCAAGGCAACCTGGGTCAACCCCGCCATCCTGCCGGCCGAGGACGCCACCCGGCTCATCGGCCAGCCGATCGACCATGAATACAGCCTGTTCGAGTTGCTGCGCCGGCCCGATCTGAGCTATGCGCAGGTGCTCGCGCTGCCCGGCGGCGGGGCTGGGGAGGCCGATCAGCGCGTGGCCGAGCAGGTCGAGATCGCCGCCAAATACCAGGGCTACATCGATCGCCAGAACGACGAGGTCGAAAAACAGCGCGGGCAGGAAGCCCTGCGGCTGCCGCCCGACCTCGACTACAGCCTGTTCACCGGCCTGTCGATGGAGGTGCGCCAGCGTCTGCAGAAGGCGCGTCCCGAAACGCTGGGGCAGGCTGCGCGGCTGCAAGGGATGACGCCGGCGGCAATTTCGGTGCTGCTGGTGTACGCCAAGCGCGGTTTCGCGCCAGATAAAACCCAGCGCGGCTTCAAGCCGGACGAACACAAGCAAAGCGCATGACGGTCGAACAACAGTTAACGGCGGGCATCGCCGCCTTGGGTCTCACCTTGCCCGAAGGCGCCAAGGCAAAGCTGCTGGCCTATCTGGCACTGCTGGGGAAGTGGAACCGCGTCCACAACCTGACCGCGGTGCGCGACGCTGAGCGCATGGTCAGCCACCATCTGCTGGACTCGTTGGCGGCGGTTCCCTTCTTTCAGGGTGAAACCGTGCTTGACGTCGGTAGTGGCGGCGGGTTGCCGGGTATCCCGCTGGCGATCGCGCGGCCCGACTTGCAGGTGACGCTGATCGACAGCGTCGCCAAGAAGACCGCTTTCTTGCTGCAGGCCAAGGCCGAACTGGTTCTGAGCAATCTGAATGTGATCACGGGCCGGGTGGAGGATTACCAGCCTAATGCACGTTTTGATGTCATCATCTCGCGCGCGTTTTCCGACCTCAAGGAATTCGTCACGCTGACCCGTCATCTCCTCAAACCCACTGGCCGCTGGCTGGCGATGAAAGGGTTGATGCCGCACGAAGAGATCGCATTATTGCCGGACTGGGTGAAAGTGAGCGCTAACCACGCGCTCGTGGTCCCCGGCCTGGAGGTGAGCCGCCACTTGATCGTTCTGGAGCCTGTTTAATGAGCCGAATCCTGGCAATTGCGAATCAGAAGGGTGGCGTCGGCAAGACGACGACGGCGGTCAACCTGGCCGCGAGCCTGGCCGAACTCGGCCAGCGCGTGCTGCTGGCCGACCTCGACCCGCAGGGCAACGCGACCATGGGCGCGGGCATCGAAAAGCGCAGCGCGCTGCCGACGGTGTACCAGATCCTGCTCAACCAGGTGAGCGTGCGCGACGCGCGGATGCGCTCCGAACCGGGACATTTCGACGTCATCCCGGCCAACCGCGAACTCGCCGGCGCGGAAATCGATCTGGTGAACCTGGAGCAGCGCGACCTGCGACTGAAGGCGGCGCTGGCGCAGGTCGCCGACGACTACGATTTCATCCTGATGGATTGCCCGCCGACGCTGAATCTGCTGACCGTCAACGCGTTTGCGGCGGCCGAGGCGGTGCTGATCCCGATGCAGTGCGAGTACTACGCGCTGGAAGGGCTGACCGATCTGGTCAACACGATCAAAAAGGTCAAGCAGCGGCTTAATCCCGGCATCCGCATCGAGGGCCTGCTGCGCGTGATGTTCGACCCGCGCAGCACGCTGGCGCAGCAGGTGTCGGATCAGATCAAGCAGCATTTCGGTGACAAGGTGTACGACACCGTGATCCCGCGCAACGTGCGGCTGGCCGAGGCGCCCAGCCACGGGCTGCCGGTGCTGGCCTACGACCGCCAGTGCAAGGGCGCGAAGGCGTATATGGAACTGGCCGAGGAAACGCTCAGGCGTGCCGGCATCACAGCAGGGGAAACAGCATAATGGCCAAACTCAAGGGACTCGGGCGCGGGCTCGACGCGCTGCTGGGCGGCGAAGACAGCGCGCCGCCGCCGCAGGGCGACCTGCGCATGATGCATGTGACGCAACTGGTGCCCGGCAAATACCAGCCGCGCACGCAGATGGACAGCGAATCGCTGCAGGAGCTGGCTGATTCGATCCGCGCACAGGGGCTGATGCAGCCGATTCTGGCGCGTGAAGTCGCGACCGGCTATGAAATCATCGCCGGCGAGCGGCGCTGGCGCGCGGCGCAACTGGCCGGCCTCGCCGAAATCCCCGTGCTGGTGCGCGAGGTTGCCGACGACGCGGTGGCGGCGATGACGCTGATCGAAAACATCCAGCGCGAGGATCTCAACGCCATTGACGAGGCGCACGGCATGCAGCGCCTGATACACGAATTCGGCATGACGCACGACGCGGTGGCGCAGGCGGTCGGCAAGTCGCGCGCGACGGTGTCCAACCTGCTGCGTTTGCTCAATCTGTCGCATCCGGTGCAGGACATGGTCACCGCAGGCCTCATCGAAATGGGCCACGCGCGCGCGCTGTTGCCTTTGCACGCAACCGCTCAGCGTGAGCTGGCGCACGAAATCGAAACCCGCGGCCTGTCGGTGCGCGAGGTCGAGCGCAGGGTGGCGCGGCTGAAAGACGCCGTTGCTGCACCGGCCAAACAGGCCGTCTCGCGTGATGTGATCCGTCTGGAAGAGGCGCTGTCCGATGCGCTGGGGATGACCGCCCACGTGCATGCCAACAGCAAGGGCAGCGGCAGGCTGACGCTGCAATTTGCCAGTGCGGACGAGCTGCAGGGCTTGCTGCAAAGGCTGGGAATCCAGCTGTAATGTGGTGCCGTTGTGGGCCGCCAATTGTTGGCTATAGAACATCATTAGGGCACTTCTATCAATTGTCATCGCGAGGAGCGTAGCGACGCGGCGATCCAGAAATGCCCGCTTAATCAATGCGCTGGATTGCCGCGCTTCGCTCGCAATGACAAAACGGGCATTTATAGAAGTCCCCATTACATTACATAGCGAAATTCATCATCAAGCTGTTTGATGATTGCATAGACCTCACTGATTCAGTATCATGCCCGGCTAATGTTCACCGGCATTCATACCGGCACCCGGCGGGTGGCGCTGGCGCAAGCGGGCCTCGCGCCGATCGCTGCCCTGATAGGGGGGGTGTTTGCCGGAATCGAGGCGGGATTCGCCATGTTGTATGGCGCACTGGTGGCGCTGGCGGTCAGCGTAGTGCTGGTCTGGCGCGAGCGGCAGTCGATGCGGCACCCTGAATGGGACCAGCACCGCTTGTTCAAGTTGTTCATCCGTGCCGGGGTTGAGCGGCTGGTGCTGCTGGTGGGTTTGTTGGTTGTGGGCCTCGGGGTGCTGAATCTGGCGCCCTTGCCATTGTTGCTGGGGCTGCTGCTGGCCCAGCTTGGCTGGCTGGCCGCAGCGACAAGCCGCAACAGTAAGTAAAAAGAATTGTTTGCCCACCGGGTTTTGTCAAGGTTGGTTTTGAATGGGGGCGCGCCGCGTGTCCATCCAAAACCCACTTATTGAATTTGATCACTATGGCTTCGGAATACCATTCCTCTGGCGAGTACATCAAGCACCACCTGCAAAACCTGACCTATGGCCAGCATGCCGATGGCACCTGGGGCATCGCTTCCGGCGCCGAAGAGGCCGCGGCCATGGGCTTCTGGGCAATCAACGTCGACAGCATGCTGTTCTCGATCGGTCTCGGCGTCCTGTTCCTGTTTTTCTTCCGCATGGCGGCCAAAAAGGCCACCGTCGGGGTGCCGACCGGCTTGCAGAATTTTGTCGAGTGGGTCATCGAGTTCATCAACAGCACGGTGCGCGGCTCCTTCTCGCACCAGAATGCGCTGGTCGCGCCGCTGGCGCTGACCGTGTTCCTGTGGGTGTTCCTGATGAACATGATGGACCTCATTCCGGTTGACTGGCTGCCCTATGCCGCGTCGATGGCGGGGGTGCCGTTCCTGAAAGTAGTGCCGACGACCGACCCCAACGTGACGTTCGGAATGTCGCTGTCGATCTTCTTCCTGGTGCTGTACTACAGCGTCAAGATGAAAGGCGCGGGCGGCTTCTTCTCCGAGCTGGCGTTCCAGCCTTTCCCAAAATTCCTGTTCCCGGTCAACCTGCTGCTCGAGGGCGTGGGCCTGATCGCCAAACCGATTTCGCTGGCACTGCGTCTGTTCGGCAACATGTACGCCGGCGAAATGATCTTCATCCTGATTGCGCTGATGTATGGCGGCGGGTGGATTCTGGCTGCGTTCGGCGGGGTGCTGCAGTGGGCGTGGGCGGTGTTCCACATCCTCATCATCACCCTGCAGGCCTTCATCTTCATGACCCTGACCATCGTTTATCTGGACATGGCTCACGCAGAGCATCATTGATTTCGGTTGTACTTAACCAGTTTCTGTTTCAACTTTAATTTTTACTTTTAGGAGCAACAAATGGAAATGACTCAAGCAGTGCTGTATATCGCTGGCGCCCTGATGATGGGTTTGGGTGCGCTCGGCGCGGCCGTGGGCATCGGCATCCTTGGTGGCCGCTTCCTTGAAGGCGCTGCCCGTCAGCCCGAACTGATCCCGATGCTGCGTACCCAGTTCTTCATCGTCATGGGTCTGGTTGACGCCGTGCCAATGATCGCCGTCGGTCTGGCCATGTACGTTCTGTTTGCCGTTGCCGGTTAATTCGCGGGTTGATACGGAACTTGTTTAACCCCCGTCTCATTAATTAAGGTGCGGATATGAATTTCAACGCAACTTTGATCGGCCAGTCCATCACGTTCATCCTCTTCGTGTGGTTCTGCATGAAGTTCGTGTGGCCGCCGATCATGAACGCGCTCGAAACGCGCAAGAAACAGATCGCCGACGGCCTGGCCGCGGGCGACCGCGGCAAGCACGAACTGGAGCTGGCTGCCAAAAAAGCCGCTGACAAGCTGCGCGACGCCAAGGCGCAAGCTGGCGAAGTGATTGCGCAGGCGGACAAGCGCGCGGCTCAGATCATCGAGGAAGCGAAAATCGCGGCCAAGGAAGAAGGCGAGCGTCAGCTTGCCGCAGCCCAGGCCAATATCGCACAGGAAACCAACCGTGCACGCGAAAGTCTGCGTGATCAGGTGGCTGCACTGGCCGTGGCCGGTGCGGAAAAAATCCTGCGCCGCGAAGTCAACGCGCAAACCCACGCTGACCTGCTGGGCCAGCTGAAAGCCGAGCTGTAAATCATGAGCGAACTGTCTACCCTGGCACGTCCCTACGCCGAAGCGGTATTCCGCCTGGCACAGGGCGAAAAAGACCTGGCGGGTTGGTCGTCACGCCTGCAATCGCTGGCGCTGATCGTGTCGGATGCCCAGGTGGCGCGTCTGATCGCCGACCCTGCGGTGTCGACCGGTCGTGTGGCCGGCCTGATCATCGAGGTGGCCGGTAGCGATCTCGGCGAACGCGGGGGCAACTTTGCCAAGGTGTTGGCCGAAAACGACCGCCTGTCGCTGCTGCCGGAAATCGGCGCGCAGTTCGAGACCCTGAAGGCAAACGCCGAAGGCACCCTCGAGGCCACCATCACCAGCGCGCAGGAATTGACGCAGGCGCAGCTCGACGATCTGGTGGCCGGCCTCAAGACCAAGTTCAACCGCGCAGTGAACGTGCAGGTGGCGGTCGATCCTGAACTGATCGGCGGCGCGGTGATTGCCATCGGCGACCAGGTGATAGACGGCTCGGTGAAGGGGCGGCTGCAGCGCATGTCCTTCGCTCTTCAGGCTTAAGGCGCGGCCAGGCTCATCCAACTCATCTTTATCGGAACCTCACGGTTCGGAGAACAAAATGCAATTGAATCCAAGCGAAATCAGCGAACTGATTAAAGCCAAGATCGAAAACTTCGGTGCCTCAAGCGAACTGCGCACCCAAGGCACGATCGTCTCCGTCACCGACGGCATCGTCCGCATTCATGGTTTGTCCGACGTGATGTCGGGTGAAATGATCGAAATGCCGGGCAACACCTTCGGCGTGGCGCTCAACCTCGAGCGCGACTCGGTCGGCGCGGTGATCCTGGGTGACTACGAACACATCACCGAAGGCGACGTCGCCAAGTGCACCGGGCGCATTCTCGAAGTGCCGGTCGGTCGCGGCCTGCTCGGCCGCGTGGTGAACTCGCTGGGTCAGCCGATCGACGGCAAGGGCCCCATCGCCGCCGACAAAACCATGCCGATCGAGCGCATCGCCCCCGGCGTGATCGAACGTAAATCGGTCGACCAGCCGGTGCAGACCGGCTTGAAGTCGATCGACGCCATGGTGCCGGTCGGCCGCGGCCAGCGCGAACTCATCATTGGCGACCGCCAGACCGGCAAGACTGCTGTCGCGATCGACGCCATCATCAACCAGAAGGGCACCGGCGTGACGTGTATCTACGTCGCCATCGGCCAGAAGGCGTCTTCGGTGGCCAACGTAGTGCGCAAGCTGGAAGAGCACGGCGCGATGGATCACACCATTGTCGTCGCCGCGACCGCAGCCGACGCGGCCGCCATGCAGTACATCGCGCCGTATGCCGGCTGCACCATGGGCGAGTACTTCCGCGACCTCGGCGAAGACGCGCTGATCGTGTACGACGATCTGACCAAGCAGGCCTGGGCCTACCGTCAGGTGTCGCTGCTGCTGCGCCGTCCGCCGGGCCGCGAAGCCTACCCCGGCGACGTCTTCTACCTGCACTCGCGTCTGCTCGAGCGTGCCGCGCGTGTCAACGCCGACTACGTCGAGAAGATCACCAACGGCGCCGTCAAGGGCAAGACCGGTTCGCTGACCGCGCTGCCGATCATCGAAACGCAGGCTGGCGACGTGTCCGCCTTCGTGCCGACCAACGTGATTTCGATTACCGACGGCCAGATCTTTCTGGAAACCGACCTCTTCAACGCCGGCATCCGCCCCGCGATCAACGCCGGCCTGTCGGTGTCCCGCGTCGGCGGCGCTGCGCAGACCAAGGTCATCAAGAAGCTCGGCGGCGGTATTCGTCTGGCGCTGGCGCAGTACCGCGAACTCGCGGCCTTCGCCCAGTTCGCATCCGATCTGGATGAAGCGACCCGCAAGCAGTTGGAGCGCGGCCGTCGCGTCACCGAACTGATGAAGCAGGCGCAGTACTCGCCGATGTCGGTTTCACAGATGGCACTGACCCTGTTCGCGGTCAACAAGGGCTACATGGACGACGTCGAGGTCAACAAGATTTTGGCATTTGAATCCGCGCTGATGGCGTTCGTGAAGTCCAAGTACGCCAGCATCATGGACACCATCGAAACCAGCGGCAATCTGGATGAAGCGACCGAGAAGGCACTCACCGCCGCGGTCGACGATTTCAAGAAAACCGGCGTCTATTGATAGACCGCGCTGATTAGCAGCCGCTGGTTTAAGGAGAAACAATGGCAGTCGGAAAAGAGATACGGACCAAGATCAAGAGCGTGGAAAACACGTGCAAGATCACCAAGGCCATGGAAATGGTCGCGGCGTCCAAGATGCGCCGCGCGCAGGAGCGCATGAAGGCCGCGCGCCCGTATGCCGAGAAAATTGCCCGCGTGGCAACGCATCTGGCGTACGCCCACACGGAATACAAGCATCCGTTCGTGATCGCGCGTGACAACGTCAAGCGCGTCGGCCTCATCCTCATCACCTCCGACAAGGGCCTGTGCGGCGGCCTCAACACCAATGCCCTTCGCGTGGTGGTGAGCCAGATGAAGCAATGGGAAGCGGCTGGCGTCGGCATCGACGTCACCGCGCTCGGCAACAAGGGGCTGGGTTTCATGCAGCGCCTCGGCGCCAACGTGGTGTCGCAACTCACCGGCCTGGGCGATGCCCCGCGCATGGACACGCTGATCGGCCCGGTCAAGGTGATGCTGGACGCCTATCTGGCAGGCAGGATCGACGCGCTCTACATCGTCTACAACCGTTTCGTCAACACGATGAAGCAGGAACCGACGCTGACCCAGCTGCTGCCGCTGGCGCAAATGGAAGATGCCGAGGAAGCCAGCCTGAAAACGCACTGGGACTATATCTACGAGCCCGATGCCAAGCCAGTCGTCGACGAGATGCTGATGCGCTACATCGAATCGCTGGTGTATCAGGGCGTGGCCGAGAACATCGCGTGCGAACAGTCGGCGCGGATGGTGGCGATGAAATCCGCTTCCGACAACGCCAAGGACGTGATCGGCGAGCTGAAGCTGGTCTACAACAAGACCCGGCAGGCTGCGATCACCAAGGAACTGTCGGAGATCGTCGCCGGTGCGGCTGCGGTTTGAACGTGCCCAATACACAGAATTACGCGAGCACAGAATTTAATCTTCTTAGGAAACAAGCATGAGCAACGGAAAAATTGTTCAGATCATCGGCGCCGTGGTGGACGTGGAATTTTCGCGTGATGCCTTGCCCAGGATCTTTGAAGCGCTGAAAATGCAGTCCCCCGAACTCACCCTCGAAGTCCAGCAGCAGCTGGGCGACGGCGTGGTGCGCACCATTGCGATGGGCTCCACCGACGGCCTGCGCCGCGGCATGGAGGTGCTCGCAACCGGCAACCCGATTATGGTTCCGGTCGGCCAGGCGACGCTCGGTCGCATCATGAACGTGCTCGGCGAACCGATCGACGAAGCCGGCCCGGTTACGACCGAAACGCACATGCCGATTCACCGCAAGGCCCCGGCGTATGCCGACCAGGCCGCCTCGGTGGAAATTCTCGAAACCGGCATCAAGGTGATCGACCTGATCATGCCGATCGCCAAGGGCGGCAAGGTCGGCCTGTTCGGCGGCGCCGGCGTGGGCAAGACCGTGACGCTGATGGAACTGATCCGCAACATCGCCGTCGCCCACTCGGGCTTCTCGGTGTTCGCCGGCGTCGGTGAGCGGACCCGCGAAGGCAACGACTTCTATCACGAAATGAAAGAAGGCGGCGTGCTGGATAAGGTCGCCCTGGTCTACGGCCAGATGAACGAGCCGCCGGGCAACCGTCTGCGCGTCGCGCTGACCGGCCTGACCATGGCCGAATACTTCCGCGACGAAGGTCGCGACGTGCTGCTGTTCGTCGACAACATCTACCGCTACACCCTGGCCGGCACCGAAGTGTCCGCGCTGTTGGGCCGGATGCCGTCCGCGGTGGGTTACCAGCCGACCCTGGCCGACGAAATGGGCCGCCTGCAGGAGCGCATCACTTCCACCCGCACCGGCTCGATCACCTCGTTCCAGGCCGTGTACGTGCCGGCGGATGACTTGACCGACCCGTCGCCCGCCACCACCTTCGCCCACCTCGACGCGACCCTGGTGCTCTCCCGCCAGATCGCCGAACTGGGCATCTATCCCGCGGTGGATCCGCTCGATTCGACTTCGCGTATTCTTGACCCGCAGGTCGTCGGCGAAGAACACTACGGCGTTGCCCGTTCGGTGCAGGCCATCCTGCAGCGCTACAAGGAACTGCGTGACATCATCGCGATTCTGGGCATGGACGAACTGTCGCCGGAAGATAAACTGGCCGTGGCCCGTGCGCGCAAGATCCAGCGCTTCCTGTCGCAGCCCTTCTTCGTCGCCGAAGTGTTCACCGGCGCACCGGGCAAGTACGTCACGCTCAAAGAGACTGTCGCCAGCTTCAAGGCGATTGTCGAAGGTGAATACGACCACCTTCCCGAACAGGCCTTCTATATGGTCGGCCCGATCGAAGAAGCGGTCGAAAAGGCGAAGACGATTCAGTAACTAGGAAGCCGAGAGCTGTGAGCGGTGAGCCGAAAGTGGCTGCTGCCCACACCGCTCTCGGCTCTCGGCTCTCAACTGGAATACACTATGGCCATGACCCTACACGTCGACATCGTTAGCGCAGAAAAATTACTTTACTCCGGCACTGCCGAAGTGGTGATTGCCCCCGGCATGCGTGGCGAACTCGGTATCTACCCGCGTCACACTCCGTTGTTGACCACGCTCAAAGCCGGCTCGGTGCGCATCAAAGTGCCGAACCAGGCTGAAGAAGAGCTGGTCTATGTCTCCGGCGGCATTCTCGAAGTGCAGCCGCACGTCGTTACCATCCTGTCCGACTCCGCCATTCGCGGCGCCGACCTCGACGAAGCCAAGGCCCTCGAAGCCAAGCGCGCCGCCGAAGAAGCGATGAAAGACAAGGCCGCCACCATCGACTACGCGCAAGCACAGGCCGAACTGGCCCAGGCGGTGGCTCAGCTGGCTGCGATCAAGAAGCTGCGCAAGCTGACCTGATACACGGCAGGCGCTAACAAAAAGGCAACCGAACGGTTGCCTTTTTTATTGGAAAAGGGGAATGCAGCATAGCCAAAATGCGCCTTATCGAGAAATGACGGGCGGCAGTGTGTACTTCAAGGACATGAGCCCAAGCCTGTGGCGATGGCTACATCATGATCGCGGGGGGCAAGCAATAGTTGACTAAACGGATACTTGGACTAGTTTTTAAGTAGTGGACGTTTAATAAATGAGATGGATAGCTAATTTTCGATTTCGGGTATGGCTACCGACGATTAGCCATACTGGATTTCCAATCCGGTTGATTGGATGAGGTTGACTGGGATCACGATGGTTTTTCACTGCACGCCAAATTTTTCTTGGTTCTTTGAAATAGGAGAATAAACATGCGTACCCCCCCCTTTCTTTTCAGCATCGTCGGGACGATCCTGCTTTCTGCCGGGGTTGTAACGGCACACGCGGCTGAAGCCCCTTTCTACAATCCGACCAATGCTGCCAGCCCGACTGGATTTACGATCGGTTATGAGCTTTTCAGGACGATCGGTTGTCCTGGCCGCGGTCTTTTTGATACGCCTTGCCCGGTACCGCCGCCGCCTGCACCGGTTGCGGCAGCGCCCGAACCCGAGCCTGCCGTTGCGCCGCTTGCACCCGCACCCGTTGCCGCAGCGCCTGAGCCTGCGCCGCTTGCTCCTGTGGCGGAACCCGTACCCGTCGCGACGCTCGTGCTGGAAGGCGTGAATTTTGATTTCGACAAGGCAGTCATCCGGCCGGGAGACTACGCCAAACTCGACCAGAACGTCACCACTTTGAAGACATGGGGCGATGTGGATGTGGAGGTTGCGGGCCACACGTGCAGCATTGGCACGGAAGCTTACAATCTGGGATTGTCGCAGCGCCGCGCCGAGGCTGTTCGTAACTATCTCATTAGCAAGGGCGTCTCGGCAGATCGTCTGACCGCCAAGGGTTACGGTGAATCCCGGCCGGCTGTCAGCAATGATACGCGCGAGGGCCGCGCTCAGAACCGGCGCGTCGAACTGGTACGGTACAAATAACTGCGGCGCCACTCAGGTTGAGTATGGGGACTTCGGTTCCCGTATTCATTTTTGCCGTGGCGTAGCGTAGAATGGCGCCGGCCTCGTTTTTCATGACACGCAAAACGCTCCCCGGCATGCGTTTTGCCTGTGTTCTTCGTCCGCGTTCGGAAAATGCAGTGTTATGTTCGCTAGCGCACAGAATCGGCGGGCGCTTTTGAGTATTATTAACGTATCGTTTTTTCCAAACATCCTGTAAGCACAATCCGTTTTCAGGATGCCCATCGAGTTTTGCTTGAATCTTTAATAGGAGCTTTAATATGCGCACAACCCCTTTTCTTTTCAGCATCCTTGGCGCAACCCTGATTTCTGCCGGGGCGATCAGCGCACACGCGGCTGAAGGTGTCTTTTACAACCCGTCCAACGCCGCCAGCCCGACCGGAAAAACGATCGGTCACGAGCTTTTCAGGACGATCGGTTGTCCTGGACGGGGCCTTCTTGATACGCCTTGTCCGGCACCTGCGCCCGAGAAGATTGCCGTTGCGCCTGAGCCTGAGCCTGCACCGGCTTATGTCGCGCCCGCACCCGCACCCGCACCCGCGCCGGCTGCTTATGTCGCGCCCCAACCTGAAGCGCCGCAAAAACTGGTGCTCGAAGGCGTGAATTTTGATTTCGACAAAGCCACTCTGCGCCAGGAAGATGTCTCTGAGCTCGACAAGAACGTCGAGGCGTTGAAGGCATGGGGCGATGTGAACATTGAAGTGGCGGGCCACACCGATAGCATGGGCAGTGACAAATACAACATGAATTTGTCCAGGCAGCGCGCAGAAGCTGTACGTAATTTCCTGATTAGCCGAGGTGTCGCTGCAGATCGTCTGACCGCCAAGGGCTACGGTGAATCTCAGCCGGTTGCGGATAACGCGACGGAAGAGGGTCGCTTCAAGAACCGTCGTGTCGAACTGGCCCCGCTGAAGTAATCGCGCGTTTCCATTCAAGCCAGTTACGGGGACTTCGGTCCCCGTAATTATTTGTTGCGGCACAGAAGCGTGTGAGCAGACGCGATATACAGTCGCGCTCAGGCTTTATACTTGGCGCGCGTTTTGCTCAACCATATTGCTGATGTGGTTCACCATCCAGACTGACACGTATGCATTCCATGCTTGAAATCCTGATACTTGCAGCGGGCAAGGGCACCCGCATGCGCTCCGACCTGCCCAAGGTGCTGCACAAACTGGCGGGCAAACCCCTGCTCGGGCATGTGGTGGACACGGCCCATGAGCTTGGTGCCGCGCAGGTCTGCGTGGTGTATGGATTTGGCGGTGACGCCGTGCCGCAGTCGATGGCTGACGACAAGCTGACGTTCGTGCTTCAGGCTGAACAGCACGGCACCGGTCATGCGGTCAAGCAGGCGTTGCCACAGCTTGCAAACGACAGCGTGACGCTGGTGCTGTACGGCGATGTGCCGCTGACCCACGTCTCGACCCTGCAGCCGCTGGTGGCGGCTGCGCAGGCCGGAAAGCTGGGGCTGCTGACAGTGAATCTGGCGCAGCCGGACGGCTATGGCCGCATCGTGCGCGAAGCTGGCAAGGTCACCCGCATCGTCGAGCACAAGGACGCGACGCCCGCCGAACGCGCGATCCGTGAAGTCAATACCGGCATTCTGGCGGTGGCGACCCGTCAACTTAAACGGTGGATAGACGAGCTGAAAAACGACAACGCGCAGGGCGAGTACTACCTTACCGACATCATTGCGCTGGCAGTGCGCGACGGGGTCGACGTGGACACTTACCAGCCGGCGTACGAGTGGGAAGTGCTGGGGGTCAACAGCAAATCGCAGCTGGCCCAACTCGAGCGCGTCCACCAGAGCGAGATCGCGCAGGCGCTGCTCGACGCCGGGGTGACCCTGATGGATCCGGCGCGGCTCGACGTGCGCGGCGTGCTGACGTGCGGGCGCGACGTCGTCATTGACGTCAATTGTGTATTCGAAGGCCGAGTGGAATTGGGCGACAACGTGCAAGTGGGCGCTAACTGCGTGCTGCGCAACGTGACGGTGGCGACGGGCACGCGCATCGACGCTTTTACCTTGATCGACGATGCGAAAATCGGTGAAGTCAACCGGCTGGGGCCGTTCTCGCGCATCCGACCGGGCACCACGCTGGCGCGCGGTGTGCACGTGGGCAACTTCGTCGAGATCAAGAACAGCCAGATCGACGACGGCTCCAAGATCAACCACCTGTCCTACGTCGGCGACACCACCATGGGCAAGCAGGTCAACATCGGCGCCGGCACCATCACCTGCAATTACGACGGCGCCAACAAGCACCGCACGGTGATCGAGGACGAGGTGTTCGTCGGTTCCGACACCCAGCTGGTGGCACCGGTCACCGTCGGTCGCGGCGCAACCCTGGGCGCCGGCACTACGCTGACGAAAGATGCGCCCGCCGGCGAGCTCACCCTGTCACGGGCGAAACAGCTCACCCTCAGCGGCTGGAAGCGGCCGATCAAACAGAAAAAGGAAGGCTAACTATGTGCGGCATTATCGGCGCGGTTGCGCAACGTAACGTCGTCCCCATCCTGCTCGAAGGCTTGCGGCGGCTGGAATATCGCGGCTACGACTCCGCCGGGCTGGTCACCATCGACGGCGGTCTCAAGCGGGTGCGTAGCGTCGGCCGCGTCGCCGGGCTGGCCGAGGCCTGTGCGGCGCAGCAGATTCACGGCAACCTAGGCATCGCGCATACGCGCTGGGCCACCCATGGCGCGCCGTCTGAAGCCAACGCGCACCCGCACGTCAGCGGCAGGCTGGCGGTGGTGCACAACGGCATCATCGAAAACCACGAGGCGCTGCGTACCCGGCTCAAGGCGGCCGGGTTCAACTTCACGTCGGAGACCGATACCGAAGTGATCGCCCACCTGGTCGAACTGTATTACCGCCAGTCGAAAGATTTGCTCGCCGCCACGCGCGCGGCGGTGGCCGAGCTCGAAGGTGCCTATGCCATTGGGGTGGTGAGCGAGGATTCACCGAATCAACTGATCTGCGCACGCAAGGGCAGTCCGCTTTTGATCGGTCTTGGCATCGAGGAAAACTTCATTGCCTCCGACGTCTCGGCCCTGCTGCCGGTGACCCAGCGTGTGATGTACCTGGAAGAGGGCGACGTTGCCGACATCGGCCTGCTGGCGGTGACGGTGTACGACGCTGCGGGCAATCAAGCCGACCGCAGCGTGCATATTTCCGAACTGTCGGCCGACATGGCCGAGCTCGGCAATTACCGCCACTTCATGCAGAAGGAAATCCACGAGCAGCCGCGCGCGCTGACCGATACGCTGCTGACTGCGGTGGCGCAGGAGCATGTTCAGCCGGAATGGTTCGGCTTCGATGCTGCCGAGGTGCTGGGCAAGGTGAACGCGGTGACTTTTCTTGCCTGCGGCACCAGCTTTCATGCGGCGAAAGTGGCCACGTACTGGCTGGAAGCGATCGCAGGCATTCCGGCGCGCGCCGAAATCGCCAGCGAATACCGCTACCGCACCTCGGTGCCCAACCCCGATGCGCTCATCGTCACCATCTCGCAATCGGGCGAGACCGCCGACACGCTGGCGGCGCTGAACCACGCCAAGGCGCTGGGCCAGGACAAGACGCTGACCATCTGCAACGTGCCGGAGTCGGCGCTCACCCGTGCGTCGCGCCTCAAATTCCTCACCCGCGCCGGCCCTGAAATCGGCGTCGCCTCGACCAAGGCCTTCACCACCCAGCTCGCCGGCCTGTTCCTGCTGACGCTGGTGCTGGCCAAATTGCGCGGGCGGCTCAGCGTGGAACAGGAAGCCGCATATCTGGCCGAGCTGCGCAGTCTGCCGAATAAAGTGCAGCAGGTGCTGGCGCTGGAGCCGCAGGTCGAAGCCTGGTCGCAGCGTTTCGCCAACAAGCATCACGCCCTGTTCCTCGGGCGCGGCGTGCATTACCCGATTGCGCTCGAAGGCGCGCTGAAGCTGAAGGAGATTTCCTACATCCACGCCGAGGCTTATCCGGCGGGCGAGCTCAAGCACGGCCCGCTGGCGCTGGTCGACGAGGACATGCCGGTGATTACCATCGCGCCCAACGACCAGCTGATCGAAAAACTGAAGTCGAATATGCAGGAAGTGCGCGCACGCGGCGGCGAGCTGTACGTGTTCGCTGACGGCGACGTGCACATCGAGGAATCGGCGTTCGTGCACGTCATCCGCCTGCCCGGCGGCAGCAACGGCGCGCTGTCACCGATCCTGCACACGGTGACGCTGCAGATGCTGTCGTATCACGCCGCCCTGCAAAAGGGCACCGACGTCGACAAGCCCCGCAACTTGGCGAAGAGCGTCACCGTGGAATAAGGCTTGCCTATCCGGTTTGTTGCCAAAGTGATTGAGCGTACCCAAGGCGGTATTGGCCTTCGTAGGGCGGAAAAGCGAAGCGTTATCCGCCGAATGTGGGTCGCTCATTCGGCGGATAACGCTGCGCTCATCCGCCCTATAGGGAATTGGTTTTGGCAACAAACCGGATAGGCAAGGAATAAGGCAATAATCCCCGCGGCGCAATGCCGCGTGGCTAGACTGGAAGGGGCTCAGTGCCGCTTGTGATCTTCCTTCAGTGCCAGGGTGGCGACCTGGACGCGGTTGCGCAAGCCGAGCTTTTCCATGATGTTGCGCAGGTGGTTGCGCACGGTGTTTTCCGACAGGGTCATCTGGTAGGCGATGGCCTTGTTGGACAGGCCTTCCTTCACATGGTTGACGATTTCCATTTCGCGCGCGGTCAATGCGGACAGTGCGCTGTTGTTGAGTTCGCCGCGCGCCATCTTCTGCATGATGTTGAGCGGAAAGCTGCTCTGGCCGTCGCATACGCTGCGGATGGCGGCCAGCACCTGGTCGGGCTCGCTGGACTTAATGACATAGCCGTCAACGCCGGACGAGATCGCCTCGGAGATTTCCTCGTCGGAGTCGGCAATGGTGAGCATGATGACCTTGATGCCGAGGTCGCGCAGGTCGGACACGAGGTCGAGGCCGTCGGCATCGGGCAGCGAGCGGTCGAGCAGCGCGGCATCGGCCGTGTTGCCCGCGGCCATCCAGGCGCGCAGCTCGGCGGCGTTGGCCAGTTGCGCGGTAAGCGTCAGATCCGGCTCCTGCTCGATGTAGCCCGCCACGCCCATGCGCAGCAGCGGATGATCGTCGATGAGGATGATGTTCAGGGGGGTTGGCATGGTTTCTCCGCTGTATTTGAGTAACGCTGATCAAGTAGGCAGACCGCGTGGCTTGCGGGGTGCCTTTTCGAATGCTGCATCATAAACCGGAATGGGCAGCCATTTCAGCAGCCGCGCGGCCCAGGCCATTTGCCAGGGGATGACGGTGTAGGCCTGGCGCCGCGAGATGCAGTTCGCCACTTTCGCCGCGGCCACCCGGGCACTCATTTTGAACGGCATGACGTAGGGGTTGACCTGCGTCATCGGCGTGTCGATGTAGCCGGGCGCCACCGTGACCACGGCGATGCGGCGCGCTTTCAGCTCCAGCCGCAAGGCTTCGAGATAGACGGTGGCGGCGGCTTTCGAGGCCGAGTAGGCGCTGCCGCCCGGCAGGCCGCGCACCCCGGCTACGCTGGAAATGCCGCACAGCACGCCGCCGTGAGTTTGCATGGGGGCGATGAAGGGCTGGAAGGTGTGCACCAGCCCCAGGACGTTGGCGTCCATTACCGCGCGAAACACCGCGGCGTCGCTCGCCTCCTCGGTCAGGGTGCCGATGCTGATGCCTGCCGCCGCGATGACGATGTCGGGCGGGCCGACCTCGTTCAAAAACGCCGTGGCCGCCGCTTGCATGGCGGCAGCGTCGCGCACGTCGGCCGGATACAGCCGCGCGTCCAGTCCGGCGCCCGCGTTCTGCAGACCGTCGAGCCGGCGGCCGGACAGCCCCAGTTGCGCGCCCTGCGCGCCGTAATGCCGCGCCAGCGCCGTGCCGAGACCGGAACTCGCGCCAGTGATGAAAACCCGTAGGGGTCTATTCAGAACCTTGGGCGGGACGGTCGGCAACAGATTTACTTCGCGGGCTTCTTGCTGCCGCGCTCGGCGCGTGCCTTGACGATCAGCTGGTCGAGCACTTCGAACAGGCGCGCCTGGCTGCCGGCCATCGACACCGAGGTGGTGTATTTGCCGTCGATGATGAAGGCGGGCACGCCGCTGATGGCGTAAGTGGTGGCCAGCTGCGCACCCTGGGTGGCTTTCGACTGGGTGGAGAAGGAGTTGTAGATGCCTTCGAATTTCTTGCGGTCGACGCCCTGCTTGGCGATCCAGCCGCCCAGCATCGCCGGGTCGTTGAGGTTGATGTTCTCCACGTGGTAGGCATCGAACACCTTGTGGTGCAGGCGGTCGAGCAGGTTCATCTGCTCCAGGGTGTAATAGAGCTTGGCGCCGGGCATCCAGTCGTCACGGAACACCGCCGGCACGCGCCGCACCTGGGCGTCCTTGGGCAGGGTCTTCACCCAGGCGTTGAGGCCGGGTTCGAGCTGAAAGCAGTGCGGGCAGCGATACCAGAAAAACTCCAGCACCTCGACCTTGTTGCCGGTGGCGACCGGCTGCGCATTCTTCAGGCGAGTGTATTCGTGTCCTTCGAAGGCTTCCGGGGCGGCAGCCAGGGCAGACAGGGAAAGGACGGTGGCGGCCAAAAAAGCCAAAGCGCGGGTGAACATCAAGGCGTCTCCTGTGGGTTGGGAATTTCTTTGACCAACGTGGCCGGGATATCGTTCTGCGTCAGCAGGCTGCGGGTGCGATTCACTTCATCCATGGCATTGAAGGGGCCGACGCGCACGCGATGGAACACGCCCTTGTCGGCGACCTCGCCGGTCTGGATGACGGCTTCGACGCCCAGCATCGCCAATTGCGCCTTCAGGTTGTCGGCATCGTCTGCATTCTGAAACGCGCCCGCCTGCAGGTAATAGCGCGGGGCGGCCGCGGTGGGCACGGCGGACGGCGGCAGCTCGCTTGGCGTGTCGCTCGGCAGGACCTTGTAAAAATCGAAGCTGGGCGCGGCCTCGGGCGTGGCGGGTACCGGCTGGCTGGGGACTGCCGGCGGGGTGGCGGAGGTGAACGGATTGCTGCCGGTGATCCAGAGCGCCACGCCCACGGCGAGCACCGCGCCGACGGTGAGGCCGATCAGGACGCCGGTGAAAATGGAATTGCCGCCCGAGCGGCGGGTGTTGCGGGATGCGGGTTGTGCCATCGTTACATTTTCTCCGGAGCGGATACGCCGAGCAAGGCGAGGCCGTTGACGATCGTGATGCGCGTGGCCTCGGCCAGTGCCAGTCGGGCGAGCTTGGTCGCCGTATCCTCGACGAGGAATTTCTCGGCGTTGTACCAGGCGTGGAAGTCGCCCGCCAGCATTTGCAGGTAATGCACCAGCAAGTGCGGCGCCAGGTCGCGCGCGGCGCCGGCGACGACCTCGGGGTATTCGGCCAGGCGCTGCATCAGCGTGAGCTCGTGCGGCGCGGCCAGCGGCGCGAGGTCGACAGCGTCCAGTGCGGCGGGCGTATCGCCCCATTCCTCGAACACCCGACAGATGCGCGCATGGGCGTACTGCACGTAGTACACCGGGTTGTCGGTGTTCTTGGCGACCGCCAGATCGACGTCGAAAGTGTATTCGGTGTCGGCCTTGCGGGAAAGCAGGAAGAAGCGCACCGCGTCCTTGCTGGTCCAGTCGATGAGGTCGCGCAGGGTGACATAGCTGCCGGCGCGCTTGGATATCTTGACCTCTTCGCCGCCGCGCATGACCCGGATCATGGTGTGCAGCAGGTAGTCGGGATAACCCTCGGGGATGCCGACGTTGGCGGCCTGCAGGCCTGCACGCACCCGCGCAATGGTGCCGTGGTGGTCGGTGCCCTGGATGTTGATCGCGCGCTCGTAGCCGCGTTCCCACTTGGCGATGTGATAGGCGACGTCGGGCACGAAATAGGTGTAGGTGCCGTCGGACTTCTTCATCACGCGGTCCTTATCGTCGCCGTAGTCGGTGGTCCTGAGCCACAGCGCGCCGTCCTGCTCGTAGGTCTTGCCGGCGTCGATGAGCTTTTGCACCGTCGCCGCGACGCGGCCGCTGGTGTACAGGCTCGACTCCAGATAGTAGTGGTCGAACTGCACCACGAAGGCCTTGAGGTCGAGGTCCTGCTCGCGGCGCAGGTAGGCGACGGCGAACTGGCGGATCGAATCGAGATCGTCGACGTCGCCGCTCGCGGTGTATTCGCGGTCGTCCGACTTCACGGTCTTTTTCGCCAGAAAATCCGCCGCGATGTCGGCGATGTAGTCGCCGTTGTAGGCGGTTTCCGGCCACTCGGCGTCGCCCGGCTTGAGGCCGCGTGCGCGCGCCTGAACGCTGTTGGCGAGCGTGGCGATCTGCACCCCGGCGTCGTTGTAGTAGAACTCGCGACACACCTCCCAGCCCTGCGCCGCGTACAGGTTGCAGATCGCGTCGCCGAGCGCCGCCTGGCGGCCGTGGCCGACGTGCAACGGACCGGTCGGGTTGGCCGAGACGAACTCGACCAGCACGCGGCGCCCCTTGCCGGCGTCGCCGCGGCCGAATTGCGCGCCTTCGGTGCGGACGCGCCGCACGATGCCGTGCCAGGCCGCGGGCGTGAGGTGGAAATTGATGAAGCCGGCGCCGGCGATTTCGGTCCTGGCGATCAGCGGGGACGCCGGCAGCTCGGTCAGGATCAACTGTGCCAGTTCGCGCGGGTTGCGCTTCAGCGGCCGCGCGAGCTGCATCGCGGCGTTGCTGGAAAAGTCGCCGTGGTCGGGATTCTTCGGACGTTCGATTTCGAGACTCACCGGCGCGTCGGGCGCCACCGTTTCGAGGGCGATGCCGATCAGCAGGGCGATCTGGTCTTTGAGCGGATGGGTGTCGGACATGGGATTACAAAGAGAACGCGGCAAGCGCGGGGCCTCAGTGTTCGAAAGGGTTAGCCGCGGATTATAAGCGCCGTGTGCGGTGCATCAAAACACCAGCGGATCAACGTCGAGCGACCAGCGCGCCACGCGCGGCCGGATGCCGTCGAGCTGCGGCCGCCAGTCGCGCACGAAAGCCTGCAGGGCCTGGCGCTGCGCCGACTGGATCAGCAGCTGCGCGCGTTCCAGGTTGGCCACGCGCGCCATCGGCGCCGGGGTGGCGGCGAACACGCTGACGTCGGCCGTGGCGGGTGCCAGCGCGGCGGCGCGCTGCAAAAAGGCCAGCGCCGCCGCCATCGTCGGCGCTTCGGCGCGCAGCAGCACCTGACGGGTGAACGGCGGCAGGTCGAGCTGTTTGCGCTCGGCCAGCAGCGCCCGCGCGTAACCGGAATAATCGTGGCGCTGCAGGTAGCGGAACAGCGGGTGGTCGGGGAAGGCGGTCTGGATCAGCACGCGACCGGGTTTGTCGGCGCGCCCGGCGCGTCCGGCCACTTGCATCAGTTGGGCGAACAGACGTTCGGTGGCGCGAAAATCCGGGCTGTAGAGCGCGCCGTCGGTGTCGAGGATCAGCGCCAGCGTCATGTTGGGGAAGTCGTGGCCCTTGGCCAGCATCTGAGTGCCGACCAGGAGGTCGATCTCGCCGCCGTGCACCGCTGCCCCGAGTTCGGCCCAGGCGCGCGGGCGCATGGTGTCGCGGTCGATGCGGCGGATGCGCGCGGCGGGCAGCAGCGCGGTGAGCGTTTCCTCGAGCCGCTGGGTGCCCTGGCCGAGCGGCTTGAGGTCGGGATTGCCGCAACCGGGACATTCGCTCGGGATGCGCGTCTCCAAACCGCAGTGGTGGCATTTCAGCCGGTGTGAAGTGCGGTGCAGCACCAGTCGCCCCGAGCAGTGCGGGCAGGGCGACACCCAGCCGCAGCTCGGGCAATACAGTGCCGGGGCGTAGCCGCGCCGGTTGAGGAAGACCAGGCTCTGCTCGCCGCGCGCCAGGGTATCGGTGAGCACCTGCAGGGCGGGGCGGGTGAGGCCGTTGTCGACCGGGATGTGTTTGAGGTCGACCAGTTCGATCGCCGGCAGCCGCGCCTGGCTGATGGCGCGCTGCTTCAGCTCGATCAACTGGTAGCGCCCGTTGATGGCCTGCGCATAGCTTTCCAGCGAGGGCGTGGCCGAACCGAGCACCACCGGCACGCCGCGCTGCTTGCCGCGCGCGATGGCGACGTCGCGCGCCGAATAGCGCAGGCTGTCCTGCTGCTTGAACGAGGCGTCGTGCTCCTCGTCCACCACGATCAGCCCCAGCCGCGACAGCGGTGCGAACACCGACAGCCGGGTGCCGAGCAGGACGTCGCAGTCGGGCGCTGCGAGCCAGTTCTCGGTGCGCGCCGATTCGGCCAGCCCGCTGTGCAGCGTGGCGAAGCGGCGCCCGGGAAAGCGGCGGCGGAAGTGCTGTTCCAGCTGCGGGGTCAGTGCAATCTCGGGAATCAGCACCAGCGCCTGCAGGCCGCGCGCGAGCACCGCGTCGATCAGGCGCAGATACAGTTCGGTCTTGCCGCTGCCGGTGACGCCGTGGACCAGATGGACGCCGAATTTCCCCAACGCAGGCAGCAGCGCATCGAGCGCGGCTTGCTGCCCGGCGGTGGCCGGGGGCGACTCGGCCGTCCGGGGCGCGACGGCTGATGGAGGGGGAACGCTTGTCCACGCCGCCCAGCCGGCCGCCACCAGCGCGGCGGCGTGGCGGCCTTGCTTTTGCGCCCGCAGGGTTTCGCGCGGCTGCGGCGCTGCCCGCAAGGCGTCGAGCAGGGCGCGCTGCGCGCGGGCGCGGGCGGCGGGTTCGGCTACCTGCCCGGCTTCGGTCAGCACCAGCCAGGGCGTATCCGCGACAAAGGGCGTGGCGTTCTTCAGGCGCGGCGGCAGCGTGGCGAGCAGGATCGCGCCTAGCGGATAGTGGTAATAGTCGGCGCAAAACTGCGCCAGGCGGAGGATGTCGGGCGACAGCGCGGGGCGGTCATCCAGCACGCGGATCACCTCGCGCAGCTTGTCTGCCCCGACCGTGCTGTCGGCCACCGGGCCGAGCGCGATGCCGACCTGGCGGGTGCGGCCGAACGGGACTTCGACCAGGCTGCCCGGCTGCACCGTGCCTGCGCTGTCCGGCAGGCGATAGTCGAACAACCGGTGCAGCGGCGTATCGAGCGCGACCTGGAGGATAGACGGCATGTTAGCGGCGTATCTTGAACGGGTGTCGGGAAAAATTCACTAAGTGGCTGTTTGCCAAGCCTTATTTTGTCTTGTCCACGCAAGCTGTGGATAATTGTGTGGGCGGTTTGTGTTGACTGCCGTCAAACGCCCGTATTCAGGCGGGCGGGCATCACAGGCTAAAAAGCAGGCAAACAAGAAAACTGTTGTTTTTCAATGACCTGTAAATTTGGCTTGGCTGTCAAGTAATTGAAACAAAAAAAGTTCTCTTGCGCCAGAATTGTGCATAAGTCAATGCTTCTTTAGTCGATTTTATCAGGCCTTGCGCACTTTCCAGTGCGCAAGGCCTTGTTATTTCTAGCTTTGTTGCTGCTGGATGCCGGCAATGACCCAGCCGCCCTGACCGCTGGCCGGTTTGGTGAGATGCCAGATTTCGTCGATCGGCAAGGCGTCCTGATCGGCGGCTTCGCGCACCTGGCCGGTGAAGCGCACGCTTGCGACGTGGCGGTTGCCCTCGTCGACCGCTTCCAGCACCTCGGCGTCGAGCATCATGACGTCGGTGGTCTGGGCGGCGTCGCCGCGTTCGGCCAGTTGCATGCTGATTTCGGCGAACACTTCGGGCGAGGTGAAGGCGCGCAGGTCGTCCAGGTTGGCGGCGTCAAATGCCGCCTGCAGGCGGATGAAGTTGAGCTTGGCTTCGCGCGCGAAGGCGTCGGCGTCGAAGCCGGGCGGGAACGTGCCGACCGCGGCGCTACCGCCGAATGCGGCGGGAGTTTGATCAAATGCGGCGGGTTCCTGCTGCGACATGCCGGCGTACTGCATCGCGGGTGCGGCGGGCGCATTGCGGCGCATGAAGAAGCGGAACAGCATGAAGACAGCCATCGCCAGCAGCGCCAGCATCAAGAAATTGGCCATTTCCTCGCCCAGCCCGAGATGGGAAAACAGCGCGGCCAGACCCAAACCCGCGGCGAGGCCGGCGATTGGCCCCATCCACGAGCGCTTCTGCGGGGCAGTGGTCGGCGCGGTGCCGGTCTGCTGGCGCTGCGGCGCCGGTGCGACATTCTGCTTGGCGGGCGCGGTGCGCTGCATGCCGAAGGATTTGCTGCCGCCCATGCGGCGGGCGTCGGCGTCCGGCATCATGAAAGCGAAGCTGAGGAAGACGGCAAACAGGCTGAGCAAAATAGGTTTCATGGTGTTTCCTGATGAATGAAGAACAAGCGTGGTCGTTGAGGTGCCGGGCAGAAAATCAGGCTGCGCGAATCGCGCGGCTGTGGCTGTGCACCGCTTCGACCAGCACGTTGACGTTGTCCGGGTTGGTGAATTGCGAAATGCCGTGGCCGAGGTTGAACACATGGCCGGGGTGGTTGCCGTAGCTGTCGATGACGCGGGCAGCTTCGGTACGGATGCTCTCCGGCGTGCCGTGCAGCGCGCAGGGGTCGAGGTTGCCCTGCAGTGCCACTTTATCGCCGACCCGGCGGCGTGCTTCGCCGATGTCGAGCGTCCAGTCCAGTCCCACCGCGTCGGCGCCGATGCCGGCCATGGCTTCCAGCCAGTTGCCGCCGCCCTTGGTGAAGATGATGCTGGGCACGCGGCGGCCTTCACGTTCCTTGATCAGGCCGGCGACGATGCGCTCCATGTAGTCGAGCGAGAATTCGCGGTAAGCGTGCGGGGTGAGGCTGCCGCCCCAGGAATCGAAAATCATCACCGCCTGCGCGCCGGCCTCGATCTGCGCGTTGAGGTAGTCGATCACCGCCCGGGTGTTCACTTCCAGGATGCGGTGCAGCAGGTCGGGGCGGCTGTACAGCATGGTCTTGATGTGGCGGTAGTCGTCCGAGCCGCCGCCTTCGACCATGTAGCAGGCCAGCGTGTAGGGGCTGCCGGAAAAGCCGATCAGCGGCACCGAGCCGTCGAGCGCGCGGCGGATGCTTTTCACCGCGTCCATCACATAGCCCAGCTTGTCGGTGGGGTCGGGTGCGGAGAGGTCGCGGATTTCCCATTCGTCGCGCAGGGGACGCTCGAAACGCGGACCTTCGCCCTGCGAGAAATACAGGCCCAGCCCCATCGCATCGGGCACGGTGAGGATGTCGGAAAACAGGATGGCGGCGTCGAGCGGATAGCGCGCCAGCGGCTGCAGTGTGACCTCAGTCGCCAGGTCCGGCGTCTTGCACAGGGTCAGGAAGTCGCCGGCGCGGGCGCGGGTGGCGTTGTATTCCGGTAGGTAGCGGCCGGCCTGGCGCATCAGCCACATCGGCGTGTATTCAGTGGGTTGGCGCTGCAGCGCACGCAGGAAAGTATCGTTCTTGAGGGCAGACATGGGGCAGGCCAAGACGCAAAACCGGCATTTTAGCAGGCTTGGCGCCCCTGGCCTTGGGGCAGCGGTGGATCAGATGCTGCGAAAGCGCCACTCGCCGCGCCCGGACGGGCAGGCCAGCACGTCGCGCAGCATGCGGCCGTCGACCACCAGCGTGGCGTTGCGGCAGCCATCGCGCGCATCGCCGCGCGGGGTGAACTGGTAGGCGTGGCCCGCGCTGCGCCATTCCACCGGCACGCCGGGGCGGCCGAGTTCCAGCGCGTGGCCCATGCAGGCGCGGTCGCGCTCGTCCATGCGGTCGCCGATGGCGTGTCCCAGCACCGCACCGAGCATGCCGCCGACCACCATGCCGACCACTCGATCGTCGCGGCCGGCAATCTGCCCGCCGATCACCGCGCCAGTGACGCCGCCGATCACCGCGCCGATCTCGTCGCGGTTGCAGTGGCCGGCCGAAATGCCGTAGTCGTCGACATAGGCCACCCCGCTTTTGCCCTGATAATGCCGGGCTTGGCTGGGTTTCTTGCGGTCATCGGCCGGATGCTTCTTGTAATAGCCGTGGGCGGGCGCGTGGGTCGGCGAATGTCGGGCCGGTGCCGGTCAATGCGGCTAGGGCCAACGTGAGGGGGAGCTTCATTGCATGCTCCTTGATATTGTCATCGGGATTGCGGTTTAACGACTCAGCACCGCCCAACTGTAGCGGCAGGCGCGCTATCCGCGCGCCGTGCCGGCTAGTTGAGCCTGGGTTTTTGGTCGTAAGCCTGGTGCGCCTGGCGGCCATGTTTTTCCGCCCGGATATTGCGATCTGCTATATCCAGCGCGCGATCGAGGCGCCTGAATTCGCGTGCGTCGATCCTGCCATCTGCGCGGAAATGCTGTTCCATGGCGCGAATGTTGTTTTGCTCCTGCATCAATTCGCGGAATTCGGCGCGGGTCAGTTGGCGTGCACGCGCGCCGACCTGGATCCGTTGCCTCTGCCGATCCTGGCTGCGTTGATCTGCTGGCTATACGCCCTGGTTTGCTGGTAAGCCTGCTTGTGCCCCTGGCCGCCACGGTCCCAAGCAGCCTGTGCGCCGGTTGCCGTCAGGCCCAGGATGCCCAGCGCCAGTACGCCGAAGGTTTTTTTCATCAGATTGCTTTTCATGGTGTCGCGCCTCTTCAGTTGTGGGGTGTCGCTGTCGTTTCGTTTGGCTATGTCACTGCTAGTTGTTGAAGTCATGTCTTGTCCCCTCTGATGAGGCCCCTGTTCTTCGGCCTCCTGCAGGGGTCTGCTGTTGTAGGAGCCCCCGCGAGGAGGAGGCCGTGGTTGTAAAAGCCGACGCGTCGGCAACAACCACGCACGCCCGTCCCGGGCCGATGCCGTGGCGGTTGCGACGGTGCGCAAATCGGGGCGAGGGCGCCCCGCCCACAGCGCTGGCCAATACCAACAAATAACGATGAAAGAGCCTTTCGTTTCCTCAGCGGACACCTGCACTGTAGGGGCGCCGTGTAAGCGGCATGTTTGGGGTGGGTAACAAGGTGTAACGCTATGTAACCGCGCCCGGGAGGTCGCGTTTGCGGCAAAACTTCCCCGTTGGCACCGAAGTTCACAAGGAAGGGATTCGAGTTTGGTGGCGTGATACGTTAATGAGTTAGAATTTTCGGTTTTTCTAATAATTAACCCGCATCCTCAGGAGGCCCTGATGCAAATGAACAAACTTTCGGCCACGCTTGCCGCGGTGGGACTGGCTGTGCCCAGCTTGGCCGTGGCCACCAACGGCATGGTCATGGAGGCTTACGGCCCGATCGCAGCGGGCATGGGCGGCGCGTCCATGGCCTATGACAACGGCAGCGCCGCGCTGGCCAACAACCCGGCCACGCTGGGCCTGATGGCGGAGGGCAGCCGGCTCGACGTGATGGTGGGTTTCGTCGGCCCGGATGTGGAAACGTCCATGGAAATGGGCAAGTCCCAGGCCGATGCCTTTTACATGCCTGCAATCGGCTATGTGAGGAAACAGGGCAAGCTGGCCTACGGTGTGGGCATCTACGGACAGGGCGGGATGGGCACTGAATACGCCAACGGCGACATGGCGCAGGTTGGCGTGGGCCGGGTGATCTTCCCGCTCGCCTACAGCGTCAACGAGCGTTTCAACATCGGCGGCAGCGTCGACATCGTGTGGGCGGGGATGGACCTGGTGGTGACGGGTTTCGGCATCGACTTCAAGGATGACAGCGGCTTCACCGGCGCAGCCAAGGGCTACAGCGTGGCGGCCAAGCTGGGCTTCACCTACAAGCCCAGCGATGCGCTCACGGTCGGCGGCGTTTACCAGACGGCCGGCAACCTGCCCGACCTCAAGGGCGACGGCTACAAGGTGGGAGGCTTCGACATGCCGCCTGTTCTCGGGCTAGGCCTGGCCTGGCAGGCGAACGACCGCCTGATGGTCGCGGCCGACGTCAAGGACGTGATGTGGGGCAGCAGCATGAACACCGTGACCATTTACCAGAATGGCACTGTCGTTGCGCCGTTCCAGCAGGACTGGGACGACCAGATCGTGCTGTCGCTGGGCCTGGCCTACCGGCTCAGCGACGCCTTCACCGGCCGCATTGGCTATAACCACGGCAAGAATCCGATCCCGGATCAAAACGTCAACTACCTGTGGCCGGCGATTATGGAAGACCACTACACGGTGGGCTTCGGCTACGCGTTCAGCAAGCAGTCAGCGCTTAATTTCGGCCTGAGCTATGCGCCGGAAGTATCAGTAACGGGAACGGGCCCCACACCGCCTAACGGTAATGGCGGGATGACCATCGAGCACAGCCAGGTCAACTGGCAGCTGATGTACAGCCATCAGTTCTGATCGGCTGATGGCATGAACGTGAAAGGCCGGGCGCATCATGCACCCGGCCTTTTTTATTGGCGCAGCTGATCACGGCTTTTGCGGGTCTTCGCCGGGTGGCTCGATCTTTTCGCCGGGTGGCTCGGGCGCTTCGTCCGCAGCCGGCCCGCCCGCCTCCGCCTCGGGCATGGGCTGGCTGGCGGCGTCGTCGTCATATAGCGGCTGATCATTCATTTTCTGCTCGATCTGCTCGCTCGCCTGCTCTGCTGAGTCCTGGTTGTCGCAGCCGTTCAGGACCAGCAGGCTGGTCAGTACGCCCAGCACGGCGTAGGAGGCTCGCCAGGGGTGGGTGCGTTTCGACTTGGCTGGAATTGATATGCCGCTTCCGGTCCCGCTCCATTCATAGAGCTGCATGTGTTCGTCATTGAGGTGTGGCATGGTCTTGTGCATGTAATTCTCCTGGGTGTCGGTCGCTCAGCCGGCTGCAGCGAATGCCGCCGTCGGCTGGGGGCCGTTTGTGAATCAACGTTTGATCAGCAGGTCGTTTCTGACGTGCTTCACGCCTTCAATATTGCGTGTGACGTTTTCTACCTCGGCAATCTGTGCCACGCTGTCGACCCAGCCCGACAATTGAACCGTGCTCTGGGTTGTTTCCACGTTCACGCTGAGGCCTTTTACGATGTCGTTTTTCAGCAGCATCGCTTTCACTTTCGTGGTGATCCATGCGTCTTCGATGTATTTGCCGGACAAAATACGCTCATTATGGACACTTGCATTGACAAGCTCGTCCGTGTCCAGCTGCAAGTCACGGTTGATGTCAGCATCGTGAAAAGCCTTTACGGGGCCGCCCTGAGCCTGAAATTCTTCCAGACTGATCTTGCCGTCGCCGTTGCTGTCGTAGGTCTTGAAACCCAGCATTGTCGGAACGGCCAGGGCGGACGCCGAGCCGGCGCCCAGCACACCGGCAAGCGCCAGCTTCAGCAAGCGGTGTTTGGGGTGTTTCATGTTGATCTCCCGTTCATGGTTCAACAACAAAATGAATGCTCAAGTAGTCAGTTAGGGTTTGGTGCTGGGCTTGCTTAGCTTGGAGAATTCATCGTTGCTCAGGCTCTTGTCCTGGTTGGCGTCGATTTCGGCGAAGAGCTGCCCACCTCCGCCCTGAGCCTTGAATTCCTCCAGGCTGATCTTGCCGTCGCCATTGCTGTCGAAGTTCATGAAGCTGGGCGCGCCCGCGGTGGGGGCGGCGCCCCCCGGCGCGGCCTCGGGCATGGGCTGGGCCAGGGCAGACGCCGAGGCGGCGCTCAGCAGACCGGCAAGCGTGAGGGTCAGAAAGTGGGGGTGAATGGATTTCATGTCTAGCTCCTATCAATGTAATGGTTCAACAAAATGAATGCTCAAGCAGTCAGTTAGGGTTTGGTGCTGGGCTTGCCGAGCTTGGAGAATTCATCCTTGCTCAGGTTCTTGTCCTGGTTGGCGTCGAGTTCGGTGAAGGTCTGCTCCTGGCCACCCTGAGCCTTGAATTCCTCCAGGCTGATCTTGCCGTCGCCATTGCTGTCGATGCTTTTGAAGCTGGGCGCACCCGCGGTGGGGGCGGCGCCCCCCGGCGCGGCCTCGGGCATGGGCTGGGCCAGGGCAGACGCCGAGGCGGCGCTCAGTAAACCGGCAAGCGTGAGGGTCAAAAAGTGGGGATGAATGGATTTCATGTTTAGCTCCTTAATGATTGAGTCAGTACGAATGCAGGTGCACTCAAGCTGGGTAAAGCGACGACCGTGCCAGCTCTGTTTTCAGCAATAAAAACATGTAGATGGGTGATTTGCGCGGCGTTGGGTGCGGGGTTGCACCCGCTTGGGCGGCCGATATGTCGCCTGTCGGCGACGGATCCAGAAGGGGTTTATCAAGCAGTTGTTTTTATTGCACTATTTTGTCGGCCATCTGCGACAAGCCGGGAAGACCGGCAATAAAAAAGGGGAGCAAGCCCCCCCCTCCTCCTGTGCAACAAGCCTTTTAAAGGGCGGGCGGGCGGCGGCCTGTGACCAGCAGCACCAGAAATACCACCAGACCGACGACGAATAGCACTTTGGCGATCCCGGCGGCGGTGCCGGCCAGCCCGGCAAAGCCGAAAATTCCGGCGATGATTGCGACAATCAGAAATGTAACGGCCCATCCAAACATGGTGTTCTCCTCTCGGGGTTGATCAACGCGCCAAAAGGCGGTATCTCCCATGAAGCAGAGGCCGTGCCAATCAAGAAAATGGTTTTGAATCAAACGGATAACATGGCGGCGCGGGAATCGGCCGCCCGCACGGCAGGGAAGGCGTCGCCGATGCCTGACACTCAACTGTCGTCGCGGTCCTTGAACAGCGCGGGGGTGAGACCATGGCGTTGCAGCAGTCGGTATACCTCGGTGCGGTTGCGTCCGGCCAGCCGCGCCACTTCGCTGACCTGGCCGCGGGTGAGCTTCAGCAGCGAAATCAGGTAATCGCGCTCGAATGTCGAGCGTGCCTCGGCCAGCGGCTGGATCTCGGCCGGCTTGTCACGCAGCGCGCGCGCCACCAGGCTCGCTGGAATGGTGGACGTGGTGCACAGCGCGACACATTGCTCCAGCACGTTGTGCAGCTGGCGGATGTTGCCCGGCCAGTCGGCCGCCGTCAGCATGTCGAGCGCGTCGGGCGCAAAGCCATGGATGCGGCGGCGGTATTTTTCCGTCAGCACGGTGAGGAAATGCCGGGCCAGTAGCGGAATGTCCTCGCGCCGCTCGCGTAGTGGCGGCAGCGTCAGAGTGACGACGTTGAGACGGTAATACAGGTCTTCGCGGAATTCGCCGCTGGCGATCGCCTCCTCCAGATTGCGGTGGGTGGCCGACAAAATGCGCACGTCGACGGGCCGCGTTTCGGTCGCGCCGACCGGCCGCACCTCGCCTTCCTGCAGCACGCGCAGCAGCTTGACCTGCAGCTGAGCGGGCATGTCGCCGATCTCGTCGAGGAGCACGGTGCCGCCCTCGGCGCTCTGGAACAGGCCCGCGTGGTCGCGCCCCGCGCCGGTGAAGGCGCCCTTCATATGGCCGAACAGCTCCGATTCGAGCAGTTCGGCCGGAATCGCGCCACAGTTGATCGCGACGAAGGGCCTGCCGTGACGCGGGCTGGCGCGATGAATGGCGCGTGCCAGCAGTTCCTTGCCGGTGCCCGACTCGCCCTGGATCAAGACCGACGCGTCGCTTTGCGCGGCCAGCCGGGCTTCGGCCAAGAGCGCGTCCATCGCCGGGCTGGCGGTGACGATCTCACTGCGCCAGCTGTCGCTGTCCTGACTGGCTTCGGGGCTGCTGCCCGTGAGGCGGGTGGCGCGCTTCAGCAGATCGATCAGCGTGGGCGCGTCATAGGGCTTGGTCAGGTAGCCGAACAGCCCCTGCTGGGTGGCGGCCACCGCGTCCGGAATGGTGCCGTGCGCAGTCAGCACGATCACCGGCAACGCCGGGTCGCGCGCATGAATGGCGCGAAACAGCGCCATGCCGTCCATGCCGGCCATCTGCATGTCGGTCAGCACAGCATCGGGCCGCGTCAGCGCCAGATGCGCCAGCGCGGCTTCGCCGCTGTCGACTGCTTCGACCCTGAAGCCATTGGCCTCCAGCCGCAGCGTGATCAGCTCGCGCAGCGCGTCGTCGTCGTCAACCACCAGAATGCACGGTTTTTTCATGGTGTCTTGTCCGGCGTGTTGCGCTGTTGCAGCGATTTTTCCAGCGCCTTGATCTGGTCGAGCTTCTCCTGCAATTCCTGCGCGCGCGCAGTCTGCTGCTTGAGTTCGAGACGCGCCTTGAGCGATTTTTTCATCAGTTCGGCCAACGGCTGGGCGCGGGCATCGAAGTCGGTGATTGCGCTCAGGCTTTTCAGGCCACGTTCAAGCGCTTCCACGCTGTCCTCGCGCTCCAGCAGGGCGGCCAACTGAAAACGCCGGGCGTCGTCGAGGCGGCGCTCGCCTTCCAGCCCGGCCAGTTCGCGGCGCCGCTGCTCGGGTGACAGCGCCGCCACCCGCGTCAACTCGCTCAACAGCGCTGACGCGCCCAGTCCGGTTTGCGGGGCGGTGAAAGTCGGGCGTTCGAGCGGGATGGTACAGGCGCCCAGCGTCAATAACAGCCCGGCAAGAAATACAGATTTAAATGTCATTGTGGCATCGGCCAGGTTAAACGAAAACAGGTCGACCACGGCGGGCAATCGACCACCTCGATGCTGCCGCCCGCAGCCAGCAGCGATTCGCGCACGATCGACAAGCCCAGCCCGCTGCCCTTGACCGTGCTGGCGGGCTGGCGCGCACCCTGGAAAAACGGCTCGAAGACGCGGCTGCGCTCGGCTTCAGGAATGCCTTCGCCCTGGTCGCACACCCACACCGCGACGGCGGCGTCGAGAGGCTCGCTCTTCACCAGGATGTGCCCCCCCTCGGGGCTGAATTTGATCGCATTGGACAGCAGGTTGTCCAGCACGGTTTCCAACTGGCTGCGGTCGCAGTGCACGGTGGGGGCGTTCAGCTGCGTCTCGACCTGGAAGCCGCGCGCGTCGAGCGCCAGCCGCTGCCGCGCCAGCGCGCCGGCGAGCACGTCGGCCAGCGCGTGCGGCGCGGCGGGCCGCAGGGTGGCATCGCGCATCATGCCGCTGTAGCGGATCAGGTCTTCGATGCGTTTTTGCAGGTCGCGGCTGGCGCTGTCCATGATGGCGACGATGCTGCGCTGGCGTGCGTTGAGGCTGCCCGCCAGTTCATCGCCCAGCAGCGCCACCCCTTCGCGCAGCGACGCCAGCGGGGTTTTCAGTTCGTGCGAGACGTGGCGCAAAAAGCGCAGTTTCTGTTCCTCCAGCGCCTGCAGGCGCTGGCGCAGCCAGTCGATTTCGCGCCCCAGCTCGACGATGTCCTGCGGTCCGCTGATCGCCTGCAGCGGGCGCAGGTCGGCCTGGCCGAGCTGCTGGATCGAGGCCTTGAGCTGCTTGATCGGGCGGTTGATCATCCAGGAAAACACCGCGGCCAAAAGCAGCGTCAGCGGAATCAGTGCGAGCGCCAGCACGATCAGCCGCTGGCGGGTGGCTTGCACGGTCGCTTCCAGCGCCTGCAATTCGCTTTGCACCGCAGCGTCGGCCTCGGCGAGCAGGCTGCGCGCGTCGCCATGCAGCGCGTCGAACACAGGGTCGAGCGCATTGAAGCGCGCGCTGTCGAGAAATGCGCCGGGTTGCAGCTGGCGGTACAGGGTGCGGCTGCGTGTCCCGAACGCGTCCAGCGTGGTGCGCGCCGGCGCGTCGACGAGTTCGCCGTCGAGTCGCGCCAACAGGGTTTGAAGTTCGTCGTAGCGGGTTCGCAGGGCGGGCGCGAATTCGGCGTCCTGCAGCAGATGGTACTGCCCGGCAGTGCGCTGCAACTGGCTCACCGACTCGGCGATCTGCCGCACGTCGCGCGTGATGGCGAGGCTGGTGCGAGTGAACTGGCGCTGGGTGTCGGCCACACCCTGCAGCACATGCACCGCGTTGATCAGGCCGCTGGCCAGCGGCACGATCAGCACACCCATGGCGACGATGACCAGAATGGTGAAGGAGCGGGGGTAGTAAGGGCCAGTAAGCATGGGGGTGGGTGGCAATGTCTCAGCGTACCTCGATAGGGCGGTCGCGATGGTGGAACTGCCACCGCGCCCGCCGCGGGATCACAGCAGATCGAGGTAGCCCAGGATGCCCTTGGCGGCCTCGCGGCCTTCCCATACCGCGGTCACCACCAGGTCCGAGCCGCGCACCATGTCGCCGCCGGCGAAGACCTTCGGGTTGGCGGTCTGGAACGCGTGTTGCTGACCCTTGGCGATCACGCGGCCACCCGGGTCGATCGCGATGCTGTGGTCGGCGAACCACGGCTGCGGATTGGGGCGGAAACCGAAGGCGACGATGACGCGGTCGGCCGGGATGATTTCTTCCGAGCCCGGCACCACCACCGGGGTGCGGCGGCCGCGCGCGTCGGGCGGGCCGAGCTCGGTGGTCACGAGCTTGACGCCTTCGACACGGCCGTTGCCGACGATTTCCACCGGCTGGCGGTTCCACAAAAACTGCACGCCTTCTTCCTTGGCGTTGCCGACTTCGCGCTTGGAGCCGGGCATGTTCTTCTCGTCGCGGCGGTAGGCGCAGGTGACGCTGGCCGCGCCCTGGCGGATGCTGGTGCGGTTGCAGTCCATCGCGGTGTCGCCGCCGCCCAGCACCACCACGCGCAGGCCTTTCGTATCCTGGTAGACCTCGTCCGGCTTGGCCAGGTCGAGGCATTTGCGCACGTTGGAAATCAAAAATGGCAGCGCTTCCAGCACGCCGGGCAGGTCTTCGCCGGGGAAGCCGCCCTTCATGTAGGTGTAGGTGCCCATGCCCATGAACACGGCGTCGTATTCGTCGAGCAGGCGCTGCATCGACACATCGCGGCCGATGTCAGTGTTGAGGCGAAACTCCACGCCCATCCCCTCGAACACTTCGCGGCGGCGCGTCATCACCGTTTTTTCCATCTTGAATTCGGGAATGCCGAAGGTGAGCAGGCCGCCGATCTCGTCGTAGCGGTCGAACACCACCGGCTTCACGCCGCTGCGCGCCAGCACGTCGGCGCAGCCGAGGCCGGCGGGGCCGGCGCCGATGACGGCGACCTTCTTGCCGGTCGCCACCACGTTCGACATGTCGGGACGCCAGCCGGCCTTGAAAGCTTCTTCGGAAATGTATTTCTCGATTTGGCCGATGGTCACCGCACCGAAACCACCCGCGTTCGGGCCGCCGCCCACGGCTTCGCCGAAGCCGTCGGTATTGAGGGTGCACGCGCCTTCGCACAGACGGTCCTGCGGGCACACGCGGCCGCACACTTCGGGCAGCGAATTGGTCTGGTGCGACAGTTCCGCCGCCTCGAACAGGCGACCTTCTTCCACCAGCTTGAGCCAGTTGGGAATGTAGTTGTGCACCGGGCACTTCCACTCGCAATACGGATTGCCGCAACCGAGGCAGCGTCCGGCCTGTTCCTGCGCGTGCGCCGCATCCATCGGTGCGTAGATTTCGTGGAAAGCGTGCTTGCGGAGGTCGGCGGGCGTTTTCTCGCCGTCGCGCCGCGGCTGCTTTAAAAACTGGAATACGTCAGCCATTCTAGGTCTCAACTCTCATCGTTCAATTGTGTGGCCAGTCCTGCGGGTCACGGTGCTGGTGCAGGCAGGCCAGGACAGTGATTTTTTCGTCGCGCATGTGATAGAAAAGTCAGTAAGGAAACCGTCGCAAACCAATTCTGCGCACGCCCGGCAGCGTTTCCGCAAACAGCAACGGGTTACGTTGCACGTAGCCGAGATTCAATTCGATCGCGCGAAAAAATTCCGCCGACAACCCCCGCGTCTGTTCTTTGTACCATGCCGTCGCGTCCCGAATTTCGCGTTGCGCCTTGGTGCTGACGACGAGCTTCACAGGGAACGTTCGATTTCCGCCCGGACTTCATCCCAGGGCTTGCCGTCGTCCGGATTGGCATCGCTTTCGCGCAGGCGGGCTTCGAGCAATTGTCGTTGCGCGTCGGAAAGGCGTTTCTGCGCCGCCTCCGCCGCAATCGCGTCCCACAGGTCTTCCACCAGTTGCAGTTTTTCGGCAAAAGGCCGCTTTTTCGCTTCTTCCAGCAGGTCGATATCCATGTGAGTTCCTTTCAAATCGTCGCGGCTTCGCGCGCTGTGCCGGGAATGTCCTCGACCAGATCTTCAATCGAAATCCGCTTCGGCTTGATCAGCCAGACGCGCGACAAGGTGGTGTCGAAATCGGCCAGCAGCGCTTTCGCGCGGGCGCTGCCGGTGAGCGCCAGATGGCGTTCGACCTGCGCCTTGAGGAAGACGCGGAACGGCTCGGTTTCGTCGCTGGTGATGCGGGTCAGCTCGACCATTTCCTTGTTGGTCTTCGACACGAAATCGCCGGCCTCGTCCACCACGAAAGCCATGCCGCCGCTCATGCCGGCGCCGAAGTTGAGCCCGGTGTCACCCAGCACGATGATGGTGCCGCCGGTCATGTATTCGCAGCCGTGGTCGCCGATGCCTTCCACCACCGCCAGCGCGCCGGAGTTGCGCACGCCGAAGCGCTCGCCGCCCATGCCCGCGGCGTAGAGCTCGCCGTCGGTGGCGCCGTACAGGCAGGTGTTGCCGATCAGCGTGTTGCGGTGCGCCTCATAAGTGGCGACGCGCGGCGGATAGATCACCAGCCGGCCGCCGCCCAGGCCCTTGCCGACGTAGTCGTTGGCGTCGCCTTCGAGCGAGATCGTCAGGCCGCGGTGGTTCCACACGCCGAGGCTCTGGCCGGCCGAGCCGGTGAGCTGGATGCGGATCGTGTCGTCCGGCAGGCCACGGCCGCCATGCGCCTTGGCGATTTCGCCCGACAGGCGTGCGCCGATCGAGCGGTTGACGTTGCGCACCGTGTAGGCGAGTTCAATCGGCGTGCCGGCCTTGATCGAGGCCAGCGCGTCAGCCACCATCTGCTCGGCCAGTTCGCCCTTGTCGAACGACGGGTTGCGTTCCTGCTGCGCGAAACGCGGCGCGTCGGCGGGGATGTCGCCCTGCGAGAGCAGCACGTCGAGCTTCAAACGGCCCTGGCGCGGCGTGTCGCCGGCCGACAGGTCGAGCAGGTCGGTGCGGCCGATCAGGTCGGTCAGCTTCCTGATGCCGAGGCTGGCCATCAGCTCGCGCGTTTCCTCGGCGACGAACTTGAAGTAGTTCACCACCATGTCGGGCAGGCCGATGAAGTGGTCGCGGCGCAGCGTTTCGTTCTGCGTGGCGACGCCGGTGGCGCAGTTGTTCAGGTGGCAGATGCGTAGGTACTTGCAGCCCAGCGCGACCATTGGACCGGTGCCGAAGCCGAAGGATTCCGCGCCGAGGATCGCAGCCTTGATGACGTCGAGGCCGGTTTTCAGGCCGCCGTCGGTCTGCACGCGAACCCTTCCTCTTAAACCGTTGGCGCGCAGCACCTGCTGCGCTTCGCTCAAACCGAGCTCCCACGGCGAACCGGCGTATTTCACGCTGGCGAGCGGGCTGGCACCGGTGCCGCCGTCGTAGCCGGAAATGGTGATGAGGTCGGCGTAGGCCTTGGCCACGCCTGCCGCGATGGTGCCGACGCCGGGTTCGGAGACCAGCTTCACCGACACCAGCGCATCGGGGTTGACCTGCTTCAAGTCGAAAATCAGCTGCGCCAGATCCTCGATCGAGTAGATGTCGTGGTGCGGCGGCGGCGAGATCAGCGGGGTGCCCGGCTTGCAGTGGCGCAGGCCGGCGATCATCACCGACACCTTGTCGCCCGGCAGCTGGCCGCCTTCGCCGGGCTTGGCGCCCTGCGCGATCTTGATCTGCAGCACCTCGGCGTTGACCAGATAGGTCGCCGTCACGCCGAAGCGGCCGGACGCGACCTGCTTGATCTTCGACGTCTTGGAGGTGCCGTAGCGCTTCGGGTCTTCGCCGCCTTCGCCCGAGTTGGAGCGGCCGCCGATGCGGTTCATCGCTTCGGCCAGCGCCTCGTGCGCCTCTGGCGACAAGGCGCCGAGCGACATGCCGGCGGAGTCGAAGCGCTTGAGGATGGTTTCCAGCGGCTCGACTTCGTCCAGCGGGATCGGTGCGATGCCGGTCTTCAGCTTCATCAGATCGCGCAGCATCGCCACCGGGCGGCTGTTGACGGTCTCGGAGTATTTCTTGAACTCGGCGTAGTCGCCTTCCTTCACTGCCTTCTGCAACTGTTGCACCACATCCGGGTTGTAGGCGTGGAACTCCTCGCCGAACATGAATTTCAGGAGGCCGCCGGCCGACAGCGGGCGCAGCGGGTTGAACGCCGTCTTGTGCAGCAGTTTCTGGTCGGATTCGAAGTCGTCGAAATTGGCGCCGGAAATGCGCGACACCGTGCCCTTGAGGCACAGCTCGACCACCTCCTCATGCAGGCCCACGCCCTCGAACAGCTGCGCGCCGCGATAGCTTGCCACCAGCGAAATGCCCATCTTCGAGAGGATCTTGTACAGACCCTTGTCCATGCCCTTGCGGAAATTGGACAGCGCTTTGTCGAGGCCGGGCTTGATCTCGCCGGTTTTGACGAATTCGCCGATCACCTGGTAGGCCAGATACGGATACACCGCGGTCGCGCCGTAGCCGATCAGGCAGGCGTAGTGGTGCGGGTCGCGCACGCTGCCGGTTTCCACCACGATGTTGGCGTTGCAGCGCAGGCCGGCGGCGATCAGCGCGTGGTGCACCGCGCCGGTGGCGAACAGCGCGTGGATCGGCAGGCGATCACGGGCGAGGTTGCGGTCCGACAGGACGAGGATCACCTTGCCTGACTTCACTGCGTCAATGGCACGTGCGTTGAGGTCGCGGATCGCGGCTTCCAGCGTGGTCGTCGCCGGGTCGTAGTGCAGGTCGAGCGCGGCCGAAGCGAACGCCGGATCGTTCAGGTTCATGAGCTTGTCGAAGGCTTCCTTCGACAGCAGCGGGGTGTGGACTTCCACCCGGTGCGCGTGCGCCGCGGTTTCCTCGAACAGGTTGCGCTCGGGGCCGAAGCTGGTGTTGAGCGACATCACGATCGCCTCGCGGATCGGGTCGATCGGCGGGTTGGTGACTTGCGCGAATTGCTGGCGCAGGTAGTCGAAGGGCGAGCGCACCTTCTGGCTCAAAACGGCCATCGGCGTGTCGTCGCCCATCGAGCCGATCGCTTCGCTTCCATCCTCGGCCAGCACGCGGATGATCTGGTCGCGCTCCTCGAAGCTGACGTTGAAGAGTTTCTGGTGGGTTAGCAGGCTGGCCGCGTCCATCACCGGCAGGTCGGCGTCCTGGTTGATGGAGAGTTCCAGCTTCACCGCACTGGCCTTCAGCCATTCACGGTAGGGCTGCGCGCCCTTCAGCTCATTGTCGATGTCTTCCGGCATCAGCAAGCGCCCGGTGTCGAGGTCGGCGGCAATCATCTGGCCGGGCTTGACGCGGCCCTTGCGTTCCACATTCGCCGGATCGATCTGCCACACGCCCACTTCGGAGGCGATGGTGAGGATGCGGTCCTTGGTCAGCACCCAGCGTGCGGGGCGCAGGCCGTTGCGGTCGAGCGTGCAGACGGCGTAGCGGCCGTCGGTCAGCACCACGCCGGCGGGGCCGTCCCACGGCTCCATGTGCATCGAGTTGTATTCGTAGAAGGCGCGGATGTCGGCGTCCATCGACTCGACGTTCTGCCACGCCGGCGGGATCACCAGGCGCAGCGCGCGGAACAGGCCCGCGCCGCCCATCACCAGGCCTTCGACCATGTTGTCGAGGCTCATCGAGTCCGACCCCTTGGTGCCGACGATGGGACGGACGTCGTCCATGTTCGGGATCAGCGGGGTGACGAATTTTTGCTCGCGCGCGCGGCTCCAGTTGCGGTTGCCCTGCACCGTGTTGATCTCGCCGTTGTGCGCCAGATAGCGGAACGGCTGCGCCAGCCGCCACTGCGGCCAGGTGTTGGTCGAGAAGCGCTGGTGGAACACCGCCAGGCTGGACGCGAAGCGTGCGTCGTCGAGGTCGGGGTAGAACACCGGCAGGTTGTCCGGCATCACCAGGCCCTTGTAACTGATCACGCGGCACGACAGCGTTGGCAGGTAGAACACCGGGTCGCTCGGCTCCAGCGCCTTTTCGGCCTGGCGGCGCGCGACGTAGAGCTTGCGCTCGAAATCGTCCTCGGAGATCCCGACCGGCGCGTTGACGAACACCTGCTCGATATGCGGCAAGGAGGCCAGCGCCGACTCGCCGCAGACGGAAGAATTGGTCGGCACCAGGCGGAAGCCGGCGACGGTCAAGCCCTGGGCTTCCAGCGAAGTTTTCAGCGTGGTGCGCGCATGCGCCTGCGGCGCGGCGTCGCGCGACAAAAACAGCAGCCCAGCGGCATACAGCCCGCCGAGCGTGAAGCCGGCCTCGCGCGCCACTGCACGCAGGAACGCATCCGGTTTCTTGAACAACAGGCCGCAGCCATCGCCCGACAAGCCGTCGGCCGCGATCGCGCCGCGGTGCGTCATGCACGCCAGCGAGCCGATCGCGTTCTGCACTAGCGTGTGGCTGGGCTGATTGTCGATCTGCGCAATCAGGCCGAAGCCGCAGCTATCCTGTTCGAAATCGGGCGAATACAGTGTCCCGTCCAGCCAGCGTTGTCGTTCCATGGTTCCGTATGCTCAGGCAACAGCGGCCTGCCCACAGGCAAGCCGCAAAAATTTAAGCGAAAAGTGTGGCATTTTAATCCCTGAGGCCGCGTGCGGCAATGATTGCCGCGCCAAGGCCTTGGCGGCGCTAGGGTTTCCGCACAGGCCGGAACTGAAGGTGGGAGTGGGATTGCCCGTGGAAATTCCTGGGATTCCGAAATGAATGCCCGACTTGCCTATCCTGTGAAGAGGGCACAAGCCGAAAGAAACGGACCATGAAGCTATTAAGCTGGAACATCCAATGGGGGTGCGGCCTGGACGGCCGGGTCGACCTCGCGCGCACCCTTGGGGCCATCCATCAGCTGGGCGATTTCGACGTCATCTGCCTGCAGGAAGTCGCGATCAACTTCCCCGGCCTGCCCGGCAGCCGCGGCGAGAATCAGGTCGCCGAACTGTCCGCCGGCCTGCCCGGCTACACCGTCATCTACGGCGCGGCGACCGATGTGCCCGACGGCCGCGGCGGCCGCAGCCGGTTCGGCAACGCCATCTTCTCCCGCCTGCCCGTCGGCCAGGTGTGGCGGCATCTCCTGCCGTGGCCGGCCGAGCCCGGCATACCCAGCATGCAGCGGGTGCTGGTGGAAGCCGTGGTGACTGCAGACGTCGGCCCGCTGCGCGTGCTGACCACCCACCTCGAGTACTACTCGCAACGCCAGCGCCAGGTCCAGATCGACGCCATCCGCCGCCTGCATGCCGAGGCCTGCGCCATGTCGGCGCGTTCGCCGCTGGCTGAAGAAGCGGGTGGTGCCTTCGAGGTGTTTCCCCGGCCTGCCGAGGCGCTGCTGTGCGGCGACATGAACTTCCCGGCCTCGGCGCCCGAGCGATCGCAAATCCTCGTGCCGTTTGCGGGTGGGGAACCGGGTTTTCGCGATGCCTGGTCGGTGCTGCACCCCGGCGAAACGCACGCCCCTACCGTCGGCATCCACCGGGTCGATTTCGTCAAGCAGCCCGAATGCTTCGATTTTGTCTTCGTGACCGAGGGGCTTTCAAGCCGCCTCAAGGCGCATGGCATCGATGCCGCGACCGAGGCGTCCGACCATCAGCCAGTGTGGGTCGAGTTGGCCTGAGCCTGGAAAAGAAAAAGCGCTTCCGATGATTTGGAAGCGCTTTTTTGGATGTCATGGTGGAGGGTGGCTGACCAAGCGATCTGTGGACTCCCAAGATTGCAGGCAATAGCGCGGGATTGCGAGGAACGGTGCGGACTTCACGTCAATTTGCACCCGTTTCTTCCGCCATCCGATAGCCCATCGCCCGGTAGCCGCGCTGGCGTTTTTCCCACATCCGCAGCAGCGCCGGGTGACCGGTGTCGACGAAGTCGATAATGCGCACATCGGTCTTGGTGGCGTGTTCGCGGTGCAGTCGGCCCGCGTATTGCTGCAACGTCCCCTTCCACGAAACCGGCATTGCCAGCACCAAAGTGTCGAGGGGTGGATGGTCGAATCCTTCACCGACCAGCTTGCCTGTCGCCAGCAGAACGCGCGGTGCATCGGGTGGAAGCGCATTGAGTTCCGCGATCAGTGTGGCGCGCTGCTTCTTGGCTATCCGTCCGTGCAGGACAAACAACGATGGAACCTTGCCGTCCAAGGCGGTTTGGATGGCATCGAGATGTTCGGTGCGCTCGGTCAGCACCAGCACTTTCCGGCCCTGGCCGTAGGCGTTTTCGACCTCGGCAGCAATCGCGTCCGTTCGGGCTTGGTCAATGGCAAGGTGCCGGAATACATCCTGAATCCCCGCTTCCTGCGGCAAATCAATCCGCGAATGCAATGTGCACGGCGTGACAGCCAAGTCGTACGGCGCACTCGTGGGCTTGACGGCGGTGTGGCGAGTTGGCCCGCACTGCATGAAAATGATCGGCTGCTGGCCATCGCGGCGAATCGGTGTTGCAGTCAGGCCGAGCACATATTTGGCTTTTGCCCGCTTCAGAATCGCGTCGAACGACGCCGCGCCGACGTGATGGCATTCGTCCACAATCACGTGACCGTAATTTTCGACCAGCGAATTAACTTCTCCCTGACGCGACAGCGATTGCATCACCGCGATGTCGATTTTGCCTGTCTGCCTGGCCTTGCCGCCACCGATGGTGCCGACCACACCTTTGCCAACGCCCAAGAATGATTGCAAGCGCTCCTGCCATTGCTTGAGCAGTTCGGTTCGATGCACCAGAACCAGCGTGTTCACGCCACGGCGCGCAATCATCGCAGCAGCCGTGACCGTTTTGCCAAAGGCAGTCGGCGCGCACAGAACCCCTGCGTCGTGATGCAGCATGGCGGCCACGGCGAATTCTTGATCCAGCCGTAAAGTACCGGCAAACGCGACGTCCAGCGGCGACCCCGCGTATCGCTCGTCGACCAGCTCGCAGCCAATAGCGTTGTCACGAAGCAACTCCAGCGCGGAATCCAGGCAACCACGCGGAAGCGCGATGTGATTGGGGTAGTTCTCGGCACAGCCAATTACGCGCGGTTCATCCCACACCGAGAAACGCATCGCCTGCTTTTTGTAAAACTCCGGATTCTGGAAGGCCGCCAAACGAATCAGTCGGTTGGCCAGTGGCTGCGGGAGTTGCGCCTTCTCGAAATAGATTAGGTTGGCTAGCGTCACCGTGAGTGACTTCGGCATCGGTCCGACCATATGCTTGGTGACGGATGCAGATCGCTTCCAAGGCTCCTTTTGGTCTTCCTCGTCGATGAACGTTACATCGAGTGGGTGCGCGTTTCCCGTCGCTCTCAGAATGGTGGGCTCGATATCGTGTGCAGGCATCGGCAGGATGGTGGCCAGAAAGGCCCACTGATCCCGGTAAGGACGCAAATCACCGTCCACGAACACACTGCATCCGTTCTCACGCGGATGCTTCTGCAGCGGCAGCGCGATCAGATTGCCGAAACCGCCTTTTGGCATCGAATCCTGGTTGGGGAACAAGCGGTCGTAGGATTCGAGCTTGAGTTGGCGAGTGCGGGTGCAGGTGTGGCTGATGATGGCCGTGCCGAGTCGGCGCGCATCTCGAGCCGATACGCTGCCGGTGAAGAAAATCCAGGTATGCGCACCGTTACCGGAGCGCGATATCTCAAGGGCGACCGGCACACCCAGTTCGTGACACGACTGATAAAACGCCTTGGCATCCTCTCGCCATTCCGCCTCATCGAAATCAGCCGCGAGAAAATGGCAATGGTCGTCAGCCAGCAGCGGATAGACACCAATGGTGCGTTTACCGGTAAGGTGCTCGTAGATGACCGTATCCGACAATGGGATCAGCAAACGGTTATTGCATTCCCCACATTTGATGCGCGGCTTCTCGCAAACACCGGCAAGCCACTCATTGCCACAGGCCGGCGCGTAGCCGGTCCTGCCAGTGGTCTTGCTTTCCCAGCGGATCGGGTAGATGTCCGTGCGCCCGCGGAACAGCCCACGAAACAGCGCCACTTTTTCGGCGGCGGAAAGCCTTGAGGATTCCTGCTTGGCAACAGGTGCCACAGGCTCAGGCGGCAAGCGCCATTCGATGCCGTGAGATTTCAGTAGGGCAATCAGGCGGGCGTTTTCGGCTTGCAGCGCAGCCAACTGATTGCGTTCAATCATCGGCCCCGTACTCGGCAAGCAGGTCGCCCATGTCATCGCTCACGCCATATCCAAAGTTTCGACAGATTCGATATACGACACGAAGCCTTTCCCACAACGGCAGGCGCTGCCCCTCGCCTAAATTGGAAATGGTTTTCAAGGCCTGCTCAAACATTCGCACCAGCGCATCGAAGTAGCCCTCATCCTGCAGGCCGACATCATTGCTGAACCCCGCGGCACGTTCGCAATAGAACACCATCAGTTCGGCCAGACCCTCCGGTTGGCCGATGGCTTTCTTGTAATCGGCGATAGGCTTTTTTGCCTTGGCGACAGAGGTGTCCTGATTCTTGAACACATCGGGCCACAGCCAACGGTCGATGATGGTTTTGTACGGTTTGAGCACGTCGTCGCCCAGACTGAGACGGGCGTGCAGAAAGGTTTGGTTATCCTTGTTGGCCGCGTACAGGTCTTGCAGCAGCCCAAGCAATCCAGCGCGGTCGAAATCGGTCAGTCTGGTTTTGACGTCACTCCACGAGGCGGATTTTTTCTTGGTGGCCATTCCTTGCCTTACTCCCCATCGCCGCCGGGCTTGTGTTCAGCCCCGATTTGCTTGATCACCCTGTCGAAATCACTCTCAAATAGCCGATCCTGCACGATGCGATATTTCTCGAACTCACTTTCAGCGTGGGCTTTCGCAATTTCAGCTGATACCTTGCCGCCATCGCGCAAAATCTCGCGGTCGGTAAATTCCAAAAAGGCATCCAGCCGTTGCGCCCAGTCCTCCATGGTCATGGGGATTTTTCGCCGGGCACGCTCTTCGGCCAGGTCGAGGTAGGCGTTGACAATGCGGCCGAGGGATTCCAACTCGTCGTGATTGAGGTAGTTCTTGGCGACGACCACATCGGTCTTGAGGATTTTCCCGTCCGGGGCATGTTCCCAAGAGGTCAGACCCATGCGCTCCTTGCCGCTGTCGGCACGCTGTACGATGAGCTCGGCAGCGGTGTGACCGTGAATGGCGAAATGCAGCTTGTTCTGCACCCTGGCGAAGAACGCCCGGGTCGTAGGGGCATCCGAGTTGTAATCGACCGCCGTGGCATAGATGTCGGTAACCTTCTGGTAGAACTTGCGTTAGCTGAGGCGAATCTCGCGGATTTCTGCGAGCAAGCGCTCGAAATAATCTTCCCTGAGAAAAGTGCCGTTCTCCATGCGCTTTTTATCAAGGACGTAGCCCTTGATAGCGAACTCGCGCAGTACCCGTGTCGCCCATTGCCGGAACTGGGTAGCGCGCAGGGAGTTGACCCGGTAGCCCACTGAGATGATGGCATCGAGGTTGTAAAAGTCGATGTTGCGTCCGACTTCCCGATTGCCTTCGGTTTGAACTATCCGGAATTTCTGGATAGTTGCCTCGTGCTGGACTTCGCCGACTTCATAGATATTTTTCAGGTGTTCGCTGACGGTGCGGACGTCCACGGCAAAGAGTTCGGCCATCAGCTTCTGCGTCAGCCAGACGGTTTCGTCCTCGTAGCGGGCTTCAATACTCTGCTCACCTGCCTGACCGGTAAAGATCAGGAACTCGGCCGTGCTGTTGCGAATCAGTTTTTTTTCGCCATCGCTCACGCCAGATGCTCCTCAATCCAGTCCCAGCGCTTGTCCTTGACCATCACGAATCGGCAGCGCCCCTCGGAAAGATTGGCCCACAGCCCACCAATCAATCGGTCATCCTCGGCCGATAACCAGCGGTCGGCACCCTTGTATTCGACAGCGAGGATCGGTCCGGGCATGTCGTCTTTTCTGGGAAGCTGGCACAGAAAGTCCGGGTAGAACCGCCCGTCCGCCTTTTGCAGGAAGAACGAACTTCCTTCGCGCCGAACCAGGTTACGCACCCAGAACTGGAGTCGTCCTTTCTGCGCCTGCGTATCCAGCCAGCAGGCGCATTCGAATTCTTCCTTGCTGTCGAAATCGCCTATCCGCCCGTAGAAGTGCTTGCGGAAATCGAAGTAGCCAAACTCCGATGTTCCTGGAACGTAGTCGCGGCTGGGCGCATAGGCCTGCGGTTGGAAGTCGAAGGCATATATGTCGCTGACTGCCACGCGCGAAGCCGCATCGTCACCGAACAGGGTTTGTTGAAAGGCTTTGCCCACTGCCAGCTTGCGCATGTCGCGGATGCGTGCCTCGATCAGATTGCGGATCAGGAATTTTTGCAGATTGGCGCGGGCCAGCGTGAAATCCTCCCGGCGCAGCAGTTCGGCCAGCCAGGCGGCCACGAAGGCCTGCTTGCTGGCATAGGTGAGCGAGGGCTCGGGCAGGTTGCGGCACAGCCAGGTGGCCAGGCGTACCGCATCCCAGTTTTCGGGTTGGTACACCAGCCCCAGGTCACGTTGCAATTCTGGCAGGAAACGTGAAACGACCTTGCCGCTGGCGTCGTCCACGTCGATTTCGCCGCCCTCCGAAACCTTGAGGCCGGCCCCCATCGCCGCCAGGTCGTCGGCGGTCGGGACAGCATCGAAAGGCGAGAGATCCCACGGGTAATCCAGCACCTCCGGGTCATCGAATAGCTGCAACTGCTCCAATCCATCTTGGCCTTGAACGCGCAGCGCGAGTTGCGGAATGCGAAAGCGCTCGCCCAACTCGGCGGGTGTCTGGAAAAACTCGATGGCCGTGGTGCGACTGACTTCGGCCGCCTCAGCAATCGCCGCAACTGCGGCTTCGGACTTCACCGTAGCCTGGAGTGTTTCCGTTTCTTCTTCGGTCAGCGGCGCGCTGATGGTCAGGGTGTTGAGCTTCGGCTCCCAGTGCAATTTGTCCTTGATGACTTTTGGCAGTGCCTTGAAATCGGGCTTTTCGCTCAAGGACACAGGCACAGGCTGGAACACCACATGGCCATTATTCAAATCAAACCGTGCCTGCTCGGCACGGGCGGCGATCACAAACTCGGTCACCTCGCGCCGTTCGAATCCGGCACCGGCCACCAGCCGGTCGCGTAGCGCGCTCGCCGTTTCCGCGAAGTTGCGCGACACCACGAAGGCATAGGACTGATTGAGGGGCTGGTTTACCCGATGGCTGGCGCCCGGCTGCCGCAGCACCCGCCCGAGCAATTGTTCCACCGACGTGGCCGAATGCAGCGAGGCCATGCTGACCAGAATATAGGCAAAGGGGCAATCCCAGCCCTCGGCCAGTGCCTTCTGGGTGATGACAAACTTCACTGGGCAAGCCGGGTCGGCAATGCCCAGCTTGTAATCGGCCTCGATCTTTTCCAGCCCCTTTTCCTCGCCCGTGGCGACGATGATCTCCCCGGCCGGAATGTGATGGTTGGTGATGAGTTCAATACGCACCCGCTCGAAGTCCAGGGTCTCGACGCCAGCCCGGCGCGGCTCGGCTTGAATCAATACAATCGGCCGCAGGTAGGCCGCGCCCGCACGGCGCTCTTCGTCGGCCAGCTTGTGCAGGGCATCGCGGCGCCCGATAGCATCCGCCAGACACTGCTGCCAGTTCGGTTCGGTTTCCAGCACCACCGGCAGCTTGATCATCTCCTCTGCCTTCAATTCGGCGGCCGACACGCTGTGCAGCACGTTCGACGGGGTGCGCTCCAGATCGGGTGTGGCGGTCAACTCCATCACCCCGCTGGGGCGGAAGCGCGCGAGCATGTCGAACGCCAGTTCGGTACGGCTGTTGTGCGCCTCGTCGACGACCACAAACGGCCGGCGCAGGCGCAGCACATTGGCCAGCGAATACGGCGTGGTCTGTTCGGCGCCCTGGCCATCTTTCAGCAACTCGTCGCGCTGGGCCGGCGCGAGGTTGTCGAAGTGGCGCATCAGCGCGCCGCTCGACTGGTACACCTTGCGGCATTCCTCGTCTTCCACCTGAAACGCCTGCCGCGTGGCCACGATGACCGTGGTCGAGGTATCCAGCGTGGCGCGGGTCACGCTCTTCGCCTCGTCCAGATCCATCACCGTGATTGGCCCGGCTTCGCGCAAGGCCGTGTGGTAGGGATGCTGGCGATTCCGCAAGGCGCGCAGCGTCTGTTCGCGAATCGGCTTCGAGGGCACCAGCCACAGGATGACGCTATGCTCGCCGCGCAGCAGATGCGTGTTGACCAGCGCCACGCTCTTTGCCGCCAGCCAGGTCTTGCCGCCGCCGGTGGGCACGCGCAGGCAGAAATACGGCATATCGGTCGGAAAGCCCGACAGCGGGTTGTAGGCCAGGCCGCGCCCCCACAGGCGTTCGGTGGTGGCGGTGTAGGCAATCGAGGGCGACGGCAGTTCGTGGCAGGCCTGGAAATACGCCTCGACGCTTTCGAGCACCTGCGACTGGTAGGTTTTGGGCTGAAACGCGGTCATGCAACGATCCTGTCAACCCAGTATTCGGGGTCGCGATGCTGATGGGCAACGGCCAATACGACGATGCGCTCCTCGCGTATCGCATACAACATCTTGTACGGGAATCGGTTGAACAGGAACCGCCTGACCGGTTCGATTTCAACCTGCCAGGCGAGAGGCTGCTCTCGAATACGCTTGGCGGACAACGATGCCTCGCGCAGAAACTCGTCGCCCAAGCCGCGTTGTTGCCGTTCGTAATAGCGCCTGGCTTCGTCTATCTCGGCTTGGGCGAGTCTGGCGAAAATGAGCTCCATCACAAATCCCGAAATACCTCTTCCATGGAAACGCATTCCAGGCGGCCTTCGTCATAGGCCTTCAAGCGTCGCAATGCCTCTTGTTGCCAAACTGTATCGATTTCCGGGTCTGGCTTGTCCAGGCTTTGATGCAGGAGTTCGAGAAGCAAATAGCGCTCGGCGGCCTTCAGCCTGAGTGCCTGTTCGATGACTTCGGTCGTGCTCATGATAAGGACCCCGCTTTCCGTTCGAAAAACCATCGCCACTTTACACCTCCAGCGCGTAAGGCGTTTGCTTGAAGGTGATGCCCTCGCGCGCGGCGCGCGCGCCCATGCGGTTGGCGGCGGCGTAGATCACCTTGGGGCCAGCAAATACCGGCAGCACGTCGAACACCGGGCCGGTGAGCACGTTGCCGCCGCTCACGGACTTGTCCTTGAGGATGCCGTTGTAGAGCAGATAGACCGCGCGGCCCTCGTGCACGCCTAGCAGTGGCGAGTCGGCGCGGCCGGTGTACCCCGTCCCGGTTTCGGCAAACCAGACGAACTCGGCCAGTTGGGAAAAGCGCACGTCGGGGCGAATCTGGCCTTCGGCGGTGAACAGCGGCTCAGGAGACAGGCGGCAGAACTGGAAGCCGCCGCCCAATGCTTCGATGACATTGCCTTTGGAGTTGGTGTAGCCGGTGGCGACGCGTTTGACCCGCTCTGCGGTGACGGTGCGGGCGATGTTGTCGTCCATTTCCACGAGGATGAAGCGGCGGTTGCCACCGTCCTTGGTATTAGTTGCAAGCACGGCGTGGCCGGTAGTTCCAGACCCTGCAAATGAGTCAAGGACCAAGCATCCCGGGGGGGCGCAATAGCCAATGACCCGCTGAATGAGAGCAGTCGGTTTTGGAAATGCGAACACTCTCTCATCCAGAATCTCGTCCAGCTCCCTTGCTCCCGATTGTGTTTTGAACTCTGGCCAAAAAGTTGATGCCGGCATTCGCTCCTGGGTTTCGGATAGAAAGCGTTTTTTTCTCGGCCAACCCGTTTGGGGGTTGGGTGGCCACCAAATCCTGTCTTCCTTGAGTAGCGCCTCATAGCCGACCCTGTTAGTGATCCATCCCTTGGCGGGATCTGGTTTCCAAACATGTTCTGTCCCAAATGCTGTTCACTTAACAATCACCGGTGTCCAATCCTGACGGATATTCATAATTTCATCGCCCTTGCGCGGCGGATGTTGCTTGGTTCGTCGCTTGACCACGCGAGGATTTGATCGTCCTTTTGGACTGGTCAGCCTGCCGCTGGCTGCGGCTTTAATCAACGCCAACCACCACTTCTGGAAGCCCTCTGGGGGGAACGGCGCCGCTGTCTGGAAGTTTGCGGCGGATCAATGACAGGCTGTGTTTGAAGCTGAGCGTATCAGGCGTTCGCTGGCGTGAGAGCGCTGCCTCCAGCATCAGTTTGCGCACCACATGGTGGGCTAACAACAACCCCCAGAACTCCTGGCGCACCAACTCTGGCGTTTTGCTACGCAGCACAATGTCTGCGCCTTTGAGCGTGGTCTTGATTTCGGCAAATGCGGTCTCGATGCTCCATCGCTCATGGTAGAGCGCGGCCAGCTCATCGGCCGGATAGCGTTCGACATCCAGCAAGGTGGTTATCAGCCGATACACTGGCTCGGCGTCGCTCACGCCGGGCAAGTGATAATCAATGACGCGTACAGTCATCGCGGGTGCGGTTGGGTCGCGCATCTTCTTGAGGGTTGCCGGTGCCGGGCTGATTTGACTCAAATACGAACCATCCCTGAACCGCTCAAGTACGGGCAGCTTTCTATTCTTGATGATGCGCCAGAGTAATTGTGCGCCGGTTTGACTGGCCGCCTGCCACAGCGGGTATCCTGAGAAGCCGCGATCCGCCAGACACAACATGCCCGGTTTGAGGTTCTGTAGCGCAAGGTGCGCCAAGCTCACTTCCGAATCTTTGTAGCCGCCCAGCGCCACGCCGAAGAGGGCGTGGGTGCCGTTCTCCAGCAGTCCCACACAGCGAATTTGCGGGTAGCCCGTTTGCCCTTGCCCGCTGCCAGGCACGCCGAATGCTTCCCGGTTGCCGACCTCATCGGCCACTTCCAGCGTCGTGCCATCGATGCTCACGATCCTCAAGCCGCGATAAAAAGCGCACGCCGACTGAGGTTGCGCCAAAGGGGTCAAAGCCTGCTCGGCAAGATAATGCATGACGTCGGCACCCAAGCGGGTACGGGCTGCGCTGATAGCCGATTTGCCGACTTCGCGGCGGATGGCCGCATCACCCAGGTAATCCATGCCTTCGGTGACGACGCGCAGGACTTCTTCGGTGTTCACGCCACGATAGAGGGAGAGCGCCATGACGTAATAAGCGACGGCATGTGCGGGTAGGTCTCGTTGCCGCTTGCTGTGGCGATTGTGTGTGGTGAGCGCTTCATCAACCAGTGAGGGCGGAACCAGACGGGCGAGAAGTCCCACGCTCAAATAGTCGGAAACACGAACCTGTCCTGTCAGTGCTGCAGCTTTCCCCGCCATGATTCGCCCTCGGTATGATCTGCGTACCGGGGTAGTGTAATGAGATTCATGCTAAGTGAACAGCATTGGTTCTGTCCCAGGCTGCTGCATACTGTAATCATGCAGGTTAGGGCGCTCGCTTGCCGTCGCCTTGCCCTTCAATGGGTCAGTTACGTATGGACCCCGCAAATCATTGTCAGGGTTCTTAAAATCTGACCGATCAATGATCCTTCCTTCAATTGCAGCCTGCTCAGACTTGCCATAAACAAATATGTGTTCGTGATCAGGTGAAAGCCTCGTCTTGATTCTGTTGTCGGTGTTTCTTGTATTCCAAACAATCGTTGCGATGCGGTTTTTGAATCCAAAAAACCTCATCCAGAAGCAGTCGCAAGTGGCCAGCCTCTACATCATCGAGGGATATCAATATCACTCCGTCATCGCGCAAAAACTGTCTCAGCAGCACCAGCCGCGGATACATCATGCACAGCCAGCGGTCGTGGCGGTCCAGGGTCTCGCCTTCCTTGCCCACCACTTCGCCCAGCCAGCGGCGGATTTCCGGGCTGTTTACGTTGTCGTTGTAGGCCCAGCCTTCGTTTCCGGTGTTGTATGGCGGGTCGATGTAGATGCACTTCACCTGGCCGGCGTAGCGCGGCAGCAGCGCCTTCAGCGCATGCAGGTTGTCGCCCTGCACGATCAGGTTTCCCGTGTCGGCATCGCCGCAGGACAGTTCGGGCACCGGCTCCAGCAGGCGGAACGGCACATCCTTGTGGTGTTTGACGACGGCATCTTTGCCGATCCAGTTTAGTGTCGGCATGGGTCAGTTGCTAAAGGGGGTCACATACATGTTCTTCTCTGCGCGCTTTGGCTCAGGCCGGCTGTTTGAGCCAAAGCGGAATCCCAAGTGAGTCAATGGGTTACGACGACTTTTGGGGTGCTTTTCGCCGGTGGTTTGGCTCAAATGGGCCAGATAGGGCGTGGTTTGAGCCAAGTCAGCCGGCGACTGTGTAGCGTGTGCCACTGCGTATTCCCTCCGAAAGCAGTTTGCCGGACGCGACCAGTTCTTCGACGGTTCGCCGGATGCGCGAGCGCGGTATTTCCAGGCCAATTCGCTTATGAATGTCGCCCATCTTGGTTTTGGGGTAGCGTGCCACGTCCTCCAGGATGAGTGCAGCAAGCCGGTGTGACTCGATCCGTTTGAGGGTGGTCGTTGCCGAGAAATCGAGGCTGTCCAGCAGGCTCGGCTCGATAAAGTAGCGTGTTGCCTGAGTTCGGCCTGCGCTTTTGACGATGCTCCAATCGAGGAGGCGCGACAGCCAGGGCTGCAAGGCTTCTGCCGAGGGCAGCTCAAGCAAGGCGGCCAACTCGCGCGCGGTCAGTGCGTCATGTTGTGCCAGCAGGCCCAAAGCGATGCGCTCGCGTTGTGTGAGCTGGTAGGTCTGATCGGCCTTGGCGATGAAGTCGATCACCTCGGGCTTGAGGATGCGCCGGCGTACCGTGACTTGGACGCGGTCGTGTTCCTCGACCAGTTCGGGAGCCGGGCGCCCCTGCGAAAGCAGCACTTCGTAAATTTTGTCGAAGCCGCTGCCCTCGCGCTCCATCAGTTTGAGATCGTGGAACAGGCGGGCCAGGTGTTCGTTGCGCCGAACGGTGGTGTGGAGAATGTTGGCCGGTGTTACGCCCAGCGGCAGCAAACCAGGGTTAACCACCTCCAGGCGATCCGGATGCAGGTTCAGAAAAATGTCGCCCCGTTGCGTGTAGGGGCGATGCACCAGTGCATTGACGAGCAGTTCGCGCACGACGATCTCGTCGTAGGCGGGCACGTTCTGGCGGTAAAGGCCATCCGGCAGTTCGTAACGCTCACGGAAATCCGGTACTTCCCGCCATATCGCTTCGATGAGCTCCATCGGGTTCAGGCTGAAGTCGTCCCATGTGAGCTTGTTGACCTTTTGACCAAGTTCGTCGTACTTGATGAACTGAATGACTGGTGCAGTGCCCAGGTTGGCGCGGTCTTCGCGTTTGCCGATGCACAGCACACCAAGATGAGTGAGCCAGTCGTCTTGTGCGAGCAGGTAATGGTCGAGCAGTTCGTGCTCGGATTTTTCCTTGACTGAGTCCTTGACACGGTCGGAGGCACGAATGGCAGCCACTAGAGCAGTCAGCTTCAGCTCATCAAGCCGGGTTCGTGGAACATGCAGTGAGGTTTGGGTTTCCCATGGCAGGGCTGAACGTTCGGAGGCAAGCCGCATGACATCGTCACCGACAACTGGCTTGCTTACGTCGGAGATACGCAAAAAATAGCGGCCATCCGTGGTGGAGGCGACTGACATTGCGCGAGGGATGCCCAATTCGAGGAGCTCGCCGCCGTTGTCGGCACGACGAATGTCGGGCAGGACAGTGACGTTTACGGTGCGTTCGCTGATTTTGCGCCGCAGGGTGTCGGCTAATACGGGATCGATACGCTGGTCAGGTACAGGGGTGTCGGCATCATCTTCAATGCCAATGAGCAAGCGCCCACCCTGGGCATTGGCAAAGGCGACGCAGTCTTTGGCGAGTGCATCCCAGTCGGGATTTCGGCCGGCGATGGCGCGCAGGGATTTTTTATCGACCAGTTGCCCTTCTTGGCTCATGCCGCGTATAGGCCTCTGTCCAGTGTGAAGGTGCGTCGGGCTCGGCCCAACATCGTTTTTGTGTATGTGGTGGAGAGGAGGAGGATCGAACTCCCGACCTCCGCATTGCGAACGCGGCGCTCTCCCAGCTGAGCTACCTCCCCGACGTGGCGAATTATAGCTTTAGCGATGCGGCGCGGGAAGTACCGCGCGGCGAGCGGCGAGGTGTTGGGGAAGATTGGGCAGGAAACGTGCGACGAGCCAGCCGAGCAGGACGCCACTGCTGTTGGCCAGCGCGTCGAGCAGGTCGGGCTGGCGGTCGGGGGTGAGGCCTTGCAGCCCTTCGATGGCGATGCCGAACAGCACCACCGCAACGGCGAGTTTCCAGCGTTGCCGGGTAACGAGCTGCGCCCACCAGAACATCAATAGCGCATAGCCGAACAGATGCACGAGCTTGTCGGCGTGACCGCTGTCGTCGCCCAGCGCGGGTGGCATCAGCGAGACCACCAGGGTGATGGCGATGCCGAGCCAGCCGGCCATGCGCCACAGGCGCGCCCAGTCAATCTGGCGCCAGGCCCGGTCGATCATGCCTGGCGCTGTGCCCAGCGAACCATCAGCACGCCGGCAACGACCATCGGCAGCGACAGCCATTGCCCCATGGAGAGGCCCAGGCCCAGCAGGCCGAGGAAGCTGTCGGGTTCGCGGGCGAATTCGGCGAGGAAGCGGAAAGCCCCGTAGCCGATGAGGAACACGCCGGAGACGGCGCCGACCGGGCGCGGCTTGTGCGCAAACCACCACAGGATGGCAAACAGTAGCACGCCTTCGCCGGCAAACTGGTACAGCTGCGAGGGGTGGCGCGCAATGCCGTCGCCCGCCTGCGGGAACACCATGCCCCACGGCAGGTCGGTGGCGCGGCCCCACAACTCGCCGTTGATGAAGTTGCCGAGCCGCCCGGCGGCCAGCCCTAGCGGTACCAGCGGGGCGATGAAGTCGGTGACCGCCAGCCAGCGCAGCTTGTGGCGGTGCGCGAACAGCGCCATCGCGATGATGACGCCGAGAAAGCCGCCGTGGAAGCTCATGCCGCCTTCCCACAGCTTGAAGATGTCGAGCGGATGGGCCAGGTATTCCATCGGCTTGTAGAACAGCACGTAGCCGAGCCGCCCGCCGAGAATGGTGCCGAGCACGCCGTAGAACAGCACGTCGTCGAGCATGTTCACGGTCCAGCCGGACCACGGACGATGCGCGATGCACCAGCGCCCGAGCAGGATGACCTGCACGAAGGCGATGAGGTACATGAGGCCGTACCAGTGGATGGCGACGGGACCAAGCTGGAGGGCGACGGGGTCGAATTGCGGATGTATGAGCATGGGGTCAGGATTCAGGGAAGTCAAAGCGCAGGTAAAATGGCTGACTGATTATAGATTGCCTGAGTGACCATCATGCCTGACTACCGTTCCTGGACTACCACCCGCGGCCGCAACATGGCGGGAGCGCGTGCGCTGTGGCGCGCCACCGGCATGAAGGATGGCGACTTCAACAAGCCGATCATCGCGATTGCCAACTCGTTCACCCAGTTCGTTCCGGGCCACGTGCACCTGAAGGACATGGGCCAGCTGGTCGCGCGCGAGATCGAGGCGGCGGGCGGCGTGGCGAAGGAATTCAACACCATCGCGGTCGACGACGGCATCGCGATGGGCCACGGCGGCATGCTGTATTCGCTGCCGAGCCGCGACCTCATCGCCGACTCGGTCGAGTATATGGTCAACGCGCACTGCGCCGACGCGCTGGTGTGCATTTCCAACTGCGACAAGATCACGCCGGGGATGGTGAACGCCGCGCTGCGCCTCAACATCCCGACGGTGTTCGTCTCCGGCGGGCCGATGGAAGCGGGCAAGGTGGTGTGGGAATCCAAGGTCATCAAGCTCGATCTGGTCGACGCCATGGTGTCGGCGGCCGATGCGAGCTTCAGCGACGAAAAGGTCGACCAGCTGGAACGCTCGGCCTGCCCGACCTGCGGTTCGTGCTCCGGCATGTTCACCGCCAACTCGATGAACTGCCTGACCGAGGCGCTGGGGCTCTCCTTGCCCGGCAATGGCTCGATGCTGGCGACCCACGCCGACCGCAAAAACCTGTTCCTCGCCGCTGGCCGCCTGATCGTCAGGAACGCGCGGCGCTACTACGACGACGGCGACACCCGCGTGCTGCCGCGCGCGATCGCCAGCTTCGACGCCTTCGAGAACGCCATCGCGCTCGACATCGCCATGGGTGGCTCGACCAACACCGTGCTGCATCTGCTGGCCGCCGCGCACGAGGCCGGGGTCGATTTCACGATGAAGGACATCGATCGCATGAGCCGCCGCGTGCCGCACCTGTCGAAAGTCGCGCCGTCGATCCAGACCTATCATATGGAAGACGTGCACCGCGCCGGCGGCGTGATGGCGATTCTGGGCGAGCTCGAACGCGGCGGCCTGATCCACCGCGACCTGCCGACCGTGCTGTGCAAAACGCTGGGCGAACAGATCGACCTCTACGACATCCGCCGCACCACCGACAAGGACGTCAAGGACTACTTCCGCGCCGCGCCCGGCGGCGTGCCGACGCAGACCGCGTTCTCGCAGGATCGGCGTTTCGCCAAGCTCGACGACGACCGCGTGAACGGCTGCATCCACGACATCGAGCACGCCTATTCGAAGGACGGCGGGCTGGCCGTGCTGGTCGGCAACCTCGCCGAGGACGGCTGCATCGTCAAGACTGCCGGCGTCGACGAGCACATCCTCAAATTCTCCGGCCCGGCGCGCGTGTTCGAATCGCAGGATGCCGCGGTCGAAGCCATTCTCGGCGACAAGATCGTCGCCGGCGACGTCGTCGTGATTCGCTACGAAGGCCCGCGCGGCGGCCCCGGCATGCAGGAAATGCTCTATCCGACCAGCTACATCAAGTCCAAGGGCCTGGGCAAAGCCTGCGCGCTGGTGACCGATGGCCGCTTCTCCGGCGGCACCTCGGGTTTGAGCATCGGCCACGCCTCGCCGGAAGCGGCCGAAGGTGGCAACATCGGCCTGGTCGAAGAAGGCGACACGATCGAAATCGACATTCCCAAGCGCAGCATCAACGTCGCGCTGGACGACGCCGAACTCGCGCGCCGCCGCGCCGCGATGGACGCGAAAGGCGCGCAGGCATGGAAGCCGGTCAACCGCGTGCGCGAGGTGTCGGCCGCGCTGCGCGCCTATGCCGCGATGACGACGTCTGCCGCCTTCGGCGCGGTGCGCGATGTGTCGCAGGTCGAGCATCCGACCGCGGCGCAGGCGCACGCCGACCCGCTGGCGCGCTTCGCCATCCCCGGCCAGCTGGTTTTCCGCACCGGCGCCGGCGGCCTGACCTACGCCGACATCGACAACCACGGCGGCCGCGCGACGATCTGTCTGCAGGGTGCGCACGTGGTGAGCTTCCGGCCCAAATCGCAGCAGGAGCCGGTGGTGTGGGTGTCCGACGCCGCCGCCTTCGCGCCGGGCAAATCCATCCGCGGCGGCGCGCCGGTGTGCTGGCCGTGGTTCGGCGCGCACGCCACGGAAGCGAGCTACCCCGCGCACGGTTTCGCGCGCACCGTGGACTGGGAAGTCACTGGCACGCGCCGTCGCAACGACGCCAAGACCGAGATCACCCTGCAACTGGTCGACACCCCGCAGACCCGCGCGCAATGGCCGCATCCCACCCGGCTGACGCTGACCGTGGTGGTGGGCGACAAGCTGGAGATGCGGCTGGCCACCACCAATCTGGGCGATGCGCTGGTGCAGATCGGCGAGGCGCTGCACACCTATCTGCACATCAGCGACCTGGCCACAGTAAAAGTGACGGGCCTCGAAGGCTGCGGCTACCACGACAAGGTCGGCCCCCCGGCGCGCAGGAAGCAGCATGGCGCGATCACCTTCTCGGGCGAGGTTGACCGCGTCTACGTCGATACAACTGCCGACTGTGTGATCGAGGACGCCGGCCTCAATCGCCGCATCCGCATCGCCAAGAGCGGTTCGCTGTCCACCGTGGTGTGGACGCCGTGGACCGAGAAGGCCGAGAAAATGGGCGACATGGGCACAGGCAAGTCCGGTGCCGGCTGGCGCGAAATGGTCTGCGTCGAATCCGTCAACGCGATGGACAACGTCGTCACCGTGGCGCCGGGCGAGACGCACACGCTGGCGGTGACGTATGGCGTGGAAGCGCTGTAGTCGAAAGGGAGAACAACCATGCGCGTGATTCTGGTGGCCAATCCCAAGGGTGGCAGCGGCAAGACCACGCTGTCGATCAACCTGGCCGGCTATCTGGCGTCAACGGGCGAGCGCGTGGCGATGCTGGACCTGGACCGGCAGAAATCCGCCACCCACTGGCTGGCGATGCGCGACATGGTGCTGCCGGACATCGAGCTGCTGCGTGAAGGGCAGAAGGACGACAGCGACTGGCTGGTGATCGACTCACCCGCCGGGTTGCACGGCAAGAACCTCGAACGCGCGCTGAAGCTCGCACACAAGGTGGTGGTGCCGATCGCCCCCTCGCTGTTCGACATCCGCGCCAGCCAGGATTTTCTGGCCGCGCTGCATGCCGAGAAAGCGGTGCGCAAGAGCCATGCCTTTGTCGGCGTGGTCGGCATGCGCGTCGATCCGCGCACCCGCGCCGGGGTGACCCTGGAGCAGTTCATGGAACAGCAGGATCTGCCGGTGCTGGCCTATCTGCGCAACACCCAGCATTACGTCAACGCCGCGTTCGAGGGCAAAAGCCTGTTTGATTTGCCGCCCCATATCGCCGAGCGCGACGTGGAACAGTGGCAGGAATTGATCGACTGGCTGGAACGCTGACCCCCGCTGTAGGAGGGTCGCCCTCGGCCCGATGCCGTGGAGCTTGCATCGGTGCGCAAATCGGCCCGGGGGCGGGCCTCCTACATTCCGGTTATCGAGGCAACGTTTGGTGTTGCCTAGTGCGTGGTCGGCTTCATCAGATTGACCACCTGCGGCTTGACCATGCTCTTGGTCGACGAGCATGAGCCGTCTTCCTGCACGCCCAACTGGCGCTCGGCTTCGTTCAGCAGGTTGATCACGTCGACATAGAACTTGTCGTTCGCCATCATGCGCGCGGTGCGGCCGCCTTCGTTGGCGGCGAGCACGTCGGCGCCGTTGTTGATCAGCCATTCCACCACCGGGGCGTCGCCGCCGCCGGCCGCCAGCATCAGCGGCGTGATGCCGAAGAAAATGCGCTCGTCGAGGGTGGCGCCTGCCTCGTGCAGCACCTCGATGACCTCGACATAGCCGCGCTCGGTGTCGCCGTTGTAGGCGGCCTTGGCGAGTGCGGTCCAGCCCTGCGGCGATTTGGCGTTGACGTCGGCGCCGGCCGCGATCAGCAGCTGCACCGCCGCGACATGGCCGTTGCGGGCGGCATGCATCAGCGCGGTTTCGCCGGCTTCGTCGGCGGCGGCGTGATCGGCACCGGCTTCAAGCAGCGTCTTGATTTGATCGGCATCGCCCGACTGGGCGGCAGCGAATAATTCCTGGGACATGGTGCGCTCCTGCAGTTGTATGAGAGTGCGGCAAGCGTACAATTGTTGACTGATTTAATCAACTATTAGCCGCCGCGTGCTACCCATCATGCCGAATCGTCTATCCGCCGAACCCAGCCCCTATCTGCTGCAGCACGCCGACAACCCGGTCGACTGGTACCCGTGGGGCGAAGAAGCCCTGGAAAAAGCGCGCCGCGAGGCCAAGCCGATCCTGCTGTCGATCGGCTATTCGGCCTGCCACTGGTGCCACGTGATGGCGCACGACTGCTTCGAGGATGCCGAGGTGGCGGCGGTGATGAACCGGCTGTTCGTCAACATCAAGGTCGACCGCGAGGAGCGCCCCGACCTCGACCAGATCTACCAGTCCGCGCACCAGCTGTTGACCCAGCGCGGCGGCGGCTGGCCGTTGACGGTGTTCCTGACGCCGGATCAGACGCCGTTCTTCGCTGGCACCTATTTCCCGAAGACGCCGCGCTACCAGCTGCCGGGCTTCATCGACCTGATGGAGAACATCGGCCGCGCCTGGCACGAACGGCGCGGCGAGGTGCTGGCGCAGAACGAGGCGGTGCGCACCGCGCTGGCGCAGCAGCAGCCCGCGCCGGGCGTGCAGCAAGCCTTGAGCGACGCGCCGCTGGCGCAAGCGGTGCGCGATCTGGCGGAGGCTTTCGACCCGGTGTGGGGCGGCTTTTCGCGCGCGCCCAAGTTTCCGCGTCCGGGCGAACTGTTTTTCCTGTTGCGCCAGGCCCAGGGCGGCAATGCGCAGGCGCGCGACATGGCGCTGGTCTCCCTGCGCAGGATGGCGTCCGGCGGGGTTGTCGATCAGTTGGGCGGCGGCTTCTGCCGCTACTCGGTCGACGAGCAGTGGGCGATTCCACACTTCGAAAAAATGCTTTACGACAACGGCCCGTTGCTGCATCTGTATGCCGACGCCTGGGCACTGACCGGCGAGCCGCTGTTTGCGGACACCGCCGAAGGCATCGTCGAGTGGCTGCTGCGTGAGATGCGCGCGCCCGAGGGCGGCTTCTATTCGGCGCTCGACGCCGACAGCGAGGGCCACGAGGGCAAGTTCTACGTGTGGACACCGGACCAGGTGCGCGCGCAGCTCCCCGCCGAGGAATACGCGGTGGCCGTGCCGGTGTATGGCTTCGACCTGCCGCCGAATTTCGAGAACGCGAGTTGGAATCCCATCCTCGCGCGCCCACTGAATGAGGTTGCGGCCGAGTTGGGACTGTCCGCGGACGCGGCGGCTGCACGGCTTGCGAATGCGCGCGCCAAACTGTTCGCCGCGCGTGAAACCCGCGTGCGGCCGGGGCGCGACGACAAGCAGCTCACCAGCTGGAACGCGCTGATGATCGGCGGGCTGGCGCACGCCGGGCGGGTGATGAACCGCCCCGACGGGGTGGATGCCGCCTACGCCGCGATCGATTTTCTGCATCAAAACCTCTGGCGCGACGGCCGCCTGCTCGCCAGCTTCAAGCACGGCGAAGCGCGCCTCAACGCCTATCTTGACGACTATGCCTTCCTGCTCGATGCCTTGCTGGAGACGATGCAGGCCGGCTACCGCGAGGCCGACATGGGGTGGGCGTGCGAACTCGCCGACGCGCTGCTGGCGCATTTCGAGGACCGGGAGCAGGGCGGCTTCTTCTTCACCAGCCACGACCACGAAGCCCTCATCACCCGCCCCAAGCCCGGCTACGACAACGCCACGCCATCCGGCAACGGCGTGGCGGCATACGCCCTGCAGCGGCTGGGTCACCTGCTGGGCGAGACGCGTTACCTCGACGCCAGCGCGCGCTGTCTGCGCCTGTTCCAGGGCCAACTGACCCAGCAGCCGATCGCCTACCCCACGCTGCTTGCCGTGCTCGACGAGACGCTGCTGCCGCCGCGGGTGATCCTGCTGCGCGGCCCGGCGGCGGCGCTGCGCGAGTGGGCGGCGGCGCTCAACCCGAAGCTCGGCGCGCGCGACGTGCTGCTGGTGTTGCCCAATGGATTGGGCCTGCCGGCCGCGTTGGCGAAGCCGGAATCGGACCAGCCGGCTGCCTGGATCTGCAGCGGCACAGCGTGCCAGCCGCCCGTAACCGAACTGACCGCCGTGCTGGGGTAAGGGGCCTATCAGCATTTGCTATTTGGAACCCGCGGCGGCACCTGCTATCAAACAAGCAGTCGGTTTGTCATCGGGAGCCATCATGAGCACGCACACTGAACCCGCCGTTTTCCATCCACGGACAGCCCAAATGAATCTGCCGGGCATCCGCAAGGTGACATTCGCTCAGCCGCTTCACTGGTTGCGAGCCGGCGCGCAGGATCTGGCCCGTGCCTGGCCGCTGAGCCTGTTCTATGGCGTCATCTTTGCGCTCCTCGGCTATGGCCTGGTGCATGGCGCGTGGGGCAAGCCCCATCTGGCGATGGCGCTGACCTCCGGCTTCCTGTTCGTCGCGCCGCTGCTGGCCACGGTGTTTTATTTTCTGAGCCACCGGCTGGAACACCATCACAAGCTGCCCAATCTGTTTGTCCCCCTGCTGTCATGGCGCGCCAACCCTGCCTCGCTGGGGCTGTTCGCCCTGATGCTGGTGTTCGTCCTGATCTCATGGGAGCGCATTTCGGCGATTCTGGTCGGCCTGTTTCTCGGCGGATCGGGCATTGGCGGCCTCTCTGATCTGCTGACGCTGAATGCGGTGCAGCAACATACCAATTTTGTGTTGGCCTACCTGGCCTTCGGCGGCGTGCTGGCGCTGATGATGTTCAGCCTCTCGGTGGTGTCGCTGCCGATGCTGCTGCACCGCAAGGTCGACTTCGCCACCGCGCTGGTCACCAGCTTCATGGCAACGCGGCTTAATTTCCCGGTGATGCTGCTGTGGGGCGCGTTGATCGCCGTCTTGATCGCGGTCGGGGTGGCGACCAACTTCATTGCCATGGCGGTGATTTTCCCCTGGCTGGGGCACGCCAGCTGGCATGCCTACCGCGGACTGGTCGAGCGCGAATAGGTTCGAACAACAAAGTGCTACGAGGATTGGTAGCAAAAAACCAATTACTTATATTGCGCGTGAAGGGTTTTCCCTGAATACTGCTGGCATGTAGAAGTGCCTTGTCAACCCGACCCCTCCACGGAGAATGTAATGATGAAACTGATGATGACAGCAGCATCTGCTGCGTTGCTGCTGATGTCCGGCGCGGCTTCCGCCGACCAGGCGCTGGCCCAGAAGAACGCCTGCATGTCCTGCCACGGCATCGACAAGAAAATCGTTGGCCCGGCCTTCAAGGAAGTGGCCGCTAAATACGCCGGCGATAAAAGCGCGCATAACATGCTGGTGGCCAAGGTGAAGACCGGCGGCAAGGGCGTGTGGGGCCCCATTCCCATGCCGCCGAACCCGCAGGTCAAGGCGGAAGATGCCAGCAAGATCATCGACTGGGTGCTGAGCCTGAAATAATTCGCCACTGCGTCAAACACAAGGCCGGCGTTTGCGTCGGCCTTGTGTTTTCTGGCTTCCAGGAAAGCCGGCCACGGCAAGCTTTATGGTATAAATCCCGCGTTTCAGTTTGATTACGGGGAAGACCGAGATGACGGGGCACACGCTAGGCTGGGTGGCAGTAGCAGTAGCGGCGCTGGTTGCGGGATGCGGCGACAAGCCGCAGCAGAATGGCGACCAGGTGGTGTTGATCGGCCAGGCATCCCCGCTCACCGGTCCGCAGGCGCATCTGGGCAAGGACAACGAAAACGGTGCGCGCCTGGCACTCGATGAAATCAACGCTGCCGGGCTCACGCTGGGCGGCAAGAAAGTCGTGCTCGAATTAAAGAGCGAAGACGACGCGGCCGACCCCAAAACCGCCACCACGGTGGCAACCAAGCTGGTGGATGAAGGGGTGGCGGGCGTTATCGGCCATCTCAATTCGGGCGCCACGATCCCGGCCTCCAAGATCTATTCCGACAACGGCATTCCGCAGATTTCACCCTCGGCCACCGCAGTGGCCTATACGGCATCCGGCTTCAAGACGGCGTATCGCGTGATGACCAACGACGCGCAACAGGGTACCGTGCTGGGAACTTACGCAGTGACCCAGTTGGGCGCGAAGAAAATCGCCATCATCGACGATCGCACTGCCTACGGGCAGGGACTGGCCGACGAAGTGGAGAAGGCGGCCAAGGCCGCGGGCGGCGAAGTGGTGGCGCGCGAATACACATCGGACCGCTCGACCGACTTCATGGCGATTCTCACTTCCATCAAGGGCAAGGCGCCCGACCTCGTGTTCTTCGGCGGGATGGATCCGCAGGCCGCGCCCATGATCAGGCAGATGAAACAGCTCGGGATGCAGGCGAAGTTTCTGGGCGGCGACGGCGCGCAGACGCCCAAGCTGATCGAACTGGCCGGCGCCGACGCCGAGGGCGCGCTGGCGTCCAACCCCGGCCTGCCGCTCGACGCGATGCCGGGCGGTAACGCGTTCAAGGCCAAGTTCGAAGCCAAATACGGCAAGATCCAGAACTATTCCCCCTATGCCTACGATGCCATGCATGTGCTGATCGACGCGATGAAACGCGCCGATTCCAGCGACCCCGCCAAGTATCTGGCCGAGTTGCCCAGGACCGATTATCAGGGGGTGACCGGGCGGATCCGTTTCGACGTCAAGGGCGACATTACCGGCGGCGCGGTCACGCTGTATCAGGTGAAAGACGGCAAATGGCAGACGCTCGAAACCGTGCAGAGCGGCAACTAAGCTGAGCTGAATTCAACCGGGCTGGGCGCGCCGCGCACGAGCCCGGATATTTCATAAATTAACGCGTGCCCTCGCTGGTCTTTTCTTTCGTATGGAAATTTTGCTCAGTCGGGCGTATGAATAACTACGCCGCTCCTTCACAAAATCCCCCTACAAAACAAAATCCTGCGCGATTATGGGCGTAGCTCGGTATCCTTTAGGGCATCACGCGAATTCATGAAACATCCGGGCTAATGGACATCTTCCTGCAACAACTCATCAACGGCCTGGTGCTCGGCAGCGTCTACGCGCTGGTGGCGCTGGGCTACACCATGGTGTACGGCATCCTCGAACTCATCAATTTCGCCCATGGCGAAATCACCATGATGGGGGCGATGGTGGCGCTGGCGGTGATCGGCGCGCTGGCGCTGGCGGCGCCCGGCCTGCCGGGCGTGTTGGTGCTCGGGGCAGGGCTGGTGGTGGCGATTCCGGTGTGCATGGCGCTGGGCCTGCTGATCGAGCGCGTCGCCTATCGGCCCCTGCGGCATGCACCGCGTCTGGCGCCGCTCATCACGGCGATCGGCGTGTCGATCATCCTGCAGAACATCGCCATGCTGATCTGGGGCAAGCAGTACATTCCCTTTCCCGCCGTGCTGCCGCAGGGGCGGCATGAAGTGCTCGGCGCGCATATCACCGATGTGCAGATCGCCATCCTGCTGCTGACCATGAGCATCATGCTGATGCTGATCCTGGTGGTGCAGAAAACCCGGCTCGGCCGTGCCATGCGCGCCACCGCGCAATCGCGGCAGGTGGCGAGCCTGATGGGGGTGGACGTGAACCGGGTGATTGCGTCCACCTTCGTGATCGGCTCGGCGCTGGCGGCGGTGGCCGGCGTCATGGTCAGCGCGTATTACGGCCTGGCGCACTACTACATGGGCTTTTTGCTTGGCCTCAAGGCCTTCTCGGCGGCGGTGCTGGGCGGCATCGGCAATCTGGGCGGAGCGATGCTGGGTGGCCTGCTGCTGGGACTGATCGAATCGTTCGGCGCGGGGTATATCGGCGACCTCACCGGCGGTTTCCTCGGCAGCCATTACCAGGACGTGTTCGCGTTTTTCGTGCTGATCGCGGTGCTGGTGTTCCGCCCGTCCGGCCTGCTGGGAGCGCGCGTTGTCGAGCGTGCTTAAGTCGCGCTGGCTCGCTTTTTCGCTACTGGCGCTGGGGCTGGCGCTGCTGCCGTTTCTGGTGGACGCGGGGCTGGGGCGCTCGTGGGTGCGGCTGCTCGATCTGGCGCTGCTGTATGTGATGCTGGCGCTGGGGCTGAATATCGTCGTCGGCTACGCCGGCCTGCTCGATCTGGGTTACGTCGCGTTTTATGCCCTGGGGGCGTATGTCTACGCTTGGCTTGCCAGCCCGCATTTCGGCCTGCACCTGCCGTTCTGGGCGATCCTGCCGCTGGGCGCGGCGCTGGCCGGGCTGTTCGGGGTATTGCTGGGCGCGCCCACCCTGCGGCTGCGCGGCGATTACCTCGCCATCGTCACCCTGGGCTTCGGCGAAATCATCCGCATTTTCCTCAATAACCTAAATGCGCCGGTCAACCTCACCAACGGCCCGCAGGGCATCAACCTGATCGACCCGGTGCGCCTGGGCAGCTTTAGCCTGAGCCAGCCGCATACCCTCTTCGGTTTCACCTTCACCGGCGTCCATCTCACCTATTACCTGTTTTTGCTGCTGACGCTGGCGGTGATTTTCATTTCGATGCGGCTGGAAAATTCGCGCATCGGGCGTGCCTGGGTGGCGATCCGCGAGGACGAGATCGCCGCCGCCGCGACCGGCATCAACACGCGCAATCTCAAGCTGCTGGCGTTCGCCATGGGCGCCACCTTCGGCGGGTTGGCGGGCGGCCTGTTCGCCAGCTTTCAGGGCTTCATCAGCCCCGAATCGTTCAACCTGATGGAGTCGATCATGATTCTGTGCATGATCGTGCTCGGCGGCATGGGGCATATCCCCGGCGTGATTTTCGGCGCACTGCTGCTGACGCTGCTGCCCGAGGCGCTGCGCTACACCGGCGACTGGCAGCGCAACCTGTTCGGCCAGATCTACGTCGACCCGGCGGATTTGCGCATGCTGCTGTTCGGCGTGGCGCTGGTTGCGGTCATGCTGTATCGCCCCGCCGGGCTGATTCCCTCGGCGCGCCGCCGCCAGGAATTCGCCGACGCCAAGGGATGAGCGCACCAAAGGTAGGCAATCTCCTATCGAGCAAGCTCGATGCAGAGTTGACACCGCTGCTGACCGTTACCGCCGTGAGCAAGGCGTTTGGCGGCTTGCAGGCGCTATCCGACATTTCGCTGCAGGTTCACGCGGGCGAAATTTTCGGCCTCATCGGCCCCAACGGCGCGGGCAAAACGACGCTGTTCAACGCGCTCACCGGCCTGTACTCGATCGACCGCGGCGAGATCCGCCTCAACGACGCCCGCCTAGACGGGCGGCCGCCGCACCAGGTGTTGCACGCGGGGCTGGCGCGCACCTTCCAGAACATCCGCCTGTTTGCCGAGATGACCGCGCTCGAAAACGTGCTGGTCGGGCGCCACGCGCGCACCACCAGCGGCGTCGTCGGCGCGGTGCTGCGCCTGCCCGGCACGCGCCGCGAAGAAGCCGATTCGCGCGAGCGCGCAGCTGCCCTGCTGCGCCGCGTGGGCATCGCACAGCACGCCGACCGTCTTGCCAAGAACCTGCCCTACGGCGACCAGCGGCGGCTCGAAATTGCCCGCGCGCTGGCGACCGAACCGAGCCTGCTGGCGCTCGACGAACCTGCCGCCGGGATGAACAAGGCCGAACGTGCGGCGCTGCGCGAACTGCTGCTGCAGCTGCAGGCTGACGGCCTGACGCTGCTGCTGATCGAACACGACGTGAAACTGGTGATGGGGCTGTGCACCCGGCTGGCGGTGCTCGACTACGGCGTGAAAATCGCCGAGGGCACCCCCGATGTGGTCAGCCGCGACCCCAAGGTGATTGCCGCTTATCTGGGGGACGAGGCGATATGACCCTAAGTAAAAAAACTTCACCACAGAGGCACGGAGATATGTTCCGCAGGAACGGTATCCCTTGGGACACAGAGGAAAAGCTAGGCGTTGAAGCGCTACGACACGGGAATTTGAGGGGTTCTCAGTGCCTCTGTGTCTCTGTGGTGAAAGGTTTGACGCGATGAACCCGCTGCTATCAGTCAGCCAGTTGTCGGTGGCATATGGCGGGATCCAGGCGGTGCGCGATCTCAGCCTGGAGGTTGCGCCGGGCGAAATGGTCTGCCTCATCGGCGCCAACGGCGCGGGCAAGACCACCACCCTCAAAGCCATCAGCGGCCTCATCGCGCCGCATTCCGGCAGCGTGCATTTCGACGGCCAGCCGCTCACCCGGCTGCCTGCGCACCAAGTCGCGCGGCGCGGACTCGCCCTGGTGCCCGAAGGCCGCGGCGTGTTCCCTCGCATGTCGGTTGCCGAAAACCTGATGATGGGCGCTTACAGCCGGCGCGATCGCGCGGCGATCGCCCGCGATCTCGATCAGGTGCATACGCTGCTGCCCCGTTTGACCGAGCGTCGCACGCAGCTTGCCGGGCTGTTGTCCGGCGGCGAACAGCAGATGCTGGCCTTGGGGCGCGCGATGATGGCGCGCCCGCGCCTGCTGTTGCTGGACGAGCCGAGCATGGGGCTGGCACCTTTGATGGTACGGGCGGTGTTCGACATCATCCGCCAGATTGCGGCTGGCGGCGTGGCGGTGCTGTTGATCGAGCAGAATGCCCATCTGGCGTTGAAAACCTGCGCGCGCGGCTACGTGCTGGAAAACGGGGTCATCACGCTGAGTGGAAACGCTGCCGATCTCGCAGCCAATCCCGCCGTGCGTCAAGCCTATCTGGGCGAATAAACGCCAGGGTGGCTTGAGTTGAAGCGGTACAGCTGGCGCTCGGTCAGCACCGCATCGAGCGGCATGTCCCAGGGCTCGTGCGGCAACGCATCCACCCGCTGGCATTCGTAGGCGATCCCAACCAGGCGCGGCTTGCGCCACAGGCGCCGGTGCCGCATGAAGGCCAGCGTTGCGTCGTAAAAGCCGCCGCCCATCCCCAGCCGGTTGCCCTCGAGATCGAACCCCACCAGCGGCATCAGCAGCAGGTCGAGTTGGCGCGCGCGCAGGGGTTTCGCATCGATGGGTTCGGGGATGCCAAAGCGGTTAGGCTTCATGCGTGTGTTGCGGCCCACCCGCCCGAACCGCATTACCCGGCCACGCCGCGGCAGCATCGGCAGGAAACACTCACGGTGCATCCATAGGGCTTGGTTGAGCAGGGGGTGGGCGTCGAATTCGCCGCCTTGCGGCAGATAAAAGCCGATGCGTTGCGAACGCAGCAACAGGCCGTGGCGCAGCGCCAGCCGCAGGGAGGCGCGCGCAGCCTTGTGGCGATCAGCGGGTTTGAGCGCGTTGCGCGCAGCCTTGAGCTGGCGCCTGAGATTGAATTTGGTCATGAAGGGGTAGTGCTCCCCGCCTGTGCCGTGACTGGCCGCAGACTCTTGAACCTGGGTCCAAGACGGCCGCGCTCAAAGACGCTTTGGGCACATGAAACGTGTCACGCGCACACCCGCATCGGAATAGATCGCAGCCTTGCACGTATGCATTGGTTCAGAGAAATAGCAACCAGCCTCGAACACCGCAGGGAGCAACGCCAGTTTAGAAGAGTTTGTCCTGATCTTCCAGTACTGTATCGAGCAGGGCGTTGCAGTGCGTCAGCCGGGCGCGTGTTTCCTCGGTCCGGCCGCCGCCGCCCTGGGTCAGCAGTTCGTGCGCCAGGTTGAGCCCCGCCATGATGGCGATGCGCTCGGCGCCGATCACCTTGCTGCTTTCGCGAATTTCGCGCATTTTTTCGTCCAGATAATCGGCCGCCGCAATCAGCGCCGATTCCTCCTCGCGCGAACACGCCACCTTGTAGGCGCGGCCCAGAATGTGGATTTCGATGGAGCGCGGGCCCGCCATCAGACGTCCTCCGGCAGGGTGTCGAGCAGCGTTTGCAGCCGCGTCTTGGCGGCATCCAGCCGGGTCGTCAGCTGCTTGTTGTCACGCTGCGCGGTCAGCAGCTGCTGGCGCAGGGCGATGTTGTCCTGCCGCAGCGTGTGGCACAGCTCGGCCACCTGGCGGATCTTGGTTTCGAGGGTATCGAGTTCAGCTTGCATGGCGGGACTATAGGGGGCGATGTGCGGGCGGTCAATCGGTCGGCGAAAGGCGCGCGCAGGCGGCGCTTGCATGGTTATAATGCGCGGCTTCAGGTGCCGACGCGGCTTTCCGCCGCTGAGGATAAACGGGAAACAGGTGCGCGGCGATTCGCTGCCATGCCTGTGCTGCCCCCGCAACGGTAAGCGCTAAACGGTCCATCACACCGCCACTGGGTTCGCCCGGGAAGGCGATGGTCTTACAAGCGCGAGCCCGGATACCGGCCTGAGCCCTGACGCGACGAATTCGCGCAGCGGATCGTGCAACGCGCCTGCGGGGAAGCGGGCGCCAAAACCGGACCACATCATGCGTCAAACTACTCTCGCGCTCGCCCTGGGCGTTGCTTTCATCCCATTCGCCTACGCGGAAACCCTGCCGGAATTCGTCGGCGAAACCATCGTGGTGACACCTACCCGCACGGCGCAAACCGTGGATGACAGCCTCGCCTCGGTGAGCGTCATTACCCGCAGCGACATCGAGCGCCTGCAGGCGCGTTCGCTGGCCGATGTGCTGCAGGGGATGGTCGGCGTTACGCTGGCCAACAATGGCGGGGAGGGCAAGGGCACGTCGATATTCTTGCGCGGCGCCAACAGCGATCATGTGCTGGTGCTGATCGACGGTGTGAAGATTGGCTCAGCCACCACAGGCACCGCGGCGTTTCAGGATTTTCCGATGCATCTGATCGAGCGCATCGAAGTGGTACGCGGGCCGGTTTCCAGTTTGTACGGCTCGGAAGCCATTGGCGGGGTGATCCAGATTTTTACCCGTAAAGGTGGCGGCGCGCTCACCCCGCGTGCGAGCTTGACCGTGGGCAGCAACAACACGCGCGGCGCCACGGCGGGACTTTCTGGCGGTGGCGAGCAGGGCTGGTTCAACGCTGGGGTGGCGCATACCCGCACCGACGGGTTCAATGCCTGCAAGGGCTTGCCCGGCGTGGCCTGTTTTACTAACGAGCCTGATAACGACGGTTATCGCAATACAGCGTTTACCCTACGCGGCGGCTACCGTTTTGCGCCGGGCAGCGAACTCGATCTGCACGCGTTGCGGGCGCAGGGCGACAACGAGTTCGACGGTACTTTCCAGAATCAGTCGGAATTCGTGCAACAGGTCATCGGCGCGGGCATCACGCACCGCTTCAATGAGGCTTGGCGAGTCAAGCTCAGCGCCGGGCAGGGGCGCGACGAATCCGACAACTTCAAGAACGGCGTGTACAGCAGCACTTTCAATACACGCCGCAACAGCGCTTCGATGCAAAACGATTTCAGCTTGGGGAGGGATCATCTGCTGACGCTGGGGCTGGATCGCCAAGAAGACCATGTCCGCAGCAATGCTGCCTATGCCGTTACCCGGCGCGACACCACCGGCGTTTTTGCCGAATATCAGGGCCAATGGGACAAGCACCGCGTGCAACTTGCCCTGCGCGGCGACGATAACAGTCAGTTCGGCCGTCACACCACCGGCAATGTTGCGTGGGGTTATCCGGTGATGACAAACCTCGATCTGCGCTTGGCCTATGGCACCGCGTTCAAGGCACCGACCTTCAACCAGCTGTATTACCCCGGTTTTGGCAACCCCAATTTGCGCTCCGAAACCTCGCGCAATATAGAGCTGGGCCTAGGCGGTCGGTTATCGGGCGGACGCTGGTCGGCTACCCTGTTCGACAACCGCATCAGCGATCTCATCGCAGGGTTTCCGCCAGCCAACATCAACCGTGCTGAGATCCGGGGCCTTGAATTGGCTGCCAACCGTCGTTTCGGTGCGTGGGATGCCGCGGTCAACCTGACGCTGCAAGACCCGGAAAACGCATCGTCGGGTGCGAACCAGGGCAAGGTGCTGCCGCGCCGCGCGCAGGAAAGCCTGCGCATCGACATCGACCGCCGTCTTGGCGTCTGGCGTCTGGGCGCTACGTTGCGCGGCGAGGGCGAGCGTTTCGACAACGAGAGCAATACCCGCCGTATGGCAGGCTATGCACTGCTCGACCTGCGCGCCGAATACCGCTTGGCAGCTGCCTGGTCGCTCGGCGCCCGGCTGGAAAACCTGTTCGACGTGGATTACGAAACCGCTTTTGGCTATAACCAGCCGGGGCGCGGCGCGTATCTGACCGTGCGCTATCAGCCCAAATAAACCGTGCCGCCCGTGGGCGGCCTTAATCTGGAAACCTCGTATGTTTACCCTGACTTCGCGCCAACAATACGGCATCGTTGCCGTGCTCGCCCTGATGATGCTGCTCACCCGCAGCCACCACTGGGCCAGCATCCATTCCCTGCCCGACGCCTCGTGGGCGATCTTTTTCCTGCTCGGCGTGTACGTGCGGGCGCTGTGGGTGGTGCCCGCGCTGATCGCCGCCAGCGTGGCCATCGACTACGTCGCCATCACCTGGGGCGGGGTGTCGGATTTCTGCGTGTCGCCGGCCTACTGGCTGCTGATTCCGGCCTATCTGGTGCTGTTTGCCGGGGGGCGTTTCTACGCCCGCGGGCACCGGCTGTCCCTGCTTGGCCTGTTCAGGCTGGTCGGTGTTGCGCTGGTGGCCGTGGCGGTGGCCCAGTTGCTTACCACCGGCGGATTTTATTTCTACTCGGGACGCTTTGCCGAGCCGACGCTGGCCGGTCTCGTCCTGCGTCTTGAGAAATATTTCCCGCCCATGCTGGGCACGTTTGCGCTGTACCTGGGCCTGGCGGCAACCGTGCACGTGGCGCTGGCGGCGGCTTTCCGGCGCGATGGCGATCCGCGCACGCTGATGGGAACGCGTCGTGAGCGCTGATCCGGCGAAAAACGCGCGCCATGCGGCGCGCATGGCGCGCAAAAAGGCCGTCATCGACGCGGCGATCGCATCGGCCACCATCGAGCGCGGCCTGCTCATCGTCATCACCGGCAACGGCAAAGGCAAATCCACCTCGGCCTTCGGCACCCTGGCGCGCTCGCTCGGTTACGGCATGAAAGCGGGTGTCTGCCAGTTCATCAAGAGCCGCACCGATACCGGCGAAGAGGCGTTCTTCGGCAAGCAGCACGGGGTGGAATGGCATGTGCTGGGCGACGGCTTCACCTGGGATACGCAAAACCGCGAGCAGGACATCGCCACCGCGCAGCGCGGCTGGGCGGTGGCCAGGCGGATGCTGGGCGATGCGTCGTATCAGCTGGTGATTCTGGACGAACTGACCTATCTGCTGAGCTACGGCTATCTCGACGCCGACGAGGTGCTGGATGCGCTGGCGAACCGCCCGCCGATGCAGCACGTCATCGTCACCGGGCGCGGCGCGTCCGACGCGCTGATCGAGCTGGCCGACACGGTGTCGGTCATCGCCGACGAAAAGCACGCCTATCGCGCCGGCGTCAAGGCGCAGCGTGGCATCGACCTGTGAACCGCCACGCCCGATGAGCCCCCACGCCTTCAGCCCGGCCGAACGCGACGCGGTCTATCGCGCCATCCGCGAGCGGCGCGACATGCGCCACTTTCGCCCCGGCCCGGTCGCGCCCGAGGTGCGGCAGCGGCTGCTGGCGGCGGCGCACAGCGCGCCCAGCGTCGGCCTGATGCAGCCGTGGCGCTTCATCCGTATCACCCAAACTGATTTGCGCCAGCGCCTGCACGCCCTGGTCGAGGCCGAGCGCATCCGCACCGCCGAGGCGCTGGGCGAGCGCGGCGATGCGTTCATGCGGCTCAAGGTCGAGGGCATCCTGGACTGCGGCGAACTCTGGGTGGCGGCGCTGATGGACGCGCGCGAGCCCTATATCCTGGGACGGCGCACCCTGCCCGAGATGGACCTCGCCTCGGTCGCCTGCGCGATCCAGAATCTATGGCTGGCGGCGCGCGCCGAGGGGCTGGGGCTGGGCTGGGTGTCGCTGTTCGATCCGCAGGCGGTCGCGCAGTTGCTGGGCATCCCGCCCGGCGGGCAGCCGGTGGCGATCCTCTGCCTGGGGCAGGTCGATGCGTTTTACGACGTGCCGATGCTGGAAAGCGAAGGCTGGGAGCGTCGCCGCGCCATTGCCGACTGCCTGTTCGAGAACCATTGGGGACAAACCTGAGCGCGCTTCTGGTTGCAGCGGCGCTGCTTCTCGACGCCCTCCTCGGCGAACCGCGCCGGTTTCACCCGCTGGCGGGATTCGGGCGGCTGGCGGTCTGGCTGGAAGCGCGGTTTAACCTCGATGGGCGCGGGCATCGATTGCACGGTGCGGCGGCGCTGGCGCTGCTGGTGGTGCCGGGGGTCGCGTTCGCCGGCTGGCTGCAGCAGCAGCCGGTGGTGGGCGCGGCGTTCAGCGCGTTGGTGCTGTATGCCGCGATCGGCCTGAACAGCCTGCATCGGCATGCCGAGCCGGTGGCGGCCGCGCTGGCGCGCGGCGACCTGGACGCCGCGCGCGCGGGCGTCTCGATGATGGTGAGCCGCGACACCGCCGCGCTCGATGCCGAAGGGGTGTCGCGCGCGACCGTCGAATCGGTGCTGGAAAACGGCAACGATGCCGTGTTCGGCGCGCTGTTCTGGTTCCTCGTCGCCGGCGCCGCGGGCGCGCTGGGCTATCGGCTGGTCAACACGCTGGATGCCATGTGGGGCTACAAAACGCCGCGGTATCTAAGCTTCGGCTGGGCGGCGGCGCGGCTCGACGACGGCCTCAATTTTGCGCCGGCGCGGCTGACCGCGCTGAGCTATGCGCTGTTGGGACGCACCCGCCTCGCGCTGGCGTGCTGGCGCACCCAGGCGCCGGCATGGGACAGCCCCAACGCCGGCCCGGTGATGGCCGCGGGCGCGGGCGCATTGGAGGTGCGCCTGGGCGGCGCGGCGGTCTATCACGGGCAGAGCGAATCCCGTCCCGCGCTGGGGCAGGGTGCGGCGCCAGAGGGCGGCGACATCGCGCGCGCCCTCAAGCTGGTGCGTCATGGCGCCTTGCTGTGGCTGGCGGTATTCGCCGCGGCCGCGCTGCTTGTGTGGGGCGTCAACCATGCTTGAACACGGCGGCAGATTGCTGGCTGCGGCCGAGCGCTACGGCATCGAGCCGGCCGACTGGCTCGATCTGTCCACCGGCATCAATCCCGCCGGCTGGCCGGTGCCGCCCATCCCGGCAGCCGTCTGGCAACGCCTGCCCGAAGCCGAGGACGGTCTGGTGTCGGCCGCCGCCGCGTATTACGGCAGCGCGTGCGTATTGCCGGTGGCCGGTTCACAGGCCGCGATCCAGGCGCTGCCGTGGCTGCGCGCCGCCTACCGGGTCGGCGTACCGCATCCGGCCTATGCCGAACACGCCCACGCCTGGCGTGCCGCCGGACACACGGTGACGGCCTGGCAGCCGGAGCAGGGGGTGGGCGCGCTCGACGTGCTGGTGCTGGTGCATCCCAACAATCCCGGCGGACAGACCTATCACCGTGCCGATCTCCTGGCCTGGCACGCCGAACTGGCGGCGCGCGGCGGCTGGCTGCTGGTGGACGAGGCCTTCATCGACGCCACGCCCGAGGCGAGTCTGTCCGCCGACTGTCCGCGCGAAGGGCTGATCGTACTGCGTGGACTGGGCAAGTTTTTCGGCCTGGCGGGCGCGCGCGTCGGTTTCGTGCTGGCCGAGCCGGCCCTGCTCGACGCGCTGGAGGCCCGGCTGGGGCCGTGGGCGGTGAGCGCGCCGTCGCGCTGGGTGGCGCGCGCCGCGCTGGCCGACACCGCCTGGCAGCAGGCCGCGCGTGCGGCTCTGCTGGCGGCGGGGGC
>NZ_LDUG01000024.1:34046-43727 GCF_001530125.1 Thiobacillus denitrificans | reverse complement strand
AAGCCCCCGTGCTGCCGTTCGACTTGCATGTGTAAAGCATTCCGCCAGCGTTCAATCTGAGCCAGGATCAAACTCTTCAGTTCAATCTCTGATATTACTTACTACAATACTGCTCGCTCAAACTCAAAATGAATTAACTTCAATTCAAGTGTGAGCATTTATGCTAGGCGCTACCCCAGCCAAAACCAGGACAGCTACCGCAACAACACCCACACCTATCGGCTGTAAATTGTTAAAGATCAATCTCTTAACGACTCAGCTTTCGCTGCGTTGCCGTCTGGAGAGGTGCGCATTCTACGTGATTCACATAAAACATCAACACTTATTTCGAAATGGTTGCGGGGGCAGGATTTGAACCTACGACCTTCGGGTTATGAGCCCGACGAGCTGCCAGACTGCTCCACCCCGCGCCTGTCGCAATGTTTCGCGTCAATCGAGAAGCGGAACTATAGCAAAGCCCCCCGGGGGACGTCAACACTTCTTCGCCTTTTAGATCAGGCCCGCTTGGCCATAAAGCCGGATACCCAATGATTTCAATACACTGGCGATGACCAGCCGATTTTGCTCAGCCTATGGCGTGGCGGCATCAATCCCGCCAGGTGCGCCATGGCCGGGTTTTCTGCACAATTTACAGGCAGACAGGCCATTGTCCTTGTCGCTACCATGCACAGCTTAAATGGATATGGGAGTTGATTGTGCGCATGACTGAGTTTTCCATTTCGCGCTTGCCGCGCATCGAGTTCGGTTCAGGCGCGTTGGCCAAATTACCGGCCATCGCCCGCGGATACGGCGCGCATGCATTGCTCGTGACCGGTGCCGGCTCGCTGAAAAGCTCGCCGTTCTGGCCAGGCGTGACAGCCGGGCTGAAAGGACAGGGCATTTCGTGGCTGCACCTTGCCATTCCGGGCGAGCCGTCACCGCAGATGGTGGACGAGGCCGTGCGCGCCTTGCGCACAGAGCCAATTGATGTCGTGATTGGCATCGGCGGCGGCAGCGCACTGGACGCCGCCAAGGCGATTGCCGGCCTGCTCAAACCCGGCAATTCGGTGATGGATCACCTGGAAGGAGTGGGGCCCGAGCTGCCTTATTGCGGTCCGGCCACCCCGTTCATTGCCGTGCCGACCACTGCAGGCACCGGTTCGGAAGCCACCAAGAATGCGGTGCTGAGCCTGCAGGGGCCGGATGGCTACAAAAAGTCCTTCCGTGACGAGAAACTGGTGGCGGAATACGCGCTGGTTGACCCCGATCTGCTGGCCACCTGCCCGCCCTCGGTCATTGCGGCGAACGGCATGGACGCCGTCACACAGCTGCTGGAATCCTATGTTTCCAGCCGTGCGACGCCACTGACAGACTCGCTCGCCTGGGGCGGCATGAAAGCCGCGCGCGACGGCCTGCTGGCCCTGTATACCGACGCCGGCGATGCGGCGGCGCGCGAGCGGATGGCGTATGCGGCACTGGTGTCGGGCATCACGCTGGCGCAGGTCGGGCTCGGCTCGGTACACGGACTGGCCGCGCCGCTGGGGGCGTTTTTCCCGATTCCGCATGGCGTGGCATGCGGCACGCTGGTGGCGACGGCGACGCGCCTCAATATCGAAACCCTGCGCACACGCGAACCGGTGCATCCGGCGTTGGAAAAATACGCGCAGGTTGGGCGCTTGCTGAGCAAACAAGGGCACCTGGACCAAACTGCCGCCCATGCCGCCCTGATCAACACGCTGGAAGCCTGGACCCTCGAACTCAAGCTGCCGACGCTGGCGCATTACGGGGTGACGCCAGCCGATATCCCGCGCATTGTGGCCAACAGCCGCGGCAGCAGCATGAAAACCAATCCGGTCTTGCTCGAGGACAGCGAAATCGCGGCCATTCTCACCGCGCGGATTTAACTGCGCCGCGCTCAAGTTACACGCCCGTCATCCGCTATTTCAGCGACTCAACTTCTGGAGCACTTCATGTCCGGCCTCCTGGCTTTTTTTATCGTGCTCGCACTGTTCGCCGTCTTCGGCGTATTCATCTTCAACCAGCTGGTTACGCTCAAGCACAACGTCGGCAAGGCGTGGTCCAACATCGATATCCTGCTCAAACAGCGTCATGACGAACTGCCCAAGCTGGTCGAGACCTGCAAGCAATACATGCAGTTCGAGCAGGAAACGCTGGAAAAGGTGATGCAGGCACGCAGCCAGGTGGCCAGCGCACGCGCATCGCACGATATTCCCGCACTGGGGCAGGCCGAAGGCGCGCTGCGGCTGGGGCTGGGCAATCTGTTTGCGGTGGCTGAGGCCTACCCCGAACTGAAAACCAACGAAACCTTCCAGCACCTGCAGGCGCGCATCAGCGGGCTGGAAAACGCTATCGCCGACCGCCGCGAGTTCTACAACGACTCGGCCAACGTCAACAACGTGCGCGTCGAGCAGTTCCCCGACACCGTCGTCGCACGGCTGTTCGGCTTCCGCCAGTTTCCGCTGCTGCGGTTTGCCGCCGAAGAAAAGAAAGACGTCGATCTGAAACAACTGTTCAGTAGCTGATGCTCCGCACGCGCCGGGCTGCCGAATGGCGGCACGATTACGCCAACCTCGCGCTGGGCGGTGGCAAACTGCTCATCCTGCTGCTCGGTTTCCAACTGCACTCGCGCATCGGCTGGCAGATCAGTTTTGCGCTGGTCGGGCTGACCAGCTTCTGGGCGTGGTACGCCAACCTCAAACGCTATCGAACCGTGGCGGACACGCCGACCTCGCGCATCGCCTCGGCGCCTCAAGGCTATATCGAGTTGGTGGGCCGCGGCCAGCCGCCGCCGGGCGCCGGCCTGGTCAGCCCGATCAGCGGCCTGCCCTGCCTGTGGTTACCGTGTCGAACGCAAGAACGGAGACCGCTGGGAACATGTGGAATCCGGGGTGTCGCACGACACCTTTGGCATCAGCGATGGCAGCGGCCAGGTGCTGATCGACCCTGACGGCGCCGAAATCATGACTTCGCGCAAGCAGGTTTCAAACACAGGCGGCTACCGCAAAACAGAGTGGACGTTGATTGAAGGCGAAACCATTTACGTCATCGGCGAGCACGTCACCTTGGGCGGGCCCAACGCCATGCTCGACAAAAAATCTGATCTCGCCACTCTGCTGGCCGAATGGAAACGGGACAAGACCGTCCTGCTGTCGCGCTTCGACGCCAACCGCGACGGCGAAATCAGCCTCGACGAATGGGGACACGCGCGCCAGGCCGCGGCCGACGAGATTGACCGCGCCCACCTCGACATCCGCCTGAAAGACGGTATCCACCTCATGCGTCAGCCGGTGCATGGCCGTCCCTTCCTCATTGCCAACCGCGAGGTCACCGCACTGGTGCGGCATTTTCGCCTGTGGAGCTGGGCGCATCTGGTGCTGATGCTGAGCGCCCTGGCCGGCCTGATGCTCATCGACCCCCGCGGCCTGACGCTTGCCCAAGCCGGTTGCACTGCCTATAGTTGGTTCGTGGAGGACACGCAATGATGAAACATCTCATACCCGAAACGCCGCCTGACTACGATCACACCCGCATCATCGAGCGGCCCGATGGCTGCTACTGGATCGATGCCGATACCGGCGAGGAATATGGCCCCTTCCCGAGCATGCTGGAGGCCGTACAGGACATGGAATACAACGCCGAAAGCGACTTTGAACCCGGCGAGACGGTGGAAGAAGCCGAGGAGGAAATTGGCATATCCGACTGGATCGATCCCGACACCGGCGAACCCGGTGAAGAAGCTCACCGCCCGGTAGAGTGAGTCCCGGCTGAGCCTGGCCGAGCAGATTTCACCCGCGCAGCAGACTCCGTAGCGCGCGCCTCGCACTCAAACACATTATCGCGATACGGATGGCCGCCGCGCGCCCAGGCGATCAGGCCGGCGAGCGGATACAGCACCAGCAGCAACACCCCCCAACGTTCGAACTGCCTGACATGCGCACGCTCGTGTGCACGGGTTGCCGTCAGCGCGTCCAGCGACTCGCCCACCACCACATGCCCCAGCGTGATCGCCGCCACTGCGCCGCTGAACGGAAAGCCCCGCCTTAACACCCATGCCGGCCAGCCGCCCGCAGCCTCCAGCACACCATCCACCCGCAGCAAGGTTCCGCCGCTGCTGCGCGCGATGGCCGCCACCAGCATGCCGAGCAGGGTCACCGGAAGCGCCCACAGATAAAGCAAGGCCCGCAGCATTATTGGGTCTGTATTCCAAAGCCTGGATGCAGACCCAATAACAGCCTGGTTTGACTGTTCATTGAATCGGCACACCCCGGGATTGGAAAGCCAAGTGGCGCCGCCATGAATATTGGCAATCCAAGTTCGTCTGTACCGGTTCAATAAGTGTCGGTCGCACCGGCAAACCAGCGTGCTCCCGGCAGGCCGTGGCGCACAAAATGCGCCCGCGCCTGATCCAGCTGCGTTGCGGTGCCTGCTGCGTAAACATCGAAGCGATGCAGGTCGGGGTAATCCAGCACGATGTCTGCCAGCACAGCATCGAGGTCGTCGCGGTGCGCGTGCGGCACGTAGTTGAAATTATCCAGCGCATCGGCCCAGGCGCGACACAGGTTGTCCTGATAATGGCCTGCTTCGTCAGCCAGCCAGTGCAGGTCCATCGACTCGGCCAGCTCCAGCGACATGGCGTGTTGGATCAGGCTCTTGATCGGTGCAAAACCAGCACCGAATGCGAGAAAAATCACCGGTCGCGGCGAGTCCTCGTCCAGCACGAATTCGCCGAACGGCCCTTCCAGTTCCACCGTATCGTTGGTTTTCAGCGTGGTGAACAGCGCCTCGGCGAATGCATCGTCGGGACGGTGTGGAATCTGCACTTCGATGTGGCGGTCATCGCATGGACAACTGGCGATCGCATAGCGCCCGCTCACTCCGTTGACCCTAACCTGGATGCTTTGCCCGCCGAGGTAGCGCAGGCGCTGGCTGCGCGGCGCCAGAATGTGCAGCGCGGCCATCTGGGGATTGAACACCTCCACCGATTTGACCTTGGCGGTGATCTGCTGCACCGGGATGTCGCGCGCCTCGGCCACATTGGCCTCGATCACCACGTCGTTTACCGGCGCATACGCGCACAGCAGGATCACGCCGGCGTCCTTTTCGGCCTGCTTCAGCACATAGTCGTGAGCGTGCACTTTCTTCACCTCGCCCGACACTACTCGTGCCTTGCAGTCGCCGCAGTTGCCGTTGCTGCAGCCATAGCTGAGCGACACTCCGTTGCGCAGCGCGGCTTCGAGCAGCGTGTCGTTGCCATCCACATAGAATTCGTGGCCACTGGGCTGAATGGTCACATGAGCTGACATAAGTTTAAGTATCCTTTCCTGTGCAATCACCGCCTGCGCCAGCACGGCGTCCGGCGGTGTTTCGGCCAGATTCCGCAATAGAAACGCGCGCACCGTATGCAGGGCATGGTGCGTCTCGGCGCTCGCGTTTTCCTCGAGTTCTTCGATCTTCTCGTCCAGCCAGATCATCACATTGCCGTAGTGCAGCAACAAGGCTTTGGCCGCCGCGTAATCGCCGCCCAGTTCGTTCAGTCGGGCCACCAACACATCCTTGTCCGGCAGCGCACGCTCACGCACCCGCTTGGCAAACGCCTTGTCCTTGATTTCGGTTACCCGGCGGAACTCTGCATCGTCGTCCCACCTCACCTCAGGAAACGCACGCAGCAACTCGTCGAGCTCGACCATGCCGTCGAAGGTCGCCAGCGTGCCGCTGCGGATCATTTCCTGCAGCGTATGGCGTGGCTGCCCAACCAGCTTGGCGACGCGTGAAAGCGGGAGTAAATGACTCATGCTGCGATGTTACTACGTGCGTCCGGCAGACAGAATCGGCAATTCACCCGATTCCGAATCACTGATTCGCTTGCCCGGTGCTTCTGCCAATACAATCGCCCCACGGTTTAATTACACGATGCTCCAGCGCACCATGCCTTCAGTCACCACCCGCCCCTGCCCCGCCGATGCCCGCACCGCCCTCGAACAGGCCGGACTCGCGCCCGCCTGGGCCCGGCTGTATGCCGCGCGCGGTGTCACCCACCCCGAGCAGATCGCGCACCGCCTGCCGCAGTTGCTGCCGCCCGCCGGCCTGTTGCACATCGAGCGCGCCGCCGCGCTGCTGGCCGATGCCATTGCGGCAAACAAGCGCCTGCTCATCATCGCCGACTACGACGCCGACGGCGCCACCGCCTGTGCGGTCGGCGTGCGCGGCCTGCGCCTGCTCGGCGCACGAGTCGATTTCATCGTGCCCAACCGGCTCGAGCACGGCTACGGCCTCACCCCCGACATCGTCAAGCTCGCCGCCGAACGCCAGCCCGACCTGATCGTCACCGTGGACAACGGCATCGCCGCGGTCGACGGCGTGGCGGCCGCGAACGCGCTCGGCATTCCGGTGCTGGTCACCGACCACCACCTGCCCGGCGACGCCTTGCCGGATGCCGCCTGCATCGTCAATCCCAATCAGCCCGGCTGCGGCTTCGCGTCGAAAAATCTGGCGGGGGTGGGGGTGATGTTCTACGTGCTCTTGGCGTTGCGCGCCGAACTACGCCAGCGCGGAGTGTATGCAGCGCAAGCCGAACCGGACCTGCGCGTCCTGCTCGATCTGGTCGCGCTCGGCACCGTCGCCGACGTGGTCAGACTCGACGCCAACAACCGCGCCCTGATTGAAAACGGCCTGGCACGGATGCGCGCGGGCAAAGCCAGCGCCGGCATCAACGCGCTGTTCCGCGCCGCCGCGCGCGACCCCGCGCGCGCCACCGTGTTCGACCTCGGCTTCATGCTCGGCCCGCGCCTCAACGCCGCCGGCCGCATCGACGACATGGCCCTCGGCATCGAATGCCTGCTGGCCGACGATCCCGCCACCGCGCAGCAGCTAGCGCAACGGCTCGACACGCTCAACCGCACCCGGCGCGGCGTCGAAGCCGACATGCTGGAAGAAGCGCTCGCCATCCTTGCCAGCTTCAGCCCCACCGACAACCACAGCCTCACCGCCTATCAGCCCGACTGGCACATCGGCGTGATCGGCATCCTCGCCTCACGGCTCAAAGACAAGTTCCATCGTCCCACCATCGTGCTGGCCCGCAGCGACAGCGGCGAACTCAAGGGCTCCGGCCGCTCCATCCCCGGCCTGCACCTGCGCGACGCGCTCGACCTGGTCGACAAGCGCCATCCCGGGCTCATCCTCAAATTCGGCGGCCACGCCATGGCGGCCGGGCTCAGCCTTCCCGCCGGCCACCACGATGAATTCAGCCAGGCGTTCGAAACCGTGGTGCGTGAACTGATCGATCCGGCCGACCTCGAAGGCGTGATCGAAACCGACGGCGAACTCGATGCCGCCGACCACAGCTACCAATTCGCCATCGAGCTCGATCACGCAGTCTGGGGGCAAGGCTTCCCCGCCCCGTTGTTCACCGCCACCTTCGACGTCATGGCGCAGCGTGTCGTCGGCGAAAAACACCTCAAGCTCAAACTCGCGCGTGCAGGCGAAGTGTTCGAAGCCATGCGCTTTTTCCACGCTGACCCGCTGCCCGACCGCATCCGCGCCGTCTACGCTCTGATGCCCAACGAATACAATGGCCAGCAAACGCTGCAACTCAAGCTGCAACACTGGGAGCCCGCCAGCTGATATTTTCTTGCGGCTGAAACTGCGATCGTCTCGCCGCAGATACCGTCACCCTCATCCTGACATGCAGCAAACCGGCCACTGGCAGGCATGACACGCACGGCCAATCACCCCACCTTCGGCAAGCGCTCCAGCGCGGCCTGGATCGCTTCTTCCGGATAGGCGAAGTCCTCCAGCTTGCCGCTGAAATAGCTGTCGTAGGCCGCCATGTCGAAGTGGCCGTGACCTGAAAGATTGAAGAAGAGCGTCTTCGCCTCGCCGCTTTCCTTGCAGCGCAGGGCCTCGTCGATGCAGGCGGCGATGGCATGGTTGGATTCGGGCGCGGGAACGATGCCTTCGGCGCGGGCAAAGGTGACGCCGGCCTGGAAGGTGGCGAGTTGGGGCACGGCTACCGCTTCGAGCAGCTTCTCGTGATAGAGCTGCGATACCAGCGCCAAGTCGCCGTGATAGCGCAGGCCGCCGGCGTGGATGCCGGGCGGCATGAAGTCATGGCCGAGGGTGTACATCAGCATCATCGGCGTCAGCTTGGCGGTGTCGCCGAAATCATAGGCATAGTGGCCGCGCGTCAGGGTCGGGCAGGAGGTGGGTTCCACCGCCACCAGTCGCACGTTCTTGCCCGCTGCCTTGTCGGCAAAAACGCGCCGCAAGTCTGCATCATGGAACGGCGATAAGGCTTCTGTCCGTAGCTCACCTTGACCATGTAGACGCGCACTTCCAGTCCGAACATCTGCCCGGCCAGCGCCATGGAGCAGCCCCACTGACCGGCACCGGTCTCGGTGGCGATGCGCTTGATGCCGGCTTCGGCGTTGTAATAGGCTTGGGCGACCGAGGTGTTGACCTTGTGCGAGCCCGCCGGGGAAACGCCTTCGTACTTGTAGTAAATCTTGGCCGGCGTGCCCAGGTCCGCTTCCAGACGATGCGCGCGGATCAGGGGCGAGGGTCGCCACAATTGATAAATCTCGCGCACTTTCTCCGGGATCGGGATCCACCTTTCGGTCGACATTTCCTGCTCGATCAGGTTCATTGGAAAGATCGCCGTCAGTGCCTCGGGGCCGATTGGCTTGCCGTCCGGCCCCAGCGGAGGTGCCGGTGGGTTGGGCATGTCGGCGACCACGTTGTACCAGTGGGTGGGGATATCTTATTCGTCGAGCAGGAACTTGGTTTGCGGCATGGCGGACTGCCTGTTGTGTTTAACGGTTGCTGAATTTCGGACAAGCAAGCCCGATTCAACAATCATCGGCCAATCACTTTATGCCGTCAACGCAACCAGGCTGACAGCGAACAAACCGGAATCGGATCCGGGGGTACACGCGACCGCTCCGGCACAGCGACGAGAAATCTAGTGCGTGGCGCCCCCCTCAGCAATTCTGCTGTGGACAGGAAGTACGCTGGGCAGCAAAGCCCAACCCATTGGTGCAATCTGAGTTCGCCGGTCAGGGTTGCCACGCCCGTGGCGTGTCAAATACCCATATAGTAAAAAAGCCGGTGCTCCGTAAAAAGCGAGAAACCGGCCTCCGCCAATACGATGAATCAAGACTTGCAATTTACAGCTTGTAATTGCCCCGGCTTTAAACGTACCCCTCCGGATTGCCCTGCTGCCAGCGCCAGGCATCCGCGCACATGCGTGGCAAGTCGTATTCCGCGCACCAGCCAAGATCGCGTGCGGCACGCGAGGGGTCGGCCCAGCATTGCGCCACGTCGCCCGCACGGCGCGCCACGATCCGGTACGGCACTTTTTCTCCACTGGCCGCTTCGAACGCGTGCACCATGTCGAGCACGCTCACCCCACGACCGGTGCCCAGGTTCCAGGTCTGCACCCCGCCCAATTGCAGCAGCCTGTTGAGTGCCGCCACATGCCCGCGCGCCAGGTCGACCACATGGATGTAATCGCGCACCCCGGTGCCGTCGGGCGTAAGATAGTCGCCGCCAAACACACTGAGGTGAGGCCGGCGCCCCACCGCCACCTGCGCCACATACGGCATCAGATTGTTGGGAATACCGCGAGGGTCTTCGCCGATCAGCCCTGATTCGTGCGCGCCCACCGGATTGAAATAGCGCAACAGC
>NZ_LDUG01000024.1:0-33845 GCF_001530125.1 Thiobacillus denitrificans | reverse complement strand
CCCCCGCCGCGAACATTTCTTCAAACAGCGTAATGCTGCCGCCGATGTTGTTGTCGTAGTAGAGAAGCGGCTTGCCCACCGACTCGCCCACTGCCTTGAGTCCGGCAAAATGCACCACCGCATCGATCGCATGGTCGGCAAACAACTTGCGCAGTTCCGAGCGCTCGCGAATGTCGCCCTGCACAAACGCCACCGGCTTGCCCGCAATCTGCGCCACCCGCTCCAGCGACTTCGGGCTGCTGTTCGACAGGTTGTCGAACACCACCACCTCGTGCCCCGCCGCCAGGCATTCCACCGCAGTGTGAGAACCGATATAACCCGCCCCGCCAGTCAATAGAACCTTCAATTCAATTCCCCCATATTTTCCCCATAGCGCGGCCAGACACCCGGCCGCAGCACCTGAGACTCATGCAGGTGCAACATTCGTAGTGTGTTCACCCGTTGCCGGCGATGAAGTCCGAGTACGCGACAGCCAGTCCGTTCTTCATGGGCGTGCTGGCCGTCCACCCCATGGCGTTGAGTCGCCCCACATCCATCAGCTTTCTCGGCGTGCCGTCGGGTTTGCTGGTGTCGAATTCGATCTCGCCTTCGAAGCCCACTACCTCCTTCACCGTTTCGGCCAGTTCGCGAATGCTGAGGTCATCGCCCACGCCAATGTTCATCAGTGGTGGCAGGCCGTCGTTGCGATCCTGCCCCAGCAACGGAACGAACTGTGCGTCCGGCAGATTCATCAGGTAGACGCAGGCGTCAGCCATGTCTTCGCTGTACATGAATTCACGGCGGGGTGTGCCGGTGCCCCAAACCGTCACACTCGACGCGTTCGCGCGTTTGGCTTCGTGAAAGCGGCGGATCAACGCCGGAATGACATGGGAGTTTTGCGGATGGTAGTTGTCGCCGGGGCCATAGAGGTTGGTGGGCATGACGGCCAGGTACTGCGTGCCGTACTGACGGTTGTAGCTCCAGCACATTTCGATGCCGGCGATTTTTGCGAGCGCATAGGGACGGTTGGTCGGCTCCAGCGGGCCGGTCAGCAGATGTTCTTCCTTCATTGGCTGCGGGGCGAGCTTGGGGTAGATGCAGCTGGAGCCAAGGAACAGCAGACGCCTGACCTTATTCTTGTACGCAGCGTGGATGACGTTGGTCTGGATGGTGAGGTTGTCGCGAATGAATTCGGCCGGGTATTCGTTGTTGGCGTGGATGCCGCCGACCTTGGCTGCTGCGAGGAACACGTAGTCCGCCTTTTCCGTGGCGAAGAAAGCTTCGACCGCGGCCTGGCTGGTGAGGTCGAGCTCGGCGTGAGTGCGGGTGACGAAGTTCTCGTAACCCCTGGCGCGCAGGTTGCGCATGAGGGCTGAGCCGACCAGGCCGCGATGCCCGGCAATGTAAATCTTGGCATTCTTGTCCATCGGTTTATTCGTGGTAATCCATGGTCTTGTAGCCATGCTTCTTCACCAGCTCGTCACGCTCGGCGGCTTTCAGGTCTTCGCGCACCATCTCGGCCACCAGCTCGTCAAACGTGATCTTCGGCGTCCAGCCGAGCTTCTCCTTGGCCTTGCTGGGGTCGCCCAGCAGGGTTTCGACTTCGGTGGGGCGGAAGTAGCGCGGGTCGACGGCGACGATAACCCGGCCTGTAGGAGCGGCGCCCTCGCCGCGATCGCTGTCATCCGAAATTCGCGGCGAGGGTGCCGCTCCTACAGGTTCGAGGTAGCCCTTCTCCTCTATGCCCTGCCCTTCCCAGCGGATGTCCATGCCGAGTTCCCTGGCGGCGGCGTCGACGAAGTCCCGGACCGAGTACTGCACGCCGGTGGCGATGACGAAGTCTTCGGCCTGGTCCTGCTGCAGCATCAGCCACTGCATCTCGACGTAGTCCTTGGCGTGGCCCCAGTCGCGGCGGGCCGACATGTTGCCGAGGAACAGGCAATCCTGCAGCCCGAGCTTGATGCGGGCCAGCGCGCGGGTGATCTTGCGGGTGACGAAGGTTTCGCCGCGCACGGGGGATTCGTGGTTGAACAGGATGCCGTTGCAGGCATACATGCCATAGGCTTCACGGTAGTTGATGGTGATCCAGTAGGCGTAGAGCTTGGCGCAGGCGTAGGGGCTCCTGGGGTAGAAGGGGGTAGTTTCCTTCTGCGGGGTTTCCTGCACCAGGCCGAACAGCTCGGAGGTGGACGCCTGGTAGAAGCGGGTTTTCTTTTCGAGGCCGAGGATGCGGATCGCTTCGAGGATGCGCAACGCGCCCAGCGCGTCTGAGTTGGCGGTGTATTCGGGTTCCTCGAAGCTCACGGCGACGTGCGACTGCGCGGCGAGGTTGTAGATTTCGTCGGGCTGCACCTGCTGGATGATGCGGATCAGGCTGGACGAATCGGTGAGGTCGCCGTGGTGCAGGATGAACTTGCGCTTCGTAACCTCGGGACCTTCGTACAGGTGGTCGATGCGGTCGGTGTTGAACAGCGAGCTGCGGCGCTTGATGCCGTGGACTTCGTAGCCCTTGCCCAGCAGGAATTCAGAGAGGTAGGCGCCGTCCTGGCCGGTGACGCCGGTGATGAGTGCTTTTTTGGTCATGATTGTCCCGTCTGATTGCGGGCGAATTCAGGTTTGATGGGCGCCTTGGGCGAGCAAAATGGAAACGAAACGCAGGCCATTTTGCCCCATTAATCGCCAAATCAAAATTGCTCGGCTGCTTGATTGCCAAGCGGTCATTATCAGGCCAAACAAATAAGCTGCCGAACCAGCCCACAGATATTCTGAAACAAGTGTATGTCGCCCCGCCCCACGCAGCTGCGGCAAGCCGTCCAGGGTGCCGCCATGCTATGCTGGGCCTAATTTCGTGGGAGATGGCGTGATCAAGATTCTGTTGTTGCTTGTGGTTGGTTTCGCAGTGTGGGCGGTCATCCGCAATTACCAGCGCTCGCTCGACAAACCACCGGCTTCGGCTGGCGAGAAGGCCGTCGAGGACATGGTGAAATGCGCGCATTGCGGCGTGAACATGCCGCGCAGCGAGGCCATCTATTCCGGCGGCGACTTCTTCTGCACCCCCGAACACAAACAACTCGGTAAAAAATGAGCGCCCCGGCAGACGTCCTGCCCCGCCCGGCCACGCCGGGCTACTACGCATCGCACTGGCGCAGCCTCGATTACTTCAACCTGTATCGCCTGACCCTGGCGGCGGCGCTGGTGTTCACCAGCCTGCTGTTCAGTGACTCGGACCTGTTCCGGCCTGGCGCAAGCGAACGCTTCCAGGGCTTTGCCTACGCCTACCTGGTTATCGCGGCGCTGTTCGTGCTCGGCATCCGCGCGCGCTGGCCCGGGTTCCAGATCCAGCTGACCGCGCACATCATCGCCGACATCATCATCGTGACGCTGCTGATGACCACCAGCGAGCGACTGGCGGGCGGTTTGGGGCTGCTGCTGGTGATTTCGATTGCTTCGGGCGGGCTGGTTGGCAGCGGGCGTCTGACGCTGCTGTATGCCGCGATGGCGTCCATCGCCGTGCTGCTGCAGCACGGATTCAGCATTCTGGGCGGCAGCCATGCGACAGACAGCTTTTTCCAGATCGGCCTGCTGTGCGCGGGATACTTCGCCATCGGCTGGCTGGCGCATGCGCTGACGCAGCGCGCGCTGCGCTCGGAAACACTGGCGCAGCAGCAGGCGGACGAACTCGCGCTGCTGAACCGCATCAACGCGCTGGCGATCGAGAACTCGCCCGACGGCTTGCTGGCGATTCGCGGCGACGGCGTCGTGCGCCACGCCAGCCCGCGTGCGCTGGCGCTGCTCGGCATCACGGCACCGGTGATTCCCGGCGTCACCCTGCTGCAGGACTGCTCGCCCGAACTGGCACGGCTGGTGCAGCAGGTAGGCCCCGGCATCGCACCCACCCTCAGCACCCCGACCTCGCAGGTGCGGGTGCGCTGCATTCCGCTGGCAACGCCGGACGACAGCCGGGTGCTGGTGCTGGAGGACCAGAGCCAGGCCGAGCAGGCGGCGCAACGGCTGAAGCTGGCGGCACTGGGTCGGCTCACCGCCAACATCGCGCACGAAATCCGCAACCCGCTGTCTGCCATCAGCCATGCCGCGCAGCTGCTGCACGAGGACGCGCACGACCCCGCCCAGACCAGGCTGACCGCGATCATCGAAAACAACGCGCGGCGGCTCGACCGCCTGGTGGAAGAAGTGCTGACGCTCAACCGGCGCGACCGCCTCAACCCGGTCAGTTTCGATGCCGCGTCGCTCGCCGCCCTCATCGACGAGCTGCGGCAGACTGAAGAAATCCCGGCCGAGGCCGTCATAGTCAGCATGCCCGAACCCCTGCGCTTTCAATTCGACCCCGACCACCTGCGTCAAATCGTGTGGAACCTGCTACGCAATGCCTGGCGTTACAGCCGCAAGCAGACAGGCAGTATCCGCTTCAGCGCGCAGATGTCGGGCAACAGCATGCAGCTGGAAATAGCGGACGACGGACCGGGCGTGGCACCGGAACAGCGCGGCAAGCTGTTCGAGCCTTTTTGCACCACCGATGCGCAGGGCACCGGGCTCGGGCTGTTCCTCGCGCGCGAACTGGCCGAGGCCAACCATGCAACGCTGGCCTATGTACCGGGTGCGGGCGGCGCCCGCTTCCGCCTCAGCCTGTATGGAGGCGAGTGAATATGGCCAACTCTCCGCGCATTCTGCTGGTGGACGACGAGCCTGACCTGCTCGACCTGATGGAGCTGACCCTGGTCAAGATGGGGCTGGAAACCGACCGCGCCGTGAGCGTCGCCGAAGCACAGGCCCGGCTGAAACAGACGCACTACGATCTCTGCCTCACCGACATGCGGCTGGGCGACGGCGAAGGGCTGGAGGTAATCGCCGCCGCCAGCGCACTGGCGGCGCCGGTGCCGGTGGCGGTCATTACTGCATACGGCAATGCCGGCAACGCGGTCGCGGCGCTGAAGGCGGGCGCGTTTGATTATTTGGCCAAGCCGGTGGCGCTCGACCAGCTGCGCGCGCTGGTCAAGTCCGCGCTGAAAATCCCCGAGGCCATGCAGGCCGACAACTCCGCCCGCGACTTGATCGGCCAGTCCGCCACCATGCAGGACATCCGCGCGCGCATCGCCAAGCTCGCGCGCACCCAGGCGCCGGTGCACATCGCTGGCGAATCGGGCAGCGGCAAGGAACTCGCCGCGCGGCTGATCCACCGGCTGGGCAACCGTGCCGACAAGCCCTTCGTCGCGGTCAACTGCGGTGCGATTCCCGAGACGCTGATGGAAAGCGAGTTTTTCGGCTATCGCAAGGGCGCCTTCACCGGCGCCGACGCCGACCGCAACGGATTTTTCCAGGCAGCCGATGGCGGCACCCTGTTTCTCGACGAAGTCGCCGACCTGCCGCTGTCGATGCAGGTGAAACTGCTGCGCGTGCTGCAGGAAAAGAAGGTGCGCAAGGTCGGCGCCACCACCGAAGAGCCGGTCGACGTGCGCATCATCAGCGCCACCCACCAGAACCTCGCCGCGCTGGTCGAATCTGGGCGTTTCCGCCAAGATCTGTACTACCGCCTCAATGTCATCGACCTGGTGATGCCCAGCCTGCGCGACCGCGTCGAGGACATCCACGAGATGGCGCGCTTTCTGCTCGACAAGCTCGGCGGCGCCGAAGTCAAACTGGATCGCGACGCCGAAAAGGCACTCAGCGCCTATGCCTTCCCCGGCAACGTTCGAGAACTGGAAAACACGCTGGAGCGCGCGCTGGCGCTATGTGAAGACCAGCACATCACCGCTGCCGATCTCAGTCTTGCACCCGCCCTCCCCGCGACCAATGGCGCCCCCGGCAGCAAATACCCGTTGCAGGATTACCTCGACCAGATGGAGCGCGTCGCCATCCTCGAAGCGCTGGAACAGACGCGCCACAACAAGACCGCCGCCGCCCGTGTGCTCGGCGTCACCTTCCGCAGCCTGCGTTACCGACTGGAGCGCCTTGGGATCGAGTAGCGCGTAGTCTACGCCAGCATCGCGCACGATAAAAAGCCCGCATCCGTCGCTGAATGCGGGCTTTTTATCTATAGGTGGTGCCGCTTGTCGGAATCGAACTGACGACCTACCGCTTACAAGGCGGTTGCTCTACCAACTGAGCTAAAGCGGCGACGGGCGACATTATAGCGATGCCGCACGCTTGATTGACTGATTACTTGACGACTTTGAGCGATGGCTTGCCCTTGGGCAGCACAGACGCATCGCCCGGCGCGGGAGGCGGCGTCTGCCCGGGCGGCTCGGGGGTATCGACGGGTTCGAAATGCAGGCCCTGCCCGTTTTCGCGCGCGAAGATGGCCATGACCCGATCAACCGGAATGGAAAGCTCGTGCGAAACGCCACCGAAGCGCGAAGAAAACTGGATCCAGTCGTTGTCCAACGTGAGATTTCGTGTTGCGCCGGCACTGATGTTCAGCACAATCTGGCCGTCCTTGACGAAGCCGGGCGGCACGCGGGTGCGGCCGTCCACTGCAACCAGCAACTGCGGGGTAAAGCCCGAGTCCGCACACCACTCGTACAGCGCGCGGATCAGATAAGGCTTGGTTGAAATCTCGGCCACCCGTTCTGCCTTTACTTGCGCAGCGCCTTTTCGGTAGGCGTCAGCGCACTGATGAAGGCGGGACGGCTGAACAGGCGCTCGCGGTACTTGAGCACCGGTGCCGCCACTTTGGGCAGTTCGATACCATAATGTTCGAGGCGCCACAACAGCGGGGCAATTGCCACATCCAGCATGGAGAACTCATCGTTCATCAGGTATTTCTGCTTGGTGAGGATGGGCGTCAGCTGCGACAGGCTGTCGCGGATTTCAAGACGCGCCTTGTCCGACCCCTTGCCGAGGCTATGCTCGAGCGTGTTGACGTGGGTAAACAGGTCATGCTCAAAATTGAACAGCACCAGTCGGGCACGTGCACGCATGACGGGGTCCGGCGGCATCAGCTGCGGATGCGGGAAGCGCTCGTCGATGTATTCGTTGATGATGTTGGATTCGGTCAGAATCAGATCGCGTTCGACCAGCACCGGCATCTTGCCACTGGGGCTGATGCTGGCGATTTCTTCCGGCTTGTTGTGCATGTCGACGTCGATGATTTCGAAGTCCATGTCCTTTTCGAACAGGACAATGCGACAGCGGTGGCTGTACGGATCGGTGCTACCGGAATACAAGGTCATCATGGCAGGGGCTCCCTATGGTGTTGCGAGTGTTGCTAGTGTTAAATGCCTAAAACGCCAACAGCCGGATACACAGTCCGGCTGTTGGCGAACGGCGTGACCGGGTTCAGTGGATGTCTTTCCAGAACTCTTTCTTCAGGTAATAGGCCACCACAAAGAAGACTGCCAGAAAAAGCAGAACGATGACACCAAGCTGCTTGCGCTGGACCTGGGCGGGTTCACCCATCCATACCAGGTAGTTGACCAGGTCGCCGACCATGGCGTCGTACTGGGCCAGGGTGACGCTGCCGGGCTTGACCAGTTCGAGGCGTTCGATCACGTCATGCCCGCCTTGCGTCTTGTAGACCGGTGCCATTTCGCCCTGCAGGTTCCACATCACGTGCGGCATGCCGACCTTGTCGAACACGGTGTTATTCCAGCCGGTGACGGTCGAGTCGTCACGGTAGAAAGCGCGCAGGTAAGTGTAGAGCCAGTCTGCTCCGCGCGAACGGGCGATCACGCTGAGGTCGGGTGGAGCGGCGCCGAACCAGGCCTTGCCATCGGTCTTGGCCATGCCGACCTTCATGGTCTCACCCGGCTTATCCGCAGCGAACATCAGGTTGTCCGTGATCTGCTCCTCGGTCAGCCCCAGATCCTCCAGACGCGAATAGCGCATGACGCTCGCGCTGTGGCAGTTCAGACAGTAGTTGACGAACACGCGGGCGCCACGCTGAAGGGACTCTTTGTCGGTCAAGTTGACCGGCGCCTTGTCGAGATGAACGCTAGCGCCGGCCGCAAAGGCCACGACGGGGGCTGCCGCTAGCAGGAAAAGGAAAATCTTCAAGCGTTTCATTTAGCCAGTCACCCTTTCCGGTTCCGGTTTGGTTTTTTCAATCGATGTATACCAGGGCATCAACAGGAAAAACAGGAAGTAGACCACCGAGAAGACCTGAGCAAAAATCGTCGCCACCGGGGTGGCCGGCAGCAGGCCAAGGTAGCCCAGCCCGATGAAGGACACGATGAACAGGGCGAGCATGGTCTTGTAGATCGGGCCGCGATAGCGAATCGACTTGACCTTGCTGCGATCGAGCCAGGGCAGGAAGAACATCAGCACGATCGACATGCCCATCGCCACCACGCCGGGGAACTGCGAGCCGAACAATGGCGGCACCGCGCGCAGGATCGCGTAGAACGGGGTGAAGTACCACAGCGGCGCGATGTGCTCGGGCGTCTTCAGCGAGTCGGCCGGAACAAAGTTGGCCGCCTCGAGGAAGTAGCCGCCCATTTCCGGCGCGAAGAACAGAATCGCCGAGAACACCATCAGGAAAACGATGACGCCGACGATGTCCTTCACCGTGTAGTACGGGTGGAAGGGAATGCCGTCGAGCGGAATGTGCGTCACCGGGTCTTTGTGCTTCTTGATTTCGATGCCGTCCGGGTTGTTGGAACCGACTTCGTGCAGCGCCACCAGGTGCGCTACCACCAGTGCGAGCAGCACCAGCGGCAGGGCGATGACGTGAAAGGCGAAGAAGCGGTTCAGGGTGGCATCGGAAATCACGTAGTCGCCGCGAATCAGGATCGACAGATCCTCACCGATGAAAGGCACGGCAGCGAACAGGTTGACGATCACCTGGGCACCCCAGTACGACATCTGGCCCCACGGCAGCAGATAGCCAGCGAAGGCTTCGGCCATCAGCACGAGGTAGATCAGCACGCCAAAGATCCAGATCAGCTCGCGCGGTTTGCGGTAGGAACCGTACATCAGGCCGCGGAACATGTGCAGATAGACGACGACGAAGAACATCGAGGCACCGGTGGAGTGCATGTAGCGGATCAGCCAGCCCCACTCGACGTCGCGCATGATGTACTCGACGGACGCGAAGGCGAGTTCGGCATCCGGCTTGTAGTTCATGGTGAGGAAAATGCCGGTGACAATCTGGAGCACCAGCAGCAGCAGCGCCAGCGAACCGAAGAAATACCAGAAGTTGAAGTTTTTGGGCGCGTAGTACTCGGACAGATGCGCCTTGTAAGTGGCGGTGAGCGGGAATCGATCATCGACCCAACCCATCATTTTTTGCAGGGCAGACATTATTTAAGCTCCTTTTGCGTCTACACCGATCAGCAACCTGGCGTCACTGAGGTATTGATGAGGCGGAATCACCAGATTGGTCGGGGCAGGTGCCCCCTTGAACACGCGCGCGGCGAGGTCGAAACGCGAACCGTGGCAGGGGCAGAAGAAGCCGCCCGGCCAGTCGCTGCCGAGGTCGGACGCGCCGATTTCCTTGCGGAAGGTGGGGGAGCAACCTAAATGCGTACAGATACCGACTGCCACCAGATATTGCGGCTTGATCGAACGGGTCGCGTTCTTGGCGTAGACGGGTTGCTGCGGCATTTCGCTGTTGGGGTCGATCAGCTGGCCTTCGTGCCTGGCCAGCAGGTCGAGCATCTCCTGGGTGCGATGAACGATCCACACCGGCTTGCCGCGCCATTCGACCGTCAGGAGCATGCCCGGCTCGATCTTGTCAATATCCACTTCCACCGGTGCGCCTGCCGCCTTGGCGCGCGCGCTCGGCATCATGCTCATCACCAGCGGCAAGGCCACGCTTACCACTGCGACCCCACCAACAGCGCTGGTCGCGGCGATCAGGAATTTCCGTTTACGTGCGTCCACTTTTTGCCCATCGACTTCCTGGCTCATGTTTGCCTAACCCGAACGTGTTTCGATAAACCGGCATTCTAACCAATTTGCTGCACTTTCCGGAAGTCTGTCTTGACATTGCCGCGATGCGTCGCCGCCCTGAGTTATAATCAATCAGGGCGTAATAACGCCAAGTCCATGAATTTAATCACTATGCGCAAACTCTGGTTGCTTTTCGCCCAATCCACCACGGTGGCACTCGGCGTGCTGTTCATCATCGTCCTGTTCAAGCCGGATCTCGTGCGCTGGCAACCACAACAGCAGAGCCTCACCCTCCAGCAGGTGCAGGCTCCGTCGGGAGGCGCGGGCACCGCGAGCGAATCCTTCGCCCCGGCCGCGCAAAAAGTGATCCCGTCGGTGGTCAACGTCTTTACCCAGCAAAAGGTGCGCACCCCGGCTCATCCCGCACTACAGGATCCGATCTTTCGCTACTTCTTTGGCGACCGGCTGGATGAACGCCCGCGCGAGGTGTCCAACCTCGGGTCCGGGGTGATCGTCAGCGCAAACGGCTACATCCTCACCAATCATCACGTGGTCGAGGCGGCCGACGAAATCCAGGTGGCGCTGGCGAACGGCCAAACGCTGCCTGCGCGCGTGGTCGGCGCCGACCCCGAAACCGATCTGGCCGTCCTGAAAATCGATGCCAATGACTTGCCTGCGATCACCTTCGCTCAGATAGACAGCATCCAGGTCGGCGACTGGGTGCTGGCGGTGGGCAATCCGTTCGGCGTCGGCCAGACCGTCACCGCGGGCATTGTCAGCGCGCTCGGCCGCTCCCGTCTCGGCATCAATACCTTCGAGAACTTCATCCAGACCGACGCCGCCATCAACCCGGGCAACTCGGGCGGCGCGCTGGTCGATGCGGCAGGCAATCTGGTCGGGGTCAACAGCGCGATCTATTCGCGTACCGGCGGTTCACAAGGCATCGGATTCGCCATTCCGGTCAGCATCGCACGCCAGGTGATGGAACAGATCATCCAGTCTGGCCGCGTGACCCGCGGCTGGGTCGGCATCGAGGTGCAGGACCTGACGCCCGAGCTGGCCGAATCTTTCAGTCTCAAAAGCGCCGAAGGCGCGCTGATTGCGGGCGTACTGAAAGGTGGGCCGGCCGACGCTGGCGGCATCCGTCCGGGCGACATCCTGCTGGCGGTCAACGGCAACAAGGTGTCGAATTCGGCCTCGCTGCTCAACCTGATTGCCGCGCTGAAGCCGAGCGACAACACGCAGCTCACGGTGTTGCGCAAGCAGCAATCGCTGGATCTGAAAATTCAGGTTGGACGGCGCCCCATGCAGCGCACGCTGGAGCCGGCGCTAGAGCCCGAACTAAACTGATTACCGGGTCTCGTTTCAGCCCCGAACCTGCTCCGTGGTATCGGCATTACGGAATGACGCCGGGTCCGGTTTCATGCGTCCCCAGCAGCATTGCACCAGGACGTCGTATCACGCGCCCAGTTGCACCTGTGTCAGCACCCGCACCCGAGTAGGATAGGCATACGCATCCTGCTCCATCGCAGGCAACTGCCAGCCGGCAGCGGTTCGCGCCAGCCGCTGCAAGGCCGGGTCCGGCAAACGCAGGCTGGCCAGCACCAGCACCTCGGATGGCGAATACAGGGCACCGTCGGCCAGCGCCGGCTCGGCCTGCAGCGTGGCCAGCAAGGGCCTCGCTTCGTGTTTCCAGCCCTTCTCGCTCCAGAACATTTTCCAGGCGATATGCGCCAGTTGCTGTGCGCGGGCACGCGATTGCCCGTTGCCAGTGGCCTCGGCATGGTCGAGCAAGCCCTGAACGACGTAGGCGTAGTCCTCCAACTCGGCATCCGGCAGCACCTGGCCACGGGCCATCGCCTTCACCAGGCGCCCGTCCCGGGTCAGCCGCGTCAGCAGAAAAAGCTGCAGGCGATCGGCCTGCCGGCGGTAGGCCGGATCGAACTGGCTGGCCTGGCTGAACGCCGACAGCGCCAGACCATTCAGGCCGGCGTTCAGCTTGTCGTCCTTGGGCAGGCTGCGCGCCAGCCGCAATGGCCGCAGGATGCGCATGGCGTCGGCCAGCAGCCGGCGCTCATCCGCTGTCGGCGTGCGGTATTCCGCAGGCAGATACCCGTCTTCGAATTCGCGCGCCTGGTCCAGGCGCCACACCCGTCGTGCTGCAGCATAGGCCTCGGGCGACAGGCGGCGTTTCAGTTCATCCGGCTCCCACAGATAGGTCGCTCCTTCGCGGCCCTTGTCATCGACTGCCGAGGTGCTGGAGTAGAAACCGCCGCTGGCGTCCAGCAATTCGTTGCGCATGAAATCAAGCGTGCTGCGCGCGACCTCGCGATAGCGCGGCTGGCGCAGCACCGTCGCCGCACGCAAATAAAGTTGGGCCAGATGCGCGTTGTCATAAAGCATTTTCTCGAAATGCGGCGTATCCCACTCAGGGTCCGTGGTGTAGCGGAAAAACCCGCCGCCGACATGGTCACGCATGCCGCGTGCGGCCATCTGGTCGAACGTCACGCGCAGAAACTCGGCCAGCCTGGCATCGGGCTGCCGCGACTGCCGCTCCAGCAGGGCATGCAGTTGCGGCGCCATGGGGAATTTGTTTACCTGGCCCAGACCGCCATGCAGGGTGTCCGCCTCCTGCCACACGCCGGCCAGAAACTGCTTCCAGGCGCGTGCGCTGCGCTCGGCGGACAGGGGCGCGCTAACGGGTTGCCCGGCGGGTGGCGGTGCAACCTGCCTTGCCATGGCCCGGATCCCGGCACGATCGGCAACCCAGCGTTGGGTGAGGTGATTCAACTGCTTGCGAAAGTCGTCCGGGGGCACATAGAGAACAACAAAGACCGGATAGCCTTCGGGCGTGACAAAGGCATTCAGCGGCCAGCCCGAGACGCCGCTGAGTTGGGCTGAGAACGTCTGCAGGGCATCGTCCAGCCCGCTGTTGAGTTCGCGGTCGACCTTGACCGGAATGTAGTCGCGGTTAAGCAGCGCGGCGATCTGCGGGTTCTTGTAGCTTTCGCGCTGCATGACGTGACACCAGTGGCAGGCGAAGTAGCCCACCGACACGAACAGCAACTTGTTTTCCCGTTTGGCGCGGGCGATCGTCTCGGCATTCCATTCCTGCCAGGCGACCGGATCGCTGCCGTGCAGCGCCAGATAGGGCGAAGGGTGGTTGACGAGCTGATTGACCGGAGCTGCCGCAACCGCAGCAGGCAACAGCAGGATCAGCAGCAGACTGGCAAGCGTCGTTCCACGTTCAAACCCGAACATAGGTCCAGCCCTGCTGCAGCCGGGTGACGATTTCGCCAATGGCGGTCGGGGCCGCACGCGCAACCGGCAGCAACTCGACGATTTGTCCCTCGCCGGTATATCGGGCGATGGTCTGGCTGCACGCCACCCATTGCAGGTTGGCGTGGCGCTGGGTCATGCGCACGATCCGCGCCTCATGGGGGCTGACCCCGGCGCGAATCAGATTGATGCCGTGGCTGTTGGCGACAATTTCGAGCTGCATCGTTCTTCCCTGCCGCTCAGCCTCGTCCAGCAGCCGCTCGGCCTGATCCAGCGCCGCCTGCATCCGCTCGGGCGCAGCACTGTCAAGATGCAGTATGACCCGGTTCGGGTCGGCCTCGCGCGACAGGCTGACCGCCTGAAAGCCGCCGATGACAGGGGCAGACACGCCCGCCAGCGCCTGGGAATCCAGGCTGCGCAAGGCCCAGCCGCCACTCAGGCCCGCGACCAGGATCAGGCAGCCGAAGGCGCAGCGCTGCATCAACTGCCGCCGGGGTACGGCAAGGGGTTTCCCGCCAGCGGAAACCGGCGGCTCGGCATAGGCCAGCCGCACCATGTTCTGCAGGCTGCGCAGCACGCAGACGCGCTGGGTCAGCTCCGCATCCTCGCGCATCCGGGCGATGAGCTTTTCGCTGTCATCCACGTCGAGTTCGCCATCGACAAAGGCATGCAGGATTTCATCCGAAATAACCTGGTTCATTTCACTCTCCTCAGCAACGGCCGGGTCGCGGGTTGCTGCATTGTGGGTTCCAACAGATTTTTCAGGCTCGCGCGAGCGCGCGACAGACGGCTCATCACCGTTCCCACCGGAATATCCAGAATTCCAGCCACTTCGGCATAACCAAATTCCTCCAGATCGACCAGCGTCAGCACCTGGCGCTGCCCAAGCGGCAGACGCGCCACGGCCGCCCGTACGCAGGCGATGACCTCCTCGCGATCGCAGCACGCCTCGGGCGACTCGACGCCAGATTCGAGCTCGTCCTGCAAATCGTCGACATCATCAAAGTCGCGCCGGCGCCGCAGGTGATCGAGCCAGCAGTGATTCATGATCGATACCACCCAGGCCTTCAGCGAGGCCTCGTCGCGCAGCTGTGCACGTCGCGCCCAGGCCTTGGACAGAGTTTCCTGGACCAGGTCGTCGGCCAGTGCGGCGTCATGACACCAGGCATAAGCGATGCGATAAAGCATGGGACGCATCGCCTCGACGCTGGGGCGAAACGGGCCAAACAATAAGTGGCTGAGCATGGTCATATAGTGGTCATATAGGGATGACGGGGATAGTGGTCCATTTATTCCATAAAACTTTCCCTGCGGAAATGGAATAAGCGTTCCAGATGATACGTCTTATAGTTAAGCCCGGTTTTAATTAAGCCTGCTTATCCAATCACCACACAGGAGACTCAAATCATGAAACTCGCTTTCGCCCCCATGCTTGCCGCCCTATTTCTTGCCACCGCCCCCATGGCTGCCAACGCGGCTGAAGAAAAAGTGGTGTATCACGTCAATGACTCCGCCAACGCGCGCATGGCCATGAACAACGTGAACAACCACCTAAATTCCGCTCCGGACGCCAAAATCGTCGTGGTGACGCACGGCAAGGGCATCGACTTCCTGCTCAACGACGCCAAGGACGACAAGGGCGACTACGCAGCCGCCATCGCCGGCCTCACGGCCAAAGGCGTGAAATTCAATGTCTGCAACAACACCCTGAAGGCCCGCAAGCTGGACGCCAGCGCGGTGAACCCGGACGCCACCATCGTACCGTCCGGCGTGGCCGAGATCGGCAAACTGCAGTCACAGGAAGGCTACGTCTACCTGAAGCCCTAAAGAAAGGGCTTACGATCCGCGACGTGCTGAAGTCCCGCAAGGCGGGACCGAATCGAATGTCCTGAATCGTTTTTCTTGCAGTCCATCAAGCCGACCCTAACAGGTCGGCTTTTTTATGCGCTGCGGATGAAGTGTTTGCGGTAATACTTCATCTCGTCGATGGATTCGTAGATGTCGGCCAGCGCCTCGTGCTTGTTGGACTTCTTGAACGCTTCGGAAAGTCCGGGCCGCCAGCGCTTGGCGAGCTCCTTCAGGGTACTGACGTCGAGGTTGCGGTAATGGAAGAACGCCTCCAGCTGCGGCATGCAACGCGCCATGAAGCGGCGGTCCTGACAGATCGAATTGCCGCACATCGGCGAGGTCCGGGCGGGCACGTGCTGCTTCACGAAGTCCAGCATCTGCGCCTCGGCCTCGGTCTCGTTCAGGTGCGAGGCCCTGACGCGGTCGATCAGCCCCGATTTGGCGTGCGTGCCCTTGTTCCAGTTGTCCATCGCATTCATTACCTCATCGGGTTGATGGACCACCAGCACCGGGCCTTCGGCCACGGTATTGAGGTCGGCATCGGTGACGACGATGGCAAGTTCGATGATGCAGTCGGTGTCGGGCGACAGGCCGGTCATTTCCATGTCGAGCCAGAGCAGATGCGTGGGGTTCAGGGCCATATCAGCGTTCCTTCAAAAAACAGGCCGCCATTTTCGCACACGATGCGTCTGGCGCTGGCGCAATTGCACCCCTGTGACGATAATGCGGAACAAACCAGAGGAGTCCCGTCATGAAAATCCTGATCGCTTTAATTGCCGCGGCAATGCTTTCCACCACGGTCCTTGCCGCGCCCTTCGCCAAGGGCGACCCCAAGACCGGCAAGGGCCTGCACGACAAGGCCTGCATCAGCTGCCATGTCAGCATGTTCGGCGATGACGGCAGCAAGATCTACACCCGCGCCGACCGCAAGACCCAGAGTGCGCAGCAGCTCGCCGCCCGCGTCTCCGCCTGCAACGCCAACACCGGTGCCGGCTGGTTCCCGGAAGACGAGGCGCACGTCGCGGCCTACCTCAATCAACAGTACTACAAGTTCAAGTAAGGAATCGCAATGGCTAACATCATTGAAGAACTCGTACGCAAGAAGTGCGCCCCCTGCGAAGGCGGCGTCGCCCCGCTGACCGATGCGCAGATCGGGCCGCTGCTGAAGGGCCTGTCCGGCTGGCAACGCGAAGGCGAAAAAATCGTCAAGGAATTCAAGTTCAAGGACCACTACCAGGCGCAGGCTTTCACCAACGCGGCGATGTGGGTGTCGCACCGCGAAGACCATCATCCCTACCTGCTGGTGGGCTACAACACCGTCAAGGTCGAGTATTGGACGCACGCCATCGGCGGCCTGTCGGAAAACGATTTCATCTGCGCGGCCAAGGTCGACATGCTGTTTGACATCTGATCCCGTGACCGTCCTGACCGGGCAGGTCGTCGCCGCATTCAGCCGCCGTTTCATCGTCGCCACAGCCGACGGCGAATTGCCGTGCCAGGTCAAGGGCCGCCACCTGCGCGTGGTGTGCGGCGACCAGGTCGAAGTCCGGCGCGACGGCGACGCGGGGGTGATCGAAGCGGTGCTGCCGCGGGCCAGCCTGCTCTACCGCTCCGACGCCTTCAAATCCAAGGCCATTGCCGCCAACGTCACCCAGCTTGCCGTGGTGGTTGCGGCGCGGCCGAGCTTTTCGATGGAACTGGTGCAGCGCTGCATCCTCACCGCCGAAGACCAGGGCATCGCCAGCCTGCTGATCCTCAACAAGGCCGACCTGCCGGAAACGCCGGCCGCACTTGAACGCCTGGGCCTGCTCACCCGCATCGGCTATCCGCTGGTCATGCTGTCGGCGCTGACCGACGTGGCGCCGCTGCGTCCGGCCCTGCACGGCCACACCACGCTCTTGATCGGCCAGTCCGGGATGGGCAAGTCGACCCTCATCAACGCGCTGTTTCCGGATGCCAGCGTGGTCACCGCCGAGTATTCCGTGGCGCTCGACAGCGGGCGCCACACCACCACCCACACCCGCCTGCACCGGCTGGATGCCGACGCGGCCGTGATCGACTCGCCCGGCCTGCAGGAATTCGCCCTGCAGCATATGGATGCCAATGCCCTGGCACACGGCTTCGTCGAGTTCCGGCCATTTCTGGGGCAGTGCCGCTTCCGCGACTGCAAGCATGAGACCGAGCCGGGCTGCCGGCTGCAGGAAGCGGCCGCCGCAGGCGAAATCGATCCGGCACGCCTCAAGCTGTTCCAGACCCTGCGCCGCCTGCAGCAAAACGCCGCCCAGCGGCTATAAACCAAGCTGGTTCACACCACGAGGAGAGCGGCCATGAAATCAATTCTGGTTGTGTTGATGGGGCTATGGCTGGGATTTTCCGTGCCGGTGCAGGCCGCGGGAAAATCGGTGGCGACGCCCTACGCGCCGGCCAAGGTCATGTTCGAGTTTTATCTGGACGACCCACAGAAAATCGGCAGTGCGCTGTTCTGGGTGCGATCGCTGATGAACCCCCTGCAGGCAGCGCCCTACAGCTATTCCCCTGAAGACCTGAGCATCGTTGTCGTGATCCACGGCACCGAAATCGTCACCGTGGCGAAAAAGAACGAGGAAAAATACCAGGAAGCGGTCGACCGCATGCGCTATTACGCTGATTTGGGGGTGTCGTTCAAGGTGTGCGGGCAGGCCGCTGAGGATTTCGGCTACGCGGTGAAAGACTTTCAGGATTTCATCGAAGTCGTGCCCAACGCCATCACCGAGCTGGCACACTGGCAGCAGCAGGGCTATGCGCTGATCATCCCCCAGATCATGAGCAAGACGATCGACATCGAGTCGATCCGCTAGCCCGAATACGGCGCAATGCGCTTCACTTATTGACGCCCTGCAACTTCTTCACCACAGAGGCACAGAGACACGGAGAAAACCATTAAAGCGCAAGGGCCGCCCTTCTTCAAATCCAACAGGCTCCGGGCTTTTCCTCTGTGCCTCAGTGGTTCAATTTTTTTCAAGCCTTATTCCGGCCAGTGCTTGATGTAGCGCTTCAGCAGGCTGTTCTCGAAGTTGGCTTCCTTGAGACAGGCGCGCGCCACGTCGTGGAAGGAAATGATGGCGAACAGTTTGCCGCCGTCCAGAATCGGCAGGTGGCCGATGTGCGACTTGGTCATCACGTCACGCGCATAGTCCACCGAGTCGTCGGCATCGGCCACCACCGGCTCGGTCACCATGATGGTGCTGACCTGCGCATCCTTCAGGTCGCAGCCTTGCTTGACCATGCCCTGCACCACGTCGCGCTCGGTCAGCAATCCCACCATCTCGCCGTTCTTCAGCACCACCAGCGAACCCACGCCCAGGCTCACCAGCTTGGCGACAGCGCTTTCCACTGAATCGGTCGGCGCAATGCTGTGGATGGTGTCGCTTTTGAGGGTGAGGATTTCGCGAATCTGCATGGTGATCTCCGGGGTCAACTTGTGGGTGAGTAATGGGCACTTCTATAAATCCGTCATTTCTGTCATTGCGAGCGAAGCGAAGCAATCCAGCGCATTGATTTAGCATGAATTTCTGGATCGCCACGTCGCTTCGCTCCTCGCGACGACGATTTATAGAAGTGCCCTAATGATAGAACGATGGCGGGCGGCAGGCTATGGTCTGACCAGCCCAGCTTCGACCTGGCGGCGATTTTCGGCGCCGGTCAGCGTCTCGACCAGCGCCAGCGCAAAGTCCATCGCGGTGCCGGGGCCGCGCGAGGTCAGCACCTTGCCGTCCTGCACCACGGCCGCGGTGCTGACGGTCACGCCGGACAGGCCATCGAGAAAGCCGGGGTAGCTGGTTGCCCGCTTGCCGTCGAGCACCCCGGCCTCGGCCAGCACCATCGACGCGGCGCAGATGGCGGCGGTGTACTTGCCGGCCGCAGCCATCTTCTGCAGCAGTTCGATGATGCGCGCATCATCCTTCAAATGTGTCGCCCCCGGCATGCCGCCCGGCAGCACCACCATGTCATAGTCGTCCTGCAACGCCACCTGGAGCGTGACGTCGGGCACCAGCTGCACACCGCGGCTGGCCCGAACAATGCCGGGCTTGAGTCCGGCGGTCACCACCTCGATGCCACCGCGACGCAGCAGATCGATGATGGTGACGGCTTCGAGTTCTTCGCAACCGTCTGCCAGGGGAACCAGAACCTTGGTCATGCTCGCCTCCTCGTGTTTTTTCAGTCGCGGAAATTCTGATACTGCAACGGAAAGTCGGTGATGCTCTTGCGCACCAGCGCGATGGTGTCCTGCAGCAGGTCGCGTTTGGCGCCGGACACGCGTACCGCGTCGCCCTGGATGCTGGCCTGCACCTTGAGCTTGCTGTCCTTGATGCATCTGACGATCTTCTTCGCCAGCTCGGTTTCCACGCCGGTCTTCACCGTTACGCTGCGCTTGACCTTGTTGCCCGAGACCTTCTCGACGCTCCCGATATCCAGGCACTTCACGTCGACGCCGCGCTTGGCGAGCTTCTGCGCCAGGATGTCGTACACCTGATCGAGCTGAAATTCAGTATCGGCGTGTATCGTCAGCACGTAATCGGCCTGCTCGATGCGCGCGTCGGAGCCCTTGAAATCGAAACGGGTGGACACTTCCTTGTTGACCTGGTCAACCGCGTTGCGCACTTCCTGCTTGTCGACCTCAGACACGATATCAAAACTTGGCACTTGATTGCTCCTTAAAACCCGGATGTTTGATCGGCCCGGATTGGCCATTGGTATGCTGGTGCATGTAGGCGCGGCGCCCTCGCCGCGAATTTCGCACCCGGGCAAGCTTCACGGCTTCGGGCCGGGGGCGGCCCTCCCACAAACAGCGCATGCAACATCCGGGTTCATATCCATCATAAACGACTGCCCCGGCAGCCCGGTTTCATCGCGGAACTCGGCTGCCGCAATCACATGCGGCCATCCTTCCTGACAACGGTGACGGTGGTCATTGCCTAAGCGAAATGGCAGACGTAGTGGTACGACTCGCCGGAGACTTCGATGTCGAAGCTGGAGTTGCCCGGCACGTTGAACGACTGCCCAGCGCCGTAGGCCTTCCACTCGCTTTCGCCCGCCAGCTTGACCCGGCACGACCCCGCCACCGTCTCCATGATTTCCGGCGCGCTGGTACTGAAGGTGAGCGTGGACGGCAGAATCACGCCGACCGATTTCTTGCTGCCGTCGGCCAGCGTGATGCTGTGCGACACGCACTTGCCGTCGAAATAGACGTTGGCCTGCTTGATGACGGCCACATTATCAAACTGGGACATGCTTAGCTTCTTCGTGCATTCTGTTTCGCCGCAATCCGCAGGCGCAGCGCGTTGAGCTTGATGAAGCCGCCCGCGTCTTTCTGGTCGTACGCGCCGGCGTCATCTTCAAACGTTGCAATGGTCGAGTCGAACAGCGAGTCGGTTTTCGAATCGCGGCCGACGACGCTGACGCAGCCCTTGTAGAGCTTGAGCCGCACGCTGCCATTGACGTGTTCCTGGCTGTGGTCGATCAGCGTCTGCAGCGCCACACGCTCGGGCGCCCACCAGTAGCCGTTATAGATCAGGCTGGCGTAGCGCGGCATCAAATCATCCTTCAAATGCGCGACTTCGCGGTCGAGGGTGATCGATTCGATCGCGCGGTGGCCCTTCAACAGGATGGTGCCGCCGGGGGTTTCGTAGCAGCCGCGCGACTTCATGCCGACGTAGCGGTTTTCCACCAGGTCGAGCCGGCCGACGCCGTGCTTGCCACCGAGTTCGTTCAACTTTGCCAGCACTTCGTGCGCGCGCATGGCCTGGCCGTTGATTGCCCCCACATCGCCGCGCACGTAATCGAGGGTCAGGTACTCGGCCTGATCAGGCGCCTTCTCGGGCGACACGGTCCAGCGCCACATATCCTCCTCGGCTTCGGCGTTGGGGTCTTCCAGGTGGCGGCCTTCGTAGGAGATGTGCAGCAGGTTGGCGTCCATCGAATACGGGCTGCCGCCGGCCTTGTGCTTCATCTCCACCGGGATGCCGTGGGCCTCGGCGTAGGCGAGAAGTTTCTCGCGGCTCAAAAGATCCCACTCGCGCCAAGGCGCGATCACCTTGATGTCGGGCTTCAGCGCATAGGCGCCGAGCTCGAAGCGCACCTGGTCGTTGCCCTTGCCGGTGGCGCCGTGGCAGATGGCGTCAGCGCCGGTTTCGTTGACGATGTCGATCAGGCGCTTGGCGATCAGCGGCCGTGCGATCGAGGTGCCGAGCAGGTATTCGCCCTCGTACACGGTGTTGGCGCGGAACATCGGGAAGACGAAGTCGCGCACGAACTCCTCGCGCAGATCGTCGATGTAAATCTGTTCCGGCTTGATGCCGAACTGCAGCGCCTTGGCGCGCGCCGGTTCGAGTTCCTCACCTTGGCCGAGGTCGGCGGTAAAGGTGACCACCTCGCACTGGTAGGTATCCTGCAGCCATTTCAGGATGACCGAGGTGTCGAGGCCGCCGGAATAGGCCAGCACAACTTTCTTGATGTCGCTCATGGTGGTGTGTGTTTCAGTGAGTGGAACCGGAGGTGTTCTTGTCGATGATTTCGATCTGACCGGGAAAACCGCCGATCTTCAGGATGTCGAGATTGGTCGCCTGGCTGGCCTTTTCGATTTCGATGCCGACGACGCGGCCGTCTTCCGACAGGTTGAGCACGATGCCTTCGTGCGCTTCCCACGACCGCGCGGGATTTTCGGGACTGATTTCGACATAGAGCGAATCCATGTCCTTGAAGTAAGCGATGTTCATGATTCAATTTTTCCCAGGAGTAGATATTCCATCAGCGCCTTCTGCACGTGCAGGCGGTTCTCCGCCTCGTCCCACACCACCGACTGCGGGCCGTCGATGACTTCCGCCGTGACTTCCTCGCCACGGTGCGCCGGCAGGCAGTGCATGAAGATGGCATCGGATTTCGCCACCTGCATCATCTCGGCGTCCACCTGCCAGTCGGCGAAGTCTTTCATCCGCTCGTCGTTTTCCGCTTCCCAGCCCATGCTGGTCCACACGTCGGTGGTCACCAGATCAGCGCCGCGGCAGGCGTCCATCGGGTCGGCAAAACTCTCGAAATTGTCGGTGCCGTAGAGGCCTGCGCGTTCCGGTTCGACCTCATAACCCGGCGGGGTCGACACGTGCACGTTGAAATCGAGCACCTCGGCTGCCTGCAGCCAGGTGTTGCACATGTTGTTGGAATCGCCGACCCACGCCACCGTCTTGCCCTTGATCGAGCCGCGGTGTTCGATGAAGGTAAAGATGTCGGCGAGGATCTGGCACGGGTGGTATTCGTTGGTCAGGCCATTGATCACCGGCACCCGCGAGTGCGCGGCAAAGCGCTTGATGATCTCCTGCTCGTAGGTGCGGATCATCACGATGTCGACCATGCGCGAAATGACCTCGCCCGCGTCCTCCACCGGTTCGCCGCGGCCCAGCTGGGTGTCGCGCGTGTTGAGATAGATCGCCGTGCCACCGAGCTGGTGCATGCCCGCCTCGAACGAGAGCCGGGTGCGAGTCGAGCTTTTCTCGAAAATCATCGCCAGCGTGCGATCGACCAGCGGGTGATACGGCTGATAGCGCTTGAAGCGGCTCTTGATCACCCGCGCGCGCTCGAACAGATACAGCAGTTCGTCGCGCGACAGATCCTTGAATTGCAGAAAATGCTTCAGCATCACGCCGCCTGCTGCAGATAGGTTTTGACGATGCCGGACACTGCCGCGACCAGCGCATCGACCTCGGCCGCGCCATAGATCAGCGGCGGCACCAGGCGGATGACCGTGTCGGCGGTGACGTTGATCAGCACGCCGGCATCGCGCGCCACCGCCACCAGTTCGCCGCAGGGGCGGTCGAGTTCGAGGCCGATCATCATGCCCTCGCCGCGGATGTCGACCACGCCGTGCACGCCGTCCAGCGCCTGCCGCAAGCCGCTGCGGATCGCTTCACCGCGCACCCGTGCATTGTCGAGCAACTTATCATCTTCAATGACGTCGAGCGTCGCCAGCGCGGCCGCGCACGCCAGCGGATTGCCGCCGAAGGTCGAGCCGTGGCTGCCGGGAATGAACACCTCGGCCGCCGCGCCGCGCGCGAGGCAGGCGCCGATCGGCATGCCCGAGCCGAGGCCCTTGGCCAGCGCGATCACGTCGGGCATCACGCCGAAATGCTGGAAGCCAAACCAGGTGCCGGTGCGGCCGATTCCGGTCTGCACCTCGTCCAGCATCAGCAGCCAGCCGTGGGCATCGCAAATCGTGCGCAATTCAGCCAGGTAGTCGGGCGCCAGCAGGTTGATGCCGCCTTCGCCCTGCACCACTTCGAGCAGCACCGCGACCACGCTCTTGTTGTGCTCGGCGACGTGGCGGATCGCCTCCAGATCGTTGAACGGCACCCGCGCGAAGCCCGACAGCAGCGGCTCGAATCCGGCCTGGATCTTGCGGCTGCCGGTCGCGGTCAACGTGGCCATGGTGCGGCCGTGAAAGGCCTTTTCCATCACGATGATGGTCGGCACCTCGATGCCCTTGCCATGGCCGTACAGGCGCGCCAGTTTGATCGCCGCTTCGTTGGCCTCGCAGCCCGAGTTGCAGAAGAATGCACGGTCCATGCCCGACAGCGCGCACAGCCGGTCGGCCAGTTCTTCCTGGCGCGGCACGCGATACAGGTTGGACGAATGGATCAGGGTCGCAGCCTGGTCGGCAATCGCCTTCACCAGTTTCGGATGCGCATGGCCCAGTCCGTTCACCGCCACGCCGGCGACCGCGTCGAGATAGCGCTTGCCGGCTTCGTCCCACAGGTAGGCGCCTTCGCCGCGCACGAACGCAACCGGCTGGCGCGCATAGGTGTTCATCAAATGTGTTGTCATGGCAGTTCTCTACAGGCTTTCAAATCAAGCTGCAGTATTTGAAGATGAAAGCAGCGGAATAGAAAACGGCGGCCTAAGCCGCCGTGCTTGTCATGCAGCGCCTTGATTATAGGCTGAAAAGCGCGGAGTGAGACATCCCGGTTGCCATGAAGAACAGCATCGGAATCGACAGCATGGTGTTGGTGCGCGATGCCAGGAAGGCCACCCGGCGTGCTGTGTTTTTCTCGTCGTCGGTCGCCTGCACCATGCCCAGAATCTTCTTCTGGTTCGGCCAGATCAGCACCCACACGTTGAACAGCATGATGGTGCCGAGCCAGGCGCCGATGCCGATCGGACCCATGCCGTTGCGCAGCAGGAAGGCATCCATGAAATACGGCCCCAACAGCGCGGCGCCGGCGAGCCAGGTCACCAACGCGGACCAGCGGAAGAACAGCAGGGCGCGCGGTGCAACGTGCTTGGTGATGCCGGCGGCGGTGCCGTCGGCACCGGCATTTTTCAGTGCCGCCACCTGAACGAAGTTGAAGTAATACAGCAGGCCGATCCACATGATGCCTGCCATGAAATGGATCCAGCGGGACAGTGCGGAGACGATATCGATATTTTCCATTGCTTAATCCCCCTTAACCCAAAAAGTTTCTGGCAAAGACAACCAACACAACGGTGAGCACAACGCCGGCAATGACGGTGCCCCACAGCGAATCCAGCGGGTTTTTCATATTCTCTCCTCAGCTTGAAATGTTTGAACGAATTGTTGACCATTTTGGTCGGGCAATCCACCGCCAGTATCTTCAAAATGCCACGATCGCGCAAGCGGCCTCCCCACTTCACCCTACTGCCTGCGTGCTAAAATCCGGCAACTTCTTACAGCCGCCTGCCCACTCATGGATGACGCATCCGCCAACGCCCCCTTCATCATTCGCGGCATCACCACCGGGGGCGCCCGGTTTCGACCGAGCGACTGGGCCGATCGCTTGGCGGGTGCGTTTGCGGTGATCGACCCCAACAACCGCACCAATTATTCGCCTTATGTGCAACCCACCACGCTGGACGGTGTTCCCTGCGTCGTGGTGGACAAAAGGCTCAAGGACGCCGATGCCAACGCCTACCGTTTTTTGCAGACCTTTGCCCGCAGCAATGAATTGCAGACTGAAAACGCTGATTGAATCAGGCCAATCCGAGAAATAAAAAAACGCCGCAGATGCGGCGTTTTTTTACTGCGGCGCTGGTCGGGCCAGCGCAGCGCCAGGTCAGGCTAGCGCAGCATCTGGCGCTCAGGCCATGCTCTTGACTGCCAGGGACAGGCGGCTTTTATGGCGTGAAGCCTTGTTCTTGTGAACGATTTTCTTGTCGGCGATGCTGTCGATCAGGCTCATGGACGTCTGAAAAACCTGCTGCGCCGCGGCCTTGTCGCCGGCTTCGATCGCTTTGCGCACTTTCTTGATCGCGGTGCGCAATTCCGAACGCTGGCTCATGTTGTTGTCGCGCTGCGCGCTGGCTTGACGTGCGCGCTTGCGCGCCTGGGCGGAGTTCGCCATATTTTCTGCTCCTAATAAGCCCAGCCAGAGGCGGGGCATTTGATCACTAAGCACCCTGCACAATGGGCAGGGCAAATTTATCTAGGCACCCCGCCCTGCAGGCGAGGCAAATTAAATCCTGAATCTGAAGCGCCCGGTTACCACGCGCTCTGTTTGCCACAGCGCGCCACGGCAGATTCACCAAAGCCCGTAATTGTACGAGAAACCCCCGCCACAAATCAAGCTGGTTTTGCATATGGTTGCAGTTGGCGCGGCCGACCCGCACAATGCGCGCAAAACCCGCCGCCCATGAATCTTCTCAAAGCCCTCGCTGCGGTCAGCAGCATGACCCTGCTTTCCCGCATCCTGGGATTCGCGCGCGACGCCATCATCGCCCGCGTGTTCGGCGCCGGCATGCTGACCGACGCCTTCTTCGTCGCCTTCAAGATCCCCAACCTGCTGCGACGCCTGTTCGCCGAGGGCGCGTTCTCGCAGGCCTTCGTGCCCATCCTCGCGGAGTATAAAAACCGCAAGGGCCACGACGCCACCCAGACCCTGGTCAACCAGGTCGGCACCGCGCTGACGCTGGTGCTGGTCGTGGTCGCCCTGCTGGGCGTGGTGGGTGCGCCATGGGTGGCCTATGTCAGCGCGCCGGGGTTCCGCGCCGACCCGGACAAGTTCGAACTCACCGTCACCCTGCTGCGCATCACCTTTCCCTACATCATCTTTATCTCGCTGGTGGCGCTGGCGGCAGGCATCCTCAACACCCACAGCAAGTTCTCGGTGCCGGCGTTCGCGCCGGTGCTGCTCAACGTCGCCATGATCGCCGCCACGCTGTGGCTGGCGCCCTATTTCGACCCGCCGGTGCTGGCGCTGGGCTGGGGCGTGGCCCTCGGCGGCGTGCTTCAACTGGCCTGGATGCTGCCGCACCTGCTGAAGATTCGCATGTTGCCGCGCCCCACCCGGCATTTCAACGACCCGGGGGTCAGGCGCATCCTCAGGCTGATGGCGCCCGCCACGCTGGGCGTCTCGGTCGCCCAGATCAGCCTCTTGATCAACACCATCTTCGCGTCGTTTCTCGCCAGCGGCAGCGTGTCCTGGCTGTATTACGCCGACCGCCTGATGGAGTTTCCCGCCGGCATGCTGGGGGTGGCGCTCGGCACCATCCTCTTGCCCAGCCTGGCCAGGCATTATGCCGACGACAACCCGGGCGACTATTCGAAACTGCTCGACTGGGGCCTGCGCCTGACCCTGATGCTGGCGCTGCCCTCCGCCGCCGCGCTGGCGGTGCTGGCGGTGCCGCTCATCACCACGCTGTTTCATTACGGCGCCTTCACCGCGACCGACGTCACCATGACCCAGCGGGCGCTGGTCGCCTACAGCGTGGGGCTGGTCGGACTGATCCTGGTCAAGGTGCTGGCGCCCGGGTTTTACGCGCGGCAAAACATCCGCACGCCGGTCAAGGTCGCCATTTTCACCCTGGTCGCCACCCAGGTGATGAACCTTGCCTTCATCATCCCGCTCGGCCATGCCGGGCTGGCGCTGTCCATCGGCCTGGCTGCCTGTCTCAACGCCGGCTTGCTGCTGCATCTGCTGAAAAAGCAGCAGATTTACCAGCCGCAACCGGGCTGGACCGGCTATTTCCTGCGCGTGCTGCTGGCCGCCGCGCTGATGGCGGCGATGCTGTTCTACACCATGGGCGACGCGCAATGGTGGCTGGCGGCCGGTTTTCTCGACCGCATGATCAGGCTGGCGCTGCTGGTCGGCGGCGGCATCGCACTGTATTTCGCCGCGCTCGGCCTGATGGGCTTCCGCCCGCGCCAGTTCGCCCGCCGCGCGGCAGAATAAGGCCATGAATCGGCTAGAATAAGCGCTTTTCGGCGTCCCGCCGCCCTACGCATCAACCCCATGCGCATCACCCACGGCTTCACTCCTCTCGGCACGCCCCACGCGGTCACCATCGGCAACTTCGACGGCCTGCACCTCGGCCATCAGGCCATGCTCGCCCGCCTGCAGAACGTGGCACGGTCGCGCGGCCTGCCGACCTGCGTGCTGAGCTTCGAGCCGCACCCGCGCGAGTTCTTCACCCCCGAGCAGGCGCCTGCACGTTTGTCCAGTCTGCGTGAAAAAGCCGAGTGCCTGCAGCGAATGGGAATCGACCGCCTGCACGTGTTCCGTTTCGACCGCGCGTTCTCGGCGCTCACCGCCGAGGCCTTCATCGAGCAGGTGCTGGGCACGACGCTGCAGGCGCGCTACGTGCTGGTGGGCGACGATTTCCGCTACGGCGCCAAACGCGCGGGCGACTTTGCGCTGCTCGAACGCCTGGGCCAATCGCTCGACTTCGACGCCGAGTTCCTGCCCACGGTCGAGGTCGCCGGCGAGCGCGCCTCGTCCACCGCGGTGCGCCAGGCGCTCGCCGCGGGCGAACTCGAGCACGCCGCGCGCCTGCTGGGCCGGCCCTACAGCATCTCCGGGCGCGTGGTGCACGGCGACAAGCTGGGACGCGACATCGGCTTTCCCACCGCCAACATCCAACTCAAGCACAACCGGCCGCCGCTGCTGGGGATTTTTGCGGTCGAGCTCTACGGCCTCAATGGCGAGCCGCTGCCGGGGGCGGCCAGCCTGGGCAAACGCCCCACGTTAAAAAACCCCGACGCCGTGCCGGTGCTCGAAGTGCATCTGTTCGATTTCAATGCGGAGATATACGGCCGCCGCGTGCGCGTGGATTTCCTGCACAAGCTGCGCGACGAAGAAAAGTATCCCGACCTCGACAGCCTCGTTGCGCAGATCCGGCGCGACGTGAACAACGCCAAACAATTCCTGAAGCAACGCCGTGCCCAACTTTAAACATGCCCGACTATAAAAACACACTCAACCTGCCCGACAGCCCCTTCCCGATGCGCGGCGACCTCGCCAAGCGCGAACCGGGCTGGGTCAAAAGCTGGCAGGAAAAAAGACGCTACGAAGCCATCCGCAAAGCTGCCGCCGGCCGCCCCAAGTTCATCCTCCACGACGGCCCGCCCTACGCCAACGGCGACATCCACATCGGCCACGCAGTCAACAAGATCCTCAAGGACATCATCGTCAAGGCGAAGACCCTGAGCGGCTTCGATGCCCCCTACGTGCCGGGCTGGGACTGCCACGGCCTGCCGATCGAGCTGCAGGTGGAAAAAACCCACGGCAAGGCCATCCCACCGGCGAAGTTCCGCGAACTGTGCCGCACTTACGCCGCCGAGCAGATCGAACGGCAGAAGGCCGACTTCATTCGCCTCGGTGTGCTGGGCGACTGGGATCATCCCTACCGCACCATGGATTTCCAGTTCGAGGCCGATACCCTGCGCGCGCTGGGGCAGGTCCAGACGGCCGGCTATCTCTATCAAGGCGCCAAGCCGGTGCACTGGTGCGTCGACTGCGGCTCGGCGCTGGCCGAAGCCGAGGTCGAATACGAGGACAAGACCTCGCCCGCGATCGACGTCGGCTTCGCTGTAGCCGACCGCGCCGACCTCGCACGCCGCTTCGACATCGCGGCGATCAACGAACCCATCCAGGTCGTCATCTGGACCACCACGCCGTGGACGCTGCCGGCCAACCAGGCAGTGGCGTTGCACCCCGACTTTCAGTATGCGCTGGTGCGTACCACGAAAGGCCTGCTGATCCTGGCCGACAGCCTGACAGACGCGGCACTGACACGTTATGGTTTGAATGAAGGCGCCGAAGTCATCGCGCGCACCACCGGCCAGGCGCTCGAAGGCACGCTGCTTTGGCACCCCTTCCAGGAACGCCAGGTGGCGGTCATCGTGGGCGACCACGTCACCGCGGATGCCGGCACCGGCGCTGTGCACACCGCGCCCGGCCACGGCCTCGACGACTACGTCATCGGCAGCCGCTACGGCCTGAAAGTCGACAACCCGGTAGGCGACGACGGCCGCTTTTACGCCGGCGTGCCGCTGGTCGGCGGCATGAGCATCTGGCAGGCCAATCCGCTGATTCTGGAAACGCTGGAAGCCAGCGGTAACCTGTTGGCGCACGACAAACTGCTGCACAGCTATCCGCACTGCTGGCGCCACAAGACGCCAATCATCTTCCGCGCGACGCGGCAGTGGTTCATCGGCATGGATTCCAGGGGGCAAGATTCAGGGATCAGGGATCAGGGGGGCACGCTGCGCGAGCAGGCGATGGCGGCGGTCGAGGCGACGCAATTCTTTCCGAGTTGGGGCCGCGCGCGGCTGGAGGCGATGATCAAGAACCGCCCCGACTGGTGCGTTTCGCGCCAGCGCAACTGGGGCGTGCCGATGCCCTTCTTCACCCACAAGGAAACCGGCGAGCTGCACCCGCGCACGTCCGAGCTGCTGGAAACCGTGGCGAAGCGCGTCGAGCAAGCCGGCATCGAGGCCTGGTTCGCGCTCGACCCGGCCGAACTGCTGGGCGACGACGCCGCGCACTACAACAAGACCGGCCACACGCTCGACGTCTGGTTCGATTCGGGCGTCACCCACGCCTGCGTGCTGAAGCGCCGCCCCGAACTCGCCCATCCCGCCGACCTCTATCTGGAAGGCTCCGACCAGCACCGCGGCTGGTTTCAGTCAAGCCTCCTCACCGGCTGCGCCATCGACGGCCGCGCACCCTACCAAGCCCTGCTCACCCACGGCTTCGTGGTCGACGGCAAAGGCCACAAGATGAGCAAGTCGAAAGGCAACGTGGTCGCGCCGCAGAAGGTGATGGACCAGTACGGCGCCGACATCCTGCGCCTGTGGGTGGCGACCACCGATTATTCCGGTGAGCTCACCATCTCGGACGAAATCCTCAAGCGCGTGGTGGAGGGCTACCGGCGCATCCGCAACACGCTGAAATTCCTGCTCGCCAACCTGTCGGATTTCGACCCGAAAACACACGCGCTGCCGGTCGAGGACTGGCTGGAAATCGACCGCTACGCGCTGGCGCTAACCCGAAAATTGCAGGGCGAACTGCAGGCGCATTACGACGCCTACGAATTCCACTTCATCGTGCAGAAGCTGCAGAGCTTCTGCTCCGAAGACCTCGGCGGCTTCTACCTTGACATCCTCAAGGACCGTCTCTACACCGGCGGCGCCGACAGCCGCGCCCGGCGTGCCGCGCAAAACGCGCTGCACCATCTGACGCACGCGCTGGTGCGCTGGATGGCGCCGATCCTGTCGTTCACCGGCGAGGAGGTATGGGTGCAACTGGCCGGGGAGGACAGCTCGGTGTTCCTGCATACCTGGCATGAACTGCCCGCGCAAGCCGACGAAGCGGCGCTGCTCGACCGCTGGACCCGCATCCGCGCCGTTCGCGCCGAGGTGCAGAAAGAGCTCGAGGCGGTGCGCGTTGCCGGCGCCATCGGCTCGTCGCTGCAGGCCGAAGTCACCCTGCACGCCAGCCCCGACACCCAGGCCCTGCTGGCGCCGCTGGGCGATGACCTGCGCTTCGTACTGATCACCTCGCAGGCGCGTGTTGTTACAGCCGACACCGACCGCATCGAAGTCACCCCCAGCACCGCGAAAAAATGCGAGCGCTGCTGGCATTACCGCGACGACGTCGACGCGCACGCCGACCACCCCGGCCTGTGCGGACGCTGCGTCAGCAACCTCTATGGCGATGGCGAGGCACGCACGCATGCCTGAATTTCGGCCGACCGTCATCGACTGCGAAGCGATTCAACCGAATAGAATAGGGTGCTGCGGCATTGCGACGACCACCCCATCGGCCCGGGGCGGGCCTCCTACAAGGGCACGAATCTGTAGGAGGGGCGCCCTCGCCCCGAATTTCGCACCAGGGCAACCTCACAGCTTCGGCCCGAGGCGGGCCTCCCACCACAACACCGCACCCTACAACCCGGGTCACTGCAACAATGAAACACTGGATTAACCCCCGGCCCCGGCCGGATTAAACGCTACGCCATGAAATACTTCTCCGACCCCGCAATGCGCAAATGGCTGTGGCTGGCCCTCGCCGTCATCGTCTTCGACCACCTGACCAAATGGTGGATTTCCTCCACCCTCGACTATCAGGAACTCATCCCTGTGCTGCCGTTCTTTTCGCTGGTGCGGGTGCACAACGCCGGCGCTGCGTTCAGCTTCCTGGCCGACGCCGGTGGCTGGCAGCGCTGGTTTTTCATCGCGATCGGCATCATCGCCACCGTGATCATCGTGCGCCTGCTCAAGCGTCACGCGCACGAGCCGCGGCTGGCCTTTTCGCTGGCGCTGGTGCTCGGCGGCGCGCTCGGCAACGTCATCGACCGCGTGGTGCTGGGCCATGTGGTGGATTTCCTGTATTTCCACTACCGCAGCTTTGCCTGGCCGGCGTTCAACGTGGCGGATTCCGCCATCTCCGTCGGCGCCGCTCTGCTGATCTGGGACAGCCTGTTCGGCAAGCCGGCCGGGCCGAAAAAAGCAGCATGACCACGCGCGCCGTCGCCGCGGGCGACACCCTCCAGCTTCGTTACGCATTGCGCCCGCGCGGCGGTGACGACCTCGTCTCCAACTTCGACGACCCCGAACCGGAAACCGTGACGCTCGGCGACGGCACCCTGGCGCCGATGCTGGAACAATGGCTGATCGATGTCCACCCCGGCGAGCGCCATGTGTTCCTGCTTGATCCCTGGCAGGCCTTTGGCGACAGCCAGCCCGACCTGATCCAGACCCTGCCCAAATCCGACCTGCCCGCCGACATCAAACTTGAGGTCGATCAACTGGTCGAATTCGCCATGCCCAACGGTCAGACCCTGGCCGGCCACATTCTGGAAATCGGCGACGACGCGGTGAAAGTCGACTTCAACCACCCGCTCGCCGGCCTGTGTGTCGAATTCGAAGTAGAAATCGAACGCATCCTGTGACCCCCGTCCGCGAGAACGCGTGCCTGTGCCATGGCTGAGATCGGGTCAGCCCGGAAGCGCTAAGGAACCGCTGATTAATTTGTCATTGCGAGGAGCGCAGCGACGCGGCAATCCAGAAATGCCTGCTTAATCAATATTCTGGATTGCTTCGCTGCGCTCGCAATGACGGAAATGAATTATTCGTGCTCACTAACTTATGCTAAGGTAATACTTGTACATACCCACTGGAGTGCACCATGAATGCGACATCCATTCGCCCCGTAGCGATCAAAATCGACGAAGACACCCGCGCACGCATCAAGCGCCTTGCCGCAGCGCGTCAACGCAGTTCGCACTGGCTGATGCTGGAGGCCATCCGCCAGTACGTCGAGCGGGAAGAAAAGCGCGAAGCATTCCGGCAGGATGGCATGCGGGCCTGGAACGAATACCAGGCCACCGGCCTGCACGTAACGTTGGAAGAGGCGGATGCCTGGCTTGCCCAGCTTGAGGCGGGTAAAGACGTGGAACCGCCTGAATGCCACATCTGATTTGGGCGCCTTCCGCCCTGCTTGATGTCCAGCGCGCCTACCGTTTTCTGGCCGTCAAGAATGCAGATGCAGCCAGCCAGGCCGTAAAAGCGATTCGCGCCGGCGTCAAGATCATCGCGCGACACCCGGAAATCGGGCGGCCAGCCGAAGACCTGGAGCCGGAGTACCGGGAGTGGCCGATCGGCTTTGGCGACAGCGGCTACGTCGTGCTGTACCGCCATGACGGCGAACTCGTCACCGTGCTAGCACTGCGGCACCAGAAAGAAGTATCTTTTTAAGCCTACCTCCATGACCCCCACCATTCTTCTCGCCAACCCCCGCGGCTTCTGCGCCGGCGTCGACCGTGCCATCGCCATCGTCGAGCGCGCCCTGGAAAAATTCGGCACGCCGATCTACGTGCGCCACGAAGTCGTCCACAACACCTTTGTCGTCAGCAACCTCAAGGCCAAGGGCGCGATCTTCGTCGACGAACTGGCCGAAGTCCCTGCCGGCGCCACCGTCATCTTCAGCGCGCACGGCGTGTCGCAGGCGGTTCGCGAAGAAGCCGAGGCACGCGGGCTGAACGTGTTCGACGCCACCTGCCCGCTGGTCACCAAGGTGCACGTCGAAGTCAGCAAGATGCGCGACAAGGGGCTCGAAATCGTCATGATCGGCCACAAGGGCCACCCTGAAGTCGAGGGCACCCTGGGCCAGTCGAAAGGCGGCATGTACCTGGTCGAAACGCCGGAAGACGTCGCGGGGCTACAGGTGTCCGACCCCGACAAGCTCGCCTACGTCACCCAGACCACGCTGTCGGTCGACGACGCCGCACGCGTGGTCGATGCCCTGCGCGCGCGCTTCCCCCACATTGTCGGCCCGAAAAAGGACGACATCTGCTACGCCACGCAAAACCGCCAGGATGCCGTCAAGGCGCTGGCGCCTCAGTGCGACGTGGTGATCGTAGTGGGGTCGCCGACCAGTTCGAACTCCAACCGGCTGAGGGAAGTTGCACAAAACCTGGGCGTGCCGGCCTACATGGTGGACAACGCGTCGGAAATCCAGCCCGAGTGGGTATCGGGCAAAGACCGGGTTGGTCTCACGGCTGGCGCCTCGGCTCCTGAAATTCTGGTGCGCGCGGTGATCGAGAGGCTGAAACAACTAGGTATCGACTCG
>NZ_LDUG01000023.1 GCF_001530125.1 Thiobacillus denitrificans | reverse complement strand
GTTTGCAGAATTTCTGTTGCTGACGGCCGCACGCCGGTTTTCTGGTCGGCCTTGAAATCCGTCAACCAAAGTGCTTTGCGCTGAGGCAGCAGTCGCTTCGCTTCGGCAATGACATTGGCATCAAAGGACATCACGATGGCCTGCCCGGACGGCAACCTGGACCCGGCAAGCGCCCCTTTCAGGGCGGGCAGGATCTCCGGACCACATTTGATCTCGATGAACACCTGCTTCCCTTCAGGCACGGTGGCAAGGACTTCATCAAGGGTAGGGATTCGGGCGCCGCGCCATTGCGCTCCTTTCCAGGAACCGACATCAAGCTGACGAAGTTCAGCGAGCGTCGCTTCTGCGACCTTCCTGGCCTGACCGGCTGTCCGCTTGGTGTCGGCGTCATGGATACAGACGATTTTCCCATCACGGGTGAGATGAAAATCTCCCTCGATACCGTCGACGCCCTGTTGCCAGGCCAGGTTGAATGCGGTGAGGGTGTTTTCCGGCGCATCATAAGCGGCGCCGCGGTGGGCGATCACTGCAGGCGTGGAGAGGGCGGTCCCCGCGCAGGGAACGTGCCTGGAACACCTGTCAGTAGCGATGTTGTGACTCACGCGACGCGCACCCTTTTGTTTCCAGCGATGTCGAATGTACAAGCTAATGAGCGCCGGGAAGCGCAGCTTCTTTGGCGACCTGTTGACTTCAATGTTAGACGGCATTTTCAGAATGGCCGAACATGAGACGTTCGTCGCAATCCGCCTGAACTTCAGCGACGTGCCGATATCACCCGGCGATCTGGTTTGACGTAACCACCCATTTTCGTCGCCATTTTCCGGCGGTCGGGGTGGCGTGGCCACAGCGGGCCGGGGTGACACAAGGAAGCGACATGCTCATCCAGGCACTATGATGAATTTTCCAGCCATTATTTTGTGGGGGCAATATGGAACATTCTTCTTGCAGCGGGCACGCGCTGTTGCACCGGTTCGACGACTGAGTCATGACAGAACCCAGCGAAGCCGACCTGGCACGGGCCCACGCTGCCGTGAGCACCCTCCTCGACGGCATGCGGCTTTCCGCCCACCTCCATGCCGTCGAACCCCGGGAGGGGAAGTGGGCTGTGATCGTGGAATGCGCCACCGGCTCGGGCTGGCAGCGCGTGGAGCTGCGTGCAGGCCCCGAACTGCTGGCCGCGATCAGCGGCGACGCAGCGGCCCGGGCGACCCTGCTCACCCAATGGCGGGCGCATCTGGACGACTGCAAGTACGACTGACGCACCCCGATGCGGTTGCTCAGGCCTCATCAGCACCCGGTCGCAGGCCGGGTGACGGATGCGGAAGCCGAGCGCATCGAGAAGTTCGATCTTTACGGATCAATAAATCGGTGGGCGTGTCCCGCCCGAACAGAAACCCGGTTTAACTGCCAAACAAACCAGGCCAGGTGTTAGCAGGCATCGACAGCCGAATCAATCGCGCACCCCGCGCGTGCCACTCAAGGCTGGAAACGCGCCCGGGTCGGCGTCCGGCGCGCGCCGCAGGATTTCCAGGCGCGCCCGCATGGCGGCGATCTCGGTGGTTTGGGAGGCGAGGATCTCCTCGGCCAACTTTCGCGTCAGGGGATCCCTGCCGTGGATCAACATCAGGCGCGCCATGTCCACCGCACCCTGGTGGTGCGGGATCATCATGGCGAGGAAATCCACGTCGGCGTTGCCGGTGTAACCGGGGCGATGCATGTCGGCCATCATCTTCTGCATGTCCCGATCCATCTCGCTGATGAAGCGCTGGAACTGCACCGGGTAGCGCACCGCTTCATCCCCTCGCGTGGCCGTGCCGGGGTGAGCGTGATCCGCCGCGCTGTTTTCCGCCACGCCGTTTTCAGACAAGGCGCTCGCCGGCAGCGCCAGCGCGAGTGCCGCGATGCAGGCCAGGCGTCGCACGACCCGCGCCTCAGCCAGCCTGGCTGCGCGCGCCGGGACGCACGTAGACCAGGTTGATGCTTTTCTTGTTGCGCAGTTTTCCTGAAGGCAGATCCAGGTTGCCCAAGGGGATTTGCGCGATGAAGCCGGGCTTGAGCGGATCGGTGACGTCGAACACGCTGCACACGGTCTGACCTTCGGCCGGCGTGCCCGGCAGTTCGTCCTGTTCGTGGGCGACATAGAGCCGCGTGCCTTCGGGGTTGGTCCACAGGCCGTGGGATTCGCGGCCGTGGGTGAAAAAGTTGCCCACCACCTGCCGGCTGCCCGCGGCCGCGCCACGGTCGATGATGGCGATCTGGCTGGAGGCGACGCCGCCGGGCCCGCCGTCGTCCACGCGTGCGAGGCTGGTATAGACCGCGCGGCCTTTGGCGTTCTCGACGAACTCCACGTGGTTGGGCCGCGCCTTGTCGCCCAGTTTGACGTGACTGAGCAGGCGATGATCACCCGATGTCTCCCATGCCGAAACGCTGTCGGCCAGCTTGTGGGAGAACCACACCTCCTTGCCGTCCGGCGTGGTCTTTTGAAACGGCGTGAAGCCGAAGGGATCCTGGGCCTTGAGGTCGAGGGTCGTTTTGCGTTGCGGCCGGCTGTAGCCCTGACGGTCTGGGTTGACGTGGAACACGTCGACCTTCGACAGCTTTTGCGAGATGACGAAGGCCAGTTTGCCGTCGGTGCTGAACCACACCTGGGCGGGGCCGTTGAGCGTGTCGATGTACTGGCGCACCGCGCCGGCGTCCTTGCCGCCGACCTGCTTGAGCGCGCGCGCCACGTCGAGAATGACGATGCGATCCTCGCCGCGCAGCGTGACCCATAACTCCTTGCCGTTGCGGGTGAAGGTGGGTTCGTGCGGCTCACGCCCGATCAGAATGCCGCTGGACACGCGCTGGGCGTTCGTCTCGGCGCTGGCCTGGGGGTTGGCGGTGTTGCCCAGCACCGATCGGGTGCGGGTATCGATGAGATAGACGTTGCTGCTGCCCCGTCCGGTGGTGGCGATGAGCCCGGAGTCGGGCGACGGCGCCGCGCCGTGGATGGAGATGGCGCCGTGATACAGGGGCTTGTGGATCATCGCCACGTGGGTGGGCACCACGCCGCCGGTGACGAAACGGAAGGGCGGGCGCGGGTCTTCGTCGAAGCTGGTGAGGTTGACGGTGGAGTCCACCGTATTGCTGTAAGGGTTGATGACCGTGAGGGTGTTGGAATCCTCGTTGCAGATGAACACGCGGTCCATGCCGGCGTCGGCGCTGCGCATCGGCGAGGCCGCCATTGCCGGACGCATGCCGGCCACACTGCTCAGGGCCCCCAGGGCGGTCAGTTTAAGTACGTCTCTGCGGGTAAATTGCATGCGGTTCTCCTCTAGTCAGCCGACGAAAATTGCGCCTATCAAGCAGTGGTCTTCAGGATCTGCTCACCCCGAAATCCACGCTCGGCATGTTGGAAATGTGTTTATAGCCCATCAGCTGATGGGCTGACTTGTCACAGACGAACGGCGTGGGTGGGACGGCCCACACGCCATCGCACGTGAATCTCCTTGTCATGAGACAATGCTGTTCGGTTAACCTTCGTGGTGAGCTTGTCGAACCACCAGCTACTCACCAAGAGCCCTTCGACAGGCTCAGGACGAACGGAATTTTGCTTAAACGAACAGTATTTTGTCATGAGAGTAAACAGAGCGGGGCAGGATTTATTCCCGAAGCAGTGGAAATGAAATATGGCGCGGCGACAGCGCGCCTTTCGCCTCATCAACCCCGCTGTCGAACCGTTTTACAGTTGCCGCCGGCGAGGCAGGCTAATGGCGGGCCCTGCTTTGGCAGTCAGAACACAAGCAAAAAGGGGACACCAAAAATGAGGTCAGACTGAACTGCCCCGTTTTTACCCTGCGCCCGCTGCTCAAGGCAAAAAAATAGACGATCGGAGTGGGGCGTCTGGCTGAGTGCGACCAAGAGCCTGCCGGGATAATTGCCGCAGCGAAGCGGGGCCCGAACGGTCGGGTGCAGCGCGTTGTTGGGCATCAGCGCACCTTGTTCGAACCTTTCTGAATTTCATACAATGACTGGCGGGGGCAGACATTTCCGCATCGTCAGCTACCCCGGTTCCCTTTTTGCTTCGGGTAGCGTGCGGGTGAATGCTTTGCAAACAATTTTAGCGCGTCTTGCCCGGTTGAACGTGGCTTCAGCTTTCGCAGGACTACTTCTGCCCTGCTGGCGTCCAGGCGAAGCCTGCGAAAGGTAGACTTCCTCGCAAGCTTGGTCGCACGCTGCGCATGGTCGAGAAAATCCTTCGGCAGCGGGGCGTCGAGGTCCTCGAGAATGCCCCCAATGCCCTTGAACACAACCCCAACCGATTTCCTCATCTGAGGATCCCGCATCGTGAGGTAAGCCACTTGCGGGGTGTTTCGGGCGGCGAGCTTCCACCAGCCCTGCAGCCCTTCGTACCGGTGAAAGTAGCGGTCCCGGAAGGCGCGCATGGCTGAAAGCTGCCGACTGAATTTCTCCGGACGCCCGCCCAGGTAATCTGATTTGCTTCCCTTTCCCGCCAGGACGGATGCCGTCGAGATTGCGAGGCAGGGCTCGGTGAGGGCCATGGCGCCATGAATCTCCCAATCCCCATGGTTTCGCCAACGCTGCGAGAAACCAAGCGTGCCCACCCTCTGGTCAGGATGGTCGGGCGTGACGAACTGGTCCTGGTTGAACACGAAGACCTGGTTCCCTATCTGATCGTCGGCATTGAGCCATGACCAAATGTTCGCGAAGACGCCCTGCGCCTCGCTGATGGCATCGGAGACCGCGCCGTCGATGCCTTCCGTGACGCTTGCGATGTCCTCCGGGGTGATGACGGTATGGCCAGCCCCCAGGCTCTGAAGAACTTTGTCAATTGCACTCTGAACTGCCGCGTTCAGCGCCTGGTGGCCGGCTTCTGCACCGTTGTCGGTTACGTTGTCTTCCTCCATGAGAACAACAACGACGCCGAAGAAGCCGGGGAGATCCTCCTGCCCAAGCAAAGGCTGGATGGCGGGCGCCACCGGGATCGGCATCACGGAATCGCTGAACGACCCCAGTACGGACGGGATGAAGACGGTATCGCCGGCATCCACGTCATCACGGTTCAGGTTGCCATGACTCCCCGGGGTGGGGAAGATCACCGCTGAGCCCTCGATCTTCCCGGCATCAGAGACCATCAGGGAAGCGCCATCGCACTTGAAGAAGATTGTCCAGAGGTAGGGCTCGGCATCCCCGATCCCATCCCCCTCGTCGTGACAGTTCAGGGGGTTCAGGTTGATCAACCAGCGCATCAGTGGGCGAGCCATGACATCGGTTCCTTCTTAACATTCCGGGCTGCGGGTCGGCACCAAGGAGCGAACCGAACCGCCTGCCAGGGTAACTTCGCGCGAGTCCCTATCAGAACGCGGGGTGCCTAAACGCTTACCCGTAACTCAGAATCTTCGAGTGGCCACAATCCGACAATAAAAAAACCCGCATTCAAGGCAGAATATCCACTTCCCGATCCTGACGCATTTAATGACAAGTCCGACTGCGTCGGCCTGGCCCGGCCGCACGAACACCAAGGATTCATTACCGCGTTTGCGAGGCGCCTCAGAATGTTCGGCCTCCCAGGTGACCTCTTCTCCACGGAGCGACTCGGGAATCTTGAGCTTGAGTTTCTTTGCGTAGCGGAGCACGTCGTCGCCCTGGCGCAGCTTCTGCTCGTCCAAGGCCGGTAGCAGGGCATGAAGAAAGCCTTCCAACTCGTGAGCGTCGTCCAATACTCTGTCCAGCTTATTTTTCGCCGTTGCCATGGTCTTCTCCTGATTAAGTCCGCACAATAGCAAATGGGGTCCGTCGAAGCCGTTCGCCCATCATGCTCGGAGTAGCTGAAATCAGCTTAGGACATCTGTTTTAAAATTGAAATACAACTTTAGTTGTAGGTGGCGGTGCGATGGCACTTTAGCCAAGGCACCGACGCAGGTCATTAACCAGGATCGAAGCACCGTTAGTGGACAAGCATGCGCATCGAGGGCCGTTGCCGCGCCAATGCCCGTACAAAGCGAATCCCCGGGAAGGCAGTCCGTCTTCGTCCAGGCGCGGCGACAGCGCGCCTTTCGCCCACATCCACTGCTGTACGGCGCTGCCGAACGAGGATGTCGCGGTTGGTGTGGCCGTTACCCCTGGCACCCTCCCCGGCTTCCCGATAGGCGTGACCGCGGGCAGCTATGACGTCCTGATCGACCTCACGAATCCCGCGAGCTATACCGCAGCTTTCGTCACCAACTTTGGCGGAGGCACCGTGGCAGGCGCCGAGGCCGCGCTGATCGCGGAATTCGACGACCAGCTCGCCTATTTCAACATCCACACCGCCGTGTTTCCCGCTGGGGAAATTCGCGGGCTTCTCGCCGCCGTTCCCGAACCCGCGACCCTCGCCCTGATCGGGCTCGGAGTCGCCGGACTGGGCTGGAGCCGCCGCCAGCGCACGTAAGGAGTAAGGAGCGGGGCCGGCGATCCCACGCCACCGCGGGGCTTCTTTTTTGCGCTGGCCGGGATGGTGTGGTCGATGACGCGGGTTCTTACGGTTTGCGCAGCTGCCTGACGAAGTGCACGATCTTGTCCAGCTGGAAGCGCGTTTGTTTGCCCGCCCGCTCGGATTTTTTGGTCAGCGCGTTTAGCACCATGGCGCTAAACGCAACCAGATCCTGCCGCGGGTAATCATCCTGCACGCCGCCGTCCTGAAAAAACTCGGCAACCCAGCGTGCATCCAGTTCGTCCTGTCCGGTTTCCTGCAAATATTCATTTGCAGCCATCTCGACGTATTCGCTCAGTTTGGGCATCGCGGTTCCCGGCATTCCACTCTAGTGCACCCGGCCCAGCCGGCCGTTGTGGCTGCCCAGGGCCAGCTCTGGTACATGGGCAACCACAACGGCCGCTGCACATTGCTCTTGGGGTCGATGCGCACCACGGTGTCGCTGCGGATTTCGTTGGCCCACACGATGCCGGCGCCGTCGACGGTCACTGCGTAGGCGCCGCCCTCCGGACCGGCGGACAAGGCCACTTCGCGCACCATGCGGCGGGCAGCCGGCTCCACCTGCACGAGTTTGTTGTAGCCGTAAAGGGTGACCCACAGGCTGCCGTCCGGCGCGGTGGCGCTGTGGCGCGGGCGTTCCCCCTTTGGGCGGTGGCCCTCCAGCCCGGGTTAGTGATACTTTCAGGAAGCCCGTTGGATTTCCTCTCTTTAAGGTCAAACCGCATGAACATCTCAAATTACGCAGATCTGCTAACAACCGCCAGGCAGCAACCCGAACCGCAGCGGCTTCTTTTCGTTTTCACTCAACCCGAACTGCCTGAAGGCCATACCGCAGCCCAGAATCAAGGTTTTCATGCCGGGACGGGGGGCGTATTAACCCCCCAAATGTGTACCGACAAGGCATTGGATGAGCTGGGTGATTTTTCCGATCTGGTCGAGGAGTCACGCCAGATGGGACAGGATTGGAAAATCGTGTTTGTCGCCTGCCTGGCAGGGCGCGCGGGTGTCATGCCAAGTACCGAAGAAGCGCAGGCGCACTTAAAGACGATGGTCAATTCGATCCAGAATGGCACGATCTCCAAGTATTTGGCCTACGATCGGGACGGGGATCTGGTTCAGTTTTCCTGAAGATGAGGCGAGGGGATGGGCCGGTCGTTTGGGTTCAGCTGTTGCCCAACGACGCTCCCAGAATGCCGTGAGGCGCGCTGCTTTGGTGCAAATGCCTTTAGTATTCAGCCCGTTGTCTTCGTTTTTTCCTCTGCCACGCCACCATGCAAACCGAAAATGATGGATCTGTCTTTGCCGGCTTCAAGCGCGTGCTCCGCAAGGGTGCGCTGATCTTCGCGCTCATCATCATGGTGCTGATCTCCATGATTCTCTACCAGTACCAGCGCTCGGAAGAGGCCGTTCGCTCGGTGGCGCACACGCAGCAGGTCATTGCGTACATCGACGCGCTGCGCACCTACCTGCTCAACCTCGACACCGCGGTTCGCAAATACGCCGAGTCGAACGATCCCGCCGATCTTGACCCCAGCCTGATCTGTCGCCAATCGCGCTGTCCCAGTGCCGAGCGACTGATCGCCTTGATCGGTGCTGACGGCGCCCGGGCTGCTCGCCTGGCGCCGCTGCCGTCACTGCAATCGGCATTGGAGACTGGATTTGGCGCGCTCCAGCAACGCGCAGCGGCGGGTGGCGATGCCACGCCGCCTGAACGGGAGCTTGCGGGGTTCGACAAGTCTGCCATCGAGCAGATCCACCGCATTCTGATCGAGACCGGACGGGAAGAGCTGCGCCAGCTGGAAACGCGCGAAACGGCGCGAATCCACGACCAGAACTGGTCGTCGGCGCTACTGGGAATGGCCGGGCTGTGGACGGGATTGGCGCTCCTCGGGCTGTACCGGGAAACCGGTCGCCTGATCAGGGCAGGTATCCACGCCGAGCAGACGATCCGGCAACTCAGTCTTCGCGATCCGCTGACGGGACTGGCCAATCGGCGCTTCCTCAACGAAAACGAAAAGCACTTGATCGCCGGCGCGAAGCGCTCGCGGACGCAGATGGCGGTCCTGGCCATCGATCTGGACGACTTCAAGGCGGTGAACGACCGTTATGGGCACGCTACGGGCGACGCGGTTTTGGTGACGGCGGCGGAACGGATGAAGCAACTGCTCCGCGAGTCGGATGTGATCGCCCGTTTCGGCGGCGACGAGTTTGTCATCGTGCTGGGGCAGGTCGACGATGCAGCGGCGGCGCGTGAGGTCGCAGGCCGCGTGGTGGAAAGCCTGAGCCAGCCCATCCCGCTTGCCGCAGGGGGCACCGCACACATCGGGGCGTCGGTGGGGATTGCCATGTGCTGCGCTGGCGGAGAAACGCTGGATGAGTTGCTGAAGAAAGCAGACGCGGCGCTTTACGCGGCGAAACGGGACGGCAAAAGCACCTTCCGTGAGGCTGGCGCTTCAGGCACGTAAGCCGCGTGCGATGGGACGCCGAAATCACTATCATGTCTATGTGATCGAACTGTCGAAAGACGTTCTATACGAAGGCCGATTCAAGAAAGCCAACCCCGGTTACATCACGGGCAAGCCATGTGTTTACGTCGGCATGACAGGACTGGATCCCGACGTGCGCTTCGACAAACACAAGGCAGGCATCCAGTCCAATCGATTCGTCAAACAATTCGGCCTGCGCTTGTTGCCTGAACTGTACGAACTGTATAACCCGATGTCCTATGACGGCGCGCGCGACCTGGAAGTGGAGTTGGCGATTGATTACCGTGAAGCAGGGTACGGGGTTTGGCAGGCGTGAGCATGATGCCGTCGATGAAAAAATCCGACGCTGATCCCTCTGCTTGCACCCGCCTTTAGCGCGCCCGCGCCTTGGCGAGTTTGGCCTTCAGCTCCGGCATGATGGAGGCGGCCCTCTCGCCCTCCAGGATGGTCCGGTGCCGGCCCGCGAAACCCATGATGGCAAAGGTCTGCAGCACATCCACGGTGCCGGTGAGCTTGTTCCGGCGGGCCACGTTGGAGACGTCAACGGCGATGTCGAAGTCCGCGCCCATGGTGCGCGCGGCCTGGACGGGTACCGGCGAGGTGAGGTCGCCGTCCACCATAATCCCGGCCACTAATGTCGACGGGTTGGAACAACACTACCTGTCCAACCCGGATTATTTGTTGAGCGCCATGAACAATTGCGGCAGCCGCTCGATGTGATCGATGACCGATGAACTGGCGGCCGAAGATACCGCCGACGTTTTTTTGATGAAAGCCTCAAACCGGCCAGGGACGGAAGTTCATGCCGATAACGGCGACCGTCTCTTCATCGGCCTTATGTAAAGCTTTGCATAAGGCCGAACAGGAGACGTTCTCCGCCAACCGCCTGAATTTCCGCTCAGGGTCGATTTGAGACCGCCGCATTCCCATCAATCTCCCAAACAGAAACCCGACTTGCTGGCGGATGTCGGGGTAATGCTGAAGGGCCAAGACGGCTTATTTGGTGAGCGCCATGAACAATTGCGGCAGCCGCTCCGGCAGCCGCTCGATGCGATCGATGACAGTGTAGTGGCGGCCGAAGATGTCGCCGACGTATTCGTCGGCCTTGGGATCGAGGCTGATGCAGTAGGGGAAGATGCCCTGCTGGTCGAGCTCCTTGACGGCCTGGCGGGCGTCTTCGATCAGCAGGCGTTCGTCGTGGGCATCGACGTCGGACGGCATGCCGTCGGTGAGGATGAGCATGAGCTTCTTGTCGGCCGGGCGCGCGCCGAGGTAATGCGCAGCGTGGCGCATCGCGGCGCCCATGCGGGTCGAGTAGCCCGCCTCCATCGCGGCCAGGCGCGCCTTGACGTCGTCGTTGAAATTTTCGCCGTAGCCCTTGATGTGCAGGTAGCGCACGTCGTGGCGAGTGTTGGAATGGAAGCCGGCAATGGCGAACGGGTCGCCGAGTTTTTCGATCGCCCAGGCCAGCAGCGAAACCGCTTCCTGGCTGAGTTCGAGGATGGTCTGGTCGGAGCCGCCGGCTTTTTCGTTGAGCGATTCCGACAGGTCCAGCAGCAACATGACCGAGATGTCGCGGCCGGCGGTCGTGTGGCTCATGTTGATGCGCGGGTCGGGGTTGGCACCGCCCTTGAAGTCGATCAGCGAGCGGATCGCGACGTCGAGATCGAGCTCGCTGCCCTCTTCCTGATAGCGGATGCGCACCTTGTCCTGCGGCTTCAGCAGGTCGAGCATCCGCTTCAGCCGCTTGGCCAGCGCATCGTGCTTGGCGAGCAGGCGGTCGATGTCGGCCGCATTGCCCTGGGGATGCAGCGCCTCGTACACGCTGACCCAGTCCGGACGGTAGGTCTGGCTGCGGTAATCCCACTCATGGTAATGGCGCGGCGGCAGGCCCCGGATTTCCTGATCCGGCTCGGCCTTGCGCGTCTCGTCGAAGGATTCCTCCTCGTCGCCCGCCTCGATGAATTTCCACAACTGGCGGTTGTCGTCGCGGTAGTCGACGACGGTGTCGTCGAAGTGCACCTTGGCGAACTGGTCGCTCTGAAGGCGGGTTTTGGCGACGTAGGAGAGCGCCAGCGCGGCGATTTCTGTTGTGCTGGATTCACGCTGTTCCGATTCGCTTGGCGCCATGACGGCGTGGAAGCGGGCGACGAAATCGTTGAGATCGACATCGACATAGCCGTGATGCGGGTCGAGCAGTGCACGCGACAGCATCGCCATGCGGTGGCGCAGGCAGGAGGTGGTCTCCGGATCGCAGGCGTTTTCCAGCGGCTTCGGGTGCAGCCCGAGGAACAGCCGGCGCAGGCCGGGGTATTCGCGGATCAGCAGCGTGTCGACGCGGCAGTCCTCGAAGAATTCCACCGCCATGCGCTGGAACGGGCTCCAGTTGTCGGCGATCTGCGCCTCGGACCAGCGGCGGTGGCCGACGATGTGGGCGAGCACTGCGCGGTAGCGGTCGATACCGCTGACGCCGTTCGTGTCGTCAAACACGTCCGGCAGCCGGATGCCAAGCTTGTCGTAATAGGGAATCGGCTTGCGCAGTTCGTCGAACGCGGTGGAGTACGGCACCAGATGTTCGCTGTCCTGCCACAGGCCGCGCAGGTATAGATCGAGCTTGCGCTCGACGTCCACCAATAATGTTCCATGGCGTTCGCGCTGCAGCACGGCGCGGCTGTCGGCCGACTGCAGGCTGAAGTAATCCTTCTGCCGCTCGGGGTGGTTGCCGTAGTTGCGAATGCCGTATTCCACCCAGTTTTTCAGGCCGGACAGCGTCAACTGGTTGAGCAGGTTCGGCGCCTGGGCGAGAAAATCCGGCAGGCCGGGGCTGGGGAAGGTGGTGTGGTGGCCGTGGATGGAGCCGGTGGTGCGCGCCTTGAAATCCAGCGTGAGATCGAGGTAGCGCTGCAGCTGCGCCTGCGAATGCAGCCGGCGGGCCACCGGCGCCAGGGTTTGCAGGAAGGGCTCGATGGCGCGGCCGTTGGGCGACTTCTGCATGCGCTGGATCAGCGCCATCACCGCCGGCAATGCCGCTTCGCCGATCGCCTTGGCGGTGGACGGCCACTCTTCCATGAACGCCAGCATCGGCTCGACGCCCCGCCCCAGCTTGCCGATGACGCGGCCCGCTTCGAGATAGGCGTCGATGCCTTCGCGCGTGAGCACCGCCAGCGCTTCCGCCATCAGATCGTCGAACACCGCTTCCACCTGCGGAAAGCGGGTGTCGAGCTGCTTCCAGTAGGCGGCCATCAGGGGATGCTGATATTCGGTTTCGGTCATGTCCGGACAATCTCCCGTAGGCTGGGCTGAGGCACGAAGCCCAGCGCAAGCCAGTCATGTTGGGCTTCCTGCGTCAGCCCAACCTACACGCGGTGTTGTTGCTTACGCAAACGTGGCATCGATGGCGTGATCCAGCGTCTCGCGAATGTCGGCGTCGTCGGTGATCGGACGCACCATCGCCATGCGGCAGGCGTCGCGCGGCTCGACGCCATCCTTGATCAGCGTCGCGGCGTACACCAGCAGACGGGTGGAGATGCCTTCGTCCAGCCCGTGCCCTTTCAGCCCGCGGGCGACGCCGCCGATCTTCACCAGCTTGGCGGCCATCGCTTCGTCCATGCCGGTTTCCTTCGCCACGATCTGCGTTTCCAGCGCGGCCGCCGGGTAATCAAAATCGAAGGCGGTGAAGCGCTGCTTGGTCGACTGCTTCAGGTCCTTCATCAGCGTCTGGTAGCCGGGGTTGTAGGAGATCACCAGCTGGAAATCGGGATGGGCGTGGATCAACTCGCCCTTTTTGTCGAGCGGCAGCACGCGACGGTGGTCGGTGAGCGGATGGATCACCACGGTGGTGTCCTGCCGCGCCTCGACGATTTCATCGAGATAGCAGATGGCGCCGATGCGCGCGGCAACGGTGAGCGGGCCGTCGAGCCAGCGGGTGCCGTTGGCTTCCAGCAGATAACGACCGACCAAGTCGGACGCGGTCATGTCCTCGTTGCAGGCCACGGTGATCAGCGGCTTGCCGAGCTTCCACGCCATGTACTCGACGAAGCGCGACTTGCCGCAGCCGGTGGGGCCTTTCACCATCACCGGCAGGCGGTTGCGGTAGGCGGCCTCGTACAGCGCGACTTCGTTCTTCTGCTGCTGGTAGAAGGGTTCGTGCTGAACCTTGTACTGGTCTTTGTCCGTCATGGTTTTTCCTCGTGCCGGAAGAAAAACGCCTCCAGTGAACCGGAGGCGTTTCTCATGCATCAATGTGAGTTGTGCTTACTTGTGCACGCCCAGCTTTTCACGCCAGCCGGGGTAGAGCTTGTCGGCATCGCCGGGGAAGGACTCGAACGCGCGGGCGAATTCCTTGTGCTCTTTCGCGTATTCGATCGGGTCGGCACCCGACTTCCAGCACTCGTACGACTGACGCAGCGAGATTGCACCAGCAGCGGGGCTGTCGATGTGGCCGTAAGCGCCGCCACCCGAGGTGTTGATCACGTTGCCGTGACCCAGGTTCTCGAAGAAACCGGGCAGACGCAGCGCGTTCATGCCGCCGGAGATGATCGAGGTGGTGGGCTTCATGCCGTACCATTTCTGGAAGTAGACCGGGCCCTGGCACTCGTCACGCTCCAGCATGTAGCAAATGACTTTATCGGAAGCATCGCCTTCCATCTTGCCGTAGCCCATGGTGCCGACGTGGATGCCGGAAGCCCCCTGCAGACGCGAGATCTTGCCCAGCACGAACGCGGTGTAGCCGCGTTTGGCGGAAGGCGAGGTGATCATGCCGTGGCCAGCACGGTGGTAGTGCAGGTACTGGCTGGGGTACTGCCGGCGGGCGGTGGTGATCATGCCGGGGCCGCCAACGAAACCGTCGACCAGGAAGGCGACCTTGTCCGCGTCAGGTCCGAACGCTTCCAGGATGAAATCGGCGCGGGCGCACATCTCGTAGTGGTCGTCGGCGGTGATGTTGGCGGAGAACAGCTTGGCCTGGCCGGTTTCGTCTTGGGCGCGCTTCATCGCGTCGTACACCAGCGGATACACCTTCTTGGCCGGGCAGAACACCTGGTTGCCCTGGGGTTCGTCGTTCTTGATGAAGTCGCCGCCCAGCCAGAATTGGTAGGCCGCGGCCGCGAACGGCTCGGGGCGCAGGCCCAGCTTCGGCTTGATGATGGTGCCGGCGATGTAGCCGCCGTTGACGATCGGGCGGCCCAGAATGCGCCACATGTCGGAAATGTCCTTGGCCGGGCCGTCGAACAGCTGGATCGCGCGCTCGGGCATGTAGAAGTCATGAATCTTGGCGTGCTCGATGTCGCCCATGCCCTGGTTGTTGCCGATCACCAGCGTCAGGAAAGAGACGATCATCATGCGACCGTCGGTCATGTTGCGGTCGAACAACTCGAGCGGATACGCGATCCGCATGTCTTCGGTCGCTTCGTCGATGAGGTAGACCAGCGCGTCGACGCCCTTGGTGAAGTCGTCGGTGGTGGAGACTTCAACGTTGGTGCCGGTGGACGACTCGGCGGCGAAGTGAGCGGCCGCTTCCAGGTAGCCGTGGCCAGCCTTCGGCTTCATCTTGTAGGCGACGAGGATGTGCTTGCCACCCTTGATCAGGTCTTCTTCCTTGAGGGAGAGGTCGGCGTAACGTGCGGATTGATCCATTGCATGACTCCTTGCTGGGTAAATAGGGCTTCAGGCGCAATGCCCCTGAACACGACATGGGTGAACTATACGCACAGGCTTATATAATTAATATTAAATTGTTATGATTAAAACCATATCATTATGCTTATACATCAATGCGCCGACTGACGCTCCGCCAATTCCGGGTATTTGAAGCCGTGGCCCGCCACCTGTCGTTTTCCCGGGCTGCCGAGGAATTGCATCTCTCCCAGCCGGCCGTCTCCATGCAGGTGCGCGGGATCGAGACCATCCTGGAGGTGCGGCTCACCGAACAGTTGGGGAAAAAAATCTTCCTCACCGAGGCCGGGCGTGAGGTGCTGCACGCCAGCCGGGCCATCACCGCACGACTGGACGACATGCAGGCCAACCTGGCGCAGCTGCGCAGCATCGATAGCGGCCAACTCAATCTGGCCGCGACCTCGACCGTGAATGTCGTCGCCACCGATATCCTGGCCCGGTTTCGCGGCAGGCACCCCGGGGTGACGGTTCATCTGGACGTCTCCAACCGTGCTGCGGTGCTGGACCAGCTGGTCGGCAACCGCATCGACCTCGCCATCATGGGGCAGGTGCCGGACGGGCTGGGCCTGGAAGCCATCCGCTTCATGGACAACCCGCTGGTGGTGATCGCCCCGCCCGACCATCCGCTGGTTGGCCAGAGGAACATTGCCGTCGAAAGCCTGGCCACCGAATCCTTCCTGGTGCGCGAAACCGGCTCCGGCACCCGCGGCGCGATGGAGCGTTTCTTCGCCGCCCGCGGGCTGGAAATCCAGAGCAGCATGGAAATGAGCAGCAATGAAGCGATCAAGCAGGCGGTGCAGGCCGGTCTGGGGCTGGGCATCCTCTCGCTGCAGACGCTGGAGATGGAACTGGCGTTGAAGCGGCTGGCCGTGCTGAACGTCGATGGCTTCCCCATCCTGCGTCACTGGTACATCGTCCACCGCGCCGACAAGCGACTGTCGCCGGTGGCGCAGGCATTCAAGGAATTCGTGCTGGGGCCGGCGCAGTAGCCGGGACGGTTGCGGCGGTGCGAAATTCGGGGCGAGGGCGCCCCTCCTACAAAAGCGTGCGGGTGTAGGAGGGGCGCCCTCGCCCCGAAGGGCCCGGCCAAGACCCCGTTTGGCTGATTGCGCGCCCCTGCACTAGAATCGCGTCAGTCGGGGCACCAGCCCCCGGCGTCAGGATTCCCCATCCGCAAGACGGTGTCCCGTCCAAGCCTGGTTTTTTTATCCTTAATCTGGAGCGTATCGCTTGGACACCGTACCCACCACTGCACCCGCGCCCGTCACCCTGGGCGAATCCTTCAAATACTGGCTCAAGCTCGGCTTCATCAGCTTCGGCGGCCCGGCCGGGCAGATTTCGATGATGCATCAGGAACTGGTGGAGAAACGCCGCTGGATTTCCGAGCACCGTTATCTGCATGCGCTCAACTACTGCATGCTGCTGCCCGGCCCCGAGGCGACCCAACTGGCGATCTACATCAGCTGGCTGATGCACGGCATACGGGGCGGCATCATCGCCGGCGTGCTGTTCTTCCTGCCGTCCTTTCTGCTGCTGTCGCTGTTGGCCGGCTTGTATCTCGCGTATGGCAACCTGCCGTGGGTGCAGGGCATCTTCTACGGCATCCGCCCCGCGGTGGTGGCGGTGGTGCTGTTCGCGGCCTGGCGCATCGGCAGCCGGGCGCTGAAGAACCAGGTGCTGTGGACGATGGCGGCGCTGGCCTTCATCGGCATCTTCGTTTTCAACATCGCGTTTCCGTGGATCGTGCTGGCCGCGGGGCTGCTCGGCGCGATCGGCGGCAAGCTCGCGCCGCACAAGTTCAAGAGCGGCGGCGGCCACGGCGCCAGCGCCAGGGAATACGGCCCGGCCATCATCGACGACGACACCCCGCCGCCGGCCCATGCGCGCTTTTCCTGGCGCAAGCTGGCGCTCAAGCTCGTTGCCTTCGTGCTGATCTGGCTGGGGGCGATGCTGGCGATCCAGGGCACGCCGGACCTCTACAACATGGGCGAATTCTTCACCAAGGCCGCCTTCCTCACCATCGGCGGCGCGTATGCTGTGCTGCCCTATGTCTACCAGGGCGGGGTCGAGCATTTCCAGTGGCTGACCGGCCCGCAGATGATGGACGGCCTGGCGCTGGGCGAAGCCACGCCGGGTCCGCTGATCATGATCGTCACCTGGGTCGGCTATCTCGGCGGCGTCGCCAAGGGCGTGTTCGACAACCCGGTGGCAGCGGGGCTTGCGGGCGCGGCGGTGGCAACCTTCTTCACCTTCCTGCCGTCCTTCCTGTTCATTCTCGTCGGCGGTCCGCTGATCGAGGCCACGCGCGGCGAGATCCGCTTCACCGCGCCGCTCACCGGCATCACCGCGGCAGTGGTCGGCGTCATCCTCAACCTCGCGGTATTCTTCGCCTGGCACACTTTCTGGCCGCAGGGCACAGCAGACGCGCCGTTCGCCGGGATCTTCGACTGGTTTCCGGTCATCATCGCCGTCGCCGCCTTTATCGCCCTGTGGAAATACAAGGCCGACATCATGAAGGTGATCGGCGTATGCGCCCTGCTCGGGCTGGTTTATTCGTTTGTAAAATGAGGACAGTATGGAACCCGGAACCCAACCCCTGAAACGCTGCGGCTGCGGCACGCCGACCGAAAAATGCCCGGACTTGCCGCGCACCATCGTGCCCGCCGACGTGAACCCCGACGCCACCCTGGTGTTCGATGTGCGGCGCGAAGCCGACTTCGCCGCATCCAATGAGATCATTCCAGGCGCGATGTGGAAAAACCCGGACAAGATCGACGCCTGGATCGGCGCCCTCCCGCTCACGCTCGACGTGATGATCTACTGCGTGCGCGGCGGCGGCGTGTCGAACAGCGTGGTCGACCGCCTGCAGGCCGCGGGCGTGAAGGCGCGCTACATCGAGGGTGGCATCGAGGCGTACAAGGCGGCGGGCGGAAAAGTCGTCACGAAATGACCAGCGATCGGGCCGCAAAATGACCATGCGCTGTGGGCGCATTGTGGCCTTGGGGGCACCCCGTCAACGCATAAGCTCCAGATAATCAATCAAAACAACGGGAGGTTGACATGAAAAAAATACGATTCGGATTCTGGCTGGCGCTGTGTGCGCTGGTGGCAATGCCGGCTCACGCGGCAGGCTGGCTGCCCAAGCCGGTCAAGGTTTCGCCCAACACCTGGGTGTGGGTGGGGCCGTATGAAGGGCCGAGCCAGGCAAACCGGGGCTACCGCATGAACCTGGGCTTCGTCGCGGGCACGCAGTCGGTCGCGGTGATCGACAGCGGCTATTCGCCCGAGATGGCCGAAGAAATGCTGCTGCGCATCCGCGAAATCACGCCGCTGCCGGTGCGCTATGTCATCAACACCAATTCCCAGCCGCATCGCTTCATGGGCAATGACGTGTTTCGCAAGGCGGGGGCCGAAATCATCGCCTCGCGCGAAGCGGCCACCCGCATGGAAAACGAGGGCGCCAGTTTCGCTGCCACAGTCGCCCGCACGCTGGGCCTGAAAGACGGCGCCATCGCAGCGCCCCAGTTGCCCGGCCGCCTCATCGAGGCCAGCCAGTCCATCTCGCTGGATCTGGGCGGCGTCAGCCTGCAGGTCACGCATTTCGGGCGCGCCCACACGCGCGGAACGCTGGTGGTCGAAGTCGCGCCGGGCCAGACCGTGTTCGCCGGCGACATTCTGCACAGCGGACGCCTGCTTGCCGTGCTCCCCGACGGCCACGTCACGCAGTGGATCGCCGCCTACGATGGCCTGCGCAGCCTCAAGGCCAGGCGGTTCGTCCCGGGCCACGGCCAGGTCGCGCCTTTGAGTGGATTCGAGCAGCCGACGTATCGGTACCTGAACGCGCTCAAGTCGCACATGGACAAGGCGGTGAAAGCGGGCACCGACGCCACCACGGCGATCACCAGCTTCGATTCGGCGCCCTGGAAAAAGCTGGCCAATTTCGACGAACTGGCCGGGCGCAATGCCTCGCTGGCCTACCTTGAAGCCGAGGCCGACGGTTTTTAAGCCGTCGAACGAAACATGAAATGGGTGACCCGTGCACGGCCCAAGATCGACCGCATCGCCTGCCCCTGGCTGATCGCGCGCTTCATCGACCCGGCGGCCGAGTTTCTTTATGTGCCGGCCGGCCAGGTGCTGCAGGTGGCGAAAGAAACCGGCGCCACGCCCTACGACATCCCGGGCGTGGAATACGGCCACGTCGGCGAGTTGTGCAGTTTTGATGCCTTTTTGCGCCTGAATAAGCTGAACGACCCGGCCTTGCTGCAACTTGCCGTCATCGTGCGCGGCGCCGATACCGCCCGGCTCGACCTGGCGCCGCAATGTGCCGGATTGCTGGCGCAATCACTGGGCCTGTCGGCCATGTTCCCGGACGATCACGTCATGCTGCGGCATGGCATGGTGATGTATGACGCCTACTACGCCTGGATCAAACAGGCCCAGGGCGAGACCCATAACTGGAAACCGGCAGTCGCCTAAGTCCACACCTGCCCATCGCGAGTGGTTGACTAATTTACTCGGTTATTCTATCGTTCGGCATCGTTATTTTTTACTGAACACAAGGACACGCATCATGGAACGCGAAATCAACGGCAAAATGATCGAAACCGACCCCGAAGGCTACCTGGTTAATCTGGAAGACTGGTCCGAAGAACTGGCCGTCGAACTGGCCAAGGAAGACAAGCTTGAACTGGGTGAGAACCACTGGAAGATCATCCACTACATGCGCGAGTTCTTCGCCCAGAACGGCACCGCGCCCAACCTGCGCTTCCTGCAAAAAGGCCTGAAGGAAGAATTAGGTCCGGAATGGGGCGACAAGAAATTCCTGTTCGACCTGTTCCCGTTCGGCCCCGCCAAACAGGCCGGCCGCTACGCCGGCACCCCGAAGCCGACCGGCTGCGTGTGAGCATTTAAGCAAGCACCCCCGTCGCATCAAAACGCCCCGCCCCGCCCTGTGCGGGGCGTTTTGCTTTGGCTGCAGGCGGGGCGCCTCGCCCCGAATACGCACCATCGCTCACACCACACCTTCGGCCCGGGGGCGGCCTCCTACAGCTATTTCCGGGCGTCGCTCGCAACCGCATCCACCGGCGACTCGAATGCGATGAACAGGACGCAGGGGCCCGCCTCGCTACACTCCGCCTTGTGCGAAAGCTTGGCAGGGCCGTACGCATAGCTTCCCGGCTTGAGCACAGCGGTCGCGTGCCCGTCATAGGTCACGTGAAGCTCACCGGCGACCAGCACCATGCGTTCCGCCGAGGTATGCCAGTGGCGCGGAATCACCGCATTCGCGGGCACCTTGAAGAAGACATCGGCATTGTTTTTGGCGGGATCGCCGTGAAGCACCGCAATCTCACAGCTCTTAGGCATGAAATCGGGGCAGCCGCCCCACTTGAGCGCTGCGTCCCCGGCCGTGCGTGCCAGCGGGGCGTCCTGTGCGAAAGCCACGGCAAACGGACTGGCAACAAGCAGTGCAAACAGTGCCGCACTTCCCGGCAATTGGCGTGTTCTGGTTTGGCTGGTCATGGGCTCCTCCTTCAGGACAGGAAAGGGCTGCCGGGCAGATGCCCAACAGATGCAGTAGACCTATCACCATAGTCAATTCAACTGACAATTACGCGCCGCTCTTCGGTTTAACCTAGAAACCGCAGTTGAACGCGCCCGATGGTGCGTCTGGGCGTGTGTCTGCCGCATACGATTCCACATGGGCTTCAGCCCATAGTGGATCGGAGCCCTTTAGGGCGAAGCAACGAGGCGGGCAGGCCGGGGCCTGCAACGAGGCGCGACAAAGGCAGGCGCGCGCAC
>NZ_LDUG01000022.1 GCF_001530125.1 Thiobacillus denitrificans | reverse complement strand
TGGCGGGTAGAAACATGAGGCGATTTCGCCAGGCGACTCGGGAACAGATAGTGCTCCGGCCTCAAATTCGCCTTTTCGACCCATGCCGATACGGCAGACCTGGTCGGTTCGGTCAGTTCGAACTGCACCGGTCGTTGGGTCTTTCGCTGCACGACCATCGCCCGGGGCAATATCTGGTTGCCGTGTGTCACGTCCCGAACGTGCAGATTCACCAGATCGCATCCACGCAACTTGCTGTCGATCGCCAGGTTGAACATGGCCAAGTCACGAACGCGATGTTCGTTCTGGAGGTGGATTCGGATGGCCCAGATGTCCTTGGGTTTGAGTGGTGGCTTTTGGCCGACCAGCTTGCCTTTGTTCCAAGGCTCACGAGATTGATTGGCTTCCATGTCAGACTCCTTCGTGGTTGATGGGAGTCTGATTGTCTTGCCGAGTCGCGGACGGCCGCTTTCAGGTGGGGGGCAGGTTGCGGCCAGAAGCGGTCATTTGAGCATTTCTCCCACAGCAGACATTCCGTCCGGATTATCATTACATATTCGGACACCTCGACGAACCAACCATGGATCAAGCAGTTACGGCACATCAGCATGTTCTGCGAATTTTGATAATACGGACCGACCGGTCTGGTGAATAACTGTTAGGTGTGTAATGAGCAACGATCCTCGACATGATGACTGGCTTGAAACCTACAAATCCCTTGTCACTTTATCGACTGAGGGATTTAAGTTTTGTGCATTTGCAAATGGCGGCGCTGCGGTAGCAATCCTTGCCTACCTCGGCAATGTGGTCAGAAAAGGTTTTACTCCCCCAGACATGAGTACCCCTATGGCCATTTTTTTGGCCGGGTTGGTTCTGTGTGGCTTGGCAATGCTCTTTGCCTATTTCAACCAATTGAGCCGTCTCAACCGTCTCTCCAAGCAGAAAGATCCAAGTAACGATTGGCGCCTTTGGGTGGCGGCAGTGCTGTTCGTTTCAAGCCTTTCTGCATTTGCATGTGGCTCGTGGCAGGCCGTGCTCTCATTCAAACAATTTACGCCTAACCTCTCGGTCGAGAGGGACTGCAACCTTCGCAGCTCCGCTGCTCTGGCAGCCCCTCACCTCCAACGTTGAACGTCTGCTTTCCGAACTGGCCAACTTCCGCTTTGGGTCGGCCGTCCTTCGCTTCCGACGAAAGCGGCCATTTGGCGGCGTACTCCCTAAACGTCGGCAACCTCCGCTACACCGGTCATTCGGTTGGAGCGACGCCACCGGCCGCAATGGCCGACGACCCGCCTGTCACGGCAGGATAATCGACCGTCGCATCCTCGCATCCTCCCGGCCGGAAGCGTCCACTTATAGCGCTGTGCAGACCTGCGGAGCCACTTCTAGTTGGGTGTTCGCCGCCGCTGTGTCTTGATCAAGTAGCCACTTGGCGAGACGTAGCGGCAAGCTGTCGTGACGCAACGTCGCACGCCAGATCACATATAAGGTTTTGCATATCGGGGCGCCTTCAAGGGGGATTGCGCGCAATGTGCCAGCGCGGCATTCCTCGACGACCGTGCTGGAGAGCACAATTGAAACGCCTAAGCCGGCTTTAACCCATCGCTTCACCGCTTCGGTGCTGCCTAGTTGCATCACTTCTTGCATGTCACGTGCGGTTTCCCCCATGTGATGCAAGAGCAATCTTCCAGTGCCAGTGCCGGGTTCGCCACCTAACAAAGGCACGTCTACTAACAAGGCTCGCGGCACTGTGAGCAGCTTCGCCCACGGATGATCGGGCACCACGATCACCACCAACTCCTCTTGCCGCCATGGGCGCGCAATATAGCCAGGACGATCATCCCACCACTCCATGGTGGCAACATCAATTTCGCCGCGCTCCAGTTTGTCGGCGATCACCGGATTTTTCTGAATAACGATTTCGACCGGAAATTGTCCACCCGTCTCCGCCATAAACGACTTGATGTAAGGCTGGAGCAGATAGACGCCGATGTTGGAACTGGCACCAATGCTTACCTGCTGATTGTGCATCAAGTTCAGGACACGCGTGTTTATGCTCAGCAGGCTTTCAGCGTATGGCTGCAGCACTATGCCCGCTTGAGTCGGGGAGCAACCGCTGTGGGATCGCGCGATCAGGCATGTGTTGAGCGCCGCCTCGAGTTTCTGGACATGCTGCGACACTGTGGCTTGCGACAGCGCACGTTCGTGCGCCGCAGCACGGAAATTACCAGCACGGAGCACGGCCAAAAAACTGGCGATGTGCTCAAGGTTCAGCATCGTCAGGCGCTCATCCTTGCTTGCGGTCGATTGATTGCACCCTGAGGTATTTCATTACGGAATACTTGAAGGATGTTGCGTGCCGCCTCGAGTTCGATCTCGAGTCGAACCGTGTCCACGGCTGAGCCGATGTGAGGCGTGAACAAGGTGCGCTCCGTGTCTTCCAGCAGTTTCTGGGGTATGGCGTGCGGGCGGTCTGGGCGCGCCCATTCCTCCATCTCGAAAACGTCGGCGGCATAGCCGGCCAGCCGACCGGAAGCGAGCGCCTCGGCTACCGCCTGCTCGTCCACTACCGAGCCGCGGCAAGTATTAATCAGATAGGCGCCGAACTTCATCTGTGCGAGCGCACTGGCGTCGATCATGTGCAGCGTTTCATCACGGTACGGCACCATAGGCACTACGAAGTCGCTCGCGGCGAGCAGCGCCGCCAGTTCCACGCGTTCGAGATTCCAATGCACTTCCTTTTCCTTGGGCAGCGACAACGGATCGGTGTACAACACGCGCATCTCGTATCCGACTAGACGCTGGGCAATGGCTTGGCCGACCGCACCCATGCCGATGATGCCCAGGGTTTTGCCCGTCAGGCCGCAACCATAGAGCGCGGGACGCCAACCATTGAAACCGCCGCTACGTACAAATTGATCGCCTGCGAGCACTTTGCGCGTTAGACCGATAAGCAGTCCAATGGTCAATTCCGCTGTGGGGATGGTGAGTAGATCTGGCACGTTAGTAATCCACACGCCGTGACGAGTGCAGGCATCGACGTCGTAGTTATCGTAGCCCTTGAGCGCGCATCCGATCACGCGCAGACGTGGGCAGGCACGCAGGAATGCTTCATCCACGCTGTCCGGCATGAAGGTCATAATGGCCTCGGCATCCTGAGCACGCCGCAAAATTTCGTCACTCGCCAGGGTCTCATTGGTAGTGTTAGGAACGACCTCGCAATGGTCGGCCAGAAGTTCGATAACCTCGGGATGTACGCGGTGGGTGAGGATGACTTTTGGTTTCATTTGTTCTTACTCCAGTTTTATTTGAATCGTTTTCTCAGCGCGCCGCTGAAGGCGTCCACCAGCGTCACCATCGCCAGGATTACCAGCAGGATTGCCGAGACATCCTGGTACTGCATGATGCGCAGCGAGCCCATCAGCTCGAAGCCGATACCGCCTGCGCCGACCATGCCCATCACGGTGGAGGCGCGGAAGTTGTACTCCCAGCGGTAAATGGAAATGTCCGCCATCTGCGGCAGCACCTGCGGCAGGACACCGTGCAGGATCACCTGCAGCGGCGTGCCGCCGGCGGCGCGCGCCGCCTCGATCGGCGCCGCATCGGTGTGTTCGATGGCTTCGGCAAAGAATTTCCCAACCATGCCGATCGAGTGCAGGCCGAGCGCCAGCACGCCGGGCAGAGCGCCGAAGCCGACCGCGGCGACGAAGATGATGCCCAGGATCAGTTCCGGGACGGCGCGCAGGGCGTTCAGCATCCCGCGCGCCACCTGATACACGACCGGGTGCGGTGTGGTATTGCGTGCCGCCAGGAACGCGAGCGGCACCGAGAACGCCACCGCCAAGGCCGTGCCGGCGACACTCATGGCGAGCGTGTCGAGCAACGGCTTGATCCAGTTGCGCCAGTCGTTGAAGTTGGGCGGCAACATCTCGCCCAGCAGGCTGAACAGGCTGGGCACGCCCTCCGCCAGACGCGCGCCGTCGAACAGCCCAACGTAATAGGCGCACACCAGGATAACGGCGAGCACCGCGCCGAGCCGCAGTGCGTCCCGGTTCCAGGTGCGCTGTTCGGCGCCAAGCAGCTGATCGTAGGTTTGCGACATGATCGTTCTCTATCCGCTTACTGGAACTTGGACAGATCGATTTTCAGCAGGGGTCCGAGGTTGCGCACCACGTCGTAATCCCGGTCGGTCATGGCCTCGAAGCCATCGGCCTTGAACGCCTTGAGCACCGCGGGGTCCTTGAGGTTCAGGAACGCGCTGCGGATCTTTTCCTTGAGCTCTGGCTTCAGGTTAGAGCGCATCGTCCATGGGTACTGCGGGAACGGCTTGGAGTATTCCAGCACCTTCACCTTGTCCAGACTCACCATTTTGCGCTCGACCATCGACTCGAAGATTGGACGGCTCAGGCCCCCGGCCTGAGCGTGACCGTTCTGCACCGCCAGGGCCACCGCATCGTGCGAACCGACAAAGTGTTCCTTATAGTCGCGCCCAGCATTGAGGCCCTGCTCGGCCAGCACCGATTTCGGGATCAGATGGCTGGAAGTCGAGACCGTGTCGCCGTAGGCCATGTTCTTGCCCTTGATATCGCCGATCGCCTTCACCCCGGACGAGATGTTTGCGATCACCACCGATTGATAAGTGGTGCTGCCCTTGACCTTGAGCGCCGCAAACGGCTCGATCGCGCTCTTCTGCCGCGCCAGCACGTAGGACAACGGCCCGAAGTAGGCGAGGTCGATGCGGCCGTGACGCATGGCCTCGATCATGGACGAGTAGTCGGTGGTGACGATCAGTTCGACATTCTTGCCGAGCTGAGCCTCAAGATAGTCCTTGAGTCCCTGGTTGTTCTTGATGATGGTGGAGGCGTTCTCGTCCGGCAGCAGCGCCACTTTCAGGGTCTGAGGGTCCGGATCGGGAGCGGCTTGCACGAACGCTGGAAGCGACAGGCCGAATAGCGCAGCGGTGATGAACGTCAGGAGCTTTTTCATGGTTAGTCCTCGATGGTTGCGAAATTGTAAGCAGATAGCGTTGGGGCGGTGGGCGCGGTCGCCTCAGTGTTGCTGTGGCCGGCCTGCTGGTAAATGGCCTGCTGCGTGGCCGGCGTGAGCCCGGCTGGGGCGCCGTCGAACACCACGCGCCCGTGGGCGAGACCGATGACGCGGTCGGCATAGGTCTGCGCCAGATCCACCTGATGCAGACTCACCACGGTGGTGATGCCGTCCTCGTGGCCAATGCGGCGCAGTTGCGCCAACACATTGTGCGAAGTCGCCGGGTCAAGGCTCGCCACGGGTTCGTCGGCGAGCATTAGGCGTGGCCGCTGCGCAAGCGCACGAGCGATACCAACGCGCTGCTGCTGACCACCGCTCAACCGATCGGCGCGCTCCAGCGCCTTGTGCAGCAGGCCGACGCGTTCTAGACATTCGAGGGCGATGCGCCGCTCCGCGAGTGGCAGCGGGAACAGGCTGCGCCACGCGGCGTGGTAGCCGATGCGGCCGAGCAGCACGTTGGCGAGCGCGCTCTGGCGGCCGATCAACTGGTGCTGCTGGAAGATCATGCCGGTGCGCTTGCGGTGCTCGTGTAGCCGACGGCGGTCGTCAAGGCTACCCAGCCCCTCAACCGTGATAGTCCCCCCAGAAGGTGGCGTCAGTTGGTTGAGGCAGCGCAGCAGCGTGGACTTGCCCGCGCCAGAGGCGCCCAGCAAAACCGTGAACTCGCCCCGCTGAAAGTGCAGGGAGGTCGGGTGCAGCGCAGTCATACCGCCTGGAAAAGTGACATGGACATCGTTCATCTGGATCATGGCCCCTCCTCGCATCAAAAAATAGGATTCGATTTCATCATCAAGGTGAGCCAAGATTCATGAAAACCAATGGAGGAAAGCTTAGGCGCTCTACGTGACAGGAAAGTGAACGTTGTTTGATGGATTTATGACGGAAACGCAGATGGCCAGCGTATGCGAATCCAGCTAGTTGGGACCGTCACGAGCTACCTGCGGCAGACAAGCTTGCTGAAAATATGCCGTTACTAGAGGAACAAAAGCGTTTTTTCGAATTAGATGCCGGGTAGTTTTTAGTTTGAAATACGCTGAAGCGTTGGAAACCGCAGTCCCTGCGGAACACAAGCGATAGTCGGGCCGGATAGCGCTCCGCTCCTTATCTTCAGTCGAGGAGTTGCCGTTTTAAATTGTGAATGGCTGGAAGAGCCGACAACCGCACATGTCGCGCGGTCAGTCAGAGTGTCCGAAACGGGTCGGGAGTACGCATTCGAGGAAGTCTGAAGCGGACATTCGGCGTTACTGATCTGTGGTCGACCGGTCAGAAGCCCATAGCGGACGTATATTCCATGCAGGGCAAGAGACCCCTTTGGCCGAGAACCGGTCGTAACGTCGCATGCTCCTAAACCCCCGCTCTTAGACGAACGGAGACAATGGGACTAGGACTACACTCGATATGTGGCCGGCCTTAGGGTGAAGTTAAGCAGCCAGTTGCAGTGAAGTGGTTGGGGCCGCCGGCTGTCACTTCCACATTGCCTTCATCTTCGAAAGCAGTTCGACGAATTCGGTTGGCGGCGGGCTTGCGGCTGGCTGAGCGGCAGCCTCCGGCCACACCCGGGTCTCGAACAGCTCCGCCATGCCGGGTGGAATGAAGCGTGTCCTGCCTGCGTAGACATGGCGGTCGCCGTAGCCCTGCTGCTGGGTGATGTAGAAGCGCTGCGGCACCACGATCTGCAGATGATCCTTGGCGCGCGTCATCGCTACGTACAGCAGCCGCCGTTCTTCCTCGATTTCCTGCGGGCTGCCGGTCGCCAGGTCGGAAGGGATGCAGCCGTCTACAGCGTTCAGCAGGGTCACAGCACTCCATTCCTGGCCCTTGGCGGAGTGGATGGTGGAGAGAATCAGATAGTCCTCATCGCGCAACGGCACGCCGGCCTCGTCGCTGGTGGCGTCGGGTGGGTCGAGCGTTAGTTCGGTAAGGAAGCGCTGGCGCGAGGGATAGGTGCGGGCGATCTGGGCGAGCTGGACGATGTCGCCCTGGCGCACCTCCGCATCGCCGTGCAGGCGCTCCAGATGCGGCGCGTACCAGGTTTCGATGGCTTCGAATTCGGTAGGCCACGGCAGCTCGCGGTTGTAGAGCGCGTCGACCAGCGCGAGGAAATCCTGCCAGGCCTGGGCGGCGGCGGGCGGCACGCGCACCTCGCGCAGCGCCATCGCCACGTCCTGCACGCCGGCGAGCAGGTCGAGCACCTGCGCCGCGGTCTTCGGCCCGACGCCGGGCATCAGCTGCAGCACGCGGAAGCCGGCGACGCGGTCGCGCGGGTTTTCGATCCAGCGCAGCACTGCGAGCGCGTCCTTGACGTGCGCGGCATCGAGGAATTTGAGCCCGCCGAACTTCACGAAAGGAATATTGCGCCGCGTGAGTTCGATCTCCAGCGTCGCGCTGTGTTGCGAGGCGCGGAACAGCACCGCCTGCTGTTTGAGCGCGATGCCGGCCTCGCGCCGTGCCAGCACGTCTTCCACCACGAACGCGGCCTGGTCGGTCTCGTCGCGCACGCTCACCAGCTGCGGCCGCTCCGCCGATTCGCGCTCGCTCCACAGCGACTTGCCGTATCCCTCCGCGGCGCGGGCGATCACACCGTTGGCGGCGGCGAGGATGGGCTGGGTGGAGCGGTAGTTGCGCTCGAGCGTGACGATGCGCGCGGGCGGCGTGAACTGCGCGGGGAAGTCGAGGATGTTCTTCACGGTGGCGCCGCGGAAGGCGTAGATCGACTGCGCGTCGTCGCCGACGACCGTCACGCCGCGGCCGTCTGGCTTCAATGCGCGCACGATGCTCGCCTGCAGCGCGTTGGTGTCCTGGTATTCGTCCACCAGCACATGGCTGAAGTGCGCGCCGATCTCCTGCGCCAGCGCGGGCTCCGCCGCCATCTGCGCCCAGTAGAGCAACAGGTCGTCGTAGTCGAGCACGTGCTGCGCCTGTTTCGCCTCGACATAGGCGCGGAACAGGCGCTTGAGGTCGTCTTCCCAGTCGAGGCACCAGGGATAGCGCTTCTGAAGCACCTCGCCCAGGGGGGCGAGCGTGTTGACCACGGCGGAGTAGATGGCAAGGCAGGTGTGCTTGCGCGGAAAGCGCTTTGCCGTATCGGCAAGCGCCAGTTCGTGCCGCGCCAAATTCAGCAGGTCGGCGGAGTCCTCGCGGTCGTGGATGGTGAAGGCCGGGTTGAGGCCGATGCGCGGCGCGTAGTCGCGCAGGAGGCGCGCGCCGACGCTGTGGAAGGTGCCCGCCCAGGCAAGCTTCGCCCCCGCGAGGTGCGGACGGCCGACGGCGACCTGGCGCACGATGCGCTCCGCGCGCCGCGACATTTCCTCCGCAGCACGCCGCGAGAAGGTCAGCAGCAGGATCGATCCCGGGTCGGCGCCCTCGGCGACGAGATGCGCCACGCGGTGCGCCAGCACATTGGTCTTGCCCGACCCCGCGCCGGCGATCACCAGCAGCGGGCCGGCGGGCTCGCCCACCCCGCCGTGCTCGACGGCGCAACGCTGCTCGGGATTCAGGCGCGCCAGATAGGCGTGCGGATCGGGATCGGGCCGGGCTTCGAGGGGGGAATCAACGACGGTTTGCATGCTGTATTTTTATACAGTACCGGTGCCGAAGCAACCCGCGTACGCCGTTTTTTTGCCGGGCTAGGCGGGCTGCGGAATCTCAGGGTGTGTCGATCGGAACCAGGCACGCCGGATCGTCGTTTCGCGCGTTGCTGACCAGGGGGCTGACCGGATAGGCCACCATCTCCTCCGCCGCAACGGCACGCGGCAAGGCGGCCTCCCTGGTCCCGGCGCCCAGCCATGCGTCGTAGTCGGCCGGCGCCAGGATGAGCGGCATGCGGTCGTGCAGCTCGCCCACCAGGGCGTTGGCGTCGACCGTGACGATGGTGCAGCTTTCCACCACCTGGCCGTCGGGGGCAACCCAGTGCTCCCACAGCCCCGCCATGCCGAACAGGGCGTGGTCGCGCATGCGGATGCAGTAGGGCTGCTTGCGCCCCGCGACCGGCTTCCATTCGTAGAAGGCGTCGGCGGGAACCAGGCAGCGGCGATAGCGATACGCGTCGCGAAAAGCGGGCTTGCTGGCGAGCGACTCAGCGCGGGCGTTGGCCAGCTTCGCGCCGATGTGTGCATCTTTGGCCCACCACGGAATCAGGCCCCACTTGAGCAGGGCCAGCAACCTGCCCTCTGCCGTTTCGCGCACCACCGGGATCATCTGGCTGGGGGCGATGTTGTAGCGCGCTTCGATTTTCGGCGCCCACAGCAGGTGGAAGCGCTCGGCGATCACCGCGGGAGGGGAAGTCAGGGCGTATCGTCCGCACATAAGTTGAATCTAGTGGAAATCGCGCGAATGGGTCACCAGATCCCCCAACAGCGGCGTCAGATCCCGCAAGTGCCCGGCGATGAGATGCGCCACCTCGCCCTGCCGCTCCAGCGTTCCGTACACCGCCAGCAGGCGCGCGCCCAATAGCTCGCGTCGCTGCCGCTCGGCCAGATCGCGCCAGACGACGACGTTGACGTGGCCGGTCTCGTCCTCGAGCGTGAGGAAGGTGACGCCGCTCGCGGTGCCGGGGCGCTGGCGGTTGAGGACGAGGCCGGCGGCGCGCACGAGGCGGCCGTGCGGCAGGCGGCTCAATTCCTCGGCGGTGACGATCCTTTCGCGCCGCAGGCGGTCGCGCAACAGTGCGAGCGGGTGGCGGCCGAGGCTCAATCCCAGGCTGGCGTAATCGGCGACCAGATCCTGGCCTTCGGTGAGCGGAAAGAGGTCGGGCTGCGGCTCCGTCACCTGCCCCATCGCGAGCGGCATGCGGCGCTCGATCCCTGCCACGTCCCAATAGGCCTTGCGGCGGTGGCCGGCCAGTCGGGCCAGCGCGCCGGCGGCGGCGAGGTGTTTCAGGTCGCGCTGATCGATACCGCTGCGCGCGGCCAGTTCCTCGACGCTGTCGAAGCGGCCTTGCGCGCGCGCCGCAATGAGGCGGGCCACACCTTCCAGCGAGAGTCCGTTCACCTGTCTCAGGCCCAGGCGCAGGGTCTGCGTGTCGCCCGCCGAGGCTTCCAGCGTGCAGTCCCATTCGCTCGCCAGCACGTCGACCGGCCGCACTTCCACACCGTGGCGGCGCGCGTCCAGCACGATCTGGGCGGGGGCGTAAAAGCCCATCGGTTGGCTGTTCAAGAGCGCGCAGGCGAAGGCCGCCGGCTCGTGGCACTTGAGCCAGGCGGAGACGTACACCAGCAGCGCGAAGCTGGCGGCGTGCGATTCGGGAAACCCGTATTCGCCGAAGCCCTGGATCTGCATGAAGATCTGCCGCGCGAAGTCTTCCTGGTAGCCGCGCGCGCGCATGCCGTCGACCAGGCGCCGCTCGAACTGCTCAAGCCCGCCCTTCCTTCGCCACGCCGCCATTGAGCGGCGCAATTTGTCGGCTTCGCCCGGCGTGAAGCCTGCTGCGACGACGGCGAGCTGCATCACCTGCTCCTGGAAAATCGGCACACCCAGGGTGCGCTCCAGCACACCACGCACTTCCTCGCTCGGATAGGTGACCGGCTCCACCTGTGTGCGCCGGCGCAGGTAGGGATGCACCATGCCGCCCTGGATCGGGCCCGGCCGCACGATCGCGACCTCGATCACCAGGTCGTAGAAGCGGCGCGGCTTCATGCGCGGCAGCATGGCCATCTGCGCGCGCGATTCGATCTGGAACACGCCGACCGTATCCGCGTGCCCGATCATGTCGTAGACCGCCGGGTCTTCGGAAGGAATGTCGCTCATTGCGAATGGCCGCCCGCGTTTCGCGCCCACCAGGTCGAGCGCGCGGCGGATGGCGGAGAGCATGCCGAGCGCGAGCACGTCGATCTTCAGCAGGCCCAGCGCGTCGAGATCGTCCTTGTCCCACTGGATGATGGTGCGCTCTGGCATCGCCGCGTTTTCGATCGGAACCAGATGCGAGAGCTGTCCGCGCGCAATGACGAAGCCGCCGACATGCTGCGAGAGATGGCGCGGGAAGCCCACCAGCTCATCGACCAGCCGCATCAACAACGCCACCTTGCGATTTTCAGGGTCGAAGCCCGCTTCGGCCAGGCGTTCCGGCAGCACCTTGCGGCCGTCCCACCACGCCACCGATTTCGCCAGCCGGTCCACCTGCTCGAGGTCGAAGCCGAGCGCCTTGCCGACGTCGCGCATCGCGCTCTTGGGGCGATAGCTGATCACTGTGGCGGCGAGCGCCGCGCGGTCGCGGCCGTATTTCGCGTAGAGGTACTGGATCACTTCCTCGCGCCGCTCGTGTTCGAAGTCGACGTCGATGTCGGGCGGCTCGTTGCGCTCGCGCGAGATGAAGCGCTCGAACAGCATCTCCATGCAGGCCGGGTTCACCTCGGTAATCCCCAGCGCGTAGCACACCGCCGAATTGGCCGCCGAGCCGCGCCCCTGGCACAGGATGCCGTGCCCCCTGGCGAAGCTGACGATGTCGTGCACGGTGAGGAAATACGGCTCGTATTTGAGCTCCTCGATGAGCGCGAGCTCGTGCTCGACCTGCCCGCGCACCTTGTCCGGCGTGCCATCCGCGAAGCGCCCAGCCAGGCCGGCTTCGGTCAGCTTGCGCAAATAACCGATCGCGGTCTCGCCGGGCGGGACGAGTTCCTCTGGGTATTCGTAGCGCAGTTCGTCGAGCGAAAACTGGCAGCGCGCCGCTATTGCGAGCGTCTCGTCGAGCAGCGCTTGCGGGTAGAGCTGCGCGAGGTCGCTGAACGACCGCAGATGCCGCTCGCCGTTGGGATGGAGCGCTTCGCCGGCGTCGAACACCGGCACGCCAAGGCGGATCGCGGTGAGCGTGTCCTGCATCGCGCGGCGCTCGGCAATGTGCATGTGCACGTCGCCCCCTGCTACCAATGGCAGACCGGCTGCCTGCGCAAGATCGCTTGCCGCGGCGAGCCGCTCGGCGTCGTCGGGCGCACGGAAGAGTTCCACCATGACCCACGCACGGCCTGGAAAGCGTGCAGCGAGGGTTTGCGCGTATTCCAACGTAGGCAGCGAGTCGGTTAACAGTAACGCGAGGCATCCCGGTAGGCCGTCACGCAGATCATCGAGGGAAAGTGCGTAGCGTCCCTTGGTCGCGCTGCGCCTCCCCCGTGTGATGAGTGCGGAGAGATTGCCGTAGCCGGCGCGATTGGTGGCCAGCAGCACGACACACGGGCCGTCGCTGAACCGGATCTCGCTGCCGACGATGAGATTGAGCCCGCATTCCTTCGCCGCCACGTGGGCGCGCACGATGCCGGCGAGCGAACATTCGTCGGTGATCGCCAGCGCCGCGTAGCCCAATTCGTGCGCGCGCGCGACCAGTTCTTCCGCATGCGAGGCGCCGCACAGGAAAGTAAAGTTGGAGAGGCAGTGGAGTTCGGCGTAGACCATCACGCAAACACCCCGTGCACATACCACTCGCCGCTCACGCGGTCGCAGTACACCCACAGCTGCGCGCCGTTGCGGTCTTCCGCCACGTAGTAGTCACGGGCGACATCGCCGTCGTCCCACCAGCCGCTTTCGATGCGCTCGGGCCCCGATGTCAGCTTAAGCCGGCCGTCGTGGCACGGCAGCGGCTTGGGCAACAGCCACAGCGGACGATGGCGGTTGGGTTCAGCAGCCCGCTTCGGCCCCCAGGCGGCGCGCCAGGCGCGCTCGGGGCGGTGGTCGGCGGCGGTCTCAACGCCGTAGACCGCGTCCTTGCCGAGGCGGATGCGTAGGCGCTCCAGCAGGAGGTCGCCGTCGGCCTCGCGGCTTTTCTGGAACAGGTCGGCGCTCGATGCCGACAGCGGCAGGACCAGCGGCGCGCGCAGGACGAGGGTATGCATCGCGGCTTTCAGGCGGGTGCGGCCGAGCGTCTCGCGCAACAGGAGTTGCATGCGCGCCGCATCACGCGTGGGCTTGGCGAACCCGAGCTTGATGACCGTGTTGTTGCGCCGCTCGTGCCGGCAGACGAGCTCCAGTTCCTGCACGCCGGCCTGGCGCAGCATGAGGAATCCTTCCAGCTCTGGCAGCAGTCGGCGTACGGCGAACTGTAGGGCTTCGGCATCGTGCACCGGCGCGGGCAGTTCTAGCGACCGCTCGAAGCTTGCCGGCGGCACGAAGAAGGCAAGCGCCTCGGGTCGCCGGCCCAGGGCGAGGTCGAGCTCGTCGAGCAGTGACTGGCCGAAGCGTCGCGCGACCCCTCCCCGCGGCAGGCGCAGGCAGTCGCCGAGCGTTAGGGCGCCGACCCGCTCCAGCCCCTCCAGCACCGCCGGCGGCTGGTCGAGCAGCGCGAGCGGCAGCGCGGCGAGAATTGTCTCCAGCCGCGCGTGCTCGCGGACGGCTTTTTCGATGCCCGCCTTCGCCAGCAACCAGGCGCCATGTGCGGTCGGTGCGCAGGCCATCGAAGCTGCGTAACCCATCTCGCCGATCCCGCTGCGTGCGAGCTTCAAGAGGTTAGCCAGCCCGCGATGCAGGCTCAGGCAGGTGCTGATTTCGAGCAGCAGACCATCGGGCGGCTCAAGGCTCACCGAGGGCGTGAAGCGCCCCGCCCACACGGCAAGGCCGGCGAGCGATTCCAGCTCGGCGGACGGGTCGCGCTTGCGCACGATCAGTCCGTCCGCCATGGCCTGTGCCGCAGGCGCCGCCATGCCGAGGTGCACGCCGCAGGCTTCGGCGGCGTCGTTGCAGGCGACGACCCAGGTGCGGCCGCCCTGCTTCTCGACCACTGCCAGCGGTTCGGGCACGGCCACGCCGCGGGAAAAGACTTCCAGCGACAGCGAATGAAAATGAAGGGCGAGCCACAGCATGACAACACACTCGCAGGGTTTACTTCGGGAAGATGCGTCAGGAATGCACCAGCGACAGCACGGGCGCCGCGCGCCGTGTCCTGCGGGCCATGCCTGCCTGCGGCATGGCCACGAACACCGGCTTGCTCACCGGCCCGCCGCGCCGCTTGAGGATGCTCACCGCGAGCCCATCCGCGGAAGGCTCGAGCAGCAGGCGCAGCGCGGCGGGGGAACGGTCCTGCGCGGCACGCGCGTGGCGGAACAGGACGCCCCAGGTTTGGCCGTTCTCGGCCGCCAGCTGCAGCCGGCGCATGCGGCGCTCGTCGGCCGCACGCAGCCACGCCAGCAGGGCCCCGCAGGCGCCGGAGCGCAGCGCCTGCTCCGCCGTCCACCAGGCGTCGGCTTCGGATTGCGGCTTCGCCACCACCAGGCGCTTGAGATCAATGCCAGCGGCGGCCAGCGCCGCGGCATAAGGTACGTAGGGCGGCGCCACCCAGGCCAGCCAGCCGTCCGCTTGCGACAGGCGCGCCAGGGTCGGCGTCAGCAGCCGCAGCTCGCCGATCCCCTGCCGCGCCAGTAGTACCTCGGTCAACGCCCCGCGCGGCCAGCCGCCGCCCGGCAGCAACTCGTCCAGCGCGGCAAAGCCGGTCGGCAGAGCGTCCTCGGCCATCTGCGCGCGCTGGTTGCCGCGCCAGATGCCGGGGTGCTGCAGGACCGATTCCAGCGTTGGGGTCATAGACTCTTGCCGTTTCGAATCACGCCGACCGCGATGCCTTCGATCACCAGCTCCTGGCGCTTGAGGTCGACGACGATAGGTTCGAAGTCGGGGTTTTCCGGCAAGAGCTGCACAGTGTGGCCGCGCTGCTTGAAGCGCTTCACGGTGACCTCGTCGCCGATCCGTGCCACCACCACCTGCCCGGCCTTGGCCTCGGCGCTGCGATGCACCGCGAGCAGGTCGCCATCGAGGATGCCGGCGTCCTTCATGCTCATGCCGCGCACCGTGAGCAGATAGTCCGCGCGCGGCGAAAACATCGCAGGGTCGAACTGGTAGTGCCGCTCGATATTCTCCTGCGCCAGGATCGGACTGCCTGCCGCCACCTGGCCCACGAGCGGCACCCCGCCGCCGCCCTTCAGCCGGATGCCGCGCGACATCCCCGGCACCAGATCCAGCACGCCCTTTTTGGCCAGCACCTTGAGATGCTGCTCGGCCGCGTTCGGCGAACTGAAGCCGAAGTGCTGCGCGATCTCCGCCCGCGTGGGCGGCAGGCCGGTGGTCTCGATCCATTCCCGGATCAGGCTGAAGATTTCTTCCTGGCGACGCGTCAGGTCTCGCATGGGGGCTTCCTCCAAATACTGTATGCATGTACAGTATAAGTACTGAATCGAAAAACGCCAATGCGCGATGCATGACCCACGGCCACGCTGGGCTGTCCGCTCCTTGAGGGCTCTGTAGCCAATTATCAATTCACGGATAATTTTGGATAATTGATGTTGTTTAGGAAGCCCGCCAGAGGATGGCTGGGCGCGCTCAAAAACCAAGTGCAACATTTTTCAGGAGAGAATGTTGCATGGGAAAAAACTACAAGCAGTTGAGTCTTGAAGAACGGACGATGATCCAGACGCAGTTATCGATGGGGTTCAAGCCTGGGCAGATTGCGCAGGAGCTTGGTCGTTCAGCTTCGACCCTCAGTCGGGAGTTGAAGCGCAATGGCTGGGTTCGACCGCAGCAGCCCAGATGCCCTGGACGACCACGATTAGCTGGCGGATACCGCTCCGAGGCCGCGCACACGCAGGCGTGCGCATCGAAGGTCAAGCCGCGTGTTGAACGCCGCCTGCGGCCGGGCGCTGCATTGTGGGATCAAGTCATGCGCTACCTGAAGGCGGGTTACTCGCCCGAGCAGATTGCTGGCACACTGGCTGCTGTGCATCCTGACCTTCCTTCGTTGCAGGTTTCTCACGAAACCCTCTACACCGCCATCTACGCCATGCCGCGCGGCGAGTTGCGCACGGAAGTGATCGGCTGGCTGCGCTTCGGTCATGCCAAACGTCGCCCACGTGCGCGTGGTGAAGATCGACGGGGGAAGATTCCCGACATGGTCAGCATCCATGACCGGCCGCCAGAGATCGAGGAGCGCCTGGTGCCGGGACACTGGGAGGGCGACCTCATCAAGGGTGCGTACAACCGTTCCGCGGTGGGCACGCTGGTGGAGCGCACCACGCTGTTCACGGTGCTGGCCCGGATGGACAATGCCAGCGCCGAATCGGCAGTAAAGGGCTTCGGCCATGTGCTCAACCGGATCGAGGCGCAGAAGCGCCTGTCGATGACCTACGATCAGGGGCGAGAAATGGCGGCACATCAGCAATTGACGTTCGATACCGGGGTAAAGGTGTACTTTGCTGACCCGCACAGCCCCTGGCAACGCGGCATCAACGAGAACACCAACGGCCTGCTGCGGCAGTACCTGCCCAAAGGCAGCGACTTGAGCGGCTTCGATCAGGACGAGCTGGACGAAATCGCCTGGAAACTGAACACTCGACCGCGCAAGTCGCTAGGCTTCAAGTGCCCCGCGGAGTTGTTCACACCAGACGCTTTCGATTTCAAGCAGCATCATGCTGCGCTTTTTGCACTTGGGGCTTGAAACCGCCCTGGTATTTACCCTCCGCTAATAGAAAAACTCAGGCACGCCGAAGTAACGGCCAACTCCCCGTTGGTTCAGCCAAACACAAACATGGAGCAGGAGGTGCTTGTCTGGCTCAGAGTCGCGTGGGCCAACGACCCTGTACAAGGAGTTTTCAGTCAGAACCAGGCCAGTGTGGGTGTCAATCCCCTTCACAGTAGAGGTTATCCAACACTGCCCGGTTTCTTGCACGCCGCCCAGTAGCTTAGGTAATGACTTCACTGATCCATTGGCGGTAACGTGGATCATCAAGAGGTTCCAATCCTTCAAGGTATGGCAAACCTTCCCGGCAGCTGCGTTTGCGAGGTCACGCTCCAGCTCGTGGCATTCTTCGTCAGTCGCGAACGCCAGCCGACATTTATCCCGGTTAGCACGAATAATGTCGTCCAGATTCTGGGGGATCAGGTCTTGCAGACGCTGTGTTTCTGGCTCATCGCTCATTTCCACAGCCCTTCCAGCTTCCGGAGCAAAAGTGACCGTACGTCCGGCGCAGCAATGCCCAGGTTGGAGTCGGTGGCAACCAGTTGTTCGCGGCTATCGTCCGGCCAGCCTGTCAGATCATCGTCGATCGCGATCCAGCGCGTTATGCCGTGGCGCATGCAGTGCAAGCGTATCTGTTGGTAGCGTGAAAGCCCGTCCCACCAGTACCGGTTCATCGAGCTGTGCCATGTTGCCCCAATTACGCACTCAGCCAAGGAATCCGGGAGCCAGGCTCGGGCTTTGTTATACGAGAGCACCCGCACCCAGCTTGTGGACAGGACTATTTGGACTTCGGGATACGGTTCCAAACATTCGGCTAGTACAGGAGCCCACTCGAACAAGCTCCTTCCTTCGCAGCGCAGGACTATCTGGCCGTTAATCCAGTACGCAGCGTCAGGGTGCAGGACGCCGTCGAAATCCAGATACAGAACAGGTCCTTCTATTCGTTTGTGCATGCATCAAGCCCAGGTCATTCGAGAACCTCCAAGCATGCACGAAACGGGAATTTTATTCAAATAAACAGCTAGTTATCAATAACTTAGCACTAGTTTACTTGGTGCGAGCGCACTCGCCGACGCCTGCGGCCAATTACGAGACGCTTCGAATGCAAGGGCAGTGTCGATCAGCCTGGAATGCCCTAAATACGGCCATTCAGGCTGGTTAGCAAAATTAGGTTGTTTGAGTAAAGAGGTTGTAAGCCTTAGCTTGTATTTCTGGTTAATGAATTACCTAACTAATTGATTTATATGACTCATGGTTGGTAGGGTTAAGTTGTGTCAACACCACCGACGTCCTGCGCGAGGTGGTCAGTCCCATCGAGACCCTGCACTCCTTGTAGGTCACGGCCATGGGGCGTCCCGCCCTGGAGGTCGCGGATGTCTTCCGCGCTCACGGGCCAGCCTGGCGGCAGGCTCAGCGTGGCCACCTGAGCCTGGGCCAGATCAAGGTCATGTCGGCCATCGAGCAGTGCCGCAGCGCGGCGCTGGGTGGGCATGTGCTCCACTGCAACGCCTGCGGGCATAGCGAGATCGCCTACAATTCCTGCAGAAACCGGCATTGCCCGAAGTGCCAGGCCAGTGCTGCACGGCGTTGGCTCGAAGCGCATCAGACCGATCTGCTGCCGGTGGACTACTACCACGTGGTGTTCACCCTGCCGGCGCCGATCAGTGCCATCGCCTACACCAACAAGGCGGTGATCTATGCCCTGCTGTTCGAGGTCGCCGCCGAGACCCTGCGCACCATCGCCGCCGACCCGAAACATCTGGGGGCGCATATCGGCGTGACCCTGGTGCTGCACACCTGGGGATCGGCGCTCACGCACCATCCCCACGTGCACGGCATCGTCCCCGGCGGCGGGCTGTCGCCGGACGGCACACGCTGGGTCGCCTGCAAGCCCGGCTTCTTCCTGCCGGTGCGGGTGCTGTCGCGGCTGTTTCGCCGCCGCTTCCTCGAAGCGCTCGAGACGGCGCATCGCAGTGGCCAGTTGCAGTTCTTCGGCGAGCACGCCCCGCTGGCCGAGGCGACGGCCTTCGCCGACTGGCTGGCACCGCTGCGGAAATGTGAGTGGGTGGTCTATGCCAAGCGCCCGTTTGCCGAACCGGCTGCGGTGCTGGCCTACCTGTCGCGCTATACCCACCGGGTGGCGATTTCCAACAGCCGATTGATCGCCCTGGACGAGCGCGGCGTCAGCTTCCGCTGGAAGGACTACCGCGCCAAGGGCAGGACACGCTACAAGACCATGACGCTCGGTGCCGACGAGTTCATGCGCCGCTTCCTGCTGCACGTCCTGCCTGGGGGCTTCCATCGCATCCGCCACTATGGGCTGCTCGCCAATACCGGGCGTAGGGAGAACCTCGCCAAGGCGCGTGAGCTGCTGCATGCCATCCCATCCCCCGACGCAGAATCCCCGGGTGCGGATGCAGCGGCCGGCATCGCCCAGCCGGCCTTCGTCTGCCCCGAGTGTGGGGCGGCGATGATCGTGGTCGAGGTCCTGATGCGCGGGCAACCGATCCGCGCGCCACCGCCGCTTCGGGGTGCGCCATGAGCGCGATCGCTTCCCGATGCACCAACCATCTGTCGGCTCTTCAGCGTCCAGCGCCGATAGCGGACGGCTTGGCCTTGCGCTGGAATAACGCCGTTTCGTGCCTGACGCCTCCCCGAATAATCAGGTGTATCCGCTTAAGATGGCGATACCAAACAGCGGTCCAGCACAGATTGATCCGCCTCATCGCCACGTCCAGCATGAGTGCGGTCCTTCAAATCCCCATAGATTTGTAGGCTTACCCAGCCGCATCACCAGTCCCCGCGGTTTCCTCCCTCGAGGCTTGTCCGACGCCTGCCCGCTGGGCTATCGCGTACTGGCAGGCCCGCGGGTGAGGGCAGGCATCGTACAACCCTCAACAGGTGCTGCCAGTCGTCTGACCATTTACAAACGACTTCGATGATTCGAAGAATAGACGCAAAAAATGGGGGGCTTTCGCCCCCCATCGAATTCATCCCTCAATTTCCTCAACAACCCACGTCACAGGGCGCCTTGCCCCTGTTTTCAAACTAAAACGCCGTGTAATTGACCCTGTTTCAAGCGTCGCCGTCCCCGTCATTTCCGCAAGTGCCACACCCGGGACTACCGTGACCTCAAAGACCGATTCATGGCGGCCCGGTTTCCCCAAGGCAACAAATTTCGGAAACAAGCGGCTGAGCACCGCTCGAATCCGTTCTGGAGAATGCCCGCTTGTAAACAGCATGTTCACAAGACTGAACGGGGTAACAACCTGAAGTTGCTTTTCGATACTCGTTTTGTCCTGCCTTGCCAGCCCTTCCTCAAACTCCTGTAATTGCACCTTAAGCTGCTTGTGCTGCGAGCAGACGAGCCTGCACTCTTTTTCGATATGCTCGTTGCCTTCGACATCAGCCAGCGCTTTTGACATCCTGGCGCAAGCCTTGTCAGCTTTGTTCACATTGTCCCGAAGGATCGCCAGCTCCGCATCAGAACCGCCTTCCAGTCGAACTCTCAGCCTGGCGCGAAAGACATCTAGCACTTCCCCCTGCAGCACGCGTTCGAGAAGATGCTTCAGCAGTTCTGTCACGCCGCCGGCTGACGTATAGCCCGGTCCTTTGTCCAGTATCCCTACACGCTTTGCCTGGGCGCACTGCGGGCAGTAAAGCATCCGTACTCCATCCTTTTCGGAGGAAACCGTCAGGGTTCCTCCGCACGTTCCACACGTCACCAGCCCAGCAAACATATGCTTGCCGCCGCCCCGGGCAGTGCGACTTACCCGCCCCTGGCTAATTACATCCCATGTCTCATCGTCGACAAGCCTGAGTTCAGGGCGTCTATACTCCACCGGAACAAGCTCCCTGCCCTCCTTTTTAGCCTTCGCACGCGCAAAGCCGCTGCCGTTAAGGACGAAAATTCCGCGATAGATCGTGTTTGTCAGCAGGCGGTAGACGCTGCCCGGACGCCAGTAGCCATCACCTCCCCCCTCTTTCCTCGCTTGACGCGGGGGCTTAACCCCCTGGTTATTCAACCGCTTCGCAATCTCCGCATACGCCATGCCGTTACTGCGCTGTGCATACATGTTTCGAACGATGTCCGCTTTCGATTCGTCAATAACCCAGTTCGAACCAACCGGCTCCCCTTTGGCATCCAGAATTCTCTGCAGAACGTAGCCGAAGGCTGGGGCGGCAATCATGAAGCCCCTTTCCAGGGTTCCGGTCATGCCACGAAGTACTCTGTGCCTTGTCTCACGAATGAAGTGCTGGCCGATTGCGCCAACTATCTGAAATTGCAGTTGCCAGTTTGGCATTATTGAGTCGAGCCCATCCGCCGATATCAGCCGGACGCCTGACTTCTCGATCCTGTTCTGCAGATTTGCAAATTCGATCACGTCCCGCGCCAGGCGCGGAAGTTCATCGACAATCAGTGCATTAAATTGATTCTTATCCCAGGCGGCGAGTAAAGCGTGATAGCCAAGCCGTTTGTGAGTTCCCTTTTCCGTGCCGGTTATTGCCGCGTCAGTAAATATCTGATCTTCGCTTACTGTGAAACCGTGTCTTTGTGCAACCTCTGTGCAACGGCGGACCTGGTCTTCGATGGACGTTTCACGTTGCGCGTCGTCCGAGTAGCGCGCGTAAATTGCTGCGACTTGCATGCTGCTTCCCCTTCGTTGGTTAATGTTGTCGCAGCGATGTCCACCAACAGTTCAATCAACTCCTTCAATTCAACTACCTCTGTAGTACTCATCATGTGTCCTTTATTGAAACCACTGCCACTGGTATAGCGACTGGCGATGGCTTGGTGAAAAATAGTTTGCGCCGCGCACAAGCGGCGGTTTGGTGAACGAGAAACTGGGTGTCGGCTGTGGCTATACCGGGCACCGATTGCCACCTGGTTCCACAATGAGCACCCTGACCCATGCAACAAAACCCCAGCCGCCCAGCTACGCTGACCTGGAAAAAAACCGATCGAAACTCATGTGGCAGGCACAGCGCATCGTGCGCAACTCCGCAACAGCGGAAGACCTGGTGCAGGACTGTCTAATCAAGGCATGGCTGAACCTGGACAAGTTTCGCGGTGAGTCCCAGGTCTACAGCTGGTTGTACCGAATATTGCTCAATACGGTTTTTAATGACCTTCAGCGCCACCGACATGAGGTTCTGGCCTCTTCATTGACCCGTGAGAGCGAAGCCGATGGCGCTCTCGAAATTCCTGACATAGCCACGCCGGAGGAGCATCTAATCGCCAGGCAACGAGCTCAGGCACTGTTGAGTCGGCTGGAATCGCTTTCCCCATCCCTGACCGATACGCTGCAGCTGAGGTATCAGGACGATCTGTCGTATGCGGAGATCGCCCAGTCACTGCACGTGCCAATAAACACTGTGCGCACACGCCTGCACCGGGCTCACCAGGCCCTGGGCATCAAGTAAAGGGGCGGGGCGAGGAATGCCATCACGCCTCGCCGAACTGCCGACGGCAGTTATTTAGGAATTGTGGCTATACCTATTGCGTTCGCGATTTCGGCTATCCGATAAACCGACACCCGATGCGCAAGGTCAATTAATCAATGAAGGCGCGCGGCCGGCAATTTTTTGTCGGAAGCGATAAACAAGGAGTTACAAATGAAAGTGCTTGAGTTCAATGGCAAACCGGTGAAGGGTCTTGGAGTGGAGGAACAGTTTCACGGAATGTCCGAGGAGGATTTAAAAAGACCCGGGGCAGCTTTTCTTGTGTGGCTGACCCGTACTGCAAGCTCGAGAAGCCAAAAAATGCACCAGATGGCCTCGGCGCTAGGGGTTACATACGGGTATCTGATCCAGCTGAAAAAAGGAATACGAGAGACCCCAAGAATTTCGGCTGATGTCGTTCAGGCTGCCGCGCGCTATCTGGGCTGCCCGCCTATTTTCGTAAAAATGGCGGCTGGGCAAGTGACCGCACAGGACTTTTACGTGCCGAAGGACAAGATGGAAAATGACGTGAATACAGCGATTGCGTATATGGCAGGTGATCCGAACTACCTGTACATGCTTCCTCCGGACCTTGATAAATTGCCGCAGGATGTCAAAGCAGCGTTGGTCTTGCTGTACCAAGATGCAACCGGAAAAAACCTATTGTCGAGCAAACACGATTGGCCAAGAATCGCGGGCATGATCAGGGAAATGCTGGAAGTTGAACTGGCTCCCAGGATCGTGAGCAGCAGGAAAGCAAGCAAGTAAATTCGAGCGGGGGGAAACCCCCGCTTTTCTATTGTGCCGATGTGAGCAGGCGAAGCTCTTCTGATATGCCATAGCCAACCTCCTTGGCAAAGACTTACCCCTCCCTCAACGATATGCATGCCGGCTGACCAACGGTTCGTCCTTACCTACAAACGGTTGCTTCTCATGCTGATTTGCTATGCGTGAATCTAAACAGGATCCCTATACCGTTTATGGACATCAGCAAGTACGGGAAATATGAAGGTCGTCAAAACGCCTTCAGAAGCAGCGAACAGGCGGTAAGAAAACTGCAAGAAGTTCGCCCTACCCAGGCTCGTATAAGTTCGGTCCATACATTAAGTGGGTAGATCCCACAGCGCCCATCCCGGGCATTAAATCAACACTATTGAAAGGAAGCCAAAGTGGAAGCAATAAATCTGGTGAAACTGCTGCAAGACCTGAAAGATATCTATCCGGAGAGTGATTACGATCCGGATGACCCTGAGCCTGGACATCAATGTGCGATTGATACCATGACATCACTCGGGGGCTGGAGCGCGGAAGCTTATCAATTCCCGGAAGGGACCTACCTGCTTACGATTACAGAAGCCACTGGTGTTTGTTCACGTGTCGACTACATAGCGCTGATCGACGAAGAAGGCTACGACAAGATTCGATACTCAGGATGCCGCGACTACTACGCCAATGATGCTGGGCGAATCGAGGTTGGTCTCAAGGCTGCCTTGAAAGTTGCCAGAAGCGCGAGATGCTGGCAAAAGTGGTCAGCTTGCTTCGACAGTAAGGGAAATTACAGGGATGCGGGGAAGATCAAGACGTTTGTAGGAGGACTACACCTCTGACGGTAAGCAGCAGGAATGCGCCGACACTTGCACACAATGACTGCAATGGGACAACGTCGCCCAATAGGTGCTCCCGGCCAGAAACAGCCGGTGAAAATAGTCGCCGATAATGTCTGGTGTACAGGCCATAGCTGCCATCGGACTAGATTCATCTGGACCAGACAAATATGGAGTCGACGCCATTTACTGGTTGCATGGGCGAACTGGCAGGGCAGCAGCGTAGCCCCGGTGAGGGTGGCCGGTGCTGCCGAGCAGAGCAAAGGCGATGGCCAGAGCATATTTATTTAAACCAGTTTGGTCGGTATGGTTTGAATTCGGGGTGTACAAAAGGGGGTTACTAAGCAGATGACCCATTCGATTTAACTTCAATGGGTTAGGCGCGTAAAAATGGTGAAAGTGAAATTAATTAACTGGTGCGCCGGGCGCGCTTCCATGTGATCTGAAAAAGCGGGCGCAGCTCACCGAGGCCTTGCGCTGCCCACTTAGAACACCTCTAGCTCTTGAGATGGGATAGGAAAGCGGTTCGCACTAGTTGGGCGCCGGCTTTAACATCAAACTTTGGTAGCCCAGGTCGCAGCAGGGTGTTCATGTCGTCGCAGAATCTCCGATTGCGCAAGCGCACGGCCAGAGCTGCGTTCGCCTCGGCCAACCCCATGTGAGTATTCTCTTGATCCAGATACCACTCAAAAGCCTCCATTGTCCGAACGCCATCGACTCTGAATTTCGTCCCCCCTTGCTGGCTTTGTTGCCATGCATGGCAGAGGTCGAAAAGGTCCCGTCCTTGCTGCCGCTGCATCAGTGCTCGCGTCTTGGTGCCCAGCATCTCGTTGATATCGTATGACCGCACCGAAGCAGTGGCCAGTTCGCCATCATCGTTCAACAGCCCGATTTCCACGTTCACCAGCGGAAATAGCGAGGCCTGCTCGTTAAGGTTGACTTCGACTTTGATGGTTTCTTCTCGCATTAATCCAAGCGGCACGAACTTGTACGCCGTACGTAGAATCTTGGACGGCTTCATTGCATTGCGTAGCGCCAGCCAGGCCTCAGCTATGAGTGAGTCCGTTGGGTTACCCAGTATCGGTTGCAGCACACGGCGCAAGTTCTGGTCCAGAACCTCCGTTTCCATCGATTTGACCAGCACCAGATCGATATCTTCTGAATAGCGCGCCGCGGGTGCGAGGTGCGCCTTGTGCAACACGGTGCCGCCACGCATCGCTAGGTGCGCGCTCAGTACTGGGTCAGAAAAAATGGCCGCCACGCCTCGGGCAAGCCTCAAGTCCTGCTCAAGTTGGCTGCGTTTTGGCCAAGGCGCATGGCTTTGCCATGCGGTGAGATGCGCTTGTTGAATCATGCGTTCGACCTTTCTATCGAAGGTGGAAGCCATACTTTGAAAACATCGTCTAGGCGCCAATCAGCGCCGATGTCGGATCCACTTTCTAGTGGGATAGCCCGCATCTTGCGACCTTGTAGCCAATGCTGGACACCTTGGGTCAGTTCGGCCCTGCCTTGCAGGGAAAACAGTGTTCCGAGGCGCTGTGCAGCCGGCACCTCTTGAGCCGCATCGAGGGCTTCCTGCAACCCTTCGAGCGAACAGGCTTCGTACAGCGCGTGCAAGACCTCCTGCACTCGAGCTATTCCGCCAACCTGCGCGTCACGTTGCACCAGTTCCAAGGCCGTCAATTCAGGAGTGCTCACCTTGAACCGGCCGTCCGCTGTTTCATGCCACCGAGTCGGCATCTGCTGGATCCTGGCCCGAGTGTGGAATACAAGTTCGTGGCGTCCAACCGTTACGGGCCGGCGCGATTTGGCTGCCATAACTTGGGTGACCATAACCGCGTAAGGGGACGCGCCGTAGGCCTCAGCGGCGCTCAATAGCCCAACGTAGTAAGGGGCATGGAGGGTCTTTGATAGATAGTGGTCCAGCCAAGTTTCCAGTGGCGGTGCCCCCGCTGACGCGAACTGCAGCGGCACGATCAACCAGTGCCCAGAACCACGAGAGAGGTGAACGATCCTCCCTTGGGCCTGCTGACGATAAAGCGCTTGGCGCAAAGCCCCAGGGCTTGTGCCAGGTAAGGCGGCCAAGAGGTCTGCCGCGTGCACGTTCAATCGGCCTTCGCGCTCGGCGGAGTCCAGAACTGCAGATAGAGGGCTTAAGGCGGTCATCCAGGTTTGAAGAAGTTGCAATTAATATGCATATTGTATCAATAAACGATATATAACGCAATGTTATTACATAGCCCTGATAGTTGTGTGTTCAGCCGTTTTTTTGAGTTTTGGGTCTTCTGCGGGGTGTTACTACGCAGTTGACTAATCGGCTTTAACTTCAACGAGTTAGCCGTGCAAAAAAGCAGAAAAGTGAAAGTATTTAATTGATTTTCATTGGTGTAACTTCAGTTACATCTTACAAGCGGCCTGTCGAGAGCTGGGCCGCTTTCTTATTGGCACAAGCCAAGCCGATATCCTATGGCCGCCGGTTGCGTTTACTATGCTGTTGCCGGTTGCGTTTACTATGCTGTTGCCGGTTGCGTTTACTATGCTATTTCCGAAAAAACGCATGAATTGTCGATAGTTAACAATCAGTTACACCTTACAGGTGGCCCTCGAAAGACGGGCCGCTTTTTTGTGGCTGCTACCCGTCGGCGCCGGGCCAATCGGATCGCCCGGGTTCTCCCAGCCCGGCCTCCCTGCCCGGCAGCTGGTTCTCCTGCCACGCCCCCTTGGGCTTTCCGTCCAGCCTATGCGCGGGCTCAAACGGGTCGTCCTCTGTGACCCTCAGCCACGGCCCAAGCACTTCTTTGACGCAGTGCTGGCACAAATCCGCCTCCACCAGGTTGCCGTCCCCAAACACCGAACTGTAGCCGGCGCGGAAGCGGATCGCGATTCGCTCCTGGTGCTCGCAGTCCAGGTCGTTCGGCACCATCTCGCGATGGCAGCGGTCGCAAGTGACGTGGGCCGTCTCGGTGACGGTGACGGTTTCAGTACGTGTACGTGTGTGCTGCATTTGGAACCTCCATAGATTCACGGTTTAGGGACGATGAGCGCCAGCACCGCTGAACGGTGTGGCATGGAGGTGTGGGCTGGCGGGTGCAGCCCGAGGGCGGATTATTTCATGGGACGGCGAGGCGTAGATTGGCTGGTGGCCTTGATGGCCCCCACGACCGGCGCAAAGTACAGCCGCGGCCCTTCCTTGATGGCGGCGAGTACCTCGAGTAGGAATGCTGTCATCGCGGGGCTCCAGGGGCTGCGGATGTGGCTTGTGTGGATTGTAGTTCAGTTACAGACGAACGCTCCTGCGCGACCCTTGACCGCCTAGCGCGGCCCGGACCATTTGACTACTTTGATGCTGTACCAAATCACTAGTTAAGAGCTGGGCTGCGGCGCTGTCTGGGACGGTTCTATGGTTATGGCGGCTGCCACCACTCATAAAACGTTAACATAAACGATAATTTGCGCGCTAATTATGGCGAAAACACGGGTTTGTTATCGTTTATGCTAACGAAACATGGCTGTGTCTCGCAGGGCCTTGCGATGCTCGGCCGCATCCAAAGGTGGGGTTATGTCTAGCGCGTACGCGGCTAAGGCAAATTCGGCCTGGCTGAGCTAGTCGAGGCTACGCACTGGTCAGCCCCCTTCAAGAAAATTTGCTTCTCGACCCCAGAGCTTTCTGTGATGGACGGGCACGTAAACGAAGACGGATGCCACGGGCCCGGGAGGTCTCCGCCCCTCCGCACGTAGGTGACGCCCTCGCCTAACAGTTTGCTGCCCTTAGCCCTGTAAACCTTAAAACTTACCCGCAATATCGTTGCCGTGCCGGCACCATCAGGGTCGCCGGGGATTACGGCGGAGGTCACACCCTCATAAAAATAATCGTCGCTGGGCTTGGCGTTTTGCTTTTGAGGTAAAGCTTGTAGCTACACCCCGCTCATGAGAATGCTAAGGGGCACAGCTTGAAAAGCCATCAAACCATCATCGACAAGGCAACCTATCTCGCCAGTTCGCCTGAGCGGGTTTTCGATCTGCTGGAAGCTCGCGCTGAGGTGAGAGAACCTGGGAGATTCGTTGTAGACGACGTGGAGATTGAAAAGGCGCTCCTGCAAACCCGGGATCCGTTGGTTAGCCTGGCTTTGGCGAAATTTTGCCTCAGCGTGGATACCGCCAAAGCACTTTTTGGGCTCTTCACGGTTTTCCTACGGTAGACAAGCGTGTTGGCGGCGGCGCTGGCGACGCGCGGTTGTAGAGGAATGACGGCGTGTCCTTGGTGTTCAACTGGAATATCTTGAGTTTGAAGTACGTCATATCGCGGAAGCCTCTGGCGCGGCGGCGCAACAGGGCGATGGACACATTGCCCGCCTCCAGCCGAGAGGTGGTGATCGGATGATCGGCAGGCATACGCGCAGATACCGGTACGATGCGCCCGCAAGGTCTTCACGAACTTCGCCAGGCCGGACATCCCGGCAGCGATGGCCATGCCGCACCAGTCGTCGAGGCGGGCAGCCATCGCGGCGAATGTCGAGTCGGGCTGCCACAGCCACTGCAACTGCTCCTTCAACGCATAGAGCGTGGCCAGCGGCTGGTTCTGCGCCAGCAGCTGGTCGAGTCGATCCTGATCGGTGTCCTTGAGCGTGTCGCGGTTCGACAGCAGCAGCCACAGGCTGCCTTTTATCGCCTGCTGACCGGTCAGGTCGCCCAGCGTCCTGGCCGCCTTGAACTCGGCGCGACGGCAGTCGCGGATCACCTTGTTGAACATCTGCATGACGTGGAAGCGGTCGAACACGATGGCGGCATTGGGCAACCCATTCTGCACTGCGGCAATGTAGGCCGGCCCCATGTCCAGCGCCACCGCCTCGATGGCGTCGGCACAGTCTTCGGAAAGGGCGTCGAGAAATTCCAGCAAGACCGCACTGTCGCGCCCTTCCTTGATCCACAGGATACGGCCGTAGTCCGTGCCGGGCGACAGGTCGTAGACCAGCGTGAAGTAGCTTTGTCCCTTGGTGCGGGCGACTTCATCGACGCCAAGATAACGGATGCCTTCGAGACTCTTCGGATCGGGGATCGGAGACAGGTCGTAGACCAGCGTGAAGTAGCTTTGTCCCTTGGTGCGGGCGACTTCATCGACGCCAAGATAACGGATGCCTTCGAGACTCTTCGGATCGGGGATCGGAATCGTCTCGGCCAGATGCGCGCATTCGATGGCCTTCACCGAGTCCCACGACAGGCCGGTGTGGCGCGCTACCGTCGAGATCGGCATATGGCGCGCCATCCCGGCGATCAGGCGGGCATAGCGCCTGGTCACCCGCACCTTGGGGCTGACGAACGGCAGCGCTTCCACGCGTACCTGCCCGAACGACAGGAAGACCTCGGCGTATTCGATCTCGATCTCGCACGGCCAACCGCCCAGCGGCACGTCCAGCACTGTCCGGCGCAACAGGCGGTTCACGGAGCCGCGCCGGCCCGTGCGGTGATCCACCGGCTGGCGGCGTCGATCGCGGTCGCACACGACCCGCACTCGCCCGGCCTCTTCGTTGAACACAACATCCTTGATCACTTGCCC
>NZ_LDUG01000021.1:140116-200273 GCF_001530125.1 Thiobacillus denitrificans | reverse complement strand
GCGCGGCAACATGGCGGCGAAGCTGGTCGAAATCAACGCCGCCGCCGCGCAATCCAAGCGGGCATTCGACAACGCGCTGACCGCGGCGCGCAACTTCGGCCGCGGCGGGCAGTCGGCGGCGCAGGGGATGGGGGGACAGTTGAAGTCGATTGCGTTGCAGGCGGTAGGTGTCGCTGCGGCGTTCAAGGGCATCGGCGCGGTCATCAATACCGGCATTGCATCGCAGCGGCTGGAAGCCAAGTTCCAGTTCGCGGCGGGCGGCGACACAGCCAAGGCGGCGGGCGATCTGGCCTTTGTGCGGGCCGAGGCGGAGCGCCTGGCGCTGCCGATCCTGGAAGCGGCGGACGGATTTTCCAAACTGGCGGCGGCCACCCAAGGCACAGCGATCGAGGGCGAAAAAACCCGCGCCATCTTCACCGGCATTTCCAGCGCCATGCGGGTGCTGGGTGCGCAGAACTATACGGTGGAGCGATCGTTCACTGCCATCACCCAGGCCCTGTCGAAGGGCCAGCTGCAGGCAGAAGAAATAAGGGGACAATTAGCGGAACACATCCCGGGCGCGTTCCGCATCCTGGCCAATGCGCTCGGTATCACCGAACAAAAACTCAACAAGGATCTGAAAGGCGGGCTGGTCGATTCGGCGACGGCAATGGTGGCATTCGCCAAGGAACTGGAGCGCATGTCGCAATCCGGGCTGCTGGCCGCCACGCAGTCGTTTCAGGCGCAAACGGTGCGGTTGTCGAATACCCTGTTCGACTTCAGGGACACCATCGCAAAAGCGGGCCTGCTGGATGTGCTGGGCGCGGAAATCACCACGCTCACCGACAAGCTACGCGAGATGGCTGACACCGGCGAATTGCAGGCCTTCGCCAAGGATTTCGCGCAGGTGGTTTCGGATATTGCGCGGATTCTGGGCACGGCCACCCGTTTCGCTATCGAGCACCGCGATGCGATTGCGAAGATTGCGGTTTTGTACGCCGGATTCAGGATTGCCAAGGCGGTGCAGGGGGTCGAGCTTGCCTGGGCGGCTGTGGCAACCCGCACCGTGGCGGCAGGCGCTGCGATCACCGGAGTCGGCGGCGCGGCACGCATCCTGCTGGCGCTGCTGGGTGGGCCGGTGGGTATTGGCGCGGCGATTCTGGCTGCTGGCGCCGCCTGGCTGATTTTCCGCGAGAAGGCGACGGACGCGCTGGATGCGGCAACGGAGAAGCTGGGCGGACTCCGAAAAACGCTGAACCAGTCCATCCTGCAATTCAACGCCGGCGGACTGGCCGGCGATGCGGCGGTGGCAGCGGCGGCTGGTAATGCACAGCGACTGAAAGTGGCTTATGAGGGTGCGCTGAAGGCGCGCGCGGCGCTTGCTGGCAAGAATGTCAGCCTGTCTACTCTGGATTCAGCCGATACCGACATCAAGACCGCACTGAGCGATTTGCAGCGTGCGGGGCGGTTTTACGCAGAGGCGGTCAAGCAGAAAGAACAACTCGACAAAGCCAAACCCAAAACAGCCGCCCCGGGATCCACTGGCGACAAGCCCGATAAAGGCGCGCTTTCCGCCGCCCAGCGCGAAGCCGAAGCCCTGCTGAAAGCGCAGGAGGCATTGGACAAGGCCCGCGCCGAGGCAGAGGCGCTTGGCTTGAGCGACAGTCTGGCTGCTCGCAAGGAAATTATCGACCAGCGCCGCAAGGCGGAATTGATCGATGAGGAAACTTTCATCCGCGCCAAGGCGCTGCTGAATGAAGAGGGGCTGCGCAACGAGCTGGCAGCGCTGCAGGACCAGCAGGCGGCGTTGCGAGCTGCGGCTGTCACGCCGGGCGCGAAGGGATCGGAGCGCACGCAGGCGCTGGCCGAGCTGGCGCTGGTGGAGGCGCGCATCCTGTCGGCGGGCGACAAGATACTGAATCTGAACCAGGCCACGACGGCTGAGCTGGCTGCGCTGGGCGCAGCCAAGTTTAAAACGCAGGCCGAGTTCATCGCCGGGCTGGAGCAGGAAGCGCGGTTGGCCAAGCTCAATACCGAGGAACGCGAAAAAGAGTTGTTGTTGCTGGAGGCCAAAAAACTCGGCATTACCGATGTGAATCGGCTGCTGGAATTGCAGGCCCAAATCAATCAGGCGGCGAAAGATAAAGACGCCGCCAAAGAACTGCAGCGTCAGCAGGATGACGTTTACAAGAGCGTGCAGGAAGGGGTACAGCGCGCGTTCGCAGATGGCCTGAATGCGGTGGCGACGGGCGAAGGCGGATTCGCCGGCGCGCTGAAAAATCTGGTCGACACCATTCGCAACGCGCTGGCGAACGCGCTGGCCGGCAGCCTGACCGAGGGATTCCTCGGCCTGCTGGGCGGCAAGGAAGGGGTGTTGAATATTGCCGGCACACTTGGCTTCGGCGGCAAGCGCGACGGCGGCACCATCGCCAGCGCGGTGTATGTTCAGGACGTGAGCAAGGGGCCACTGGCCGGTTTGACCGGCGCTAAAAGCGGCGAAGGCGTCTTGGGCGACACGACCAGTCTGTTCGGCGGGCTGTTCGAGAGCATCAAGGGGATTTTCTCGGGCATTGGCAGCACAATTTCCAGCCTGTTCAAGTCGCTGGCTTCGTCTATTTCCGGGCTGTTTTCATCGGGCGGTAGTGGCGGTGGTGGCAGCAGTAGCACGGGCGGATTTATTTCCAGTTTGATTTCCATCTTCGCCAGCAACTACGCCGACGGCGGCTATACCGGCGACGGCGGCAAATATGAGCCCAAGGGCGTGGTGCACGGCGGCGAGTACGTGTTCAGCAAGGATGCGGTGCGGCGTCTTGGGTTGTCGGCGCTTGACAATATGCACCGCATCGCATCGGGCGGCTTCATTCCACGCATGCCGCGCTGGGGCTACGCCGACGGCGGCGCGGTGAACCTGCCCGCAGCTGGCGCGGCGCCGTCGGTCAACGCCAATACCCGCATCCACAACTATTTTGATCTGGATTCTGCAATGAGCGGCTTCATGAACACACGCGCCGGTGAGCGCGCCATCCTCAACATCATCCAGCGAAATCCCGGCGCGGTGGGGGGCTGAGATGCCGAATCGCGTTTCATTCGTTGATAATCTCGGCGCATTTCCGCTGGCGCACTACGCCATGCTCGCGGCGATACGGCAGTTTTGCGGCGGATTTGGCGACCTCGGGGCCACCGGCAGCGCCAGGATCGGAGCCATCGGCGGCACCCGCACCGGTACCGGCACGCTGACCGGCATCGTAGCCGTCGAGCCCGGCGCGGTGACAGAAACCTGGACGCTGACATGCACCGCAGCGGCGGTGAACGGCGGCACCTTCAGCGTGTCGGGCAGCGTGTCCGGCGCGATGGCGGCGGCTACCGTGGGCGTGGCGTACAGCGCCGCGCGAATCAAATTCACGATCAACGACGGCGCGACCGATTACGCCCTGAACGACACCTTCACCGTCCCTGTCACTGTCGCCGCCCGCACCGGCACCGGCACGCTCACCGGCGTCGAGGCGAGCCCGACCAGCGTGACCGAAACCTGGACGCTGACCTGTACCGCAGCGGCGGCGAACGGCGGCACGTTCAGCGTCAGCGGGTCGGTGTCCGGGGCGCAGGTAGCGGCCACGGTCGGCGTGGCGTACAGCGTCGCGCGTATCAAGTTCACGATCAACGACGGCGCGACCGATTACGCGGTGAACGATACGTTCACGCTCCCCGTCACACAAGGCCCGGCGGCGGCGGCGGGCATTGCCTACGATGTGCTGCGCTATACCACGGTCGACGGCACGCTCAGCGGGCATGAGTTAATCATGAAAGCCAAGGGGCTGGATGGGTTGCAGGAAATCTACTGGGGCATCCGCACCTATCACGACGTCGGCGCGGATTACTACAACCTGCTGGCGGGCGTGTTTACTGGGTATATCGCTGGCAACACATTCGATACCCAGCCCGGCGCGGCGCTGGTGGGCTGCCCGGCGCACAATAACCGCATCGACTACTGGTTGACGATGAACGGCCAGCGCATCGCCCTGGCGATGAAAGTTGGCACGCCGGTGTACGAGCATCTGTACCTGGGCAAGATGCTGCCCTATTCGCGGCCCAGCCAGTTTCCCTACCCGGTCGTCGCCGGCGGCATGCTGGTCGGCGCGGCGGCCACGCGGTTCAGCGAAATCACCCACGATTTCTATTTGCGCGGCGCCAGCGCGCGCGGGCAGCTACGCACGCCGGGCGGGTATGTCAACATGTACTGCTATCCGTGGGGGAATACCTACATCACCGGGAATTCGAGCGCCGCCGCGCAACTACAGGCGCGCGACACCGAGGGCCAGTACCCGCTGCTGCCGGTGGAGTTGCACGACAACAGCGCCAACCTGTACGGCCAGCTCGACGGCATTTTTCACGTCAGCGGTTTCAACAGCGCTGTGGAAAACACCCTCGTGATCGGCGGCGTGACCTACGTGGTAATGCAGAGCGTGGCGCGCACCGGCCATGCCGACTACTACGCGCTGCGGCTCGACGTTTAAAGGAATCACAACATGGCCTATTACTCCGGCACCGCCGCCAGCCTCTCCGCCCTGCGCACCAACCTGCTCACCCATGCCCAGGCCGACGGATGGGCGCTGGTGTCCACATCCGTTACCGGCTCGATCAGCGGCACGACCCTGACGGTCAGCGCTGTTGCGGCGGGGTCGTTGTCGATTGGCGAGGTGATCAGCGGCACCGGCATCACAGCCGGGACCACGATCACCGCCCTCGGCACCGGAACCGGCGGCGTCGGGACTTACACCGTCAGTGTGTCCCAGACCGTCGCCAGCACCACCATTACCACCGTCGGGGGGGTGCTGTCCAAGGCGGGCGTATTTTTCAAAATCTCGGAGACGGCGATCAACATCATCTGCCTCGGCTGCGAGAGCAACGCCGTTTTAAACCCTGCGCCGGGCGTCGTGTCGATCGGGCGTATTTACGAGTTAAGCGGCTACCCGACACGCGAGATTTCATTCCCTTGCAATTACGAGGTGTTCGGATTCGCCCAGGAACTATACATGGTTGCCAATTACGACGTCGATGCCTATCAGTGGATGGCGTTCGGCAAAAGCACCGTGCCGGGACTGATCGGGCAGGGTGGATGGTGCGCGGCGACCATCGGCGTGTTTGGCATTTCAAGTGCCGCAGACGCAATTGAGATTGCCCAGACTGGTGGTGGCAGTTATTCAACTACCGCTGCAGCGTTCTGGAAAACGCAATATGGCGGATACATAATTTCTAACAATGCGTGGGTAAACAGCGGCTTGGACGCGCATGGATGGACATATAACGGTTCGATCCTTGATTTTCCGATCGGAATCCTACATTCGACTACATTGATTACTTTACAGCCGAGTGTGTGGAATAGCGAGTCTGTGCTTTTACCGTTGCGCTGCTTTAAAGCGCGCCCATCTTATAAATCCAGCCTGATTGCCGATCTGGCAAACGCACGGCATTTCCGCATCGACAATTTCACGCCGGGCGATATTCTGATTATCGGGTCTGACAAGTGGAAAGTTTTCCCGTGGTACCGCAAGAACGTGACTGCACGCAACGGCGGCAACTACATCAACCACACCGGCACCTTCGGCTGGGCGATTCGCTACCAGGGACCGTAAATGGCGCTGCTCACCGGCTTTCTCGCCGCATCCTCGGTTTACGGCTACGACCGGCTCTATCTCACCGGCGATCTGGACGATTACGCCGCCACGTGGATCAACAATCTCGTTTATTGGGCCGCCGTACCCAGCCCAGGCGCCGCGCTGCTCGCCAGCAATCTGCCGGTCTCGACCACGCCCTATGCCAAGTCCGGCGCCATCGCACGCAGCTACTTCGACGATTTTTACAACCGCGTCCATGTCGCGCCTGCGGTGCTCAACATCGGCAATCTGCTGTCAGTTCAAACGCGCCAGGTGACGGTGTGGAACGCCTATTTCACCAGCCAGGCGCTGGCCAGCATCGGCGAATCCGGCACCGTCGGGCTGACCGAATCGGGCATCGTCGCCCCCACCACCTTCGCCCCGCTCGAGGAGCGCACCTATTCGGTTACGGTGGCGACCGAAGGCCCGGCCACCATCGGGGCGCTCTACACGTTTGCGTTTCCGCTGGAATCGCCCACGCTGGCCGTCACCGGCCGCCGCGTGGTGATATTCGGCCATGCGCCGAACTGGGCCGCGCCGGTGACGGAAAAACTCAACTGGCTGACCGATGTGATGCTCGCCCAGGGCGGCATCGAGCAGCGGGTGGGCTTGCGCGATGCGCCGCGCCGCGCGCTGGCCTACGATCTGGCGACGCTCGACCGGCATCAGACCAATGTACTGGAAACCATGCTACTGGGCTGGCAGGCGCGGCTGTGGGCGGTGCCGGTATGGACCGATGCGCAGAATCTGGCGGCCGACCTCGCCGCCGGCAGCCTGGCCATCCCTGCAACGACCAGCGACTATGAGTTTGCCGCCGATGGCCTGGCGCTGCTGTGGGCAGCGCACGACCGGCACGAGGCGGTCGAGGTCGCCAGCGTCGGCGGGGCATCGCTCACGCTCAAGACCGCCACCGTGGCCGCGTGGCCGGCCGGCACCCGGCTCTACCCGATCCTCCTTGGCCGCATGCCGCCGCGCCAGAAATTTACCCGCGAAACCGGGCACCACCTGAGCGGCGGGGTTGAGTTCTCGTTCGACGACAACGTGGCCATCGTCGCTGCCGACAGCGGCGACCTGTACGCTGGCTACTATGTCTATGCAGGCCGCACCAACTGGGCCGATCCGACCGAGGTGGAATTCGTGCGCCAGGTGGACGAGCTGGACTACGAAACCAGCCATGCCTGGGTGGATGATCTGTCCGGCCTGGCGGCGATCCTGAAAAGCTGGCACTGGCTATTCAAAAACCGCGCCGAGATCGTGGCGTTTCGCGGATGGCTGGCGGCCCGCGCCGGGCGGCGGGTGCCGTTCTGGTCGATTTCGCAGGCGGTGGACATGGAAGTGCTCACCGCCATCGGCGCCAGCGCCACGACTATCACCGTGCGCAACATCGGCTATGCAAGATACCTCAACGGCCGAGCCGACCGGCGCCACATCGTCATCCGCACCACCAGCGGGACGCTGTACTACCGTAGCATCACCGCATCGTCCGAGATCGACGCCGGCAGCGAGGATCTGGCGATTGACAGCGCGCTGGGCGTCACCCTGCAACCCGCCGATATCGAGTCGGTGCGTTTCATGCACCTGACCCGGCTGGATGGCGACGCCATCGAGATCGACTGGCAGCACCTCGGCGTCGCCGAGTGCTCAACGATGTTGAGGAGCTTGCCGCAATGACCTATGCAGCGGTTGAGACCAGTACTCACGGCGGCCAGCCGGTCGAGCTGTACCGGTTTAGCCAGGGCACGCGCAAGTGGCTGTATACCAGCGCCGACGCGGCGTTCGTCTACGCCGGTGAAACCTACGAGCCCTGGCCGCTCAAGCGCAGCGCGTTTCGCCAGACGCAGGAGCTGGCCAAGGCCGGACTGGAGATCAACACCGCGCGCGATCTGCCGTTTGTGGCCGACAGCATGGCCAGCCCGCTGATCGGCGTGATCGCGCTGACCGTTTATCGCCGCCATCGCAGCGATGGCGAGGTTCAGCAGTGGTGGAAGGGCCGTGTCAAGGGTGTGCGCTTCGCCGGCAGCGAGGCGATCATCAGTTGCGATCCGCGCGGCACCTCGGTGCGCCGCATTGGCCTGCACCGCCCGGCGCAGCGGCAGTGCCCGCATGCGCTATACGAAATCGGCTGCAACGTGGCCGGGGCGAGCTTTTCTGCAGCCGGCACGCTGTTGAGCCATACCGGCGCGGTGGTCACTTCCGGCGTATTCGCCACCCAGCCCAACGGCTGGTGGGTGGGCGGCAAGATTGTGCTGGATGGCGTGCTGCGCTTCATCATCGCCGACGCGACCGATACGGTAACGCTGTCGTCCGGCATCCCCGGGCTGGCGCAAAACGCCGGGTTTGTGGTGTATCCGGGCTGCGACCATACGCCGGGGACCTGCAATATCAAGTTCGGCAACATCCTCAACAACGGTGGCGCGCCGTGGTGGCCGAAGAAAAATCCCTTCACCGGAGACAGCGCCTTCTAATATGTGGGTTCAACTTATCCTATTCGTTATTTCGGCTGTCATCAGCTACCTGCTGACGCCGAAACCGCCGCAGGCCAAACCGGGCAAAGTCGAGATCCCCACGGTGCAGGAAGGCCGCAAGCTGGGCGTGCTGTTCGGCTCGCGCTGGATCAAGGGCCCGCATGTTTACTGGTGGGGCGACGTGGCCACCACGCCGATCAAGAAGTGATCATCACCCGCAGCCACATGGATGAGCTGGGCTACTGCGCCCGGGGCGCGCGCCGCTGGTTTGCCCGCATGGGACTGGACTGGGCGGTATTCGTACGCGACGGCATCGATGCCGATGTGTTGCTGGCCACCGGCGACGCGATGGCGCTGCGGCTGATCGACCATATCAAGGATAAGAAATGAGCTTTGGCAGCAAGCAGACCGTCGGCTTTCGCTACTACATCGGCATGCACCATGTGTACGGCCTGTCTCCCTCGGCCAATCCGGTCACCGCGGTCAAGAAGATCAAGGTGGGCGAGAAGGAAGCCTGGAGCGGCAACATCACCAGCAACGCCACCATCAGCATCAACCAGCCCGATCTGTTCGGCGGCGAGGACAAGGAGGGCGGCATTGTCGGCGACATCGACATCGAGTTCGGCGGCATCGCGCAGGGCGTGAACACCTATCTGGCGGCCGTGCTGACCGGCATGCCGGTGCCGGCGTTCCGTGGCCTGCTGGGGCTGGTGCTGCGCCGCCCGATGGTGAGCGCGATGTCGCCCTACATCAAGCCCTGGAGCATTTACGCCAGCCGCATCAACGGCGGGTTTTACCCGGCCAAGGCGGCCATCGGCGACAACCTGAACCCGGCGCACATGATCTATGAGCTGCTCACACTGCCCGAGTTCAGCATCCGCGCGGCCTCATCCGACATCAATGTGGCCAGCTTTACCGCGGTGGCCGCCGCCCTGTATGCCGAGGGCCTGATGCTGAGTTTCTATTGGGAGGACGAGCGCCCAACAGAGGAATTCATCGGCGAAATCCTGCAGCACATCGACGGCAGCCTGTACCCCGACCCGGCCACCGGCCAGCTCACGCTGAGGCTGGCGCGGGATGATTACACCATCGCCAGCCTGCCGATTCTGGACGCCTCCAACATCCTGCGCGTCGATGGCTTCAGCCAGCCGCTGCCGGGCGAGCTGACCAGCGAGGTACAGGTCAAATACGAGGATCAGGCAACCGGCGCGGCCGCCAGCGTGACAGTGCAGGACATCGCCATCCAGGAAATGCAGGGCGGCGGCAGCGTGCCGGTGGTGCGTGACTATCAGGGCATCCCCAACGACACCATCGCCAGCAAGATCGCGCTGCGCGAACTGCGCACCCTGGCGGCGCCGCTGGCACGCGGCGAGATCATCTGCAACCGCACCGTTTACGATGCCCATATCGGCAAACTTTACCGCCTGCAATGGCCGCCGCTTGGGATTGCGGACATGGTGGTGCGCGTAGCCGAGATCGACTACGGCACACTCACCAGCGGAAAAATCACCCTGGTGGTGATGCAGGACGTGTTCAAGGCCGCCAGCACCGTGATTGGCGTGCCGAGCGCAAGCGGCTGGGCCAATCCGGTCAGCGCCCCCGCGCCCAGCCCGCAACGGCTGGCAATGGAAGCGCCCTACTGGGTCGTGGCGCGCGAGCTGCTCTCCGATTCGGACGCCCTGATCGATGCCGTCGACCCGCTCAACGGCATTTTGCTGGCCACCGGCAACCGCCCCAGCGGCGATGCCTATGAATACCGGCTCAATACCCGTACCGGTGCGGCCGCCTATGTCGACCGCGCTGCCGGTGCGTTCAGCCCGACCGCCGTGCTGGTGGGTGCGGTGGGGCGCACCGATACCGCATTTTCGATCACCAGCGGGGTGGATCTGGGTTTTGTCGAGCCTGATACCTGGGCGCACATCGATGGCGAGCTGGTCAAGATCGTGGCAGTCAGCAGCAGCGCCGTCACCGTCAAGCGCGGCGTGCTGGATACCGTGCCTGCCCCGCACGCGGATGGCGTGGTGATCCACTTCGCCGATGATTTCAAGGCGCTCGACCCGACCGAATGGAGCAGCGGCCAGACTGTAAACGCCAAACTGCTCACCCGTACCGGCCTCGGCAACCTGCTCGAAGCCGCCGCCCCAGCCGACAGCGTCGTCATGGCGCAGCGCTTCATCCGCCCCTATGCCCCCGGCAAGGTCCTGATCAACACCGTCAGCTATCCCACTACCGCCACCGGCGACCTCACCATCACCTGGGCGCACCGCGACCGCCGCCTGCAAACCGCCTACCTCGTCGAGCAGTCCGAGGCCAACATCGGCCCCGAGGTCGGCACTACATACACCGTCCGCATCTATAACGCCCAGACTGGCGGCACCCTGATTCGCACCTATAGTGCGCTTACCGGCACCAGCCAGATTTACACCGCAGCCCAGGCCGCCACCGACAACGGCGGAACTGCGCCTGCGAATATCCGAATCGAGATCGAATCGGTGCGCGATGGGTATCTGAGCTGGCAGCTGCAGGTGGTGCCGTTTGCGTGGAGTTGATAAAAACCGCCCGTGGGGTGTGAAATAGTAGATACCTGTCTACTATTCTGTCTAATAAGCCTGAGAAATGAAACGGGGCATTCGTCTGAATGCCCCGTATTTATTGGCTCCCCGACCTGGGCTCGAACCAGGGACCTGCGGATTCGGGCGGGGTTGATGCCCGGCTGCGGCTGGGGTTCGCGTTCTAGGAAAACTGGCCCGCCAGAATTGGCGAAGTGAGGCGTTCTCGGGGTGGCCTATACTGCGCACATCCAAAAAATAGAACAGCACAGCGGCCCGTTAAATCGCCCTGTGCAATCCCGGTGTAAAACACTGCCGATTTACACCCGTTCACGCTCATCAGCTCACGCAGCGGCGCGGGTTTGCGGCTCGCCTGGACCGTTCACACGCCTTCACACGGCGGAGGTCACAGGTTCAAGCCCTGTACTGCCCACCAGCCCGAACACTGCGTCATGCAAACAAAAAGCCCCGATTTTTTCGGGGCTTTTTGTTTTGGGGCGATGGCGACCGTCGCCTGGTCAAAGTCATTTTATTCTGCTTCGCCAGCGTGAGCCGGGCGGCCACCCGGCTCGATCAGCACCGCCGCGCCGACGTTGCGGCCTTCGGCGATCAGAATGTTGTAGGTGCGGCAGAGCGCGCCGATGTCCATCACTTCCAGCCCGATGCGGGATTCCGTCAGCGCCCGCGTCAGCGAAGGGTGGGGGAAGCGCAGCCGGGTGCCGGTGCCCAGCAGCAGGATATCCAGTTCGCGCAGCGCGACCCACTCGAAATGGGCGGCGGTCATCGCCTCGAAACCGAGGCCGGCCCAGGGGGCAATCTCGACGCCGCGCGGGGTCAGCAGCAGGCTGGATTCGTGGCGATGGCCGTTGATGAGGACGTGATCGTCGCCATAGCCGGTGAACAGCCGCTGATTGGCGTCGTTGTTTAGGTGCAGTTTCATGATGAAACCATAGCAGATTCAATGAAATCCCGGTGTGCCTGCCGCAACGGCGTTTGCCGGGGCAGGGCGGCTCCGGTAAAATCGCGCGCTTTCCAAGGCATTGTTTTGCCTTGATTGTTGCCCTGTTTTTTCTTTTGCCCACCGGGAAAATATTGTGACGGCTGACACGCCATGCTTACGCACCCTCCGCAAATCGTCGAAGCTCGACAACGTCTGCTACGACATCCGCGGCCCGGTGATGGCGCGCGCGCGGCAGATGGAGGAAGAGGGCCATCGCATCATCAAGCTGAACATCGGCAACCCGGCGCCGTTCGGCTTCGAAGCACCGGAAGAAATCGTGCAGGATGTGATCCTGAACCTGCCGAACGCCTCGGGCTACAGCGATTCCAAGGGGCTGTTCTCGGCGCGCAAGGCGATCATGCACGAGACCCAGCGCAAGGGCATCCCCGGGGTGCAGATCGACGATATCTTCATCGGCAACGGCGCCTCCGAGCTGATCGTGATGGCGATGCAGGCGCTCTTGAACAACGGCGACGAGGTGCTGGTGCCGGCGCCCGACTACCCGCTGTGGACGGCGGCGGTGAGCCTCGGCGGCGGCAAGCCGCGCCACTACCTGTGCGACGAGGGCGCCGGCTGGCTGCCCGATCTGGACGACATCCGCGCCAAGATCACTTCCAGCACGCGCGCCATCGTCATCATCAACCCCAACAACCCGACCGGCGCGCTGTATCCGACCGAGCTGCTGCTGGAAATCCTGGAGATCGCACGCCAGCACCAGTTGATCGTGTATGCCGACGAGATCTACGACAAGGTGCTGTTCGACGGCGTGGTGCATACCTCGATCGGCTCGCTGGCCGAGGATGTGCTGATCGTCACCTTCAACGGCCTGTCGAAAAACTACCGCGCCTGCGGCTACCGCTCGGGCTGGCTGATCGTGTCGGGCGACAAGCGTCACGCCCGGGATTATCTGGAAGGCCTCAACATGCTGGCGTCGATGCGCCTGTGTTCCAACGTGCCGGGGCAGTATGCGATCCAGACCGCGCTGGGCGGCTACCAGAGCATCAACGACCTGGTCGCGCCGAGCGGGCGGCTGACGCGCCAGCGCGACCTGGCGCACGAGCTGCTGACCCTGATTCCCGGTGTGACATGTGTCAAACCCAAGGCGGCGATGTACCTGTTCCCGCGGCTCGACCCCAAGCTGTATCACATCAGCAACGACCAGAAGTTCATCCTCAACCTGCTGGAAGAGGAGCGCGTGCTGGTGGTGCAGGGCAGCGGCTTCAACTGGCCGCATCCCGACCACATCCGCGTGGTGTTCCTGCCGCACGAAGAAGATTTGACCGAGGCGATTTCACGCATCAGCCGCTTTCTCGATCGCCAGCGCGCGCATCGTTAAGAACTGTATGAAAATGCATTTCACCACAGAGACACAGAGACACAGAGACACAGAGACACAGAGACACAGAGACACAGAGAAATTCAGTTAGCTCAAGGTTGGTTTTTCTCTGTGCCTCTGTGTCTCTGTGGTGAAGATTTTAGGTTTTTGTCTGAGACTAAAAAATGAAACCCATCAACGTCGGCCTGCTGGGCCTGGGAACAGTCGGTGGCGGTACGCTCACCGTGCTGCGCCGTAATGCCGAAGAAATCACCCGTCGCGCCGGGCGCGAAATCCGCGTGGTCCGTGCGGCGGTGCGCGACCTGGAAAAAGCCAAATTGCTGGCTGGTGATCTGCCGCTGACGACCAATCCGTTCGATGTGGTCGACGATCCCGACATCGACATCGTGGTCGAACTCATCGGCGGCCTGGAGCCGGCGCGCGAACTGGTAATGCAGGCGATTGCCAACGGCAAGCACGTGGTCACCGCCAACAAGCACCTGGTCGCCAAATACGGCAACGAAATTTTCGCGGCGGCACAGGCCAAGGGCGTAATGGTCGCGTTCGAGGCGGCGGTCGGCGGCGGCATTCCCATCATCAAGGCGCTGCGCGAAGGCCTCACCGCCAACCGCATCGAGTGGCTGGCCGGCATCATCAACGGCACCAGCAACTTCATCCTCACCGAGATGCGCGACAAGGGCGCGGCCTTCGAGGACGTGCTGAAGGAAGCGCAGCGACTGGGTTACGCCGAGGCCGACCCCACCTTCGACATCGAGGGCATCGACGCCGCGCACAAGCTCACCATCCTATCGGCGATCGCCTTCGGCATCCCGATGCAGTTCGACCGCGCCTACACCGAGGGCATCTCGAAACTGACGCGCGAGGACGTGCAGTACGCCGAGGAGCTGGGCTACCGCATCAAGCTGCTGGGCATCGCGCGGCGCGCTGAAAACGGCATCGAGCTGCGCGTGCATCCGACGCTGATTCCCGAGCGCCGCCTGATCGCCAACGTCGACGGCGCGATGAACGCGGTGCTGGTGAAGGGCGACGCGGTCGGGCCGACGCTGTATTACGGCGCCGGCGCCGGTGCCGAGCCGACCGCCTCCGCGGTGATCGCCGATCTGGTCGACGTCACCCGCCTGCACACTGCCGACCCGCACCACCGCGTGCCGCATCTGGCGTTCCAGCCGGATCAGTTGTCCGATACACCGATCCTGCCGATGGACGAAGTGCGCACCGCGTATTACCTGCGCTTGCGTGCCTTCGACCGCCCCGGCGTGCTGGCCGACATCACCCGCATCCTGGCCGACGGTGATATCTCCATCGACGCCATGGTGCAGAAGGAACCCGCCGAGGGCGAGGAGCAGGTGACCATCATTCTGCTGACCCACATCACGGTGGAAAAGAACATCAACGCCGCGATCGCTAAAATCGAGGCGCTCGATACCGTAGCGGGGCAGGTGATGCGCATCCGCCTCGAAGAACTGGCGGCCAAATGACCTACCTCAGCACGCGCGGTCTGGCGCCGCAACTCCGCTTCTCCGAAATCCTGCTCGGCGGACTGGCCAGCGACGGCGGCCTGTACGTGCCGGAAAGCTACCCGCGCTTGACCGCAGCCGAACTCGAAGCGATGCGCGGCATGAATTACCGCGAACTCGCCTTCGCCGTGCTGTCGCGCCTGATCGATGACATCCCGCATGATGACCTCGCCAAGCTGATCGACAAGACCTATACCGCCGACGTCTATCGCTATACCAACCCGGGCGAGAACGCCGAGGACATCACCCCGCTGAAAACGCTGGAGCCCGGCCTGCACGTGCTGGCGCTGTCGAACGGCCCGACGCTGGCATTCAAGGACATGGCGATGCAGCTGCTCGGCAATCTGTTCGAGTACGTGCTGGCGAAAACCGGCGGCGAGCTCAACATCCTCGGCGCCACCTCGGGCGACACCGGTTCTGCCGCCGAATACGCGATGCGCGGCAAGCGCGGCATCCGCGTCTTCATGCTGTCGCCCGAGCACGGCATGACGCGCTTCCAGCAGGCGCAGATGTATGCGCTCACGGACGCCAACATCCACAACCTGGTGATTCGTGGCGTGTTCGACCAGTGCCAGGACATCGTCAAGGCCGTTTCCAACGACCTCGATTTCAAGGCCAAACACCACATTGGCGCGGTCAACTCGATCAACTGGGCGCGCGTCGCGGCGCAGAGCGTGTACTACTTCAAGGCCTATTTCTCGGCGACGCACAGCAACGACCAGAGCGTGTCGTTCTCGGTGCCGTCTGGCAACTTCGGCAACGTCTGCGCCGGCCACATCGCGCGCCAGATGGGCCTGCCGATCAAGAAGCTGATCGTCGCCACCAACGAAAACGACGTGCTCGACGAGTTTTTCAAGACCGGCGTCTACCGCCCGCGCCCGGAAACCAGGCACACCTCCAGCCCGTCAATGGACATTTCCAAGGCATCAAACTTCGAGCGCTTCGTGTTCGATCTGGCGGGGCGCGACGCGGCCAAAGTCCGCAGCCTGTGGGCTGCGGTGGAATCCGGCGGTAGTTTCGATCTCAACGCAGACGGCCTGTTCGACCGCGTCGCCGGTTTCGGCGTGGTGTCGGGTTCGAGCAATCATGCCAACCGCATGGACACCATCCGCACCGTATACGAGGTGTACGGCACGATGATCGACCCGCACACCTCCGACGGCCTCAAGGTCGGACTCGAGCACCGCGAGCCCGGCGTGCCGCTGATCTGCATGGAAACCGCGCAGCCCGCCAAATTCGAGGATGCGATCCGCGAGGCGCTCGGCATCGAGCCGGTACGCCCGGCCGAACTGGTCAATCTCGAAGCGCAGCCGCAGAAAAAACACGTCATGGATGCTGACGTCAATGCGGTCAAGCAGTTCATCGTTGACCACGCCCGCTGACCCGACCGGCGCATTTGCCGACCTGCTGGCGCGGGTGCAGGCCTGCACGGTCTGCGCCGCCCATCTGCCGCATCCGCCGCGCCCCATCCTTCGTGCCTCGCCCACTGCGCGCCTGCTGATCGTTGGCCAGGCGCCGGGACGGCGCGTGCACGAGACCGGCATCCCCTGGAACGACCCGTCGGGCGACCTGCTGCGGCAATGGCTGGAAATGTCCCGCGAGCAGTTCTACGATGCCTCGCGCATCGCCATCGTCCCCACCGGCCTGTGCTACCCCGGCACGGTGAACGGCAGCGACCTGCTGCCGCGTCCGGAATGCGCGCCGCTGTGGCATCTGCCGCTGCGCGCGGCGATGCCGGACATCCGGCTGACCCTCCTGATCGGCGCCTATGCGCAGGCCTATTACCTGGGCAAACGCCGTGGCCGCACGCTGGCCGACACCGTTGCCGCCTGGCGCGATTTCGCCCCGGAATTTGTACCGCTGCCGCATCCCAGCCCGCGCAATCGTCTATGGTTCAAGCAGCATTCCTGGTTCGAGGCCGAAGTCATCCCCATGATGCGCGAACGGGTTGGAGCCGCGCTGGCAACAGGCGATAATGGCGGCGCTCGATAACCAGATCAGACAAGACAGGACTTCAGGGAACCCGTATGAAACTCGTCACCTCGCTCACCAGCCCCTACGGCCGCAAGGTCCGTGTGGTGCTGCTTGAAAAGAAAATTCCGTTCCGGCTTCAGGTGGAAAACCCCTGGCTACCCGACAGTCCCGTTTCCAGCCTCAATCCACTCGGCAAGGTTCCAGTGCTGGTGCTGGAAGATGGCGAATCCGTATTCGACTCACGCGTCATCGTCGAGTACCTCGACCACGTCAGCCCGGTCGCGCACCTCATTCCTGGCGAACCGAAAAGTCGCATGATGGTGCGCGGTGTCGAAGCGCTGGCAGATGGCATCACCGACGCCGCGGTGGCGGTTTATCTGGAGAAGAAACGCTCGTCCGAACAGCAGAGCCGTGACTGGCTGGTGCTGCAGGAAAAAACCCTGTTCCGCGGGCTGGAAGCCCTGTCGGAAGCACTCGGCGAAAAGCCTTGGTATCTCGGCAACAGCATGACGCTGGCCGATGTCGCCTGCGGCTGTACGCTCGGCTACCTGAATCTGCGCTTCCCTGAAATCGACTGGCGTACCGCGCACCCCAATCTGGCGAGGCTCGCCGACAAGCTGGCGACGCGCCCATCGTTCATGGAAACGGTACCCGTCATCTGACCGGAGAAATGACATGACCCACGCGGTAGCGACCCTCGCAGGCGGCTGTTTCTGGTGCATCGAAACGGTGTTCAACCGGCTGCACGGCGTCGAATCCGCGGTGTCGGGCTACATGGGTGGCCACACGGCGAGCCCCACTTACAAGGATATCTGCAACGGCGACACCGGCCATGCCGAAGTGGTGCAGGTGAGCTTCGATCCGGCCGTGATCCCGTATCGAGACCTGCTTGAAATCTTCTTTAGCCTGCACGATCCCACCCAGCTCAATCGTCAGGGCAACGACGTCGGCACCCAGTATCGCTCGGCGATTTTTTGGCACACCCCGGAGCAGAAGGCCGAAGCACAAGCGGCAATCGCCGAACTCACGGCGACCAAACAATTCGGCGCGCCCATCGTCACTGAAGTGACCGCGGCGACAACGTTCTATCCCGCCGAGGATTACCACCAGGCCTACTTCGATCAGAATCCAAACCAGCCCTACTGCCAGTTCGTGGTGGCGCCCAAGGTAGCCAAAGCGCGCGAGAAATACGCCGCGCACCTCAAGGAAAGTCGACCTTCTCCCGAATAAGCTTGCCGCATCCCCGCTCCGGTAAACAACGGGAATAGCCTGTTGATGGGATGGGGTGCTATTTGGCGCACCCCCGGGGGGGCGCTATCAGCCGGTTCGCGGCCTTGCCTGATTCAAGCTTGGCGGCTTTTTGCCGATACATCCTTTACGTATCAAAATCACCTCCGGCCTGCTGAAACCATGAATCGGAATCCCGCCCTGTTGCTGGCCGCGCTGGCCTGTTGGCTGATCGCCTTGCCATCATTCGCGAGCCAGAGTGGCCTGGTCGAAGCCAGGCTCCCTTCCGGCAAGATCGCCAGCGCAAACTTTCAAGCGGGAAAAAGTGGTCAGCCTGCTGTGCTCATCCTGCACGGCTTCCTTCAAACCCACACGTTTCCAACCATTGTCAGCACGATGGATGCGTTGTCCACGGCCGGCTATACCGTGGTGGCCCCCACGCTTTCACTGGGCATTTCGCGACGCAACAAAAGCTTGCCTTGTGAGGCGGTGCATCTGCATGCGCTGGACGATGACGTGGCAGAGGTCGCGTTCTGGGTTCGCTGGCTGATGCAGAAAGGGCATACACGCATCGTTCTGGTGGGCCACAGCTTCGGCAATCTGCAGTTGCTGGCTTACCTGGGCCGCAGCCCGGCGCCTGCCGTGAAACAGGTCCTGATGATCAGCCTGACCGACGTGGAAGTGAAGCAGAACGCCCAGCAGCGTGCCGGGCTTGCGCAGGATTTGCGCGATCGCGTGTCCCGTCGGGACCACGCGCTGGCCGAAGTTGAATTCGGACATTGCAAGAAATACGTCAGTCCGCCCGCGGGCCTGCTTTCCTACATGCGGATCAGCCGTCAAACCATACTCGATTCCCTCGCAAAATCCGCAGTGCCGATCGAAGTGATCATGGGGGGCAAGGATGACCGCATGGGGGCTGACTGGGTGGAAAAACTGGTTTCGCGCGGCATCGCGGTACGTGTGATTCCCGGCGCCTCGCACTTTTTCGATAACCAGTATGAATTTGATTTGCAGGAAGCCGTGTTGCAGGCTTTGCCAGGGCGCTGACGCATGCTGTTTTCGTTAATGCGAGCACGACTTTCGCCGCGTCCCATTGCCCACTACGCCCTGCTGCTCTTGTTCGTGCTGGTGGCGGCGTTGGCGGGGCTTGCGGCCTTTGTCTTTCAAGACACCGCCCGTCTCAAGGAGCAGGTCGCGCAATCCGACCAGACGCTTGCCCATCAGGAACTGGAAGGGGTGATTGCGCTGCTCACCCAGCAGGCGGAAAGCGCTGCTCAGGCCTTGATGCAGTGGGACGAGGCGCGGCAGCAACTGGAAAATCCGGTTTATTACGGCTACTGGCGACATTCGCGCGCGCTGACAGCCGGCGTGCTTCCGGAAAGCCTCGATGCAGTCGACCTTTATGACCTCCAGGGGCGAAATCTGGCGGCCGTCAGCCCAGGCAAAGCCGGCATGCCGGCACAGGTCGTCACGCAGAACATGCGGCCTTTTCTGGTGCGGGAAAACGGGAATAATTACCTGTATTACTTTTTCCCGTTTTATCAGAATACCGACCAGACCCATTTGATCGGCTATGTGGGTTTCAGATTCGATTTCATGAGACAACTCATGCAGCTGCGCAAATTCCGCTATGTGGATATGGCGAGCGTGCGTGTCGAAGCCCGCGAGGGGGAGCGCATCCTGCTCCAGGACGTCGTGCCTGCCCTGCAATTCCGCACCACCGCCAATCCGGAAATTCGTGCGCTCGAAAAGCTCATCATTCGCTCGTTCTATGAAATCGCCATCCTCATTGCGGCCATTTCTCTGCTTGGCTATCTGGCGCTGATATCTTTTGTCATCAAACCGCTGCGGCGGCTGTCGGGGCACATCGGCGCCATGGGGCGTGGGCAAGGGGAACTGCTCGACGAGTCTTATCGGGGCGCGCTGGCGGTGACGGAACTCGAGAATATCCGCCAATCGTTGAACGACTATCAGCAGCAGCTCGATGACATGCATGTCAGCCTGGTGCACAAGAATCAGGAGCTTTGGACCCTGGCGCACCATGACCCGTTGACGGGCTTATTCAATCGCCGCGCCTTTGACGACGACTGGCGTGCCATGCACCGCGCGCATCGCGATGTCCCCTTCGGGGTGGTTCTCCTGCTGTTCGATTGCGATCACTTCAAGGCCATCAACGATACCTACGGACACCAGGTCGGCGACCAGGTGATTCAGGGGCTGGCCGAGTCGCTGCATGGCGCACTGAGGGCAGACGACCGTCTTTATCGCCTGGGCGGCGACGAGTTTGCGACCATCCTGTTTTCCGCAGACATCGAGCGCGCCAGACAAGTGGCGGAGCGCTGTTTGGAACACGTTCTCCGTTATGATTTTTCGGCCTATGGGGTCAAGGAGCCGGTCCGCATCAGCGTCGGCATCGCGCACCTCGATGACGCCACCGACGATGCACTGCAACAGGTGCATCGCCAGGCCGATATCGCCATGTATTACGCCAAGCGGCCGGGACAGAGCAAGATCGCGATTTATTCGCCGGAGATGGGCACAGGTCAGGAGGCCCTGGTGTCCAACGCCGAAACCAGCGCGATCTACGATGCGATGGCCGACCCCGACCGGCTGGAGATGCATTACCAGCCAGTGCTGGCATTGTCCACGTCGCGGATCGAATACTACGAAGCCCTGGTGCGTATCCCCGGCGAGCATGGCCTGATCATGCCGGCAAGCATTTTCCCGGTCGTCGAACTGCGCGGGCTGGAATGCGAATTCGATCTGGCCGTGCTGGAACGGGTGCGGCGCGATCTGGCTTCGGGCCGCGTTCCTGCGGGCGCAGGCGTATCGCTCAACGTGTCAGGACCGGGTATCGTCAATGCTCGCGTCAACGAAAAACTGATGCAATACGTGCCCTTGCTGTCAACGCACAAACTGGTTCTGGAAGTCACTGAAACCGCACTGATTACCCAGATCGCTCAGGCCTCGGCCAACCTCAAACGGCTGCGCAAGCAAGGCTTCATCATCGCGCTCGACGATTTCGGCAGCGGTTACTCTTCCCTGGGCTATCTGTCGAGCATGCCGGTGGATCTGGTGAAATTCGACATTTCCCTGGTGCGCAGTCTTGAGGAATCGGGGCGCCAGGCGGTGTTCGTCGGGGACCTGGCACGCATGATCAAGGATGCGGGCTACCAACTGGTGGCCGAGGGGATCGAGTCCGAGGCCTTGCTGCAAAGGGTGACTGCACTGGGTTTCTCGCATGCCCAGGGTTTCCATATCGGTCGCCCCGCGCCGCTGGCAAGTCTGCGAACGGTCAGCTTGCGCGCTGTAAACTGATTGATGCCAAGGCACCAACATGGGCGCTTCGACGTCAGTCCAGGCTGTTTGAAGTATTTGCTTAGTGCACGACATCATGGCGATGCCGCAGCCAGATCGCGGTCATCACGCTGCTGATGAACAGGCCGAATATCCAGATGATGGTGTGGATGTGCCAGTCGGCGCGCACCATCAGGGCGTAGGCGCCGGTCAGCAGCAGGATGCTGATGTTCTCGTTGAAATTTTGCTGGGCAATGGAGTGCCCCGCGCCCATCAGCAGGTGACCGCGATGCTGCAGCAGGGCGTTCATCGGCACCACGAAATAGCCCGCCAGCGCCCCCGCCAGCACCAACAGCAAGAGGGCGGGGATCAGGCTTTCCACCCAGATCAGCGCAATCGGGACAAAGCCCAGGAGGATGCCGGCGGGCAGGACGCTGACTGCGCGCTGCAGGCTGACGAACTTGCCGGCCAGCACCGAACCGATGGCAATGCCAAATGCGGTGGCGGCGGTGAGCTGGGTCGCCTGGTCGAGCCCGTATTTAAGGTTGAGCGCGGCCCAGGCGATGATGAGCAGACGCAGGGTGGCGCCGACGCCCCAGAACAGCGTGGTGACGGCGAGTGAAACCTGGCCGAGCGGGTCGCACCACAGGAGTTTGAAGCTGTGCCAGAAGTCATGCAGGATGAACAGCGGCGATCGGTTGGGGAGCTTGTGATCGATCGGCAGGCGCGGGATGAACAGGTTGACGATGGCGGCGCCGAGATACAGGCTGGTGATGGCGACGATGGCAAATTTCGGCGCGATCAGCCGGCTGTCCAGGCCGATGTTGAACAGAATGCCTTCAGCCAGTTGCGGGTTGATGAGTGCGCCGCCGATAATGGCGCCAAGCACGATGGCGGCAACGGTGGTGCCCTCCATCCAGCTGTTGGCGACGATGAGTTTTTCGGGCGGCAGCAGCTCGGTGAGGATGCCGTATTTGGCGGGCGAATACATGGCCGCGCCGATGCCGACAATGGCGTAGGCCAGCAGCGGGTGCAGACCGGCTAGCATAATGAGGCAGCCGGCGAACTTGACCGTGTTGGCGATCAGCATGACGCGGCCTTTGGGCAGGGCGTCGGCGAATGGCCCGACCAGCGGCGCCAGCACAATGTAGGCAACGACGAAAACCGTCTGCAGCAGCGGTGAGAACCATTCCGGCGCCGAGAAGAACAGCAGCAGGCCGATGGCTGCGAAGAGCAGGGCATTGTCAGCCAGCGCCGACAGGAACTGCGCCGACAGGATGATGTAGAACGCGCGGTTCACAGGGTGGCCAGGTCAGAAGCGGCGGGGCGGGGCATCGGGCTAGTGCTCGCGCGCTGACGAAAGATCTGCGAATACAGGGAGTTGGTGATGGGAATGTTTCAACACGGGCGGGTTTGTGGTTGAATAAAAATCTTTTTTGACCCCGGAACGGGAATTTATGGCCGACCGCAGACTTCAAGTATTCTACACCGTCGCCAAGCAGCTCAGCTTCACCAAAGCCGCGGATGTCCTCTATATGACCCAGCCTGCGGTGACCTTTCAGGTCAAGCAACTGGAAGAGCATTTCAACACCCGTTTGTTCGAGCGCAGCCACGGCAAGATTTCGATGACGCCCGTAGGCGATCTGGTGCTGGGCTACGCCGAGCGCATTCTGGACCTGACCGCCGAGATGGAGGCGCGCGTAGGCGAGCTGACCGGGCAGGTGACGGGCCCCTTGATGATCGGTGCCTCCACCACCATTGCCGAATATTTGCTGCCGCGCATCCTGGGCGAATTCAAGGAGCGTTTCCCACAGGTGCAGGCGCGTCTGACCGTTGCCAACTCGGAAACCGTGGCGGCGAAAGTGAGCGACCATTCGCTCGATGTCGGCTTGATCGAAGCGCCGTCACACAACCCCAACCTGACCACGCTGGCGTGCTGCGAGGACGAACTGGTGATGATCTGTTCGCCCAATCATGCGCTGGCCTCGCGTTCGAGCGTGAACGCCCGCGATATCGCCGACCAGCCCTACGTGTCGCGCGAGCACGGCTCGGGCACGCGCGAGGTGGTGGACGATTTCTTCAAGAACCATGGCGTCAACCCAGACGACCTGCACATCGAAATGGAGCTCGGCAGCCGCGAGGCGATCAAGGGCGCGGTCGAGGCCAATCTCGGCGTCGCCATCATGTCAGCCTCCACCGTCACCAAGGAAATCCAGCTCGGCACGCTGGTCGCGGTGCCGCTGAATCCCCGGCTGACGCGGGAGCTGACCATGGTCTACGCACCGGAAAAATTCCGCAGCAAGCTGCTCGATGCCTTCATCAGCTTTGTCGACAACAAGTTTCAGCAGTGCAATGTCGATGTCGTTGCGCTGAAACGCCCGCTCAAGGGGCGCAGCCGCTGATGCGCGACAGCAAGCGCCTGCTGTCCATTTTCAGAAATTTGTCGGAAACGCGGCAACAGGCCTTGCTCGAATACGCAGCGTTTCTGGCGGGCAAGGAAGGCGCCGAGATCGCAGCGGCGCCCCCCACCGAGCCGCTGCCGATTCCGCGTCCCGAGCAGGAAAACGTGGTCAAGGCGATTCGGCGCCTGATGCAGACCTACCCCATGCTGGAGCGCAACCGGATTTTCCATGAGGCCTCGGCGCAGATGACCCGACACCTGATCCATGGCGTGGCGGCGGTCGAGGTAATCGACGAACTGGAGCAGATTTTTGCGCGCCAGTATCAGCAGCACCTTGACGCGCTGAAACAAGACCTGCTGTCGTCCTGACCTCGAGCGGCTCAGTCAGGCAACGCGCGCCCACACTGCCAGCAACTCAGAAAATTCCCGGGATTGGGCTCGCCGCAATGGGCGCAGGTTTTCTCGTCGCGCGGCGGTGCGTCGCGCAGTCCAGCCAATGCCTCGCACGCACGCGCTTCCTGCGCATCGTCGTCGACCCACACTTCGGGCTGCACCTGCATGAACGGCACTTCGCCCAGTGCGCCGGCGGCATTGACGTTGAAGATGTGGGTGACGATGCCGAGGCTGGACAGCGCATCGACAGCCAGCTTGGCGTCAAGCAGGGAGGGGGCGATGAAAACCCGTTTCATCGACGGGCGGGGACGTCAGCGGGTGCGGCGGACGCGCACGATGAGGTCGATGCCTTCGGTCACCATGCCGGCAGGCAGCGGCGGCAGGCCGGAAATGACGACATGCTCGGCATCGATGTCGGACAACTTGCCGCTGTCGACTTCGTAGAGGTGATGGTGCGGGCTGGTGTTGGGGTCGAAGAACACCTTGCTGGGATCGACGATGACTTCGCGCACCAGGCCTTTTTCGAGAAACAGCTTGAGTGTGTTGTAGACCGTGGCCTTGGAGGTCTCGGAGTGACGGGTGTTGACGACCGCCATCACCTGGTCGGCCGAGAGGTGTTCCTGCCGCGAAAACAGCGCATGCGCAATCTCGATCCGCTGGTGGGTCGGATTGATGTCGTGGCTGCGCAAAAGGCCGGCCATGTTGTCGCGCGTGTAATGCATGCGCACATGATAATCGTCGATCTGGACTTTGTCTAATATCCGGAATCAGTATGACTTTCAACCGGGAAGCCTCTACGGGGCGCGATCAGGCACCAAAAACCGGTACAATTAAAACCATACTCTGTCCTATTTTTGAAGCAGGAATCCCGTGGTTACGCTCACCCGCCTCGATAGCGCGCAGCCTGATTTTCAGGCCCGCCTTGCCCGCCTGTTGCAATTCGATGATGCCGCCGATGCTGCCATCGAGCAGACGGTGGCCGCGATCCTGCATGACGTCAAAAAGCGCGGCGACGCTGCTGTGCTTGAATACACCGAGCGTTTCGACCGCCTGCCCGCGGCCTCGCTGGCAAGCCTTGAGATCAACGCCGCGCAACTCCAGGCCGCGCTCGAACACTTGCCCGCCGACACCCGCCAGGCACTGGAAGCCGCGGCGGAACGCGTGCGCCGCTATCACGAGAAGCAAACCCTGGCGTCGTGGACTTACACCGAGGACGACGGCACCGTGCTGGGGCAGAAGATCACCCCGCTCGACCGTGTCGGGCTCTACGTGCCGGGCGGCAAGGCCGCGTATCCCTCGTCGGTGCTGATGAACGCGATTCCGGCCAAGGTCGCCGGCGTCGGCGAACTCATCATGGTGGTGCCGACACCGGGCGGCGATCAGAATCAACTGGTGCTGGCGGCCGCGGCGATTGCCGGGGTCGATCGCGTGTTCACCATCGGCGGCGCGCAGGCGGTGGCGGCGCTCGCATATGGAACAGCGACCGTGCCGCAGGTCGACAAGATCGTCGGCCCCGGCAACGCCTATGTGGCGGCGGCCAAACGCCGCGTGTTCGGCACCGTGGGCATCGACATGATCGCCGGCCCGTCCGAAATCCTGGTGATTGCCGACGGCAACACGCCGCCGGAATGGGTGGCGATGGACCTGTTCTCGCAGGCCGAGCACGACGAAATGGCGCAGTCGATCCTGCTGTCGCCCGACGCGGCTTACCTCGATGCGGTGGCGGCGGCGATCGACAAGCTGATCGACGAGATGCCGCGCAGCGAAGTGATCCGCACCTCGCTCACCAACCGCGGCGCGCTGATCAAGACGCGCGATCTTGACGACGCGGTGGCGATCTCGAACACCATCGCGCCGGAACACCTGGAACTGTCGGTGACCGATCCCGATGCGCTGTTGCCCGGGCTGCGCCACGCCGGCGCGATCTTCATGGGCAAGCACACCTGCGAGGCGCTGGGCGATTACTGCGCCGGGCCGAATCATGTTTTACCCACCTCGCGCACCGCACGCTTCTCGTCGCCGCTGGGCGTGTACGACTTCCAGAAGCGCAGCAGCCTGATCAACGTGTCGCAGGCCGGCGCGCAGACGCTGGGGCAGATCGCCGCCACGCTGGCCTACGGTGAAGGCCTGCAGGCACACGCGCGTTCTGCCGAATATCGCCTGGTCCATAAGTGAGCCCGCTATTCCAATGAATCGCTATTGGAGTGCCGTGGTACACGGCCTGACGCCCTATGTGCCGGGCGAGCAGCCGAAGCTGGCCAATCTGGTCAAGCTTAACACCAATGAAAATCCCTACGGCCCCAGCCCGCGGGTGCTCGATGCCGTGCGCGCCGAGGCCGCCGACACCCTGCGTCTGTATCCTGATCCGGGTTCCAACCGGCTGCGCGCCGGCATTGCCGCATTGCACGGCGTCGCGGCCGATCAGGTGTTCGTCGGCAATGGCTCCGACGAAGTGTTGGCGCACGCGTTTCTGGCCTTGCTGAAGCACGAGCGGCCGATCCTGTTTCCCGACATCACCTACAGCTTTTATCCGGTCTATTGCGGTCTGTACGAGATCGCCTTCCGCACGGTTCCGCTCACCGAAGCATTCGAGATCTGTGTCGACGATTACCTGACGCCCAACGGCGGGGTGATTTTCCCCAACCCCAACGCGCCCACCGGGCGCCTGCTGGAACTGGCGGAAATCGAGCGCCTGCTGGCCGGCAATCCGGACTCGGTCGTCGTCATCGACGAGGCCTACATCGACTTCGGCGGCGAATCGGCGGTGAGTCTGGTGGCGCGCTACCCGCAGCTGCTGGTCACCCGCACCCTGTCTAAATCGCACGCGCTGGCCGGCCTGCGCGTCGGCTACGCCATCGGACAGGCGCACCTGATCGAGGCGCTCAACCGGGTGAAGGACAGCTTCAACTCCTACCCGCTCGACCGCTTTGCCCAGGCCGGCGCGCTGGCGTCGATCGAAGACCGTGACTATTTCGAATCCATCTGCGCGAAGGTGGTGGCAACCCGCACCCGGCTGGTGGCTGAAATGGAAGCACTCGGCTTCGAGGTGCTGCCATCAAGTGCCAATTTCATTTTGGCCCGCCATCCGGTACATGACGGCGCAGAACTGGCCGCCGCGTTGCGCGAACGCAGCATCGTCGTGCGCCATTTCAAGAATCCGGCCCGCATCGCGCCGTTCCTGCGTATCACCGTTGGCACCGATGCGCAATGCGATGCGCTGCTTGCCGCGTTGAAAGCGCTGTGCTGAAAACGATAGCGGCCTGCTAGAATCCGTTTACAGCCTTATTTTTAGACGCCATGCGCACCGCCCAAGTCACCCGCAACACCCTCGAGACCCGGATCACGGTCACCCTCAACCTCGATGGCACCGGCATATCCAAGCTCGCCACCGGCGTGCCGTTTCTCGACCACATGCTCGACCAGATTGCGCGTCATGGCCTGATCGATCTCGATATCCAGGCCGAGGGTGACCTGCACATCGATGCCCACCACACGGTGGAAGATACGGGCATTACGCTGGGGCAGGCCTTCGCGCAGGCGCTCGGCGACAAGAAGGGCATACGCCGCTACGGCCATGCCTACGTGCCGCTCGACGAGGCGCTGTCGCGCGTGGTGATCGACCTGTCGGGACGCCCCGGGCTGGAGTACCACGTCGACTACACCCGGGCACGCATCGGCGAGTTCGACGTCGACCTGTTCCTCGAATTTTTCCGCGGCTTCATCAACCATGCCGGGGTGACGCTGCACATCGACAACCTGCGCGGTATCAACGCGCACCATCAGGCCGAGACGATTTTCAAGGCCTTTGGTCGCGCGCTGCGCATGGCGGTGGAAGCCGACCTGCGCATGGGTGACATACTGCCGTCGACAAAAGGCGCCTTATGAATTCCGACGAGAGGGCTGCGCGGTGAGCGTCGACATCGCCGTTATCGACTATGGCATGGGCAATCTGCGTTCGGTGTCCAAGGCCATCGAGCACGTTGCGCCGGCGGCGAGCGTGGTCGCCACTTCCGACCCCGCGGTGATTGCCGCAGCAGGCCGCGTGGTGTTTCCGGGGCAGGGCGCCGCGCCCGACTGCATGCGCGAAATCGAGGCGCGCGGCCTGCGCCAGGCGATTGTCGACGCCGCCCGCAGCAAGCCTTTTCTGGGCATCTGCATGGGGATGCAGGTGCTGTTCGAACACAGCGAGGAAGGCGATACCGCGTGCCTCGGCATATTGCCCGGTACGGTGCAGCGCTTCCCGCACGAGGCGATGCACGACGATCAGGGAAATAAACTGAAAGTGCCGCACATGGGCTGGAACAACGTCCATCAGGCGGCCCCGCATCCGCTATGGGTGGGAATTGAGGAGGGCGCGCGCTTCTACTTCGTCCACAGCTACTTTGTGCAGCCGACCTCGCCCGACGTGATTGCGGGGTTTTCGCATTACCCCTTCCCGTTCACCTGTGCGGTGGCCTCCGGGAATATCTTTGCGGTCCAGTTTCATCCGGAAAAAAGTCAGAATGACGGTTTGACGCTGCTGGGCAATTTTTTAACCTGGAATCCGGGCGAACGCGACACCGCCTGCGATATGTCTGGCGCTGCCTGCGCCTAATTTCTCATCTGTACGCCCCTGCTGATCAGCCATGTTAATTATTCCTGCGATCGACCTTAAAGACGGCCACTGTGTGCGCCTGGAACAAGGCGAGATGGACACTGCCACCGTGTTTTCCGAGGATCCGGCAGCAACCGCCCGCCACTGGAAGGAACTCGGCGCGCGCCGCCTGCATCTGGTCGACCTCAACGGCGCCTTTGCCGGCAAGCCGGTCAACGACGCGGCGATCCGTTCGATCGTCGATGCGGTGGGCGACGACATGCCGGTGCAGCTGGGCGGCGGCATCCGCGACCTCGCCACCATCGAGCGCTATCTCGACGATGGCGTGCGCTACGTCATCATCGGCACCGCCGCGGTGAAAAACCCCGGCTTCCTGCATGAGGCCTGCGACGCCTTCCCCGGCCACGTGATGGTCGGGCTCGACGCCCGTGACGGCAAGATTGCAGTCGAAGGCTGGTCCAAGATCACCGGCCACGACGTCATCGATCTGGCCAAGCGTTTCGAAGGTTACGGCGTCGAAGCCATCATCTACACCGACATCGGGCGTGACGGCATGCTGACCGGCGTCAACATCGAAGCCACCCAAAGACTGGCGCAGGCGCTCTCCATTCCGGTCATCGCCAGCGGCGGCGTCACCAACCTCGACGACGTCAGGGCGCTGTCCACCGTCGCCAAGGACGGCATCATCGGCGCGATCACCGGCCGCGCGATTTATCAGGGCACGCTTGATTTTGTCGAGGCACAAAAACTCGCCGACGATCTGGCGGGCGGTGTGTTCGGAGTCTGATCTCAGACTGACCATGCTTGCAAAACGCATCATTCCCTGTCTCGATGTCACCCATGGCCGCGTGGTCAAGGGAATCAATTTCGTCGAACTGAAAGACGCCGGCGATCCGGTCGAAATCGCGCGGCGCTACAACGAGGCGGGCGCCGATGAACTGACCTTTCTTGATATCACCGCGTCGTCCGACGACCGCGATCTGATTCTGCACATCATCGAGGACGTTGCCGCCGAGGTATTCATTCCGCTCACGGTCGGTGGCGGTGTGCGCGAAGTGGGCGATGTGCAGCGTCTGCTCAACGCCGGCGCCGACAAGGTCAGCATCAATACTTCGGCGGTGATGAACCCGCAGCTGGTGAAGGATGCCTCCGACCGCTACGGTAGTCAGTGCATCGTCGTTGCCATCGATTCCAAGCGGGTGGGTGACCACTGGGAAGTCTTCACCCACGGCGGCCGCAAGGCCACCGGCCTCGACGCCATCGAATGGGCGAAGAAAATGGAAAGCCTCGGCGCGGGCGAACTGCTGCTGACCTCGATGGATCGCGACGGCACCAAGAGCGGCTTCGACCTGGAGCTGACCCGCGCGATATCCGACGCGGTCGACATTCCCATCATCGCAAGCGGCGGCGTCGGCAACCTGCAGCATCTGGTCGATGGCGTCAAGGAAGGCCGCGCCGATGCGGTGCTGGCTGCAAGCATTTTTCACTTCGGCGAATACGGCGTGGATGAAGCCAAGCGATACATGAAGCAGCACGGCATCGAGGTTAGGCTGTGAGCGACTGGCTCGACGCCGTGAAGTGGGACGCGCAGGGCCTGGTGCCGGCGATCGCCCAGGACGCCGCCAGCGGCGAAATCTTCATGGTGGCGTGGATGAACCGCGAGGCGCTGGAGGAAACCGCGCGCACCGGACGCGGCGTCTACTGGTCACGTTCGCGCAACAAGCTGTGGCGCAAGGGTGAGGAATCCGGCCACGTGCAGACCGTCAGCGAAATCCGCCTCGATTGCGACAACGACGTGGTGCTGCTGAAAATTGAACAACTTGGCGGTATTGCCTGTCATACCGGACGACGCTCGTGCTTTTTCCAGAAGCTGGACCGTGATAGTCAGGGCGGCGGCCATTGGGTCACGACGAGCCCTGTCCTCAAGAACCCCGACGAGATCTACCGTAAATGAGCGACATCCTGGACCGTCTCGCTGAAACGCTGGAGGCACGCAAGCAGGCGGCGCCCGACAGTTCCTACGTGGCCAGGCTGTACGCCAAGGGCACTGACGCCATTCTGAAAAAGATCGGCGAGGAGGCGACCGAGACCGTCATGGCGGCGAAGGACGACCAGCCCGAAAAGATCATCTACGAAGTCGCCGATTTGTGGTTTCATACCCTGGTGCTGCTGGCGCACAAGGGGCTCAAGCCGGCGGATGTGCTGAACGAACTGGCGCGCCGCGAGGGCCTGTCCGGGCTGGCTGAAAAAGCGAATCGACATGAGTGACTGCATTTTCTGCAAAATCGCTGCCGGCCAGTTGCCGAGCAGCAAGGTCTACGAAGACGACGAGGTGCTGGCGTTTCATGATATCCACCCATTCGCGCGGGTGCATATCCTGATCATTCCGAAGCTGCATGTCGCGACGCTCGCCGACTGCACCCCCGAGCATGAGCGACTGCTCGGCAGGATGCTGCTGCTGGCGCCGCGTCTGGCGAAGGAACAGGGGCTTGACGCAGGCTTCAAGACGCTCATCAACACCGGGCGCGGCGGCGGGCAGGAAGTGTTCCACATTCACGTTCACGTATTTGGCGGCGGCGATCCCGTTGACCGCAGTTAACTTAAAGGAGATTGATCATGGGTAGCTTTAGCATCTGGCATTGGCTGATTGTTCTGGTTGTCGTCTTGCTGATTTTCGGCACCAAGAAACTGCGCAACATCGGCAGCGATCTCGGTGGCGCGGTCAAGGGCTTCAAGGACGGCGTGAAGGAAAAGGACGATGCCCCCAAGATCGGCGAAAACGCCGATCGGGACAGTCGCACCATCGACGTCGAAGTCAAGGACAAGCAGCAGAGCTGAGGCCCAAGAGGCAAAGTGCACCTGACATGGTGCCCTCTCTTGTCACTTGAGGCTTGAATCCGCTACCTAAATCATGTTCGACATCGGTTTTACTGAACTCATCGTCATCGGCGTGGTGGCGCTGATTGTCATTGGTCCTGAGCGCCTGCCCAAGGTGGCGCGCACGGCCGGGCATCTGTATGGCCGCATGCAGCGTTATGTGTCATCCGTGAAGTCGGACATCAGTCAGGAAATTCAGCTGGATGAAATGCGCCGTGCCGGCCAGGACTTCAAGGCGTCGGTTGAATCGGCGGTGTCGGGCATCGAGCAGCAGGCGACCGTGGTCGATGACTATCTGCGCGACGAGGCGAGCAGCGTCAACAAGGTGGTGTCAGCCATGGCGGTGACTGAGGGCGAGCGCCCTGTCACCGAGCCTGCCACGAAGCAGATCGAGATGGAACAGGCGCCGCAGCAGAGCCTTCCGCTCGACGAGCCTGACCAGAACACAGTCACACCCACGCTATCTGCCGTGGTGGAAACGGCACGCGCCGAGCCCGCCGGAAAATCCCCATGAGCAATTCAGAAGACACCTTTATCTCGCATCTCATCGAAATGCGAGACCGTCTGCTACGCGCGGTGATTGCGGTGGTGGTGCTGTTTGTGCTGCTGTTTCCGTGGGCGCAGGATCTTTACGCGCTGCTCGCCAAGCCTATGCTCGCCGCCCTGCCGCAAGGCGGGCAGATGATCGCCACCGAGGTCACCACGCCTTTCTTCGTGCCGATCAAGGTCACCATGATGACCGCCTTTTTGCTGGCGATGCCGTGGGTGTTCTATCAGATGTGGGCGTTCGTCGCGCCCGGCCTCTACCAGAACGAAAAACGCATCGGCGTACCACTGGTGATCGCCAGCGTGATTCTATTTTTGCTGGGGATGGCGTTCGCCTATTTCCTGGTGTTTCCGGTGGTGTTCGGTTTCGTCGTCGGCGTGGCGCCCGAAGGCGTGGCGGTGATGACCGATATCAGCAAGTACCTCGACTTCGTGATGACCCTGTTCATGGCTTTCGGCATTGCCTTCGAAGTCCCGGTCGCGGTGGTGCTGCTGGTCAAAATGGGCATGGTGTCGATTGCCAAGCTGCGCGAAATCCGGCCTTACGTCATCGTCGGTGCGTTTGTCGTTGGCGCGATCTTCACGCCCCCCGACGTGATTTCGCAGTTCATGCTCGCGGTGCCCGTGTGGATTCTGTACGAACTGGGCATCGTCGTTGCTTCGCTCATTACCAAGCCCAGGCCCGAAGCCGAGGTGGAATACGCGCCTCTGTCCGAGACCGATATGGATGCCGAACTCGACCGCATCGAAGCCGGCCAGGCTGAATCCGAGTCGCGCGACCCGAAATAACGCACGATGACGGTGCGCAACGCACCGTCATGCACTGATGTGGTGCTATTAATCCAGCCTGTCATATCGTCTTTTATTTAAAATCAGTGTTTTAGATAGCTGGAACGTTGCTTGCTTATTTCCACCGGATTCAACTGGGAACTGGGACATGGAAGCGTTGAGATCAGGCAATGATGTGTTGTTCGTGTTGCTCGGCGGCATCATGGTGCTGGCCATGCACGCGGGGTTTGCCTTTCTCGAACTCGGCACGGTGCGCAAGAAGAACCAGGTCAACGCCCTCGTCAAAATCCTCACCGATTTTTCGGTCTCCACCATCGCCTATTTTTTCATCGGCTACAGCGTCGCCTACGGCGTCAGCTTCTATTCCAGCGCCGAGGTGCTGTCAGCCCAAAATGGCTACGAGCTGGTCAAGTTCTTTTTCCTGCTGACTTTTGCGGCCGCGATCCCCGCCATCGTGTCGGGCGGCATTGCCGAGCGCGCCCGATTCAATCCGCAACTGGCCGCCACGTTTGCGCTGGTGGGGCTGGTTTACCCCTTCTATGAAGGCATCGTGTGGAACGGTAATTACGGCATTCAGGACTGGCTGGCCGCGACCTTTGGTGCCCCTTTCCATGACTTTGCAGGCTCGGTGGTGGTGCATGCCATGGGCGGCTGGATTGCCTTGCCCGCGGTACTGTTGCTGGGTGCGCGGCGCGGCCGCTACACCAAGGATGGCCTGGTCTTGGCGCATCCGCCGTCGAACATTCCGTTCCTGGCCCTCGGCGCATGGATCCTCACGGTGGGCTGGTTCGGTTTCAACGTGATGTCGGCACAGCTGATCGAGGCGGTGTCGGGGCTGGTGGCGGTGAACTCATTGATGGCGATGGTGGGCGGCACGCTCGCCGCACTGGTGATCGGCCGCAACGATCCCGGCTTCATCCACAACGGCCCGCTGGCCGGTCTGGTTGCGGTGTGCGCGGGCTCGGACCTGATGCATCCGCTCGGTGCGCTCGCCACCGGCGCGATTGCCGGCGCACTATTCGTGTGGATGTTCATGGTCACGCAGAATAAATGGAAGATCGACGACGTGCTGGGGGTGTGGCCGTTGCACGGCCTGTGCGGCGCATGGGGCGGGATTGCCGCGGGCATCTTTGGCGCCAAGGCACTGGGCGGAATCGGCGGCGTCAGCCTGGCGTCGCAGGTGATTGGCACGCTGGGCGGCGTGGTAGTGGCCACGCTCGGCAGCGTGCTGGTGTATGGCATCCTGAAACAGGTTGTGGGCCTGCGGCTTGACCCGGAAGCTGAATTCACTGGCGCCGACCTCAGCATCCACAAGGTGTCCGCAACCGCCGAGCGCGAGACTAACTGGTAGTCGGCCTAGTTTTTCTGCAACTGCTGCAGATATCTGCGCCGTTCGATGCGCAGTTGTTCGAGCTGCCGATCCACTTGCATTACGTCGGGATGCTGCTCGGTGTATTGCAGCAGCAGTTCGGTGCGCATGATACGCAACTCAACCTGTTTTTTGTCAAGGCCAGTCAGGTAGGCGTCCGCTTCACCGGGCAGTTTTTGCGTCGGGCGGGCGGTCTCGGTCGGTCCAGCTGACGGCTGGCTGTCCGTTGCCGCGTCTTCAGCCGGCTGTGGGGCGGCATCCTGCGAGTCGCTGACGGGCGGCGACGTGGGGGGGGACACCGGTTGCGGTTGCGGGGCGGGGGCAATGAAGTAGCCAATGACGATGATGCCCACCCCGATCAGCAGGAACACGGCGACCGGTGTGCCAAATGCCAGCATGGGTAGCAGGCGCGAGATGCGGTTGGAGGGGAGGGGCGCTGGCACGTGTGGTGCGGCCGGGACCAGCGCATGGAGGGCGTTGACCAGGGCGCGGGCATCCGGCCGCGTCTGTGGATTCTTGTCCAGCATGCGCGTCAGCAAACTGGCCAGTGCGCCAGGCAGCTGGGCGCGTAGCGACGTTGCAGGTGCGGGTGCCTCATGGATCACCCGATACACGATGGCCGGCAGGCTGCCACCGTCGAAGGCGTATTGCCCTGTGAGCATTTCGTACAACACGGCACCTAGCGAGAAAATGTCCGAGCGTCCATCGATCTCACGCCCCATCGCCTGTTCCGGCGACATGTAGCGCGGCGAGCCGAGCATCTGACCGGTCTGGGTGTGCTCACTGTTGAGGAGATGCGCGATGCCGAAATCGGTCAGCTTGACGCGCCCGCCCCGGCCGGTGACGACGACGTTGGAGGGTTTTATATCGCGGTGAATGACGCCGTGCTCGTGGGCGAACGCCAGCGCCCCGGCCATCTGCGTGGCAGTATCGAGCACCAGATCGAGTGGCATCGGCCCCTTGTCCATGATGTCGCGCAGCGTCGCGCCGGGAAGATACTCCATGGCGATGTAGGCGAGCCCGTCGGTTTCGCCGACGTCGTAGATGGTCACGATGTTGGGGTGCGACAGCCGCCCGGCGCTCTGCGCTTCGCGCAGGAATCGCGATTCCGCGTCGGCGCCTTCCTGGCGCAACTGTGCGATGGGCACTGTCTTGATGGCAACCGTCCGTTCGATCAGCGGGTCGCGCGCCCGGTAAACGGTGCCCATGGCGCCCTGGCCCACTTCATCGAGTATTTCGTAGCGGCCGATTTTCATCGGCGCGCGGATATCAGGACTGGCATTCAATAATCTGGCCTCGCAGCGTGCGGCTGTCCTCACCCATCAGATACAGATACCACGGCATCAGGTCGTCCACGCTGGGCAGGGTTCCGGGCGCCAGCCCGGGATGGGTGCGCGCGCGCAGGGTGGTCGCCACCTGTCCGGGAATCAGGGTGTTGATGCGCAGGTTTTCGTCCGCGCCGAGTTCGGCGGCCCAGATGCGGGTGAGGGTTTCCAGACCCGATTTCGCCACCGCATAGCCGCCCCAGTATGCGCTGGGTTGATGGCCATGGGTTTCGCCGGTGAACATCACCGAGGCATCCGGCGCCTGTTTCAGCAGCGGCAGGCAGGCACGGGTCAGTGCGAACGGCGCAATGAGATTGACCCGCATCAGGGTTTGCCACTGTTCCAGCGTCTGCAGTTCCAGCGGGGTCAGGCTGTAGAACTGGTGCGCGCTGTGCAGCAAGCCGTCGAGCCGCTTCAGGTGCTGCGCGATGGTGCCGGCCAGCGCCTCCAGGCTGCGGTCGTCGGCAGCGGCGAGGTCATACGGAAACATCGCAGGCTCCGGACCGCCTGCGGCCAGGATTTCGTCGTACACCGCTTCGAGCCTGGCTTCGTCGCGTGCCAGCAGGGCGACGGTGGCACCGTGGCGCGCAAACGCCAGGCTGGCGGCGCGGCCGAGCCCCGAGCTGGCGCCGGTGACGAGGATGACGCGGCCTGCGAGCAGATCAGGGCGAGGAGAGTAGTCTTTCATAGCTGTTCGAGTAAAGCGCGAGCCGATTGTACTCCGCTCAGTGTTGCACTTTCGAGGGTGGCGGGATAAGGACCGGCGGTGTAATCGCCTGCCAGAAAAATGCGCGGGTGCGCAGTGCGAACGGCGGGGCGCGCCATGTTGGGCACGCAGGCATAAGTCGCCTGCTTTTCGACGATGTGTTCGCGCCAGCGCGGCGGGCCGGGGCGGGCAATGCGCTGCAACTGGGCTGCGGCCTGATCCACCCAGTCCGCAGACAGGTTCGTCGCAGCGCTGGCAACCAACGCCAGCAAACCCGGCTGGCCATGGCTCTGGCCACGGTCGAACACGAATTGCGCGGGGCCGTCCGTCAGGGCGAACAGCGGTTTGTGCAGTCGAAAAGCCGGGTCGTATTGCACGTAAGCGGTGGCAATCGGCTGGTAGGCGTAGGCCGCCACCCCATGCAGCACGGGGCCGAGTTGCGGGATCGCGACAGCCAGCCCCGTCAGATGCTGCGGCGCGACGGCGAGGATGACGTGGCTGTAGGCAGCCGACCCATCGCGCGTTCCGACGGTGACGGCATCCGTTGCGGCCTCGAGCGTGGTCACCCGGCAGGGCAGGCGCACTTCGCCGCCGAGTTCGATGACCCGCGCGGCAGCCGGCGCGGGAAACAGCGCAGTCAGATCGCGGCGCGGCAGCAGTAGATCGCTGTGATGGGTGCGTCCGCCGAAGGCGGCGCGGATCATGTCGTGGAAGACCTTTGCGCTGGCCATGTCCGGCGGCGTGTTGAGGGCGGACACACAGAGCGGATGCCACAGCAGACGATTCAGTTTTTCGGGCTGGCTGCGGGTGAGCTGGCCGACGCTCAGATGGTCCGGCGTATCCGTGTTGTTCAGCAAGCCATGTGCCCAGCGGGCGGCGGCCAGCTTCTCGCGCCAGTTCAATCCCCTGGCACCGAGCAGCCCCGCCAGCAAATGCAGCGGGGCGGGCAGGCGCGGGCAGGCCAGGCTGAAATCCGGCGGCTGGTCGAGGGTGAGCGGCAGGCGCCACAAGCCCTCATGCGTCGTGGCGGGCTGCAGGCGGGCGATCAGCTGCAGCGTCTGTTCATACGCGCCGAGCAGGATGTGCTGACCGTTGTCGAGCCGCTGACCCTCGAGTTCGACTGCCCGGGCGCGTCCGCCCAGGGTGCGGCTGGCTTCAAACAGGGTGACGGCCACCCCCGCTTCGGCCAGCGTCAGCGCGGCAGCACAGCCCGCCCAGCCGCCGCCGACGACGGCGACGCCGGACTTCATGGCGCCAGATTTCATGGAAACAGCCAGGTTTTGCCGGCCAGCCACAGCTTGCGCATCGGCGTGAGCGAGACACGTGCGCGCAGCACGGGAAAATTGTCGCGGCGGATTTCGTCCAGCAGGGTGCGGTAAATCGCCGCCATCACCAGCCCCGGGCGCTGCGCACTGCGCGCGCTGGCGGGCAGTGCGGCGAGCGCGCTTTCGTAATGCGCGCTGGCGCGCTCGAACTGGAACTGCATCAGCGCCTGGAATTCGGGCGTGCTGCGGCCATTCAGAATGTCGGCCTCGGCGACGCCGAAGCGTGCCAGTTCATCCTGCGGCAGGTAAATTCGCCCGCGCCGCGCGTCTTCGCCGACATCGCGGATGATGTTGGTGAGCTGGAATGCGAGCCCCAGTTCGTGCGCGTAGCGGCGGATGTCGCGGTCGTCTTCGCTGCGCGGCCCACCGAAAATCGCTGCCGCAACTTCGCCCACCACACCCGCCACGCGGTAGCAGTAGAGGTTGAGCGACTTGAAATCGGGATAGCGCAGATAGTCGAGATCCATCGCCATGCCGTCGACGATCTCGAGCAGCAGGGCGACCGGGGCATTGCGGCCCTGCTGGGTGTCGAGCAGCGCGCGGGTCGCCGGATGCTCCGGTACGCCTGCCGCGAAACGGCCGATTTCAGCGCGCCACCAGTCGAGCTTGGTTTCGGCGATCTGGCGCTCATGGCATTCGTCCACCACGTCGTCGAGTTCGCGGCATAGCGCGTAAAACGCGGTGATCGCGCGCCGCGTGTCAGGTGGCAGAAAGACGAAGCTGTAGTAGAAGCTTGAGCCGCTGGCCGCGGCGCGTTCCTGGCAATACTGATGGGCGTCCATGCTTAGAAAATCCCGCGTCCGAGCATGACGATCCAGTCCTTTTTTGTCAGCACCGGACGCTTGTGGAACACGCAGCCGGGGTCGGCGTGCAGCTTGCGCAGGATGGTTTCACCGCCGAGGATGGTTACGCGCAGCTCGAGTCCGATGCGCCCCTTCAGGTGTCGGCCGAGCGGCGCGCCGGCCTGCAATAATTTGCGCGCGCGCTCGATCTGCTTGTGCATCATCATGTGCCACAGGCCGTGCGTGTCGCCCCGGGCGATTTGCGTTTCGCTGACGTGGTGCATGGCGAGCTCGTCCTGCGGCAGATAGATGCGGTCTTTCCGGTAATCGACCGCGATGTCCTGTAGAAAATTGATCAGTTGCAGGCTGCTGCAAATGGCGTCCGAATAGGCCAGGTGACGCGGGTCGCGGTCGCCGTACAGGTGCAGCATCAGGCGCCCCACCGGGTTGGCCGAGCGGCGGCAATAGTCCATGATTTCGCCGAAATTGGCATAACGGGTTTTTTCCACGTCCTGCGCGAAGGCCGACAGCAGGTCGCGAAAAGGTGAAATCGGAATGGCGTAATCGCGGATGGCTGCCGCAAGCGGAACAAAAACCGGATGGTGGGAGGGCTCGCCGCGCTCGATGCGATCCAGCTTGGCGTGATAGGCCGCCAGCTGTTCCAGGCGCGTGGCGGCAGGGGCATCGCCTTCGTCGGCAATATCGTCCGCGCTGCGGGCAAACCGGTAGATGGCTTCGACCGGCTTACGCAGCCGTTTGGGCAGCAACCAGGACGCAACAGGGAAATTTTCGTAGTGTTCGACCGGCACCGGCAACAAAAAAACGGAATGGGAATAATGACTTAGCTTGGATGCCGGGTTAGCTTGGGTGACAGCATCACCTTGATTATATTACACTTATTAGTTGATGGTTTTGCGGCTAAGCCGCGAGAGTGGCGGAATTGGTAGACGCACTGGATTTAGGTTCCAGCGCCGCAAGGCGTGGGGGTTCGAGTCCCCCCTCCCGCACCATCGGTTTTTTTGCGCTTCACCCATCCTTAAATTCAGCCAGGAAGTATTTTGATGCAAGCAAATCTTGAAGTTCTCGAAGGACTGGTCCGTCGCCTGGACATCAGCGTGCCCATGGACCCCCTGGAAACCGAAGTGCAAAGCCGCCTCAAACGCCTGGCACGCAACGTCAAGATGGATGGTTTCCGTCCCGGCAAGGCGCCGCTCGCCGCAGTGGCGCGTCAGCATGGCCCCGGCGTGCGCCAGGAAGTGCTGGGCGAAAGCCTGCAGGCCCGCTTTGGCGAGGCGGTGCAGGCCCACCAGCTGAAGATTGCGGGCTATCCGCGATTCGAGCCGAAAGCGGGGCAGACTGATACGACAGAAATGACATTCAGCGCCCGCTTCGAAGTCTATCCTGAAGTGAAGATCGACGATCTGGGCACGGCCAAGATCAGCCGTCCCGTCGTGGACCTGGGCGAAGCCGAGGTGGCGAAGACGCTGGAAGTGTTGCAGAAGCAGCGCCGTACCTTTGAGTCCACCGATCGCGCAGCGGCAACAGCCGATCTGGTCAAGTTCGACTACCAGGGGACGGTCGATGGTGCAGCGTTCGAGGGCGGCCAAGGCGAAGACTTTGCTGCGCTCATCGGTGAAGGCCGTCTGCTGCACGAGTTCGAGCAGAACCTGATTGGCACCAAGGCCGGTGACAGCAAGGGCTTCGACCTGACCTTCCCGGCTGAGTACCCTGCCAAGGACCTCGCGGGCAAGGTCGCGCATTTCGAAGTGCAGGTCAAAGACGTGCAGGCCCCCGTGATGCCGCCGGTGGACGCGGAATTTGCCAAGGCGCTGGGGGTCGAGGACGGCGACGTCGAGAAACTCAAGACCGAGGTGAAGTCCAACCTGGAGCGCGAGGTCAAACGTCGCGTGCAGGCGAAGCTGAAAGAGCAGACGATGGAACTGCTGTTGCAGAAAAGCACGCTGGATCTGCCGCAAAGCCTGGTGGCGGTTGAAACCGAGCGTCTGATGAAAATGACCGAAGCCGACATGCAGTCGCGCGGGGTTCAGACTGTGAAGCTTTCTGCCGATATGTTTACCGGACAGGCAGAACGTCGCGTGCGTCTCGGGCTGATCCTGGCCGAAATCGTGCAGGCGCATAAATTGGTGGCGCAGCCCGAGCAGATTCGTGCCCTGATTCAGGAGCAGGCGCAAAGCTACGAAGACCCGGATCAGGTGATGCAGTGGTACTACCAAAACCTGGAACGGATGCACGAGATCGAGTCCCTGGCGCTGGAAGAGAATGTGGTAGCATGGGTTGCAGGTCAGGCCCAAGTGGAAGACGTGACAACCTCCTTTGAAGAACTGATGGGACGTGCCTGATGCACATTGATTTTGAACGCGGTATTTCCAATTCGCAGCCCATCGAGCCGCAGGGTTTGGGGCTGGTGCCCATGGTCGTCGAGCAAAGCGGCCGGGGTGAGCGTGCCTACGACATCTACTCGCGCCTGCTCAAGGAACGAGTCATTTTCATGGTGGGCCCGGTAAACGATTCAACGGCCAACCTGGTGGTCGCGCAGATGCTGTTCCTGGAGTCGGAAAACCCCGACAAGGACATCTTCTTTTATATCAACTCGCCAGGTGGTTCGGTTTCGGCCGGGTTGGCGATCTACGACACCATGCAGTTCATCAAACCGGATGTGTCCACGCTGTGTATTGGCCAGGCGGCCAGCATGGGCGCATTCCTGCTGACCGCGGGCGCCCATGGCAAGCGCTACTGTCTGCCGAACTCGCGCGTGATGATTCACCAGCCGCTAGGCGGTTTTCAGGGGCAGGCATCGGACATCGCCATCCACGCCAAGGAAATCCTCTATTTGAAAGGGCGCCTCAACGACATGCTGGCCAAACACACCGGACAGAGCTTGGAAGTGATCGACCGTGACACCGATCGCGACAACTTCATGAGCGCGGACGAATCGGTGAATTACGGTCTGATCGACAAGGTGCTGACCAGCCGCATCGAAGCATCAGGCAATTAAGCAAGGAACGGGTATGGCAGACAAAGGCTCGAGCGACAAACTTCTTTACTGCTCCTTCTGCGGCAAAAGCCAGCACGAGGTGCGCAAGCTGATTGCTGGGCCGTCGGTATTCATCTGCGATGAATGCGTCGAGCTGTGCAACGACATCATCCGCGAGGAAATTCAGCAGGCCGACACCCATAAGAGCGGTGGTTCAGACTTGCCGACGCCGCACGAAATCAGCGGCATGCTCGATCAATACGTGATTGGTCAGGGCCAGGCGAAAAAATCGCTGGCGGTTGCGGTCTACAATCACTATAAGCGTTTGCGCAGCAACGCCGGCACGGGCGAAGTCGAGCTGGCCAAGAGCAACATCCTGCTGATCGGTCCGACCGGTTCGGGCAAGACCCTGTTGGCGCAAACCCTCGCCCGCACGCTGAACGTGCCGTTCGTGATTGCCGATGCCACCACCCTGACCGAGGCGGGTTATGTCGGTGAGGATGTCGAGAACATCATCCAGAAGCTGCTGCAAAAGTGCGATTACGATGTCGACAAGGCCAAGCAGGGCATTGTTTACATTGATGAAATCGACAAGATATCGCGCAAGGCTGATAACCCCTCGATTACCCGCGACGTGTCCGGCGAAGGCGTGCAGCAGGCGCTGCTGAAGCTGATCGAGGGCACCACCGCTTCGGTCCCCCCGCAGGGCGGGCGCAAGCATCCGAATCAGGAATTTGTCCAGGTCGACACCAGCAACATCCTGTTCATTTGCGGTGGTGCGTTCAGCGGGCTGGAAAAAGTGATTCGCGGTCGTACCGAAAAAGGCGGCATTGGCTTCGGTGCGCAGGTCAAGAATGTCGACGAAACCAAGCGCGATGTCGAACTGCTACATCAGGTCGAGCCCGAAGATCTCATCAAATACGGCCTGATCCCTGAATTTGTCGGGCGTTTGCCGGTTGTCGCAACCTTGGACGAACTGGATGAGGCCGCGCTGGTACAGATCCTGACCGAGCCGAAGAACGCGCTCACCAAACAGTTCGTCAAACTTTTCAAGATGGAAGGCGTCGATCTTGAATTCCGCGAGGAGGCACTGAATGCCATCGCCAAGCGTGCGCTGGCGCGCCGCACCGGCGCCCGCGGCCTGCGTTCGATCATCGAGCATGCACTGCTCGACACCATGTACGACCTGCCCTCCCTCAAGGGGGTCAGCAAAGTGGTGGTGGACAATGGGCTGATCAGCGGTGACGGCAAGCCCTTGCTGATTTATTCCGACCAGGGCGGCGAACAGCCGCTGGCTGCCGGCGCCTGAACATAGAATGGCTGACGGGGAACCTGTCAGCCATCTTGAATTCCAAACTATGCTCCCCAAGTATGGATGAGCGTGGTTGTTGCCGATTGATCGGCCATACAGCCGCGGCCTTCCCCTTGTGGGTGGAGCGTGGTTGAATGCCGCGCATCCTTTCCTCAACCTTTACCAGGAAATTATGATGAGCGACAACGTATCCAAGGAACAGGTCGATCTGCCGCTGTTGCCGCTTAGGGATGTGGTGGTGTTTCCCCACATGGTCATCCCCTTGTTTGTCGGCCGGCCCAAATCGATCAAGGCGCTGGAAACCGCGATGGAATCCGGCAAGAGCATCCTGCTGGTCGCGCAAAAGACAGCCGCCCAGGACGACCCCACGCCGGAAGACTTGTACGACACCGGCAGCGTCGCTACTGTCCTGCAGATGCTGAAGCTGCCAGACGGCACCGTCAAGGTGCTGGTGGAAGGCAATCAGCGCGCTCGCGTGCTGGACGTCACCGATGCCGAGACCCATCTCACCGCACGTGCCGAAATCCTGCCCGCCGAAGGCGAAGAACTGGTGGAAGTGGAAGCGATGCGTCGCGCCTTGCTGACGCAGTTCGACCAGTACGTCAAACTGAACAAGAAGATTCCGCCGGAAATCCTCACCTCGCTGTCGGGGATCGACGAGGGTGGCCGTCTGGCCGACACCATCGTTGCGCACCTGCCGCTGAAGCTGGAGCAGAAGCAGGAAGTGCTGGAGATGATTGGCGTCAACAAGCGCCTCGAACATCTGCTCGGCCTGCTGGAAGGCGAACTCGACATCCTGCAGGTGGAAAAGCGCATCCGCGGCCGCGTCAAGCGGCAGATGGAGAAGAGCCAGCGCGAGTATTACCTGAACGAGCAGGTCAAGGCGATCCAGAAGGAACTTGGCGATATCGAGGAAGGCGCCGAGTTGGAGGAGCTGGAAACGCGCATCAAGCAGGCCAGCATGTCCAAGGAGGCCGAAGCCAAGGCCATGGGCGAGCTGAAAAAGCTGCGCATGATGTCGCCGATGTCGGCCGAAGCCACCGTGATCCGCAGCTATATCGAGGCCATGGTCGGCCTGCCGTGGAAGAAGAAAACCAAGATCAGCAAGGACCTTGTCAAGGCCGAGCGCATCCTCGACGAGGATCACTACGGCCTCGACAAGGTCAAGGAACGCATCCTCGAGTATCTTGCAGTGCAGCAGCGCGTCGACAAGGTCAAGGCGCCGATCCTGTGCCTGGTGGGGCCACCCGGCGTCGGTAAGACCTCGCTCGGCCAGTCCATCGCGCGCGCGACCAACCGCAAGTTCGTGCGCATGGCGCTGGGCGGTGTGCGCGATGAATCCGAGATTCGCGGCCACCGTCGCACCTACATCGGTTCGATGCCGGGCAAGATTCTGCAAAGCCTGACCAAGGTCGGGGTGCGCAACCCGCTGTTCCTGCTCGACGAAGTCGACAAGATGGGGCAGGATTTCCGCGGGGACCCGTCTTCGGCGTTGCTGGAAGTGCTCGATCCCGAGCAGAACCACACTTTCCAGGATCATTACATCGAGGTCGAGTACGACCTGTCGGATGTGATGTTCGTCGCCACCGCCAACTCACTCAATTTGCCTGCGCCCCTGCTGGATCGTATGGAAGTGATTCGTCTGTCGGGCTACACCGAGGACGAGAAAATCAATATCGCAATGCGCTACCTGGTGCCCAAGCAGCTCAAGGTCAATGGCATCAAGGAAAGCGAACTTGCTATCGCCGAATCGGCCATTCGCGACATCGTGCGTTACTACTCGCGCGAAGCCGGCGTACGCAGCCTTGAACGGGAAATTTCAAAAATCTGCCGCAAGGCTGTCAAGGCCTTGTTGCTGAAGAAGCAATCGACCCGAATCTCGGTTACGTCGCGTAATCTGGAGAAGTACCTCGGCGTGCGGCGCTTCAGCTTCGGTGTCGCCGAACAGAACAACCAGGTGGGGCAGGTGACGGGGCTGGCGTGGACCGAAGTGGGCGGCGAATTGCTGACCATCGAGGCGGTTTCGCTGCCCGGACGCGGCAAGATGACCACGACAGGCAAGCTTGGCGAGGTGATGCAGGAATCCATCCAGGCCGCGTTGTCCGTGGTGCGCTCGCGTGCGCGCAAGTTGGGGATCCAGGACGACTTCTACCAGAAGCGCGACATCCACATCCACCTGCCGGAAGGCGCAACACCGAAAGACGGTCCGTCGGCCGGTGTCGCAATCTGCACGTCGATGGTGTCGATCCTCACCGGGATTCCGGTGCGTGCGGATGTGGCAATGACCGGCGAGATCACCTTGCGGGGCGAGGTGCTGCCGATCGGTGGGCTGAAGGAAAAGCTGCTGGCCGCGCATCGCGGCGGCATCAAGATGGTGCTGATCCCACAGGAGAACGTCAAGGATTTGACCGAGATTCCTGACAACATCAAGAACAAGCTCGATATTCATCCGGTCAAGTGGATCGACCAGGTGCTTGAATTGGCACTGGAACGTGCGCCCGAGCCCTTGCAGGATGAGCCTGAAGCGGAAACACCAGCAATCGCTGTGCCAGAAGAGAAAAAAACCACTGCCACGGCTATCAAACACTGAGTATTTTTCAAGCACTCTCCGCAATCCCGCGCCAGTCGCGGGATTTTTTCGTATGTGCCCGGAATACCGCTTGACACAAGGTTTTGCGAGTTGCTATAAAAGCGTCCACAGGGTTTTCCTGTACCACTTGAGTGAAGGGGACAACACGTGAACAAATCCGAATTGATTGATGCCATCGCCGACTCGGCTGACATTTCCAAGGCCGCTGCCGGCCGTGCGCTGGATGCAACGGTTGAAGCGGTCAAGAAAGCCCTGAAGAAGGGCGACATGGTGACGCTGGTGGGTTTTGGCAGCTTCTACGTCGGCAAGCGTGCCGCACGCACGGGTCGCAATCCCCGCACGGGCGCCGCCATCAAGATCAAGGCGGCCAAGGTGCCGAAGTTCCGCGCCGGCAAGGGCCTGAAGGACGCCGTCAATTAATAAAAAACGCAGATTGCATTTGGCAAGGCCCGGAATTTATTGTAGAATCTTGGGCTTCGTCGGGTGCTTAGCTCAGCTGGTAGAGCGTCGCCCTTACACGGCGAATGTCGGGGGTTCGAGCCCCTCAGCACCCACCAGCTGGGCATTAGAACAAGCCGCCGGATCTCAGGCAGCATAGCGTTTTACGCTGACGATTTTTGCAGTACCAGGGAGTGGTAGTTCAGTTGGTTAGAATACCGGCCTGTCACGCCGGGGGTCGCGGGTTCGAGTCCCGTCCACTCCGCCAACACCAAAAAGGCGAACGCGAGTTCGCCTTTTTTCATTTCACCCAGCGTCTTTTCATCACAACAAGGCGAGACGCAGGACGCAAAGTGCGCGAAAATTCGCGCTGGCTTTTTTTTCGGAGTAGAAGACCGTGCTCGAAGCAATCCGCAGGCATGCAAAAGGCTGGCTGGCAAAAGTCATACTGGCCTTGATCATCGTTACCTTCGCCCTGTTTGGCGTGGACTCCTACATGTCGGGCGACAAGAGCGGCGGGGTGGTCGCCGAGGTCGGCGATGTGGGGATTTCGCGTGAAGATCTGACGCAGGAAATCCAGGCACAGCGTGACCGCATGCGCGAGACGCTCGGCCCCGCGTTTGATCCCGCCGTCACCGAAACAGTCGAATTCCGCAGGCAGGTGCTCGACAGCCTGGTCGAGCGCCGTGCGCTGCTGCTGGACGCACAAAAACTCAAGTTCCTGGCACCCGATGCGTACATTGCATCGTTGCTGGGGCAGATTCCTGCCTTTCAGCAGGACGGCGCGTTTTCACAGCCGCGTTATGAGGCGGTATTGCGCCAGAATGGCCGCACGCCCGCCCAGTTTGAAAATGAACTGCGCCAGTCCTTCATGCTCAAGGCCATCACCAGTCCGGTTTCGCTCGCGGCCTTCCCCTCGAACACCTCGATGACACAGATTGCCCGCTTGGTGGCGCAGCAACGTGAAATCGCCTGGACGGATCTGCCGGCATCTGCGGTGGCATCGCAGATCCAGGTGACGCCCGCCGACGTGGAGCAGTATTACGCAGCCAACCGGGCCGAATTCACCGAGCCCGAGCAGATTCGTGCCGAATACCTGATGCTGGACATCGACAGCGTGGCGGCGGGAATCACGGTGAGCGACCAGGCAGTGGCGGATTATTACGCGGCCAACGCTGCGCGGTTCGGGCAGCCCGAAATGCGTAGCGCGAGCCATATCCTGATTGCCGCGGATAAAAATGCGGACGCGGCCACGCGCGCCCAGGCCAAGGCAAAGGCGGCCGAGTTGGTTCAAATCCTGCTGCAGGCTCCGGGACGCTTCGCCGAACTGGCCCGTGCCGAGTCGGCGGATCCTGGCTCGGCTGCGCAGGACGGCAGCCTCGGCAGCTTTGGTCGCGGCATGATGGTCAAGCCTTTCGAGGACGCCGTGTTCAGCATGAGACCCAATGAAATCCGCGGACCGGTAGAGAGCGATTTCGGCTATCACATCATCCGCCTGGATGTCATCCAGGCTGCGCAGACCGCGCCGTTGTCGGCGGTGCGCGCAGGGGTAGTGGACGAGCTGCGCAAGCAGCAGGCGCAGAAGGCTTTTGCCGATCTGGCTGACAACTTCAGCAACCTGGTGTATGAAAACGCGGCATCCTTGCAGCCTGCGGCGACAGCGGCCAAGCTGACCGTTCAGCAAAGCGACTGGATGACCGCCATGAATGCGCCGCCGCCCTTCAACCATGCCGGGCTGTCGGCCGCGCTGTTCAGTCCTGAGTCGATCAATTCCAGGCAGAACACCGAGGCCATCGAGGTGCAGCGCGGCAGCCTGGTGGCGGCGCGGGTGGCGGAGCATCGCCCGGCACGGCTGCGTCCGCTGGCCGAGGTGTCGGCGGCGATCGAGGCCAGGCTGCGCGCTGCGCAGAGCGGGCAGCTGCTGGCGAGGAAGGGCGAAGCCATCATCGAGGCATTGGCCAAGGGCAACGAGGCGGGTTTGAGCTGGTCAGCCTTTCAGGTGGTGAGCCGTCAGCCTTCGGCCGAACTGGACGCCGCCGGCGTCAAGGCGGTGTTCCGGGTGAACGCGGACAAGCTGCCGGCCTATACCGGCTTTGCGCGCGCAGACGGTTTGTATCGCATCGTGCGGGTGAGCCGTGTGCTGGAGGCGCCTGAGCTGGACCCCATGCTGCTGGCGTCGATCGAGTCCGGCGTCATGCAGGCGCAGCAGCGCGCGGACATGGAGGCGATGGTTGCGCTGATCACTGCAGGGCAGAAGGTGAAAATCAAGCCGGGCGCGATCGAAGGCAGATAAGCCGAATTGCCCCCAATAAAAAACGCGCCTTCGTGGCGCGTTTTTTATTGGGGGGCAGGAAACGAGTCAGTTCTCGGCGCCGGCGGTGGAATTGAAGCCGGCGTCGACATAGGTGATTTCGCCGGTGATGCCCGAGGCCAGGTCGGAAAGCATGAAGGCCGCCACGTTGCCGACTTCGTCAATCGTCACGTTGCGGCGCAGCGGTGCATTCTTGGCAACCATGTCGAGCTTTTCGCCGAAGTTGGCGATGCCGCTAGCGGCCAGCGTCTTGATCGGTCCGGCCGACAGCGCGTTGACGCGGATGCCCTTTGGACCGAGGCTTTGCGCCATGTAGTACACGCTGGATTCCAGGCTGGCCTTGGCCAGGCCCATGACGTTGTAGTTGGGCACGGAGCGAATCGCGCCGAGGTAGGTCAGCGTCAGCAGCGCGGCCTGGCGGCCTTCCATCATCGGCAGCGCGGCCTTGGCCAGCGCGGCGAAGCTGTACGAGCTGATGTCGTGGGCGATGCGGAAGTTTTCGCGGGTCACCGCAGAGAGAAAATCGCCGGCCAGGGCTTCCTTGGGCGTAAATGCGATCGAATGCACCAGGCCGTCGAGGCCGTCCCAGTGTTTGCCGAGTTCGGCAAACAGGGCGTCGATCTGCTCGTCGCTGCCGACATCGCACGGGAAGACCAGGCTGGAACCGAATTCCTTGGCGAATTCGCTGACGCGATCCTTGATGCGCTCGCCCTGGTAGGTAAAGGCCAGTTCGGCGCCTTGGCGCTTGCATGCGGCGGCGATGCCATACGCGATCGAACGATTGGAAATGACGCCGGTGATCAGCAAACGTTTACCAGCAAGAAATCCCATGATGGTCTCGAAGAAGTTGTGTAATTCGGGATTATAACGGCTGACGCTGGCGGCGCGCTTGGGTACACTTGCGCCATGGTGCGCATCGGGGAAATTTTATTGAGGGCATGGCTGCTGGGCCTGGGCATGAGCCTGATGGCAGGCTGCTCCGACAGCTGGAACAACCCCTACCCGGGCAGCGAAGCCAACGCCAATGTGCTTTACAGCGCATTTTCCGAGCGCCCCAAGCACCTCGATCCGGCACGCTCCTACAGTTCGAACGAAGTGGAGTTCACCGGGCAGATCTACGAGCCGCCGCTGCAATACCACTTTCTCAAACGGCCCTACACGCTGATTCCGCTGACCGCCGAGGCGGTGCCGAAGCCGCAGTATGTGGACGCGGCGGGCCACGCGCTGCCGGACGACGCGCCGGCAGCGAGCATTGCCGAAAGCGTCTACGAAATCAGCATCCGCCCAGATGTCCGCTACCAGCCGCATCCGGCGTTCGCGCGCGATGCGGCTGGGCGTCTTCGCTATCACGCGCTGGATGCCGCCGCGGTGGCGGGCATCACCGGTATCCATGATTTTGCGCACACCGGCACCCGTGAACTGGTGGCGGCGGATTACGTGTACCAGATCAAGCGGCTGGCCAATCCCCGGCTCAGCTCGCCGATTTTTGGCCTGATGAGTGAGCACATCGTCGGCCTGAAGGCGCTGGGCGAGGCGCTGGAGAAATCGGCCCGGGACAACCCCGATGCGGAACTGAAGCTCGATGATTTCCCGCTCGTCGGTGCCGAAGTGGTGGATCGGCACACCTACCGCATCCGCATCAAGGGCAAGTACCCTCAATTCACCTACTGGCTGGCGATGCCGTTCTTTGCCCCGGTTCCGTGGGAGGCCGAAGTTTTCTACGCGCAGGCAGGCATGGCCGACAGGAACCTCACGCTCGACTGGCAGCCGGTCGGCACCGGGCCCTACTATCTGGCCGAGAACGACCCCAACCGACGCATGGTGCTGAAGAAGAATCCCCATTTCCACGGCGAAACCTATCCCGCCGACGGCGATGCGGAAGACCGCCAGGCCGGGCTGCTGGCGGACGCCGGCAAGACGCTGCCGTTTGTCGAGGAAGCCGTCTACAGTCTGGAAAAGGAAACCATTCCCTACTGGAGCAAGTTCCTGCAGGGCTACTACGACAGCTCCGGCATCAGCTCCGACAGTTTCGACCAGGCCGTGCAGTTCTCGTCGGGCGGCGATCCGCAGCTTACAGACAGCATGCGCGAGCAGGACATCCACCTCATCACTGCGGTGGCGGCTTCGCTCTGGTATGTCGGCTTTAACATGCTCGATCCGGTGGTGGGGGGCTTGAGCGAAGACCGCCAGAAACTGCGGCAGGCGCTCTCCATCGCGTTCGACTACGACGAATTCATTTCGATTTTTCTCAACGGCCGCGGCATTCCCGCGCAGGGGCCGATCCCGCCCGGGCTGTTCGGCTATGTCGAGGGCGTGGCCGGGCTGAATCCCTACGTGTACGAGGCGCGCGACGGCGTCATCCAGCGCCGCTCGATCGAGACCGCCCGGAAACTGCTGGGCGAGGCGGGTTATCCGAACGGCCGCGACGCCAAAACCGGCGCCCCGCTGGTGCTGTATTTCGACACCATGGCGAGCGGGCCCGATGCCAAGTCGCGGCTCGACTGGATGAAGAAGCAGCTCGACAAGCTCAACGTGCAGCTGGTGGTGCGCGGCACCGACTACAACCGCTTCCAGGACAAGATTCGCAAGGGCAATGCACAGCTGTTCGAGTGGGGCTGGAACGCCGACTATCCCGATCCGGAAAATTTCCTGTTCCTGCTGTACGGCCCGCACAAGAAAGTTGGCAGCGGCGGCGAGAACGCGGCCAACTACGACAACCCGGAATTCAACCGCCTGTTCGAACGCATGAAGGACATGGACAACGGCCCCGAGCGCCAGCAGGTGATCGATGCCATGCTGGAAATCGTGCGCCGCGACGCCCCCTGGATCTTCGCCTATTATCCGAAGTCCTTCGGCCTGCGCCATGGCTGGGTGCACAACGTCAAGCCCAACCTGATGGCCAACAACACGCTCAAGTACCGCCGGATCGACCCGGGTCTGCGCGAGGCCCGGCGCGACGAATGGAACCGCCCGGTGCTGTGGCCGATTGTGCTGCTGCTTGCCGCGCTGGTCGCTGTCATCGCGCCGGCGGTGATCGCGTGGCGGCGGCATGAAAGGAAAACCGCCTGATGCTGGCCTACATCCTGCGCCGTCTGCTGTACGCGATCCCGATCCTGATCGGGGTGAACCTGTTGACCTTCACGCTGTTCTTCGTCGTCAATACGCCGGACGACATTGCACGGCTGCAGCTCGGCGCCAAGCACGTGACGCCGGAGGCGATCGAGCGCTGGAAGGTCGAGCACGGCTACGACAAGCCGCTGATGCTGAATGCTGCGGCTGCGGGGAGTGCGCAATTCACTGACACGATTTTCTTCAAGCACTCGGCCGCCATGTTCGTCTTCGAGTTCGGCAAGGGCGACGACGGCCGCAACATCGGCAACGAAATCCGCACCCGCATGGGGCCGAGCCTGGCGATCGCGCTGCCGGTGTTCGTCATCGGCCTCTTGGTCAACATCACCTTTGCCCTGCTGATGGTGTTCTTCCGCGCCACCTATCTCGACCTGTGGGGGGTGGTGCTGTGCGTGGTGCTGATGTCGATTTCGGGGCTGTTCTACATCATCGCCGGTCAGTATTTCATCGCCAAGCTGTGGAACCTGCTGCCGATCTCGGGCTTTGCCGGCGGCATCGATGGCATCCGGTTCATCCTGCTGCCGGTGCTGGTCGGCGTAGTGGCGGGCATTGGCAGCGGCTCGCGCTGGTATCGCACCATCTTCCTTGAAGAAATCGGCAAGGACTATGTGCGCACTGCGCGCGCCAAGGGCCTGGGCGAGGTGCGCGTGCTGTTTCGCCATGTGCTAAAGAACGGCATGATTCCGATCTTGACCGGTGCGGTGGTGGTGCTGCCGCTCCTGTTCATGGGCAGCCTCATCACCGAATCCTTCTTTGGCATTCCTGGGCTGGGCAGCTACACCATCGACGCGATCCAGGCGCAGGATTTCGCCGTGGTGCGCGCGATGGTGTTCCTCGGCTCCTTCCTCTATATCGTCGGCCTCATCCTCACCGATATTTCCTATTCCTGGGTCGATCCGCGGGTGAGGCTGCAATGAATCAAAAACTTTTACCACAGAGACACAGAGGCACAGAGAAGGGCTTTAAGCGCTTGAATTGTGCTGGGAATGGTCACGGAATAGCGGGCAATCGCACGGTGTCGTCGCATTGTCACGGTTTTTCTCTGTGCCTCTGTGTCCCAAGGGATACCGTCCCTGCGGGACATATCTCTGTGGTGCAAGGGTTTTCTTCAAAATGACCATCCACCCTGTCATCCTGTGGACCGATGCGCTGATTTTTGCGCTGCTGGCAGCGGTGCTGGTGCTGGTGTGGCTGATCCGCCGCCAGGAACACCTGCGCGCGCCGTGGCGGGTGGTGGCACAGCGCCCGATGGCGATGGGGGCGGCGCTGGTGCTGGGCGTGTTCGTGAGCATCGGCCTGCTCGATTCGCTGCATTACCGCGCGCAGCTGCCCGACAGCCCGGCCGATGCACCGCAGTATTCGGTCGAGGTGCTCTCCGTCTTCGACGCGCTGGTGGACGGGCTGCGCGCGCGGCAGGAAAAAACCTACTCGGCGCCGCTGGCGATGCAGCTGTACGCCAAGGAATTCGTGCAGCGTGACGGTGTGACGGTGCGCGACTCCTCACGCCTGCAACACGGCGGCGCGCACCTCGCGCAGGCGGACGCGCGCCTGCCAGACATCACCCGGCGCGCGCTTGCCGGCGCCGCGCAGGGTGCGCTGGCGAGCCTGCTGGTCTTTGCCGGGCTGGCCGTGTGGCAGGCGCGTCGCATGCAGACGTCGCCGGGTGCGTGGCTGGCGGCCTGGCGCGGCGGGCGCCTCGACTGGCCGGCGCGGACGGTCGTTCTGATGGTGGCGACGATGCTCATGCTGGGCGGGGTCATGATGCAACTTGCGGCCGGCTACCACGTCTTCGGCACCGACAAGGTCGGGCAGGACGTGCTCTACATCAGCCTCAAGAGCATCCGCACCGGGCTGGTGATCGGTACCCTGACCACGCTGGTCACGCTGCCGCTGGCGATCGGTTTCGGCATCGCCGCCGGATATTTCCGTGGCTGGGTGGACGACGTCATCCAGTACGTCTACACCGTGTTGAATTCGATTCCCGGGGTGCTGCTGATTGCGGCGGCGGTGCTCATCGTGCAGGTCTACATCGAATCCAACCCCGATATTTTTGATACCGCCGCCGCGCGCGCCGACATCCGCCTGCTGGCGCTCTGCCTCATCATGGGCGTGACCAGCTGGACCGGTCTGGCGCGTCTCTTGCGCGGCGAATCGCTGAAGCTGCGCACCCTCGATTACGTCGAGGCGGCACGCGCCTTCGGCGTATCGAATGCGCGCATCATCAGCCGCCATATCTTTCCCAACGTGTTTCACCTGGTGCTGATCGCCATCGTGCTCGATTTCTCCGGCCTGGTGCTGGCCGAAGCGGTTTTGTCCTACATCGGCGTCGGTGTTGATCCCGCTATGTACAGCTGGGGCAACATGATCAATGGCGCGCGCCTTGAGTTGGCGCGCGAGCCCGTCGTCTGGTGGCAACTCGGGGCGGCGTTTGCCTTCATGTTTACCCTGGTGCTGGCCGCCAACCTGTTTGCCGACGGCGTGCGCGATGCCTTCGATCCACGCCTGGGAGGCCGGCGATGAAGCCGCTGCTCGAGGTCCGCGATCTTGTCACCGACATCGGCCCGGCACGTGTGGTCGATGGCGTGTCGTTCCACGTCGCGGCGGGGGAAACCTACGCGCTGCTCGGCGAATCGGGCTGCGGCAAGTCGATGACGGCGCTATCCCTCATGAGATTGCTGCCGGACGGCGGGCGCGTGAGCTCGGGGGCGGTCGAGCTGGGTGGGGAAAACGTGCTGGGCCTGCCCGAACGCGACATGCGGCGCGTGCGCGGCGGGCAGATGGCGATGATTTTTCAGGAGCCGATGCTGGCGCTGAACCCGGTCATCAAGGTGGGCGAGCAGATCGGCGAGGCGCTGGCGCTGCATCAGAACCTCGGCGGACAGGCCGCGCGCGAGGCCGCGCGCGGCCTACTCGATGCGGTGGGCGTGCCGGATGCGGTGCGCCGGCTCGACACCTATCCGTTCGAACTCTCGGGTGGTCTGCGCCAGCGGGTGATGATCGCGATGGCGCTGGCCGGCCAGCCCCGACTCCTGATCGCCGACGAGCCGACCACGGCGCTCGATGTGACCATCCAGGCGCAGGTGCTCGATGTGCTGCGCAGGCTCAAGACCGAGCGGCAGATGGGCATGCTGCTGATCACCCACGACCTCGGCGTGGTGGCCGAGAACGCCGATCGTGTGGGCGTGATGTACGCCGGCGAGCTGGTGGAGGAGGGCGGCCGCGACACATTTTTCGCGTCTCCGCAGCATCCCTACAGCCGCATGCTGTTCGACGCGCTGCCGCGCCCCGGCGACGGCGGCCGGCTGACCACGATTCCTGGCCAGGTGCCGCCGCTCGACGGATCGCTCGTCGGCTGCCGCTTTGCGCGGCGCTGCCCGTTCGCGATTGCGCGCTGCCGCGACGAATCGCCGGACTGGCAAACGATCAACGACCAGCGCGTACGCTGCCATCTGGCGGGTACGCTGCCGGCGCGCATCGAGCGCGAGGTCACCGCGCAGACGACGGCCCGGGCAGCCAAAGCGCTGCTGCAGGTGGAGGGCCTCAAGGTGCATTTCCCGATCCGGCGGGGCCTCATCCAGCGCACCGTCGGTCATGTGCGCGCAGTCGACGACGTGGCATTGAGCATCCAGGCGGGCCGCACACTGGCGCTGGTGGGCGAGTCGGGCTGCGGCAAGACCACGGTGGGCAAGGCGCTGCTGCGGCTGGTCGAGCCGACCGCGGGCAGCATCGTGCTGGGCGGCGAGACGATCACCGCGAAGAATGCGTCCACTCTGCGGCGGCAGGCGCAGATGGTGTTCCAGGATCCGTTCAGCTCGCTCAATCCGCGCATGCGGGTGGCGGATATTTTGCTGGAAGGCATGGACGCCCTAGGCGTCGGCGCGGCCGGCGAACGCCGCGACGCGGTGGCGCAGCTGCTGAATCGGGTGGGGCTGCCGGACGATGCCGGCGGGCGCTATCCGCATGCGTTCTCCGGGGGGCAGCGGCAGCGCATCGCGATTGCGCGGGCGCTTGCGGTATCGCCGCGGCTGGTGATCTGCGACGAGCCGACCAGCGCGCTCGACGTGTCGGTGCAGGCGCAGATTCTGAATCTGCTGAAGGACTTGCAGGACAGCCTGGGGCTGGCCTACCTCTTCATCACCCACAACCTCTCGGTGGTCGATTATCTGGCGCACGACGTGGCGGTGATGTACCTCGGGCGCATCGTCGAACACGGCGCCGCCGTCGCCGTGCTGCGCGCGCCGCGCCATCCCTATACCCTGGCGCTGGTCAGCGCGGTGCCGCGCATCGAGGCGCAGACCGGGCCGGGCATCATTCGCCTGGCGGGCGACCAGCCTTCGCCGCTCAACCCGCCGGACGGCTGCCATTTCAATCCGCGTTGCCCATACGCAAGCGAGGTATGCCGGCAAACGTATCCCGGGCAGACGGATCTTGGAAATGGGCATTGGGTGCGCTGCCACTGGGTAGCGGGACAGGTTTAGAGATTTTGGTACGGAGATTCAATTGAAAACCAGCAAACGCAGTCACAATTTCTGGATCGGCAACGGTGTTCTGACCGTAGCGATGCTGACGCTGTTTTTCATGGGCACTCTGTCTGAAGCGCTGGGCATCTGGGCGGCGGTGCTATGGATGGTGCTGGCGGCCGTGGGCATGGCGCTGGTGATGTCGGACAAGCGCGAAGAACCGCCTGCGCCCGACTGAATCGGGACCTGCCCCGCTTACGAAGCCGCGCCGGCTTCGACGCGACGTTGATCAGGGCTGACTGATGACGACCGTCTGCCCCACGCGGATCGTGCTGCTCTTCTTGAAGACCGGATTCCACGCCTTGATGTCAGCCAGGCTGATCGCGAAACGCTGCGCAATGGCGAGCAGGGTATCGCCGCGCTTGACGGTGTAGCGAGCCGGCTGAGCCGGTTCGCGGATACGCGGCGTGTAGGCGACGGGCTGGATGGCGCCGGTTTCGCTGGCGGCCGGCGCGTGCAACGGCAGGCGGATGGTTTGGCCGACTTTGACCTGGGTGCCGAGTCGGGGATTGGCCGACTTCAATGCCGCCATGCTCAATCCATAATGGCGGGCGAGGCCAGACAGGGTGTCGCCACGCTGTACGACATGACGGGTCGGTGCCGCTGCAGAGGCAAGCAGGCCGTCTTTCGCCGTGATTGCGCCGCGGCCCTTGACCGGAACCAGGATGGTCTGCGCGCTCACCAGTTTGCCGTTTTTCGTGTGCAACTGGTTGTGTTCTTCAAGGCGGCCGAGGCTGACGTCAAAGCGCTTGGCAATGGCTGCGGGGCGCTCGCCCTTTTGCGCAGCGTAGGGCCGCCAGGTGTCCCAGCTGCCGGTTTCCAGGTTGCGCTGGAAGGTGTCGGCCTTGCCGACCGGCAGCAGCAGGTTGACCGGGGTGTCGGAACGGATGAGTTTGCGCAGGAAGGCGGCGTTTAGCGCAACGAACTCGTCGCTGCTCATGTCTGCCAGGCGCGCGGCGGAATGAACGTCCATGTCGGCATGGACGGTGACCTGGTTGAAGTAGGGCTGGTCCGGCAGTTGCTCGATGGCGATGCCGTACGGTTCAGGCTCACGTATCAGGCTTTTCAGCGCCAGCAGTTTGGGAACATAGTGCCGGGTCTCGTTCGGCAGCGTCAGGCTGGCGTAGTCGGTGGGCAGTCCCAGCTGCACATTTTTCCGGATGGCGCGGGCGACGCAGCCCTCGCCACAGTTGTAGGCCGCCAGCGCCAGCTGCCAGTCGCCAAAGTCGAGAAAAAGCTTGCCCAGGTAGTCGAGCGCGGCATCCGTGGCCGCGGTGAAGTCGCGCCGGCCGTCGTACCAGGTGTCCTGCCTGAGCCCATAGTGAAGCCCGGTGGAGGGGATGAACTGCCAGATGCCGGAGGCGGCGGAGGATGACAGCGCAACGGGATTGAATGCGCTTTCGATCATCGGCAGCAATGCGATTTCCATCGGCATGGCACGCCGGTCGAGCTCCTCGACGATGTGGTACAGAAAGGGCCGCGAACGCTCGGCCAGACGGCGCACGTTTTCCGGCCGGGCGGCGAACCAGGATTCGTGAACGGCAACCAGCGGGTTCTGGGAGGCGGCTTCGTCGACCCCGAAACCGCTGCGGATGCGCTGCCAGACATCGTTGTGGCTGGCTTCGGCGGTGGTTTCGTTGTCTCCCGTGACGCTGGCGGTATCGTCGTGCCACACCGGAACCGGAATTACTGGGGGGGCTTCGTGTGCGTCCAGCGTTTGCGGGCTGGCGCTGGATTCTTCGGCATGCGCCGGACAATTGAATAGCAGCGCCAGCACAGCCAGGCTGAACAGGTTTGATTTGATGTCGGCCAACTTGATTCCGGGCAAGGCGGTCTCCCGTACTCAGCAAGGCCTTCATCCTAAATGCCCGGATGGGGATCGGTCAACCGTCCCAGGCGTCCTTGGCGGCGCGAATCGCGCCGAACACCTCGGCGGGGGCGGGATGCGGGCGTTTCAGATAGCGGGTGGCAAAAGCCGTCATGGCGGGGTCGTGAAAGCGCAGGAACGGGTTGGTGGCTTTTTCCAGCGCCAGGGTCGAGGGCAGGGTGGGACGGTTTTGCGCGCGCAGGGCGCGGTCGGCGCGTTCGCGTGCCAGCAGCGCGAGATTGTCGCCATCGATGGTTTTGGCAAAGTCAATATTGCTCAAGGTGTATTCGTGCGCGCAACAGACCCGGGTAGTATCGGGCAGCGCTAAAATGGCATCGAGGCTGGCGGCCATCATCGCGGGGCTGCCTTCGAACAATTTGCCGCAGCCGCAGCCGAAAACGGTATCGCCGCAAAACAGGCAGCCGTGGCCGACATAGCTGATATGGTCGAGCGTGTGGCCCGGCGTGGCCAGTACCTCGAAATGCAGGCCCGGCTCCGGGATATCCACTGAATCGCCGCCGCGCACGGTGTGGGTGACCGCGGGAATGCGCGGGTTGTCGGGTGCGTAGATAGCACAGTCGTAACGTTGACGCAGGGGGATGTTGCCGCCAGTATGGTCGCGGTGGTGGTGGGTGATCAGCACCGCGGTCAAGGCGAGTTGATGGGCGTCGAGAAACGCGATCAGCGGCGCCGGATCGCCAGGGTCGATCGCAACCGCGTGGTGCTCGTCGTGCCACACCCAGATGTAGTTGTCTTCGAACGCGGGCAGGGAAATGAGTGTCAACATGTTAGGTCTGCCGGACAGGAGGAGTCGCTATGTTATCCAAGCTGGATGGCGAATGGTTTGAAACGCCGCTGGGGCAGCATCTGCTGTTCCGCGAGCAACGCTATTTCGATAATGCCGTGTCGGATGTGTTCGGTTTCAACGCGGTTCAGGTCGGCCTGCCGCACATCGACTTCCTGCGCAACAGCCGCATTCCGTTGCGCGTGACCTGCGCGGTGGAAACCCCTGCCCAGGTACGGGCCGATCCCATGTTCATGCCGTTCGAGAGCCAGTCGCTCGATCTGCTGCTGCTCCCGCATGTGCTCGAATTCAGCGCCAACCCGCATCAGGTGCTGCGCGAGGCCGAGCGCGTTTTGCGGCCGGAAGGCCGCCTGGTGCTGGCCGGCTTCAACCCGCGCAGCCTGTGGGGTCTGGCGCGCGTGTTGCTGGGGGGCGAACGCGGCTATCCGTGGAATGGGAACTTCCTGAATATTTCGCGGGTGAAGGACTGGATGGCCTTGCTTGGATTCGAGGTGGCGGCAGGCAGCATGTGCTGCTACCGCCCGCCGATCAACCGCGAATCCTGGCTGCGGCGGATGCGTTTCATGGAGCCGGCGGGCGACCGCTGGTGGGCCATGGGCGGCGGCGTGTATTTCCTGCAGGCGGTGAAGCGCGTGCAGGGCATGAATATCATTTTGCCGCAGTGGAAAACGCCAGTGGCACGACGGCTGCTGGCGCCTGCGGCGAAGGTGATCAATCTCAAACACTATCGGACACATCGTGAACGCTGACACCATTTACATATACAGCGACGGCGCCTGCAAGGGCAATCCCGGCGCCGGCGGCTGGGGCGCCCTGTTGGTGACGAACGGGCATCGCAAGGAAATCTGCGGCGGCGAGGCCAACACCACCAACAACCGCATGGAGATGACAGCGGTCATTCGCGCGCTGGAGTCGCTGAAGCGCCCGTCCACGGTCGAGGTTCACACCGATTCGCAATACGTGCAAAAAGGCATCAGCGAATGGATGACCGCTTGGAAGCGGCGCAACTGGCGCACCGCTTCTGGCCACCCGGTGAAGAATCAGGATCTGTGGCTGCAACTGGATGCCTTGAGCCAGTTGCACCGCATCGAGTGGAAATGGGTGCGCGGACACAACGGCCATCCGGAAAACGAGCGTGCCGACGAACTGGCCAACCAGGGCGTCTTGCAGGCGCAACAACCCTAAACATGCGACAAATCATTCTCGATACCGAAACCACCGGCCTCGACCCCAAACAGGGGCATCGCATCATTGAAGTGGCGGCAGTGGAAATGGTCAACCGGCAGTTCACCGGCAACCACCTGCACCGTTACGTGAATCCGGATCGCGACATCGACGCCGGGGCGATGCAGGTGCACGGAATCACCCCGGAATTCCTGCAGGACAAGCCGCGTTTTGCCGACATCGCGCACGAGTTCGTCGATTTCATTCAGGGCGCCGAACTCATTATTCACAATGCGCCATTCGACGTCGGCTTTCTCAACATGGAACTGCGCCTGCTGGACATGGCGCCGCTGTCCAACTGGTGCGACGCCGTGACCGACACCCTGGCGATGGCCAAGGCGCTGCACCCCGGCCAGCGCAACAACCTGGATGCGCTGTGCAAACGCTATGGCGTGGACAACGCGGCGCGTACGCTGCACGGCGCATTGCTCGACTGCGAACTGTTGGCGGCGGTGTATCTGGCGCTGACGCGCGGACAGGAAAGCCTGTCAATCGGGCTGGAGGCGCGCAGCGCGCAGGCCGATCAGGCAGCCGCGCGCGCGCGCCCCAAGCCCGTGCTGTTGCAGGCGTCGGGTGACGAGCTGGCCGCGCATGCCAGCCTGCTTGAGGCCATTACCCAGGAAAGCAAGGGCGCATGTCTGTGGCGCGCGGAGCAGGGGGTGGCTTGACAGCTTGCTTGTCGCGCAGATGACCACACTCCAGCGTATCGTGCGAATGGGGCTGACTTGCGTCTGTCTGGCCCTGGTGTCGGCGCAGGCTGTCGCTGCACGGGTGGCGGTGGTCTTGAGCGACGATTCGGCGCCGTATCAGGAGGTCTATCAGGTCATCCGCGCCTATCTGGACGACACGGCCCATGAGGTT
>NZ_LDUG01000021.1:108446-139960 GCF_001530125.1 Thiobacillus denitrificans | reverse complement strand
TGGGCGACGGCGGTCGCCGCAGTGCGTCGGCAATCTATCTCGATCAACCCTTCGAGCGCCAGGTGCAGTTGATTCGCCTGGCCTTCCCCGAAGTGCGGCGCGTGGGGATGCTGGTGGGCGCCGAGCAGAGCGGCCTGGTGGGCGAACTGGACGAGGCCCTGCGGACGCAGCAGCTCGGTCTGGTGCATCAAGTCCTGGCAGCGGATGAGCGGCTGATCACGTCGCTTGAAAATGTGTTGTCGGGCGCCGAGTTGCTGCTGGCGGTGCCCGACCCGCTGGTATTCAACCGCAATACCGCACAAAGCCTTTTTCTGACGTCCTACCGCTACCGTGTCCCGGTTCTGGGCTACTCACGTTCGCTGACGCGGGCAGGTGCGCTGTTGTCGCTGCATTCCAGCCCGGCGCAAATCGGCCGACAGACCGCCGAATGGGTGAACGGCGCCATTCAGGGCGTGCCGGTGAATCTGCCGCCGCCTGCGCACCCCGCCTATTTCAGCGTTTCAATCAATGAACAGGTGGCGCGCTCGCTCGGTTTCACTTTGCCGTCGGCCGCCGAGCTGGAAAACCGTTTGGGAGGGGGGCATTGATGGCGACTTCACTGGGGATACGCGGGCGTGTTATCGGCCTGGCTGTGGTGCCGATGGCCATCATTGGCGTCCTGCTGCTGTTCCAGCTCATCGCCGGGAAAATCGACGATCTCGATCAGTCGTTGCGCACCCGTGCCGCGGCCATTGCCCGCCAGCTCGCACCGGCGGCCGAATATGGCGTCGCTTCGGGCAATATCGAGGTGTTGCAGTCCCTGCTCGAAAAAGTGGCGATCGAAGCAGACGTCCGCGGGGTGGCGGTGTTTGCCGATAACGGCCAGCGTCTGGTGCAAGTCGGCCTCGGTGCCTGGACGGAACCCGCCCAGGGCAGGCTGCCCACCGATCGCCTCCATCAAATTGAATACAAGGACCGGCTGGTGTACTACGCGCCGATCACCCGTACCGAGGTGGTGGTTGAAGACTTCAACTGGGTGGACGAACCTACTGCGCAGCCGGGCAGCACCCGGCTGCTGGGCTGGGTGGGCCTGGATGTTTCGCGCAGCGCCACCTTCAAGAGCCAACGCGATGCCATCCTGCGCAGCCTGGCCATCCTGCTGGCGGGGCTGGGCGTCAGCCTGTATCTCGCCTGGCGCATCGGGCGCCAGATCACCCGGCCGATTCTGGCCTTGACCCACACGGTGAGCCGCATCGGCGAGGGGCATCTCGACGAACGGGTCGCGCAGACCGGGCAAGCCGAGCTGGGCAGTCTGCAGCGCGGCGTCAATCACATGGCGGCCCATTTGCAGTCGATGCAGGACCAGATGCAGGAAAAGATCGACCAGGCCACCGCACGTCTGGTTTATCAGGCCAGTCACGATGCACTGACGGGGCTGATCAACCGCCGCGAGTTCGAGCAGCGGCTGGAGCGCACACTACTGTCGGCCCTGCAGCAGGACCGGGAACACGCGCTGTGCTACATGGACCTCGATCAGTTCAAGGTGATCAACGATTCGTGCGGCCATGCGGCGGGCGACGAACTGCTGCGCCAGCTGGCGCAGCTGCTGAAAGGCAATCTGCGCGAACGCGATACGCTGGCGCGCCTGGGGGGCGACGAGTTCGCCCTGCTGCTGGAAAACTGCAGCATCCCCGATGCGCTGGCGGTGGCGGATACGTTCCGCGCCGAAGTGCAGCGCTTCCGCTTCAAATGGGGCGATCGCATTTTCAACGTCGGCATGAGCGCGGGCATGGTGGCGATCAACCGTGACAGCGGCACCGCCGCAAGCCTGCTGTCGGCCGCGGATGCCGCGTGTTATGTGGCCAAGGACCGCGGCCGCAACCAGATTCATGTCTATGAAAGCACCAGCCACGACCTGGTGCGCCACCGCGGCGAGATGCAGTGGGTGACGCGCATTCAGCGGGCGCTGGAGGAAGGTCGTCTGCGCTTGTCGTGGCAGGAAATCCGCCGCACCGATAGCGTGGGGGAGCCGCCCTGCCATGTCGAGTTGTTGTTGCGGATGGTGGACGACGACGGCAGCGAAATTCTGCCGATGGCCTTCATCCCGGCGGCCGAGCGGTATTCCATCATGCCCGCCCTTGACAGCTGGGTGATCGAGGAAACGCTACGCGTGTGCCAGCGGTATCTGGAGGCCAGGCGCGAGCAGCATTGCATGTTTGCGGTCAATCTGTCGGGCGCGTCGCTGAAAGACCCGGCATTTCGCCGCATGTTGCTTGAGCGCCTGCAGGAAAATCCCGCGCTGGGGCCGCACTTGTGCTTTGAAATCACCGAAACGGCGGCCATCGGCAACCTTGCTGTCGTCAACGAATTCATCGACGCCATGCGCGAGTTTGGGTGCAGCTTTGCGCTCGACGATTTTGGCAGCGGCCTGTCGTCCTTCACCTATCTGAAGAACCTGAAAGTCGATTACCTCAAGATCGACGGCGCGTTTGTTCGCGACATCACGATCAATCCGATTGACCGCTCCATGGTCGAGGCGATTCACCGCATCGGTCACCAGATGGGGCTGAAAACCGTGGCCGAATATGTCGAGTCGGCGCAGACGCTGGCCGTGTTGCGCGAGATCGGGGTGGATTTTGTGCAAGGCAACGGGGTGCATTGCCCCGAGCCGCTGGAAACGCTGTGCGGTACGGCGTGAGCGCGGAAGAGCGGCAGCCGGGTCAGTCGCCGACGCCGAACCCCGCATCGATGACGGCCTGCGCCAGCGCCGCGCGGTCAACCCGGGCGGGGTCGACTACCACGCGCGCCTGACCGGGCGTCAGCGTGACCTCGACGCTTTGCACCCCCGGCAAGGCTGTCAATACCTTCTGCACGCTGTTGACGCAGCCGCCGCAGGTCATGCCGGTCACGGACAAAACGATTTCGTTCATGCTGAACCCCGAAAGAACATTCGAGGCTTGATTTTATTCCAATTCATTCACCACAGAGACACAGAGACACAGAGTTGAAAAACAAGTAAAAAGTCCTGCACGCACCATTCACCAGTTTAAAGATGGGGCGGATATTTCTGCAACTGTTGTTGTCTCTGTGTCTCTGTGTCTCTGTGGTTAACTGCTTTTTCCAGGATTACTTTTTGCGCGGGCGTTTGCGCAAGGCTTCCTTGGTGTGGTCGATCAGACGGTCGGCCACCACTTCGGCGTCGACGGTGAAGCTGCCGTCGGCAAGCGCCGCCTTGACCGCTTCGACCTTGCCGACGTCGGTGATATCGACCGCGGCCAGCTGGGCTTCGAGCGTGCGGACACGGGTGCTCGATTCGGTCAGCGCCAGCGAATCGCTGCCACCCGCCGTGGGGGCAGACGTCTTGCCTCCACCCTTGCCCTTGGTGGCAGAGGCTTTGGAGGCGGCGGGCGGGGTGATGCGCTTGTCGATTTTCACGGGGGGGACCTGGTCGCTGTTGTACGGTCTTATGACTGATTGTGTGCTCAATAGTTTATCGGCAGCCAGCGCGTTTTCTTTAGCCCCCGCCTAGCTCAATCCCAGCAGCGGAATCACCCCATCCAGCCCCACCTGATTCAGCGCGTAGCTGGCCTGCGCGCGCACCACCGGCTTGGCGCGGTAGGCGATGCTGATGCAGGCTTCGGCCATCATTTTCAGGTCGTTGGCGCCGTCACCCATGGCGATGACCTGGGCGCGGTCCAGCTTCAGTTCGGCGCGCACCCGGTTGAGCCAGTCGGCCTTGCCCTGGGCGTCGACGATATCGCCCAGCACGCGCCCGGTCAGCTTGCCGTCGGCCACCTCCAGCGTATTGGCTGCAGTGTAGTCCAGCGCAAGGCGCGGCTGCAGCCGCTCGGTGAAGAAGGTGAAGCCGCCCGACACCAGCAGCGTCTTGATGCCGGCCGCACGGGCCGCCGCCAGCAGGGTCTCGGCGCCCGGCGACAGTTGCAGGCGCTCGTTGTACACCCGCTGCAGGGCGGACTGGTCCAGCCCGGCCAGCAGGGACACGCGTTGGCGCAGGCTTTCGGCAAAATCGATCTCGCCGCGCATGGCGGCTTCGGTGATCGCCGAGACCTGCGGCTTCAGCCCCTGCATGTCGGCGATTTCGTCGATGCACTCGATGGTGATGAGCGTCGAATCCATGTCCATCACCAGCAGGCCGAAGTCGCGGATGCGCCGCTCGGCCGGCACCCAGCCGCAATCGAGTTGATGCGCCTCGCAGAAGGCCGCGACCTCGGCGCGCGGGCGGTCGTCGGCGTCCAGCAGCCGGAATGCCGTGCGTGAAACCGCTTCGATGGCTGCGGCGCCGGTGAGCTTGGCGAGCTGTTTGAGACTGGGGGTGGGGATGTCTGGTCCCTGAACGATCAGATTCATGGGTTGATAGCGGTTATTTCAGCAGGTTGAGCAGGGTGATGACATTGGCGGCGCGCGCCTCGGGGGGCGAGCTGGCCTGCCAGCGCAGGCGGTTTTCGCCCGCCAGCTTGATGTCGCGCCGGGTCTGGATGAGCTGGATGATACGGCCCGGGTCGATTGGCGGCTGCGCCACGAACTGCAGCAGGATGCTGTCCGCATTGGCGTCGATCTTCATGATGCCGAACGCCTTGGAAGCCAGGCGCAGTCGGTGGGTATCGAGCAGCGCGCGGGCCGGGTCGGGCAAGCGGCCAAAGCGGTCGACCAGCTCTTCCTGCAGCTGGGTGAGTTCTTCCGTGTCGTGGACGCTCGCCAGCCGCTTGTACAGCACCAGCCGCTCGTGGACGTCGGGGCAGTAGTCCACCGGCAGCAGCGCGGGCAGATGCAGGTTGATCTCCGACACCACGCCCAGCGGCTGGCTCATGTCCGGCTCCTTGCCGGCCTTGAGGCTGGCCACCGCACTGGCCAGCATGTCGTTGTAGAGCGAGAAGCCGACTTCGAGGATTTCGCCGCTCTGCTTCTCGCCCAGCACCTCGCCGGCGCCGCGGATTTCCAGATCCTGCATGGCGAGATGGAAGCCGGCGCCCAGTTCCTCCATCAATTGAATCGCTTCCAGGCGCTTCTTCGCCTGCGGCGTCAGGGTGCGATCCTCGTCCACCAGCAGGTAGGCGAAGGCCTGATGGTGCGAGCGCCCGACGCGGCCGCGCAACTGGTGCAGCTGTGCCAGGCCGAACTTGTCGGCGCGGTTGATCAGGATGGTGTTGGCCGTCGGAATGTCGATGCCGGTCTCGATGATGGTGGTGCACAGCAGGACGTCGTAGCGCTGCTGGTAGAAATCGCGGATCACCTGTTCCAGTTCGCGCTCGCCCATCTGGCCGTGGCCGACGCGGATGCGCGCTTCCGGCAGCAGCTTTTCCAGCCGTTCGCGCATGGCCTGGATGGTGCTGACTTCGTTGTGCAGGAAATATACCTGGCCGCCGCGCTTCAGCTCGCGCAGCACGGCCTCGCGGATCAGCCCGGTGGAAAACGGCTGAACGAAGGTCTTGATCGCCAGCCGCTTCTGCGGCGCGGTGGCGATCACCGAGAAGTCGCGGATGCCTTCGAGCGACATCGCCAGCGTGCGCGGAATCGGGGTGGCGGTCAGCGTCAGCACGTCGACCTCGGCGCGCAGCGCCTTCAGCTGTTCCTTCTGGCGCACGCCGAAGCGGTGTTCCTCGTCCAGGATCACCAGCCCCAGGCGGGCGAACTTGACGTCCTTCTGGATCAGCCGGTGGGTGCCGATGACGATGTCGAGCTTGCCGTCACGCAAGGCCTGCAGCGCCTCGGCCTGCTCCCTGGGGCTGCGGAAGCGCGACAGTTCGGCGAGTTTGACCGGCCAGGCGGAAAAGCGGTCGGAAAAATTGTTGAAATGCTGCTCGGCGAGCAAGGTGGTCGGCACCAGCACCGCCACCTGATAGCCGCCCATCACCGCCATGAAGGCGGCGCGCAGCGCGACCTCGGTCTTGCCGAAGCCGACGTCGCCGCACACCAGCCGGTCCATCGGCTTGCCCGACTGCATGTCGGCCATGACGGCAGCGATGGTGGCGGCCTGGTCGGGGGTTTCCTCGTAGCCGAAGCCCTCGGCAAAGGCCTCGTAATCGTGCAGCGAGAACTTGAACGCGTGGCCCTCGCGTGCGGCGCGCAGCGCGTACAGGTTGAGCAGCTCGGCCGCGGTGTCGCGTGCCGCCTGCATGGCGCGGCGGCGCGCCTTTTCCCACTGGTCGGTGCCTAATTTATGTAAAGGCGCCGCGCCTTCGCTGGCACCGCTGTAGCGCGAGATCAGGTGCAGGTTGGCGACCGGCACGTAGAGCTTGTCGCCACGGGCGTATTCGAGCTGCAGGAACTCGGTGTCGCCGTCGCCGAGGTCCATGTTGATCAGGCCGAGATACTGGCCGACGCCGTACTGCGCGTGCACCACCGGATCGCCGGGCTTGAGTTCCGAGAGGTCGCGCAGCAGGTTGTCGATCTGCGTCGCGCGGGCCTCTCTCGCGCGCCGGGTTTTCGGCGGGATGGCGTAGAGCTCGGTTTCGGTGATGACGGCGAGTTTTCCGTCGGCTGTGACAAAACCTTCGGCGAGTGGGCCGTGTGTCAGCAAGATGCGCTCGGCGCGGGGCGTGCAGTCGGCCCAGCCGTCGCACAGCGTGGCGTCGAGTCCGTGCTCGGCGAGGTATTCGTGCAGGGTTTCGCGGCGCCCGGGCGACGGTGCGACGATCAGCGTCGTGCCCTTGAAGCCTTCGATGAAGCCCTGCAGCCTGGCGACCGGATGCGCCTCGCGGCGGTCAACGGAAATCGGCGGAACGGGATTGGCGAGTCCGTCGCCGGCCTGTTCCACATCGAGTCGCGTGTAGCCCTTGGCCAGGCTGAAAAACGCGTCGGTCGGCAGAAACAGCTCGGCGGGCGGCAACAGCGGGCGGTCCCTGTCGCCCGACAGCAGGCGGTGGCGGCTTTGCGTGTCGGCCCAGAACGCCTGGCCGGCGGGGTCGAGCGCGCCGTGGCTGACGAATTTTGTCTGCGCGGGCAGGTAGTCGAACAGCGTCGCCGTTTCCTCGAAAAACAGCGGCAGGTAGTACTCGATGCCGGCCGGTGCGAGGCCGTTGCTGACGTCCTTGTACAGCTTGGACTTCGACGGATCGCCTTCAAAGCGCTCGCGGAAATTCTGCCGGAAGCGGGTGATGCCGGCCTCGTCGAGCGGGAACTCGCGCGCGGGCAACAGCCGCACCTCGCCCACCGGATAGATGCTGCGCTGGGTATCAACGTCGAACGCGCGCAGCGTCTCGATCTCGTTGTCGAACAGGTCGATGCGGTAGGGCAGGGCGCTGCCCATGGGAAACAGGTCGATCAGCCCGCCGCGGATCGAAAACTCGCCCGGGGAGAACACCTGGTTGACGTGGCTGTAGCCGCCCAGCGCCATCTGCGCGCGGAAGGCGGCTTCGTCGAGGGTGTCCTTCTGCTTGAGGAAAAACGTGTGGGCGGCGAGGAAGGCCGGTGGTGCCAGCCGGTACAGCGCGGTGGAAAGCGCCACCACGGCGACATCGAATTCGCCGCGCGAAATCTGGTACAGCGTCGCCAGCCGCTCTGAAATCAGGTCCGGGTGGGGCGAGAAACTGTCATAAGGCAGGGTTTCCCAGTCGGGAAACACGCATACCCGCAGGGCGGGGTCAAACCAGCGCAGCTCCTCGGTCAGGCGGTTGGCGTCCCATGCGCTGGCGCACACCACCGCCAGCGGCGCAGCGTGGCGCGCCAGTTCGGCCAGGTAAAGCGCGTCGGCCGCGCCGGCGAGGCCGGACTGGCCGCGCAACGGGCCGGAGGAGCGGGAAGAGGGGAAGAGGAACGCCATGCAAATAGCGGGATTATAGGATTAATCGCTGGCGAGCGAAGGGCTGGGCGGCGGGTATAATGCGCGCCTTTCATCGTATTTGTGAATCCGCCATGAGTCTCAACCGCGTCAGTTCCGGCCGCAACCTGCCCGACGATTTCAACGTCATCATCGAAATCCCCGCCCACGGCGAACCCATCAAGTACGAAGTCGACAAGGAATCCGGCGCCATGTTCGTCGACCGCTTCATGTCGACCGCCATGCACTACCCCTGCAACTACGGCTACATTCCGCATACCCTGTCGGAAGACGGCGACCCGGTCGACGTGCTGGTGATCACGCCGATTCCGCTGATCACCGGCGTGGTGGTGCGCTGCCGCCCCATCGGCATGCTGAAGATGACCGACGAAGCCGGGGTGGACGGCAAGCTGCTGGCGGTGCCGGTCGACAAGCTGTGCGGCCTCTACAAGGGGGTGAACAGGCCCGAAGACCTGCAGGCCCTGTTGCTGGCGCAGATTTCCCATTTCTTCGAGCACTATAAGGATCTCGAAGAAGGCAAGTGGGTCAAGGTCGACGGCTGGGTCGGCATCGACGACGCCCGCGCCGAAATCCTGGCTGGCGTGGAGCGCTACCGCAACGCGGCGGACAAGCCGGCGTTTTAAGAGCAGGGGTCAGGATTCAGGGATCAGGGGATGGCGCTTTCGCATTGGTTGAATGCACGGCCGCAGGCCGTTCAACCCCTGACCCCTGAATCCTGGCCCCTGATCCCTATAAAACAACGATGAAAGTCTGCATCCTGTCCGACTCCCATGACAACCGGCGCCTGCTGGGCGCAGCGGTCGAACACGCCAAGGCGCACGGGGCGGAAGCGGTGCTGCACTGCGGCGATGTGGTCGCGCCGACGACGCTGCGCGTGCTGCAGAAATACGAATTGCCGGTGCACGTCATCCACGGCAACAACACCGGCGACCTCTACAACATGAGCCGGCTCGCCGCCGAGCCCAACAGCGTGATCCGCTACCACGGCCAGGACGCATCCTTCACCCTGGCCGACCGCGACCTGTTCCTGGTGCACTATCCCCATTACGCGCAGGCGCTCGCCTGCACCGGCGACTACGACCTCGTGTGCTGCGGTCACGACCACAAATCGAGCATCAAGCAGGTCGCCACCATCAAGGGCGGGCATACCTGGCTGATCAACCCCGGCACCGTCGGCGGCGTCGGCGCGCCGCCCACCTACATCATGGCCGACCTCGCAACGATGCAGTTCGAGATCGTCACCATCGAGGCGGCGCCGACTTCGGTTCTTCCTCCCGTTACGCCGCACGTGTGATGGCAGCGTCCGCACTTCCTCTTATTCGCGCATAGAAAACTTCGATTGAGATAGCGCGCTTGCCCGTGGCGGCAGGTACGGCCTTCGGAGTACCATTTACAAGATTCAATTCCGGGCGAATAACCCGGTTATCCGGGTGGAAATCCCAGGTAATTTCAAATGGCTTTGCATCCATCGGATGGAGGAAACAACAATGACGGAGCATGTTGCGACCAACGAGACGATTCTCGTGGTGGGCGGCGGGATTTCTGGCATGACCGCCGCGCTCGAAGCGGCCGAAACCGGCAAGAACGTCGTCCTGGTTGAGAAAAATCCCGCACTGGGCGGACGCACCTCCCAGCTGTATCGCTACTTTCCCAAGCTGTGCCACCCCACCTGCGGTCTGGAAATCAACCTGCGCCGCCTCAAGGGCAACCCCCGCGTGCGCTTGCTGACGCTGGCAGAAGTGACCGGCATCGAGGGCAGCACCGGCAACTACACCGCCACCATCAAGGTCCGTCCGCGCTATGTGAACGAGAACTGCACCGCTTGCGGCGACTGCGAGCGCGCGGTGGAGATGAAGGTGGACGACCCGTTCAACTACAACCTCAGCCAGCACAAGGCAGCCTATCTGCCGAATGCGATGGCCTATCCGCAGCGCTATGTGCTGGACCCGGCGATCATCGGCACGGCCGACGCTGAAAAAGCCAAGGCTGCGTGCAAATACGGCGCGATCGATCTCGACATGCAGGAGGAGACGATCCAGGTCAAGGCCGGCGCGGTGATCTGGGCGACCGGCTGGCAGCCCTACGACGCGGCCAAGATTCAGCCCTACGGCTACGGCCGCTTCAAGAACGTCATCACCAGTGTGGAGTTCGAGCGCCTGGCCGCCCTCCAGGGCCCCACCGGCGGCAAGATCCTGCGTCCCAGCGATGGCAAGGAAGCGAAGAACATCGCCTTCATCCAGTGTGCCGGTTCGCGCGACGAAAACCACCTGCGGCACTGTTCGCGCATCTGCTGCATGGCGTCGCTGAAGCAGACGCATTACGTGCGCGAGAAGTATCCGGAAGACGGCAAGTCGACCATCTACTACATCGACATCCGCGCCATCGACCGCTTCGAGGACTTCTACCAGAAGGTGCAGGCCGACCCCTCGGTCAACTTCATCAAGTCCAAGGTCGCGAAGATCACTGAGGACGAGCACGGCAACCCGGTGTGCCATGGCGTCGACACTGAAGGCTACAAGCGCTACACCACGCCGCACGACCTGGTGGTGCTGGCAGTGGGCATGGAGCCCTCGGTCAAGGGCATCAACATTCCCGGCCACATCGTCGCGGACTCGAGCGGCTTCATCGAAGCCGATCCGGCCAACGGCGCGGTGTTCGGCGCCGGCTGCGCGTCGAATGCGCTGGACGTGAACCGTGCCGTGCAATCGGCCACGGCGGCGGCATTGCGCGCCATCCAGGTGGTCAATAAAGTAGCAAAGGCGGAGGCTTAAACATGGCTGACATCAAAGTCGCAGCGTATATCTGCAAGGGCTGCGGACTGGGCGAGCGCCTCGACACCGACGCGCTGGTCAAGATCGCACAGAAGGACGGCAAGGTGCCGCTGGCGAAATCGCACGATTTCCTGTGCAACGCCGACGGCGTGGCGATGATCAAGAATGACATCGCCAACGAGGGCGTCACCCACATCATGATCGGCGCCTGTTCGCGCCGCGCCAAGACCGAGGCGTTCAACTTCCCGGAAAACGCGGTGGCACGTGCCAACCTGCGCGAAGGCGTGGTCTGGATTCGCCCCGACACCGACGAGGCGCGCGAGACCACCCAGGAAATGGCGGAAGACTACATTCGCATGGGCTGCGCCGAAGTGAAGGCGATGACCGCGCCCGCCGGCAACCCCAACACCGGCGGCAGCAAGACCCTGCTGGTGGTCGGTGGCGGTGTCACAGGCATGACCACGGCAATCGAGGCATCGAAGACCGGCTATTCGGTCGTGCTGGTGGAAAAGTCCGGCGCACTCGGCGGCTGGGCCGGCAAGCTCTACAAGCGCACCCCGGTGCATGAGCCCTACAAGTCGCCCGCCGACACCGGCGTGGCCGACCTGGTTTCGCAGGTGCTGGCCGACAGCAACATCAAGCTGTATCTGAACGCGACCATCGCCAAGACCGACGGCGCGCCGGGTCGCTTCGTGGTCGACGTTGCCACCGAATCGGGTGCGACGCACACCGAGGACATCGGCGCCATCGTGCAGGCGACCGGCTTCACCCTGTATGACATGAACAAGCTGCCGGAACTCGGTGGCGGCAAGTCGCCCAACGTGGTCGACCAGGCCGGGCTCGAAGCGCTGGCATCTGCCGCAGCGGCGGGCGACGGCGTGATCCGCCGGCCCTCGGATGGCGCACCGGTGAAATCGGTGGTGTTCGTGCAGTGCGCTGGCCAGCGCGACACCACCGGCCAGCACCTGTCCTACTGCTCCGGCTTCTGCTGCAACGCCAGCATCAAGCAGGCGATGTACTTCAAGGACGTGAACCCGGATGTGGATACCACCATCATCTACACGGATCTGCGCACGCCCGGCAACGGCGAGGATTTCTACCGCAGCGCGCAGGAAAAAGGCGTCATCTTCACCAAGGGCAAGGTCGCCGAAGTGATGCCCATGGGCAACACCAGCACGGTGAAATTCAACGACCTGATTCTGGGTGACACCGATGCGTCGATGGTGGACGTCGATCTGGTGGTGCTGGCGACCGGCCAGGTGCCGAACTCGGGCGTCAACATCGAACTCCCGGCTGAAGCGGCAGAAGCGGGCACGGTGGAGATCAAGCCGATTTCCATCCTCAACCTGAGCTACCGTCAGGGTCCGGACGTGCCGCAGCTGAAGCAGGGCTTCACCGACTCGCACTTCATCTGCTTCCCCTATGAAACCCGCCGCACCGGCATCTACACCGCCGGCCCGGTGCGCCGCCCGATGGACATCGCGCAGGCGCGCGAGGATGCCACCGGCGCCGCACTGAAGGCCATCCAGGCGCTGGAAAATGCCGAACTGGGGCGCGCCGCGCACCCGCGTTCGGGTGATCTTTCATTCCCGAAAATCCGCCTGGAAGGCTGCACCCAGTGCAAACGCTGCACGGTGGAGTGTCCGTTCGGCGCCATCGACGAGGATGAAAAGCGCTTCCCGGTGGTCAACGAATCGCGTTGCCGCCGTTGCGGCACCTGCATGGGCGCCTGCCCAGTGCGGGTGATCTCGTTCGATAACTACTCGATCAACAGCGTCGGCGCGCAGATCAAGGCGGTCGACATTCCCGACGAATTCTCCGAGAAGCCGCGCATCCTGATTCTGGCCTGCGAGAACGACGCCTACCCGGCGCTCGACATGGCCGGGATGAGCCGCAACGAGTATTCGGCGTTTGTGCGCATCATCCCGATCCGCTGCCTCGGTTCGGTCAACACCATCTGGATCACCGATGCGCTGAACGCCGGCTACGACGGCGTGATGCTGATGGGCTGCAAATCCGGCGACGAATACCAGTGCCATTTCGTCAAGGGCTCCGAGCTCGGTCGGGTGCGCTTGTCCAAGATCGACGACACGCTGAAAACGCTGAACCTGGAATCGGAGCGCGTGCGCGATCTCGAAGTCGCGATCACCGACATTGAGCGGGTGCCCGAAATGATCAACAAGTACGCCGCCGAGCTGGTCGCTGTTGGCCCCAGCCCGTTCAAAGGCTTCTAGTCATGCATCGGCCATTTTTGACGATGCATCATTTAGCAGGCAAGGATACGACATGAGCGCAAACACTGCAGTGGCGGAGAAATACCGCAACAATTTCCTGAAGGAAATCGAAGAGCAGGTCGAGATGGGCGATTGGGTCAAGATGTGCATGCAATGCGGCGTCTGTTCCGGTTCCTGCCCGACCAACTTCCAGAGCGCGTGGGAACATCCGCCGCAGGAACTCTTCATGATGATTCTCGCCGGCAAGCGCGAGGAAGTGCTGACCAGCAGCTCGATGTGGAACTGCACGTCCTGCTACAACTGCATCGTGCGCTGCCCGCGCAAGCTGCCGATCACCCACATCATGCACGGCATCGCCGAATATGCGCATCGGTTGGGCATGGCGCCGAAGATGCAGCCGACGCGCTTCTTCAGCGGCCTGTTCTGGAAAAACTGCACCCACACCGGACGCGTCAATGAACTCAAGCTGTCGCTGGGCCTGTACTTCAAGGACGGCTTTGTCCAGGGCGTCAAGAACGGCATGGCGATGCAGGCGGTTGCGATTGGTCTGCTCAAGGCCAGGCGTCTGAACCCGTTTGAACTGTTTGGCGGCCACAAGTGCAAGGATCAGACAGGCATCCAGGCGATGCTTAAAAAAGCCTACGAAATCGAACGCAGCCGCAAGACCGCCAAGATGGCGGGCTGAGGAGAGAGATAATATGGCCAAACATGAATACGCGTTTTACCCCGGTTGCTCGTCGCAGAAAGGCGCTTCCGCATCCAACTACTTGACCTCGGTCGAGTCGATGTGCAAGACGCTCGACGTCAAACTGACCGAGATTCCCGACTGGAACTGCTGCGGCGCTTCGATCGGCTACGCCGAGGCCGGCGAACTGCCTCGCCACGTGCTCAACGCGCGCAACTTCGCCTTGTCCGAGCAGCACCTGCCGGGGCAGGAAATCGTCGCCACCTGCGCCGCCTGCTGGCTGGGCGCGCGCGAAACCCGCGAGCGCCTGACGCACTCCGACACGCTGATGTCCGACACCCGCGAAGCGCTGAAGGAAGCGGGCCTCACCATCAACGAAATGCCCAATATCCGTCACATGGTCGAAGTGCTGATCGAAGATCTCGGCTTTGACGAAATGAAAAAGCACGTCGTGCGGCCGCTGGAAGGCGTCAAGATCGCCGGCTACGTCGGTTGCCAGACCAACCGCCCGTTCGGCGTCGATGGCGAATCGTTCGAAAACCCGCAGTATCTCGACAAGATGGTCGAAATGGTCGGCGCCGAATCGATCCCGGAATACGAGCAGAAGGTCACCTGCTGCGGCGGCGCGCTGGCGTTCTCCGAACCCGAAAAGGCGCAGGCGCAGATCAAGGACATCGTCGAGTCGGCCTACGACCACGGCGCCGAAATGATCGTGACACCGTGCCCGCTGTGCCAGGCCAACGTCGAGATCTACCAGGGCCACGTCAACAAGAAATACGGCACCAAGTTCGACATTCCGGTGATGTACTACAGCCAGTTAATGGTCGTCGCCTACGGTGGCAGCGCCAAGGACGCAGGGTTGAACGGCCAGGTCATCAAGGCGCGTCGGCTGGAGGAGATCGCCGCCAAGCCGGTCAAGCGCTGAGTCGTATCAGGCACGGACGAACAGGGGCGAGAGCCCCTGTTTTTCGTTGGGTTGCCCACGCGTGCCGAGCCGGTATGCTTGCGTTTTTTAAGGACGAGTACGACATGAAAAAAGCCAAAGACCTGAATGAACTGATCGACCTGGTGCACGAGGCGGTGTACGAGGTCGACGAATTGCGCGCCTGCCTGGAACACGACGACGAAGAGGCCGCCACCTACACGCCGTATCTCGACTCGCTGGATTCGATGCTGCGCGAACTGCACGAGTCGATGACGTCGGGCAAATATAGCGGCGTGGGTCAGGGCGGGGATCTGGCCTTCATGCCGCTGTTCAAGAAACACGAGCGCAGCATTCCGTTCCGCGAACTGCTGCGCACGATCAATGTGACGCACCGTGAAGGGTATGAGGCCTGAGCCAAGGGAAATGCCTCCGCGGGGGCAGAGGGGAGCCAGGCAGGCTCCTCTTCCTGCGCATTGTGGGCGCGTCGTGTCGGACTGATTATTGGACCGTGAGCTGGTTGTCCACGCGCACCACCCCTTCGACGTTCTGCGCAATCTGAGTGGCGAGTTCCTTTGCCGTGTCACTCTGTACCGGGCCGGTCAGCTTAACGACCCCCTGCTCGGTGTCGACCGAGATATCCAGGCCCTTGAGCGTGTCATCAACCAGGTATTTTCCTTTGATCGTCGCGGTGATCGAGGCGTCGTCGATGGCCTGGCCTGCCTGATCGGCTTTACGTTCCATCGTGTCGCCCATGTCCCTCACCGCGTTTCGGCTGTCCGTGGCGGCATTGTCCATTTTTTCACCGGCAGTCTGGTCTGCAGGCTTGCGGTCGCAACCGGTGGCGAGCAGGGCAAGGCTTGAAGCAAGGGCGATCACTGCAATACTGGATACGTTTTTCATGGGGGTCTCCTGAAGGATGAAAAGAGGTTGAACTAATGCGCTGTTTCGCTTGCTGGGTACGCACCGAGTGGGGACGCTGTTGGTGTCAGCCACGCAGATGAAAATTTAGTTCCAGCGTCTCCCCATATGTATAGGTGAAATTCGCGTAATTTTGTAGGACAAAGGTTAATCGCGCATTAAAGGTCTGTATTGCGCTTCCAGATGGGGCCTGCCTGTCGGCTGCGGCCGGGTGACATACCAGCCTGCATAGGCCAGCGCAGACCCGGCCAACACGACGAGCGCAAGACGAAGCCAGTTTTTTGTTTGAGCATGATTGGGTGACGCGGCACTCAACCGGCCCAATGTAACATTCGGGGGTGCTGAAAACCATCACCCCCGCCACGCTCGAATTCAGGGACGGTGTCCCGTATTCCGCCGTCTACGGCGACATCTACCATTCTGCCGACGGCGGCGCGGGGCAGGCGCGCCATGTGTTCCTGCAGGGCTGCGGTCTGCCGGAACAATGGGCGGGACGCGAAAGCTTTGTCGTGCTGGAAACCGGCTTCGGCACCGGACTGAATTTCCTGGCGACCTGGGCGGCGTGGCGGGTGGATCCGGTGCGCCCCACGCGGCTGCATTTTCTGTCGGTCGAGAAGTATCCGTTCCGCGCCGACGATCTGGCGCGCCTGCATGCGCTGTGGCCGGAATTCTCCGCGCTGTCCAGTGAACTGCGGGCGAACTGGCCGGCGCTGACGTCGGGCTTCCATCGCATCGCGCTCGACGGCGGCCGGGTGCAGCTCACCCTGATGCTGGGCGACGTATTCGACTGTGTGCCCAACGTGCAGGCAGGTGTGGACGCCTTCTATCTGGACGGCTCAGCGTTCGACGGCAATGCCGGTTTGTTGCAACCCAGGCTGTTTGATGAACTGGCGCGGCTGGCCAAGGCCGGTGCGGCGGCCGCGACCTGCACGGTGGCAGCGCCGATGCAGCAAGGCTTAACGGAAGCAGGCTTCGTCTGCGAGGCACGCAGGGGCCATGGCAGTAAGCAGCATTGTCTGAGCGCGCGTTTTGCTGGGAGGTCAAACTGGATTGAATCCGCCATGCCGCAGCATGTCGTCGTGGTTGGTGCCGGCGTGGCGGGGGCGGCCACCGCGCATGCGCTGGCGCAGCGCGGCGTTGCGGTCACCGTGCTGGAGCGCGCCGATTCGCCTGCGCAGGCCGCTTCGGGCAATCCGGTGGCGGTGTTTCGACCGGTGATCTCGCGCGACGACAACCGCGCCAGCCGTCTCACCCGCGCGGCGTTCCTGCATGACCTGCGCGCCTGGGCGGCGCTGGGTGAACAGGTGGAGTGGTCGCGCTGCGGCGTGCTGCATCTGGCTAAGGATGCGGATGCCGCAACGAAGCAGCAACAGGCGCTGGCCGGCACTGCGCCGCCTGCCGATTTCGCGCGCTGGGTCGAGCTGCGCGAGGCGCGCGAGCTGGCCAACTGGCCGGTCGTCGCGCCCGGCGTGTTTTACCCGACGGCGGGCTGGGTGGTGCCGGGAAGCTTGTGCCGCGCCTGGCTCGACCACCCGGCGATCCAGCTCAGGACCGGCTGCGCCGTCGCGCGCGTGCAGGCCGTTGCGGCGGGCTGGCAGGTGCTGGACCGCGACGGCGCGGTGCTGGCCGAAGCCGATGCCGTGGTGCTGGCGAACGCGTGCGATGTCCTGAGCCTGGCGCCCGACCCGGCCTGGCCGCTCCATACCGTGCGCGGGCAGATCACGCAGTTGCCGCCCGGCCGCCTGCCGCAGATCCAGCGGGTGATTGCGCGCGAAGGCTATGTAGCGCCGGGCGGGGGGCAGCTTCTGGTCGGCGCAACCTACGAGCACGATGACGACGACATCACGCCGCGCACGGCAAGCGATCTTGCCAATCTGGCAAGGCTGGAGGCGATCTTGCCGGGAGCGGGTGAACGTTTTGCGAGGGACGCGGTGAGCGGCCGCGCCTCGCTGCGCGCGACGCTGCCGGATCGCCTGCCGATCATGGGGGCGGTCAGCGGGCAACCGGGACTGTTCGTGGCGGCGGGCTATGCCTCGCGCGGCGTGGTGTGGGCGGGCTTGCTGGGCGAGGCGCTGGCCGATCTGATGACGCAACACCCCTTGCCGCTGGAGGCCGAGTTGATGCAGGCGATTGGCCCGGCGCGTTTTACGCGTGCTAAACCAGCCAGATGAAATTGGATTGCACTAAAGATTGCGTTGTTGCAGGAGGACGCTCCCCGGCCGATGGGGCGGTCGTCGCGGCGCGGAGATCGCGGCGAGGGCGCCGGTGCGTGGTTGTTGCCGCGTAAGCGGCTCTACAACCATGGCCTACCCCTTGCGGGTGCTCCTACAGGTGGGGTGCGTAGGAGGGCCGCCCTCGGCCCGATGCAGTGGTGATCGAGGCGGTGCGAAATCGCGGCGAGGGCGCCGGTGCGTGGTTGTTGCCGCGTAAGCGGCTCTACAACCATGGCCTACCCCTTGCGGGTGCTCCTACAGGTCAGGGTTGTCTTAGACGGCTCGCCCTCAGGCTGAAAGCAAGGCTATAACCCTATCCAGGCCGTTTAATCATCAGGCAGCGGTGAGCGGTTTGCCTTTGCGCGCGGCGACCGCGAGGCCGGCCTGGTCGTACAGGCCGCCCTGGCTGGTTGCGCTGTGGACCAGCACATTGAGCGCTTGTCGGGTGGAGGCCAGGCGCAGCTCGATCAGCGCGCCGATGCGCTGGTTCATCGCCTGGGCTGCTTGTTCCATGTCGCGCAGCTGCTGCCAGTGGGTACGTGCTTCGGGCTGGCCAAGCTGCGCCAGCCAGGAATCCATCCCGGCGTGATCGGGCGTGTGGCCGGCAGCCTGCAGATCGGCAAGACGGTTTCGCGCATGCTCGCTCACGGTCTGCAACTGGGTCAGTTTGGTGGTGTTCAGCCCCGCCAGGCGGTCGGCGGCGCCTTCGATCAGCGCCTGTTCCTCTTCCTGCAGCACCTGCAGCAATGCCTGCCACGCGGTATTTTCCACCTTCAGCCTGGCAAGCAGGGACGGGTTGTCGTGCGACGGTTTATTTGGCGACACGGAGCATCTCCTTCACCGAGTCGATCAGGCCATCGGCGATATTTTCGGGTTTGATGGTGTACTGGCCGCTGGCGATGGCTTGCTTGATGCTGTCCACACGCGCCCGGTCGATAACCGGAATCGCTGCAAGCTGGGTTTCCAGTTGTTTCAGCTTGGCGGCGCGCTGACTCAGGGTGACAGCGGTCTGCTCGGTGTCGGCACGCGTGTTCGCCTGCGCCTGGGCGGGGCGGTTTTCGCCGGCGGCCGGCAGCGTAACGGGCTTCTGTCCGGGATCAATTTTCATGGCGGGTTCCTGGTTCGGGTCAGCAGAACGGGGCTGATATTTTTCAAGCTATGTCAGTAACGTCAATTTGCAAATTTACTGAAGCCGGGTGGTCGACTCAAAAGCTGACCACCACCTGCTGGCCGTCCTGCGCCACGCCGCTGACCACCTGGCCGGAGCGGGTTTTCACCCGCACCCGGTCGCCGCGGCTGGCATTCGCCAGCGCCTGGCCCTGACTCTGGACGGAAAACCCCGGGCCGTTCATCACCAGGCGGGTGGTCTGTCCCTGCTGCACCACCAGCGGCGGACGTAATAGCGCATTGCGCAGCGGCGCGCCGGCAGCCAGCCCGGAAACCGCGCGATACCCTAGCATCGCATCGGCATCGGTGACGACGTCGGCGGGCAGGCTGCCGAGGTCGCCCTCGCGCAGGGTGATGTCGGCCGCGGTCAGCACGTGGTTGGCGGGCAGCGGCTGGCGGGTCACGACATAATTTCCGATCACGCGTACCTGGGCGGACAGGTAAACCGTCCATGGGGTCGGCGCCAGGCAGCGCACCCCCACGGTGAGCTTGCCGGTGCTGCGGCTGCCCGCCGGCTGAAAGGTATCGAGCGCCGCACAGGCCGGCAGCGAACTGCGCGGCGGGTTGACTTGAATCGACACCTTGCCGGGCAGGCCGCCGGTTTGCGTTTTCAGGAAGCGTTCGGCGTGCGCCTGCAGCGCGGCCGGGTCTTGCCGATCCGACGCGTGGGCGACGGCCGACACGCACAGGCACGCGGCGGCCAGCCACATTCGGTGGGCTCGTCTACCTGCATGGGGTGCACCTGCTGCCATCTGCGACTCCTCGACTCGACTTCTCACACTGCGCCATTGTAGGAAGCGGCGCGCCATCTTAAGCGTCGAAATGGGCGGGCTTTTTGCCGCTTATCGTGCGATTGGATGGACAGGCGCGTGTCTAGGATGCAGTCATCGCAAAAAGGCTTTGCGGCACACGCAGCAAAGTAACGAGGTGACGACCATGCTGAACCGGCTGGATGACATGCTGAGCTTTCACACCCAGGCGCTGCGCGTTCGCGACCAGCGCCAGCAGGTGCTGGCGTCGAATATCGCCAACGCCGACACGCCCAACTACAAGGCGCGCGACCTGGATTTCAAGTCCGCCCTGCAGGGCGCGCTCAAGGGCGCACCCGTGGCGGGCGGAACGACGCTGGCCACCACGACAGCGGGGCACCTGGCGGGCAAGCCCGGCCTGGGCGCCGACGCGGGGCTGCTGTACCGCACCCCGGCGCAGGGCAGCGTCGACGGCAACACGGTGGACATGGACGCCGAGCGCGCCGCCTTTGCCGACAACGCCATTCATTATGAATTCAACCTGACCCGGATCAGCCAGCAGATCAAAGGCATGCTGGCCGTCATTCAGGGATAAGGCAGGAATAAGGAGTCTAGCGCATGTCTCTATTCGATATTTTCAGCGTGGCCGGATCGGCCATGAATGCCCAGTCGCAGCGGCTCAATGCCGTCGCCAGCAACTTGGCCAACGCCGATAGTGCAACCAGCGCCAACGGCGAAGCCTACCGGGCCAAGCAGGTGGTGTTTGCCGCCACCCCGGTGGGCACGAACGGTGCAACCGGCGTCAACGTGGCCGCGGTGATCGATGATCCGTCGCCGATGAAGCTGGTGTACGACCCGAAGAATCCGCTCGCCGACGACAAGGGCTACGTGACCATGCCCAACGTCAATGTGGTGGAGGAAATGGTCAACATGATTTCAGCCTCGCGTTCGTATCAGTCCAACGTGGAAATGATGAACACCACCAAAACCCTGCTGCTCAAGACCCTGAGCCTGGGTCAATGATCAGTTGAAAATGTAAAAAGGACACGCCATGACTACGGTACAAGACGCAAGCAATGTCAGCAGCCTGTTCGGCGCCGGCGCGGCCAAGGCAACCAAGAACGGCACCAAGGAAACGGAAGACCGGTTTCTGACCCTGCTGGTTGCGCAGATGAAGAACCAGGATCCGCTGAATCCGCTCGACAACGCCCAGGTGACCAGCCAGTTGGCGCAGCTGTCCACGGTGCAGGGCATCGAAAACATGAACACAACCCTGCAGTCGCTGGCAACCAGCATGGGCGTCAATCAGATGGCGCAGGCCGCCAACCTGATCGGACGCGCCGTGCTGGTGCCGGGCGACAGCATCAGCCCCGCCCAGATGGAGGATGTGATCGGCTTCGATCTGTCGCGTCCGGCCGACAAGGTGACGGTCGATATTCTGGATGCCGGCGGCGGCGTGGTGCGCAGCCTTGACCTGGGGCCGCGTGAAGACGGGGTCAACGTGCTGGCCTGGGATGGACTGACCAGTAATGGTGCTGCCGCGCCGGATGGCGCATACAGCTTCAAGATCAACGCCGCCCAGGGCGGCCAGCCGGTCAGCAGCACCGCCCTGCATCTGGGGCTGGTCAACAGCGTCTCGCAGGGCAGCCAGGGCGTGCAGCTGAACCTGGCGGGCAACGAGAGCGTGAGTTATGCCGAGATCCGGCAGATTTTTTGAGTACGGCAGCGTGAACCTGACTATTAAACCGGTCGCAATCATCACAAGGAGCAGAACATGAGTTTTCAGCAAGGCTTGAGCGGCCTCAATGCCGCCGCAAAGAATCTGGATGTCATCGGCAACAACGTCGCCAACTCCGGCACGGTGGGGTTCAAGCAGTCGCAGGCCCAGTTTGCCGACGTCTATGCCAACTCGCTCACCGGCGCCGGCGGCGCCAATGTCGGCATCGGCACCAAGGTTGCGCTGGTGGCCCAGCAGTTCACCCAGGGCAATATCACGGCGACCAACAACCCGCTGGACATGGCCATCAACGGCGGCGGTTTCTTCCGCATGGACAACAATGGCGAGGTCACCTATCAGCGCAACGGCCAGTTCCAGCTCGACCGCATGGGCTTCATCGTCAATCCGACCGGCGCCAAGCTGACCGGCTACACGGCGAATGCCAGCGGCGCGCTGCTGACCGGCGCGCCGTCGCCCCTGAGCATCAACACCGCCGACTTGACGCCGCAGATCACCACCGAAGTGAATGCCGTGCTCAACCTGGATTCCGGCAGCACGCCAATTGATGCGGCAACCATCCCCTTCGACATGAATGACCCGGACACCTTTCACAGTTCGACGGCGGTTTCGGTCTACGACAGCCTGGGCAACGCCCAGACGCTGCAAACCTTCTATGTGTTACGGCCGCCTGTAGCACCCGCGACAATCGGCGCCTGGGATGTGTACGCTGCCAATGACGGCGTGCCAATTGGTTATGTCCCACCGGCTGCACCCGTCACAGTTGCCAGCCTGAGTTTCAACACGAGCGGGATCCTGCAGACGGCGATGCCGATTGCCCCCGCCGTTGGCGTTCCGGCGACGGCAGCGGGCGCCACGTCTCCATTCCCCGTCACCCTCGATTTCACCGGCTCTACCCAGTTCGGCTCTGCCTTCAGCGTCAACACGCTGAACCAGGACGGCTACACCTCGGGGCGTCTGGCCGGCTTCAACATCGGCGCCGATGGCATGGTGCTGGGACGCTATACCAACGGCCAGTCAGCGATTCTGGGCCAAGTGGTGCTGGCCAATTTCGCCAACCCCAATGGCCTGCAGCAACTGGGCAACAACATGTGGGCCGAGACCGCGACCTCGGGCAATCCGCTGGTGGGCACGCCCGACTCGGGCAGCCTGGGCGTGCTGCAGTCGTCGGCGGTGGAGGACTCCAACGTCGACCTGACCGCCGAGCTGGTCAACATGATCACCGCCCAGCGGGTGTATCAGGCCAACGCGCAGACCATCAAGGCCCAGGATGCGGTGATGCAGACCCTGGTCAACCTGCGCTAAGCCTGACTTGATGACCCACTGAGGAGGCTGTATGGACCGTCTCATCTACACCGCCATGTCCGGCGCGAAGCACATCCTGGAACAGCAGGCGACCACTTCGCACAACCTGGCGAATGCGACCACCACCGGCTTTCGCGGGCAGATCGACCAGTTCCGCGCGGTGCCGGTGCAGGGCGCGATCCTGCCGACCCGCGCCTTCGTGGTCGATTCCACTACCGGCAGCGATTTCCGCGGCGGCGCGATCCAGCACACCGGTCGTGAGCTCGATGTGGCGGTGCAGGGCGACGGCTGGATTGCGGTGCAGGCCGCAGACGGCAGCGAGGCCTATACCCGCAACGGCAGCCTGAAGCTGGACGAGAACGGGCTGCTGCTGACGCGCGACGGCCTCACGGTGCTGGGCGACGGCGGCCCGCTGTCGATTCCACCCGGCCGCAACATCGCGGTGGCCAAGGACGGCACGATTTCGCTGGTGCCCGACGGCTCCGCCGCCACCGGCCTGACCTCGGTCGGGCGCATGAAGCTGGTGAATCCGGCGCAAGCCGACCTGGTGCGCGGTGACGACGGCCTGTTTCGTCTGCAAGACGGCAATGCGGCAGCGGCCGATCCCAAGGTGGCGCTGATCAGCGGCGCGCTGGAGTCCTCCAACGTCAACGTCGTCGATGAAATGGTCAACATGATTTCGCTGGCGCGCCAGTTCGACATGCAGATGAAACTGCTGCAACGCGCCGAAGACAACGACAGCAAGGCAGCCCAGCTGCTGAGCATGAGTTGAAAACCTTTTCACCACAGAGGCACAGAGGCACAGAGGCACAGAGATGAACATCCATAGGAATCAGGTTTGGCCGTATGGCAGGCAGCGAATTTCTGAATTTCTCTGTGCCTCTGTGCCTCTGTGCCTCTGTGCCTCTGTGGTTAGTGGTTTAAACGCTTTAATTAAGGAGCCGACATGATTCGCTCACTATGGATTGCCAAGACCGGTCTGGATGCGCAGCAGACGCAGATGGACGTGATTTCCAACAACCTCGCCAACGTCAGCACCAGCGGCTTCAAGCGCTCGCGTGCGGTGTTCGAGGACTTGCTGTACCAGACCATCCGCCAGCCCGGCGCACAATCGTCCGAACAGACGCAGCTGCCGTCCGGCCTGCAGATCGGCACCGGGGTGAAGCCGGTGGCCACCGAGCGCATCTTCACCCAGGGCAACCTGCAGCAGACCGGCAACGCCAAGGATGTGGCGATTCAGGGCAACGGCTTCTTTCAGGTGCTGATGCCCGATGGCACCACGTCCTACAGCCGCGACGGCTCCTTCCAGGCTGACGCCAATGGCCAGCTGGTCACCTCCAGCGGCTACGCGGTGCAGCCGGCCATCACCATCCCGGCCGACACGCAAAGCCTGACCATCGCGCGCGACGGCACGGTGTCGATCACGCAGCCGGGATCGGCTACCGCGACCGCCATCGGCACGTTGCAACTGGCGATGTTCGTCAACCCGGCCGGCCTGCAGAGCCTGGGTGAAAACCTCTACGGCGAAACCGCCGCGTCCGGCACGCCGAGTTCCAACGCGCCCGGCAGCAACGGCGCCGGCCTGCTCAATCAGGGCTACGTCGAAACCTCGAACGTCAACGTGGTGGAAGAACTGGTCAACATGATCCAGACCCAGCGTGCGTACGAGATCAACAGCAAGGCCATCCAGACATCCGACCAGATGCTGCAGCGCCTGACCCAGCTTTGAGGCTTGCCATGAATGCGCGTCTTGAACCGGGCCACCCCGTCGCGAATGCCGGCGCCATGCCAGCGTCCGCATTCGGCCCGGGGGCGGGCCTCCTACAAGACCGCGGACCTGTAGGAGGGGCGCCCTCGCCCCGAATTTCGCACCGGACCAGCCTTCATGGCTTCGGCCTGTCTGCGGCATCCCTGAGGCTGCAGCACGCATTCGTTATGCTGGCCGGGTTACTGGCGCTGGCCGGCTGCGGCACCACGCCGACGTCCATCGTGGAGCATCCGACCACCGCACGTCCGCAAACCCCGCCCGCGCAGATGGCCAGCAATGGCGCCATCTATCAGACGGCCACTTATCGCCCGCTGTTCGAAGACCGGCGCGCACGTCACGTCGGCGACGTGCTGACCATCGTCATCAACGAGCGGACTCAGGCCGGCAAGCAGGCGTCGTCCAGTGCGTCGAAGGACAGCGAGGTCGATTCGTCGATCAGCGCGGTCGCCGGACTGTCGCTCAAATCGCTGCAGAAGCTGGGCGTGAATGCCGATTCGTCGAGCCAGTACGCCGACAAGTCGGCGCTCAATTCCAGCAATACTTTCAGCGGCAACGTCACCGTCACGGTGATCGAAGTGCTGCCCAACGGCAACCTGATCGTCGCCGGCGAAAAACAGATTGCGCTCGACAAGGGCACCGAATACATCCGCCTGTCGGGTGTGGTGCAGCCCGACACCATCCAGGCGGGCAACACCGTGTCGTCGGCCAAGGTGGCGGACGCGCGCCTCGAATACCGCACCAGCGCCAAGTTCGACACGGCCGAAGTGATGGGCTGGCTGGGCCGCTTTTTCCTGAGTTTCATTCCTTTATGAAACCGAACCTTTCACCACAGAGATATGTCCTGCAGGGACGGTATCCCTTGGGACACGGAGACACAGAGATGATTGAAAAAATGATGAGATGTCATTGCGCTTGCACTCGCCCGATGGGTGACGCAGGAAGGCGAAACAATCCATTTGTTTTCCTCTGTGCCTCTGTGCCTCTGTGGTTCAATTTTTCAGGATAAATGGTGGGCACCATGACCATTTCACGTCTGTTAATGCTGGCCGCGCTGTTGCTCTCCGGCATGGCGCACGCCGAGCGCATCAAGGACATCGCGGCCATTCAGGGCGTGCGCATCAACCAGCTGGTGGGCTACGGCCTGGTGGTGGGCCTGGACGGCAGCGGCGACCAGACCACGCAAACGCCGTTCACCGTGCGGAGCGTCACCAACATGCTGACGCAGATGGGGGTCAATCTGCCGCCCGGCACCAACATGCAGCTGAAGAACGTCGCCGCGGTGATGGTGACCGCCGAACTGCCGCCGTTCGCCCAGGCCGGGCAGGCCATTGACATCACGGTGTCGTCGATCGGCAATGCCAAGAGCCTGCGCGGCGGCACCCTGGTGATGGCCCCGCTGAAAGGCGCCGACGGGCTGGTCTACGCGATGGCGCAGGGCAACCTGGTGGTCGGCGGCGCCGGCGCGTCGGCCAACGGCAGCCAGGTGCAGATCAATCATCTGAGCGTCGGCCGCATCCCCGCCGGCGCGACGGTCGAGCGCAGCATCACCACCGTGCTGGGCGAATCCGGCAGCATTAATCTGGAATTACGGCAAAGTGATTTCACCACCGCCAGCCGGGTGGTCGACGCAGTGAACGCACGTTTCGGCCAGGACACCGCGCGCGCCCTCAACGGCCGCGTGATCCAGGTGAGAACGCCGGTCGGCGACAGCGAGCGGGTGGCTTTTCTGGGCGCGATAGAAAGCCTCGAGGTCAGCCCCGCGCAAGCGCGGGCCTTGGTCATCATCAACGCGCGCACCGGCTCAGTGGTGATGAACCGGGCCGTCATGCTCGACCCCAGCGCGGTGTCGCACGGCAACCTGTCGGTGGTCATCAGCACCGAACCGGTCATCAGCCAGCCCGCGCCATTTTCCAAAGGCCAGACGGTGGTCGTCGCGCAGTCGCAGATCGAAATCCGCCAGCAGCCGGGAGAAGTCATGCTGCTCAAGGGCAGCGCGTCGCTCTCCGACGTGGTGAAGGCGCTCAATTCCATCGGCGCCACCCCGCAGGACCTGCTGGCGATTTTGCAGGCACTGAAGGCATCGGGCGCGTTGCGTGCCGAGCTGGAGGTCATTTGATGAATAGGGGTGAAAACCGCTCACCACAGAGGCACAGAGGCACAGAGGCACAGAGGTTTTTAGTGCGGCGCTTGTGCATGTCTTCAACAACGACAACGGAAATGGTTTCCTCTGTGTCTCTGTGCCTCTGTGGTTAATGGTTGGAATGTCGACATGATTGGCGGCGCCGACCTCACATCGAAATTCGCGCTCGACGTCCAGGGCGTCAACCAGCTCAGGCTCGATGCCAAAAATGCGTCACCCGAGGCGCTGAAGCAGGCGGCGCAACAGTTCGAGGCGGTGTTCATGAACATGCTGATGAAAAGCATGCGCGAGGCCACCCCGCAGGACGGCATGTTCGACAGCGAACAGACCCGCATGTACACCTCGATGCTCGACCAGCAGCTGACGCAGCGCATGGCCAGCCGCGGCATCGGCCTGGCCGAGGTGATGGTGCGCCAGCTCTCCAGCGCGCTGAATGTGCCCCCGCCGGGCGAGGGCGCCGCACCTGGCACCGAGGGTGCAACAGGCTTCCCATTGAATGTCCCGCAAGGGAACTCCGATCCACTACGCGCTAAAGCGCGTGTGGAGTCGTATGCCCCACAAGGGGACTCCGATCCACTACGTACTCAAGTCCTGCATCGTCAAGGCGGGATGTCGTCGTATGCCCCACAAGGGGACTCCGATCCACTACGTGCTAAAGCGCGTGTGGAGTCGTATGCCCCGGCGCACGTCGAGGCCTTTGTGCAGCGGCTGCTGCCGCACGCCCAGGCGGCGAGCGCCAGCACCGGCATTCCCGCCCGCTTCATGCTGGGGCAGGCGGCGCTCGAGTCCGGCTGGGGCAAGGCTGAAATCCGTGGGGCCGACGGCCAGAACAGTCACAACCTGTTCGGCATCAAGGCGGGGGCCAGCTGGAAAGGCCAAACGGTCGACATCGTCACCACCGAATACGTCAACGGCAAGCCGCAGAAACAGGTGGACACGTTCCGCGCCTACGATTCCTATGCCGACTCCTTCCGCGACTACGCCAACCTGCTGCGCGGCAACGCGCGCTACCAGAACGTGATCGCGCAGGGACAGGATGCGGCCGGCTTTGCCCAGGGCCTGCAGCAGGCCGGTTATGCCACCGACCCGAAATACGCCCAGAAGCTGATGAGCGTGATTCGCCTGGTTGAAACCACCTGACTCAAGAAACCGGAGAATCTGCCGATTCCTCCCCCAATAGCACTGATCCCCTCCAATCCTGACCCGCGTGCATAGCTAAATGGCAACCAACATTCTCGGCATCGGTCAGAGCGCCCTCGCAGCCGCACAGGTGGGGCTCAGCACGGCCGGCCACAATATCGCGAATGCCGCAACGCCGGGCTTCAGCCGTCAGGTCGTGGTGCAGGGTGCGGCCCAGCCGCAAAGTTTCGGCTTTGGCTTCATGGGGCAGGGCACCGAGATCTCCACGGTCAAGCGCATTTACAGCGAGTTCCTCGGTAGCCAGGTGCGCACCGCGCAGACCACGAAAAGCGGACTCGACAGTTACTACGCCCAGATCAAGCAGATCGACAACATGCTGGCTGACCCCGCTTCCGGACTGTCGCCTGCCTTGCAGAGCTTCTTCAGCGGGATCCAGGAACTGGCCTCCAATCCCGCGTCGATACCCGCGCGTCAGGCGGCGCTGTCGTCGGCCGAATCGCTGGCGGCGCGTTTTCAGAGCATGGCCGGGCGGCTCGACGAAATCGAGCAGGGCGTCAACAGCCAGATCACGTCGGGCGTCAACGCCATCAACAGCTATGCCAAGCAGATTGCGCAGCTGAACGATGCCATCGGCCGCGCTCAGGGCGCAAGCGGTCAGCCTGCCAACGACCTGCTCGACCAGCGTGACCAGCTGATTCTCGATCTCAACAAGGAAATTCGGGCGACGGTCGTCAAGCAGGGCGACGGTGGCTACAACGTTTTCATCGGCAATGGCCAGCCGCTGGTGGTCGGGGTGACAACGTCCTCGCTCACCACGATGGGTTCACTCACCGACCCCGAAAGAATCGAGGTGGCTTACCAGACCACCAGTGGCCCCGTCATGGTGGGCAAGTCCAGCCTGGGCGGCGGCAAGCTGGGCGGCGTGCTCGAATTTCGCAGCCAGTCGCTGGAGCCGGCGCAGAAAGCGCTTGATGACCTCGCCATCGGTCTCGCCACCACGTTCAATGCCCAGCATCGCCTGGGGCAGGATCTCGACGGCAACCTTGGCGGTGATTTCTTCGTTGTCCCCACTGCCCAGGCGGGGGCATCCGGCTTTGGCGTCGCGATCAACGATCCCAGGCTGATCGCTGCCGCTGCGCCCATCCGGACTGCAGCCACAACCGGCAACGCCGGATCGGGCGCCATCAGCGCGGGTACGGTCGACAGCAACTACACGACGCCGCTTCCCGCACCGGTGACGCTGACTTACGATGGGCTGGCCGACGTATTCAACGTATCGCCTGCTACCGCGGTGACGGTGACCGAAGCCGGCCCCCCTCCCACCACCAGCACCATTGCTTCCGGCAATCCCGTGCCCTATACCCCAGGCGCCACCATCAGCTTCGGCGGCATCAGCTTCACAATCAGCGGTACGCCGGCCGGCGGCGATCAATTCACCGTGGGCCCCAACACCGGCGGCGTCGGCGACAACCGCAACGCCCTGCTGCTGGGCGCGCTGCAAACCACCAACACCATGAACGGTGGCACCACCACCTATCAGGGCGCCTATTCGCAGCTGGTCAGCCAGATCGGCAACAAGACCCGTGAGCTTGATGTGACCAGCAGCGCAGCGGGCAAGCTGCTGTCCGAGGCGAACCTCTCGCTGCAGGCCGAGTCGGGCGTCAACCTCGACGAAGAGGCGACCAACCTGTTGCGTTACCAGCAGGCCTATCAGGCGGCCGGCAAGGTGATGCAGATTGCCAGTCAGATGTTCGACGTGCTGCTTTCGCTCGGACGATAAGGAGACACGACATCATGCGCATCAGCACCCAAACCCTGTTTGAAACCGGCGCTGCCCGGCTCGGCGAACTGCAGTCCGGCCTGGTCAAGACGCAGCAGCAAATTGGAACGGGCCGGCGCATCCTGTCGCCGTCGGATGACCCGGTTGCCGCCGCGCGCGCCCTCGAGGTCACCCAATCGCAGTCGCTCAACACCCAGTACGGCGTCAACCGCCAGTACGCCAAAAGCGCGCTCGGCGCGGTAGAGGGCACGCTGTCGAGCGTGACGGCACTGCTGCAGGACGTGAAAACCACCGTTATCGCGGCAGGCAATGGTTCGTACAGCGATACGGAACGCGGTTTTTTGGCCACCGAATTGCGCGGCCGCTTCGAACAACTGCTGGGGCTGGCCAACAGCCGCGATGCAACGGGCAACTACCTGTTCTCCGGATTCCAAACCACAACGGCTCCGTTTGAAGAGACAGCAATCGTCACCGGGACCGTCACGATAGCCAGCGCCGCGTATCAGGGCGACCAGGGGCAGCGGCTGATGCAGGTCGATGCCACGCGCCAGATGGCAGTCAGCAATCCGGGGCAGACCGTGTTCCAGGACGGTGATCAGGGTATCTTCCAGACGCTTGGGGCGCTCATTGAACAGCTTAAAACACCCGGCACCACGGGGCTGACAGCCGCGCTGGCTACCGCCAACAACAATGTGGACCTGGCGCTGGACAACGTGCTCACGGTCCGTGCGTCGGTCGGCTCGCGCCTGCAGGAACTCGATGCGCTCGACAATGCGGGCGAGGATCGTCATATCCAGTACAGCCAGATACTGTCCGACTTGCAGGATCTCGATTACGCCCAGGCGCTGACGCAGCTCTCGCAGCAGCAGATCACGCTCGAAGCCGCGCAGCGCTCCTTCGTGAAGATATCGGGCCTGTCGCTATTCAACTTCCTGTGATCCCAGCCATGATTGCCAACGACATGTCGCCGAGCGAGCGATTGAACGCGCAGGTGATGCATCTGTTGTCCGGCGTGTCGGAGCACGGCGACCAGCATCTGGCCGAAGTGGAGCGCGATCTGGTGCAGATGGACGTGCTGCTGGACGAGGCCATCAAAAAGCTGTGCGCGAGCTTCATGGCGATCCATCACGCAGTCGACCTGCAGCAGGAAGCCCTGGATGGCCTGCTGGGCGACGGGATGCAATCTCCAGAGTCCGTGGCGCGCATCGAGGCGCTGCGCGGCGAGATCAGGCAGCATGTCGGCGCCGCGGTGACCGGCCTGCAGTTTCAGGACATGACCAGCCAGCTGATCGGCCGCATGGTGCAACACCTGGCCGGTCTGCGCGACGTGTTTGGCGCACTCGACACCAGCGAATCGGTTCTGCCGGAAAGCAATAATGAAGTCCTGCTGGCAACGTTGAGCCACATCAGCGACCGGGTAGGGGCGTGTTGCACCGAACGGGCAGGCGGCGTGCGCAGCACGGTCAACCAGCGTCACATGGATAGCGGCGACATCGAGCTGTTTTGAGATTTTGAAATACCGGGCACCAGTCCGAACATGGAAAGAGCGGGAGCAACAATGATGAAAACAATACTTGCAGTGGATGACTCGGGCTCGCTGCGCCAGATGCTTTCATTCAGCCTGAAAGCCGCAGGTTATGGCGTGATCGAGGCGGTGGACGGGCAGGATGGCCTGAACAAGGCGAAGCAGCACCAGGTGGATCTGGTGCTGACCGACCAGAACATGCCGGGCATGGATGGCCTGAGCCTGATCAAGGCGCTGCGCGGACTGAAGAATTACCAAAGCGTGCCGATTCTCATGTTAACGACCGAGTCCGGTGACGACATCAAGGCCATGGGCCGTGCAGCAGGCGCCAATGGCTGGCTGGTGAAGCCCTTCGACCCGGCGCGGCTGACCGAAGTGGTGAAAAAGCTGATTGGCTGAGTCGCAGCCAGACAACACGAAACAAGCCGCACAACAAACACGGAGTCCCAGCATGACAATCGATATGAGCCAGTTCTACCAGGTGTTTTTCGACGAAGCGGATGAACTGCTCGCCGAAATGGAAAAGCTGTTGCTCGCGCTCGACGTGTCCGCACCGGATAGCGAGGATCTCAATGCGATCTTTCGCGCTGCGCATTCCATCAAGGGCGGTGCCGCCACCTTCGCTTTCAACGACATCACCGAAGTCACCCACATGCTGGAGTCGCTGCTCGACCGCATCCGC
>NZ_LDUG01000021.1:66881-108288 GCF_001530125.1 Thiobacillus denitrificans | reverse complement strand
CCCCGGCACCCGCCGTGGCGGTCCCCGAATCGGCCAGCGCCGATGCCGCACCGGTGGCGGATGCGGACGGCAATTGCCGTTTCCGCATCGAACTGCCCGAGGTGCCGCAGCGCGATGTGGACGCGCTGGCGGCAGAACTGGGCCTGCTGGGGACGATCAGCCAGGAGAGCCTGGCCGACCAGCGCGTGGTGTTCACCCTGACCACCCCCGAGAGCCAGGACAGCATCGTCGCGATCTGCTCGTTCGTGCTCGACCCGGACGACCTCAAGATTACGCATGGTAGTGCGCAAACCGGCGCCGCTGAGGCGAAACCAGCAGCCGAAGATCCCGGTTACGGGCTATTCGAGCCGGAGAAAACGGATGCCGTCCAACCGGCCGTTGCAACGGCCGCTGCAACCGCAGCCGCTGCGCCCGCTGCCGAAGCCAGGAATCCTGGCCGTCGCGCCACCGACAAGGAAGGCACCGGCCAGGAATCCTCGTCGATCCGGGTCGGCATTGAAAAGGTCGACCAGCTGATCAACCTGGTCGGCGAACTGGTTATCACCCAGGCCATGATCGAGCAGCGCATCAGCGTGCTTGATCCGATCCAGTACGAACGCCTGCTCAACAGCGTCGGCCAGCTGACCCGGAACACGCGCGACCTGCAGGAAGCGGTCATGTCGATCCGCATGATGCCGATGGATTATGTGTTCTCGCGCTTCCCGCGCATGGTGCGCGACCTGGCCGGCAAGCTGGGCAAGAAAGTCGAGTTCGTCACGCGCGGCGCCGCCACCGAACTCGACAAAGGCCTGATCGAACGCATTGTCGATCCGCTGACCCACCTGGTGCGCAACAGCGTCGACCACGGCATCGAGATGCCCGAGAAGCGCCGTGCCAGCAGCAAGAACGAAACCGGCAAGCTGACCCTGTCGGCCGCACACCAGGGCGGCAACATCGTGATCGAGGTGAGCGACGATGGCGGCGGCCTCAGTCGCGAGAGGATCCTCGACAAAGCCAAGCAGCAAGGCCTGCCGGTATCGGACACGATGCCCGATGCCGATGTCTGGCAACTCATTTTTGCGCCCGGCTTTTCCACCGCGGAAGTCGTCACCGACGTATCCGGGCGCGGCGTCGGCATGGATGTGGTCAAGCGCAACATCACGGCGATGGGCGGCACCGTCGACATTCGTTCCGTTCCGGGCGCCGGCACCACGATCGCCATCTCGCTGCCGCTGACGCTGGCGATTCTTGACGGCATGTCGGTCAGGGTGGGCGAAGAGGTGTACATCCTGCCGCTGGGTTACGTCATCGAATCACTGCAGCCGGCGGCCGCAGACGTCAAGGAAATTGCCGGTCAGGGGCAGGTGGTCAAGATCCGTGGGGATTATTTGCCGCTGATCCCGCTGTATCAGATTTTTGCCATCGAACCGAACTTCACCGACCCGGCTCAGGGGATCGTCGTCATTCTCGAAGCCGACGGCAAAAAAGCCGCCCTGCTGGTCGACGCCCTGGTCGGGCAGCAGCAGGTCGTCGTCAAGAACCTCGAATCGAATTTTCGCAAGGTGGCCGGCATTTCCGGCGCCACCATTCTGGGAGACGGCGGCGTTTCGCTGATCCTCGATGTTTCCGCGCTGTTGCGCTCAAGCCGCCAACTCAACGCCGACCCCGTTTTTTCCTAAGGCCAGATAAGGATCAAAGCCATGTCGTACAGCACGCAGACGCAAGCACAAACCGAAGCCGGCGAGGTTGCCGGAAAAGAGTTTCTGGCCTTCACCCTGGGCAGGGAAGAGTACGGCATCGACATCCTGCGGGTGCAGGAAATTCGCGGCTACGAGCCGGTCACCCGGATTGCCAATGCGCCCGATTTCATCAAGGGCGTGGTCAATCTGCGCGGCATCATCGTGCCGGTCGTCGACATGCGTATCAAGCTCAACCTGGGCACGCCTACCTATGACCAGTTCACCGTGGTCATCATCCTGAGCATTGGCGGACGGGTCGTGGGCATGGTGGTGGACAGCGTCTCCGACGTCACCACGCTGTCGCCCGAGCAGGTGAAGCCTGCGCCGGAGATGGGGACGACCTTCGACAGTGATTATCTGATCGGTCTCGGCACGCTCAACGATCGCATGCTGATCCTGGTGGATATCGACAAGCTGATGTCCAGCAGCGAAATGGGCCTGATCGAGAAAATGGCAGCCTGAGCGGTCGGCAGAAAAATCAATGCTGCCATTCAAGTTAATCGGAGCGTTTTGAATGTTTGCAACCTGATCATCAAGCCGCGCCTGATCTCCAGCCTTGCTTCATTGGCTAGACCTCAGGCGAGAAGCGGGTCATCGACAAGCGTGTTTGGCCATGCGGCCATCGTTGGAATTGAAATGTGATTTTTTAAGTGAAGGCTTTGCAGATATGAAACTGAAATCAAAAATCGTTTTGAGCATGGGAATGGTATTCATGCTTTTCAGCGTTGCGATCGGCGTGGCGCTGACCGGCATGCAGAGCAACAAGAACCGGTTCGAGCATTTACTCGATCAGGATCTGGCGCTCGCCCAGGCGACCAACAATCTCTATGCCCACGGCCTGCAAATGGGCCAGGCCTTGCGCAACATCGTCATGGACTCGACCAACCAGGCGGCTTACAAAAACCTGGAGGCTTCGGCCGCCGAGTTCAAGGCAAGCAGCCAGACCGCCCTGGCACTGGCCGCGGCGAACCCCGCCGAGCTGAAAATCCTGGAAGAAGTGGTGGCCTTGCGCGAGCAGCAGGTGCCGCTTCAGGCCAAGGTCGTTTCGCTGGCAAGCACCGATCAGGCCGCGGCTATCGCGGTCATCAGCCAGGAAGAAACGCCGGTGTGGCGCAATATCCGGACGCGCCTGATGGATTTCAATAAGGCAAAAAGTGTCGAAGTCGAACAGACCAAGGCTGAGATGTCCGCATTCAGTGAGCGCATGCTGACGATCACGCTGGTGCTCGTGCTGGTGGCGCTGGTCGCGGCGAGCGCGATCGTTTACTGGCTGGTTCGTCACATCATGAAGCAACTGGGCGGTGAGCCTGCTTATGCCGTGGAAATTGCCCGCGCGATCTCCGGCGGGGACTTCTCCAGGTCCGTTACCGTTGAAAAAGGGGACACCTCAAGCCTGCTGTTTTCCATCAACGCGATGCGTGAAAACCTGACGGGAACAATTGGTGATATCCGCCATGCGACCGAGACCATTGCCACCGCATCGAGCCAGATTGCTGCCGGCAACCTCGACCTGTCCTCCCGCACCGAAGAGCAGGCGTCGAGCCTGGAAGAGACCGCCAGCTCGATGGAGGAGTTGACCAGCACCGTCAAGCAGAACGCCGAGAACGCGCGTCAGGCCAACCAGCTGGTCGTCTCCACCGCCGATGTTGCGGTCAAGGGCGGCAAAGTGGTGAGCCAGGTGGTCGACACCATGGCCTCGATCAAGGACAGCTCGCGCAAGATTTCCGACATCATCGGCGTTATCGATGGCATCGCCTTCCAGACCAACATCCTTGCCCTGAACGCCGCGGTCGAAGCCGCGCGCGCCGGCGAGCAGGGCCGCGGCTTTGCGGTGGTCGCCGCCGAAGTGCGCAACCTGGCCCAGCGCAGCGCCGGTGCCGCCAAGGAAATCAAGTCGCTGATCGAGGATTCGGTCGGCAAGGTCGACGCCGGCGGCAAGCTGGTCGACGAAGCCGGCAAGACCATGGACGAGATCGTCACCTCGGTCAAACGCGTCACCGACATCATGAGCGAGATTGCGGCGGCGAGCCAGGAACAGAGCGCCGGCATCGAGCAGGTTAATCAGGCCATCGGCCAGATGGATGACGTGACCCAGCAGAACGCCGCGCTGGTGGAGGAGGCCGCGGCCGCCTCCGAGAGCCTGCAGGATCAGGCCGGCAAGCTTGCCGAGGCGGTGAGCGTGTTCAAGCTGGAAAGCGGCTCCTACCGTTCGCAGGTCGAGCGTCCGGCTCTGGGCAGCCGGGCGGCGGCAATGCCGAAATCCACGTCCCGGGCAGCGCCGGCCAGGGCGATCGCCTCACCGAAGAAGCTTGCAGCTGCCGGCGGCGGCAATGAGGAGTGGGAAGAGTTCTGAGTATGGAATCGCAACCAGGAGGGTGGAGGGTCTTGTAGGAGGCCCGCCCTCGGGCCGAAGCCGTGGGGGTCGCAATGGTGTGAATTCGGGGCGAGGGCGCCCCGCCTACAGGCCCGCGGTGTCGTAGGAGGCCCGCCCCCGGGCCGATGGGTTGGTCGTCGCGGTGCGAATCGCGGCGAGGGCGCCGGTGCGTGGTTGTTGCCGCTTAAGCGGCTTACAACCATGGCCTACCCCTTGCGGGTGCTCCCACAGGTGGCGTTTGATGGCAGGCGTGTAAAGGTTTCTGGACGTGAAATCGGCAGCAGTGATTGTGTAAGTCCCGGATTAGGTTGTTTGAACGAGATGTAAAGGAAATAAAATGTTGGCGAACCTGACGATTAAATCAAGGCTGATCTTCGTGATCGGTTTCCTCTCCGCGCTGCTGGTGGGCATCGGGATCATGGGCCTGACCAGTCTGAACTCCACCAACAGCGCGTTCAAGAGCGTCTACGAGGACAGGGTGCTTGCGGTGGGGCAGCTGGAACGCATTTCCGCGATGATCAATAAAAACCAGATCATCGTTGGCGAAGCGGTTGTTGGCCAGCTCTCGGCCTTCCCTGAAGACGTGGCGGTGGTCGACAAGCAGGTGGTCGAGGCCCGGGCGGTGATCGAGGAAATCAACACCACCTGGAAGGCCTACATGGCCACCCGGCTGACTGCCGAAGAAACCAAACTCGCCGAAGCCTTCAACGCCAATCGCATTGCTTATGGACAGTCGGGCCTGAACCCGGCGCTGGCCGCCTTGAGCGGCCATGATTTCCAGCAAGCCAGCGAAATCCTGCAGGGGGAGATGAAAACGGCCTACCCGAAAGTGCGGGAAAGCGCGGAAGCGCTGATTGCATTGCAGCTCGCGATTGCCAAAAGCGAGTTCGAGGCAGCGCAAAGCCGTTATGTCATGGTGCGCAATATCTCCATGGCGGTCATTGTGTTCGGCGTGCTGCTGGCCACCCTGATTGGCTTCTTGCTGATCCGCGCCATCACCGGTCCGCTGAACGCTGCCGTGAAGCTGGCACGCGGCGTGGCCGCGGGCGATCTGACACAACGCATCGAAGTCAGCTCGACGAATGAAGTCGGTCAGCTGTTGCAGGCGCTGAAAGACATGAATGACAGCCTGGTCAGTGTGGTCGGTCAGGTGCGCAACGGTGTTGACACCGTTGCGCACGCGTCGAGCCAGATTGCCGCCGGCAACCTCGACCTGTCGTCTCGTACCGAAGAGCAGGCGTCGAGCCTGGAAGAGACCGCCAGCTCGATGGAAGAGCTGACCAGCACCGTCAAGCAGAACGCCGAGAATGCGCGCCAGGCCAACCAGCTGGTGGGGTCCACTGCCGACGTTGCGGTCAAGGGCGGCCAGGTGGTCGGTCAGGTGATCGACACCATGGCCTCGATCAAGCAAAGCTCGCGCAAGATTGCCGACATCATCGGCGTCATCGACGGCATTGCCTTCCAGACCAACATCCTTGCTCTCAACGCTGCGGTCGAAGCCGCGCGTGCGGGCGAGCAGGGGCGCGGCTTTGCCGTTGTCGCCGCCGAAGTGCGCAACCTCGCGCAGCGCAGCGCGGGTGCGGCCAAGGAGATCAAGGGCCTGATCGAGGATTCGGTCGGCAAGGTCGACGCCGGCGGCAAGCTGGTCGACGAAGCCGGCAAGACCATGGACGAGATCGTCAGCTCGGTCAAACGCGTCACCGACATCATGAGCGAGATTGCGGCGGCGAGCCAGGAACAGAGCACCGGCATCGAACAGGTCAATCAGGCCATCACCCAGATGGATAACGTGACCCAGCAGAACGCCGCGCTGGTAGAGGAAGCCGCGGCTGCGGCTGAGAGCATGCAGGAGCAGGCGGCCAAGCTTGCCGAGGCGGTGAGCGTGTTCAAACTGGAGAGCGGGGCGTACAGCACACAGGCTGCGCTTCCGGTCCTGAAGGACGTCGTGTCTGTATCGACGAGGTCCAGCCCCAGGGCAATGCCGGCACCGGCTGCGCGGCCGAAGAAACTGGCAGCCGCTGGCGGTAATAACGATGAGTGGGAAGAGTTTTGAGGTGCGAAAATCGCGGCGAGGGCGCCGCGCCCACAGGTTCCGCGCTGTTGTAGGAGGCCCGCCCTCGGGCCGATGCCGTGAAGGTTGCGACGGCACGAAATTCACGGCGAGGGCGCCGCGCCTACATCCGAAAGCAATTACTAAAAACTATCGTTTGAGGGAAACAAGCAATGCGATCGAACATGCCGGTAACCAATGTCGAATACGTCCTGCAGGACACCGAAACGGTGGTGTCGAAGACGGACCTGCACGGCAACATCACCTACGTCAACCAGGACTTCATCAACATCAGCGGGTTCAGTGAAGCCGAGCTGATCGGGCAGCCGCAGAATATCGTGCGCCACCCCGACATGCCGGTCGAGGCGTTCGCGGATTTCTGGAGCACGCTCAAGGACGGCAAGGCGTGGACCGGCCTGGTGAAGAACCGCTGCAAGAACGGCGATCACTACTGGGTGGAGGCCAATGCCGCGCCCCTCATCGAAAACGGGCAAATGGTCGGGTATTCCTCGATTCGGACCAAACCCGCCCGGGACCAGGTTCAGGCGGCGGAAGGCGCCTACCGTGCCATCAAGGGCGGCGACAAGGGGCTGAAAATTCAGGAAGGCAACGCGGTCAGGCCTTCTTTCCTGCAGCGTTGCTGCCTCAGCAAGTTGAGCGGCTTGTCCCTGAAAGCGATCCTGACGCTGGCCGCCATTTCGATGACCATCCTGTTTGTGGCGATGGGCATTCTGGCCTGGCTGGCAACAAACGAAGCCAATCAGTCGTTCACCGGCTGGCTGATCACGATTGCCGCATTGGGCGTGCCGCTGGCGGTCTTGTTTGGTGTGATGTGCTACCGCATTGTCGTCGTGCCCCTGGAGCGCGTGCGGGACGATATCGAGCGCATGAGCGCAGGCGACCTGACCGGGCGGATCGTGGCCAGTGGTGCCGACGAGGTGTCCAGGCTGATTCAATCGCTGCGGGTGCTGCAGATCAACATCAAGTTGCTGGTCGGGCAGATCAAGCAGAGCACCGAGATCGTGAGCATGGGGGCCGGCGAGATCGCTACCGGTAACGCCGACCTGTCCGGACGCACCGAGTCGCAGGCGTCGAGCCTGGAAGAAACCGCAAGTTCAATGGAGGAGCTGACCAGCACCGTCAAGCAGAATGCCGATAATGCGCGTCAGGCCAACCAGCTCGTCGTCTCCACCGCCGATGTTGCGGTCAAGGGCGGGAAAGTGGTGAGTCAGGTGGTCGAGACCATGGCCTCGATCAAGGAAAGCTCGCGCAAGATTGCCGACATCATCGGCGTCATCGACGGCATTGCCTTCCAGACCAACATCCTGGCGCTGAACGCCGCGGTGGAAGCCGCGCGTGCCGGCGAGCAGGGACGCGGTTTTGCGGTCGTCGCCTCCGAAGTGCGCAACCTTGCACAGCGCTCAGCGAGCGCGGCCAAGGAGATCAAGGGCCTGATCGAGGATTCGGTCGGCAAGGTCGACATCGGCGGCAAACTGGTGGACGAAGCCGGCGAAGCCATGGACGAGATCGTCAGCTCGGTCAAGCGCGTCACCGACATCATGAGCGAAATTGCAGCGGCGAGCCAGGAACAGAGCGCCGGCATCGAGCAGGTCAACCAGGCCATCACCCAGATGGATGAAGTGACCCAGCAGAACGCCGCCCTGGTCGAACAGGCCGCAGCCGCCTCCGAGAGCATGCAGGAGCAGGCGATGAAGCTTGCGGAGCTGGTGGGCGTTTTCAGGCTGGTGCAGGGCGGGCAGGGTCAGGTTCGTCAGCAGGCACGGGCACCCGTCAAGGCGGCCGGCAGGACGAAGGCATTGGGGCTCCGCCCGACCACAGGACGCAAACAGCTGGCTGGCACTTGATGGCGAGGGGCAGGATGCCGGCTGATGAATGAGGCGTGGTGTTGTACAGTACGGTTATATCGAGCTCGCTTTAACGCGCGCACATGTTGAAAACAGAGCACTGAGCACACGAATAATTTCGACATGAAGCCCGCATTGAAAAAACAGCAGGACAGCACCAAGATATTCGAATTCACGCCGCGTGATTTCGCGCGGGTGCGTGCCCTGATCTACAAGCAGGCCGGGATCTCGCTCGGCGAAAGCAAACAGGAGATGGTCTACAGCCGTCTGGCGCGGCGCCTTCGGGCAAAAGGTCTGAACACCTTCGAGGCATACCTCGACGGTCTGGAAAGTGGCCGTGACAACGAAGAGTGGGTGGCCTTCACCAATGCGCTGACCACCAACCTGACCTCGTTTTTTCGCGAGGCGCACCATTTCCCCATCCTGGCCGAACATCTCCTGAGCAGGAAGGCGTCGCTGTCGATCTGGTGTTCGGCCGCTTCGACCGGGGAAGAGCCCTATTCGATCGCCATGACGGCATGCGAGGCATTCGGCACGCTTACGCCGCCGGTCAATATCGTGGCCACGGACATCGACACCAACGTGCTGGAAACGGCGGCCAACGGGGTATATCCGGCCGAGCGTATCGACAAGATGGCGCAGGATCGCGTCAAGCGCTTTTTCCAGCGCGGCCGTGGCGAGCGTTCCGGGCTGGTGCGGGTGCGCCCCGAACTGCGCCAGTTGGTGACCTTCAAGCCGCTCAATCTGCTGGCCAGCAGCTGGCCGGTGAGCGGGCCGTTCGACGTGGTGTTCTGCCGCAATGTCATGATCTATTTCGACAAGCCCACGCAGGGCCAGATTCTTTCGCGATTCGTGCCGCTGATGAAGCCGGACGGCTTGCTGTTCGCCGGCCATTCCGAAAACTTCATGTACGCCTCCGATGCGTTCAAGCTGCGCGGCAAGACGGTCTATGAGCTGGACCCTCGCCATGGGGGGGCAAGGAAGCCGGCATGAATTCCGCCATTGAAGAGCAGCTTGCGACCAACCTGTATTACGACCGGAACTTCGACTGTGAAACCGCCAAGATATTGCCCGGAGAGTATTACTTCACCGGCAAGCCGATGCTCATCGTCACGGTGCTGGGTTCCTGTGTGGCGGCGTGCATACGCGACCGCGTTTCGGGCATCGGCGGGATGAACCATTTCATGCTGCCGGACAGCGGTGGCGATGCCGGCAGTCCGGCCTCGGCGTCGATGCGCTACGGCGCCTATGCCATGGAAGTGCTGATCAACCAGCTGCTGAAGGCGGGCGCGCGCCGCGAGAACCTGGAAGCCAAGGTGTTCGGTGGCGGCAATGTGCTGCGCGGCTTTACCAGCATCAACGTGGGCGAACGCAATGCCCGCTTCGTGCGCGACTTTTTGCGGACCGAAAATATTCGCATCGTGGCGGAGGACCTGAACGACGTGCATCCGCGCAAGGTGTATTTCTTTCCGGCCACCGGCAAGGTACTGGTGAAAAAACTCAAGCAGCTCAACAACTACACACTGGTGAAGCGCGAGCAGGACTATGCCAGCCGACTCAAGACCAATCCGGTGGGCGGCGACGTCGACCTGTTCTGACCGGAAGAAAACTAGCATGGTAAAAATCAAGGTTCTGGTTGTGGATGATTCGGCGCTGATCCGCGGCGTGATGAAGGAGATCATCAATAGCCATCCCGATATGGAAGTGGTGGGTGTGGCGCCCGACCCGCTGGTGGCGCGCGAGTTGATCAAGCAGACCAACCCCGACGTACTCACGCTGGACGTTGAAATGCCGAAAATGGACGGCCTGGAGTTCCTCGAGAAACTGATGCGATTGCGGCCGATGCCTGTGGTGATGGTGTCGTCGCTGACCGAGCGGGGATCGGACATCACCCTGCGCGCGCTGGAGCTGGGCGCAGTGGACTTCGTGACCAAGCCGAAGATGTCGATCCAGAGCGGCATGCTTGAGTATGCCGAGCTGATTGCGGAAAAAATCCGCGTCGCGGCGCGGGCCAACATCAAGCCACGCGTCACGGTGCAGAGCCACACCGACGGCACCCCGCTGGCGGCCGTGCGCAATCCGTTTGTCAGTAGCGAAAAGGTGATCATCATTGGTGCCTCCACCGGCGGCACCGAAGCGATCAAGGATTTTCTGATCCAGCTGCCGCCCGATTGCCCCGGCATCCTGATCACCCAGCACATGCCGGAAGGCTTCACCCGCTCGTTTGCCAACCGGCTCGACAAGCTGTCCAGGATTTCCGTCAAGGAAGCCGAAGGCGGCGAGCGCGTGCTGCCGGGCCATGCCTATCTGGCGCCGGGGCATTCCCACCTGCTGCTGGTGCGCAGCGGCGCCAACTACATGACCAAACTCGATCAGGGGCCGCCGGTGAACCGCCACCGTCCTTCCGTCGACGTCCTGTTCAACTCGGCCGCAGTGAGTGCGGGCAAGAACGCGGTCGGCGTCATCCTCACCGGCATGGGCCGTGACGGCGCAGCGGGAATGTTGGAAATGAAAAAAGCCGGCGCCTACAACCTGGCGCAGGACGAAGCCTCGTGCGTGGTCTTCGGCATGCCCAAGGAGGCCATCGCCATCGGCGCCACTCATGAGGTCGGTCCCCTGCACGAATTGCCGGGACGGGTGCTGAATTTTTTTGCGGCGCATGGCAACCGGGCGATGCGGGTTTGAGTCCAGCTTGAACCTTCGCGTGAATCGATTTTCTGTCGGCTTGACGGCTCAAGTTTGACGCCGCTTTGCCGATTCTTCCAGTAGCAAAATAAACCGCATTTTTGGAGTTATGCATGGCCGATCCGAACACGAAATTTCTGGTTGTTGACGACTTTTCCACGATGCGACGCATCGTGCGCAACCTGCTCAAGGAACTGGGTTATTCCAACGTTGAAGAAGCGGAAGACGGCGTCGACGGCCTGGCCAAGCTGCGCGCGGGCAACTTCGACTTCGTCGTATCCGACTGGAACATGCCGAACATGGATGGCCTCGACATGCTGAAGAATATTCGTGCCGATGCCGCGCTGTCCAAACTGCCGGTGCTGATGGTGACGGCCGAAGCTAAAAAGGAAAACATCATCGCCGCGGCGCAGGCCGGTGCCAGCGGCTACGTGGTCAAGCCTTTCACCGCCGCCACGCTCGATGAGAAGCTCGCGAAGATATTCGAAAAACTTGAAAAAGCAGGGGCCTGACGTGGATACGCAATTCGCCAGCGCTGCCGCGGCTGCTGCCGCGCCCGATGCCGCGCCCGATGCCGCGCCCGATGTCGTGGGCGTCGAAGGGAACGAACACGACGAGATGCTGGCGCGCGTCGGCCAGATCACCCGCACCCTGCACGACAGCCTGCGCGAGCTGGGTTTCGACAAGGTGCTGGAAAAGGCGACTGCGGATATTCCCGATGTACGGGAGCGCCTGAACTATGTGGCGCGCATGACCGAACAGGCGGCGCAGCGCGTGCTCAACGCCACCGATGCCGCCATCCCCATGCAGGAGCGCATCGATGCAGGTGCCGACGAAATCCTGAATGGCTGGCAGGCCGCCTTCAAAGCGCCCTTTTCGGAAGCCAATTACCGCGACATGGCCACGATGACCATGCAATGCCTGACCGATATGCGCAACGACACCAGCGCAACCAAGCAGCAGTTGCTGGACATCATGATGGCGCAGGATTTTCAGGATCTCACCGGCCAGGTGATCCGCAAGGTGACCGATCTCGCGCATGGCATGGAGCAGCAGCTGGTGCAGCTGCTGATCGACTATGCGCCGGCCGAGGTGAAGCGGGAATCCAATAGCGGCCTGCTCAACGGCCCGCAGATCAACCCGGCGAACAAGAGCGACGTGGTGGCCGACCAGGGCCAGGTCGACGACCTGCTCGATAGCCTGGGTTTTTGATTAGTCCGGCCACCTGTAGGAGCGGCGCCCTCGCCGCGATTTTCGCACCGTCACAACCGCCACCCCATCGGCCCGAGGGCGAGCGTGCGTGGTTGTTGCCGACTTGTCGGCTTACAACCACGGCCTCCCCCTTGCGGGGGCTCCTACAACCCCACCTGTTCCACCTGCGCCTGATGCCCTTCAGGTGCTCACCGCGATTTCGGTAGCACTAATTCTTACCGGCCACCTGTAGGAGCGGCGCCCTCGCCGCGATTTTCGCACTCCTCTCGGCCCGGGGGCGGACCTCCTACACTCCGCCCGGGCGCAGCGTCTGGATCACCATGGTCGTGGCTTTGAACCCATTCTGGAGCATCTGTTCAAGCTGGGGGACGAAGTAGGGCAGGGTGAGATCCAGCACGATCAAGCCCACGCCCAGGGTGATGGGGAAGCCGATCGCAAAGATGTTGAGCTGGGGCGCCGAGCGCGTGAGGATGCCGAGCGACAGGTTGGTCATCAGCAGGATGGCGATCAGCGGCAATGCGAGCTGCAGGCCGGCGGCAAACACGGTGGAACCGAAGGCGGCCACGTTGTAGAACCCTGCGGCCGAGAGCGGTTGCGGGCTGATGGGCAGGCTCTGGAAACTGTCGACCAGCACGCCAATCAGCAGCAGGTGGGCATTCACTGCGAGGAACACCAGCAGCGCCAGCATATTGAAGAACCGGGCGAGCACCAGCGTTTGGCCGGCACTTTGCGGGTCGAAAAAGGATGCAAACCCCAGGCCCATCTGCAGGCCGACGATTTCGCCCGCGGCTTCGACCGCAGCAAAAACGATGCGCATGATGAAGCCGATCGCCACGCCGATGAGCAGCTGCTGTACCAGAATGAACAGGCCATGCCAGGACCCCAGGCTGACGTCGGGCATCGGCGGCAGAGTGGGCGCAATGATCAGGGCGATGAAAATGCCGAGTCCGATCTTGACCCGCCCAGGTACGGCACGGTGTCCGAATACCGGCGCCACCATGATCAGCCCGAGAATGCGGGTGAGCGGCCAGATGAAATTGATCAGCCAGGCATTGAGCTGGGCATCGGTGAGGCTGATCATCCTAAAAAAGAAGTTGAACCACAGAGGCACAGAGACACAGAGGAAAAGCAACGACTATGAAACATGGCAGGATCAACTCCATTGGGTGAGCCGGCAAAAATTGCTCACGCATCGTTTTCTCTGTGTCTCTGTGCCTCTGTGGTGAAAGAATTGCCGTTTTAAGTAGCATGGTTTGCCCGAGGCGTGACTAGCCGATGATGCCGGGCAGGCCGGTCAGCACCCGTCGCATGTAATCGGTCATCACCGTCAGCATCCACGGCCCGGCAAGGGCAAAGGTGACGAGCACCGCGAGCACCTTGGGAATGAAGGAGAGGCTGGGATCGTTGATCTGGGTGGCGGCCTGGAAGACGCTGACGGCAAGGCCGACGGCCAGCGTGACCAGCAGAACAGGAGACGCCACCAGGATGGTGATTTCCAGTGCGGTGCGGCCTATGGTCATTACACTTTCGGGCGTCATGGCGGGACTCGGTCAGGTTAATCCTGGAAAAGCATTTGAACCACAGAGGCACGGAGACACAGAGGAAAAACAAGAGGTTGCGGCACGCTGCGTTTTCACTCATTGGGTGAAAGCCTCATCGATGCAACACAAGTATTTAACGGGTTTCTCTGTGTCTCTGCGCCTCTGTGGTAAAGAATTCGGGTTAATAAAAGCTTTGCGCCAGCGAACCCAGCAGCAGATTCCAGCCGTCGACCAGCACGAACAGGATGATCTTGAAGGGCAGGGAGACGATGGCGGGCGACACCATCATCATGCCCATCGCCATCAGGATGCTGGCGACGACCATGTCGATGATGAGAAACGGGATGAACACGGCAAAGCCGATCTGGAAAGCGGTCTTGAGCTCGCTGGTGATGTAGGCGGGGATCAGCACGCGCATCGGCACGTCGGCGACCGAGTTCATCGGGCCGTTGCCGGACATTTTGGCGAACAGGGCGAGATCGGTCTCGCGCGTCTGCTTCATCATGAACGCGCGCAGGGGAACCGCGCCTTTTTCAAGTGCCTCCTGCATCTCGATACGGTTTTCCGACAGCGGCTGGTAGGCCTCGACGTAGATCTTGTCGAAGGTCGGGCCCATCACGAACAGTGTCAGGAACAGCGCCAGGCCGATCAGCACCTGGTTGGGCGGTGTCGACTGGGTGCCCAGCGCCATCCGCAGCAGCGACAGCACGATGATGATGCGGGTGAAACTGGTCATCATCAGCAGCGCGGCCGGCAAAAACGACAGCGAGGTGAGCAGCAGCAGGGTTTGCAGGCTCAGCGTGTAGGACTGGCCGCCGCCGGGAGCCGGCGTGCTGGTGAACGCAGGCAGACCTGCCCCCTGGGCCAGCGCCAGGGACGGCAGCAGCAGCGCTGCCAGCACGGTGCCAGCCTGCGTCAGGGGCAGCTTGGAAAGCACTGAACAAGCCCAATTGCCTGTCATTGCGAGCAACGCGAAGCAATCCAGTGTCTTGCCTGGCGAGCAAAGTCTGGATTGCCCTAAAGGACTCCGATCCACTATGGGCTGAAGCCCATGTGGAATCGTATGCCACGTCGCTGCGCTCCTCGCAATGACGAGTTGTTCAGGGCTTACCTTATTTGACACGGCGCTTCTCGATCATCTGATGCAGGCGCGCAGCAAAGCTGGCGTTAAGGCCGGGCGTGGTTGCTGACTGGATGTCACCCTTGGGCAGGGTCATCAAGGCATTGACGCTGCCGGGGGCCACGCCCACCACCAGCCAGGATTCCCCCACTTCAACCACCACGACCCGCTCGCGGGTGCCGACCGAAGCGCTGCTGACCACCCGCAGCAGACTGGTCGAGCCGCCCTGGGTGACGCCCAGCCGCTTGGCCACCCAGGCGGTGCCGGCAATCAGCAGCAGCACGGCCACCAGGCCGATGAATACCTGCAGCAGGCTGCCTGCGGCGGAGATGGCGGGTTCCGCGGGGGCGGCTACCGGGGTGCCGGTCGCCAGCGCCAGCGCCGGCAGGCTTAGCAATGTGCATGCAGCAATGAAGCCACGTTTCATTCTAAATTCCTTACCACAGAGGCACAGAGATATGTCCCGCAGGGACGGTATCCCTTGGGACACAGAGGAAAAAACAAAGACTTACATCGCGATGCCCAGTCACCTATCGGGTGAGTGGGCAAGTGCGGGCAAGCTATTGATTTCCTGTCTTTCTCTGTGTCCCAAGGGATACCGTCCCTGCGGGACATATCTCTGTGCCTCTGTGGTTCAAATACGGTTTTCAGCTTCATTTGTTAAGTTTCCGGATCCGCTCGGCGGGGGTAATGATGTCGGTCAGGCGCACGCCGAACTTGTCGTTTACCACCACCACTTCGCCTTGCGCGATCAGGCAGCCGTTGACCAGCACGTCCATCGGCTCGCCCGCCAGACCGTCGAGCTCGACCACCGATCCCTGCGCCAGCTGCAGCAGGTTCTTGATGGTGATCTTGGTGCGGCCCAGCTCCACCGTCAGCAGCACCGGAATGTCGAGAATGAAATCGATATCCTTGGCCAGTCCGCCGGAGGTGGTGGTGCCGGACAGCTCCTTGAAAATTTCCGGCGCCGTTGGTGTGGCAGTCACCGCTGGGGCCTGTTCGGCCATGGCGGCCGCCCAATCGTCTTCGGCAATGGCTTGGGTAGAGTCTTCAGACATGTTTTTCTCCTGTTTGCGGCTCGGTCGAGTTGCTCGACAGCAATTTTTCGACGCGCAAGGTGTATTGGCCGTTGAATTTTCCGTATTCGCATTCCATCACCGGCACGCCGTCGACCTTGGCCTCGATGGTTCGCGGAATGTCGAGCGGAATGATGTCGCCCACTTTCATGTCGACGATGTCGCGCAGGCTGATCGCTGCCGTGCCCAGATCGGCGACGAGCTCGACTTCCGCCAGCTGGATTTGCTGCCGCATCAGGCGGATCCAGCGCTTGTCCACTTCCAGGTTTTCAGCCTGCAGGCTGCTGGTCAGCAGATCCTTGATGGGTTCGATCATCGAATACGGCATGCAGAAATGCATTTCGCCGCTGATTTGGCCAAGCTCGATGGCAAAGGTGACCGCGACCACCACTTCGTTGGGGGTGGCGATGTTGGCGAACTGGGTGTTCATTTCCGAGCGGACGAACTCAAACTCGATCGGATAAATCGGTTCCCAGGATTTCGAGTAGGCCTCGAAAACGATAGCGAGAATGCGCTGGATGATGCGGTGTTCGGTCTGCGTGAAGTCCCGGCCTTCGACGCGGGTGTGGAAACGTCCGTCGCCGCCGAACAGGTTGTCGACCATGAGGAAAACCAGGTCGGGGTTGAAGATCATCAACGCCGTGCCGCGCAGTGGCTTGAACTGCACCAGGTTCAGGTTGGTGGGCACCACCAGGTTGCGGATGAACTCGCTGTATTTCGAGACCCGCACCGGGCCGACCGAAATTTCCACCCCGCGCCGCAGGAAGTTGTAGAGGCCGATGCGGAGCAGCCGCGCAAAACGCTCGTTGATGATTTCGAGCGTCGGCATCCGGCCACGCACGATGCGTTCCTGCGTGGCCAGGTTGTACGAACGCACCTCCGAACGATCTTCCTCGACCGGTACCTCATCGGCTTCGCCGGTCACGCCTTTCAGCAGCGCGTCGACTTCATCCTGCGAAAGAAAATTGTCGGCCATAAACGGTTTACTGGATCACGAACGAGGTGAACAGGACGTCGTCCACCTGTTGGGGTTTGCCTTTGGCGTAAAACGGCTGCTTCACCTGCGCCAGGATTTCCTGTGCGAGTTTCTGCTTGGCCTCGGCAGTGGTCAGCGCCTCGGCATGCTTGCTGGAGAGCAAGGCCAGCAGGCGGCTGCGGACGCGCGGCATGTGCAGCTTGATGGCGTCCGCCTGGGCCTGATCGGCCACCTGCAGCGTGACGTCGACCTGCATATAGCGCTCGCCGTCCTGAAGGTTGACGGTGAAGGTTTCGAGCGCCAGGTAGATAGGCGCTGTCTGCGGTTTTTCCTTGGCTTCCTTGGGGGCACCGTCTGACTGGGTGAAGAACCAGGTGGCCGCGCCGCCTCCCCCCAGCAGAACCACGAGGGCGCCGATGATGATGAACAGCGTCTTCTTCGACTTCCCGGCTGGGGCGGCTTCTACAGCCTCGTCAGGTTCGGCGGATTTGGCGGATACGGCGGATACGGCAGGTCTGGCCATCGATACGGTTCCTCTGTAGGGACAATGCGGTGTGGATGTTTGTCATTATTGAAAGAAACAAGCGCCTTCGATACCGGGAAAAGAGGGGGAAAAGGGACGCATATCGTTCAATGCAGGCGGCAGGTCTGCGTCAGTGCGGTTTTCAACCAAGGCGCAAATCCATCCGCCCTGCATCATTCCTGTGGGAGCACCCGCAAGGGGTAGGCCGTGGTTGTCCCCGCAAGGGGGAGGCCGTGGTTGTAAAGCCGACAAGTCGGCAACAACCACGCACTAAAGCCGACAAGTCGGCAACAACCACGCACGGGCGCCCTCGCCCCGAATTTCGCACCGTCGCAACCTCCACGGCTTCGGCCCGGGGGCGGGCCTCCTACAGGGGCACGGACCTGTGGGAGCGGCGCCCTCGCCGCGATTTCGCACCGTCGCAACCTCCACGGCTTCGGCCCGGGGGCGGGCCTCCTACATCGGCACGGACTTGAGGCTTTCGTGTAGGAGGGGCGCCCCCGCCCCGATTTCGTCCCGTCACCCCAGGCTCCGGCAGGCGGCGGGCCGTCAGGCGAAGGTGTCGATCAGTCCCCGCCCGGATTGTTGGATTGGTGCATGAATAGTCTGCAAGCCAGCCGTGACGGCTTCATCCGCGCCAATCGGCGGGGTGACCCGTTGTGCCTGGTGATCGGACGGATTGTCCTGCCGCGGCGTGTCCGCGCTCACTGTCGCCTGCTCCAGCTGGATGCCGGCTTCGTTCATCATTTCCTTCAGGCGGGGGAAGGCGGCCTCCAGCGCCTGGCGAACTTCGGGCTGGGCGGAGAAGAAGTTGGCCGTGGCCTGGTCGTTCGCAAGGTTCAGCACAATCTGCAGCGGCCCCATGTTGGGCGGGTTGAGCGTGAGCGTGGCCGTTTGCTGGGCACCTGCCGCCATCCACACGACCTTCTCGCCCAGGGCCTGGTTCCAGGCCGTTGTGCCCAGCGTGGGGGCCAATTTGGGGGATGCTACTTCATTCAGCGTGTGCAGGGTTTCAAACGCGGCCTGCGAGGCGGGGCGCATGGCGGGATTGCTCATGAGGTCCGACATGAACTCGCCTTTCATGGCATCGCCCTGCCGGGCCGCTGCCAGCTGACCCGAAAATGCGGTGGCCATGGCAGCCGTCGTTGACGCCTGCAAATTGGCTTTGCCAGACAGGGCGGGGTCGATTTTCTGCGTGTCGTGCGCATTGCCGGAAAATTGCCCGGCCTGCGCTGTCCGGCCCTTGCGGGAATTCTGGAAGGGCAGGATGCTGGCGTCCTCGTCGGATGGCTGATTTGCGTCAGCGCTGTCCATCTTGGCCGGTGCCGGCTTCAGCTGGTCCGGGTTAATCGCCAGTCCGAGCAGGGTCGCCGGATCGGTCTTGGCGTTCTCGGCCAGGGGCGGGGCAAGCGGATCGCGTACGGATTCACCAGCTTCCGTTGCCTTGGCTGCGGCATTCTCGCCGGATTCTGTCGGGCGGCCCGCCTGCGCCGCCGCGTCCTTGCCGGCATCGGCATCGGCGCCTTGCCTGGTCTCGCTGTTGCGCCGGTTCTGCGCCATCTCGCTCGACAAGACCTGGCTGAACGGCACGTCCGGCGCGGCGGAATCCTGCTGTTTGCCGGCGGCAGGCTGCGGCTGCGCAGCATTGACCGGATTGATATTCATGGGGGTCGCGTTCATGGTCTTGTGTCCTGTCAGATTTCAGGAAGGGTTGCGCTTGTACAGCGCGGTCCGGGCGGCGTGTTCGTCGTTCTGCTTCTGGTCGAGCCACAGTTCGCGACGCGCGGTTTCCTTGCTTGCGCGGTCAGCCAGTGTGACGAACGACATTTTCTTCTGCTCGCAGGCCTGCCAGACGACACGTGCCTGGGCGATCTGCAGTTGGGCGTCGCTGACGACTTTCTGCTGGCCGGCGATGGCGTGGTCGAGCTTTTGCATGAAGACCTGGAAGTTGTTGAAGTGCGTCGTGCTGATCCCGCTGGCCAGATTGGACTGGCAGCGCGCGGCATAATCGTCGCGGTACTGCGTCAGCAGGTCGAGTTTCTGGCCCGCCTCCTCGCCGGCGCGCAGCGTGGCGCCTAGCCGTTTCGCGGCCGCGTCGGTTTCCTTGTTCGCGAGATCGATCAGCGTATCGAGTGCGGAGGGATGAGCCATTCAGTGTGCCTGTCGTTCGGTGAGGGTTATTGGAACAAGGCTTCGAGTTCGTTCAGGCTTTGCTGGACGTTTGAGTGCTCGGAAATGGTTTGCTGCAGGAAGGCTTCAATGCCCGCCTGCAATTTGATGGCTTCGTCCAGCAGCGGGTCGGTGCCTGCCGCATAGGCGCCGACGTTGATCAGGTCGCGGCTGCGCTCGTAGCGCGAAACCAGTTTTTTCAGGCGGTGTGCGCGTTGCTGGTGTTCCGGCGTGGTGATGCCCTGCATGACGCGGCTGATCGACTGCTCGATATTGATGGCGGGGTAGTGGCCGCTTTCAGCCAGCGAACGATCCAGCACGATGTGGCCGTCGAGAATCGCGCGCGCGGCATCGGCAATCGGGTCCTGCTGGTCGTCGCCCTCGGTGAGCACGGTGTAGAAAGCAGTGATCGAGCCGCCGCCCGGCTTGCCGTTGCCGGCGCGTTCGACCAGCGCCGGCAGCTTGGCAAACACCGATGGCGGATAGCCCTTGGTGGCCGGCGGCTCGCCGATGGCGAGGGCGATTTCGCGCTGCGCCATGGCATAGCGGGTAAGCGAATCCATGATCAGCAGCACGTGCTTGCCCTGGTCGCGGAAATGCTCGGCGATCGAGGTGGCGTAGGCCGCGCCCTGCATCCGCACCAGCGGCGGGGTGTCGGCGGGTGCGGCCACCACGACGGCGCGTGCCAGGCCTTCCTCGCCGAGAATCTGTTCGATGAATTCCTTGACCTCGCGGCCGCGTTCGCCGATCAGGCCGACCACGATCACGTCCGCGCTGGTGTAGCGCGCCATCATTCCCAGCAGCACGCTCTTGCCGACGCCGGAACCGGCGAACAGGCCCATGCGCTGGCCGCGCCCCACCGTCAGCATGCTGTTGATCGCACGCACGCCGACGTCGAGGATGCTGTTGATCGGCGCGCGCGACAGCGGATTGGCGGCGCGGTTGTTCAGTGGTGCGGTGGCGGTGGTCTGCACCGGGCCGAGGCCGTCGAATGGCCGCCCGCTGCTGTCGAGCACGCGGCCCAGCAGGCCGTCGCCGACCGGCAGGTGCCGGGCGCGGTCGCTCGGCCGGCGACGGGGGTGATTCACCAGGCCCAGGCCGGGCAGGGTGGGGATCACCTCCACCGGGAATACCCGGGCGCCGGGCACGATGCCCTCGACGTCGCTTTGCGGCATCAGGAAAATCCGGTTGCCGTCAAACCCCACCACCTCGGCCTCCAGTTGCGTCCCGTTGGGCAGCGGAACGGTGCAGGCGCTGCCGACCGGCAGTTTCAGGCCGACCGCCTCCATCACCAGGCCGGCCACGCGGGTGACGCGCCCCGATACCTGCATCGGCTCGGCGATCGCAAGCAGTTCGCGGCAATCCTGCAGATAGGCTTTCCAGCGGGCGCTGTGGGGCTGCGTGTTCATCCTAAATTCCTCACCACAGAGACACGGAGGCACAGAGAAAGACAAGAGGTCAATAGGCTACCCGCACTTGGCCACTCACCCGACAGGTGACAGGGCGTCGCGATGTCAGTCTTTGTTTTTTTCTCTGTGCCTCTGTGCCTCTGTGGTTCAAATGCGGTTTTCGGGTTCATTCGTGTACCTCAGGCGGCCAGCCAGTCCGAATCCTTGCCGAGCGCAGCGGCCAGGCGTTGCCAGCGGGTGGGCAGGGTGGCATCGATCTGGTTGCTGGCGGTTTCCACCCGGCAGCTGCCGCGCCCAAGTTGTGCATCGTCGGTCAGCTGCCAGCCCGTTTTCGTGAGTTCGTCGCCGATCCGCTCCCTGACCAGCACAGCATCATCCGGATTCAGGAACAGCAGGGCCGGCTGGTGCAGCGCCGGCAGGTAGCGAACCGCTTCCTTGACGATGGGGATGACCAGTTCGGGGCGGACTTCCAGCGCCGATTTCAACAGCGCACGGGCAAGATCGACCGACAGATCGAGGACGTGCTGCGAGATGGTTTCATCGGCCTTGCCGACTTCCGTCGTGAACGTGTTTGCCAGGTCGCTCAAGCGGGTAGCTTCGAGCGCCGCTTGTTGCTGGCCCTCGGCATAGCCCTTGGCAAGGCCCTCGGCATGCCCGGCGTTGTAGCCTTCCTGTCGCGCCTGATCCTGGATGCCGCTGATCTGTTCGATCGTCGGCAGGGTGATGCCTGGGTGGCTCGCTTTATTGACCGAGTGAGGCGAGCCCTCGAAGCTGGCCATCTCCCAGGGCTTGAAGGCTGGCTGTTCCACGCTGCTAGACATATTGCTCTTCCCCGTTTCCGCCCAGCGAGATCTGGCCTTCATCGGCCAGGCGGCGAACCACCATCAGGATTTCCTTCTGTTGCGCCTCGACCTCGGACAGGCGAACCGGCCCCTTGGACTCCAGGTCTTCACGCATCATGTCAGCGGCACGCTGCGACATGTTCTTGAATATTTTTTCCCGCATGTCCTCTGACGCGCCCTTGAGCGCGATGATGAGCGAGTCGGACTGCACTTCGCGCAGCAGCAGCTGGATGCCGCGGTCCTCGATGTCCATGATGTTCTCGAACACGAACATCTCGTCCATGATTTTTTGCGCCATCTCGGGGTCGTAGCTTTTCAGGTACTCCATGGCGGCGGATTCATTTTCGCCGTTCATGAAGTTGAGGATGTCGGCCGCCGCGCGCGTGCCGCCCATCGGCTGCTTCTTCAGCACGTCGTTGCCAGACAGCAGCTTGGTCAGCACGTCATTAAGTTCGCGCAGCGCGGTCGGCTGTACGCCGGAGAGCGTGGCAATGCGCAGCAGCACGTCGTTGCGCAGGCGCTCGGTGAAAAAGCCCAGCACCTCGCAGGCCTGGTCGCGTTCCAGGTGAACCAGAATGGTTGCGATGGTCTGCGGATGTTCGTTGTGGACGAGGTCGGCCACCGATTCAGCGTCCATCCACTTCAGGCTTTCGATGCCGCTGGCATCGCCGCCGCCGCCGAGAATCCGGTTCAGCAGCGAAGACGCCTTGTCGTCGCCCAGCGCATTTCTGAGGACGGTGCGGATGTAGTCGTTGGAATCGAGGCCCAGCGAGGAATTCAGGTCCACCACCGTGTTGAAGTTCTCCAGCACGTGCTCCACATCCTCCTGCGGAATGGATTTCATGCTGGTCATGGCTTCGCCCAGCTTCTGCACTTCGCGCGGGCCGAGAAACTTCATCACTTCCGATGCGCCGGTCTCGCCCAGCGCAAGCATCAGGATCGCGCCCTTGGTCACGCCGCTTGGTTCACTCATTGCTGCCTACCCAGGTTTTTACAATGTTGGCGACCACGCGCGGATCCTCGTTGGCCATCTTTTGCGCCCGCGACAGGTTTTCCTGATAGTTGCGCTGGCCGGGAAGCGCCAGCATTCCGGCATCGGCGTGCTGCAGCTGGGCAGTTTGGCTGACCGGGGGCTGCGCCATCGATGCAGAGAGTTTCTTCAGCATCGGCTTGAGCACGCGCAGATACAGGATGAGCAGGAGCAGCGCCATCAGCAGGTATTTGCCTGCGGTCTTGGCCATCTGGATGTATTCGACATTTTCAGATTGCTTCCACCAGGGCAGGTCCGGGAGCGCTTCCGGTTGTTCCGCCAAGGCGAAGGGCGTGTTCACCACGTTGACGGAGTCGCCGCGTTCCGCGTTAAAGCCCATGGCCTCCTTGACCAGATTGTTGATCTGGGTCGTCTCGGCCCCGGTCAGCGGCGTCATGACCACCTTGCCATCGGCGTCGGTGGTTTTCTTGTAGTTGACGACCACAGCAACCGACAGCCGCTTCAGCCCGCCGACGCCCTGCTGCACGTATTGAATGGTCTTGTCGACTTCGTAGTTGACGGTTGCGTCCTTGCGCGTGTTGGTGCTGGCTTCCCCGTTGGCCGGGGCGACGGCGTTCTGTTCCGGCGCATTGATCGGCGCCGCATTGATCGGAGCGGTGGCCGGAGCCGGCGGCTGGTTGGTGAGCGCGCCCGGCACGCCGCCCGGGTTGCCGGTGCCGTTCAGCGATTCGCTGGTCTGCTGGCTGCGGATCACCATCGCGTCGGGCGTCTGGTTCGGCTTGTAGGATTCCACCGCCTGCTGGCTGCGCGAAAAGTCGACGTCGGCCGTTGCTTCGGCGCGCACGTTGTTGGGGCCGACGATCGGGGTGATGATCGATTCGATCCGCTTCACCACGTTTTGCTGCAGCTCCTGCACATATTTGATCTGGCTGGGGTCCATGCCGTTGGCGCTGGCCATCTTGCCGGTTTCGGAAAGCAGGTTGCCGTGCTGGTCGACCACGGTCACGTTCTTGATCGACAACTCGGGCACGCTGCTGGCCACCAGGTGCATGATGGCGCTGATCTGCTGCACATCCAGCACGCGGCCGGGATGCAGGTTGAGCAGCACCGAGGCAGTGGGCGTCTTCTGCTCGGACACGAAGACTGAATCCTTGGGCATGGCCAGGTGTACGCGCGCAGACTGCACCGAGGAGACCGATTCGATCGAGCGCGCCAGTTCGCCTTCCATCGCGCGCTGGAAATTGACGCGCTCGACGAATTGTGAAGCGCCGAGTTTCTGGTTTTCCATCAGCTCGAAGCCGACATTGCCGCCCTTGGGCAGGCCTTGCGAAGCCAGTTTCAGACGCGCATCGTGCACGCGGTCGGCGGGCACCAGCACCGCGCCGCCGCCTTCGGAGTATTTGTAGGGGACGTTCATTTTTTCCAGCTCGGCGACAATCGAGCCGCCGTCGCGATCGCTGAAATTCGAGAACAGCACGCGATAGTCCGGCTGCTGCCCCCACATCCAGACCGCGCCCATCACCGCAATGGCTGCGGCCACGCCCAGTGCCAGCATGATTTTTTGCCCGCCGGCAGTCCGGGTGAAATCCATGACGTTGCCCGGAACCACAATCTCGCCGCCTGCTGCCATATTATTCTGCCCCCCTCGTGCTGGCGTCATGGATCGCCTTGTTTCTGATTGTCGTGTTCATGTCGTGCTTTCCCATGAGGTATGCCCTATGTGATCGAATTATCGGCACTGCCAGGGTTTTCAATCGGGGGAATAGGCGCCGGTTTTCCGCGCTTATCGAACTTATGGCTTGCGGCCCGGCTGATAAGGTGAGCACGTGAAAAACCGCCTGCGCAGGCGGTGAATTGAGCGAAGGAGGACGCGATGAGCATTGGTGCAATCGATACAAGCCGGATAGAAGCGATGATGGCGCAGCTGCAGGCTGCGGCGGCACGCACGTCCCCTGCCAACGTCAACCCCCTGAGCGACGGTGGGCTGCAGACCAAACAGGCTAGCGCAGTCGACTTTCAGTCAGTTCTCAAAACTTCGCTCGACCAGGTCAACCAGGTCCAGCTGCAATCGCAGCATCTTGCCCAGCGTTTCGAGATGGGCGACAGCACGGTCAGCCTGTCCGACGCCATGATCTCATTGCAGAAATCCAGCATCGCCCTGCAGCAGACCGTGCAGGTGCGCAACAAGCTGGTGTCCGCCTATCAGGAAATCATGGCGATGGGCGTTTAAGCTACACCGCTGCGTGGCGGGTCCGGAATTTGTAGGAGGGGCGCCCCCGCCCCGATTTTCGCACCGTTGCTACCTTTACCCCATCGGCCCGAGGGCGGGCCTCCTACTTGTGCAGTCCGGAATTTGTAGGAGGGGCGCCCCGTCCCGATTTTCGCACCGTTGCTACCTTTACCCCATCGGCCCGAGGGCGGGCCTCCTACTTATGCAGCGCCTTGCGCAGCGCATTCGCCAGATCCTCGGCGACAAACTTCGCCACATAGGCATCCGCGCCCACTTTCTTGACATGCGCTTCGTTGGTCGAACCGGTCAGCGAGGAATGAATCACCACGGGAATGGAACTGAAGCGCGGGTCCTGCTTGATATTGCGGGTCAGGGTGAAGCCGTCCATTTCGGGCATTTCCAGATCGGTCAGCACCAGGGCGATCTTGTCGTGCACGGTTTTGCCCTCGGCTTCCGCCTTGTTGGAGATGGCCTGCAACTGGTCCCAGGCTTCCTTGCCGGTCTTGCACATGATGAAGGGCAGGCCCATGGCTTGCAGTCCCTGTTCGATCATGGTGCGAGCGATTAATGAATCGTCCGCTGCCAGGATGACGGTGCCGGGTTTGATATTCACCGTGGCGCCAATGCTGGCGGAGTCAATTTCATCTTCGGCCGGTGGCATGACCTTGCGCAGGATCGTTTCCACGTCCAGCACCTGCGCCAGGCTATTGCTGTTTTCGCCGTCCAGGCGGGCGAGGCTGGTCACCATGCCGCCCGCGGCATTGCCCTCGGCGGATAGCACCTGCTTCCAGTCGAGGCGAACGATATCCTCGACCGATTCCACGGCAAAGGCCTGGGTGCTGCGGGCATATTCGGTGATCAGCAGGATATTCAGCCCGGTTTTGGGGGTGCATCCGGTCACCGCCGGCAAGTCGATGACGGGGATGATCTGGCCGCGCAGGTCGACCACGCCCATCATGTGGGCATGCGATCCGGCCACCGCCGTGATGATCGGCATGGGGATGATTTCCCGTATCTTGAAGACGTTGATGCCGAACAGCTCGTTTCGATCGAGATTGGCATCCTCGCCCAGACGAAACAGCAACAACTCCAGCTTGTTGGAGCTGGTCAGATTGGTTCTTTCGTCAATTTCCTGCTGGATCGTTTGCATGGCGGAGATTCCTCGAATTATCTTAAAAACTTCAGTTCATTCACCACAGAGACACAGAGGCACAGCGTTAAAAGCAAGAAAAAAACATTTACCCGTCGTCCACCGGGGGGACAGCAAGTCTTCCGGCAGCTTCTTGCTTTTCTCTGTGTCTCAGTGTCTCTGTGTCTCTGTGGTTAATTGTTTTTTTTCTGGTGCGGGCGCTTCTAAAGGCTGTTGCGCCGTGCACGCTCGATATCCATGACAAAGCGTTGCAACTTGGCCGCCATGTCGTTGGGCAGGTCAATAAACTTGCAGCCAAGACGAGTCTGGAAGGCGCCGTTGGGCAGGCGGATCTGGGCCGAATTGCGCACTTCCAGCGACGTGGTGATCGTGTCCGACTCGGGCAGCAGCAGTCGGCAGTTCGGCAGGATTCGGCCGGTTTCTGGACCGAGACGGCCGCCGGTTTCGGCAATGGCCACCCCGCCGCAGCTGATATCCACGAGGTGCGTGGTGATCGGGTCGGTGTCGCCATCCGCTGTCGACGGCACGATGCACTTGACCGGGTTGGCGATGGGCATCGGCACCCTGAAGTGCTCGCGGCGCTGCAGGCGGACCAGCGACATGGGAAGCGCAATGCGCAGCGCGGGCAGCCCCTCGTACTTGCACCAGGTCACCGGGCCGGTGGCAAACGAGATCGAGACCCCGTCGAGCTGGGCGACGAACTCCGCGCCCTTGCCGGACATCAGTTCCTGGTTGAGCGCGTCGCCGCGGGCGCTGTCGAGAATCAGCGTGTTTTTGGCCTCATTCACCATGAGCACCGAGGTGACGATGATCTGCCGGCTGCCCAGCAGATCGAGATTGACCAGCAGCTTGCGTTTCTGGATCGCGCGCAGCTGGAACAGGATTTCCGAGCGCGAATGCAGGGTGTAGCGCGCCAGCAGGTCGTCGTGGTCGGCAGGATTCGGGTCGTGTTGCGGTGAGGAAAGCATAGGATCAGGCGTAAGGGTCAACGACGCGAAGCGCCACGATAGACCCCCTCGCCCGCAAGCGGGAGAGGGTCGGGGTGAGGGAACGGACATGGCGATTGGCGACGGTCATGATCCGGGACGGCGCTGATCGCCATGTTCGTTGGGGTTCGGAAGGACCTTTTCGGCCTCTTCCAGATGATAGAGCCAAGCCAGCAGTTCGGCCACGACGATGTATAACTGAGGCGGGATGTGGCTGTCGAGGTCGATCTGCATCAGCAGCGCCAGCAACTCGCGCGATTCGTGAACGTACACCCCGGATGCGCGCGCCCGCTCGATGATGGTGTCGGCCACAATGCCGCGCCCCTTGGCGACCACGCGCGGCGCGCCATCGCCTTCGCGGTAGGCGATCGCGGCGGCGGCGCGCTGCTTGTCAGGCGTCGCCATCGTGCTGCACCGTCAGGGCCTGGAGCGTGCAGCCCGCCGCCGCCAGCTGCTCGATCAGCCGCCCCTGGTTCTGCCGCAGCAGGGGTTCGACTTCGGCTTGCGCCGGCACCACGCGGATGCTGAACGCCTGATTTGCGTCGAGCTTGATGTGCACGGTCAGGGTGCCGAGTTGCGGCAAGGTCAGCTTGAGTTTCGATTCCCAGCCTGCGTCGGTCTCGTTGGCAGCCGTCGCAGCCGAGTGATCCTGCGCCTGTTCGGATTCATGGCGCAGCAGCCATTCCAGCGTCTGCCCCGGCCACACCTCGCTCCGCCAGACGAACTGGGGCGATTCCAGCACCTGCAACTGCTGCGACAGCAGGGCATGCATCGGATTAAGCGGTTTCTGGCCGGCTGCTTCCGCGGCGTTGAGCAGGGCCAGCGGGTTGGCCGCGGCGCGCGCGGCCTCGGCCGCCGCCAGCTTGTTTTGCGGCTCATGCATCAGGCCGTCCAGGCTGTCTTGGCCGACCGCCCAGTTGGCCAGATGCGACTCATAGAACAGCCCGCTGCGGACCAGCGCGGTGCGCAGCGCGAGGGCGATCAGGGCCGGGTTCGTCGTCGGCTGGTCGAGCAAGGGGCCGGGCGGGGTGAGCGTGGGCAGGGCGTTGCGGCCCGGCAATTGCTGCATCAGATCGCTCAGCATGCGTGCGGTCTGGCTCAGCTGCGGGGCATCGCTGGCTGCGGATTCGGGGGGGGCAAGCAGAAACACCGCCTGCGGCATGTGGCCGGCAAAGCGCAGGCGCAGGGTGTCGCCGGCCGCTGCCGGGTGGGGCAGGCGCATCGCAACAGTTTGCCCCTCGACCTCGACCATCGAAATACCCTTCGCCTGGCTCTTCACCAGGCCAGTGAGCGTTTGGCCGACCGTCAGCTGGTCGAATGCGGCACGCGGCCCAGCCTGGTCGCGTTCGGTGGCGTTCAGTACCGGCTGGACCCCTACCAGGCCGGACAGCGGCCGCCCGGGGGCGTCCGGCGTGGGCGGGACATCCAGAATGCGGGCCAGATACTGAACCGGGAACATGAAATCAGCAGTTACACGCGCTGCGCGCCGTAAGCATCGACGCCGCGCTGGCCGCTGCGCATCATGTGCAGGTTTTGCTGCAACTCGTGCAGGCGCGGCTCGGTGAGGGCGCGGATTTTGGCGTCGTTCTGCAGAATGGTGCGAATGATCGCAACCTTGGTGCGCTGCTCGTTCTCGTTCAGCGGCAGCGGCGCGGCCTGCATCAGGCTGCCGACGTAGCCTTGGCAGCGCTGCTCCAGCGCGGCCAGGTCATCCCATTCGCCCTGGCGGGCGGCGTTCAGCATGGTGCCGGTCAGTTCGGAGAGCGATTCGTAGGTGGTGAGCATTTCGTTGCTGGTCATGGTGGTCTCCGGTTCAGGCGGCATAGGAGTGAGAAGATTGCTGCGCGACCTGGCTTGCGGTGCCGATCTGCTGCCACGCGTCACGCAGTTCGCGCAGCAGTCCCAGCACCTCTTCCAGTGGCGCGGTCTGGTTGTTGACGTGGGCGAGCATGAGGCGATTGTTCATGTAGTCGTACAGCGCATCCAGCCGTTGTGCGATTTCGCCGCCCTGCTGCGGGTTGAGCGCAGCTTTCAGGCCATCCAGGATGATGCTGCTGGCCTTGCTGATGGCGGTGGATTTCTTCGCGATCTCGCCCTCGTTCATGTGCTTGATCGCCATCCGCACCGCAAGCTCGGCGCCTTCGTACAGCATGATGATGAGCTGGTGCGGGCTGGCTGCAACCACGCCGGTTTCCAGACCGACGTTGGCATAGGCATGGGCGGCGTTGCGCGAATTCGAGTACACGGTCTTCTCCTGATTTATTAGTTCTGGCTGCTGCCAGGCAAACTGGCCAATTGCTGGGCCAGGAATGAACTGGTGGTATTCATGCTGCTGAGCATGGTGTCTAGCGCACTGAACTGCGCGCGGTAGCGTTTTTCGATCTGCGCCAGCCGCGCTTCGAGCTGCAGCTGACGTTGATCCAGGCTTTTGATACTGCTGTCGATACCGGTGGTGCGGGCCTTTAGGCTGCCGTCATTAGCGAGCACAGCGCTGAGATAGGTGTTGATCTGATAGGCATATCCCGTGCTGAAGGTCACGGTACCGCGCGCGCCTAGCGCGCCGCCGTTGATGAGCAAGCTCAGGCCTTCACTGACCCCGCCGGTTGCGCCCGTTAGAATCTGGCCGCTGCCAGCTGCGATAGTGCCATCAATGGTGCCGACGACATCGACGCCTGTGATGGGGGTGGGCGCGCCAAACAGGCTGGCTAAACCGTTGCCGCCAGTGAGCGCCGCTTGCGAGGCGCTGCCATAGCGTGCCGAGGTGATGCTGAGTATCCCTGCGCTCTGGCTGACCACCACACTGCCCGCGCTGCCTGCCGCGCCATTGGTCTTGCTCTGGATTTCTGCGGCCAGTGCGCTTGCGCTGGCATACGTGGCGGCCGCGAGGGTGACACTGATGGCTGTGCCATCGACAGTCAGGTTAAGTTGGTCATTAACCCCAGCAGTTACCGTCAGCGATGCAGCCAGCGTCCCTTGTGAAACGCCACGCGTGGCCAATTGGCTGACGTTGACGGCATAGGCACCCGGTTGGGTTTTACTGGTACTGGCGCTCAGGCTGACCAGGCTGTCCGTGGCTTTGGCCGCTTTGGCGAATAGCGCGGTGATATCACTGAAATTCGTGCTGATTGCGGTGTTGAGCTTGGTGCTGTCGAGTGCCAGGGTGCCGTCGCTTTTAAAGCTGACGCCAATCTGCGACAAGGTGGTGAGGCTGCCGCCACTGTCGATCGAGGTGTTCAGCAGGTTGCGCATCCCCACCTGGATGCCGCGCGCCGTGCTATCGCCGAGCAATACGCCGTTTTGTGAACCCACGCCCTTGAACGCGGTGAGATTCTTGAGCGTGCCGCTGGTGCCGTTGTATGCGGTAACAAACGATTGCACCGCGTCGGTAATGGTTTTGGTGTCGCGGCTGACATTCAGTGTCAGCGGCACGCCGACATTCGTCGTGGCAAGATTCAGCGTCACGCCGTCTATCGCATTTTTGACCGTATTGGTGGATTGATTCACCGTAATGCCATCGATTTTGAGTTGCGCGCTTTGAGCAGCGGCCACCTGGCTGAGATTCTTGCCGCTGCCCACCGCTGCCGTCGGATTGTAGGCAAGTGCGGACAGGCCACTCATGTCGGTGCTGATTGTGTCGTCGTCGGTGACGCTGATTTTTAAGCTGTTGTTCGCGCCGCTGTCGGTTGAGGTGAGCACCAGCCGGTTGCCGGTGGCGCTGCCGTCGTTGACGATGGTGGCTGAAACGCCTGCATTGGCAGCATTGATCGCATCGCGCACGCCGGCGAGGGTGTTGTTGGCCGGGGCGATGGTGATGGTTTTTGTTGCCTTGTCGGCGTTGGCGGTGAAGGTGTTCAAACCGCTGTCATACGTACCGAACTGAATCGTCAGCGTGCCCGACCCCACGACATCGCTGGTTGCGGCATAGCCTGACGAAGCCAGTTTATGTTGTTGTGCCAGTTGCAACACTTCGAGCTGATAGCTGGCGGGGGTGGCATTGCTGCTGGCACTGGCGCTGAGCACCTTGGTGTCGGATGCGGTGGCACTGAGCGCCTGGAACTTGCTGCCGCTGCTGAGATCCTGCAACGCGGTCTGAAAGCTGGCGAGTGTGCTGCGCACCTGGCCAAAGGCCGATAACTTCTGGTTATACGTTTGTTCCTGCCGAGCCAATGCAGCAAGCGGCTGGCGTTCGGCCGCCATCAACTGGCTGACGATGCCGTTAACGTCGAGTCCTGATCCGATACCGGGGGCTGAAATCATGACCGGCTCCTCAGGCTTCGCGATTGATCAACAGACCCTGCATGCGGTCGATGGAACGGGAAATGGCCAGCATTTCCTCGCTTGGGAACTGGCGCAGTACTTCCTCGGTTTCGGTGTCGATCATCCTGACCACGGTGTGGCCGGTGTCCTGGTCAAGCGAAAACTGCAGGTTGCTTGAAACGGATTGCATGTACGCATTGGCCGACTGTGCGGCGGCAGCGATCGCTTCCTGGGTGACGGGTGGCGCGGGCGCGAAAACGGGGCTGTCGAGCGTGGCGCGCTGCGCGGGGGTAATGGGTGCGGATGGGGGAGCCTGCCGCATGGGGGCAAGGTCAACTGAATCGACTTTTCCAATAGACATGATCATCTCCTAATTTATGCGGCAAGGGCGGAGCAGGGTAAAACCCCTTGCTCCGCCGCTTCGCCCAGACGCGTGAGCGCCTGTTTACTGCTTAACGCAACAGCGAGAGCACGTTGTTCGGCAGCGAGTTGGCCTGCGCCAGCATCGCCGTACCGGCCTGCTGCAGGATCTGGCCACGGGTCAGCGCTGCGGTCTCAGCTGCGAAGTCGGCATCCAGGATGCGGCTACGTGCTGCGGAGACGTTTTCTGATGTGGTTTGCAAGTTGGCGATTGCCGAGCTGAAACGGTTCTGGTAAGCGCCCAGATCGCCGCGCGAGCTATTGATCGTAGCCAATGCGGCGTCGATTGTGGCGATGGTGCTTTGCGCGCCGCTAGCGGTGGCGATGCTGGCCGCAGCGACAGACGCAAGGGTGCTGGTATTAATGCCAGCCGAAGCAAAGACATCCGCGTTGGCGCCAGTGGTGGAAATTGTTCCCTTGCTGCTGGACAGTAGTACGGTGCCAGTTTTGATCGAGGAGTCGTTGCCGATACCGCCGGTCAACGTTTGCCCAGAGAAGCTGACTGTTTTTGTGGCTCCTGAATTAGTAAAGTCCAAGACACTGATATCGCGACCGTCGGCGGCCGTCAGTGTCAGCGAGTTGGTGAGCCCGGAGGTGGTGAAGCTGGCCACCACGCCGGTGGAACCGGTCGAGGCGTTGATTGCGGACAACAGGGTGCTGTAATCGGAGGTGGTCACGCCTGTTGCAGATATCGCAGCACCGTTGAGCGTCATGGCCACGGTACCGTCGCTGGCAATGCTGCTCAATGTGGCGCTGTTCGTGGCCGTGGCTGTAACGCCGAAGCCAGATGCTGCCGTATTGATGGCGGCGGCAATGGTTTTGGCGTCAGAGTTTGCCGCGTAGGAGATTGCAGTTGATGTGCCGCCGTTAGCCGTTGTGATGGTCAGGTCGGTTTCGGCGCCAATAGTGTTGCCGCCAGTAAGGTCAGTCGCTGCCGCTTTGGTGTTGCCGGTTACTGTTCCATCCAGCGTCAGATTGTGGGCACCGAGCGCGGTGGCCTGGGCGTTGCCAATTGAATCGAAGGTGATTGTCTGGTTGGCATTGGCGCCCACTTGGAATGCCTGGCTGGCGAAACTGCCATTCAGCAGATTAATACCGTTGAACTGGGTCTGGCTGGCGACACGGGTGATTTCTTCTGTTAGCTGGGTTGCTTCCGCCTGCAGCGAAGCGCGGTCAGAGGCGCTGTTCGTGGCGTTGGCGGACTGTACTGCCAACTCACGGATACGCTGAAGGTTGTTACCGATTTCGCCGAGCGCGCCTTCAGCGGTCTGTGCCAGTGAAATACCGTCGTTGGCGTTGCGCACAGCCTGGTTCAGGCCACGGATTTGCGAAGTCATGCGCTCGCCAATCGCCAGGCCCGCAGCGTCGTCCTTGGCGCTGTTGATGCGCAGACCGGAAGACAGACGCTGGATCGAGGTGTTGAGCGCGGACTGCGACATGCCGAGGTTGCGCTGGGCGTTGAGCGATGCGATGTTGGTGTTGATTACTGCTGCCATGATATTTCTCCTTAAGTGGGTCGATTGATTCGGCTAGGTGCCGTCAACTTTGGTCTGCCCGCTGGGCTACATGAACCGCCGTTGTGTGAGGAATCGTCGGGGGTTGGAGAAAGTTAAGGCTGTTCTGTAAAAAACTTCATGGCGAGAATGTGTAAAGTCAAATTATTCATCAAGCGAACACCCCTGTAGGAGGGCCGCCCCCGGCCCGAAGCCGTGGAGATCGCGACGGTGCGAAAATCGGGGCGAGGGCGCCCCTCCTACAGGTTCGCGCTGTTGTAGGAGGCTCGCCCTCGGGCCGATGGGGTGGTCGTCGCGCACGCGCATTCCTGTCCAGTCGACTATCCGGCTTCCGCGGGCGCCGCAGGCGCCACGCACACGCGGTTCTTGCCGCTGTGCTTGGCTTCGTACATGGCGCCGTCGGCGCGTCCGATACTGGCTTCCTGCGATTCACCGGCGATGCGTTCGGCGATACCGGCGCTAAAGGTGATCAGCACCTTTTCGTTGTTGTCGAGGAAGTATTTCTTGGTGAGGCTGCGCTGCAGCCGGGTGACGATCTGCGCGGCCTCGTCGAGCGGGGTGTTGGGCAGGATGATGAGGAATTCCTCGCCGCCCATGCGTGCGATGTGGTCGGTGAGCCGCAGTTCTTCGCGGGCGATCTTGACCAGATGGATCAGTGCTTCGTCGCCGGTCTTGTGGCCGCGCTTGTCGTTGAGCACCTTGAAGTTGTCGATGTCCAGCACGGCGATGCAGAACGGGGCCTTGTAGCGGTCGGCGCGCGAGGCCTCGCGGGCGAACTCGTCGTCGAGCCCGCGCCGGTTGAGGCTGTGGGTGAGCGGGTCTTCGCGCACCAGGGTGCTCATCTGGGCAAGCTGGTTTTCCAGTTCCTGGATGCGGCTTTCGGCCTGCAGCGCGGCGTCGCGCTCGTGCACCAACTGGTCGTGCGCGCGCCGGTTGTCGGCCTGCGCGCTGCGGGTTTCATCGATCAGGCTTTCGAGAATGCGGTTGAGCTCCCGCACGTCTTCGGTGCCCTTGATGCGCTCGACGTGGGTGCTGATCTTGCCCTGGTACTCGTCGTTGGCGGCCAGCACGTCGCTGAGGCGGCTGACGAAGGTGGTCATGGTGGCCTTCAGCGTGGCGGTGGCCTCGCGCAGGCCATGCTTGACCATGCCCTGCTTGTAGATCACTTCCTTGAGCCGCTTTTCCGCTTCCTGCAGCGACTGGATCTTGATCGGGCCGGCAATGACCTGCTGGACCATATCGAGCTGGCCGCGCAGCCAGGTGTCGTCGTCCAGCAGTTCGCCGATGTTTTCCACCAGCAGCAGCAAAATGCGCTTGAGCGTTTCCTGCTGGTTGTGGACGTCGGAGGCTTGCAGCTCGATGCTGACCCACAGGTTTTTCAGCCCGGATGCGGCCTTGAGCAGGGCGGCGGCAGTGCCGGACTCGCGCACGGCAACGGCCAGCTGCTGGGTCTGCTCCACCAGGTGTGGGTTGTGCGTGAGCTGCGACGCGACGCCGAATTCCAGGGTTTTGGCCAGCAGGTCGCGCAGCTGGGCCAGGTTTTCCCCCTGCTCGCGGTCGCCACTGTCGACCGGCGGCCTGACCGGCTGCGGCTTCAGCTGCACGGCGATTTCGGAAAGCTGCCAGCTGCATTGCCGCCAGTCGCGCTTGCTGATGGCCTTGTTGAGGCTGGCCACCTGGGCCGAGAGTGCGGGGTGATGTTCCTGCAGGTCGCTGACCAGTCCGGCCAGCGCCGTTTCGGCGGAGGCCTTGTTGGCCGGCGCGCTGGGCACGCCAACGATTTCGTCGTACAGCGTCTGGTAGTTGTCCGGGGTCGGGGAAATCCGCCGCATGGCAAGGCGGCGCAGGGTTTCGCGCGCCACCTCGGTGGGGTTCGAAAGATCGATCTTGACGCTGGGTTCAGCCATGTTTGCGCTCCGGCACCGCTTGGGCCTTTTACTATGCTTCGCATGGTAAGGCGGGCAGGGGCGGGGTGAAGTGCGGATTAGGGCAGGAAAAGCCCGGTATTTCCGCGCCCTGCAGGTTATCACCCTGATGGAGCCATGGCCTAGGGAGACGCTGATTAATCCGTCTTTGCGAGGAGCGAAGCGACGCGGCAATCCAGAAATGCCTGCTTAATCAATGCGCTGGATTGCCGCGCTTCGCTCGCAATGACGGTTATATCGAATTAATCAGTGTTTCCCTAGCGGAAAGGGGCAGGTCCGCGCGGCTGTAGGAGGGCCGCCCCGGCCCGATGCTGTGGAGATTGCGATGGTGCGAAATTCGGGGCGAGGGCGCCCCGCCCACAGGGATGCTGTCGCCTTTGCCATCCGCGCAGCTGTAGGAGGGCCGCCCCGGACCGATGCCGTGGAGATTGCGATGGTGCTCCTACGGTTGGGTATGATGGCGTGCCTACAAACATCCAATGACCGATGTCCATTTCAGCGAGTGCGCCGATGCCGGATAAACACGCCAAGCCGCACGGGAAGGATTTGCGCAAGGGTCGCGTGTCACTGCCCGGGCAGGTCTACCACATCACCACCATCACCTTCGACCGGCGGCCGGTTTTCTCCGACTTGCGATCGGCGCGCTTGCTGATCAATGCCCTGCGGGAAGCGCAGGCGTGCGACGAGGCGACGACGCTGGCTTTTGTGGTCATGCCCGATCACCTGCACTGGTTGCTGCAACTGGAGGCGGACGCTTCATTGTCGGCAGTGGTGGGTGCGGTTAAAGCCGTGACGGCGCATGGCCTAGGGGAGCGAATCTGGCAGAGCGGGTTTCATGATCATGCCCTGCGCCAGGAGGAAGACCTGGCGAAGCTGGCCCGGTACATCGTGGCCAATCCCCTGCGTGCCGGCCTGGTCCTGCGGGTGGGGGATTACCCGCATTGGGATGCGGTCTGGCTGTAGGAGCCCCCGCAAGGGGGAGGCCGTGGTTGTAAAGCCGACAAGTCGGCAACAGCCACGCATGGCCGCCCTCGGCCCGATGCCGTGGTGGTTAGCAAAGGTGCGTAAATCGCGGCGGGGGCGCCGCGCCTACAGGTGGATGCCATAGGCCCATCCATCCGCGTTTTTGTAGGAGGGCCGCCCCCGGCCCGATGGGGTGAAGTTTGCGAAGGTGTGAAAGGGCGCCGGTGCCCCGATACCGTGGTGGTTAGCAAAGGTGCGTAAATCGCGGCGGGGGCGCCGCGCCTACAGGTGGATGCCATAGGCCCATCCATCCGCGTTTTTGTAGGAGGGCCGCCCCCGGCCCGATGGGGTGAAGTTTGCGAAGGTGTGAAAGGGCGCCGGTGCGTGGTTGTTGCCGCTTTAGCGGCTTTACAACCACGGCCTCCCCCTTGCGGGGACTCCTACATTAATCAAGCAGCCCTTGCTTGATGGCGTAATGGGTCAGTTCGGCGTTGTTCTTGAGCTGCATTTTTTTCAGCAGGCGGGCGCGGTACATGCTGATGGTCTTGACCGACAGGGCGAGCTGGTCGGCGATGGCGGAGACGGGCAGGCCGGAGGCGATCAGGCACAGGGTCTGGTATTCGCGGTTGGAGAGGCCTTCGTGCGGCAGGCCGTCGCGTTCGCCGCTGACCTGGCTGGCGAGTTCCTGGGCGACTTCGGCGCTGATGTATTTCTTGCCGGAGGCGACCAGGCGGATGGCGTCGACCAGCTGATCGGGCGCGCTTTGCTTGTTGAGGTAGCCGGCGGCGCCGGTCTTCAGCGCGCGCACGGCATACTGGGTTTCGCGATGCATGGACAGCATCAGCACCTTGATGCCGGGATGCTCCTTTTTCATCAATTCCAGGGTCTCGAGCCCACTGCGGTCGGGCATGGAGATGTCCATCAACACCATGTCCCAGGGTTCGAGTCGGGCCATCTGCAGGGCGCGGCTGGAGCAGTCGGCCTCGCCAGCGACTACGATGTCGTCGACTTCGGCCAGGATCTGCTTGAGCCCTTCGCGAACGATGGCATGGTCGTCGACGATGAGAATGCGATACGGTTTTGCAACAGCCACGTGAGTTCTCTGCTTGGAATTATGGATAGATTATGCCGTTATTTTGCCGCGTCGGGCGTCGGCATCGGGATGCGCAGGCTGACCTGGGTGCCCTGACGCCTGGCGGGCGCTACCGCGAGCTCGCCGCCCAGCGCGGCGGCGCGCTCGCGCATGCCGAGCAGGCCAAAGCCGTGCTCGCTGTTTATGCCTTGCGCCGGCTGGATGCCCCGGCCGTTGTCTGTGACCGTCAGCAGCAGGCTGTCCGGTTCCCGCGCAAGGGCCACTTTGACCCGGCTGGCGTGGGCGTGTTTGGCCACGTTGGTCAAGGCTTCCTGCGCGATGCGGAACACGGCGATCGCGATGTCGGGGCTGAGTGGAATGGCTTCATCGGGCGCGCTGAATTCGTAGGCGAGGTCGGTGTTCTGGCCAAAGCGCTCCAGTTGCCATTCGATGGCGGACACGATGCCGAAATCCAGCACCGGCGGCCGCAGGCTGGCCGCAATGCGGTGCGTGGCGTCAATGGTCTGGTTGGCCACGTTGTCGAGATAGGCGGTGCGCTTGTACAGGTTGATCTCGTCGGGCGGCAGATGCCGCATCACCCACGACAGACCGATCTTGATGGCGGTGAGATTGCCGCCGAGGTCGTCATGCACCTCGCGCGCCAGGTGCAGGCGTTCCTGCTCCCTGACCGTTTCGACGTGCGCGGCCAGCGCGGCGAGCTGCGCCCGCGAACGCCGGATTTCCGCTTCGGCCAGCTTGCTTTTAGTCACGTTCAGCATGATGCCGTCCCAGATCAGGCCGTCCGCCGCCGCGCGCTGGCTGACGCGGATGTTCACCCACTTCACGTCCTTCCAGGCTTCCATCCAGATGCGGCCTTCCCAGTTGAAGCTCATGTGGACGCTGCCTGCTTCGGCCAGACGCGCCAGGTAGTCGGCCTTGTCCTCGTCCATGATCAGCTTGAAGAAGCGTTGCGGGTCGGCGCGCAGGGCAGCCGCCTTGATGCCCAGCAGCTGCGCGGATTGCTCGCTGACGTAGCACAGCGAGGTGCTGCCGTCGGGCGTGCGCAGCACTTGGTAGGCCATGCCCGGGATGTGCGCGACGATGGCGCGCAAATCCGATGCTGAATGCGCCAGCGCCTGCTGGGTGGCTTCGCGTTGGCTGACGTCGCTGGCGATCCAGATGAAGATCGGCTTGCCCGGGCCAACCGAGCGCGACAGTTTGGCTTCGACCGGATAGCAGCTGCCGTCGCTGCGGCGGCAGTGGGCATTGAATGAGGCCCGGCGCTTTTTGCCGCTTTGCAGGGCGGCCAGCAGGGTGGTGAAAGCTTGCGCATCCTCAGCTGACAGGCAATCCAGCGGCGTCGACTGGCGCAGGGCCTTGAGCGGGCGCTGCAGGTTTTTTGCCGCGGACGGATTGGCCTCGATGATTCGCAGGGTCTCCGCGTCGAAGACCAGAATCTCGTTGGCCGATTCCTGCAGGATCGCCTTCAACAGCGCGTCTTCGTCGGCAGCTTTGAATGAACGCATGCTTTTCTCATTGGTTGAACCTGGAAACGATCGCGATTTCGGTCGCCTCGAGCGGAACATTATCGGCCGAAACGCGCTGTCTGGCAGGCCCGGCTTGAAACCCTGGCAATTCCCCCGCATCTACTAAGCTTGATGAAGGAGGGAATGCATCATGCCTGCTATCCGACCCGCCGCCATGGCGGGAATGTTCTATCCGGACAACCCCATTGTGCTTAGGCAAACGCTTGTCGACCTGCTGGCGAATGCCCCGGCGGCCGACGCGCTGCGCGCGCCGAAGGCGCTGATCGTGCCGCACGCCGGCTATGTCTATTCCGGTGCGGTAGCCGCCAGCGCCTATGCGCGGCTGGCCGGGCTGCGCGGCCACATTTGCCGGGTGGTGCTGCTCGGTCCCACCCATCGCGTCTATGTGCGCGGGCTGGCGCTGCCCGGGGCAGAGCGTTTTGCCACGCCGCTCGGCGAGATCCAGCTGGATCGTGAGGCGATGCAGGGCATTGCCGATCTGCCGCAGGTGACCACAAGCGCGGCGGCGCACCAGATGGAACATTCGCTGGAGGTGCAGCTGCCTTTTCTGCAGCAGGTGCTGGGCGATTTCATGCTGTTGCCGCTGGCGGTGGGCGAGGCCACTGCGGACGAGGTGGCCGCGGTGCTGGAGCAGGTGTGGGGCGGCGACGAGACGCTGATCGTGATCAGCTCCGACCTGTCGCATTTTCTGCCCGACGCGCTGGCGCGCAAGGTGGACGGCGGCACCGTGGACGCGATTCTGGCACTGGATCCGCATCTCAGCCACGAGCAGGCCTGCGGCGCCACGCCGGTCAACGGCCTGCTGCTGGCGGCACGCCGGCATGGCCTGCACCCGGTGGCGCTGGATGTGCGCAATTCAAGCGACACCGCCGGCGATCCCGACCGGGTGGTCGGCTATGCCGCCTTCGCTTTTACGGCCGCAGCCAGTCCCGAGAAAAGCCGAAAGGTCGAGGCCGATCAGGCGGAAGCGGAAAAAGGCGCGTCGCTGCTGACGCTGGCGCGCGCCGAGATTGCCAAACAGTTTTGGGAGCATGTTCAGGAGCCGTCGGCCAGGCCCTGGATGGCCGAACCCGGGGCCAGTTTCGTCACGCTCACCCGGCAGGGCGAGCTGCGCGGCTGCATCGGCACCCTGGAAGCGCATCGCCCGCTGGGGCTGGATGTGCGGGGAAACGCAGTGGCAGCGGCGTTTCGCGATCCCCGTTTCATGCCGCTTTCGCGCGCGGAATTCGACGACGTCCGGGTCGAGGTTTCGGTGCTTTCGCCCCATCAAGCGCTGGCGGCGGGCAGTGAAAAGGACGCGCTGGCCGTTTTACGACCCGGCATCGACGGCGTGGTGTTCGAGTACGGCCATTACCGCAGCACCTTCCTGCCGCAGGTGTGGGAGCAGCTTCCCGAGCCGGCCGAGTTTCTCGCTCATCTCAAACGCAAGGCAGGCCTGCCGGTGGATTTCTGGGCGGAAGAAGTGCGCCTGTCGCGCTATACAGTTAGCAAGTGGAAGGAGCCGCATGAGCAGTGAGCCTCGGCACGTGCGGACGACCGCCAAACCTAAATTCCTCACCACAGAGGCACAGAGCATATCGACAATTGGTCATGCACTTTACTGATTCACCCATCGGGTGCAAGCAGATCTGGCTACAACGCCTTGTTTTTACTCTGTGCCTCTGTGTCTCTGTGGTTCCAATTGTTTAAATGAAAGAGGTGGCAGCATGAGCATTCCCGAATCGCATTACCCCGCACGCTGGTGGCACGCGCTGCCCGACGGCCGCATCCAGTGCGACCTGTGCCCGCGCGACTGCAAGCTGCACGAGGGCCAGCGCGGCCTGTGCTTCGTGCGCAAAATGGAAGGCGGCAAGATGGTGCTCACCACCTACGGCCGCTCGTCCGGTTTCTGCGTCGATCCCATCGAGAAAAAGCCGCTCAATCACTTCTATCCGGGCAGCTCGGTGTTTTCCTTCGGCACCGCCGGCTGTAACCTGGCGTGCAAGTTCTGCCAGAACTGGGACATTTCCAAGTCGCGCGAGACCGACACCATGGTCGATCAGGCGATGCCGGACGAGATCGCCGCCGCCGCCGCGAAGGCAGGCTGCAAGAGCGTCGCCTTCACCTACAACGACCCGGTGATCTTCGCCGAATACGCGATGGACGTGGCCGACGCCTGCCATGCGCGCGGCATCAAGACCGTGGCGGTCACCGCCGGCTACATCACCGAGGAACCGCGCCGCGAGTTCTATTCGAAAATGGACGCAGCCAACGTCGACCTCAAGGCCTTTACCGATGACTTCTACGTCAAGCTGACCGGCGCGCACCTGCAGCCGGTGCTCGATACCTTGATCTATCTGAAGCGCGAGACGAACGTCTGGTTCGAAATCACCACGCTGCTGATTCCCGGCCACAACGATTCCAACGCCGAAATCGAGGCGATGAGCCAGTGGATCCTGCGCGAGCTCGGCCCCGACGTGCCGCTGCATTTCTCCGCCTTCCACCCCGACTGGAAGATGATGGATGTGCCGCTCACCCCGGCGTCCACGCTCACCCGCGCGCGCGACATCGCGCTCAAAGCCGGCCTGCATTACGTCTACACCGGCAACGTGCACGACACCACCGGCGGCACCACGTTCTGCCCGGGCTGCCACGAAGCCCTGATCGTGCGCGACTGGTATCGCATTGACCATTACAGCGTCACGCCCGACGGCCACTGCCCGCATTGCGGCTCTGCCATTGCCGGCCGTTTCGGCGCATTCAGCCATCCCTTCGGCAACCGCCGCATCCCGATTGCCATGCACCGTGAGAAC
>NZ_LDUG01000021.1:0-66632 GCF_001530125.1 Thiobacillus denitrificans | reverse complement strand
CGCCCGCCGCTTCGACATCGCGCTGCTGACGCAGCGCCTGCTGGATGCCGCGCGCTGGGTGGTATCGCAGGAGTCCACCCACGAACTGCCGCTCGGGTTTTTCGGCGCCAGCACCGGCGCCGCTGCCGCGCTCGAAGCCGCCGCGATGCTGGGCGCGGACACCCGGGCCGTGGTCTCGCGCGGCGGCCGCCCCGATTTGGCCAGCCGCCAGGCGCTGGCGAGCGTGACCGCGCCGACCCTGTTGCTGGTCGGCGGTTTTGACGATGTCGTGATCGACCTCAACCAGCTGGCCTACGATCAGTTGCATTGCGAAAAGGAGCTGGTGATTGTTCCCGGCGCCACTCACCTGTTCGAGGAACCCGGCACGCTGGAGGAGGTGGCACGCCAGGCAGCTGCCTGGTTCGCGAAGCATCTGCCGGAAGCGCCCCCCCGGTCCTGAATTTCCCGTAGGAGGGCCGCCCCCGGCCCGATGGTTTGGTGTGTGCGAAGGCCCGAAAATCGCGGCGAGGGCGCCGCTCCCACAGGTCCGCGGGGTTTCGGAGCGGCGCCCTCGCCGCGATTTTCGCACCGTCGCAAGCTCCACGGCATCGGGCCGGGGGCGTGCGTGCGTGGTTGTTGCCGACTTGTCGGCTTTACAACCACGGCCTCCCCCTTGCGGGGGCGCCTACAACCATGCACTGTCGCTTCGGTCGCCTATAAGTCCGCTAGCCTCTAATCACGGGCCGTGCCAAGATGAATCGCATGCCACAGGATAACGCCAACCCCGCCATTTTCGTTGCCCGCGGCCTCACCAAGGTCTACCGCATGGGCGAGGTCGAGGTACATGCGCTGCGCGGCATCGACCTCACTCTCTATCGCGGCGAACTGGTGGTGCTGCTCGGCCCCTCGGGCAGCGGCAAGTCGACACTCCTGAACATCCTCGGCGGGCTCGACGCGCCCAGCGGCGGCGAGGTGCGCTATCTCGACCACACGCTGACCGGCGCGTCCGAATCCGAACTCACCCGCTTTCGCCGCGAGCACGTCGGCTTCGTGTTCCAGTTCTACAACCTGATTCCCAGCCTCACCGCGCGCGAGAACGTCGCTGCCGTGACGGAGATTTCCAAGTCGCCGATGCGGCCGGAGGACGCGCTGGCACTGGTCGGCCTGGGCAACCGCCTCGACCACTTTCCCGCCCAGTTGTCAGGCGGCGAGCAGCAGCGGGTGGCGATCGCCCGTGCGGTGGCGAAGAACCCGGCGGTGCTGTTGTGCGACGAGCCCACCGGCGCGCTCGATTCGGCCACCGGCGTGGTGGTGCTCGAAGTGCTGGAGAAAGTGAACCGCGAGCTCGGCACGCTGACCGTGCTGATTACCCACAACGCCGGCATCGCCGACATGGCCGACCGGGTGATCCGCCTGTCCGATGGACAGATTGCCGAGGAACACCGCAACGCCCACAAGCGTTCGGCGAGCGAGCTGTCCTGGTAACTGGCCCCCTTCATGCGGGCCCTCGACCGCAAACTGTTCCGTGATCTGTGGCATCTGCGCGGCCAGGTGCTGGCGATCGCGGTGGTGATCATGGGCGGCGTCGCCACCCTGGTGATGTCGCTCTCCACCTACGATTCGCTGGTCGTCACGCGCGACCGCTTCTACGGCGAATACCGTTTCGCCGAAGTCTTCGCCAGCCTGAAGCGCGCGCCCGAGCCGGTGGCCGACCGGTTGCGTGCGCTGCCCGGGGTGGAACTGCTGGAAACGCGGGTGCGGGCCGGGGTGAAGCTGGAACTGGAGGGCTTCAACGACCCCATCACCGGCCTGCTGCTGTCGCTGCCGGACAACGGCGCGCCGCTGCTCAATGCGCTGCATCTCAAGCGCGGCGGCATGCCGCAGGCCTGGAGCGCCGACGAGGTGGTGCTGTCGGACAGCTTTGCCGATGCCCACGGCCTGCAGCCCGGCGACAAGATCGCCGCCATCATCAACGGCAAGCGCCAGCAACTCACCATTGCCGGTGTGGCGGTGTCGCCGGAGTACATCTACCAGATCGCGCCCGGATCGATGTTCCCTGATTTCAAGCGCTACGGCGTGCTGTGGATGGGGCGCAGCGCGCTCGGTGCCGCCTACGGCATGGAGGGTGCATTCAACCAGCTCAGCCTGACGCTGGCGCGTGACGCCCGCGAGCAGGACGTGATCGACCGCGTCGATGCCATTCTCGCCCCCTATGGCGGCACCGGGGCCTATGGCCGCAAGGACCAGTTCTCCAACCGCTTCCTTTCCGAGGAACTGAGTCAGCTGCAGACCATGGCGACGATCTTCCCGGCCATCTTTCTCGGCGTCGCGGCCTTCCTGCTCAACGTGGTGGTGAGCCGGCTGATCGCGCTGCAGCGGGAACAGATCGCGATTCTCAAGGCCTTCGGCTATCGCTATCCGGCCATCGGCTGGCACTACGTCAAGCTGGTGCTGGGAATGGTGCTGCTGGGGGTGGCGGGCGGGGTGGCGCTCGGCGCCTGGTTCGGGCAGGGGCTCGCCGACGTCTACATGGAAACGACCTTCCGCTTTCCCTATCTGGACTATCTGCTGTATCCCGGGGTCGTGCTGGTTGCGCTTGGCGTCAGTGTCGTCGCGGCGGTCAGCGGCACGCTCTATTCGGTGGCGCGCGCCGTGCGGCTGCCGGCGGCCGAAGGCATGCGTGCGGAAATGCCGGAGGCCTATCGCGCCACCCTGGTCGAGCGCATCGGCCTGCAGCGCTGGTTCGGCGCGCCGACGCGGATGATCCTGCGCCACATCGAGCGGCGCCCGCTGAAGTCGATGCTGACCGTGCTCGGCATTTCCTGCGCCTGCGGCCTGATGATGGTGGGCAACTACCAGAAGGGCGCGATCGATTTCATGGTCGATCTGCAATTCCGCCAGGCGGCGCGCGAGGACCTGACGCTCACCTTCATCGAGCCCACCTCGGGCCGCGCGCTGCACGAGCTGGCCGCGGTGCCGGGCGTCGGCTACGTGGAGGGCTATCGTGACGTGCCGGCGATCCTGCGCTTTGGTCATTACCGCTACCGGTCGGCGATTTTCGGCATCGAGCCGGAAGGCCAGCTGCACCGCTCGTTCGACCACGATTACCAGCCGGTCGCGGTGCCGCCGGGCGGCGTGGTGCTGACCGACCATCTGGCGCGCAACATCTTGCACGTCAAGCCGGGCGACATGCTGACGGTGGAGGTGCTGGAAGGCAGCCGGCCGGTGCTGCAGGTGCCGGTGCTCGGCATCACCCAGCAGTTCCTGGGCTTGTCGGCCTACATGCAGAAGGATTCGCTGAATGCCCTGATGCGCGAGGGGCATGTGGTGACCGGCGCCTATCTCGCGATCGAGCCCGGCGCCGAGGAGGCGGTTTACGCCAGCTTGAACGAGCGTCCGCGCGTGCTCGGCATGGTCGCCAATCTCTCGGCCATCCAGAGCTTCTACGAAACCATCGGCGAGTTCATCCTGTTCTACAATCTGGTGGCGACCCTGCTCGCCGGCTCGATCGGTTTCGGCGTGGTCTACAACAGCGCGCGCATCGCGCTGTCAGAACGCGGGCGCGAACTGGCCAGCCTGCGCGTGCTGGGCTTCACCCAGGGCGAGATCGCCTATATTTTGCTGGGAGAACTGGCGTTGCTGACGCTGGCGGCGATCCCGGTGGGATTCCTGGTCGGCACCGGCCTGGTCGGCATCCTGGTGCTGGCCTTCGAGAGCGACCTTTACCGGCTACCGCTGATCCTGACGCCGGGAAACTACGCCATGGGCGCCTCGGTCGTCATCGTTTCGGCTGTGCTTTCGGGGCTCTTGATGTGGCTGCGCCTCGGCCGGCTGGATCTGGTGGCGGTGCTTAAAACGCGTGAATAAGGATTCAACCTAAAAACCGCAGTTGACCGCGCATCACCCTGAGGAATGCAGCATGGATATTGGTTTTTCTGCCTTCGGCCACGCCCCCCTACAGGGTGAGTCCGCTACGCACCCGCTGGCACGCCTGGTCGTGCGCCTGCCTTGGTCGCTCCACCCGCAAGGGGTAGGCCGTGGTTGTCCCCGCAAGGGGGAGGCCGCGGTTGTAAAGCCGGCGAGCCGGCAACAACCGCGCACTAAAGCCGCTAAAGCGGCAACAACCACGCACGTCGTTGCAGGCCCCGGCCTGCCGCCTCCTCGCTTCGCGGCATGCGCACGGCCAGACGCACCATCGAGCGCGTCCAACTGCGGTTTCTAGGTTGATACGAACCATGCAGGTGCGCACAAAACTCGGCATGCTGGCCCTCGCGGCGCTCGTCGTGGCGGGACTCGTCTACGGCTTCATGCCGCGCGCGGTGCCGGTCGACGTCGCGGCGGTCGAGACCGGGCCGTTCGTCGTCACCGTCGAGGAGGAGGGCAAGACGCGGGTGATGGAACGCTACGTCGTCTCCGCCCCGGTGAGCGGCACGCTGCGGCGCATCACGCTGAAGGCCGGCGACGCGGTCAAGCCGGGCCAGGTGATTGCGGAGATCGAGCCGGTACGTTCGGATGCGCTGGATCCGCGCACCCGCGCGCAGGCGCAAGCGCAGGCGGGCGCCGCCCAGGCCGCCCTGGCGGTGGCGCAGGAAAACGCCCGCGCGACCGCGGCGGCCCTGCAGCTGGCGCAGCAGGAACGCGCTCGCGCCGAAACCCTGCGCGAGTCGAATTTTCTTTCCGCGCAGGCGCTGGATACCGCCCGCACGGCGGAGACCCGTGCCCGCGCCGTGCAGCAGGCCGCGGATCACGCCGTCAAGGTGGCGCGCTTCGAACTGGAAATGGCGCACGCGGCCGCCGCCAGCACCGCCTGGCTGCAGGCCGGCGCGCCGGCCGAACGGCTGAGCGTGCGCGCCCCGGTCGAGGCGCGCGTGCTCAAGCTGGTGCGCGAAAGCGAAGGCGCGGTGCTGGCCGGCCAGCCCCTGATCGAGATCGGCAATCCCGAGTCGCTGGAAGTGGAAGTGGAAGTGCTGTCCACCCATGCGGTGAAAATCACCCCCGGCTCGCGGGTGATCCTCGACCGCTGGGGCGGCGACTCAGCCGTCGAAGGCAGCGTGCGCGTGGTCGAGCCGACCGGCTTCACCAAAATCTCCGCGCTCGGCGTCGAAGAGCAGCGGGTGCGGGTGATCGTGGATTTCACCAGCCCGCGCGAGGCCTGGCACCGCCTCGGCGACGGCTATCGGGTGGAAGCCCGCTTCGTGATCTGGGAAGATGCCGACGTCCTGCAGCTGCCCGCCAGCGCCTTGTTTCGCCAGGGCGAGGGCTGGGCCGCGTTTGTGCTCGAAGCCGGGCGCGCCAAGCTGAAGCCGGTCGAAGTCGGCCAGCGCGCCGGACTCATCGCGCAGGTACTGTCCGGCCTGGACGCGGGCGAGCAGGTGATTACCCATCCCGACGACAAGATCAGCGACGGCACGCGGGTGAAACTGCGTTGAACATGGGTAATCCAACAGGCTTGGGGCCTTGTGGGAGACTCGTCCCGGGGCGAATGGGTTGAGAAGACCAATTAATGGTGCCATTATTAGCGTTAAACTTGCGCAGAGACCCGTTCCCACACAGGGGAATAATCAGTCAGTCTGCTTGAGGATGGCCTCGACTTCGCTGTCCTCGACTTGCGGAAAATCCGCATAGAACTGCCCCACCGCCTGAAAGAATGCCGGCGCCTGCAGGCACACCACCTCGTCGGCATATCCCTCGATCTTTTCCAGCGTGTCCGGCGGCGCCACCGGCACCGCACAGATCAGGCGCGCCGGTTTCTTGGCGCGCAGCGCATGCAGCGCCGAAATCATGGTCGCCCCGGTGGCCAGCCCGTCATCGACCACGATCACGATGCGCCCCGCCGGATCGATCGGCGGACGCAGCGGCGTGTACTGCGCGCGCCGCTTGCGGATCGTTGCAAGCTGGGCCTGCTTTTCCTGTTCCAGATAGGCGGGCGTGCCGCCGGCCGATTCCGCATAGTCCGAAATATAGGTCCAGCCCGATTCGTCGATCGAGCCGAGGGCGAATTCCGGGTTGAACGGCGCGCGCAGCTTGCGCACCAGCACCACGTCAAGATCGCCGTCCAGCGCCTTGGCCAGTCGCTGCCCCATCGGCACCGCCCCGCGCGGAATGGCAAGGATCAGCGGATGCTGTCCCTTGTACGCCGCCAAGGCTTCGGCCAGCCGGTCGGCGGCCTGATTGCGATTGGCAAAAGACATGATGACCCCCTCAGTATTTGTCTCTTTCATCCTAGACAGAAATCCCTGCTTGAATGGGACAATGCAGCACATGAACGCTACAAACGATACGGACGACAGCGCTGCCATCTCGTGCGCCACCTGTGAAGCCTGCTGTTGCCGGCTGGAAGTTTTGCTGATGGGCGAGGACGACGTCCCGACGCGGCTGACCGCCCAGGATCAGTGGGGCGGGTGGGTGATGCGCCGCCTCGAGGACGGCTGGTGCGCAGCGCTGGATCGAAACACCCTGCGATGCACCATCTACGAGCGGCGGCCGAACGTCTGCCGCGAATATCAGGTGGGCGATTACGAGTGTATGGGTGAGCGATTACGTCTATTGCCCAGCAAGCCGATACATATGCACACTTCCTGAAGTGCCATTGAGAGTCCCTTCTTTATGCATTCAACTGTGGTCAAAACCCGTTTCTTGCCGGCCATCCTGGCTGTATGGGTCGGCCTGTTCTTTGACCCAGCCGGCCGGTGAGGTGTTGCAGAAGGCGCTGACAGAGCATTTCCCGTGCGAGGGCAGGAAATAGCGTGCCCGAGGGTGCGTCCGAATCGCTGCCAATCATTTACCGCGATGACAGCCTGATTGCCATTCACAAGCCGGCGGGGTGCTCGTGCATCGCAGCGTGCTGGATCGCCATGAAACTCGTTTCGCGTTGCAGATGCTGCGCGACCAGATCGGCCAACCGGTTTATCCGGCGCATTGACTCGACAAGAGGACTTCCGGCGTGCTGTTGTTTGCGTTGGATCGGAGGTCGGACGTTTGTTGAGTCGCCAGTTCGAACGCGGTGAAGAGCAAGCGCTATGTTGCCGTGGTGCGCAGGTATCCGCCGGAGTCTGGCGATATTGATCATGCGCTGCAGCGCATGGCGGATGAACATGCCGGGATTGTCGCCCGTGCCGCCTCACCGCAACGGCTTGGGCGTATGAACGTTACAACCCTGTTCTGCCTATGCCAGCACTGCCTGAAAAAAACTGGGGAAGCGGTTGCTGGGCACGTCGATGATCCGTTAGGGCTTAATAAAATAAGGTCTAATATTAAGCTGTTGTGTTAATATTAATTAATTATAAGGTTAATATTAGACTATTGAATCCTTACGCGTTGCGATAAGTAATGTAGACTAATATTGGATTTTTATGTTTTGTTAATCTTTATAGAGGCCTAATATTGGACCATGTCAATCAAGCATCTGACTAACCAGGAAATAGCCCTGCGGCTCGCGCGTTCGCTCCGTGCCTGGCGCGTGGACCCGAACGGCGCCGGCATGACGCAGGCGGAGCTGTGCCGAAAAAGCGGAGTTGGCCTGACGCCACTCAAGCGGTTTGAAAAAACCGGCGGCACCACGCTTTCAAATCTGGTGGCAATTTTTCGTGCCCTTGACCTGTTGGACAGACTGGAAGACCTTGTGCCCGAACCGGGATCGCCAGGCCCACTCGAATTATTAAAGACCGATCGGGCCAAGACACAAAGACAACGGGCGCCGCGCTCGACGTCTACGCGAGATCAAAAAGGGCCCGGTCAAGACAGGACGCGCAAGCATGGCTGAAATACGTGCCGTCGAAGTTCGCGTCTGGGGGCGTCAAGTAGGGGCGTTGGCGCCGTTGCGAGGTAAGCCTGGTTTTTACGAGTTTCAATATGCCTCTTCGTTTGTTCGGGCGGGTCTTGAGCTTTCACCGCTCAAAATGCCACTCCATCTGACAAAGCGCTACAGCTTTACCAGTTTGCAGACGGAAACCTTTCACGGGCTTCCAGGCTTGATAGCGGATGCGCTTCCGGACCGGTTCGGTAATGCGCTGATAGACGAATATCTCGTTCGCCATGGGATGCGTAATGGAGACATTACCGCCCTCCAGCGCTTTATGTATGTCGGCAGGAGAGCGATGGGCGCCCTTGAGTTTGAGCCGGCCTCCCGGGAATTGAGAGCGCCAAGTGTCGCCACCCCGTTGGAAATGGCTCATCTGGTAGAGGACGCCAGACGTGCTTTGCGCGGAGAATTCTCAACAGTTGCCCAGGACATTATCGACGTCGGCAGTTCCGCCGGGGGCGCGCGGGCCAAAGCCGTAATCGGCTGGAACCCGGCGACCAACAAAATTGTTTCAGGTCAATTCGACGTCCCGTCAGGCTTTGAACATTGGCTGCTTAAATTCGATGGCGTGGGGGACGACGGGCAACTGGGCAAGACCAGAGGGTTTGGCCGCGTTGAGTATGCGCATTACCTCATGGCAACCGCCGCAGGCGTGGCAATGAGCCCCTGCCGATTGCTGGAAGAAAACGACAGGGCGCATTTCATGACGCAACGGTTCGACAGGAAAGGCAACGAAAAGCTGCATGTCCATTCACTTTGCGGTCTGCAGCATTTGGACTTCAATGCCCCCTACGTGCACAGCTACGAACAGTATTTTAGAACAATATTGGAAATGGATTTAGGCGCAGACGCGCTTGCGCAGGCATGGATCCGCTGCGTATTCAATATTGCTGCCAGGAACTGCGATGACCACACCAAAAATCTCGCTTTCATCATGGACGAAACGGGTCAGTGGAGCCTCTCGCCCGCGTATGACGTTTGCTTTTCACATATAACCCGGCCCCGGACAAATGGACGCGCCAGCACCAGATGCTGGTGGCCGGCAAGGGGCACGGGATTACGCGTGACGATTTGCTGGAGCTGGGTTCGAAATTTGATGTAAACCAGCCAAAGGTGCTCTTTGAGAAGGTGATTGATGCAGTGAGGCAGTGGCCACGTTTTGCTGGAGAGGCCGAAGTGGCAGGAGCTGAAGTGACGCACATTGCTGCATATCAAGAACTGCTTTAACAGGCTGCTGAAATACCCCGCACGGATTCGTGGCACCTTGCTCGGGATATTTGATTTTGGCTCTTTCATCGTTATTTGTTGGTGTTGGCCAGCGCTGTGGGCGGGGCGCCCTCGCCCCGATTTGCGCACCGTCGCAACCGCCACGGCATCGGCCCGGGGCGGGCGTGCGTGGTTGTTGCCGACGCGTCGGCTTTTACAACCACGGCCTCCTCCTCGCGGGGGCTCCTACAACAGCAGACCCCTGTGGGAGGCCGAAGGATAGGCGCCTCATCAGAGGGGACAAGACATGACTTCAACAACTAACAGTGACATAGCCTTGATTTTCACTTCAGCCGCTCGCATTATGGAATTTTCAGCCTGTTTGGGCTTGTTTTCTTCATTTTGAGCTTCGTTTCCCCGCATTTTCTGCCCTTCACGCCGGTTGAAGACGGATTTTCCCCAGCGTGTGCATGCGTGTGAGGTTGTAAGCCGCCATGGTCAGCACAAACATCTGATCAACCTTCTTCAACCCGCGCACCATGACCTGGCGGATAGGCCCGACGGTCTTTGCCCAGCCAAAGCCCTGCTCGATGAGCTTTCTCTTCTGCACCGAAATGGCGTAGCCCGCACTGGCCGCGATGGCGTCGGGTACAGCCGAGCGGCGCCCCGAGGTGTTCTGCGCGACGTGAGGAACGACGTTCATTTCCTGCAGCGCATCAATGAACTCTTTGGCGTCATAGCCCTTGTCGGCTCCCAGCGTGATTTCTGCCTGCGGGTTGTCTGTCGCTTGCCGGGCGTCGTTGATCATCGCCTTGGCCGCTTCGCGCTCGGCGAAGCCATCGGCGGTGGTGACCATGGCGTTGACCACCGTCCGTCATGAACACCGTGCGAGAGCTCGATGGGCTGATGACAGCCCGGGGCCGCCGCCGGTGGGTTTGTGGTGACGTCCGGCGTATTTACGGATGAAGCCTGTGCATTTGCCCGGGGCAAGAACATCGAGCTGATAGATGGCAAGGCGCTGCATGCGCTGATTCGCGGGGGGAGTGCGCCCGTCAAGTTTTTTCGGGATCTACTGAGCATCACGACGGCAGGCGCGCCTTATTGCCCGGAATGCCAAAGCCGGATGGTGATGCGTAAAGCCAAGCACGGTACAAATGCGGGCAAGAAGTATTGGCGCTGCTCACGACACCCGGATTGCAAGGGCATGCGCCCAGCCTGACATGTGCTTTGCGGGCATGCGCAAGCCTCTGGATTCATCCTCGTCTGCCTGATCTGCCCGGCTGTTGGGGGCGGAGCCGGCAGCATGGCCAGGCAGCCCGCTTCTCAGTTTCCTTCCTGCTCCCCCACGGGCTCGGCGTCATGCATCTGCGGATGCGCGGTGCGCAGCCAGCCTGCCTCGCTGTCCCAGAACACCGGCTTTTCGGTCTGCAGCATGTGGAGCAGGTTGCGGTAATCCTCCGAGCCCAGGTTGGTCAGGCGGAACAGTTCGGTGAGCCGGGTTGCGCTGCGCAGGATGATGCGCCCGCGGCCGGGTTTGTCGGGCGAGCCGGAGGGCATCCACTCGGCATAGTAGTGACCAATATTCACAACAGCCATCGTCATTCTCCTTGTGTGTCGATCCACTCTAAAAATAGGCGGTTTTGCGCCGCTCGTTCTTGTTCGGGCTTGCTCCGTGTCGATGCAAAGCTAGATTGAACCCAAAAACCGCAGTTGACCGCTCATCACCTCAATGGAAGCCGCGTGAATACTGAGTTTTCCGCCTTCGGATGTGGCGTCCTCGCGCAATATGGGATGTGGCGTCCTCGCGCAATATGTTCGCGTTCACCTTTTGGGTGACACCGCTACGCACCCGCTGGCACGTCTGGTCGCGCGCCTGCCTTTGTCGCGCCTCGTTGCAGGCCCCGGCCTGCCGCCTCGTTGCTTCGCCCTAAAGGACTCCGATCCACTATGGGCTGAAGCCCATGTGGAATCGTATGCGGCAGACACACGCCCAGACGCACCATCGGGCGCGTCCAACTGCGGTTTCCAGGTTGAATTGAAACCCCGTTCATAACGAAATTTGCATCAAACGGCTTCCCAATGCAAAAAATATGGCGTGGAAATTCCACGCCATATTTATTTATTTCCCGATTTAAAACCCGACCAGGCGTTTCACGCGTCTGTCCCTAGCCATCAAGGCAACGGCCGCGGGCACCGTTTGTTTTATTTCTCGGTCAGTTTCTTGATTACGCCTGCCGCCCATTCGCGGCCGCCCAGCCCGAACGCCAGCGCTAGGGCCAGGCCGATCGCACCGAAGCCGATCTGGAAGGCGGCGGTCAGCAGCGTGGTGCCGATCGCCAGCTGTTCCAGCGCCACAAACACTACAAAGATGATGGTCGCATACTCCGCCAGCGTGCTGATGGTGAGCGCGCCCTGCACGCCGATGTTGTTGAGGTAGGCGAACACCATGCTGTTGATAAAACGCGCCACCAGCACGCCGAACACCAGCACCAGAATGGCGACGATGATGTTGGGGATGTAGAGCACGACCTTGTTGAACAGTTCGGCCACCATGTGCAGGCCCAGGCTGTTGGCCACGGTGACGACCACGATGAAGATGACAATCCAGTAGGCCAGTTTGGCGAGCAGCCGCGAGAGCGACACATCCAGATTGCCCTGCTTGAGAAAGGCTTCGATGCCGGTCTTTTCAGCCAGCCGGTCAAAGCGCAGCAGGTCCAGCAGCTTGGTTACCCCCGTGCGTGCAAGATTGGCGAACAGCCAGCCAACGAACAGCAGCAGCAGCGCTGCCAGCAATTGCGGCACAAAACTTGCCAGCTGCGTCCAGAAGGTGGTCAGGGAGGCGACGAACACGTCGAATTGTTGCTGCATGGCACGCTCCTTCTACTGCTTGAAAAAATGGATTATAGCGAATCGATCGGGATGGCTTTCCCGGCTTTCCGACATCGGCGGGCTGACAATGACCTGAATCCGTGATCGTTTTCGCGTAAGCCCAGCGCCAGAGCGGGTTGCAGGCAAATTTACCCGCACCCAGTGGGTGAAGCCGGTGGGGTGGCCTGAGATAATGGCGGCATTGAATTTCCCACCGCCGCCATGACCGACTTCCAAATCAAACGCCTGCCCTACAATCTGACAGCGCAGGCCGGGTTGTCGCTGGTCGGGCAATACCTCAAACGCTTTGCCCAGATCGACCAGATCATCGACCCGCGCTTTCCCATTTCTGGCCAGGGCGGCATTGCCACCAGCAGCCTGCTCAAGGCCTATGTCGGTCTGTTGTGTACCGGCAAATCCGACTTCGACGCCATCGAATCGCTGCGCCGGGGCCTGCGCATCCAGTCGCTCGACAACGAATTGATGGAGCTGTTCGGCGCCCGCTCGGTGCATCCGGTGGGCGTGCGCATCGGCGGCTTCCATGGCGCGCCGTCGCTGGCTCGCGTCAGGGACATCCGGGAAAAAACTGCGCGCCGCTCTGCCGGAGGCCGAAGCCCTGATCCGCTGGGCGGCGGGCATTGCGATGCCGCAGGACGACCAGGCTTTCGTCTCGGGTGCGATGCTACGCCATCGAGCGCGGCCTGATCGGCGTCAGCGACGGACTGCGCATCGAGGCAGACGCCTTCGACGACCACTTTGCCGAGCAGCACCAGGCGCATTCGACTGCGCTGTTCAGCAGCTATCACGGTCAGCCCGCGTGCCGGCGTCGCCAGCGGCTGCACCGAAGCGCCGCGCGGCCTGTTGTGGCATCGCTACGAAATGGACGACGACGGCCGCGTGGTCAATGCCCGCATCGCGCCGCCGACCAGCCAGAACCCGGAGCGCATCGAGGAAGATCTGCGGCTGTCGCTGCTGAGCTTCGGGCTCGACCATCCTGACGACGCGCTGCGCCTGCACTGCGAAAAAGTCATCCGCAACTACCCCCTGCATCTCCTGCGCCACCCATTTCCTGCGGATGAACGTCGAGCGCGGATGAGCAGGGTGCGCATATTCGGCATCGGCTCGTCGTCGGGCGACGACCAGGCTGGCTGGCTGACCATCGATGCCCTGCTGGCAGCCGGCTTGCAATGCGATGATGCGATGGTCATTGAAAAGCTGGATCGCCCTGGTGCCAACCTGATTCCTTTGCTGGACAACACCGCCTGGGTGATTCTGGTCGACGCCATGCAGGGAAGCGGACCGGCCGGCCGCATCCAGCGCTTCGATCAGAAGGATTGGCCACGGTACACGAAGGGACTGTCCACTCATGGCTTCGGCGTGATCGATGCGCTGTCGCTGGCACGCGAACTCGGCCGCCTGCCGTCGCGGATCGACCTGTACAGAATCGAAATCGGCTCGGCGAATCCCGGCGAACAAGCGGGAGACGACATTCAGGCAGCGGCGCAGCAACTTGCCCGGTGTATTGCCGCCGACCTGATCGCCACGCTTCTGCAAGCATGATCGGGACGCATGCCCGAAAGGTGGTTGACGCCGGATGCGCCTTCTAATTCTTGCTATCAATATCAGGTTATTCTTGCCGTTACAGAGGTACTTGACTCAAAAATCCCAAGGATAAAAAAACTCGTGGCGTTCCGACCTTTTTTGCAGGCCTGCCTGTTTTGGCTGGTGTCGTTTTCTCCGGCGTGGGCCGCGCCAGACCGGATTCCGGTCCGGGTAGGCGTATTCGAGAATCCGCCGATTGTCAGTGCGGCAGCCGACGCTTTTCCAGAAGGCATCGCGATCGACATGATCCGCTGGGTGGCCGAACGGGAAAGCTGGCAGGTCACCTATGTCCCCGATTCCTTTGACAATCTCGTTGCACGCCTGGACAAGGGCGATATCGATCTGCTCGCGGTTATCGCCTATAGTGACGGACGCGCCAAGCGTTTCCAGTTCACGCAACAAAGTCTGATCGGCAACTGGGGGATGGTATTCCGCCATGCCGAGGCTGACATCCATTCGCTGCCCGATCTCAAGGGAAAACGCGTCGCGCTGATGCGCAGCGGCACGCACAGCCAGGCGCTGATCGAGCTGTCGAGGCAGTTCGACGCGCCGTTTATCCCGGTCTATGTGGACAACTTTCCCCAGGTGCTGGACGCGATTGCCGAACGCCGCGCCGACGCCGGTGCGGTAAACCGGGTGTTCGCCGCGCTGCATGCGCATCAGCCCGACCTGGTTGCGACCAGCATTGTCTTTAATCCCGTTTTTGTTCACTACGCGGCACCGAAGGGCGCCAGCCCAGCCTTGCTGCAGGCGCTCGACCGCCACCTGGCTGCCCTCAAGGCGGACCACCAGTCGGCCTACTACGATTCCTTGCGGCAATGGCTCGAAGCGGTGCCGGCAGACCGGATTCCAAACTGGGTGCCGTGGTCCGCAGCGGCTGCCGGCTGCCTGCTTGTCCTGGCGCTGGCCATCGCCGGATTTCTGCGTCATCAGGTACAGCGGCAGACCGGCGAACTGCAGCGGCGTGCGGATCAGCTGCAGTCCGAGATCGAACAACGCGTACAGGCCCAGGCGCATCTGAATCAGTTGGCCTATTTCGACGAGCTGACTGGTCTGCCGAATCGCGAGGGCTTTCGCATCGCGCTGAATCAGACGCTGGCCGGCTTGCAGGGCACCAATGAACGCCTGGCCCTGCTATTCCTCGATGTCGACCGCCTGAAAAACATCAACGACGGGCTTGGGCACGGCGCCGGCGATTTGCTGCTGCAGCAGATCGCCATACGCCTGCAATCGGTGCTGCGCGCGCACGATCATCTGAGCCGCTTCGGCGGCGATGAGTTCGTGGTGATCGTGTCCGAGATCGGCGAAGCTTCGGATGCCGAACTGGTGGCAACCCGATTGCTGCAAAGCCTCGCCATGCCGATCGATATCGGCGCCACCCAGATATACAGCAGTGCCAGCATCGGCATCGCGTTCTATCCGGACGATGCGACGTCGCAGGAGGCGCTGCTCAAGCATGCCGACACGGCTATGTATCAGGCGAAGGAAATGGGCGGTAACCGCCTCCTGTTCTATCACGCGCAGCAGACCGCACGCGTGGTCGAACGGTTGACGCTCGACACCCGCTTGCGCCAGGCGCTGGAACGCGACGAACTGCTATTGCATTACCAGCCGATTGTAGCGTTGGGCAGCCGGAATATCGTCGGGGTCGAGGCGCTGGTGCGCTGGAACGATCCGGATCGTGGCCTGGTGATGCCGGGCGCATTCATTTCCGCAGCCGAGGACACCGGCTTGATCGTTCCCCTCGGCGAATGGGTGCTGGAAGCCGGGTGTACCCAGCTGCGCGACTGGCAGAAGCAGGGCAAGGCAGACGGGATGACGCTGGCGGTGAACGTGTCCACCCGCCAGTTCGAAGGGCGGCGTCTGGTGAAATCGGTCGAGCAGGCGCTGTCACGCACCGGTCTGGCACCGGAATGCCTCGAACTGGAGATTACCGAGAACGTGATGCTGATCATGAACGACGAGGTGCGCAGTAGCCTCGAAACCTTGCGCGACATGGGCGTGCGGCTGTCGCTCGACGATTTCGGCACCGGCTATTCCAGCCTGGGTTACCTCAAAGAGCTACCGTTTCATACGCTCAAGATCGACCAGTCGTTTGTCAGCAAAATCCCGGGACAGTCGGGCGACCGTCAGATCGTCACGACGATTCTGGCGCTGGCAAAAGGGTTTGAATTGCAGGTCATCGCCGAAGGCATCGAAACCCAGGAACAGTACGACTTCCTGCGTGACCACGGCTGCGAATTCGGCCAGGGCTATCTGATGAGCCGGCCGCAAGCGGCGGACAATCTGGCTGCCATGCTGGGCCAGCATGCCATCGTCAGCATCGGCTAGACAGCACCTGCCTGCCTGCACCGACGGTCAGGGATTACGATAGATCCGTGAGATCTTCGCGCCGAAGCATGAAGACGAACTGGTCGCCGCTTTCGGTGTCGAGCCAGATGAAGGGCAAGGTGGGGTAGGCGGCTTCGAGGGCATCACGGTTGTGGCCGATTTCCACCACCAGCAGACCGCCGGGGTTGAGGTGATCCCTGGCCTTGGCGAGGATCTGCCGGGTGGCGTCCAGGCCGTCTTCGCCCGAGCCCAGCGCCAGCGCCGGTTCCGCCTGGTATTCCGGCGGCAGGGCGGCGACTGATTCGGCGTTCACATAGGGCGGGTTGCTGAGGATGACGTCGTAGGTGCGGCCTTCCAGCGCCGCAAACAGGTCCGACTCGACCAGCTCGATGCGGTCCGTGAGGCCGTAATCGGCGACGTTCTTGGCGGCGACTTCCAGCGCATCGGCCGACAAATCCACAGCATCGACTTCGGCATTGGGAAAGGCCAGCGCCGCCAGGATGGCGAGGCAGCCCGAGCCGGTGCAGAGGTCGAGCGCGCGCGTCACTTCGTCCGGCGCTTCAATCCATGGCGTCAGTTGCTCGTGCAGCAGCTCGGCGATGAAGGAGCGCGGCACGATCACCCGTTCGTCGACATAGAAACGGTGCTCGCCCAGCCAGGCCTCGTTCGTCAGATAGGCAGCCGGGATGCGCTCGCGCACCCGGCGCTCGATCACCGCCTGCACCTCTTCCGATTCGCCATGCGTGAGGCTGGCGTCGAGGAAGGGCTCCAGCCGCTCGAGCGGAAGATGCAGGGTGTGCAGGATCAGGTAGGCCGCCTCATCGAAGGCGTTGTCGGAGCCGTGGCCGAAAAACAGCTTGGCCTCGTTGAAGCGCGACGCTGCAAAGCGCAGCCAGTCGCGCACGGTGATGAGGGATTCGGTGTCGTCGAAATGTTTCATCGTGTTGGAATAATCCTGGGGAAAAGCAGTTGAACCACAGAGGCACAGAGACACAGAGGAAAAACAAGGCTATGTCACGGTTAGTTGTTGAAGTCATGTCTTGTTCCCTCTGATGAGGCGCCCATCCTTCGGCCTCCCACAGGGGTCTGCTGTTGTAGGAGCCCCCACGAGGAGGAGGCCGTGGTTGTAAAAGCCGACGCGTCGGCAACAACCACGCACGCCCGCCCCGGGCCGATGCCGTGGCGGTTGCGACGGTGCGCAAATCGGGGCGAGGGCGCCCCGCCCACAGCGCTGGCCAACACCAACAAATAACGATGAAAGAGCCAAAAACAAACATTGCGGTACTTGGCCCGATCACCTTTCTGATGAAAGCCGGGTCCAATCAGCGCAAGGATTCAGTCGTTTTTTCTGTGTCTCTGTGTCTCTGTGGTAAAGAATTTAGGTTAATCCATCGCTATCAAGTCAGCAGTTTTTCCAGCGTCTTCTGATAAATCGTCGCCAGCTGCTCGATGTTCTCCACCGCGACGTGCTCGTTCAGCTTGTGGATGCTCATGTTGAGCGGGCCGAACTCGACCACCTCGCGGCAGATGTCGGCGATGAAGCGGCCGTCCGAGGTGCCGCCAGAGGTCGACAGTTCGGGGGTGAGGCCGGTGACTTCGCGGATCGCCTCGCTGAGCCGGTCGCACAGGGGGCCGCGCGGGGTGAGGAAGGGCTTGCCCGACAGGTGCCAGTCGATCTCGTAGTCGAGGCCGTGGCTGTCGAGGATTTCGTTCATGGCGTCCATCAGGCCTTCGGCAGTGCTGGCAGTGGAAAAGCGGAAGTTGAACTGGATCTCGAGCACGCCGGGGATGACGTTGGTGGCGCCGGTGCCGCCGTGGATATTGGAAATCTGCCAGGTGGTCGGCGGGAACCAGGTATTGCCCTCGTCCCACATGGTGTCGGCGAGTTCGGCAATCGCGGGCGCGGCGAGATGAATCGGGTTCTTCGCCAGATGCGGGTAGGCGATATGCCCCTGCACGCCCTTGACGCGCAGCGTGCCGGAGAGCGAACCGCGGCGGCCGTTCTTGATGGTGTCGCCAAATTCGGCGGCGCTGGTGGGCTCGCCGACGATGCAGTAGTCGAGCATCTCATTGCGCGCGCGCAAAGCCTCGACCACTTTCACCGTGCCGTCGGTGGCGGGGCCTTCCTCGTCCGAGGTGATGAGAAATGCGATTGATCCTGAGTGATCGGGGTGCGCGGCGACGAAGCGTTCGGTGGCGGTGACGAAGGCTGCGTCCGAGGTTTTCATGTCGGCGGCGCCGCGCGCGTAGAGCTGGCCGTCGCGCACCGTCGGCTCGAAGGGATCGGACAGCCACTGGTCGAGCGGGCCGGTCGGCACCACGTCGGTGTGGCCGGCGAAGCAGACCACCGGCGCGGTCGTTCCCCTGCGCGCCCACAGGTTGTCGACGCCATTGTGACAATGGCGTTCGATGTGGAAGCCGAGCGGTTGCAGGCGCGCGGCGATGAGGTCGTGGCAGCCGGCGTCGTCGGGCGTCAGCGAGCGGCGTTTGAGCAGTTCGACTGCAAGCGCGAAAGTGTCATTGGCCATGCTGCGTCATGCTCCAAATAAAGTTTGGTACTGGTCTTCGGCGAAACCCAGATGATATGTCCCGTCGCGTTCCAGCAGCGGCCGTTTGATCACGCTGGGCTGCGAAATCATTAATGCAATCGCGCTGGCCTCGTCGGCGACGGCGGCTTTTTCCGCATCGGTGAGTTTGCGCCAGGTGGTGCCGCGCGTGTTGACCAGCGCCTGCCAGCCGGTTTGCGCCACAACCGCGCGCAGCCATGCGGCATCGACGCCCTGTTTCTTGAAGTCGTGGAAGGCGACGTCGAGCGCGTGATCGGCCAGCCAGGCGCGCGCTTTTTTCACCGTGGTGCAGTTGGGTATGCCGTAGAGCTTCATGCCATTTCTGTCGTCCGGGGCGGAATCATCCGCGCATGGACGTAAAATCGGGAAAGAAAACAAGCCTCGATTCTAACCGACCTGATGTTCCATCCCGATCATTCCCATTCTCCGCCACCGCCAATCGGCGAACCCAGCCTGCGCTCGATCGGCCGCCTGTTCCCCTATCTGTGGGAATTCCGCGGCCGCGTGCTGCTGGCGCTGGCGCTGCTGATCGGCGCCAAGCTGGCCTCGGTGGCGGTGCCGCTGGTGCTGAAGGAAATCATCGACGCGCTCGACCAGCCGCGCCCGGAACTGGTGCTGCCGCTGGCCTTCATCCTGGGCTACGGCATCTTGCGCTTTGCCAGCACCTCGTTTTCCGACCTGCGCGACGTGGTGTTTGCCAAGGTCACGCAGCGTGCGATGCGCCGCATCAGCATGGCGGTGTTCCAGCATTTACACGCGCTGTCGCTGCGCTTTCATCTCGAGCGGCAAACCGGCGGCATCACCCGCGACATCGAGCGCGGTTCCAAGGCGATGTCGAGCCTGGTCGGCTATCTGCTGTTCCGCATCACCCCGACCATTCTGGAAATCCTGATGGTGGCGGGCATCCTCTTCGTCAAACTCAACTGGGTGTTCGGGCTGATTACCCTGGTGACGCTGGCGGCCTACATCGGCTTCACCATCACCATCACCGAGTGGCGCACCCAGTTCGTGCGACGCGCCAATGCGCTGGATTCCGAAGCGTATGGCCGCGCCATCGACAGCCTGCTGAACTACGAGACGGTCAAGTATTTCGGCAACGAAAAATACGAGGCGCGTCGCTACGACAACAGCCTGATCGAGTGGGAGAACATGGCGCTCAAGTCGCAGCGCTCGCTGGGCCTGCTGAATATTGCGCAGGCGGGGGTGATCGCCATCGGCGTCACCCTGATGGTGCTGCTCGCCGCCGACGGCGTGGTCGAGGGCACGCTGACGCTGGGCGATCTGGTGATGGTCAACGCCTTCCTGCTGCAGATGTTCCAGCCGCTGAGCTTTCTTGGCGTGATGTACCGCCAGATCAAGGAATCGATCACCGATGTCGAGCGCATGTTCGCGCTGTTGCAGCGGCCGCGCGAAGTCGAGGACGCGCAGGATGCGCAGGCGCTCGACGTGATTGCCGGCGAGGTGAAATTCGAGCAGGTAAACTTTGCCTACAACCCCGACCGACCGATCCTGCACGACGTCAGCTTCACCATTCCCGCCGGCAAGACGGTGGCGGCGGTGGGGTCCAGCGGCGCCGGCAAGTCGACGCTGGCCCGGCTGCTGTTCCGCTTTTACGACGTGGGCGCCGGCAGCGTCCGCATCGACGGCCAGGACATCCGCCAGGTCACGCAGGACAGCCTGCGCGCCGCCATCGGCGTGGTGCCGCAGGACACTGTGCTGTTCAACGACAGCATCTACTACAACATCGCCTACGGCCGGCCGGACGCCTGCCGCGATGAAGTGATCGAGGCCGCGCGTGCCGCGCACATCCTGCAGTTCATCGAAAGCCTGCCGCAGGGCTGGGATACGGTGGTGGGCGAGCGCGGTCTCAAGCTGTCGGGCGGCGAAAAGCAGCGGGTGGCGATTGCCCGCACCCTGCTGAAAAATCCGGCCATCCTGATCCTGGACGAAGCCACCTCGGCGCTCGACACCAAGACCGAAAAGGCCATCCAGGCCGAGCTGCTGGAAATCGCCAAAAGCCGCACCAGCCTCATCATCGCGCACCGCCTGTCCACCGTGGTCGAAGCCGACGAGATCCTGGTGATCGAAGGCGGCCGCATCGTCGAGCGGGGGCGGCATCCCGAGCTGCTGGCGAGAAATGGCGTGTACGCGCACATGTGGGCGCTGCAGCAGCAGGCCGAGGCCGAGGACGGCGCGGACTGATGGAAAAGCTGCTGCAGCCCGGCGTGCCGCGCCGCGAAGTGTGGGCGTGGGCGATGTACGACTTCGCCAACTCGGGCTACACCACGGTCGTCATCACCGCCGTGTTCAGTGCGTATTTCGTCGCCGTCGTCGCCGGCAATGCGCCGTGGGCGACCCTCGCCTGGACCCTGGCGCTGGCGGTGTCCTACGCGCTGGTGATGCTGACCGCACCGTTGATCGGCGCCTGGGCCGACGCCCACGCCAGCAAGAAAAAGCTGCTGTGGCTGACCACGCTGGGCTGCGTCGGCTTTACCGCCTCCCTATCCTTCGCCGCGCCGGGCGCGCTGGGGCTGGCGATCGCTGCGCTCATCCTCTCCAACTATTTCTTCGGCACCGGCGAAAATCTCATCGCAGCCTTCCTGCCCGAGCTTGCGCGTCCGCGCGCGCTCGGCCGCGTCTCGGGCTGGGGCTGGTCGCTCGGCTATGTTGGCGGGCTGGTGTCGCTCGGCGCCAGCCTCGCGTACATCAATTGGGCGCAGGCACAGGGGCTGGGCGCAGCCAATTTCGTGCCGGTGGCGATGCTGATCACCGCCGCGATCTTCATGCTGGCGAGCCTGCCCACGCTCTTGATGCTGCGCGAGCGCGCCACGCCGCAGCCTAAGCACACCCCGCGCAACGCCTGGCGGCAGGTGCGCTACACCCTTGGTCATCTGAGCCAGTTGCCCGACCTTAAGCGCTTTCTGATTTGTACTGTGCTGTATCAGGCCGGCATCCAGGCGGTCATCACGCTGGCGGCGATTTATGCCAGCCAGGTGTTTCACTTCGACACGCAGCGGACCATTGTGCTGGTGCTGGTGGTCAACATTACCGCGGCGATCGGCGCGTTCGCATTCGGCTATGTGCAGGACCGCATCGGCCATGTGCGGGCGATTGCCCTGACGCTCGCCGGCTGGATCGCGATGGTGCTGATCGCCTGGGCCGCGCCAGGCGAGGGGCTGTTCTGGCTGGCGGCGAACATCGCCGGGCTGTGCATGGGTGCGTCGCAGTCGGCGGGCCGGGCGATGGTCGCACTGCTGGCACCCCCCGCGCACCAGGCCGAGTTCTTCGGCCTGTGGGGGCTGGCGGTGAAATGCGCCTCGATCGTCGGGCCGCTGACCTATGGCATCGCCAGCTGGCTGACGGCCGGCGACCATCGCCAGGCCTTGCTGATCACCGCTGCCTGGTTCGTCGCCGGCCTATGGGTGCTGCGCGGGATCCGGGCCGACCGCGGCCGCCGCGCGGCGCATCGCTTCACATTGGAGGCCGAGCATGCCTGACTTCAGCATCCTGCTCACCGACTGGGCGCACGAGCAGGCGCGGCTGTCCCGCGTCCGGCGCGCGGTGTTCGTCGACGAGCAGGGCGTGCCCGAGGACCTGGAATGGGACGCCGACGATGCCGGCGCCGTGCACCTGCTCGCCATCGACGATCAGGGAGAAGCCATCGGCTGCGCCCGCCTGCTGCCCGACGGCCACATCGGTCGCATGGCGGTGCTGCCGGCCTGGCGCGGTCGCGGCGTCGGCCGTGCCTTGCTGACGGCGGCCTTGAGTGCGGCGCTGGCGCGTGGACACGCCCTTGTCCAGCTCAGCGCGCAGACGCACGCCGCCGATTTTTACGTGCGCGCAGGCTTTGTCTCCATGGGGGAAGAATACGAAGAGGCCGGTATCCCGCACGTGGTCATGCATAAAAAACTGACCTGAGCGCAACATCATCAAGCGGATCAGGCTTATTGCATTGGCATGTAAGAATTTACTGATAGAGTTCGTCATGAATAATATTGGGTTCGCATAGGCTGCGCGTTGCCGGCCACGTCTCGTTTCAGTGGCAGTGACCCGGCCTCACGGATTCACGAACATCCCGCACGTCACAACAGAGGTAAGCAAAAATATGGCAAGACTCAGGGCAGGCATCGTTGGCGCGGGCATCTCCGGCGCCAGTTGCGCAGGAACGCTCGCATCAGCAGGCTGGGACGTGGAGGTGTTCGACAAGGCCCACGGCGCGGGCGGGCGTTTGTCGACCCGGCGCACCGAACAGGGCTGGGCCACGTTGGGAAGTCCCTTTATTTCGGCCAAGCGTGATCCCTTCCGCAGTCAGCTGCGTGACTGGGTGCGCCAGGGCTGGCTGACCCCGGTGCGGGGCGACGTCCTGCAAGGGCGCGCCAACCTGTCGTGGTCGCAGGTGCAGCTCCCAAACCATTACCGGCCCACCATCGAACCCTCGCAATTGGTGCACCAACTGCTGGGCAACGCGCGCCTGCACACCCTGGCACGCGTTGCCACCCTGCAGCCACGCACCATCACCATGGAAGACGGCCGGGTGTTCGGCGATTTCGACTGCGTGATCTGCAGCGTGCCCACCCCGCAAGCCATCCCCATGCTCGACGCGCTGCCGCTGCTGCGCGAACGCCTGGGCGAGGTGCGTTACCGCCCGATCTGGTCGTTCCTGATGCGTTGGGAAGGCGGCCCCCAGGCCGACGTCATCAAGTTCGACGACCATCTGCTGGATCTGGCGGTGCGCCAGACCGCCGACGGCCCCGGCCTGTGGGCGGTGCACAGCAGCCATGAATTTGCCGAAACCTATCTCGAAGCCTCGGTCGAGGAAGCCAGCACCCGCGCAGCCTCGGCCTTGATGGGCTTGCTGGGGCTGCCGTGGCCGGTTGAGGTCGAGGCGACCCACCTGTGGCGCTACGCCCAGCCGGAATCCACGGTCGGCGGCTTCTGGCTGGGTGATCGCGAAAACCGGGTCGCCCTGATTGGCGACGGCATCGCCGGTGCGGGGGTCGAGCGTGCCTGGGAAAGCGGTGTGAGATTGGCGCAGGCGCTGATTCAGGCCAGGGAAGAGCTGGTGATCTGAACCGGCAGTCCAGTATGGAGCGGGGCGTCCTCATCCTCGTCACACGAGCAGCAAATGCACCTGACCGCAATGCCATCGTGTATGTTCGCGCGCTTTCTGTCGCCATGTCGGTCTTCCGTTTAACGCAGTCGCGTGCGCAGCGCGTCCATTTCTTCCAGCAGATCAGCCACCAGGGCGGCCAGTTCGGGCACGGCATCGAAATCGCGCTCCAATTGCCGCATGCGCCGTGCGCGCAGCAGGCTTGCACCGGAAAAGCGCCAGGTATTCGCCACGCTTTCGGCACAGGGGAAGAGACCTTCCTCGATATGGCGGATAAGCCAGGCCGGTTCCACCCTGCAGGCGGCGGCCACCTGTTCCAGGGTCAGCCAGGAATCTTCCATCAGGCTGCCAATCAGGATGTCATCGTCACGCATGGCTCACGCCCTCCCTTGATGGCGCGGGTCGAACGCCAGTTCGTGCGCCATGGTTTCATACAATTCCCGCGCCTTTGGGGTGTCGGCCGGCGGCAGCACCACCTGAAGATCGAGCAGCAGGTCGCCGGGCGGCTGGCCGGGAATGCCGTGACCGCGCACCCGCAATTGCCGTCCGCTCTGGGCGCCCTTGGGGATGCGCACCTTGACGCTGCCATGCGGCAGGTCCACCGCAACGATGGCCCCGAGGGCGGCTTCCCATGGCGCCACCGGCAGGTTCAGGTGGAGATCGCGTCCGTCCACCCGGAAGCGCGGATGCGGTTTGAACTGCACTTCGAGCAACAGGTCGCCCGCGGGTGATCCGCCCATCCCCGGCGCGCCCTGACCCGCCAGCCGGATCACCTGACCTGCGCGAACGCCTTTGGGAATCTTCACGTTGAGGGTGCGTATCGCCAGTTGAACCCGGCCTTGAGCGTTCATCTGCGGCACCCGCAGGGCAATCTGCCGGGTGGCACCGCTGAAGGCGTCCTCCAGATCGAGCAGCACCTTGGCGTGGTGATCCTCGCCCTGCGCCCGAAAACCGGCGTGGGTGGGTCGGGCACCCGCGTGCGTGCCGCCCATGCGGCCGAACAACTCGGCAAAGAAATCGCTGAAGTCGGCGGCTTCGCGGGGCGAATACCCCTGGCCGGTAAATTCGAAACCGGCGTCCCAGTCCGGCGGGGGACGGAAATCCTGGCCGGGCTGATAGCCACGCCCGAGCTGGTCGTAGGCGGCGCGTTTCTCCGTATCCGAGAGCACGGCGTTGGCCTCGTTCACCTCCTTCATCCGCAACTCGGCATCCGCCTCCTTGGAGATATCCGGATGGTACTTGCGCGCGAGCTTGCGGAAGGCCTTCTTGATTTCGTCTGCGGTGGCGTCGCGCGCCACGCCCAGGGTCTGATAATAGTCCTTGAACTGCATGCGGGTTCCTTGTGTTCGCGGCTGGGCTTTCTATGACTGAAGTCTAGTGTCACGAACCGGAAATAACGAAACATGAAACAGCATCTTTTTCCGCCATGCGTCGTTGCAGCCCATTGCCGTATACCCCATACGGCTGCTGTTCTGCGCCTAGCCTGGCGAAAAAATCCATCTGTTTCATTTGTTCCGTTATTTCCGGTTCGCAACACTAGTGCACGCACGATCAAGCCGTGATGCCGGCACCCATGCGCCGAAATCAGGGTAAGCACGCGGAATCAGTGAACACATGCAGGTTTGAGAGGGCGAGAAATTCATGACTCAAGTATTGCGGTTGTCTCGTTCGCCGGGGCGGGCAGCCGCGTGGGAACCCGGTCAGGGCTCGGCGATGACGTAACGATTGCGTCCGCTTCGCTTGCCTTCATACAGCGCCATGTCGGCACGCTTGATGACGCTGGAGATATCCTCCATTTCATCGGCCAGTGCCAAACCAAGGGTGATGGTTAGCCTCAGGGTTTCGTCGTAGGCGATCGGCACCGGGGTCGTGCCGACGGTTGCCAGGACGCGACGTGCGGACTTGATGGCCTCTTCGGCGGATTTGCTTTTCAGTAGCCAGATAAATTCTTCCCCGCCATAACGATACAGCGGCTCGTCGATGCGCAAGCTCTGCTTCAGCGTGCCGGCGAGGTGGCGCAAAACCATGTCGTCCACGTGGTGCCCGTAGTGTCGTTGATCGGTTTGAAATGGTCCACATCGATCAACACGACATACAGCAGGGTGCGGTTGCGCCGGGCTTCCTTCTGGTACAGGGCGAAGTCGTTCTCGATGCCGTAGCGCAGGGGCAGTTCGGTCAGCGGATCGCTTCGCACGGATCTGGAAAGGATCAGGGTCTTGAAACTGGCCAGCAGGCCGATCAGTTCGGATTGCGACTGTTCAAAACAGTCCAGATCAACGAAATGCCCCGTTGCGCCGGTCATGACATGGGTGCACAGCGATCGTATGGCGTCATGCATGGTCTGTGGTGCACCGTTTCGACGCGGTGGGCGGCAGGTGCATCCAGCGCCACGAACTGGTCCCGGTTTTCCACGAACCAGGCGCTGAAACGGCACAGGGTGTGCGCCATGGATCGAGCACATCCTCGCCGGGCGTCAAGCGCAGTACGGCGCAGCGGAGAATCCGGCGGGTCCAGTTCATATGCGCCTCGACGGCCGCATCGAGCTCGGCGACGAACGTATCGGTTTCGGTGGGCAGGTTAGACATGCATATGTTCATAAACCTGTTATTAATCGGACAGTTATTCCGCAAGCTGCGCCGGAATAATCAGGTGCCGCACCACGCAGCCATCTTGAATTTCGCGCATCACCCGGCTGTTCTAAACCTCGCGTGCTACGCGAAAGCCCAGATTGATGTCGAGCTCGTTCTCCAGCCGGCGTCGGCGTGCAGCGGCGCGGCAGTCCTCGGGGCCGTCGAACCAGGAACCGCCCTTGGTGACGACGGCCTGCGGCCCACCGGGCTGGGGACGGTCGGGCAGGCTGGCATGGTCGCGGGTCCACGGACTGGCGGTGAATTCCCACACATTGCCCGCCATGTCGAAAAGGCCCCAGCGATTGGGGCGTAGCCTGCCGGCCTCTTTCACGCCGCAGCGGGCCATGCGGCTCGTCAGCTGTTGCGGGCTTTGGGGGCGGGTTGCATCAAGATCCTTTCTGACGTTGTAGACCGCTTCGTCCGGGCCGATGTTGTCGCCGTATGGGTACGTCGTGGTGGCCCCTGCGCGGCAGGCATATTCCCATTCCATCTCGGTGGGCAAGCGGTAGTGCTGGCCGGTTTCGCTGGACAGCCAGGCGCAGTAATCGCGCGCATCGGTCTGCCGCACATCGATCACCGGCATGCGGCCCGACAGCCACAGCAGTTCCTCGCGCGGCTTCCAGCCGCTGGCACGGGCATAGGCCTCGAACTCTTCGGTGGTGACCGGATTCACCCCGATGGCAAAGCCGCGCTCGATCAGTGCGGCTTTGCGCGGGCGTTCCTGCTCGGGTGCGGCCTCCTCCGGCGCTGCGCCGTATTCAAATATGCCCGCCGGAATGACCGCGAGTTCCGGCGCGGCGCTGCCGTCGGAGCGCGCGTCGTGAAAATGCACGTCCGGCAAGCCCAGTGTCTGCGCGGCCTGAGTCTGCAGCGTGATCAACGCGCCCTCGGACAGGGCGAACGTGTTGGGCGGTGCAATGTGGGTGAGGTCGGGATTCATCATGGTCGGGTGCGAACAGGGGATTTGATTATGCCATTTCCCGGATGCTGAAAATGCGGCAGATGGCCGTAAGCAATGCTGCCTACAAGGCGTGGCTGCCTGGCGTGCGAGGCCGCGCATCAGCCATTTCAGCACCGGCAGGCGGGAATAGTGTTCCTCGGCGGCGTCCCGGTAGTCGCGGCTGCAACTGTGGGCAGGTGGTTACGGCGTCAAGCCGATCCGCAAGCCGAGCGTCGGCGTGTGGCTGGTGCCCGAATTTCAGGATTTGTTTGCCGGCCAGCTGGCGGACGGCAAAGGACGGCAAACCGGCAGTTTGAAACTAAAATGTCCTCCACTCCGTCAACCAAGGCGTACCGGGTAGCGTTTTGACCCTCCCGCGCCCACAACCGACATGCTCTACATCGACCTCTTCAAATCCCTCGAACGCGCTCGCTGGAATATGGAAACCGACATTCCGTGGGACACGTTCGACGCCAGCAAGCTGACCGACGAGCAGGCGCTGACCATCAAGATGAACGCCATCACCGAGTGGGCGGCACTGCCGGCCACCGAAATGTTCCTGCGCGACTTCGTGCACGACAGCGATTTTTCCGCCTTCATGTCGATCTGGTTCTACGAGGAGCAGAAGCACGCGCTGGTACTGATGGAATACCTGCGCCGCTTCAAGCCCGAACTCGCGCCGACCGAGGAAGAGCTGCACGCGATCCGCTTCCCGTTCGACCCGGCACCGCCGATGGAAACCCTGATGCTGCATTTCTGCGGCGAAGTGCGCCTCACCCAGTGGTACAAGCGCGCCTCGGAATGGCATACCGAACCGGTGATCAAGCGCATCTACGAAACTATCTCGCGCGACGAGGGGCGTCACGGCGGCGCCTATCTGCAATACATGAAGCGCGCGCTGAAGCAGGGCGGGCCGGGCGTCGCCGCCGCGTTCGCCAAGATCGGTTTCCTGATGGCGTCGAGCCAGCGCTCCGACAAGGCGCTGCACCCCACCAACCTGCACGTCAACGAAGCCCTGTTCCCGCAGGACACCATCCAGTCGCGCCTGCCCAATCCGGAATGGCTCGAACACTGGCTCGACGAGCAGATATGCTTCGACGAAACCTGGGAAAACAAGGTGGTAGGCGGTATTCTTCGCAACCTGTCGAGCTTGCTAGGCCAGCCGTTCGAGAACGTGCGCGAACTCAACAAGTACCGCAAGCAGATGCTCGCGGCCGCCTGAGGCCAATCCGGAATTGCCTATTGCTGCATAAACTCATCCGGGGCGGGCCTCCAACAAGCCTTTGTGGGAGCACTTGCAAGGGGTAGGCCGTGGTTGTAAAAACCTTGCCTATCCGGTTTGTTGCCAAAGTGATTGAGCGTACCCAAGGCGGTATCTACAGGGAATTGGTTTTGGCAACAAACCGGATAGGCCCAAGGTAAAACCGATAAATCGGCAACAATCACGCACCGGCGCCCCCGCCGCGAATGCCAGCGCCGCACCACCGCCCGCATTCGGCCCGAGGGCGGGCCTCCTACATGGCACCCATAATCCGAGCGCCGTGTCGCGGTGCCCACTGTTTTGAACGTATTTTCCAGGAATGACCCATGCGCACCGAAACCCCGAACACGATCTACCTCAAGGACTACACGCCCCCCACCTGGCTGGTCGACACGGTCGATCTCCATGTCGCGATCCATCAAGGTCACGCTGAAGTCCGCGCCCGGCTTGCCTGCCGGCGCAATCCGCAGGGGGCCGGCGGCACCCTGGTTCTGAATGGCGAGGCACTCGCGTTGCAGGCGGTCAGCCTCGACGGCGACGCGCTCGCCCCCGCGCGCTATACCGTTGCCGATGACACGCTGAGCATCATGGGTGAGGATGCCGGCCCGTTGCCGGATGCCTTCCTGCTCGAAACCGTGGTGCGCATCGAGCCGGACAGCAATACCCAGCTCTCCGGCCTCTACCGTTCCAAGGACGGCTACTTCTCGCAATGCGAGGCCCAGGGTTTTCGCCGCATCACCTTCTTCCCGGACCGCCCCGACGTGATGGCGCGCTTCACCTGCACCATCGAGGCTGAACGCGAGCGCTTCCCGCAGCTGCTGTCCAACGGCAACCGGGTTGCATCCGGCACCTGCGAGCACGATGCCTCACGCCACTGGGCGCGCTGGGAGGATCCCTTTCCCAAGCCGGCCTACCTGTTCGCGCTGGTCGCCGCCAGTCTGGACATGCTGGAGGATGAATTCGTCACCCGCTCCGGCCGCACGGTGCGCCTCGCGGTGTATGTCGAACCCGGCAAGCTCGACCAGTGCGGCCACGCCATGGCTGCGTTGAAGAAGGCGATGCGCTGGGACGAGGAACGCTTCGGCCTGGAGATGGACCTTGACCACTACATGATCGCCGCGGTGAGCGACTTCAACATGGGAGCGATGGAAAACAAGGGCCTCAACATCTTCAACACCAAGTACGTGCTGGCCCGCCCCGATACCGCAACCGACGGCGACTACCAGGCCATCGACCGCGTCGTCGCCCACGAGTACTTCCACAACTGGACCGGCAACCGCGTCACCTGCCGCGACTGGTTCCAGTTGTCCCTGAAGGAAGGCCTCACCGTCTTCCGCGACCAGGAATTCGGCGCCGACACGCATTCGCGCGCCGTTACCCGCATCCAGGAGGTGCGCGCCCTGCGCGTCGGTCAGTTCCCCGAGGATGCCGGCCCGATGGCGCATCCGGTGCGTCCGGCGTCCTACGCCGAGATCAACAATTTCTACACCGCCACGGTGTACAACAAGGGCGCCGAAGTCGTTCGCATGATCCACACGCTGATCGGGCGCGAGGCGTTTCGCCAGGGCATGGATCTCTATTTCCAGCGCCACGACGGCCAGGCCGTCACCTGCGAGGATTTCGTCGCCGCCATGCAGGATGCCGCAGGCGTTGACCTCACCCAGTTCCGCCGCTGGTATGCCCGCGCCGGCACGCCGCGCCTGAAAGCCGAGGGTGCATGGGACGCAGCGTCCCGGCGTTACACGCTGACCCTCACGCAAAGCCTCGCCGCGACCGCCTACGAGCAGCGCCTGGCGGATGCGGGCATGCCGATCGTCGAAGGCCCGCTGCATTTCCCGGTCGCCCTTGGTCTGGTGCTGCCCGACGGCACGGATGCGCCGTTACGTCTTGCAGGCGAGACCGCGCCGCAGGGCACCACGCGCGTGCTGTCGCTTACCGCTGCCACGCAAACCTTCGTTTTCGAGGACATTCCGGCCGCGCCGGTCGCCTCGCTGCTGCGTGACTTTTCCGCGCCGGTGCAGCTTGATTTTGAGCAGACCGATGCCGAACTCGCCCACCTGATGGCACACGACACCGATGCGTTCAACCGCTGGGAAGCCGGCCAGCGCCTCGCCACCCGCGTCCTGCTCGCCGGCATCGCGGCCGGCGGCGAGGGCGACGCCTGGATTCCAGCTGACTTCGTCGCCGCCTGCGGCCGCGTGCTCGATGCCGGCCTCACCGACGCCCCCGCGCTGACCGCCGAGGCCCTGGTCCTGCCGGCCGAGCAGGTGCTGGCCGAGGCGATGGCCGGTCGCGGCGAGATTATCGATCCCGAAGCGATCCATCGCGCCCGCGTCAACCTGCGGCGCCACCTCGCCACCCAACTGCGCGAACGTTTCGAGGCCGTGTGGACGGCGCTCGCGCCGTCCGAACCCTACGCCCCGGATGGTGCCCAGGTCGGCCGCCGCGCCTTGCGCAACCTCTGCCTTGGCTACCTTGCCGAAAGCGACGACGCCACTCTGCGCGCCGCCGTGCTGCCGCGCCTGCTGGCCCAGTCCGGGCAGCGCGGCAACATGACCGACGTCATCGCGGCGCTGGCCACCCTCGCCAATCTCGATCTGCCCGAACGCGAGACCGCCCTCGCGGCGTTCCACGCGCACTGGCAGGGCGAAGCGCTGGTAGTCGACAAGTGGCTGCAGGTCCAGGCGACGTCGCGCCTGCCCGGCACCGTGGCGCGGGTGCGCGAACTCATGCAGCACCCGGCCTTCGACCTGAAGAATCCGAACAAGGTCTATGCCCTGGTGCGCAGCTTCTGCGCCGCCAACCCCCGCCACTTCCACGCGGCGGACGGCAGCGGCTACGCGCTGGCGGCCGACGTCATCATCGAACTGCAGGCGATCAACCCGCAGGTGGCTTCGCGCCTGGCGCGCAGCTTCGACCGCTGGCGCCAGTTCGATGCCGTGCGCCAGGGCCACGCACGGGCTGCGCTGGATCGGATCAGAGCCTGCGAGAACCTGGCGAAAGACGTAGCCGAAGTTGTCGGCAACGCCTTGAAGTAAGACAAGCGCCTTGCCGGGCGCGGCTTCCCGCTCAACTTGGCCGCGTTTTAGCCGCTATTAAAACAAAACATATTGAACCTAAAAACCGCAGTTGACCGCGCATCACCCTGAGGAATGCAGCATGGATATTGGTTTTTCTGCCCTCGGCCACGCCCCCCTACAGGGTGAGTCCGCTACGCACCCGCTGGCACGCCTGGTCGTTCGCCTGCCTTGGTCGCCCGTCGTTGCAGGCCCCGGCCTGCCGCCTCCTCGCTTCGCGGCATCCACCCGCCCAGACGCACCATCGAGCGCGTCCAACTGCGGTTTCTAGGTTTACACGCACCGGCAAGGGACGCTCTCTTTGAACCGATTAACTGCAAAACTCGTGCATGGGTTTTCCCGGCTCGCCTTTTGGCGCAAGCCGGCTGCGGCGTTCCCGGAACAACTGGAAACACCTGACCCGGAAGCGTCGATGGACGTGCGGCCGGTCGAGGTCGAGGCAGAACCGGGCGCCGCCGCTGACACCGCCGAACCCCAGGTCGGCCGCTTCGAACGCCTGAAACAATTCTTCAGCCGGGGGCATAAGCCTGTTCCGGAACAGCCCGTGGAGCCGGATCAAGCCGCGCTCGGTGAAGCGCCCGCCCGGGAACAAGCCGATGCAAGTGCCATCGAGGAAGAAGCGTCCGCGCCCCAACGGTCTTTGCTGGCGCGGCTGAAAACCACATTCCGCCAACAGCCCAAACCGGAAGTGCTCGAGGCGGACGAGTCAATCCCCGGCGCGGGACGGAACAGGGACGCGACAGCGTTCAGCGAGGACGATTCAGACAGCGATGAGGACACGGTGCAGCCTGGCCGCATCCGGCGCGTGCTTGCCATGCTGTCGAACAAATGGGTGTGGATACCGGGGGCAAGTGCCATGCTGCTGGTGTTGATCGGCGCGATGGCTTTGATGCTGCTGCAATCCGCGCAGGAAAAAGAACACCTCCAGGCGAAACTGCTGGCGATGCAAAAAAAACTTGAACAGACAGGCGTCGCGAAGGAAAGGGCAGCGGACGCTCCCGCCCCTGTGCCTGCAGACGCCCCCGCTTTTTCAGCAGTCGGCAGTGCTGTTGCCGACCGCCGTCCCGGCATCGACGCCGGAGATTGTCAGGTGAGCGACAAGGCAAGCGTCACCCAGAACCTGAAGAACTGCATCGACAGTTTCAACCGGTCCATGGCGGGGTCGCGCTGATCTGTCGACCCGCAAGGTGGTTGAGGATGGGCAATTCTATGGTGCGGGTGCAGGCAAGTCGGGTCGGCGTTCTGTCTGTCCTGTCCAGGATGTTGTTTTTATTGACTTTCAATCTCAGACAGGACTTTCAATGTTTCGTTGAAAGACACCTCGCTATTTTTCACGAAACACACCACATTCGCGATGGTGCAGATGGACAGCTCGTCACCCATCATCATCCATCCCCGCGGCGGCCAGCCAGCCTTGCCGGAAATGGTCGTGAGGACATCGCTGCTGTGATGCAGGATGCGCCCATTGGCATAACACAACTCCGCGGCAAGGTCCGTATGCAGCGGATCGATCTCGCCTGCCGCCTCCATCAGAGTGCCGTCATCATAAAAGCGCAGGGCTGCGACCACGCCCTTGATCTCAAGCAGACTCGCTAGATCCGTCATGGTCTATCTCCTTCTGTGACACCATCGCCTCCGGGCTGCTAGGGAAACACTGATTAATTCGATATAACCGTCATTGCGAGCGAAGCGCGGCAATCCAGCGCATTGATTAAGCAGGCATTTCTGGATTGCCGCGTCGCTTCGCTCCTCGCAAAGACGGATTAATCAGCGTCTCCCTAGGGAAGCGCTGATTGATTTCGTCATCGCGAGGCCCGCAGGGCCGTGGCGATCCAGAGTTCTTTGATTCCGCTGGCATTCTGGATTGCTTCGCTGCGCTCGCAATGACAAATAGTGAATTATTCGGCGTCTCCCTGGGCATTTTCATTGAAGAGCTGGTAAGCCCGGTCGTAGTTGAACCCCAGGCTATGTCCGAGGACAGCCTTTCCGTCCATCCCCATCATCACATGGTCGAGACTCAGGAAGGCAAAGCCGCGTTCGGGCAGGAAGCCCCGCTGACCGGTATGCTTCGCCCAGCCCGTGGCTTGCATGCGATAGATGGCCATGTTGGCGGCGCACATCTGCGCGACGATTTCGGCGAAATCCGGCTCCAGCTCGCCGCGCATGTCACCCAACTCGCCCGCGCAGGAAAATTCGATCGCGCCATAAGCGCCCGGCAGCTGCATGAGTTGATCCAGGGTCGGCATCTTATTCTCCTTTTATTCGGTTTCACTGACCTCGACGCCCGCTGCCGTTCGCATGGCCGAGAACACTTCGTCGAAGGATGTTGCCGGTGTCTGCACAATGCACATGCTGTCGTCCACCGCGACGATGGCGCTTCCTGGCCCCCACGCTGCCCAGCCGTAACAGCCTGCCCAGCCGGGTTCCCCGGTTAAGCGTTCCAGCAGCAGCCCCTGCATTTCCATTGTCAGCGTAATGGCGGAACACAAGCCTGCCAGCCCGGCAGCCTCGCTGGCAGGGAAAGGGCCTTCGAACTCTTCCAAAAACCCCTTGCGGGAAAAGAGACCCGCGGCAACCGCGCCAGGCAGCTTGAGTAATTCGGATGATCGTGACATAGGCATCCCTCCACGGTTTGTAGATCGTAAACTTGGATGGCGCCTTGGCCGGGGCGGTTGCCGATTAGCGCGGCGAGTAAGTCATGCAGTTGACCGCCTGACCTGCCGGGGCCACGCGAATGCTGTCCGTCATGCACTCCAGATCCTCGTTGAATGCGCAGTTGGTGGATTTGCAGGCGCCGATTCCTGCCGTCCGGGTGGTCGCCCTGGTGTGGCCCGAACCCGAAAAAAAGGTATCGCAGCCTGCATGCAGGCTATTGCCCACGGTGATCGCCTTGGCGTGGCAATTCATGTCGACGTTGTAGGCGCATTCACTCGCCAGGCATTCGGATACGATCGGCATGTCGATGGTCATGTGTTTCATGGGAGTCCTCCTTGAAGCTAAGCGTGTTGAAGCTAAGCGTAGGTGCATGAAATCCAGCGGGGCTCGCGGCGCGTTGCGCGATACCGTATCGGAGGCGAAACGCCGCCGCGAAGGTGCTTGCTAGAGCCCGACCAGATTGGCGTGAACGCCTTGCGCCTGAATCATATTCAAGACGTAGCCGGAACTCGTGCACGCGGGGTTGTAGGTCACCATCAGCAGATGGGGATTCTCGTTCGAACTGCAGGCGCTGATGACGCAGGCATCGGTCCGCACCACGTCTTCCAGCTCGTGCATTCTCTCGGTGGGAATCGTCTCGTTTACATGGACGATCATGTCAACAATATCCATTGTTCACCTCCTTGACCCCGGGCAGCCGGATTGAAAAAAGACCGGGGGATGCCACTCACTTCATTCACTTTAGCAAACTATCCGCGTTTTTAAAGTGGGCATACGCGCGGCCCAAAAGGACGTGTTGCGAGCGCAGCACCGATTTTCTCAATGCGACATTTCGTCGGCGTTCCTTGAATTACGGGTAGTTCTTCCGAGCCTGGTTTCCGTCAAGGCGCTGGCCGACCTGAACCACTGTTCCTTCGCGGCGCGGGTCGGCGGCGCCGTGATGGGTGCCGGACGCGAGGTCGATGACGACTGCCTGCACCGCCCCGATCGTTTCCTGGCAGCCCTCGGTCCCCGCTTCGCCCAATCTCGCATGCCCCATCTTGCGCAAGGCGTCCTGCGTGGCGACGCTGAAACGCGGCTGCATGAAGGGCGCGCCGCCTTCGCACTTCACCTGGCCCGCCGCGTGGGTGACCGACAGGCGCGGGGCGGCGATGGCCTGCTGCATGCTCATGCCGTGGTCGATCAAGTTGAGGGTGACATTGAGCACGGTGTTGATGATGGTGGCGCCGCCGGGCGAGCCGTAGGCGGCGACCGGCTTGCCGTTTTTGAACAGCAGCGTGGGCGCCATGCTGGAGCGCGGGCGCTTGTGGGGCGCGACGTCATTGGCGCCGGGGTTGCCTTCGGCGGCGTCGGCTGCGGGCATGAAGTTGAAATCGGTGAGCTCGTTGTTGAGCAGGAAGCCGTATCCCGGTACGGTGATGCCCGCCCCCCAGGTGTATTCGATGGTGCTGGTGTAGCTCACCACATTGCCCCAGCGATCGACGATGGAAAAATGCGTGGTGTGAGGGCTTTCCTGCGGGGTGCGCGATGGTTTCGGCCGCACGGCGGTGGACGAATCCCAGGGCAGCGGATCGCCCGCCTGCGGCGGGTCCATGCGGCTGTCTGTTTTGATCAGCGCAGCGCGCGTCGCCAGATAGTCGGGATGCAGCAGGCCCTGTCGCGGTAGCGGCGCGGCATCGTCGTCGCCGATCCACAGCGCGCGGTCGGCGAACGCCAGACGCATCGCCTCGATCATGGTGTGCAGGGTTTTCGGGCTGCCGAAGCCGTAGCCCTGCGCGGCGTCGCCGAGCGGAAAATGCTCCAAGAGGCCCAGCATCTGCAGCACGGTGAGGCCGCCGGAAGAGGGCGGCGGCATGCCCGCCAGCGTCCAGCCGCGGTAGTGGCCGACCAGGGGTTGACGGATCGCGACCTCATACTGCGCGAGATCGGCCAGCGTCATGCGGCCTTTTCCGGCTGCGCCCAGTTCGCTGCGCGTGCGCTGCTGCGCCTTGACGATCGCCCGTGCGAGGGCGCCGCGATAGAAGGCATCCGGCCCTTTGGCGGCGATGCGTTTGAGGGTTTTGGCGAGCTCGGGCTGCACCAGCCAGTCGCCCTCGGCCAAGGGCACGCCGCCGGGGCGGAAAATTGCCGCGGTTTCGGGATGAATCCGGGTGCGACCGCCGTCATGGGCGATGTCGGCGGCAAGGAAGCGGTTGACGCGAAAGCCCTGTTCGGCGAGCTCGATCGCCGGCGCCAGCGTGTCCGCCAGCGTCTTCGTGCCCCAGCGGGTGAGCGCGGTGTCGACGCCGCGCAGAGTGCCCGGCACGCCCACCGCAAGGCCGCTGGTCGAAGCCAGCGGAAACTGCATCGGCAAGCCGTCCGGCGCGAACATGTCGGCGCTGGCCGCAGCCGGCGCACGCTCACGTGAATCGACGATGAAGGTTTCGCTGGTTTTCGCCAGATGAATCAGCATGAAACCGCCGCCGCCGATGCCGGACGACTGCGGCTCGACCACGTTCAACGCGAACTGCACCGCCGCCGCCGCATCGATGGCGTTGCCGCCCGCAGCCAGCATGCGCGCGCCGGCAGCGGCCGCCGCCGGGTGCGATACCGCCACCACGCCGTCGGGCGAGGCGGCCAGTACCGAGGTGGAAAACAAAGCGAAGAGCGCGAGCCAGCGCGTGCAAAGCGAGCGGAGGGACATGGATGTCGGCGAATAACGGGAGAGCCCCAAGCCTGCACTGGTTTGGCCGCGCGCGTCAATGCGCGGGCTGCGATGGCCTGTTCTGGAGTTGCAGCCGGGTTTCATCTGCAGGCGCAATGACAGTTCCGTGCCGGCATCACCCCCAACATGATGATTGCCGAACGCTACTGCGATTTCGTAGCATTCCTCCTTTGGCCTCGAAAGCCTGACCTCGTCATGTGCGAGCGGCTTTTTGATGGGGTTGTCTCCAGGAACGGAAAATAGGGCCCAGTAAGGGCTTGCGCTACATACAAATATTTGTATAATTAAACCAATGATAGATACCAAGCCGGTCGAGTTCCGGGGCAGCGCCCTCGATGATCTGCGTGTCTTCCCCATCTCGGCGCGGCGCGAGGCTGGACACCAGATCGGCCAGGTACAGCAAGGCGGCGAACCGGATGATTGGAAACCGATGACAACGGTAGGCCAGGGCGTGCGGGAAATCCGGATTCGGGATGAAGTCGGCGCGTATCGGGTGATCTATGTCGCCAAGTTTGCCGATGCCGTCTATGTGCTGCACTGCTTTCAGAAAAAAACGCAGAAAACCAGCAAGACGGATATCGACTTGGCAGCGAAACGCTACCGGGATTTGTTGAAGGAGATAGAACAATGAGCAATAAACGATTTGCCAGCGTGTGGGATGCCATCGAGGACACGCCCGAGGAAGCGGCAAACATGAAGCTCCGCTCGGTCTTGATGATGGCCTTGAAAAATCATATCGCCCGCGTCGGCATCAGCCAGTCGCAAGCTGCCAAGCTGTTCGGCGTCACGCAGCCGCGCGTCTCTGACCTCATGCGCGGCAAGATCGACTTGTTTGCCCTGGATGCCCTGGTCAACATGGCGGCAGCCGCAGGCCTGCACGTCGAAATGCGTGTGCTGGAAGCTGCATAGGGTAAGTTGCAACGTTTGCCGGGCTTTATTTTCCGGTCCCAAGTGAACCCTGCGTGCACAAAGTGGCTTCGTCTGCCTGGGGCAGTTGCCGGCCAGGAACGGTCATTCAGGGCAGTTGTTGCAGGCGTCTGGTTTTCGGCCTTATGGAAAGCTTTGCATAAGGCCGAGAACCAGACATAAGGATTGCCCAGCCTGACAGTCCGAAATGGGTCGAAAGCGCCAATTCAGCATGATCGAAAGCAGTCACTGCCGAGTGTTGGGTATCAGGCGGCGGTGACCGTTAGCAAAGGCCGATGAGCCGGCCTTGCCAGCCGGTACGCGAAACACCGGCTCATCGGCTAAGCAGCCATCAGACTGGGGCGTTGGGCAGGATGGCAGGTGTTTGGTCGTGCTCTGCGACAAAACGCGCGACGAATGCGCCCTCATAGCCCGCTGGTATGGGAATGCTGACGCGATGGCCGCTGCCCGGTGCGACGTTGACCGGGGTGCTGTCTTTGCCTTGCATGGTGGTAATCGTCAGTTCCAGGTTGCCCCTGGGGTGAATGAGTTCGATGCGGTCGCCGACCGAAAACCGGTTCTTCACGTCGATTTCAGCCAGGCCTGCCGCGTCATACGCCATGACATCGCCGACATAGAGGCTGCGGTCCGACTCGGAATGGCTCTTCAGGTAGCTCTGGTATTCGCGATCCGGGTGGCGTTCGTAGAAGCCGCCGGTATAGCCCCGGTTGGCCAGGCCGTCGAGTTCGCGCAGCAAGCCCGGATCGAGCGGGCGGCCGGCGACGGCATCGTCGATGGCCTGGCGATAGGTTTGGCAGGTGCGCGCCACATAGTAGGGCGACTTGGTGCGGCCTTCGATCTTGAGTGAGTCGATGCCGATTTCGGTCAGCCGCTGCACGTGTTCAATGGCGCGCAGGTCTTTCGAGTTGAGGATGTAGGTGCCGTGCTCGTCTTCTTCGATGGGCATGTAGCTGCCGGCGCGCTGTTTTTCTTCCAGCAAATACACGTCGCCGTCCGGTGCTTCCTTGCCGGGGAGGGGGTTGTATTCCCAGCGGCAGGAGTTGGTGCAGGCGCCCTGGTTGGGGTCGCGGTGGTTGAAGTAGCCCGAGAGCAGGCAGCGGCCGGAATAGGCGATGCACAGCGCGCCATGCACGAAGACTTCAAGTTCCATGTCCGGGCATTCCTGGCGGATCTCGGCGACCTGGTCGAGCGAGAGTTCACGCGAAAGAATGACGCGGCGGATGCCGAGTTTTTTCCAGAAACGCACCGCCGCGTAGTTGACGGTGTTGGCCTGTACGGACAGGTGGATGGGCATGTCGGGCCAGGTTTCTCGAATCATGTCGATCAGGCCCGGGTCGGCCATGATCAGCGCGTCCGGCTTGAGGGCGATGACCGGCGCCATGTCGGCCAGGTAGGTTTTCAGCTTGGAGTTGTGCGGAAAGATGTTGCTGACGACAAAGAACTGCTTGCCCCGGCTGTGCGCGTATTCGATGCCGACGCCCAGCGTAATTTCGTCACGGAAGCTGTTGTTGCGGACGCGCAGGCTGTAGCGCGGCTGGCCGGCATAAACCGCGTCGGCACCGAAGGCGAGCGCGGTTTCGAGCATGGTTTGGGAGCCGGCGGGTGCCAGCAACTCGGGTTGGCGCATAGGGGTGTGCTTCACGTTGAATGACCGAGGGGTTGATAGCAGAAAAACAGAACCGTTCGGGGTCTGGTTACGGCCCGTAGTCGTCGCTGCTTATCCGCCTGCCCCGGTTATTGTAAACGTTGAGATTCCGCGTTGAGCGAGCAAGCGGCGTGTTGCAGCACACTACGGCCGATATCTGGCCACATGGGCATTCGGTTCACCAATAGCCCCTTCGGGTGTGGCCCGCATGCGCACCCTGACGGCTATCGCGCCGTTCTGCATGGCACGACTGGAGGTGCCGATGCGCCCGGACAGAACGCTTATTCAGCCCGGCTTGCCGTCGACCCGCGGGCGCAGCAGCATGGGGGCATACACCACGACGAACAGACCGAACGCGGCCATCCACAGCAGTCCGGCAGCCGTCATGCTCTGCGTATACACGCCCGGGAAAAGCAGCGGTAGCGCGACGCGCAGCAGCGCCGCGAGATTGATTGCGACGAAGGCCCGCGTCATCAGCGGCGCTGCTTCCAGCACCCGCCCGGTGTGGCCGAGCGAGACCCGCGCCATCATGCCCAGAGTCAGCACGCCGATGCCGCCGGTGGTGAAGGCATGCAGCGCACTGACGGCAGCGGTGCTGATTCCGGCTGCCGACAGGGCCAGCAGCGCGAAGCCGAGCGCGATCCAGGCATAGCCCAGGTGCAGGATCCACAGCAGCGGCACCGACCAGAATTTGTGCGTATACCAGCCCACCAGCCGGATGACATGCACCGCCGCTGCGATCGCCGCGAACAGGGCGGTGACGAGCGAATAGGGTGCGGCCAGCGCGGCAAGCAACGCGCCAACGGTGGCGACCGGCGCCAGGATTTCGATGGTTTTCCAGCGCCGCGCGCGGGTGTTCAGCTTGTTGTCGGTGAAGCTGGGAATCACCCGCCCGCCCATCAACACCATCATCGTCACCACCACGTAGGTGGCGAGGTGCAAGCCAAGACCGGCCGTGTCTGCCCAGCCGAGCGCTTGCAGATGCACCAGCGCATTGGCCGCCGTCAGCACCAGCAACAGGACGGGGAAGGGGGCGTTGTGCAACTGCCTTGCCTTGAGGATGGGCACGGCAAGCACCAGCGCCACCGCAGGCAGGAACGCCAAGTCGACCAGCGCAACCAGCTCCGCCGGCAGGCCCGGCACCAGGAAGCCCAGCCGCCCGGCCAGCCATAGCAGGAACAGCGCGGCGAGCGGCGGGCCGGACAGTATGGGGATGCCGGTCCAGTTCTGCGCGGCGGTGAGCAGAAAGCCGGCGATCACCGCCACGGCGAAGCCGAACAGCATTTCGTGTCCGTGCCAGACCTGCGGCGGCAGTTCGCCGAGGTCGAGGCTGCCGCGCAGCACCAGCAGCCACAGCGCCATCAGCAGCACGGCGAAGACGCCGGCGGCGAGGAAGAAAGGCCGGAAGCCGAGTGCGAAGGGGGCCCAGCCGGTGAGCGGGGGATGTTTGTCGAGATCGTCGAGAGGAAGCAAGGCCATACTTGGTATTGATTTGTGGTCAAGGTATCCGGGTGCGGGCGATCAGCCCGTGCTCCAGGCGCGCGGGCGCCGCATGCCGGCAATCTTACAGGCCTGCTTCACGTAGCCATAGGGAAACAGCTCGAACAGCTTCTTCTGCGCTTCCCGGCCCATGCGTTCGGCCAGATGCTTGATGACGAAGCGCGCGTCGGCCGCGACCTGATGTTCCTCGTAGTACTCGCGCATGAAGCGAATGACGTCCCAGTGGTCGTCGTTCAACTGGATGTTCTCCTCCTCGGCCAGGGCGCGGGCCACGTCCTCGTTCCAGTCGGCAGGGTCGATCAAATAGCCTTCGGCGTCGCGTTCGGGCAGGTCGGTGCGCATGCTGGGTTCTCCTGTGCGGCGGTTAAAAAAGTCTTGCGGCGATTGCGGTCAGGTGCCGCCGCCGTGGAACTCGACTCCAGGCTGGCGCTCCGGCAGGTCTTCCACCAGCAGTTCGCGTCGCGAGCGCGCCATCGCCTCGACCCCGTCTTCGTTCAGATATAACTTGGCGTCGGACACCGCGGCGGCCAGCAACTCGGCCGCCAGCGCGTTGGGCTCGCGTCCCAGCGATTTGGCGAGCGCCCGCAGTTCGATGCAGGGATCCTGCGGCAGGCGGATTTCCAGTGGCTTGCCGCCGCCGGATACGGTCACTGGCGCAGGCGTGCCGCCCGGTTCCGCCAGCAGCCGGCTCATCACGCCGGCAATCCGGGAGGCCGCCGAGGGGGCCTGGTCCGCAGGCTGCAGGCGGATCTTGTTGACGAAGTACTTTTCGAAATCGACCTTGGCCTGGTGCACCCAGCGGCCCTGGCGCATCCAGTTGATGTCGCGCAGCGGCACCTGCGGTTCCGACAGATAGGCGGCACCGGTATTGCCCATGTCGGTCAGCCACTTGGCGCGTTGCGGCACGTGGCTCACCAGCGGCGCATCGCCGAGCTGGGCGAGGATGTTCTGCACCACGATCTCGCCGGCCTTCTGGATCGAATACACCGAGTCGGGCGCGCCCACCGGCACCGGCGTTTTTTCCACCGGCGGCTGCGACACGCAGGCGCCGAGGGCGAACACATTGGGGTAGTCGGGGTTACGCAGATACTCGTCCACCACCACCAGCCCGCGCTCGTTGACCAGCCCGGGCGAGTTGCGCACCCCCGGCACGCCGCCGAAGGCCGGCCAGTACACCGAATAAGCATAGGGCAGGGTATGGGTCTGCTTTTCGTTGCCGGCGGCGTCGAGCTCGACTACCTCGATGGTGTCCTTGTTGATGCGCAGCGTGCGGGCATTGCAGATCACGCTGATTTTGGTATCCATCAATGCGGCGGTCACGGCGCCGCGGCTGGCGCCTTCGCCGCCGAGGCCGAGGTGGCCGGGCCAGGGTTCCGGGGTCACCAGGGTGATCGGCACCCGCTCGCGGATGTTGCGCCGCTTGAGGTCGGCGTCGACCAGGAAGGCGTATTCGTAGAGCGGCCCCAGTACGCTGGCGCCTGGCGCCGCGCCCACCACGATGGGGCCTGGATGGCGCACAAACTCGCGATACGCCGCCAGGGCGCGCTCGGCCTGGTCAACGTGAATCACCGAATGAGTGTGCTCGGCGAGGCCGGGAATCTCATCGGTCATGCCGGTCACGCCGGTGGCGATCAGAAGATAGTCGTAGAACAGCACGTCACCGTTTTCCAGGTCGACCTGGATAACGTCTGGCTGGATGCGCTTGACCGCGCTGTGGATGAACTTGATGCCGCGCGATTCGAGATAGGGCCCAATCGGGAAGGCGATGTCGGACCGCTCGCGCCAACCCATGGCGACCCACGGATTCGACGGCACGAAGTGGAAGTAGGGCTTGTCCGAGACCACGGTCACTTCGTCGCGCGGGCCCAGTTTGGCTTTCAGTGCGTAGGCGGCGGATACACCCGCGATGCCGGCACCCAGGATGACAACATGAGTCATTTCAGTCTCCTTTGATCAGTTTGGGTCAGCCGCGCGGACGCACCAGCTGCCAGGCACGTACCACGTAGGTCACTGCGGCAAAGCCGCTCCACACATGCACCAGACGGGTGAATGGAAAGACGAGGAAGATCGTCATGCCGAGGAACAGGTGCGTCTTGAAAATCCAGCCTGCGCCTGCCAGTAATTCGACCGCGCCGCCGCGGAAGGTGACGATGCGCTGCGCCCATTCGGCCAGGCGGATCATCATGCTGCCGTCGAGGTGCTGCGCCGACAGCGGGATGGTCGCCAGGCCGAGCAGCAGCTGCAGCCACAGCAGCAGCAGGATCAGGATGTCGCTGGGCTTCGAGGTGATGCGGATGCGCGGCTCGGTCAGCCTGCGGTGCAGCAGCAGCGTGAGGCCGATGAAGGCCAGTACGCCCGCGATGCCGCCCGTGACCATGGCGAGGATCTGCTTGTCGCCCGAGCTGAGGAAGGGCTCGTAGATGAAGTGCGGCGTCAGTATGCCGAACAAATGACCGAAGAACAGAAACAGCACCCCGATGTGGAACAGGTTGCTGCCCAGCCTGAGCTGGCCGCGCTTGAGCATCTGCGACGAGTCGCTCTTCCACGTGTACTGCTCGCGGTCGAAGCGGATCAGGCTGCCCAGCAGGAATACCGTCAGGGCGATGTAGGGATAGATCCCGAACAGGAAAGTTTGCGAGTAGGACATTTTCAGATACTCCTTTAACCTAAATTCTTCACCACAGAGGCACAGAGACACAGAGAAACCCGTTCGATCGAAGAGAGCAGTGTGTCGTAATAATTGACTTTTTCTCTGTGTCTCTGTGCCTCTGTGGTTCAACGGTTTTCATGATTAATCATTGCGCTGCAGTGGGGGCCTGGCGGCGCGAGGCCGGCATCTGCACCACCGACACCTGCGCGCCGGGATTCATCAAAGGCTCGACGCCGTCGACCGACGGGCCGAACATCTCCATCGCCTCGTCCATGTCGCGCACCGGCGGCTCGGCCAGTTCCTGCGCCGCCACCGGCGACAGCGCTTCCAGCACCTGGAAGGCGGTGGCATAGGGGCTGCCGTTGGCGTCGAGCTTGCGGCCGATGGTGGCGAGCACGTGCACGGCGTCGCCGAGCAGTTCGAGGGCCTCGTCGGTCGGCAGCAGCGACAGGAACTCGAGGAACAGCGGCACGTAGTCCGGCAGTTCCGAGGCACTGGCGTCGAAGTCGTGCTTCCAGTACTCGTTCAGCAGGTCGATCATCGCCGAGCCGCGGTCGCGCGATTCGCCGTGGATGTGCTCGAACAGGTGCAGTGAGTGCGAGGGGTTGCGGTCGAAGGTAGCGACGTAGTTTTCCTGCAGTGCGATCAGGCTGGTGTCCCGCAGCTGCGCGAACAGCGGCGCCATGTGGGCAGCGGCATCGCCGTTGACGTCGGCCTCCGACGCCAGCGCCTCTTTGAGGTCAGGCAAGGCCGCCAGCCAGTCCGACTCGGGGTAGCACAGCAGCAGGGAAATCACTTTGAAGGTTTTCATCGGATCGTTTCCTTATTCAAAGGTTGGGCAAGCCGTCATCGCGAGGCTCGCAGAGCCGTGGCGATCCAGAGTCCGTTGATGCTGCTGGCATCCTGGATCGCTTCGCGTTGCTCGCAATGACGGTGCAGCGTGATTGAGCATGTTCTTAACCGGTTTTCTTCTTGGCGTGCAGCTGCGACAGATCGACCGGCACCGAATTTTTGCGGTTGCCGAACAGGCTCGGTTTGGAGACGCCGTCCGAGCAGCCGTTGCCGAAGGTGAAGCCGCAACTCGACTTTTCCTCGAAGGTGTTGAGGGCCTCTTCGCGGTGCGTCGTGGGAATCACGAAACGGTCCTCGTAGTTGGCAATCGCGAGGTAGCGGTACATCTCGTCGGCCTGCGCGGAGGTCAGCCCCACCTGGTCGAGCGCGGCGGTGTTGGGGATGCCTTCCACCGATTTGCCGCGCATGTAGGCGCGCATCGCCAGCAGGCGGTCGAGCGCGGTGACGATCGGCTTTTCCTTGCCGCCGGTGAGCAGGTTGGCGAGATAGGTGATCGGGATGCGCAGCGACTTTGTATCGGGAATGATGCCGTTCATCCCCATCTTGCCGGATTCGGCGGCCGACTGGATGGGCGAGAGCGGCGGCACGTACCACACCATCGGCAGGGTGCGGTATTCCGGGTGCAGCGGGAAGGCGATCTTCCAGTCGATGGCCATCTTGTATACCGGCGACGCCACCGCGGCGTCGAGCCAGGCCTCCGGGACGCCTTCGGCGCGCGCGGCGGCGATGACTTCAGGGTCGTTGGGGTCGAGGAATATCTTCAGTTGCGCTTCATAGAGTTCCTTCTCATCCACCACGCTGGCGGCTTCCTCGATGCGGTCGGCGTCATACAGGATCACGCCGAGGTAGCGGATGCGGCCGACGCAGGACTCCGAGCACACGGTGGGCTGGCCCGCCTCGATGCGCGGGTAGCAGAAGATGCACTTCTCGGCCTTGCCGGACTTCCAGTTGAAATAGATCTTCTTGTAGGGGCAGCCGGAGATGCACATGCGCCAGCCGCGGCACTTGTCCTGGTCGACCAGCACGATGCCGTCCTCTTCGCGCTTGTAGATCGAGCCCGAGGGGCAGGAGGCGACGCAGGTCGGGTTGAGGCAGTGTTCGCACAGCCGCGGCAAATACATCATGAAGGTGTTTTCAAACGTCGAGTGCATTTCCTTCTGCACGTTGTCGAAGTTCTTGTCGCGGCCGCGCGAGGAAAACTCGCCGCCGAGATCGTCTTCCCAGTTGGGGCCCCAGTTGATCTTGTCCATCTTCTTGCCGGTGATGGCGGAGATGGGGCGCGCGGTGGGCGGTGTCTCGGACAGCGGCGCCTTCTGCAGGTGCTGGTAGTCGTAGGTAAAGGGCTCGTAGTAGTCGTCGATCTCCGGCAGGTTGGGGTTGCCGAAGATGTTGGCGAGGATTTTCAGGCGGCTGCCCTGGCGCGGCTCTAACTTGCCGTCGCCCTTGAGCTTCCAGCCGCCGTTCCAGATGTCCTGGTTTTCCCACTGCTTGGGATAGCCGATGCCGGGCTTCGTTTCGACGTTGTTGAACCACGCGTATTCCATGCCTTCGCGCGAGGTCCACACGTTCTTGCACGTGATCGAGCAGGTATGGCAGCCGATGCACTTGTCGAGGTTCAGCACCATGGCAATTTGCGCACGCACTTTCATGTTGTGACTCCTATAAACCTTAAAATCTTTCACCACAGAGACACAGAGGCACGGAGAACCCCCCTGAGTTTTTTTGTTTTCCTCTGTGTCCCGAGGGATACCGCCCCTGCGGGGCATATCTCTGTGCCTCTGTGGTTAATGCATTTCAGCGCTCGACCAGCGGACCTTCCATCCAGTCCACCTTCTTCATCTTGCGCACGATCACATATTCATCGCGATTGGAGCCGACCGTGCCGTAGTAGTTGAAGCCGTAAGCCAGATGCGCGTAGCCGCCGATCATGTGGGTCGGCTTGGTGATGGTGCGCGTCACCGAGTTGTGGATGCCGCCGCGGAAGCCGCTCACCTCCGCGCCCGGCACGTTGATGATCTTTTCCTGAGCGTGATACATCAGGCACATGCCCTTGGGCACCCGCTGGCTGACCACCACGCGCGCCGTCAGCGTGCCGTTGACGTTGAACACCTCGACCCAGTCGTTGTCGACCAGCCCGGCTTCCTTTGCCTCCGGCTCGGACACCCAGACGTGGGGGCCGCCGCGCGACAGCGTCAGCATGCGCAGGTTGTCGGTGTAGGTGCTGTGGATGCCCCACTTCTGGTGCGGGGTGATCCAGTTGAGCACCAGCTCGTGGTTGCCGTTGGGCTTCTTGCCCAGCATCGGTGCAATCGTCTTGGTGTCGACCGGCGGCTTGTACACGCACAGGCCCTCGCCGAAATCCAGCATCCACTGGTGATCCTGGTAGAACTGCTGGCGGCCGGTGAGGGTGCGCCATGGGATCAGCTCGTGGACGTTGGTGTAGCCGGCGTTGTACGACACATGCTCCGATTCCAGCCCGGACCAGGTGGGCGAGGAAATAATCTTCCTCGGCTGCGCGACGACGTCGCGGAAGCGGATCTTGTCGTCCTCGCGCGGGCGGGCCAGATGGGTATGGTCGCGGCCGGTGATCTTCGACAGCGCTTCCCAGGCCTTCACCGCGACCTGGCCATTGGTTTCCGGCGCCAGCATGAGAATGACCTCGCAGGCGTCGATGGCCGACTCGATCTTCGGCAAGCCTTGGCTGATGCCGTCTTCGGTGACGGTGTAGTTCAGTTCGCCCAGCTGATGGACCTCATCTTCCGTGTTCCAGCTGATGCCCTTGCCGCCGTTGCCGATCTTGGTCAGCAGCGGCCCCAGCGAAGTGAACTTCTTGTAGGTGTCGCCGTAGTCACGCGTCACCACCGTCATGTTCGGCATGGTCTTGCCGGGGATGGCATCGACCTCGCCCTTTTTCCAGTCGCGCACCGCCATGCTCTGACCCAGTTCGGACGGCGTGTCGTGCATCAGCGGGGTGAGCACCAGATCCTTCTGGGTGCCCAGATGGGTGGCCGCGAGTTCGGAGAACTTCTTCGCGATGGTCTTGTAGATATCCCAGTCGGACTTCGATTCCCACAGCGGCTGCACTGCTTCGGACAGGGGATGGATGAAGGGGTGCATGTCCGAGGTGTTGAGGTCGTCCTTCTCGTACCAGGTGCATGACGGCAGCACGATGTCGGAATACAGACAGGTGGTGGACATGCGGAAGTCGAGCGTCACCAGCAGGTCGAGCTTGCCTTCGGCGCCCTTGTCATGCCACACCACTTCCTTCGGCTTGGCTTCGCCCAGTTCGCCGAGGTCCGGCCCCAGCACCGCGTTCTGGGTTCCGAGCAGGTACTTCAGAAAATACTCGTGGCCCTTGCCGGACGAACCCAGCAGGTTCGAGCGCCACACAAATAAATTACGCGGGAAGTTCTTCGGGTTGTCCGGATCTTCGCAGGAAAATTTGAGCGCGCCGCTCTTGATCTGCTCGACCGCATACTTGACCGGATCGATGCCTGCAGCATCGGCGGCCTTGGTGATTTCCAGCGGATTGGTTTCCAGTTGCGGCGCGGACGGCAGCCAGCCCATGCGCTCGGCGCGCACATTGAAGTCGATCAGCCGGTAGTCGCCCAGGTTCTTGTTCGCGGTGGGCGAGAGGATCTCGGACGCCGCCAGCTTCTCGTGGCGCCACTGGCTGGTGTGGGCATAGAAGTACGAGGTGCCGTTCATCTGCCGCGACGGCCGGTGCCAGTCGAGGCCGAACGCCAGCGGCGCCCAGCCGGTCTGCGGCCGCAGTTTTTCCTGCCCGACGTAGTGCGCCCAGCCGCCGCCCGACTGGCCGATGCAGCCGCACATCATCAGCATGTTGATGATGCCGCGGTAAATCATGTCGTTGTGGTACCAGTGGTTCAACGCCGCGCCGAGGATGACCATGGACTTGCCGTGGGTCTTGTCGGCGTTGTCGGCGAACTCGCGCGCCACCGTGATGATGTCGGCGCGCGGCACCCCGCAGTGCTTCTCGGCCCAGGCCGGGGTATAGGGCACGTCGTCGTCGTAGCTGGTGGGCAGGTTCGGTCCGCCGAGGCCGCGGTCGACGCCGTAGTTGGCCAGCGTCAGGTCGTAGACGGTGGCGATGCGCACGTCACGGCCCCCCACGTTGATCACCTTCACCGGCAGGTTGCGCGCCAGCAGTTCTTGATGATCGCCACCGAAGTAGGGCAGCGCCACCTCGACGACTTCGTCATGGCTGCCCAGCAGCGTGAGCTGCGGCTTCACTTCCTTGTTCGAATAGCCGTCGCGCATTTCGAGGTTCCACGCGCCGGACTGGCCCCACCTGAATCCAATGGACCCGTTGGGTGCCACCAGGTAGCCGGTGTTTTCGTCGTACAGCACCGTCTTCCATTCGGGGTTGTTGTCCTGGCCCATGTTGCCGCTGAGGTCGGAGGCGCGCAGGTAACGGTCGGCGATCAGCGTGCCCTCGTGTTCCTTCAGCATCACCAGCATCGGCATGTCGTTGTACTGGCGGCAATAGGAATCGAAGTATTCGCTGCGGTTCTTGACGTGGAATTCGGACAGGATGACGTGGCCCATGGCCAGCGCCAGCGCGGCGTCGGTGCCTTGTTTTGGGGCCAGCCAGATGTCGCCGAACTTGACCATCTCGCCGTAATCCGACGAAACCGCCACGGTCTTGGTGCCCTTGTACCGAACCTCGGTGTAGAAGTGGGCGTCGGGGGTGCGGGTCTGCGGCACATTGGAGCCCCACACCATCAGGTAGGTCGAGTTGTACCAGTCGGCCGATTCCGGCACGTCGGTCTGCTCGCCCCACACCTGCGGGCTGGCCGGCGGCAGGTCGCAGTACCAGTCGTAGAACGACAGCGGCGTGCCGCCGATCAGCGACAGGTAACGCGAGCCGGCGGCGTAGCTCACCATCGACATGGCGGGAATCGGCGAGAAGCCGGCGACGCGATCCGGGCCGAATTCCTTGATGGTGAAAACGTTGGCGGCGGCGATCATTTCCGTCACCTCGTCCCACTTGGCGCGCACGAAGCCACCCAGGCCGCGCACCGACTTGTAGCGCTTGGCTTTCTCCGGATCCTGGCTGACCGATTTCCAGGCTTCCACCGGGTCCATCGTCTTCCTCGCCTCGCGCCACATTTCCATCAGGCGGCCGCGGATCAGCGGGTATTTCACGCGCTGCGCCGAATACACGTACCAGGAGTAGCTGGCGCCGCGCGGGCAGCCGCGCGGTTCGTGGTTGGGCAGGTCGGGGCGGGTGCGCGGGTAGTCGGTCTGCTGGATTTCCCAGGTGATCAGACCGTTCTTGACGAAGATTTTCCAGCTGCACGACCCGGTGCAGTTCACGCCGTGGGTGGAACGCACGATCTTGTCGGTCTGCCAGCGGCTGCGGTAGGCGTTTTCCCAGCTGCGGTCTTCGTTGGTGACGGCGCCGTGGCCGTTGGAAAACTCGGCGACGGTCTTCTTGAAGAAGGTCAGTCGATCAAGGAAGTGGCTCATTGTTTGCTCCTTTCAGTTGCAGGATTCAGCTTTAGTGGCGTGCGCCATGCGCACCCCACGTTTTATTACGGATTCTTGATGTAGGCGTTCTTGCGCAGGTAAAACCACCAGTTCAGCACCAGGCACAGGGCGTAGAAGATGGCAAAACCGTACATGGCGTTTTGCGGGGTGCCGGCCTTGATCTGCTCGCCGATCACCACCGGAGCGATGAAGGCGCCGTAGGCGGCCACCGCCGAGGTCCAGCCCAGCACCGGGCCGGCCTGCACACGGTCGAACACCACGCCGACGGTGCGGAAGGTAGAGCCGTTGCCGATTCCGGTGGCGGCGAACAGCACGACGAAGGTGATGATGAACTGGGCGAAATACACTTCGGGGGTGGCCGACTGGTAGGCCTGCATCATGATCCAGCCAGCGTAGGCGGAGGCCGCGACCATGATGGCCGAGATGATCTGGGTGACGATGGAGCCGCCGACCTTGTCCGAGATCCAGCCGCCCACCGGCCGGATCAGCGCGCCGACGAAGGGGCCGATCCAGGCGTATTGCAGCGCAGACGGTGCGTTGGGGTTCTTGACGTGCGTCCACAGGCCGGTGGCGGCATCGAGGCTATGGGTGTCGCCGAAAATCACCGTAATCGACAGCGGCAAGGCCATCGAGAAGCCGATGAAGGAACCGAAGGTGACGAGGTAGAGCGCGGTCATCGACCAGGTGTGCTTGTTCGAGAAGATTTCGAACTGCTTGGCGATGTTGCCCTTCATCTCGCCGAAGGCGGCGAGTTTCATCACCATCAGGGTGACGACCATGATGAGCGGCAGCGCCAGCCACATGTTGAGCAGGCCGAGGCCGGTGGGCGCGGGCAGATACAGATAGAGGCCGACCGCCGCGGTGACGAAGGCCAGGCCATACAGCCACAGCACCTTGGCGAATGCCATGAGCGTGGAGCCGATGTTGGGCGTGACCGTCAGCAGGTTGTTCATGCCGAAGTAGCCGAGGAAAGCCAGCGGCACCAGCAGCAGCAACCAGACATAGCCGGCGTTCTGGATGTAGGTGGGAGTGCCGGCGACAATCTTGCCGAGGATCCAGCCGCTGTCCTTTATCAGTTCCATCGAGCCGCCGGCGGCGGCGCCGAAGATGCCTGCCGTCATCACCAGCGGGATCAGGATCTGCATGGTGGTGACGCCGAAGTTGCCGAGGCCGGCGTTGATCCCCAGCGCGGTGCCCTGCAGGCGCTTGGGGAAGAAGGTCGAGATGTTCGACATGGAGCAGGCGAAGTTGCCGCCGCCGATGCCGGAAAGCAGCGCCAGCAGCTGGAACACCCACAGCGGTGTTTCCTTGTCCTGCAACGCGATGCCGGTGCCGATGGCTGGAATCATCAGCAGCGCGGTGGTGAGGAAAATGGTGTTGCGGCCGCCCGCGATGCGGATGAAGAAGGAGGCTGGGATTCTCAGGGTTGCGCCTGCCAGGCCGGAAATGGCCGTCAGCGTGAACATCTCGTCCTTGGTGAAGGGGAAGCCCAGGTTCAGCATCTGCACGGTGATGATTCCCCACATCAGCCAGATGGCGAAGCCATTGAGCAGGCTGGGAACCGAGATCCACAGATTGCGGTAGGCGATCTTCTTGCCGGTCGTTTCCCAGAAGGTCGGGTCTTCCGGGTTCCATTCCTTGATATTGGTGGGCATAGATCGCTCCTGGGTTGGATAAGGTCGGGAATTATTCGAGAGTGTCAGCCGCAGCCGTCTTGATCATCGGCACCTTGCGCACTTCGGTCAGGTACATCCAGATCAGTGACACCCAGGTGACGCCATACATCAGCATGAAGATGCCGCTGTTGATGCCAGTGAGGTCGACGATGGCGCCGAACATGATGGGCAGCACGAAACCGCCGAGACCGCCGACCAGGCCGACGATGCCGGAGATGACGCCGATGTTGTCGGGGTATTCGTCGGAGATGTACTTGAACACGCTGGCCTTGCCGAAGCCCCAGGAAATCCCCAGGATGAACAGCAGGGCGGTGAACATCCAGACGTTGAGGCCAAGGTGCAATGACATCTGGCCCTTGGTAGTCTGCACGACCATCTCGGTTTGCGGATACGACAACAGGAACAGGCAGATCCAGGACACCCACATCACCCACCAGGTCATACGGTGCGCGCCGACTTTGTCGGACAGCCAGCCGCCCATCGCGCGAATCACGCCGGACGGCAACACGAAAATGGCGGCCAAAAGTGCGGCGGTCTGCATGCCGAAGCCGTATTCGGTAATGTAGTACTTGGTCATCCACAGGCTCAGGGCAACGTAGCCGCCGAACACGATGGAGTAGTACTGGCACAGCTTCCACACGTTGGGATCCTTCAGCGCGGCGAGCTGCTCCCTGATGGTGATCTGGCTCGACACATGGTGCGCGGTGTCGGTGTAGGTGAAGATCCAGAACAATATGGCCATCACCAGCATGGCGATGGCATACACCTGCGGCACCGCCTGCCAACCATAGGCCACCACCAGCGCGGGCGCGACGAACTTGGTCACTGCCGCACCGGCGTTGCCGGCGCCGAAGATGCCCATGGCAAAGCCCTGGCGCTTCTTGGGAAACCAGCGCGCCACGTAGGAGATGCCGACCGAGAACGAGCCGCCGGCCACGCCGATGAAGAGGCCGAGCACCAGGAAGTGCCAGTACGCGGTGGCAAAGCTGATGAGATAGATCGGGATGACCGTGGACAGCATCAATATGAAGAAGACAATGCGGCCGCCGACCTTGTCGGTGAGCATGCCGAGCGGCAGGCGGATCAGCGAACCGGTGAGGATGGGGGTGGCGGCGAGCAGGCCGAACTGGGTTTCGTTCAGCCCGAGGCTGGTCTTGATCGGAATGCCGATGATGGAGAACATCACCCATACGGCGAAGCACATGGTGAACGCCAGTGTGCTCATGCTGAGTACGGAAATCTGCTGCTGGGTCTGGGTGGCCATGTCGCGTCCTTTATGAAAAATATGGACTTGTTTATCCGAAATGCTGATCGAAGTGTATGCCTATGAACGTAGATGAAAAGAGGCCCGAATCCGGCTGAACAGCAGCGATCTACCTCCAAATAGGTAGAGGGGGTAGTGGCTTGAGCCCATGTTTTATCGGGGAGTTCCGGGATATCGGCCGGCATGGAACCAGGCACTTTTAATAATGGAGGTAGCTCTTCAGCCCCGGTGATATGTCGGGAATAGGCATGCTATATTTTGAACAGTGCCGGTGCCGCTGCTCCAGGTTTCAACCCTGAAGCCAGCAGACAGGATGCTTCATGATGAAAGCCTGTCGTATCGGCTCCCCCCATTCCGGGACGCTCAAGCCGAACCCGGCACAACAGGAGATATTCATGAAGATGACACCATTCGTTCTTGCCTTTTCACTGGCGGTTTTGTTGGGCGCTTGCGGGAAGCAGGAGCCTGCCGCGCCGGAAGAATCCGCGCCCGCCCCCGCAGTGCCGGAGGCGGCTGCACCGGCTCCGGCTCCGGCTCCGGCGGTGGAACCGATGGCAGCGGGGAGCGACCTGGGCAAGAAGGTTTATGGCAACGTCTGCTCAATGTGCCACGCGGTGGGTGCTGCCGGCGCGCCGAAGCCTGGTGATCAAGCTGACTGGACGCCGCGCATCGCGCAGGGCATGGACGTGCTCTACCAGCATGCGATCGAAGGATTCACGGGTGCAAAAGGCATGATGCCGGCGCGTGGGGGTTCCACCACCCTGTCGGATGACGACGTCAAGGCGGCGGTGGACTACATGGTTGCCCAGTCGAAATAAACTATTGCGGCTTTGAAAAACAAAAACGGGGGAGATACAGATCTCCCCCGTTTTTTTATTCATGAATCCGGCAACTCGACCTCAGTGGCGGTGATGCACGCTGCGGTTCAGTGACAGGATCAGCTCGGGAGTCACATCGGTAAATCCCAGCACGCGGCCGCCGCGGCTGCGGGTCAGGGTGGCAGCCGTTTCGCGGCTGGAAAAGGCGGGCAGGTCAGCATCGCGCATCGGACCGAAGACACTGGAGCCGTGGACGAAGAAAGCGTCGTGGGCCTCGATCCATTGCCCGGTTTCGAAGTCGGTGACAAAGCTCACAGCAACATCGTCCTGGTCGTAGCGCCTGTCATGGCGATTGACCTTCTGCAGAAAGACAAACAAGTCGAGCGGAGAGTCGAAGTAGTGGGCAGCGCCATCCTTGAATAGGCTTTGCGCGGCCCAGCGCGGAAAGCGGGCGGGATACATGCCGCATACCAGGCAGCGTGCATCGGCGGGGATCGGCCGCGGTGCGAGCATCGCCAGCCCTGAAGCGGGATCATGGGGCGTTGCGGGTGCAACGATGCAAAGATCATTCGTGAACAGGTTGGCGTCGCGTGCCGCTTGCTTGCCAAGGGGCAGCAGCAAGAGGGCAGCAGTTGCGATCGCCAGCACGCCACCCGCCAGCGAGAATAGCCTCGCCGAACGGCGCATCAGGTGCTGTCTCTGATCCCGAGCATGGGGTCGTCGAGCAAGGCCCCGATCAGTCTGTTCAGATTGTCTTCCGGCGGGGCATCGGGGCGGGTGATCGGGTCCGCAACGATGCGGCCACCTGCATGGTGAAAGTGGTTGGGGAAGGTCGCAAGCCCGTGGTGCAGGGGGGCGGTATCGATGCCGGATTCGGCATCGCCATAAACCCAGCGCAGCGAATAGGCATCGGGTGCGGCATAGCGCACGTTCAGCGTCACGCCATTCTTCAGGTGGACGATCATTGCATCCTGCTTCTGTTCGACCGGGGAATCGAGGTCATCGCCAAAGGCTGCATCGATCGCCGAACCCAGTTCAAGGTGCAGGCTCATTATCGATTGGCCTCCTTCAGGCATTCGCCGAGCATGGCGCGGGCCGATTCGCGGGTGTCGGCCAGAATCCTGGCAGCCAGGTAATGTTCATAGGTAGGATGCTCGGCCACCGCGCCGGACTGGATATGCTGCAGCAGCGCCGCCTCGTCCTCTACAGCGTAGGGCTTGAGAACGGCATTGCGGTTCTCGCGCAGTTCATAGACCAACTGTGACAACAGTTGGAGTTCCGTTGCCACATCAGGCTCCAGGTTCTCGAAAAAATTCGTCATGATGCTTACATGTTGCTGTCGTGGAGCGCGCCGCCATCCAGCGCCACCATGTCGGGCGTGATGTCGGCGAAACGATAGACCTTGCCGCCGTACTCGGCGGCAAATTTCACCGCGTCGTTCTCCTGCGCGAAACTCGCGATCGTCGATCCCATGGAGCCGCGCCGCTTGCTCCCGTGGACGTAGTACGCGTTCTTCGCATCGATCCAGTGATCGCGAGGGACATCCCAGTCGGCCTTGCCCATGTCCTGCACGAAAAGGCCATGCACGGCCCTGACCTGCTCGGGACTGAGGTAGATGTTGAACATTTCCACCGTGTCGCAGAAGAAATCCGGCTCCGCCTGCCCGGCATAATGGATCTGCGCCTTGGGGCCGGGGTAGTCGGCGAGCAGCATGCCGTCGAGGGCGCAGGACGTGCCGTGGTTGATCTCCACCGGGGCAACCGCAGTCGAGGTTGCGGATTGCTCGCAGCCAGTGAGCGCGGTCGCTGCCAGGGCGGCAAGCATGAGTTGACGGAGTACAGGGTTCATTGGCGGAATCTCCAGGTGGCAATTCCCAGCGGCGCGGCGATCCAGGCGAGCATCACCAGGCTCAGCAGCCAGGGCTCGGCCAGCGCACGCGGGAAAACAGTTGACAGCCCATATAGCGTACGCACATCGTCCAGGGCAAAAATATTCAGGATGCGGAACACGTCGGCCGGGTTCGCCAGCAGCAAGTAGGGGAAAATCTCGCCGCCGTAGCTGCCGCCCGTGACGACCAGCGCGCCCAGCAGCAACAGGTCGAACACCAGCACGAAGAAGAACCACAGCGCAATCGCCATGCCCGAGGCGCGGGTGCGATCCGCAGCAAATACCGACACCATCACGGCGAGACTGAGGAAAGCCATGCCGAGCAGAACCGAGCTGATCATGAAGCCGAAGTAGTGAAGCAGTTCAGCCAGGCCAAGCTTCGTGGACAGTACGACGGCGACCAGGCCAAAGCCCGCCACGGTGGAAAATGCCAGCGCGGCTGCCAGGCCGAGGTATTTGCCGAGCAGGAGTTCAAAGCGGGTGATCGGCATCGACAGCAACAAATCAAGCGAGCCGCGCTCCCGCTCGCCGACGATGGCATCGAAGCCAAGAATCAGCGCGATCAGCGGAATCAGATAAATCACCAGGCTGACCAGGCTGGCAATGGTGAACTCAATCGAGCGAAACCCGACCGTACCCTGTTGCGCTCCGCCAAAGTAGGCGATGGCCAGCGCGAAGACGGTAAACACCAGCGCCACGGCGAGCACCCAGCGGTTGCGGATGCGATCCCAGAATTCCTTGCCGGCGATGGTGCCGATTTGTGCGAATTCCATCGTTGCGTTGCCCCCTTAATCAGAAAAACCGAAGAATACGTCTTCGAGTGAAGGCTCGCGCACATGCAGGTCGAGCACCCGACCGTCGAGGGTGGCGAGGGCTTCGAGCACGGCCATCTTGGTTTCGCGGCGGCACTGCACCGAAACATGGCCATCGTGCGCTTCAATGGCGCTGATCGGCAGATGGCCGAGTGCAGTGCGCACCGCGTCGAAGTGTTCGGGGGCAATCCGGACATCGAACCATAGCGGCAGGTCCATCTGCTCGCGCAGTGCCTGGACGGTGCCGATGGCACGGATTCTGCCCTCGGCCATGATGGCGAGGCGGTCGACCCGCTCCTGGATCTCGGCAAGGATGTGCGAGGTCAGCACCATCGTCACGCCTTCCGTTCTGAGCCCGCGCAGGATGGCGTAGAAATCGCGGATCGCTTCGGGATCCAGGCCGGTGGTCGGCTCGTCGAGAAACAGGATTTGTGGTCGGCCGAGCAGGGCCTGGGCAAAACCGAGGCGCTGGCGCATGCCCTTGGAATATTCGCGTACGCGCCGTTTGGCTGCGTGGGTCAGTCCGACGCGGTCGAGGGCAGGGGCGCAATCCTGCAAGGGCGCGCCTTTCAGCCGCGAAAAGAATTGCAGGGTTTCCAGCCCGGTCAAGTTGTCGTAGAGCACGATGTTTTCGGGAAGATAGCCAATCTTGCGCCGCACTGCGCGAAACCCGCTGCCGGACACGGACGCATGGTCGATGAGGATCGCTCCCGAGGTCAGCGGGGTCAGGCCCAGCATCATCTTGAACAGGGTGCTCTTGCCTGCACCGTTGTGGCCGATCAGGCCGAACAGTTCGCCGCGGGCGATGTCGAGATCGATGCCGTCAACTGCATGCACGGCGCCGTAATGCTTGGTGACGGCACGTGCGCTTACAACGGCTTCAGCCGCAATGCGGGGGTCAGCGGGTGCCGGGATAATGCTTGCCAAGCCAGTTTCTCCAATCTTCCGTGTCAGGGCGCATGCGCGGCTTGGGATCCACGATGCTGGGCGCGCGCAGCAGCGGAAACTGCTGACCCACCATGCGCAGGGTTTGCACGGCCGGGCTTGCGAGCAGCAACTTCATCATCGGATGGCGCCATGAGAGCCGGTCGACTATGTCGTTCGCCTCATAGGGTACGTCACCGACGCCGTCTCCGTTGCGGTCCCAGCCCAGATAATTGCTCCAGTAATTGCCTTCCTTGATCCCCCACAGCTCATCGCGCGCAGCCACATAACGCACCTGCTCGCGGTTGCTGATGAACTCGTTGCGTTCGACCTGGTTGTTCTTCGACCCCGCCCACACATGCATGCCGACGATGTTGTCGACCACCAGATTGCCGCGCAAGGTATTGTATTCGGCGTCGTAAATGAAGAATCCCCGGGCATTGCCGGCCACCACGTTGTCTTCCACCACCGAATCCTGGATGGTACGCAACATGATGCCGTGGTCGGAATTGGCCCACGCGCGATTCTTGCGCACCACCTGGTTGCGTACTTCCATCAGCGCCAGTCCGCCCCGGTTCAACCAGGAGTCGTTGCCTTCCCACAGGTTGTAATAGGAATTCATGTAGTGCGTGCCATAGCGGCTGTGATGCATCCGGTTGCCACGAAAGATTGCATGGTGCGAGACATCGACATAGATCGCATCCCGCACGAAGCTGATGTGGTTGCCAATAATATGTGCGCCAGTCGTGTTGTAAAGCTGAATGCCGTTGCCGCGCTGCGAGGATCGGTAATCGCGCTTGCCGGTAATGAGGTTGTTTTCGATGCGCACGTCGTTGGCCTTCTCGATCCACAGGCCGAACAGGTTGTAGGCGAGGTCACAGTTGCGCACCACTGCACGGTGCGCACCCGGCCAGATGTAGATACCGGCATTCTGGTCGAGCAGGCTGTCGCCCGAATCGCGCACGTTCAGCCCTTCGATGACGACGTCCGGAGCGGTGACACGGATCGTATCCCCTTCCAGTCCGCCGCTTATCGTAGGTCGATCGATTCCCTTCAGGGTCAGAGGCTTGTCGATCACCAGTCGCTCCTGGTAGTAACCTCTTTCCACGCGGATCACATCACCGGGCAGGGCACGTGCTATGGCCGCGGCGATGGACTGCGCTTTGCCAACCGTAATCTCCGCGGCCAGCCCACTCCCGGCGGCCAACAGGCAGAGCAGGGCGCCGATCCGGGTCAGTACAGCCATTGCAATGCGGGCAGTCCGCTCAGATAGTCCAGTACCCCGGTGCCTTTCATTACAAGGAACAATGCCGCGGCGATCAGCAGATTCTTGAACGCCACGTAGGAGGCCATGTCGGCCCACGAAGCCGGGCGCAGGTTGCGGCCCCACCACGGCCCATCCTTGACGTAGGGTTTGCAGCGCATCCGCACCACCAGCTCGTACACGCTCCAGGCCAGCCACCATCCGAGGACGATGCCGGGGCCGATTCTCCCGGCCGCGCCGAGCACCCAGACCCAGCTTACCAGGACCACGAGCGCGAACGTGGTTGCCTGTAGCAGGATCGGCTGCTGCAGCACCTTGCGGCTCCAGGGAAACACGTGATCGAAGAACTCCTGTCCGATAAACTTGGGCAGGCTTTGCCGCGCCGCCGCAACAGGAGCGGCCGCCGCGGCGGCTGGAACGATCGGGATGAAGTAGCCGTCCGCGCCGATCGCGGTCAGCGGCTCACCGGCCTTGGTGCGGCGCTTGCGCTCCTGGACCAGCGGCGGGCAGGCATGGTCGTCGTAATAGAGCACCTGGCAGTCCAGGCACAGCAGGCATTCGCGCTGGTCGATACGGCCGGTTTCGTCGATGGCCTGCGAGCCGCAGCCGACTGCGCACGCGGCACAGGGCCCGCACTCCTGCTTGCGCTTGAGCCCCCACCAGCGGAAAGTGGAGGGCACCGCCAGGGCGGCGCCGAGCGGACACAGATACTTGCAGAACGGGCGCTCGAAAAAAACCGAGGCGACCAGCAAAACCGTCCAGAAGGTCACGAAGGGCCAGGAGCGGTTCCACACCCCCACCAGGAAGGTGGTTTTGAACGGCTCGATCTCTGCGAGTTTCTCGGCCAGCCCCATGGAATAGAAGGACACCCCGAGCAGGCCGGCAAAGATGCCGTATTTGATCCACTTCAAACGATCATGCCAGCGTTGTGGCAGCAGATGGCGCTGATAGCGTTTCAGCCCCAATTTGCCGGCCACATGGTAGACGATCTCCGAGAGTGAGCCGTAGGGGCACATCCAGCCGCAGAACATCCCGCGCCCCCAGAAGAACACGGAGACGATGATGAAAATCCAGAACAGGAAGACGAATGGATCGGAGAGGAAGAGTTCCCAACGCCATTCGAACAGGATGGCATGGAACCAGGTCAGCACCTGCGTAATGGAAGGCACCGCCAGCAGGTAGAACCCGACGAAGCCGATCGACGTTGCCCATAGAATATATTTGGGGATGTCCTTCCAGCGCTTGTCCTTGAGCGTTGAGCGCCTGACCAGCGTGTCCCGCAGCGCATAGACCGTTCCCGCGGCAGCGAGCCAGAACAGAAACAGCACAGTCTCGACCTTGCGTGATTTCCACACCGTCACCCAGGTTGCTTCCGGCTTGACGATTTCGGGCCGTCCTCCCTCAAGGTAACGGCTGGGCAGCCAGTACTCGCGGCTAAAGTTGACAAAGGTCCGGGTACCCGTCTGCTGGTCCATCTTGTTAGCCAAAAACACCAGGTTCCAGGGGTAGGCCGCGCTGAATATTGGCGAGCGGATGATGAAGATGGCCGACTCCCGGTAGGGGGGCGCGCCGGCCGCCTCGATCTTGTACAAGTTGAGATAATCCAGATCGCGAAAAGTGAAGGTGTCCATGTCCTGTGCCACCTGCACCCGGTCATAGATGCCGCCGCGCACAAAGCCCGAGCCCTTGAACGATTCCACACCGTTGGCGATGAGGAAGATGGCATGGTCGCCGGGCTTGAGTCGGGACATCAGGCTTTGATAGACAGAATCGCCGAGCACGCTGCGCCCCACCGCCGGGGCATTGAGGTACCCAAAATAAATGTCGATGTAGGGCAGGTCCGAACGTGGCATCCCGACCTCTGTGGTGTCGACCTTGAGTCGCTGGATACTGCCCTCTTCGAGGAGCGCCTGCCAATTCAGCTTGCCGGCCACCTCGGTGAACTTTGCCTGGGGGTGGATGGTGGGCTTGATGATGCCCACCTGCCTGGCGATCGCCAGGCCGCTGCGCAAAATGACCTGGTTCTCCGCAATCACGGTTACCGTGGCGCCGGTGATCGCGTCCAGACCGATCATTCCCTGATTGGCGTTGCCCTTGCCCACGGTGATCTTGTCGCCGACGAACTTGCCGACGTACTGAAAGATGAACTTGGTGAGTTCGGTCTCCGGGATTCCCAGCAGCAGGATCGGCTCGGAATGACGCAGCACCCGGACGCCGGTGACGATGCCGCGAGTGTCCATCCCGATCAGGGTCACCACCGGTTTTCCCGAGTAGGCGGGGATGTCCACGATGTCGGTGGACAGGAATACGTAACCGATCAGTTCACGGTCGTCTTTCTCGCTGTCGTCATCCTTCTCGATGTGCGCTTCTTCGCCGCTGTCGCCCTTTTTGTCGGCGTGATCGTCTTTCTTGCTGCGGTAGGCCTCGACATAAGCCGGCTTGCCCATGCGGTGGGAAAAGCTGTCAGCGCCAGGCAGCACATCCTTGCATGGAATATGCGCGCAAAGATCCGGATCAGTGGACAACTGCGCGGGTAGGGGCGTCTCATAGCTGCCGCCGGCAGCCAGGCCCCAGGCGCAGCACAGATAAAGAGCCGTCAGAAAACGGGAAAAATGGCCGGAAGGAGAAATCATGAAAAAACCGGCGAACCTCGGAATGCCAACTGGAACACGCGCAATGGACCGCAGTCCATTGCGCCGTAGGGTTCATGAATTTTTGCAGCCCCCCCGTTTCCTTTGCGGAAACGGGGTGTCGTTCAAACTTCGACAATCATCCGGCTACGCATTTCCAGGTGCAAGGCGTGGCAGAAGTTGGTGCAGTAACACCAGTACACCCCCGGTTTGTCGGCAACGAACGTGACCGACTTGGTCTCCTGCGGGCTGACGATGAACTGGATGTCGTACTTGGGAACCGCGAAGCCGTGGGTCAGGTCCTCCACCTTGTCGAGGTTGGTCAGGATGATGGTCACCTCATCGCCCTTCTTGACCTTGAACTCCCGCAGGCTGAAAGCCGGGGCCTGGCTGGTGAGCTTGACGGTCACCTTTTTGCCATTGCGAAAAACACCAGACTCCTTCGGATCCTTCACCGCCAGAGGGAACTCGTCAAGGTCGTAGATCTGACGCGTCTTGATGATGTCCCGCCGGACGATAATCGAATCGTGTGGCTCCGAGTACACCGAGTGGTCGGCCACCAGCTTCATCTTGTCGCCGCTGATGTCGATCAGCTGAGCAGTCTCGGCATGGAGCGGCCCCACGGGCAGGAAGCGGTCCTTGGAGAACTTATTGTCGGAAATAAAGTAGCGGCCGTCCGATTCCTTCGTCTCGCCCATCGAGGTGAAACCATGCCCCGGCTGGTAATGCACGTCGATGCGGTCCAGGATTATCTTGGCATTCTTGTCGCCCTTGAACGATTTGATCGCCGCTTCCACGTTCCATTTCACGATCTGGCTGTCGAGGAACAAGGTGGTATAAGCATTGCCCTTGTTGTCGAATCCGGTGTGCAACGGTCCCAGGCCGATCTCGGCTTCGGCAACCACTGTATCGCGGGCCGAGGCCACGCCGCCATCGAACCATTTCAGCATCAGGGCATGGTCGATCACCGAAGCCGTCGGCGAAAGCTTGCCCGCGCAGACGTAATACTTGCCGTCCGGGCTGATGTTCACGCCATGTGGGTTCTTCGAAATCGGCACGTAGCAGGTCAGGGCGGTTTTCGGATCCTGGTTGGAGGCTCTTGTGCCGTCGACCACCGGAACCTTGGAACCCCCTATGTAGCTTACCTTGCCGGCCTTTACCGCATCTTCAATGCGCGCCACGTTGAAGAACAGGCAAGCATCCATCTCCGCTGCCATCATGTCTTCGTAATGGACGCCTTTCTCGGTGTTGTACTGGTTGGTCGCCGCCAGCTTGCCGTCGTAGGAAGTTGCCACCAAGTCGCAATTGCCGTCGATCAACACCTGCCAGCGCATTTCCATGGTCTCGGAATCGACACAGCTGAATAGCGTTTTGTACTGGCTCCCATCCTCCATGTCGCGTCCATCGTTGGGCAGCGGAATCGCGAACTCTGCGCCACAGAACACCCGCGTGGTGTGATTGATGTTGGGATCGACCGGGTCGCGCTTGTCGGTAAAGGTGCCGTGAAAGCCCTGGATGTTGGGCAGTTCGATGATCTTGTCGCATTCCATGGTATCCATGCGGATACGTGCCAGACGGCCATGGATCTTGTCGTTCACGAACATGTATTTGCCGTCGTAGGTGCCGTCTTTGTAACTCTGGTGCACGTGGTGGGTATCGCCCGTGGTGTACTTCGGCGTGCCGTCGGGCTTGGTACCCAGGATGGCCTTGGATTCGTTGGTGACTCCCCAGCCCACCAGACAGTCCATGTTGAAGACCGGGATACGCTTCAGCTCGCGGCCGGACGGCAGGCCGTAAATGCGCACCTCGCCCGAATGGCCGCCACTGGAAAATGAGTAATATTCATCGAGTTCGCCTGGTGGCACCTCGTACTTGCCGTGATCGCCCTTGGCGCTGGCGGCTGGGGCGCCCGGGGCAGCCTCTGAGGGAACCGATTCGTTCTTGCAGGCCGACAGACCGACTGAAAGCCCTGCGCCGGACAGGCCAACCAGAGCGGCGGTATTCAGGAATTTGCGGCGGCCCAGGTCAGGCGGGGTGTCTAGCGTTTTGATGTCGTCCTGTGTCATGATTGCCTAGCTCCATGTATCAAAAATTAAGCGCTGACCATCGATTCGCGGAAGCAAGAACCCACCCGGATCGATCGAAATGCGGGACTGTCGAGGGTGCCCGCCGCTGCGACAATATGTCACGCTTCGACCTTAGCAAAAAGAGACAACCAAGTCCATTGATCGGAGCAGAAGGCCGACAGCGAAGTTCACACTATCGAGTAAGCCTTTCTGTGACTGACACTGGGCGTACGGAGTTAACTGCTTGTTTTAACGTTAAAGAATTGGCTTATTCAAGCTTGGCTCCAAGGCTCGTGACATATAGAGGTACCCCTTAAATATCCTTGAGGTACTCCTTAATATTCCGGGTGATCTGTCCTGGCCAAGAGGCGAACATGAAAGAAAAACGCGGTTTCCTGCAGCATTCGCTGCTGCTCAAGCTGGGCGGCATGCTGGCGCTGATCGCTAGTTTCGCCATCCTCGGCATGGCCAGCTCGGGCATCATCGCCGAGTCGGTGCAGGGCAGCGGCGAAGCGATCAACCTGGCAGGCAGCCTGCGCATGCAGGCCTACAAGATGACCAGCCTCGCGTTGACGGCACGCCAGCCAGGGGGCGTCGAAGCATCCACTCGGCTGCGCGCCGCGATCGACAGTTTCGAGTCCACACTCACCGATGCGCGCATCATCACGGTAATGCCCAGCCAGGCCGATACCGCGCTCGCGCGCAGCTATGCGGCGGTGCTGGAGCGCTGGCACACGCGGGTGAAGCCGCGTTTTCTTTCGGAAGCGGCAGACGGGTCGTCTTTACCGGAAAGTTTAACGGAAAGCGGCACGCTGCTGTTCGAGGACATCACCCGGTTCGTCGACGAGATCAACGACCTGGTCAAGCAGATCGAGCGCGACACCGAGGCGAAAATCCTGGTGCTGCGGATGGTGCTGGGGGCGGCTCTGCTGATGACCCTGCTGATCGGCGCGCTCACCCTGATTCTGGCGCGCAATGACCTGATCCTGCCGCTGCGCAACCTGCTGGCATTTGCTTCAAATGTCGGGCGCGGCAATCTCGCGGTGCGCACCGAGCACACCGGCAGCGACGAACTGGGACGGCTGGGCCAGGCTTTTAACCATATGGCGGAAGACCTTTCCAGGCTGTACCGGAATCTGGAAGCGCGGGTAACGGAAAAGACCGCCGAGCTCACCATTGCCAACCGCTCGCTGGAGCTGCTCTATCACTCGATCGCCCGGCTTTACAACGGGCCGGTGGCGCCGGACACCTACGCCATCCTGCTGAAGGATCTGGAAAATGTGCTGGGCGTCGGGCACGGGCGGGCCTGCCTGGTGGAAGCCGGCGACAAACATGCGCGGGTGATCGCCAGCACGCTGCAGCTGCAGCATGGCGATGCTGACCTGTGCGGCCTGATGAGTTGCGCCGAGTGCCTGGCCCACCCGGCACTGGCCGTGCACCCGCTCAAGGATGGCCGGCGCGTGCTGTCATTGCCGTTGAAGGACACCGAGCACCAGTACGGCGTGCTGCAGCTGGAAATGCCGCCGGGCAAGGAACTGGCGCAATGGCAGACCCAGTTGCTGGACGCGCTGTCGCGCCACATCGGCATCGCCATCGGCACTGCGCGGCGCACCGAACAAAGCCGCCGGGTGTCGCTGCTGGAAGAACGCGCCGCGCTGGCGCGCGACCTGCACGATTCGCTGGCGCAGTCGCTCGCCTACATGAAAATCCAGGTCAGCCGCCTGAAGCCGCTGGTGGACAATCCGCAGCGGGGAGACGAGGCCAGGGACGTGTTGGCCGAGCTGCGTGAAGGCTTGAACAGCGCCTATCGCCAGTTGCGCGAGCTGCTCACCACCTTCCGCCTGCGCATCGAGGGCGAAGGGCTGGCTGCCGCCCTGCGCACCACGGTGACCGAGTTTTCTGGCCGTGGCGGCATCCCGATCACGCTGGACGTGCATCTGGCCGGCTGCACGCTCAGCCCCAACGAGGAAATTCACGCCCTGCAGATCATTCGCGAGGCGCTGTCCAACGTGCTCAACCATGCCAAGGCGCAAAAGGCCGAGGTCAGGGTGGTGTGCAACAGCGACGGCTCGGTGTCGGCCAGTGTTACCGACGACGGCCTCGGCATCCGCCAGGCCGCCGGCGCGCACCATTACGGCATGACCATCATGGACGAGCGGGCAAAAAACCTGGGCGGCCGGCTGACGGTCGAGAATCTGCCTACACTCGGCACCCGCGTGACCCTGCATTTCATGCCGAGTGCCGGACACGACGTTACCATCCCCATTCAACCCGTCACCTGACCCGACATTCATGAACCCGGCAGAGCCCCAGAGCATCCTCATCGTCGATGACCACCCGCTGTTTCGCAAGGGTGTGATCCAGCTGATCCAGGCCGCACCCGAATTCCGTTTTGTCGGCGAGGCCCCAAGCGGCCGGGAGGGCATTGCGCTCGCCCACAGCCTGCAGCCGGACATGATCCTGCTCGATCTGAACATGAAAGACATGAACGGGGTCGAGGTGCTGAAAACGCTCAAGGACGCCGGCCTCGATTCACGCATCATCATGCTGACCGTGTCGGATCATGCGGAAGACCTGATGGCCGCGCTGCAGGCCGGCGCCGATGGCTACCTGCTGAAGGACATGGAGCCGGAAGACCTGATGCAGCAACTGGCCGAGGCGGCGCGTGGCAAGATCACCATCAGCGAGCGCCTGACGCAATTGCTGGTGGCTTCGCTGCGCGAAAAGGATCGTCCCACCAGCCTCGCCGAGGCCGGGCTGACCGAACAGGAAAGCCGCATCCTCGACCACCTGATCGGCGGCAAGAGCAACAAGCTGATCGCCCGCGACATGGGCATCGCCGAGGGCACGGTGAAAGTCCACGTCAAACATTTGCTGAAGAAGCTCAACCTGCGTTCGCGGGTGGAAGCCGCGGTATGGGCCGACCGCTGCCGGCGCCAGGCCAAGCCCTGACATTTGCGAGAACTGGTCGTGCCAACTGGTTTGCCGGAGTCGACTATCTTGAATAGCAGGTCCGTTCAAACAAGGAACACGAGCGGCAACGCGAAGCGGCTGACCGTACATGAAATGTAGAAATTCAGACTTGGCCTGATTGACAGTTCAAGTTTAGGGGGGGGCTGTCAGGCAAAAACCGGCCATCAGCCGTCACTGGCGGAGCGGTAAAAATACTTTACTGGGCGGTCGGTGTAGGCCAGTAAGCGGTCGGTCGTGAAATCGGCGCGTACTCCTGATGATCGGCCATTCCTGCCGTTCACATTCATCAAGACACACGAAACCCAATCGCAGTAAAATCCAGACTGATTGTTAGTTCTACTGTGTTATAAATAATGCGATGATTCAGGCATAGGAATTAGCGAGGTGGAGGCTACATGGGGCTGAGTCTTGAATCGCGGTTTGAAGCGTATTGCGACGAACTGGTAAAAGCGCTGTCGCATGCGGACCGTAGTCAGCCAGCGCGCTGGTATCTGAAAGG
>NZ_LDUG01000020.1:31773-75390 GCF_001530125.1 Thiobacillus denitrificans | reverse complement strand
GCCCAACCGCCGTACCCGTGGCAGCACCGCCCACAACGACCGCGGCGCAACCATGTAATTGCGACAACGCCACACCCACCAGCGCGATTTTGATCAGTTTGTTCATTCCTCGACTCCTAATAAGACGCTGTCCACCGCATCGCACAGGCAATGGATGATCAGCAGATGGACTTCCTGAATGCGCGCCGTGGATTCGGCGGGCACGCACAGGAAGACGTCGTCCTCCTGCATTTGTTCCGCGAGGCCGCCGCCGCTGCGTCCGGTCAGCGCGATCACCGGCATGCTGCGCGTGTGGGCAGCGGCCACCGCCTGCAACACGCTGGGCGAATTGCCGCTGCTGGAAATCGCCAGCAACAGGTCGCCCGGCTGACCCAGCGCCTTCACCTGGCGCGCAAATACCTGCTCATAGGCGGAGTCGTTGGCAATCGAGGTCAGCGTGGACGTGTCGGTGGTCAGCGCAATCGCGGCCAGCCCCGGGCGTTCCTGCTCGAAGCGGTTGATCATCTTTGAGGCGAAATGCTGCGCATCCGCCGCCGCGCCGCCGTTGCCGCAGGCGAGGATTTTCCCGCCCTGCGTCAGGCAATGCACCATGTGGCGCGCGGCTTGTTCAATCGCCGGAGCAAGTGCCTCGGCAGCATTCAGCTTGGTCTGCGCCGAGGCCTGGAAGTGGCCGGATATTCTGTCGAGTAAGGGCATAAGGGAAATTATCCCATATCGTCAAACGCGTTTTTGATCCAGTCGGGCGGCGCCGTGCCGGTGAGCGCCACCACGTCGAATCGGCACGGTGGCAGCGTTTTCAGCGTGGTCAGGTACTGGCGCGCGGCGGCCAGCAGCTTCTTCTGCTTGGCCGGCGTCACGCTGGCGGCGGCACCGCCGAAATCGCTGCGGCTGCGCAGCCGCACCTCGACGAACACCAGGGTGGGGCCGTCCTGCATGATGAGATCGATCTCGCCGAAGCGGCAGCGCCAGTTGCGCGCTACGCGTTTCAGGCCGTGCGTTTTCAGGAAGGCTTCGGCGCGCGATTCGGCAGCGTGCCCGAGCAGGGATTTCAACATCTGCGACAATGGCGATCCATGAACGAATCAGCCCATCATACCCGCCTGCCGCCCGCGCTCTATATCGTCGCCACGCCGATCGGCAACCTGGGCGACATCACGCTGCGTGCGCTCGACACGCTGAAGTGCGTGGATCGCGTGGCGGCCGAAGACACCCGCGTGTCGGGTCAGCTGCTGGCGCATTTCAATATCAGAAAGCCGCTGGCATCCATCCGCGAGCACAACGAACGCGAAGCGGCCAACAAGATGATTGCGTGGATCGCCGCGGGCGAGGCGGTGGCCTATGTATCGGACGCCGGCACGCCGGCGGTGTCCGACCCCGGCGCGCGGCTGGTGGCTGCGGTGCGCGCGGCGGGCCAGGCGGTGGTGCCGATTCCCGGCGTCTCGGCGGTGACCACGGCGCTGTCGGCCGCCGGCATCGAGTCGGGGCAGTGGCTGTTCCATGGCTTCCTGCCGCCCAAGCCCGGCGCGCGCCGCGCACAGCTGCAAACGCTGGCAGCGCTGCCCTGTTCGCTGGTGTTCTACGAGGCGCCGCACCGCATCGAGGAGACGCTCGCCGACATGGCGGCGGTGCTGGACGATTCGCGCCCAGTGACGCTGGCGCGCGAACTGACCAAGCGGTTCGAATCCATCGTCACGCTGCCACTCGCCGATGCGCCGGCCTGGCTGGCTGCCGACCCCAACCATGTGCGCGGCGAATTCGTCGTCATCGTGCATCCGCCTGCGGCGGCCGCAGCGATGGTCGATACGGAAGCGATGCGGGTACTCGACGTGCTGCTGGGTGAGCTCCCCCCCACCCTGGCGTCCAAGTTGGCGTCCAAGATCACCGGGCGCAGCAAGGCCGAACTCTATAAAATGACCTTGGCACTCAAGCCGCAGGATCAAGGTGACGCATGACCGACACCCTCACGATTACCCGCCCCGACGACTGGCACATCCATTTCCGCGACGGCGCCGCCATGCAGAGCGTACTGCCCGACACCGCGCGCGTGTTCGGCCGCGCCATCGCCATGCCCAATCTGAAGCCGCCGGTGGTGAGCGTGGCCGACGCGGCGGCTTACCGTGCGCGTCTGCTGGCCGCTGCGGTTGGCACGTCGTTTGAGCCCTTGATGACGCTCTACCTTACCGGCAACACGCAGCCCGATGAAATCCGCCGCGCGCGGGCAAGCGGCTTCGTGCATGCGGTGAAATATTACCCGGCGGGGGCGACGACGAACGCCGACTCCGGCGTCACCGAACTCCCCCAGGCCTACCAGGCGATCGCGGCGATGGAGGAAGTCGGCATGCCGCTGCTGCTGCACGGCGAAGTGGTCGATTCCGAGGTTGACGTGTTCGACCGCGAAGCGGTGTTCATCGACCGGCATCTGACGCGGCTGCTGCGCGATTTTCCCAAACTGAGAATCGTTCTGGAGCACATCACCACGCGCCAGGCCGCAGAATTCGTGGCTGCTGCGCCGGCCAACGTCGCCGCGACGGTCACCGTGCATCACCTGCTGTACAACCGCAATGCCATGTTCCGCGGCGGCATCCGCCCGCATATGTACTGCTTGCCGGTGTTGAAGCGCGAGCAGCACCGCCAGGCGCTGGTGGCCGCAGCCATTTCCGGCAATCCCAAGTTCTTTCTCGGCACCGATTCCGCGCCGCATGCGGTGGGCGCCAAGGAAACCGCCTGCGGCTGCGCCGGCATCTATTCCGCGCACGCTGCGATCGAGCTGTATGCCGAAGCGTTCGAGGACGCAGGCGCGCTTGACAGGCTGGAGGCCTTTGCCAGTTTTTACGGCGCCGACTTCTACGGCCTGCCGCGCCACACCGACACCATTACCCTCAAGCGCGAAAGCTGGGACGCGCCGGCCAGCCTCAAGCTGGGCGACGAAACCCTGGTGCCGCTGCGTGCGGGCGAGACGATCCGCTGGCGCGTGGCGTGAAATAAAAAAAGGCAGACCGGGAAAGTCTGCCGTGGTGGAAGTCAGCCAGCGTTTATGCCCGCTGGGTGCTTCCAGGTGTCGCGCAGCATTGCGCTGCGCGGGAGGAGGGGGTTACGGGAACGCCGGAATGGTGGGTTCGACACCCGAACTCATGGCTTCGGGGTGGTGCGCGGCAACCAGCTTCTTGATTTCATCGACCCGCCCTGACGGCACGTCCACCATCATCAGGACATGGCCGGCGGCGATCGCCGACTCGAAGCTTTTCAAGCGCGAGTTGGGGATCGCGCTGGCGACCATGCTGGCGACCCAAGCGCCAAACGCGGCGCCGATCAGCGCGGTGAGCAGGATGGTGACGAGCTGCAGGTCAATGCCGGCGGGCGGGAAAAACACCGCCACCAGACCGGCAATGATGCCTATGCCCCCGCCCACGGCCAGGCCGGTTTCGGCGCCGTGAACAAAATCGGTTTTTTGCAGGACCGAGGCTTCGCGCAGGCCGTCAAGCGATGTGCCATCCTTGGCCATGACGTGAATATGGCCATCTTCGACGCGGGCGAGCAGAAGCTCGTCACGAATCTGGCGGGCGCTGCGGGTGTCCGGTACCATGAAATACAAACGTCTTCTCATGATGAATCTCCTGATAGGGGTCGTGATCCGGCCCGGATACCTTTGAATAGCAGATCGGCCGCTGCAGTCAAGTAAAGGCTTTATAATGCCAATGGGAAAGCCAGTTAGACAACCGCTGCCACGCAAGTGGGAGAGGAAAGTCCGGGCTCCACAGAGCAGGATGCCGGCTAACGGCCGGACGCCGCGAGGCGAGGAATAGGGCCACAGAGACGAGCGTATTCAGTTACGGTGAAACGCGGTAACCTCCATCCGGAGCAACACCAAATAGGCAGACGATGACGCGGCTCGCCGAGTCTGCGGGTAGGTGGCTGGAGCCGGTCAGCAATGACCGGCCTAGAGGAATGGTTGTCCACGACAGAACCCGGCTTATCGACCGACTTTCCCACTTTTCATGTAATTCAAATACTTAGCGTTTTTACCTAAAAAAATAAGCAGAATTAGCCGCTAAGCTCAGGTTTTTCCAGAAACTTATCCACAACTAAAAACCACCCCTAAGTCCTTGAGGCATAGGGGTTTTTTTACGTCTGTCGGCTTGACCCCCACAAAACTATCCCCTATAGTGGGTGCAGGTGGTGATTGGTGGGAGCGTGTGGGAGAATGCACCCGGCCAAACGCAGCCAAATTCGGCTGAATCGACATTCAATAAACTGGGGGGGAGCGCATGTTTCGGGGGGTCGCAACTGTCAATCTGGACAGCAAGAGCCGGCTCGTGGTGCCGGCGCGCTACCGCGACGCCCTTCTGGTCAATGGCGGCGGGCGCGTGGTGATCACCGCCGACCCCAGCCAGTGCCTGCTGCTCTATCCCCTGCCCGAGTGGGAGCCGATCGAGAAAAAGCTCAACGGTCTCTCCGATTTCAATTCCCGCACCCGCAGTCTCAAACAGTTGCTCGTCGGTTATGCGCACGACATGGACATGGACAGCGCCGGCCGCGTGCTGCTGCCGCCAATGCTGCGCAAGTTCGCCGAACTGGATAAAAGCGTGGTGATGGTGGGTCAGGGCAGCAAGGTGGAGTTGTGGAACGAGGCGCGCTGGGAAGCGCAGGTGGCCCAGGCGCTGACGTTCAGCGACGATGCGCTGCCGCCCGAACTGGAAGGCTTTACGTTGTGATGGAGACCGCCCATGTGCCGGTGCTGGCACAGGAGGCGGTGGCGGCACTGGAAATCAGGCCCGACGGCATCTATGTCGACGCCACCTTCGGGCGTGGCGGTCATAGCCGGCTGATCCTGGCGCAGCTGGGGCCGGCCGGGCGACTGATTGCGCTGGACCGTGACCCCGACGCCATCCGCGCCGGCGCGGCCCTGCAGGACGCCCGGCTGACGCTGGTGCAAAGCCCGTTTTCGCGGCTGGCTGCGGTGCTCGACCAATTGGGTGTGACGCAGGTGGATGGAATATTGCTGGATATCGGGGTGTCGTCGCCGCAGCTCGATGACGCGACGCGTGGATTCAGCTTCCGCTTCGATGCGCCGCTCGACATGCGCATGGATCCGGGAAACGGGCTGTCGGCGGCGGACTGGCTGGCGACGGCGGAAGAAGGAGAGATCAGTGAAGTCATCCGCACCTACGGGGAAGAGCGGTTTGCTAAATCGATTGCGCGCGCGGTTGTTGCGGCACGCCAGGAAGCAGCCATCCGCAGCACCGGGCAGCTGGCGAGTCTCATCGCCGCAACAGTCAGGAAGCGCGAGCCGGGGCAACACCCGGCGACCCGCAGCTTCCAGGCTATACGGATTTACATCAACCGCGAACTGGAAGAGCTGAGCGCCGTGCTGCCGCAATGCGTGGACAAATTGAAACCCGGCGGGCGGCTCGCGGTCATCAGTTTTCACTCGCTGGAAGACCGCATCGTCAAGCGCTTCATGCGCGAGGAGGCCCTGGGTGAGCAGGCGCCGCGCCGCTTGCCGATACCGGCCGCCCTGCTGAAGCCGGGGCGGCTGAAACTGGTGGGTCGCGCCCAGCGCGCGACCGGCGCCGAAGTGGCGGCCAACCCGCGCGCGCGCAGCGCCGTGTTGCGGGTGACGGAACGCATGGGCGACGGGACATGAGTCGCTTCAACGTCGTCATGGCGCTGATGTTGGTGGTGTGTGCGCTGGCCGTGATCCAGGCACAGCATCGCTCGCGTACCTATTTTGTGGAACTGGAACGCCTGAAGAAAGAGGCGCGCGTATTGGACGAGCAATGGGGGAAGCTGCAGCTGGAGCAGAGCACCTGGGCCAATCTGGCGCGGGTCGACACGCTCGCGCGCACCCGGCTTGGCCTGGTTGAGCCGGCGCACGATCGTGTGCGCATCGAAATGCTGGCAGACGCGCCATGAACTACCACTCGAGGAAACTGCTCAAGTTGAATCTTGCCTCCTGGCGCATGGCGACGGTGGGCGGCCTGCTGCTTGCCGGGCTGGCGGTGGTGGCCGGGCGCGCGTTCTATCTGCAGGGCCTCAACACCAACTATCTGCAGGGCAAGGGCGATGCGGTGACCAACCGCAACCTCACCCTGCCCGCGCATCGCGGCCAGGTGTCCGACCGCAACGGCAAGCTGCTGGCGATCAGCACGCCGGTCGAGTCCCTGTGGGCGCGCCCGGACGAGCTCAAGCTGTCAAACGATGAGCGCGCGCAGCTGGCCAGGGTGCTCGGCGTGTCGCCGCAGGCACTGGAGAAAACGCTGGCGCGCAAGACGCGTGGCGAATTCAGCGTGCGGCGCCCGGTGACGCCGGAGCAGGCGGTCAGGATCGCCGCCATGGGGGTGCCGGGCCTGCACCTGCGGCGAGAATTTCGCCGCTACTACCCGGCGGGCGAAGTCGCCGCGCACGTGGTCGGTTTCACGAATGTGGACGATCTCGGCCAGGAAGGCGTCGAGCGTGCCTATCAGGACTGGCTGGCCGGACGCGAGGGTCAGCGCCGGATCCAGCGCGACCGCCGCGGCAACACCATCCGCGACCTGGCGCCGATCCAGACCGCGCAGATGGGCGGCAACCTGGCGCTGTCGCTCGATCTGAACATCCAGTATCTGGCGCACCGCGAACTGGCGGCGGCGATTGCAACGTACAAGGCCAAGGGAGGCAGCGTGGTGGTGCTCGACGCCAAGACCGGCGAGATTCTCGCGCTGGCCAACCAGCCGATATTCAACCCCAACAACCGTCGCAATTACTCGCCGGGACCGATGCGCAATCGCGCGGTGATCGATACCTTCGAGCCGGGCTCCACCATCAAGCCCTTCGTGGCGGCGGCGGTGCTGGAGCGCGGCCTGTTTCGTCCCGACAGCGTCATCGACACGCCGGAAACCTGGCGCGTCGGCGCCAAGCTGGTGCGCGACACGCACCCGCATCCCCAGTTGACGGTGAGCGAAATCATCCAGAAATCGAGCAACGTCGGCGCGGTGAAGCTGGCCATGTCGATGACGCCGCAGCAATACTGGGACGTGTTGCACCGCTCCGGCTTCGGCCAGTTGCCGGGGTCGGGCTTTCCCGGCGAGACCGCCGGGCGTCTGCGCGACGCCGCCACCTGGAAGCCGGTCGAGCATGCCACCATGGCGTATGGCTACGGCCTGTCGGTCAGCCTGTTGCAGTTGACCCGTGCCTACATGGCCTTTGCCAACGACGGCGAAGTGATGCCGCTGTCGTTCCTCAAGCGCGAGCCGCAGGAAATTGCCGGCGAGCGGGTGTTCTCGCCGGCGGTGGCGCGCAAAGTGCGCGCCATGATGGAAACGGTGACGCAGGAAGGCGGCACCGGCATGCGTACCCGGGTGCCGGGCTATCGCGTGGCCGGCAAGACCGGCACCGCGCAGAAGCTGGTCGACGGCCGCTACGCGCCCGATCGCTTCCTGTCCTCCTTCGTCGGCATGGCGCCGGCCTCCAACCCGCGCCTTATTGTCGGCGTGGTGATCGACGAGCCGTCCGGCGGGGTGTATTACGGCGGCAGCACCGCCGGCCCGGTGTTTGCGCAGGTGATGGCCGCCAGCCTGCGTCAGCTCGCGGTGCCGCCGGATGCGCCGGAAACCACGACGCGGGTGACGCAGAACGCGCCGCCCGTGGTGGCTGCGGGTGGAGGCGCGTGATGGCGAATCCCCAAAAAGACACAAACAATCTGGCCGCGTCGCAGGCTATTTTGGAATCCGTGCCGCACATTCTGGAGCGGCTCGGCATTGCCGTCGCTGAGCTCGTCAACGACAGCCGCAAGGCCATGCCGGGCACGGTGTTCGCCGCCTACCCCGGAGAGGCGCGCGACGGCCGCGACTTCATCGCACAGGCGGTGGCGCAGCGCGTCGACGGCGTGCTGTGGGAAGCCGACCACTACCAGTGGGATCCTGCGCTCGCCATTCCCAATGCCGGGGTGGCCGGTCTGAAAAACCGCATCGGCGAAATCGCCGCCCATGTCTACGGCGAGCCTTCGCGCGCGCTGCACATGGTCGGGATCACCGGCACCAACGGCAAGACCTCGGTGGCGCACTGGGTCGCGCAGACCTTCTCGCAACTGGGGCGCAAAACCGCCGTCATCGGCACCGTCGGCAACGGCTTTCCCGGCGCCCTCACGCCTGCGCTCAACACCACGCCCGACGCCATCGAACTGCAGCAGCGGCTCGCGCATTTCCGGCAGCAGGGCGCGACCGCGTGCGCGATGGAGGTGTCGTCGCACGGGCTGGCGCAGGGACGGATCAACGGAACACAATTCAGCGTCGCAGTGCTGACCAACCTGTCGCGCGATCATCTCGATTACCACGGCGACATGGACAGCTATGCCGACGCCAAGGCGCGGCTGTTCGGCTGGCCGGGGCTGGAGTGGGTGGTGGTCAATGTCGACGATGCCTTCGGCAAGCGGCTGGAAGCGGAGACGCGGCCAGCGAGCGTCGCCGGCTACGGCTTTCAGCGTGGCACCGTGGTGGGCGAAAAGCTGCGCTTGTCGCAGGCCGGCCTGCATCTCGCGGTGCATACCGACTGGGGCAACGCCGAAGTCGACGCGCCGCTGTTGGGCCGTTTCAACGCCGCCAATCTGCTGGCCGTGCTGACCACTTTGCTGGTTTCCGGCGTGAAGCTGGACGATGCCTGCCAGGCGCTGGCGCACATCACGCCGCCGCCGGGACGGATGCAGACCCTCGGCGGCAACGCCCATCCGCTGGTGGTGGTGGACTACGCCCACACCCCCGACGCGCTGGAAAAGGTGCTCGCCACCCTGCGCGAAATCGTCAGCGGCGGGCGCCTGATCTGCGTCTTCGGCTGCGGCGGCAACCGCGACCGCGGCAAGCGCCCGCTGATGGGACAGGCCGCAGTCGCAGGTGCCGACGAAGTCTGGATCACCAGCGACAACCCGCGCAACGAAGACCCGCGCCACATCATCGACGACATCCTGGCCGGCGCGGGTGACAAGCCGCACGTCGAGCCGGATCGTGCGCGCGCGATTTTCGAGGCCATCGGCGGCGCGCATCACGGCGACGTGGTGGTGATCGCCGGCAAGGGCCACGAGGACTACCAGGAAATCGCCGGCGCGCGGCAGCCGTTCTCCGACTTGGCGGTTGTCAGAAAAGCCCTGGAGGCATGGACATGAGCATGATGCGTTTGTCCGAAGCCGCCGCCATGCTCGGCGTGCCGTTTGATGGGGTGGATGCCGAGGTACTGCGCGTCTCCACCGACAGCCGCAGCGTTCAGCCGGGCGATCTCTTCATCGCGCTGCGTGGCGAGAAATTCGACGGCGGCAGATTTGCCGCGCAGGCGCTAGAGCAGGGCGCGGCCGGCGTAGTGCTCGATGCCGCGCAGGCGCCCGGCATGACGGCGGCCATCCGCGTCGACGACACCCGCCTCGCGCTCGGCAGGCTGGCCGCCGCCTGGCGCCGGTGTTTCGCGATTCCGGTCGTCGCCGTCACCGGCAGCAACGGCAAGACCACGGTGAAGGAAATGCTGGCAGCCATCCTGCGGGTGGAAGCGGGTTCCGACGATGCGGTGCTCGCCACCGAGGGCAACCTCAACAACGACATCGGCCTGCCGCTGATGCTGCTGCGCCTGCGCCAGACGCATCAGTTCGCCGTGCTGGAAATGGGCATGAACCACGCGGGCGAAATCGACTACCTGACGCGGCTGGCGCGGCCGGACGTGGCGGTGCTCAACAACGCAATGACCGCGCATATCGGCTTTCTCGGCTCGGTCGAAGCCATTGCGCGCGCCAAGGGCGAAATCTTCAACGGCCTGTCGGACGCCGGCATTGCGGTGTTCAACGCCGACGATGCGCATGCCGGGCTGTGGCGCGACGCCAATGCGCGGCGCAGCGTGATCGACTTCGGCCTCAGGCAGCCGGCGGCGGTGCGTGGGCAATATCGTCCCGGCACCTTTGGCTCGGCGCTGACCCTCACCCTGCCCAATGCCTGTCTCGACATCGCCCTGCAGGTGCCGGGCGAACACAATGTGATGAACGCACTCGCCGCCGCCACGGCCGCATTCGCCCTCGACGTCAGCCTGCGCAGCATCGACGCCGGGCTGTCCGGTTTCAGCGGCGTCAAGGGCCGTCTGCAAAGAAAACCTGCCCTGCACGGCAGCACCTTCATCGACGACACCTACAACGCCAACCCGGATTCGGTGAAAGCCGCGTTGGCGGTGCTGGCACAGCAACCCGGCCGGAAAGTGCTGGTGCTGGGCGACATGGGCGAACTGGGCGACGACGCTGCGGCACTGCACGCGCAGATCGGCCTGGCCGCGCGCGCTGCCGGGGTCGACAAGCTCCTGGCCCTGGGCGAGCTGACTCGGGAAACCGTCGGCGCATTCGGCGCGGGTGCGATGTACTTCGAGCGTATCCAGGAACTGCTCGCCGAACTCGAAAACGAACTCGCGCCCGACACCACCGTGTTGGTGAAAGGCTCGCGCTTCATGCAGATGGAACGCGTGGTCAACAGTTTTATGGAATGCCCGGTGGCCTCAAGGCCTGGGCACGAGGGACACTGACATGCTGCTGTGGCTGTTCGAATATCTTGGCCAGGACATCCGGGCATTCAATGTCTTCAGCTACCTGACGCTGCGCGCGGTGCTGGCGACGCTCACTGCGCTGACGATTTCCTTCATCGTCGGGCCTGCCGTGATCCGCAAGCTCACCGCGCTGAAAATCGGCCAGTCGGTGCGCAGCGATGGCCCGCAGACACACCTGGTCAAGGCCGGCACACCGACCATGGGCGGCGCGCTGATCCTGGTGTCGGTTACCGTCACCACGCTGCTGTGGGCCGACCTGTCCAATGACTATGTCTGGGTGGTTTTGCTCACCCTGATTGGTTTCGGCGCCATCGGCTGGGTCGACGACTGGCGCAAGGTAGTCGAAAAAAATTCGCGCGGCCTGGCCTCGCGCTGGAAGTATTTCTGGCAGTCGCTGATCGGTCTGGCGGTGGCGGTCTACCTGTGGCAGACCGCCACCCTGCCCGCGCACACCGAGCTCATCATTCCCTTCCTCAAATACGCCACGCTGCCGTTATCGGCGGCGGCTTTCATCGTGCTCAGCTACTTCGTCATCGTCGGTTCCAGCAACGCGGTCAACCTCACTGATGGCCTCGACGGCCTGGCGATCCTGCCGACCGTGATGGTGGCCTCTGCGCTGGCGATCTTCGCCTACGTCGCCGGCAACGCGGTGTTTTCCAAATACCTCGGCGTGCCCTTTGTGCCGGGTGCCGGCGAACTGGCGATCTTCTGCGCCGCGATGGCGGGTGCAGGCCTCGCCTTCCTGTGGTTCAACGCCTATCCGGCAGAAGTCTTCATGGGCGATGTCGGCGCACTGGCCCTGGGCGCGGCACTCGGCGTGGTCGCCGTCATCGTGCGCCAGGAAATCGTGCTGTTCATCATGTGCGGCGTGTTCGTGGTCGAGACGCTATCGGTGATGGTGCAGGTGGCCTCGTTCAAGCTCACCGGCAAGCGCGTATTCCGCATGGCGCCGATCCACCACCACTACGAGCTCAAGGGCTGGAAGGAAAACCAGGTGGTGGTGCGCTTCTGGATCATTTCAATGATGCTGGTGCTGATTGGCCTGTCGAGCCTGAAACTACGGTGAAAAGCATGAACCACAGAGGCACAGAGACACAGAGTAGGGCGCTACGGGCCGCCTTATCCGCAGGGCTTATGAGGCTGCCCATACAAGGGGTTTTCTCGGCGCCTCTGTGTCTCTGTGGTGAAAGGTTTTGCCCGTCATGAACTACGACAGCCTGCAACTCTCCGGCAAGAAGGTCCTGGTGCTGGGCCTGGGCGACACCGGTTTGTCTTGCGCGCGCTGGCTGGCGGCGCGCGGCGCGCAGGTCAGCGTGGCCGACAGCCGCGCGACGCCGCCGCATGCGGCTAGCCTGGCCGAGCTGTTGCCGCAGGTGCCGCTCTACACCGGTCCGTTCGACGACGCAGGCCTGCAGTCAACTGAAATGCTGGTGCTGAGCCCGGGCGTGCCGCTGACCGAGCCGGCGGTCGCCCGCGCCATCGCGGCGGGCATCGAGGCGGTGGGCGACGTCGAGCTGTTCGCCCGCGCCATTCGCGCACTCAATGCAAAGCGCGAGCATCCGATGCGGGTGCTCGCGATCACCGGCAGCAACGGCAAGAGCACCGTCACCGCGATGTGCGGCGACATGTGCCGCATGGCGGGCCTCGTCACCTGCGTGGCCGGCAACATCGGCCTGCCGGTGCTGGATGCGCTGACTGAAATCGAGCAGGGGGGCGAGCCCGCGCCGCAGGTGTGGGTGCTGGAGCTGTCCAGCTTCCAGCTCGAAACGACATCCAGCCTCAACGCCGATGCTGCCGCCGTGCTCAACCTGTCGGAAGACCACATGGATCGCTACCCCGACATGGAGGCTTACGCTGCGGCCAAGGCACGGATTTTCAGCGGCGACGGCGTGCAGGTGTTGAACCGCGACGACCTGCGCAGCCTCGCCATGGCCCGACCCGGCCGCCGCGTCGTCAGCTTCGGCTTCGACCGCGGTCCGCGCGATGACAACTTCGGCCTGTGCGAGGATGAGCTGTGTCTCGACGGCGACATGCTGATGCCGCTGTCCGCGCTGCCGGTGGCCGGGCTGCATAACGCGGCCAATGCGCTGGCGGCGCTGGCGCTGACCCGTGCGCTGGGCCTGCCGATGGAAGCGCTGTTGCGCGGGCTGCTGCATTTCAAGGGCCTGTCGCACCGGGTGGAGCAGATCGCCGAGATCGACGGCGTGACCTGGTATGACGATTCCAAGGGCACCAACGTCGGCGCCACCGAAGCTGCGCTCTACGGCATGGGCAAGCAGAAGGTGGTGGTGATTCTCGGCGGCGACGGCAAGGGGCAGGACTTTAGTCCGCTCAAGGCTGCGGTCGAAGCCAATGCCCGTGCGGTGGTTCTGATCGGGCGCGATGCGCCGCTGATCGCCGCTGCCATCGCGGGAAGCGGGGTCGAAACCCTGCAGGCGAGCAGCCTGCAGGAAGCCGTCGAGGCGGCGCAGCGTCTGGCGCATCCCGGCGACGCCGTGCTGTTGTCGCCCGCCTGTGCCAGCTTCGACATGTTCCGCAACTACATCCATCGCGCCGAAGTGTTTGTCGACGCCGTCAACAGGCTGGCGGCAGAGAGGGCGGCAGGCTGATGCTCTACACCGCGCGCGCGCCCAAGCCCCGTGCCGAACTCGATTTCAGCCTGCTGTGGCTGGCGCTCGGCCTGTTGGCGCTCGGTCTGGTGATGGTGTATTCCGCCTCGCTCGCGATTGCCGAAGCGGCCAAATACACCGGCCACAACGGCGAATTCTATCTGCTGCGGCAGGGCGTGTTCATCACCCTCGGCGTCGGCGTTGGCGTGGCCGCCTTCCAGGTGCCGATGCGGGTGTGGCAACAGGCTGCGCCTTTTCTGTTTCTCGCCGGCCTGCTGCTACTGGTGGTGGTGCTGATCCCGGGTATCGGGCGCGAGGTCAACGGCAGCCGCCGCTGGATTCCGCTCGGCTTCGCCAACCTGCAGCCGTCCGAACTGATGAAATTTCTCGCCGTGCTGTATGCCGCCGACTACACCACGCGCAAGGCCGCCTTCATGCACGACTTCAAGAAGAGCTTCCTGCCAATGGCTGCGGTGATGATGCTGGCGGGCACCCTGTTGCTGAGCGAGCCGGACTTCGGCGCCTTCGTGGTGATCGTCGCGATCGCCATGGGCATCCTGTTTTTGGGCGGGCTCAACTGGAAGGTGTTTGCCGGCCTGGTCGTGGTGCTGATGATCGGGTTTGCGCTGCTGATCTTCACCTCGGAATACCGGATGCAGCGCATCCTCGGTTTCATGGATCCGTTTGCCGACCCCTACGGCAAAGGCTATCAGTTGTCGCATGCGCTGATCGCCTTCGGCCGTGGCGAATGGCTGGGCCAGGGACTGGGCGGCAGCGTCGAAAAGCTGTTCTACCTGCCCGAGGCGCACACCGATTTCCTGCTCGCCGTCATCGCCGAGGAATTCGGCTTCATCGGTGTGGCGGCGGTGATCGGGATGTTCGCCTGGCTCATCGTCAAGGCCTTCCTGATCGGCCATCGCGCCGCCCAGCTCGAGCGCAACTTCTGCGCGCTGGTGGCGCAGGGCATCGGCATCTGGCTCGGCGTGCAGGCGCTCATCAACATGGGGGTGAACGTCGGCCTGCTGCCGACCAAGGGCCTGACCCTGCCCTTCCTGTCGTTCGGCGGCAGCGGCATCGTCGCCAACTGCCTGGCGATCGCGGTGCTGCTGCGCATCGACTGGGAACATCGGCAGATGATGCGGGGGAAGACATTTTGATTTCTGAAAACCATTTCACCACAGAGACACAGAGTCACAGAGAACTGCATTTGAGCGGTTTTCTCTGTAACGCTGTGTCTCTGTGGTTAGAGGTTTTAAAAGCATGACAGCCAACCGCACCCTCATGGTGATGGCCGGTGGCACCGGCGGCCACGTCTACCCTGCGCTCGCAGTAGCCGATGCGCTGCGCGCGCGGGGCTGGGACGTGTTCTGGCTCGGCACCAAAAACGGCCTCGAGGCACGCGTGGTGCCGGCCGCCGGGATCGAGATGGTGTGGATGTCGATGGGCGGCGTGCGCGGCAAGGGCCTGCTGAAGAAACTGCTGCTGCCGGCGATGTTGCTGATCGCCTTCTGGCAGAGCCTGCGCGCCATCATGCAGCGCAGGCCGGATGTCGTGCTGGGCATGGGCGGCTACACAGCCTTTCCCGGCGGCATGATGGCGAGCCTCTTGAACAAGCCGCTGGTCATCCACGAACAGAACTCGGTCGGCGGGCTCACTAACCGCGTGCTGGCCTGCCTGGCCGACCGCGTGCTGACGGCGTTCCCGCAAGCCTTCCGGGGCGAGAAGGACAAGCCTATCCCGTGCCGCCGCGTGGCGACCGAATGGGTGGGCAATCCGGTACGGAGCGACATCGTCGCGCTGGCGAATGAACAGCGTGCGGACATTGCCGCCCTGCCGGCAGATGCGCGCGCCGCCCGCACAGGTCCGCTGCGCCTGCTGGTGGTCGGCGGCAGCCTCGGTGCGCAGGCGCTGAACGAACGGGTGCCGCAAGCCCTGGCATTGCTGCCGGCCGACCGGCGTCCACAGGTGGTGCATCAGTCCGGCCGCCTGCACCTCGACGCCCTGCGCGCGAACTATGCCGCCGCCGGGGTCGCGGCCGAGGTGCGCGATTACATCGAGGACATGGCCGCCGCCTGGCGCGACTGCGACTTCGCCATCTGCCGCGCCGGCGCAATGACGGTGGCCGAACTGGCCTGCGCCGGGGTGCCTGCGGTGCTGGTGCCCTTCCCCCACGCGGTGGACGACCACCAGACGGGCAACGCCGAATTCCTCGCTGACGCCGGCGCAGCCTGGCTGATCCAGCAAAAAGACCTGAGCGCGGAAAAGCTGGCGGCGCTGATCGGTGGACTCAACCGCGCCACGCTCGCCGCCATGTCGGACAAGGCGATGAAACTTGCCAGGCCCGATGCGACCCAACAGGTGGCAGACATTTGCGAGGCACTGGCGAAATGAAACACGCCGTCAAACACATCCATTTTGTGGGCATCGGTGGCGTCGGCATGAGCGGCATCGCCGAGGTGCTGCTGAATCTGGGCTACGCTGTTTCGGGTTCGGACCTGGCCGACAGTGCGGTGACGCGGCGGCTGACGGGTCTGGGTGCGCGTATTCATCGTGGCCACGCCGCTGACCATATCGGCGGCGCTGACGTGGTCGTCGTCTCGACCGCCGTGACCGACGACAACCCGGAAGTCGTCAGCGCGCGCGAGAACAAGATTCCCATCGTGCCGCGCGCGCTGATGCTGGCCGAGCTGATGCGGCTCAAACAGGGCATCGCGGTTGCCGGCACCCACGGCAAGACCACCTCCACCAGCCTGGTCGCCAGCATTCTCGGCGAAGCGGGGATGGACCCGACCTACGTCATCGGCGGCAGGCTGACCGCCGCCGGCACCAACGCAAAGCTGGGGCAGGGCGATTTCCTGGTGGCCGAGGCCGACGAATCCGATGCCTCGTTCCTCTATCTCACGCCGGTAATCGCGGTCGTCACCAATATCGACGCCGATCACATGGAGACCTATGGCCATGACTTCGAGCGGCTGAAGCAGGCCTTCGTCGACTTCTGCCAGCGGCTTCCCTTTTACGGGATGGCGGTGCTGTGCATCGACGACCCGCACGTGCGCGAAATTATGCCGCGCATCACCAAACCGATCACCACCTACGGCTTCGACGAATCGGCCCAGGTGCGCGGGTTGAATCCTCGTTTCGAGCACGGCCGGATGCATTTCGGCGTCAGGCGCGAGGGCATGGCCGATCTCGACGTGGTGCTGAACCACCCCGGCATGCACAACGTGCTGAACGCGCTGGCTGCCATCGCGGTGGCGACCGAGGTCGACGCCAGCGACGCTGCCATCGTCAAGGCGCTGGCCGAGTTCCACGGCGTCGGCCGGCGCTTCCAGCGCTATGGCGAAATCGCGGCCAAGGATGGCGGGCATTACTGTCTGATCGACGACTACGGCCACCATCCGGTGGAAATGGCGGCCACTCTGGCCGCCGTGCGCGGCGCCTTCCCCGGCCGTCGGCTGGTGCTGGTGTTCCAGCCGCACCGTTTCACCCGCACCCGCGATTGCTTCGAGGACTTCGTGAAAGTGCTGTCGGAAACCGACATGCTGGTGCTGACCGAGGTCTACCCTGCGGGCGAAGCACCCATCGTGGCGGCGGATGGCCGCGCGCTCGCACGTGCGGTGCGGGTGGCGGGCAAGGTCGAGCCGGTGTTCGTGGAAAACGTCGCCGATGTGCCCGCAGCGGTGTGTGATCTGGCGCAGGCGGGCGATGTGGTGCTGGTGATGGGCGCCGGCAGCATCGGTCAGGTGGCGCCGTCCCTGGGAGAGTCCCATGCGGCATGACTACCGGATGAGCGAGATTGACGTGGCGGGTGGCGGTGCGCCGGTGCTGCGCGGACGATTCTTCTACAACGAGCCGATGAAAAAGCACGTGTCGTGGCGCGCCGGCGGCGCCGCACAGCGCGTCTACATCCCGGCCGACCTGGAAGACCTGGGCTGGCTGGTGCGCTCGGTGCCCGCGCACGAGGACATCCACATGGTGGGGCTGGGCAGCAATCTGCTGGTGCGCGACGGCGGCGTGGCGGGGGTGGTGATCCTGCTGCATGGCGTGCTGAAAAAACTGGCGATCGAGAGCCGCACCCACGGCCTGCCCCCTGCGCCGGCGGATATCGATACTGCGCTGGTGTATGCCCAGGCGGGGGTCGCCGCGCCCAAGCTGGCGCGCTTTTCCGCCAACCACAACCTGGTCGGCGGCGAGTTCTGGGCCGGCATTCCCGGCACCGTCGGCGGCGTGATTGCGATGAATGCCGGCTGCTTCGACAGCGAAACCTGGGACAAATTGGTCCAGGTGCAGACGCTGGATCGCCAGGGCCAGCTGAACGAGCGCTTGCCGGACGAATACGTGACCGGCTACCGCCATGTCGCATTGCGACACGCACGCGAAGAGTGGTTCATCGGCGGCTGGTTCCGGCTGGCCCGCGGCGACGGCGCGGCCTCGCGCGAGACGATCCGCGAACTGCTGAAAAAGCGCATCGCCACGCAGCCGCTGAACCTGCCCAACGCCGGTTCGGTGTTCCGCAACCCGCCGGGCGATTACGCCGCGCGGCTGATCGAGTCCTGCGGCCTCAAGGGCTATCGTGTCGGCGATGCGCAGGTGTCGGAGAAGCATGCCAACTTCATCGTCAATCGGGGGCATGCCACGGCGACCGACATCGAGCGCTTGATCGAACATATTGAAGACAGCGTGGAGGCACACACCAATGTGCGCCTGTTACGCGAAGTACGGATTATTGGAGAGCGGCGGTGAGCCCGATTGATACCGCTTCGATTAATGCGGCGAAAAAATACGGCAAGGTCGCGGTGATGCTGGGCGGCATCTCGGCCGAGCGCCCGGTGTCGTTGAACAGCGGCGCGGCTGTGCTGGCGGCGCTGACCCGGCAAGGGATCGATGCGCACGCCTTCGATCCGGCCAACCGCAATCTCGGCGATCTGATCAGCGGGGAGTTCGATCGCGTGTTCATCGCCCTGCACGGACGTTACGGCGAGGATGGCTGCATGCAGGGCGCGCTCGAACTGCTGGCCATGCCCTACACCGGCAGCGGCGTGATGGCCTCGGCCATCGGCATGGACAAGTGGCGCACCAAGTTGTTGTGGCGTGCCGCCGGCCTGCCCACCGCCGACTGGGCGATCCTCGACGCCGCCAGCGATTTCGCCGCGGTGGAGAAGAAGCTCGGCCTGCCGATTTTCGTCAAGCCGGCGCGCGAAGGCTCCAGCATCGGCATGAGCAAGGTGACCGAGGCCGGCACGCTTGCGGCCGCCTATGCAACCGCCGCCGAACACGACCCGCTGGTGCTGGCGGAAAAATTCATCGATGGCGCCGAGTTCACTGTCGGCATCCTCGGCGACGCCGCGCTGCCGCTGATCCGGCTGGCGCCCGCGCCGGACAAGGCTTTCTACGACTTCGAAGCTAAATATATTCGCAACGACACCCAGTATCACTGCCCGGCAGGTCTTTCCGACGAGCAGGAAATGGCGCTGCGGCAACTCGCGCTGGACGCCTTCCGCCTGGTGGGCGGGCGCGGCTGGGGACGGGTCGACCTGATGCTCGACAGCCTCGGCAATCCCTACCTGCTGGAAGTGAACACCTCGCCCGGCATGACCGACCACAGCCTGGTGCCGATGGCTGCGCGCGTGGCCGGGCTGGATTTCGATGCCCTGTGCATGAAGATTCTGGAGCAGACGCTCGTATGAAACTTAAACCATTAACCACAGAGGCACAGAGGCACAGAGAAACCCGGGTGAGCTTCTTGTTGTTCTCTGTGGCTCTGTGCCTCTGTGGTGAGTGGTTTTCAAAATGACCAATGAACTCGCCGCGCATCCCTTGACCCAGGTCGCCCGCGTGCTGACCTGGGGCGCGCTCGGCCTGCTGGCCTATGGCACCACCAGTTGGGTGGTGGCGCAGCCGTGGTTTGCGCTGCGCAACATCGAGGTGAAAACCCCGGTGGCGCACGTCACCGAAGCGCAGATCCGGCTGGTGGCCGAGCGCCAGGTGCGCGGCACCTTCTTCACCGTTGATCTGGAAAGCGTGCGCAACAGCCTGGAAAAACTGCCCTGGGTGCGCGAAGCACGGGTGGAGCGCCGCTGGCCCGACACCCTGGCGGTGTCATTGACCGAGCACGTGCCGCTGGCGCGCTGGAATGACAACGCGCTGGTCAACGAAGCGGGCGAGGTGTTTGTCGCTGCAGCGAACACGCGTCTGCCGCGGCTGTCGGGCCCCGAGGACAGCAGCGCCGAGGTGGTGGCCGCCTATCGCCGCCATCACGCCGCGCTCGCCCCGCTCGGCATGGCGATCGACGAACTGCGATTGTCGCCGCGCCGGGCCTGGCGGCTCAAGCTCGGCAACGGCATGACGCTCGCGCTCGGACGCGAGCAGACCGACGCACGTCTGACGCGCTTCGTCGCCCTCTACCCGCGCCTGTTCGGCACGCAGGCGACCGCCCAGGCGGACGCTGCCCCCCCCGCCCCGATTACACCTGTCACCGTCGATCTGCGCTATCCGGATGGCTTCGCCGTGCGGATGCCGGACGGCGTATCCCCCTTCAAACCGAATGAAACATGAGCGCGACGCAACATGAGTAAGCCAAGAGACTCCAAAAACCTGGTCGTCGGCCTCGACATCGGCACCTCCAAGATCGTCTGCATTGTTGCGGAAATCAACGACGAGGACGAACTCGAGATCATCGGTATGGGCACGAGTCCGTCGCGCGGCCTGCGACGCGGTGTGGTGGTCAACATCGAAGCCACCGTCAATGCCATCCAGCGCGCACTGGAAGAGGCTGAGTTGATGGCCGACTGCAAGATCCGCGAGGTCTATACCGGCATCGCCGGCAGCCACATCAAGAGTTTCAACTCGCACGGCATGTTCGCCATCAAGGACAAGGAAATCAGCCAGATGGATGTCGACCGCGTGGTGGAAACCGCGCGCGCGGTCAACATCCCGACCGACCAGCAGATCCTCCACACCATCCCGCAGGAATTCATCGTCGACGGCCAGGAAGACGTGCGTGACCCGCTCGGCATGAGCGCGATGCGCCTCGAGGTGAAGGTGCACATCGTCACCGGCGCGGTGTCGGCGGCGCAGAACATCATCAAGTGCGTGCGCCGCTGCGGACTGGAAGTCTCCGACCTGGTGCTGCAGCCGCTCGCCTCGGCAATGGCGGTGCTGACCGAGGACGAGAAGGAGCTTGGCGTCTGCCTGGTCGACATCGGCGGCGGCACCACCGACATCGCCGTATTCACCAACGGCGCCATCCGCCACACCGCGGTGATTCCGGTGGCCGGCGACCAGGTCAACAACGACATCGCGGTGGCGCTGCGCACCCCGCCGAAAGAGGCCGAGGACATCAAGATCCGTTTCGGCTGCGCGCTGCGCCAGCTGGCCGACGCGCGCGACATGATCGAAGTGCCCGGCATCGGCGACCGCCCTTCGCGCACGCTGTCGCGGCAGACGCTGGCCGAGTTCATCGAGCCGCGCATGGAAGAGTTGTATTCGCTGGTGCAGGCCGAATTGCGCCGCAGCGGCTTCGAGGAGCTGCTGTCGTCCGGCATCGTCATCACCGGCGGCTCGGCGGGGATGCAGGGCATGGTCGAACTCGGCGAAGAGGTCTTCCACATGCCGGTGCGGATGGGCTGGCCGCGCTATGAAGGCGGGCTGTCGGACGTGATGCGCAACCCGCGCTTCGCCACCTGCATGGGCCTCTTGATGGCCGGGCTGGAGGCACGCGGACGCGATGCGCCGAAGCTGTCCGGCAGCAGCTTCAAGGATGTACTGGAACGCATGAAAAGCTGGTTCAAGGGAAATTTCTGACGCCGCTCCGCAGGGGTTGAGCGAGCGACGTCGAAACGGGATTTGGCGGTTGTGCCGGATGGATTAAACACATCGCGGCAAACACGCCAAAGGATTTGTAAGTGTGGTTTTGTTTTGGGCAAAAGAGGAGAGCAATATGTTTGAACTGATGGATGTAGACACCCAGGATGCAGTAATCAAGGTCATCGGCGTGGGCGGTTGCGGCGGCAACGCAGTCGATCACATGATCAGCTCGGGCTTGACCGGCGTGGAATTCATCGCCATCAACACCGATGCGCAGGCGCTCAAGCGCAACCAGGCCAAGCTGCAGCTGCAGCTGGGCAATGGCGTGACCAAGGGGCTGGGCGCCGGCGCCAACCCCGACATCGGCCGTGAAGCCGCGCTGGAAGACCGTGAGCGCATCGCCGAACTGATCGACGGCGCCGACATGCTGTTCATCACCGCCGGCATGGGCGGCGGCACCGGTACCGGCGCCGCCCCGGTGGTGGCCGAAGTCGCCAAGGAGCTCGGCATCCTGACGGTTGCGGTCGTCACCAAGCCCTTCATGTTCGAAGGCAAGCGCGTGCGCGCGGCCAACGCCGGCATCGAGCAGTTGGCGCGTCACGTCGATTCGCTCATCATCATCCCCAACGAAAAGCTGATGCAGGTGCTGGGCGACGACATCTCGATGCTCGACGCCTTCAAGGCCGCCAACGAAGTGCTGCACGGCGCCGTCGGCGGCATTGCCGAAGTCATCAACTGCCCCGGCCTGGTCAACGTCGACTTTGCCGACGTGCGCACCGTGATGAGCGAAATGGGCATGGCGATGATGGGCTCGGCGCAGGCCAGCGGCGAAAACCGCGCACGCATCGCCGCCGAACAGGCCGTCGCCAGCCCCTTGCTGGAAGACGTCAACCTCGCCGGCGCGCGCGGCGTGCTGGTCAATATCACCGCCTCGTCCACCGTCAAGATGCGTGAAATCCACGAGGTGATGAACACCATCAAGGAGTTCACCGCAGAGGAAGCCACCGTCATCGTCGGCCAGGTGCTCGACGACAGCATGGAAGATGCCCTGCGCGTCACCATGGTCGCCACCGGCCTGGGCAGCCCCATTGCCCGCCAGCAGGTCAAGCCGATGCAGATCATCCGCACCGGCACCGACGATGCGCCGATGATGGTGGGCGGCAGCGACGAAGTGCCCAGCGTGATGACCAGCCGCCGCTCGCGGACCATCCAGGCGATGACCGATTCCGGCATCGACACCCTGGACATCCCGGCCTTCCTGCGCCGTCAGGCCGACTAAGCGTGGTTGTTGTCGCATACGATTCCACATGGGCTTTAGTCCATAGTGGATCGGAGTCCTTTAGGGCTTTAGCGGCTTTACAACCACGGCCTGCCCTTTGCGGGTAGCGCGCGGGGGCGGGTGAGCCGTTTGCCCGGGAATCGGCCACAGGCCGGTTCCCGGGCAAACGGCTGCCTGTCCTTTCGACCGGTTAAAATGACAAGATGATCAAGCAACGCACTCTGAAAACGCCGGTCAAGGCGGCCGGCGTCGGCCTGCATTCTGGCGTCAAGGTCGAGATGACCCTGCGCCCGGCCGGCCCCAACACCGGCATCGTGTTCCGGCGCATGGACCTTGAGCCGCCGGCTGAACTCAAGGCCGACCCCTATCTCGTCACCGACACCCGGCTGTGCTCGATGCTCGAATCCGGCCCCGCCAAGGTGTCCACCGTCGAGCACCTGATGTCCGCGCTCGCGGGGCTGGGCATCGACAACCTGCTGGTGGACCTCACCGGCCCCGAAATTCCCATCATGGACGGCTCCTCGGCGCCGTTCGTGTTCCTGCTGCAGTCCGCCGGCATCGTCGAGCAGGATGCGCCCAAGCGCTACGTGCGCATCAAGCAGCCGATCGAAGTACGCGACGGCGACAAGTGGGCGCGCTTCGTCCCGCACAACGGCTTCAAGGTCGAATTCACCATCGACTTCAAGCACCCCGTGTTCGACAAGAGCGGCAAGACCGTCAGCATCGACTTTGCCGATACCTCCTACACCAAAGAAGTCGCGCGCGCCCGCACCTTCGGCTTCATGCACGAGGTCGAGGCCCTGCGCAACAGCGGCCTCGCCCTCGGCGGCTCGCTCGACAACGCCATCGTCATGGACGAATACCGCGTGCTGAACCAGGACGGCCTGCGCTACGACGACGAGTTCGTCAAACACAAGGTGCTCGACGCCATCGGCGACCTGTACCTGCTGGGCCACCCCGTCATCGGCGCCTTCGAGGCCTACAAATCCGGCCACGCCCTCAACAACCTGCTGCTGCGCGAGCTGCTGCAGCACCAGGAATCCTGGGAATTCGTCAGCTTCGAGCACGACGAAGACGTCCCCGCCGCCTTCCTGCGCCTGCACCCCCTCACCGCATGATCGCCATCCGTTTGATGATCGTCGCCCTGCTGATTGCGGTGGTGGCGCTCGGACTGACGTGGCTGTTCACCGGTGACCGCAAGTACCTCCGCACCCTCGGCCGCGTGCTGCGCTTTGCGATCGTGGTCGGCTTCATCGCCGCGCTGTTTTATGTAGTGGAGCGGGTGGTGCTGCGGTAATTGGAGGATTGACAGCCCGCATTGACCCTATTTCTCTTCTGTTTCTCTGTTTTAGCCTGGCTTGCGAGACGGGCTCTTTAGCAGATGCCCGCGCCGCGCTCAGAACCCGCCGATGTAAGCGTAGCCGTCGTTTTGCAATTTGATCAGGCGCGTGTAGCCGTCATGCACGAGGGTCACACCGGGCAGCACGTCGTCGGGCGTCCAGCCCTTTGCCTTCATCACGCTGTGGCAGATTTCAACATGGACGCCCAGGTTCAGCAGATCCTGCGTGATTTTGGCGTTGAGATTTACCGCGAAGGGATCGCCCACAGCTTTCTGATAGGTGTTGTCAATTAGCAGAAACTGCGCCGCCTCTCCGTGCAGCACCAGATGAAGATCGAGCTGCACAGGCTTGACTCCCTGCTTGCCGTAGGCTTCGATCAGCCCGCGCGCATAGAACAGCCCCTTGCTGATGCCCGCCCCGTCCCCGCCGAGTGGATGTCGTACACCGCCTTGTAGTGGACGCGCGAATCGACCTTTACTATCGGTCGCGAAGCTGACGGCGCCGCCCACGCCACGGGTGCGGCCACCAGACCCCATGCGCACAACGCGATACCCACAATTGTGCTCAGCTTCATGATCGTTCTTCCGGTCCGGTTGCACACCCGCCTCATTCTACCCAAGCCCGCATCACGCGCGCGGTTCCATTCAGCCAGCCAATTTTCAGATCCCGCAGCCGACTGCTTGAGTTGCGCAAGTCATCCGCGCTCAACGATGCAGCACAATCCGATAATGTGCTTTGCCACTGCGTAATCTGTCGATCGCCTCGTTAATCCTGTCAAAGCTGAATTTCTCGATGACGGGTTTGATGTCATGGCGTTGCGCAAATTCCAGCATCTTGGAGATGGTTGCCGGGCTGCCCACCGGTGAACCCGATATGGTCCGTTGCGCCATGATGAGAGCGAACACATTGATATCGAGCGGCTCGAGCGTTGCTCCGACAAAATGCAAACGTCCGCGCGGTTTCAAGGTGCCCAGATACAGGTTCCAGTCGAGTTTGACGTTCACCGTGGAGATGAGCAGGTCAAAGCGGCCTGCCGCCGCCTCGATCGCTTTCGCGTCGCGGGAATTCAGCGTGTGATGTGCGCCCATTTCCATCGCTTCCTGCTTTTTGTCATCGCTGGACGTAAACGCGGTGACTTCACAGCCCCAGGCATTCAGAAATTGCAGCGCCATATGACCGAGCCCGCCGATGCCAATCACCGCCACCTTGTCGGTCGGTTGAATATTGAACTGAACCAGCGGGTTGAACACCGTCACCCCACCACAAAACAGCGGCCCAGCCGATTCCAGATCGATGCCCTGCGGGATCGGCACCACGCTGTTGGCCTCTGCCCGCACTTTGTCGGCGAAGCCGCCATGATGGCCGATGATGGTGGCCTGCGACGCCGCGCACAGGTTATGGTCGCCGGCGTGGCACGGCGCACAGACGTTGCAATAGCCGGCATGCCATCCCAAGCCCACTGTTTGCCCTACTTTCAAATCCTTAACATGATCACCGATCTGTGAAATGGTCCCCACCACCTCGTGTCCTGCCACCACGGGATACTGGGTCATGCCCCATTCATTATCAATCACGCTCAGATCGCTGTGGCAGATGCCGCAAAACTGGACATCGATTTCAACCTCGTGGGGCTGTAGCGCACCGGGGTCATACTCAAAGGCTTGAAGTTTTCCTTGGGGTTCATGTGCTGCATAGGCTTTGATCATGCTGAACATCCTCCTGGATTAAGGTGGGGCACGGGGAGCACCCGTAACAAAGGTTTGCGACGCGAGATCACGCGCGGTATGGAGGTGATCAAATGACGCCACTTGGAGTGAGGAAGACGCTTTTCAGCCCCACAAGTTGCCGAGATCCATAAAATAAAACAAAACGACTGCGCCGCCAGAACATCGCCCGTGCAAATTCGAAGTGCAACTAATTACCGGGTTGAGTGTGCGCTTGGTTATCCTCCCATCTGGAAGGATAGATCGTGCTTATCCGGTTAGCTCCCAAACCTACTACCGGTAGTAGGTCGTGATTTTTTTTGCATAAAGTTCGGCATAGGTCGGCGCGGTGACATCGCCAGCAATGCCAAGCAGGGAGCGGAAAGCGTTGAATGGGTAGAAGCGGCGATTGAAGCGGAACGTGAATTCGTTGAGATAGTCTTGCAGGTGTTGCGGGCTGACGCCGTGGTGAATGCCACGTAGCCATGTTTTGAGATTGGAGAACACGAGGTGAATGATGGGCAGGAAGGTCTCGGCAACTTGCATGTCGCCGCGTTCCGCAACGGCGGGATGAAGATACCCTCGACTTTCAAGCGTCGCGTAGCCATTCCAGTCATCGGTAACAATGGTCGCGCCTGGCGTAACGATGCGCTCGATGAAGCCGCCCAACGATTTGGCGCTTCGGTCTGGCGACACCGCGAGCCGAACACGTCCGGCGTACCGCCCAGTCCTCCGCTTGTTGAGGCTGCCCCCGTGCTTGCGCTGTTTAGCCTCGACCGCACCGGCGACGAGAACCCTGTCGTGAACGCCTCGGCCCTTGCCGCGAGGTCGGCCGCCGACGTAGGTTTCATCGGCTTCGACGGAATCGAAGGGGTTGCCGCCAATCCGATCCTGGTCGGGGCGGACCATGCCGGCCCGCAGTTTGTGAAGAATCTGGAAAGCAGTCTCGTAACGCGGTAGTCCGAGTTGCCGCTGGAACTGGGCGGCCGACATGCCGGGCGTCTGGCTGGCGACCAGGTAGGCTGCCCAGAATCACACCGAGAGCGGTGTGTGCGTGCGTTCCATGACGGTGCCCGCAGTGAGGCTCGCGTCGCGGTTGCAATGACGGCACCGACAAACGCCGGGGCGATTGGCGAAGCGATAAGGCTCTCCGGGCGAGCCGCAGTGGTCACAAACGAACCCGTCGCCCCATCGGGCGCGCTCAAGGTAGGCCGCGCAGGCCGCTTCGTTCGGAAACATGCGCTGGAACTCCGGCAGCGAGCGCGGGAACAGCAGATCGCCTCGCTCAAGCACGTCGATAACCATGGTCGCCCCAAGTTAGCGCAGATGCTCAACCTACCTACCGGTAGTGGATTTGGGAGACAACCGGATAAGCACGGTGCTAACGATGCCGCAGGCTGCCGCTTCAGCGGCTTTGCAAGCTCAGCCTTTGTTAATGCGAGATTGCCGGAGAGTACCCTTCCAATTGTTCAGGTGCCGGCTTGGTTTTTTCGGCAGCAGTTCCGGCTTCTGCCTGCTTCTCGAGGGAAGCCGCCAGTTCCTCGGGGGTGCGCCCATACAGACAGTTCTCGTCGTGATGCTTGTCACGCGTCTGCGCAACACTGCCTGAAAAACGCGGATCCTGTGGGCGTTCATGGCTATTCATGAACAAGGCCACATCCCAGGCTTCCTGATCGCTCAGCGTGCCGCCGAGCCCGTAGGGCATGTTGGCCTGGATAAAGCCCGCGGCGGTGTCAACGCGATGCATGCCGGCACCCCAATTGAATGAATCCTTGCCCCATAAAGGCGGGAACGCATATTCGCCGCGTGCTTTGATGCCCTCGCCGTTGGCGCCATGGCATATCGCGCAATTGTTCTCGTATACGTTTCTTCCGCGCGCAATCTCCGGTTTTTGCGCCGGCTTCGGTACTTTGAGATAACCCTGCCCGGGCAATTTGACGCCGGTCGGTGCGCCCTTGGCGAGCCAGTAATGATAGGTCACCAAAGCGGTCATTTCCTTGCTGTCCAGGGCGGGCGGCTTGCCATTCATGCTGTAGAGAAAACACCCCTGGATGCGGCTTTGAATGGTGTCGATCTGGCCCGTTTTTTGGCGATATGCGGGATAGAGGACATAAGCAGCCCATAACGGGGCGGAATCGGCTTTTCGGCCATTATCCAGGTGACAGTTGGCGCAGTTCATGCCATTGCCGACAAAGCCCTTGGCATATTGCTGGGTATTCACAAAAATATTCTTGCCCAGCAATACCGCCTCGCCAAACTCGTTTTTTGGAATTTCGCTTTCGGCAGGCGGGGTGAATCGGGCTGGGTCAACGGCAACTGCAACGGGAGCGGTTGCCGCAGGCGCGGCTTCGGTGGTCTCGGGGGGCGGCGGCGGCTTGCCGCACCCGCCGACGATGCCGCCCAATGCGAGCGCACACAACACATACCCGATGGGTTTATTCATTTCCCTTCTCCCGGGTTCCGAGCGTTGCCAGATAGCCGGCGACTGAATGGATGTCGTCATCGGTAAGATTCTCCGCAACCGTCTTCATCAGCTTTTGCGGATCATTGGTGCGGGCGCCGGTTTTCCAGGCCTGCAATTGACTCACCGTATAGGCGGCGTGTTGTCCCGCTATCGGTGGGAATGCAGGCGCTACGCCAAGGCCGTCCACGGCATGGCATTTGAAACAGGGCGGCACGTGCCGGTCCCAGGCGCCATTGATCGCCAGATTCTTGCCACGCGCAATGACCGCGGGATCCACCGTGGTTGCCTCGCTTTTCGGGCGAGCCTGACTCGCATAATGGCGTGCGCTGGATTCGATATCTTCGGCACTCATCGCCATCGCGATGGGTGTCATGATTGGATGGGTGCGGGTACCGGCCTTAAAGTCAGCGATCTGTTTGGCGAAGTGTGCGGGCGGCAGTTGCGCCAGCACCGGAAACCCGGCCTGGGCGTTGCCGGCTCCATCCACACCGTGGCAGCTTGCACAGGCAATCGCCGCCCCCTTGCCTTGAGTGATGATGGAAGGCGGTGCGGCCGCAGCGGTTGAAGCTGCCATGACCATAGTCCCCATGAATATGAGGCGGGTGGCTGATCGCATCTTGCGCTCCAGGAGAATTCAGTAGGGAGCCAGGCAAACCGGGAGTCTGGCATGCACCCCAGTATAGGTGGTGATGCCAAAGTCGCCTCAGTCGTGTCGGTGATGGCGCAACAGGCGGTCAAGGGCCTCTTTCAGCGGCCCGTCTTCAATTGCCGTGTTCAGGTGCGCCAGTTCGTTCAGCGCGGCGGGCGGCAGGCCGTGTTTTTCGACGGGGTGGACGTAGCGCGCGAGCAGTTCCGGGTTGACGCTGATCCGCACCGCCGTCACCACGATTTCGCGCTTGCCGAGGCTGACCAGCAGCGCATCGGCCTGCTGGCGCAGGCGGCTGGCGACGGCGCCGCTGTCGCAGGCAAGGCTCAGCACGGCGTTTTCCAGCTGCATGACGCGGACGTGCCCGGCCAGCGCGGCGGGCAGGGCGCGTTCGAGTGCGGCCTGGGTGTTGAGCAGGGCGCGGGCACGCACGGCGAGGCCGTGCGGCAGCTGGCTGGCGAGCAGATCGGCGAGGCTTGCGGCGCTCATGCGGGTAACACGCGGGCGCCACGGCAAGCCTGCGACGCTGTCTTGATGGCGTCACAGGAAGCCTGCGACGCTATGTTAAAATTCAACGATTTACCGCGACCTGCGGGCATTTCGGATTCCTCATGCTGCAATCCCTGTTCAAAAAAGTCTTCGGCAGCCGCAACGAGCGGCTGGTCAAACAATACCTGCAAAAGGTGAAAGCGATCAATGCGCTGGAACCGGCGATGGAAAAACTGTCCGACGCCGAACTGGCTGGCAAGACCGCCGAATTCAAGTCGCGGCTGGGCCAGGGTGGAACGCTCAACGCGGGCGAATCGCTCGACAAGCTGCTGCCGGAAGCCTTCGCCGTGGTGCGCGAGGCATCGAAGCGGGTGCTCGGCATGCGCCATTTCGACGTGCAGATGGTGGGCGGCATGGTGCTGCATGACGGCAAGATCGCCGAGATGCGCACCGGCGAGGGCAAGACGCTGATGGCGACGCTGGCCGCGTACCTGAATGCGCTGGCCGGCAAGGGCGTGCACGTGGTGACGGTGAACGACTACCTCGCCAGCCGCGACGCCGAATGGATGGGCCGGCTGTACGGCTTTCTCGGCCTCACCACCGGGGTCAACCTGTCGCAGATGCCGCACGACGCCAAGCAGGCCGCGTATGCCGCCGACATCACCTACGGTACCAACAACGAATACGGCTTCGACTACCTGCGCGACAACATGGTCTACCAGATGAGCGAGAAGGTGCAGCGTCCGCTGGCCTACGGCATCATCGACGAAGTCGACTCGATCCTGATCGACGAGGCGCGCACGCCGCTGATCATTTCCGGGCAGTCGGAAGAAAACATCTCGCTGTACCAGCAGATCAACGAGGTGCCGCCGCGCCTGACCCGGCAAAAAGACGAGGAATCCGAGGGCGATTACTCGGTCGACGAGAAAACGCGCCAGGTGCTGCTGTCCGAAGCGGGACACGAAAAGGTCGAGGCCATCCTCACCGAAATGGGTCTCCTGCCGCCCGGCGGCAGCCTCTACGACGCCGCCAACATCATGCTGATGCACCATGTGTACGCCGCCTTGCGCGCGCATGCGCTGTTCTTCAAGGATCAGCATTACGTGGTGCAGAACGACGAGGTCATCATCGTCGACGAATTCACCGGCCGCCTGATGAGCGGGCGCCGCTGGTCGGAAGGCCTGCACCAGGCGGTCGAGGCGAAGGAAGGCGCGGCGATCCAGAAGGAAAACCAGACGCTCGCCTCGATCACCTTCCAGAACTACTTCCGCATGTACGAAAAGCTGTCGGGCATGACCGGCACCGCGGACACCGAGGCCTTCGAGTTCCACAGCATCTACGGTCTGGAAACCGTGGTCGTCCCCACCCATCGCACGATGATCCGCAAGGACGAGCACGATCAGGTCTTCCGCACCGCGGGCGAACGCGACCAGGCGGTGATCAACGAGATCCGCGCCTGCTATGAGCGCGGCCAGCCGGTGCTGGTGGGCACCACCTCGATCGAGTCCAACGAAAAACTCTCCGCCGAACTGAAAGCCGCCGGGCTGCCGCACAACGTGCTGAACGCCAAGCAGCACGAGCGCGAAGCCGAGGTGATCGCGCAGGCGGGGATGACGGGCGGGATCACCATCGCCACCAACATGGCGGGTCGCGGCACCGACATCGTGCTGGGTGGCAGCATCCAGAATGAAATCGACGCCATCAGCCAAGACGCGGCGCTGTCCGACAGTGAGAAGGTGAGCCGCCTCGCCGCGCTCAAGGCCGACTGGCAGGTGCGCCACGACGCCGTGGTGGCGGCCGGTGGCCTGCACATCATCGGCACCGAACGCCATGAGTCGCGCCGCGTCGACAACCAGTTGCGCGGCCGTTCCGGACGCCAGGGCGACCCCGGCTCCAGCCGCTTCTTCCTGTCGCTGGAAGATCCGCTGCTGCGCATCTTCGCCTCCGACCGCGTCGCCGCGATCATGAACCGCCTGAAGATGCCCGAGGGCGAGGCAATCGAGCATCCATGGGTGACGCGCGCGATCGAAAACGCGCAGCGTAAGGTCGAACAGCGCAACTTCGACATCCGCAAGCAGCTGCTCGAATACGACGACGTCTCCAACGACCAGCGCAAGGTGATTTACGAGCAGCGCAACGAGCTGCTGGCGAGCGCCGACATTGCCGACACCATCCGTGCCATGCGCGACGACGTGCTGAACGACGCCATCAACCAGCACATCGCGCCGGGCAGCATGGACGAACAATGGGACGTGGCCGGCCTGGAAAAAACGCTGGCCGCGCAGTTCTCGCTCGACCTGCCGCTGCAGCAATGGCTGGACGAAGACAAGACGCTGAACGAGGACGGCCTGCGCAAGAAGATCATGGATGCCGCCGACGCGGCCTACCAGGAGAAGGAAGCGCAGGTCGGCGCCGAGGGCCTGCGCCAGTTCGAGCGCGCGGTGATGCTACAAAGCATCGACAGCCACTGGCGCGAGCACCTGTCGGCGCTGGATCACCTACGCCAGGGCATTCACCTGCGCGGCTACGCGCAGAAGCAGCCCAAGCAGGAATACAAGCGCGAGGCGTTCGAGCTGTTCTCCGGCATGCTCAGCGCGATCAAGGCCGAGGTCACGCAGACCACCACCACCGTGCAGATCCGCGCGCCCGAGGATGTGCAGATCGAGTTGCTCGAAGAGCCGTCCAACGTGCAATACCAGCACGCCGGTTACGACGAGGCGCAGGATTTCGCCGAGGCCGAAACCGCCAAGGCCACACCGGCTGACGCCTATCCCAAGGTTGGCCGCAATGACCCCTGCCCGTGCGGCTCGGGCAAGAAATACAAGCAGTGCCACGGCAAGTTGAATTAAGGAGCGATCATGCCTTATTACGTTTTCCGGATGGGAATGTTCAAGGTGCTGGAAAAGCAGGGCGAGTGGGCGAGCTTCAAGGAAGCCAAGGCCCACACCAATGAACTGCGCAAGACGCTCGATCCCAAGAGCGGCGACAAGTACAAGATGATCTTCGCCGAGAATGAAATCGCCGCGCAGGAAGCGCTCACCGCCGAGCGCGCACTTGAAAAGACCCTGTTCGGCGACGACTGGTAAAAGTTTGGTTGTTCGGGTATTGGCTTAAGGGCACTTCTATAAATCCGTCATTTCTGTCATTGCGAGCGAAGCGAAGCAATCCAGCGCATTGATTTAGCAGGAATTTCTGGATCGCCACGTCGCTTCGCTCCTCGCGACGACGATTTATAGAAGTGCCCTTAAGTAAAGGTGAGGTTGGCCGATGGCCGAGTACAACGAAGACGCCTACAAACTGGCCCGCAAGGCCTACATCGAACACAGCTGCCCGTTCGAGCGGGCCTTGCTGTCGTGTTGTGTACGCTGTAACCGTTCGCGCAAGCTCAACCTGGCCGAGCGCGAGGCCATCGCCTGCGGCGACCCGGCGGTGCGCGAGCATTGCCTGACGTTCTATCGGGCGCTGCATGACAACGCGCAGTTCGCGCTGAAGATCAATCCCGATGCGCCGTGGCCGTTCGGCAAGGAAATCCGCGCCCAGTGCGGTGGCGTGCGCGGGCTGGCGGAAGCGCTTGCTGGCGCGGGGGATGAAACCACCGACATCGCCGCCACCGTGCTGCAGGGCAACGAACACTTCGGCGGCAGCGCCGGGTACCCCTATTCCGAAATCATGCGCACCGTGGTGCATTACGAGCCGCGCAAGCGGCGAACGTAGTGCAATAGGACTGGGCGGGGAACCTGAATGACCCTGCCGCTGTCTTTTGAACAGCCTTCATTTTTTGATTACACTGCCCGCGTGCGCACTCACTTCCACCGATTCCTGCTGCTGCTGATGCTGGCCCTGCCGGTGCAGACGTTTGCGTCTGCCGCCATGCTGGGCTGCACGTTTTCGAATCAGGCGATGGTGGAACCGATGGCGATGGCCGGCGAGATGATGGCTGGCTGCCACGAGCCGGAACAACCGGACAGCCCGTCCACACAACACAATTGCAAGCACTGCGCCGCGTGCGCGCTGGCGTCGGTGCTGCCGATCCCAGCCACCGATCGCGCTGCGGTCGTGCCGCTTTCAATCCATTTCCTTTCCCAACCTGCCGCATCCTTCAGCGGCTTCGTCCCCAGCGGTCCCGAGCGACCGCCCCGACGCTTTCTCGCCTGAATCCCGTGCCGGCTCACGGCGCGCCATGCTGATTTATATTGAAGTCAGCCGATTCTGACTGCGGCGTTTCGCCGCGTGGTTTGCGAGGTTCATTATGTTGAATGTTTTTTCCCGTCACACGGCGCCGCCGGCGCGCGCCCGATTATTTGGCGCGACGGCGCTGGCATGCGCATGGCTGCTGGGACTGCCCACGGCGCATGCTGCCGAGGTCAAGCCGCCCGAGCCTGCCGCGCTTACCCCTTTCAAACAGTACCAGGGCTGGCGCGACGAACCGCTGCAGGACTGGCGCCAGGCCAACGAGCGGGTCGGCGAAATCGGCGGCTGGCGCACCTATCTGCGCGAATCGCAGCCAGGCGGCGACGGCACAGATCCGGCCCAACATGGCCGCCATGGACAATGAGGGGATCACCATGAACAAGATGCCTTTTCCCGCGCGCGCGCTTGCCCTCGCCGTGGTGTCTGCCGCGCTGCTCGGCGGCTGCGCGAGCTTTTCGCCGGACGGCGGGTTCGATGCGGTTCAATCCGCCACGCGCTCGCATATCGAGAAAGACGTGGTCTGGGCGCGCGACGACGCCCGCCGCAGCCAAACGCAGGCACGCGTCGGCGCGCTGCTCGAAAAACCGCTTTCCGCCGACGATGCGGTGCAGATTGCACTGCTCAACAACCCCGGCCTGCAGGCGGCATTCAACACGCTGGGCATCGCCGAAGCCGATCTTGTCACAGCACAGCGTTTGCCCAACCCGGGATTTTCCATCGGCCGCCTTACTCGCGGTTCTGAAGTGGAATGGGAGCGCAGCCTGCATCTCAATCTGGCACGCTTGTTGACCATGCCGATGCGGATCGAGATTGAACAACGGCTGTTCGAGCAGACGCGTCGTGAACTGGTTCTGAACGTGCTGCGACTGGCGGCGGATACCCGCAAGGCCTGGATCATTGCGGTCACGGCCAATCAAACGGCGCAATACCAGCAACAGGCAATGGATGCAGCCGAAGCGGGGGCCGATCTCGCCCGCCGCATGGCACAGGTAGGCAACTGGAGCAAATTGAGACAGGCGCGCGAACATTCGTTTTATGCGGATGCCGCGTTGGCGGTGGCGCGTGCCGAGGCGGCAAAACTGCAGGCGCGGGAGCGTCTGGTTCGGCTGATGGGCCTGCCCAATGCCAGCAGACTGCAATTGCCCGAGCGGCTGCCCGATCTGCCGGAGTCCTTGCCGCAACTTCCGGATGTCGAGCAGCAGGCGATGGATTCGCGGATCGATCTTCAGATGACCCGGCTACAGACCGAGGCGCTGGCGAAAAATCTTGGCCTTACGCGCAGCACGCGCTTCATCAACGTGCTGGAGCTCGGCATCATCAACAACGGCTCGAATGAAAAGCCGCAACAGCGCGGTTACGAAATCAGCTTCGAGTTGCCGCTGTTCGACTGGGGGCAGAGCCGGGTGGTCGCCGCCGAGTCGCGTTATCGGCAAGCGCTTGAACGCGCCCGCGAAACCGCGGTGAACGCGCGTTCCGAAGTGCGTGAAGCCTACGCCATGCAGCAGGGGCAATACGCCATTGCGCGCCATCTGCGCGATGAGGTGGTGCCGCTCAAGCAGCGCATTTCCGAGGAGAACATGCTGCGTTACAACGGCATGCTGATCGATGTGTTCGAACTGCTGGCTGACGCCCGCTCGCAGATAGCGTCGGTCAACGCCGCCATCCAGGCGCAGCGAGACTACTGGCTGGCCGAATCCGATCTTCAGATGGCACGGGTCGGCACCCCCGGCATGATGGCCGCACCCTCCGCTTCATCCGCCCCCGCCGAAGCTGCGGGCGGGCATTGAAAGGACTACTCATGACTTCACGACGCGATTTTTTCAAGTTGACCGGCGCGGCCGCTGCCGCCACGGTGACGCCGGCTGCGCTGGCGCGCTTGCCCGAGATTGTCAGCATGGGCACGCCCGACACCCAGCCGCCGCTGCCGCCGCCGAACGGACGCCCCTACAACCCGGTGGTGACGCTGAACGGCTGGACCCTGCCATGGCGGATGAAGGATGGGGTGAAGGAATTCCACCTGGTCGCCGAGCCGGTGGTGCGCGAGATCGCGCCGGGCATGAAGGCGCATCTGTGGGGTTACAACGGCCAGTCGCCCGGACCCACCATCGAAGTGGTGGAAGGCGACCGCGTGCGCATTTTCGTCACCAACCGCCTGCCCGAGCACACCACCATCCACTGGCATGGCCAGCGCCTGCCCAATGGCATGGACGGCGTCGGCGGGCTCAACCAGCCGCATATTCCGACCGGCAAGACCTTTGTCTATGAATTCGTCGCGCGCCGCCCCGGCACCTTCATGTATCACCCGCACGCCGACGAAATGACGCAGATGGCGATGGGCATGATGGGTTTCTGGGTGACGCATCCGAAGGGCAAACACCCGCTGATCGAGACCGTCGACCGCGATTTCTGTTTTCTGCTCAACGCCTACGACATCGATCCCGGCAGTGCCACGCCGATGGTCAACACCATGCTCGACTTCAACCTGTGGACCTGGAACAGCCGCGCGTTTCCCGGCATCGACAGCCTCAACGTGCGGCTGAACGACCGCGTTCGCGTCCGCATAGGCAACCTCACCATGACCAACCATCCGATGCACCTGCACGGCGTGGAATTCGAAGTGACCGGCACCGACGGTGGCCCCACGCCCAAGGGCTCGCGCTGGTCCGAGGTGACCGCCGATGTTGCAGTTGGGCAGATGCGCCAGATCGAGTTCATTGCCAGCGAAGAGGGCGACTGGGCCTTCCACTGCCACAAGAGCCACCACACGATGAATGCAATGGGCCATGCGACGCCGACCATGATCGGGGTCGATCACACCGGGATCATGAAAAAAATCAACAAGCTGGTTCCAGACTACATGGTGATGGGCGAACGCGGCATGGCCGACATGGCCGAGATGGAAATGCCGCTGCCCGACAACACCCTGCCGATGATGACCGGACAGGGGCCATACGGCCCGGTGGAAATGGGCGGCATGTTCTCCATGATGAAGGTGCGGCGCGAGCAGAAGCGGGGCGATTATTCCGATCCCGGCTGGTACAAGCATCCGCCCGGCACGGTGGCGCGCGAAGTCAGCGAAGCCGTGGCCGAGCCAGTGCGCGCGCCGCAGGCCGCCTCGCCTCAGGGCGCGCCGGGCGATATTGAAGTGACTGTACGCAAACCCACCGGCCATGCCGGCCATTGAATGAAATGAAAGGACAAAAAATGAAACTTACTCTGTTGCTGACCGCCCTGCTGGCCGCGCCGCTGATCGCCCTGCCGGCCCATGCCCATGGCGAAAAGAAACACGCTACGACCGCGCCGACCGTCGCCGAGCAGACCGCCTGGGGCATCGCGGGCAAGCCCGCGCAGGTCATCCGCACGATCACCATCGACATGACCGACAGCATGCGTTTCACCCCTGACGCCATCAGCGTGCAGGAAGGCGAAACCGTGCGTTTCGTCGTCCGCAACAAGGGCCGTATGCTGCACGAAATGGTCATCGGCACCCCGGACGAACTGGCGAAGCACGCCGCCATGATGGCCAAGTTTCCCAACATGGAACACGACGAGCCCTACATGGTGCACGTCGACCCCGGCAAAACCGGCGAAATCGTCTGGACCTTTAACCGCGCCGGCAGCTTTGAACTGGCCTGCCTGATTGCCGGTCATTACGAAGCCGGCATGCGCGGCACCATCACCGTCACCCCGAAAAAAGGAGCTGCAAAATGAAGAAACTGATTCCCCTGCTGGCCGCGCTGGCGCTTGCCACGCCACTTTACGCCCAGCCCGTGACCCCGCCCGCCGTTCAGTCCAGCGCAATGAGCGAAGGCGTGGTGCGCAAGATCGACGTCGCGAACGGCAAGATCACCCTGCGCCACGGCCCCCTCGTCAACCTCGACATGCCGCCCATGACCATGGTTTTTCGGGTGCAGCCGCCCGCGCTACTGAGCGGCATCAAGGTGGGCGACAAGGTGAAATTCCATGTCGAGCAGATCGACGGCACCTACACGGTGACGGCGATTCAGGCCGCGCCATAGCGGCTGCCGGCGCGCTTGTCCGGCAGCTGAAGGAAAAGTCTGGACAAGGGGGATTTTTGTACTAAACACAGGGCTTCCCCGGCACTGCGAGAAGTTGAGAGTGCCGGCTGTTCACCGTTACACAGGAGACCATGATGAAACACTTGTCCATGTTGGCGCTTTCCCTTTGCATGGCGCTGGGCATCGCCGCACCGGCCGCGGCCCAGATGCAGAGCCGTGACCCAATGCCGATGCAGGATGGCGATCGCGTTTATGGCTATGAACTGATGACCCCGCAGGAGCGCAACGAATACCAGGCCAGGATGCGCGCGACGAAAACCGAGCAGGAGCGTGAAACCTTGCGCCTGGAGCACCACAAGCAGATGCAGGAGCGCGCCAAGGCGCAGGGCAAGACCCTGCCCGACATGCCGCCTGCTGGCATGGGCCCTGGGATGGGCCCGGGCGGCGGGAAGGGAATGGGGCCAGGCGGGAAAGGCTACTGAGAGGCTGTATGTTTAGCCGGCAAGATCGCTTCGGGCTTGTAGGGTTGCGTCGCTGAAACGTAGCGTAGCTGCGAATCCGTGTCCGCCATCCGCGCGCGGCAGGCCGTCACCCAGTTCCAGTTGGGCATGCGACAGGGCCGCGACGCGGGCCACGATGGACAGTCCCAGCCCGCAGCCTTCGCCTTCTACTTCGCCGCGCACAAAGCGCGCGCTCAGTTGCGCGCGCAAGGGGGGCGCAACTCCCGGGCCATTGTCCGCGACGGTGATTGCACAGGCTGGTACACTTCGCGCGAGGCGTACCTCGATGTGCGCACCTTCGCCGGCATAGCGCAAGGCGTTGTCGATCAGGTTGCGCAGCGCAATCTGCAGCCAGGCTGCGGTCACCGCAATCGTGCATCCCGGCGCGGTATTGACCACCAAGGATTGCGCCTGCCGCTGGGCCTGCGGTTGCATATCGGCGCATACAGCAGCGATGATCTCGGCCGGATCCAGTGGCCGGGGTGTGCTGCTCTGGCTGGCCGGGTCGACACGCGCCAGCGTAAGCAATTGCTCGACCAGGTGTGTCATCCGGTCGACGCCCGCGATCACCTGAGTCAGCGCGTGTTGCTGGCTGTCGGCCGTTTGTGCGCGTAACGCCACCTGCGCCTGGACCTTGAGTGCCGCCAGCGGCGTGCGCAGTTCGTGGGCGGCATCCGCCGTGAACCGGCGTTCATTTTCAAAGGCCTCGGTGACGCGTTGGATCAGCGTATTGAGCGCTGCACGCAGGGGTGCGATTTCACTCGGCAGCGGCTTGTTTGCATCGAGCGGCAACAGTTTCCGGGGATCGAGTGCGCCGACCTGTCGAGCCACCGCATCCACCGGCCGCAAAGTACGGCCGACCCCCCACCACACCGCCAGCGCCATCAGCGGCAGCGCCAGCATGGCCGGCAGCAGCAGCGACAGGCCGATGCCGCGCGCCAGGTCTTCGCGCGCGGCGTGCGCCTGGCCGACCACCACCTGGTATTCCGCGTCGGCATCCTGCACCACATAAAAGCGCCAGCGTTCCCCCTGATGCGGGTTTTCGCTGAAGCCGTCCGGCATCCCGGTCGAAAATGCGTCGTGGCCGGGCGAGGCCGCCAAGCGCCGCATTTTACCGTCATTGGTGTGCCAGATCTCGAAAGCGATCGGCACCGGATTGCGTTCCCCGCCCTCGTGCAGTTCCTTGACGAAATGCTCGACCTCGCCCCCTGCCACGATTGCCAGCAGCGTTTCCGCCACCTGGGTCATCTGGCCGTCGAGCAGCTCGTCGGCTTCGTGGTGCGCACGCTGGTACACGACCAGCGCGGACACCAGCCAGATCGCCGCCACTGTGCTGGTCAGCAGCCACACCAGGCGGCGGCGCAGCGAGTAGGACGCGGTTTTGCTCATGCGTGTGGCGTTTCCGACGCCACATAGCCGACGCCGCGCACGGTGCGGATCAGCGTGTTGCCGAGTTTGCGACGCAGGTGGTGGATGTGGACTTCGAGCGCGTTGCTGTCGACTGCGTCGTTCCAGGTGTAGAGCTGCTCTTCTAGCGTGCGCCGCGTCAGCACGCGGCCTGGATTTTGCAGCAGCACATGCAATAGCTCGAATTCGCGGGGCGTCAGTTCGACCGGCTCGCCGGCCCGCGTCACCGTGTGTGCCGCCGGGTTGAGCTCGATTCCGCCCAGCGTCAGCAGCGGCTCCGGGCGGCCGTGGGCACGCCGCACCAGCGCGCGCAGGCGGGCAGCAATCTCATCCAGATCGAATGGCTTCAGCACGTAGTCGTCGGCGCCCAGGTCGAGCCCGCGCACCCGGTCTTCCAGCTGGTCGCGCGCAGTGAGAATCAGCACCGGTGTGGCGTCATGGCGCCCGCGCAGCCATTGCAGCACCGACAGGCCGTCGCGCTTGGGCAGGCCTAGGTCGAGCACCACCGCGGCGAAGGTTTCGGTTGACAGGGCGGCTACCGCCGCCTCGCCGTCGCGCAGCCAGTCGACCGCATAGCCGGCCTGCGTCAGCCCGGCCTTGAGGCCGTCGCCCAGCATTCGGTCATCTTCCACCAACAATATGCGCATCGTGTCCTTTTATTTCGGAATCCTGATGTCGTGTTCGTTGAAAACGCCCTGTTCGGCCTGCCGGTGGCAGGCCGCGCAGTTGGCGGCGGATCCCACCGACTTGCGCGACCAGGTGGCGCGCGGCACCTCGTCGTGCTTGCGCACGAACCAGCGGGTTTCGGTGATGCGCAGCGGCGCCTCGTTCGCGCCCATGCGCTGCATCACCTTGTTACCCATCCGGCTGTTGCCGGCATCGGCGGCATGGGCTTCGAGAAACTGCAGGATATCAGCCTGGGTTGCCGGATCAAGGCTGGCGTTCTCGCCAAAGTGCTGCTCGAGCCCGCCCATCACGCGCCGCCAGGATGCCTGCGGCAGCATCGACGGTGGGTAGGCGAGATGGCAGCTCGCGCATTCCTGCTGCCAGTTTTTGTGCGTCAGCCGCGGCAGGGTATCGCCGCCGCCATCGCCGCGCGCCTCACCGCCCGAGGGCAGCGAAAACGCCAGCATGCTGATTGTGCCGACCGTCGCCAGCACGCCGATGCCACGCAATAGATAGTTCATGGTTCGCTCCTTATTTAATCTGGTTCAGCCAAGCAATGAAATCGCCCTTTTCCTGCGCGCTGCATTCGCGTTGCAAGACGTCCGTGCAATTGCGCCGGAACCATTTCTCGACCTTGGCGGCATCGGTAAAACGCCCGGGATTTGCCGCCGGCGCCAGCGGTTCGATGCGTTTGCCGACGCGGGTTTGTCCGGCCTGCTTCGGATTCGCGGTGTGGCAGCTGGTGCAGCTGACGGTTTTGCCATCCCGTCCGCGATGCTCGCTGCGGTACAGCGCTTCGCCGCGCGCAGGCGACAACGCGCTCACTGCCACGCCGGACTGCTGCGCATAGTTCGCCATGAAGCCTGCGGAGGTGTCGGCGGCCCCGGCGACGGCCGAGATCATGCCCAGCATCGCCAGACCGTTGCAGCAGAGGCGCTTAATCATGCTGCACCCCGCTTTCTGCATTGAGGTACTGCTTGCCGGTGACCATGCTCTGCGCCACCCGTTCGCCGCGGAACTGGTGAAACACCAGCGCCGCCACGTGCAGGCCGATAAAGCCGAGCATCAAGGCGAAGCCAAGCTCGTGCGGCTCGCCCAGCACGTCCTCCAGCCAGTCCGCGTTGCCCAGCCATCCGGCGAGCGGGCCCGTCTGGAATTCGCTTGCAGCGAGCCCCAGGCCGCTAACGACCATCAGCGCCATCACGCCGTAAGCAAACAGGTAGGCAAGGCTGGCGACGGGATCGTGGCCGACACGGTGGGCACTCGGCAAGCGCAGTTTTTTCAGGCTGTCCTTCCACACGGCGGGATGCCACAGATCGTGCCAGCGGGCGCTCGCCGGCCCGACCACGGCCCACAGCAGCCGCGCAAGCAAGCCCGCCGTCAGGACATAGCCGGTGAGAATATGCAGATTCCACAGCGTCTTTTCATAGGGGCCGTGTTCGAACCAGTCGGCCAGCTGGCTGGTGACGATGAGCGCCACAATCGCCAGGGCAATGACCCAGTGCAGCAGTCGCAGCAAGGGATCGAACACGCGATGCGGCTGCGTGGATGAATGTGGCGTGGAAGGATGCGGCATGACAGTCTCCTCAGAGTGGAATGCAGCAGACTGTATGCGCGCCAGCTTAGGGAAACCTTAAGGGGGAGATTCATTCCCCATCAGGTAGCCGGAATGATCGCCCCCCGCGACTTAACAGGCTGCTGAAATACCCCCCATCCCCCGCACGCCACCAGTCCCTCAGAAGTTAAACTGTTACCCATTCACTGATCCCATCCAGAGCCCACTTCATGCGCGGATCCGACACCTTCACCGAGAGCCTGTTCACCCTGCACAAGCTGGAGGACTTCGTGCCAGCCGACCATCCCCTGCGCCCCATCCGTCAGATGGTCAACACCGCTTTGGTGAAGATGGATGCATTGTTCTCCGGCATGTACGAAGCCGACATCAAAGGCGGGCGCCCCAGCATCGCCCCCGGGAAGCTTCTGCGCGCCATGCTCCTGCAGGTGTTCTACAGCATTCGCTCCGAACGCCAGCTCATGGAGCAGACCCAATACAACCTCCTGTTTCGCTGGTTCATCGGCCTGTCCATGGACGACGCCGTATGGGTGCCCACCGTCTTCACCGAGAACCGCGAGCGTCTGATCGAGCACGACGCCGTTATTGAGCTCTTCAATCGGGTGCTGGAGCAGGCCGACGATAAAGGCCTGCTCTCGGGCGAGCACTTCAGCGTGGACGGAACGCTCATCCAGGCGTGGGCCGGACACAAGAGCTTTGTGCGCAAAGACGGCAGCGACGATGACGGCGACGGTGCCAACTTCAAGGACAAGCGCCGCGGCAACGACACGCACGTATCGAACACCGATGCCGATGCACGGCTGTACTGCAAAGGCGACAACGCCAGCCGGCTGCGCTTCATGGGCCACCCCCTCACTGACAACCGTCACGGACTGGTGGCCAACGCCATGGTCACCACCGCCGATGGCTTTGCCGAGCGCGAAGCAGCCAAGACGATGATCAACGACGCTCGGCAGGCGGTGGACAACCCGCAGGCAGAAATCACGCTGGGAGCCGACAAGGGCTATGACGCCCAAGAGTTCATTGATGCGCTGCAGGAAATGAACGTCATCCCGCATGTCGCGCAGAACACCTCGGGGCGCCGCTCGGCTGTACCCGACGCCATCGCGGCCAGTGAGGGCTACGCCATTTCGGTGTAAAAGAGAAAGCTCATTGAGCAGGGCTTTGGCTGGGCAAAGACCGTCGGGCCTATCCGCCAAGTGATGGTGCGCGGGTTGAAGAAGGTCGATCAGATGTTTGTGCTGACCATGGCGGCTTACAACCTCACGCGATCAGGTGCTGGTCAATCGTCGACTGGCGCTGGAGGGTCAACTCATGGCGCAGCAGGCGCAACTTGACGCGCTGGCTGCGCAAGCCCGCCTCAAGCTGGATTCGCACCAGCTATGGCCGCTGGACGTGGACGAGGATGGCGCGCACGCCTACCCGTAAAAGCCGAAAAAAATCAACCCGTTCAGGGCGTGTCGGCGGGCGCTGCCTGGGTCGGGGGCGACGCTGACGATGACATGGCATGGCTCATCCGCCGCGCCTCTTCCTGCATCGCCGCAATCTGCTCGGGCTTCAACTGCCATACCAGATTGTCGCGCGCCTTGGCTGCGACATCTACGCCCTGTGCGGCGGCGAGGTTGAACCACAGGTACGCCCGCGCCTTGTCGGGCGCGGTGCCGGTGCCGTAGCGGTAGAGTTCGCCCAGGCTGTATTGCGCCCGGGCGTAGCCGCGGTGTGCGGGTTTTTCGATCCAGCTGAAGGCCGCCTTGTAGTCTTGCACCACGCCGCGTCCCCGCAGCAGCGCAAGGCCGTATTGATATTCCGCTTCGGTCAGCCCTTGCTTGGCGGCCAGCGCTAACCACTTGGCGGCTTCCTTGTCGTTCTGGATGACGCCATCGCCCTCGGCGTAACGCATGCCCAGTTGCAACTGGGCTTCGACATCGCCTTGTGCCGCGCGGGCGTGCGGTACGCTGGCGGGTGCCTGCGCGGCGGGCATGCTTGCGTGTTGATCGAGTGCCAGCCAGGCGGTCACGCCAACCAATGCGCCGACCGTGACCAGCAGCAGCAAGGGCTTGAACGGACTGAACACCCAAAAGCGATGATGGCATTTGCGGCAGCGCAGCGGCTTGTGCAGCAGCATATGATGCACGCCGTCATGGCCATGCAGCGTGCCGCTGCGGATCTTATCGCTCCCGCATTGTGGGCAGACGAGCGACATGGCAAGACCTAGCGCGACTGCGCGATCATGTAGTCGACTGCGGCATTGACGTCGGCATCCGACAGCGACGGGTTGCCGCCCTTGGCCGGCATCGCGCCCTTGCCGCGAATGGCGGCGGTGTAGAGCGCATCCATCCCCTGCGCCAGACGTGCGTTCCAGGCGGCAACGTCGCCGGTTTTCGGT
>NZ_LDUG01000020.1:0-31586 GCF_001530125.1 Thiobacillus denitrificans | reverse complement strand
GGGGGGGGGTGGTCGCGGGCGGCGTGAGCGCCTCGGCTGCTGGCGCCGGCTCGAGGGGCGCAGAAGGCAGTTCGGGTTCGGGCGCGACGAGGGGTGCAGGCTCTGCTCCGGCCGGCAGCGTGTCACCCTCGGGCGGCGTTTCGGATGCGCTGCATGCCACCAGCGCCACGGTTGAGAGCGCGATCAGAAAAATGGCATTTTTCATGGCCGTAGTTTCTCCATTATCTGAAAGGGGTGAGGTCCGGGGCAATTCCCAGCCCACCCCTTTCAGGCTTAAAGTTTGCCGCCTGATTCGGCGAACAGGTAGCCGACCGCGTCGGCCAGATCGGCTTCCGACAGATCGGCGTTGCCTCCCTTGGGGGGCATGCCGCGTATGCCGTTCAGCGCATGGTCGTACAGCGTGGCATAACCCTGGCTCACGCGCGTCGCCCAAGCCGCCTTGTCGCCCGGCTTCGGGGCGCCGGCGACGCCGGCCGCGTGACAGACCGCACAGCTGGACTCGTAGACCGCCTTGCCTTTGGCCGGGTCAGGCTTGCTTGTGGTCGCCGCCGCTGCTGGTGCGGCTGCTTCCGTTGCGCCAGCGGTGTCAGCCGCGGCCGCGGGTGCGGCGCCTTCCGGCGCTTCGAAACTGGCGCCTGCCGAGTTGGTCATGTAAGCCACGGCGCGGGCCACCTCGACGTCCGACAGGTCGCCGTCGCCGCCGCGCGGAGGCATCTGGCGGATGCCATCGATCGCGTGCTTGACCAGCGTATCGAAGCCTTGGCCCAGACGCGGCCCCCAGCCCCCCTTGTCTTCGAATTTGGGTGCCCCGAGTGCGCCGGACGTATGGCACGAAGCACATACGGCATCGTAAACGGCCTGGCCGGATTTTTCGACCCGGGGGGCGTTGGCATCGAGCGCAACCAATTGGGCAAAAGGCTTGATGCGTGAAAGGGTCGCTTTCTGGGCAGCTTCGCTGGTGGTGTCTGGCTGCTGTTCTTCCTGTATGCCGAGCACCAGTTGCACGATCAGAAAAATCGCCAGCAGGGGCGCGAACAGCCCGGCAAGAAGGGAAATGATGACTTCCTGCGGGGTGGCTTGAGTCATATTGGCGTGCGGATCGGCCATGAACGTGTCCTTGAAAGGGGAGAGATCGAAAGCGGCGATTATAAGGAAAGCAACCCCCGCAGGAAAGGGCGGCGCGTCCCCCGCGGATGGACGCCACGCGGCAAACCGGCTATTCTTCATGGTCCTTGCGCCCGTAGCTCAGCTGGATAGAGTACTGCCCTCCGAAGGCAGGGGTCGCGCGTTCGAATCGCGCCGGACGCACCAGTTTCCACGTCATAATCGGCCTCAGCCCCTTGTCATGCAGGGGTTTAATCTCTGCCCTTCGGGTTTAAACTTTGGGCTGGAATTACTACGAGCGTTTCAATCATGGCCACCCCCACCCCTACTGACATCCAACTGCATCAGGTTTCGCGCAAGCTGGAAATCGCGTTTTCCGATGGCGCGCGTTTCGAGCTGCCGTTCGAATTGCTGCGCGTTTATTCGCCGTCCGCCGAAGTGCGCGGCCACGGCCCCGGTCAGGAAGTGCTGCAGGTCGGCAAAGGCGAAGTGCTGATCAATGCTGCCGAGCCGGTCGGACTGTACGGCATCAACTTCTTCTTCTCCGACGGCCATAACACCGGCATCTATTCCTGGGAATACCTGTACGAGCTCGGCGTCAGTCAGGCCGCGCTGTGGGACGAGTATCTCAAGCGCATGAAAGCTGCCGGCGCCTCGCGCGATCCCGGCATTGCCAAGATGTTCGAGCAGCGTCCCAAGGCCAAGTAAGCCTTCTGCGATGACAGCTTCCACGGCAAACACATGCGCGCCTTCCGGGGCGCGCGTTGTTTTGGTCAGCCCGTACGAGCTGGGGCGGCAGCCGTTCAACCTGGCGCAGCCGGCGGCGTGGTTCGGGCGCGTCGATATTGCGGTGGCCTGCGTCGACCTGGCGCAGCAAAAACTCGATCCGGCCACGTTTGCGCACGCCGAATTCGTCGCGATCTATCTCGGCATGCACACCGCCACGCGGATTGCCGCTGCGGCGCTGCCGAAAATCCGTGCCCTCGCCCCGCACGCCCGCATCGCCGCGTTCGGCCTGTACGCGCCGGTCAATGCGGCGTGGCTGAAAGGCCTCGGGGTGGAAGCGATCTTCGGTGGCGAATCCGAACCCGACCTGCTGGCCTGGGTGCAATCCGGCGTCGCGCCGGCCGACACTGTGGTGCGCCATAGCAAGATCGAATTCCTACTGCCCGAACGGCGCGGCTTGCCCGAACTGCAGCGCTACGCCAAGCTGATCCTCGCCGACGACACGCAGAAGATCACCGGCTTTGCCGAGGCCAGCCGCGGCTGCAAGCACCTGTGCCGCCACTGCCCGGTGGTGCCGGTGTACGAGGGCAAGTTCCGCGTCGTGCCGGTCGAGATTGTGCTGGCCGACATCGCGCAGCAGGTGGCCGTCGGCGCTGCGCACATCAGCTTCGGCGACCCCGATTTTCTCAACGGCCCGACCCATGCGCTGAAGGTCGCCGAGGCGTTGCACGCACGCTTTCCCGATCTGACCTGGGATGCGACGATCAAGGTCGAGCATCTGCTGAATCACGCCGAGCTGCTGCCACGCCTCAAGCAATGCGGCCTACTGTTCATCGTCACCGCAGTCGAGTCGGTCGACGACGCGATCCTCGACAAGCTGGCCAAGGGCCACACCCATGCAGACTTCGAGACGGCGCTGGCGCATTGCCGCGCACTCGGCATTGCGCTCGCGCCCACCTTCGTGCCGTTCACGCCGTGGACCACACTGGCGGGCTATCGTGAACTGCTCGTCACGCTGCTGAAGCTCAATCTGGTCGAGGCGGTGCCGCCGGTGCAGCTGGCGATCCGCCTCCTGGTGCCGCAGGGCTCCTATCTGCTGCACTTGCCGGAGTTTGCCGCGCGCGTCGGCGCATTCGACGACGCCATGCTGGGTTATCCGTGGCAGGCCGACGACCCGCGCGTCGATGCCCTGCAAGCGGACATCATGGCCTGGGTGATGGACGCGGAAAAGGTCGCGCTGCCGCGTGCCGAGGTGTTCGCCGGCCTCTGGGCGCGCACCCACACCGCGCTGGGCGAGGCGGCGCCGCCGCTCGACCCGGCGCAATTCGGCGCGCCCATCCCGCATCATTCCGAGCCGTGGTACTGCTGCGCCGAGCCGACCGAAACCCAGCTCGCCAGTTTTTGACCGCACCATGCCGCGTCTTCTGCTGCTGCTTCCCGCTGCGGGCTACGCCAACCAGGATTTCATCGCGGCTGCCGCGCGGCTGAACATCGAACTCGTCGCCTGCGCCGATTACTGCCACCGGCTCGCGCCTGGCTGGGGCCTGCCACCACTGATGAGCGTGCCGTTCGACCAGCCTGAACTTGCCTTGCCCCAGGTGTTGGCCGCACTGAAACAGCCGGTCGATGCGGTGCTGGCAGTGGACGATCACGGGCAGGTGTTGGCGGCGCAGTTGCGCGTTGCGCTGAGGTTGCCGGGCAGCCCGCCCGAGGCGGTGGCCATCCTCACCGACAAGCTGCGCTTCCGCCAGCTGCAGCAGTCGATCGGTTTGCCACATCCGGCCTTTGCCGAGATCAAGGACGGGGATATAAACGCTGCCGCGGCGCCGGGTTTTCCACTGGTGGTGAAGGCGCGCCGGCTGAACGCCAGCCGTGGCGTGATCCGTGCAAACGACGTGGATCAATTGACGCGGGCGTTAAAGCAGGTGCAGCGCATCCAGGCGCGCGCGCAACGCGATGCGGCCGACCTGCTGGTCGAGCGCTTCATTCCCGGCGTCGAGGTCGCGCTCGACGGCGTGCTGTCCAGTGGTGCCTTGCGGGTGCTCGCCGTGTTCGACAAGCCCGATCCGCTCGACGGTCCTTTTTTCGAGGAAACGCTGTTCATCACGCCCTCGCGCCTGCCGGACGCGACGCAACGCGAACTCGCCGACGCAGTCGAGCATGCCTGCGTGGCCGCCGGCGTCACCGAGGGTGTGATCCACGCCGAAGCGCGCGTCAACGACGCCGGCGTGTGGCTGCTCGAAATCGCGCCGCGCGGCATCGGCGGCCTGTGCGGGCGGGTGCTCGCCGCCACGCTCGGCATGGACAGCGCGGAAATCGTGCTGCGCCACGCTGTCGGCCTGCCGCTGCCAGGACAGGCGAACGACACCGCCGCCGGCGTGATGATGATTCCGATCCCGGCCAGTGGCATTTTTAAGGGCGTCGACGGCCTCGACGCTGCGCGGGCCGTGCCGCGCATCACCGGCATCGAGATCACGGCGCCGCCCGGCCAACTGGTGGCGCCGCCGCCCGAAGGCGCGGGCTATCTGGGCTTTGTCTTCAGCCGCGCCGCCACCCCGCAGCAGGCCGAGGCGGCCCTGCGCGCCGCCCATGCCGCGCTCGGCGTGCGCATCCAGCCGCTGGTCGAGCCATGAGCGTGTTCCATCGCGAACTCGCTGCCGCCATTAGCCGCGCCAGCGGCACGCCTTTTGTGGCGGAGGACTCGCGGGCCATACGCGGCGGCGATATCAGCGAGGCGTTTACGCTGAGCGACGGCACACGCATGTTTTTTGTCAAAACCCAGCCAGCTACCCGGATCGAAGTGTTCGAGATGGAAGCGGTGGGGCTCGCCGAACTGGCGGCGGCAAACGCGGTGCGGGTGCCGCAAGTGATTTGTCTTGGCGTCGCATCCGGGCAGGCGTACCTGGTGCTTGAATACCTGCCGCTCCAGTCACATGGGGACGCCGCGCAACTGGGCCGGCAGCTCGCGCAGCAGCACCGCGTCAGCGCTGCGCAGTTCGGCTGTGCGCGCGACAACTGGATCGGCGCCACGCCGCAGCCGAATGCCTGGATGGGTGAATGGGTCGAATTCTGGCGCGAGCAGCGGCTCGGCTTTCAATTGAAGCTAGCCAGTCAGAACGGTTACGGCGGCACCCTGCAGCGCGACGGCGAAATGCTGATGGCGGGGCTGGGTGATTTCTTCACCGGCTATCGGCCGCAGCCCTCGCTGCTGCACGGCGACTTGTGGGGCGGCAACCATGGGTTTCTGGCTGACGGAGCGCCGGTGATTTTCGATCCCGCGGTGTATTTCGGCGACCGCGAATGTGACCTTGCCATGAGCGAACTGTTCGGCGGTTTTGCGCCCGACTTTAATGCGGGCTACCGAGACGCCTGGCCACTCGACGCCGGCTATGCGGTGCGCAGGACGCTCTACAACCTGTATCACATCCTCAACCACGCCAATATGTTTGGCGGCAGCTATGCTGCACAGGCGCAGCGCATGATGGCGCAACTGCTGGCGCAGATTCGTTGATCAATCAAATCCGGGTGGTCCATTCGCGCCGGAGCCGGCACTTGGGCTAGCGTGCCAGCGACCGCAGGGTCGGCACAGCCAGGCCAAACTCATCCGCGTGGGCAATCGCGCGCGCCAGCCGCGCCGGCGCCGAGCGCCCGGTACAGCCGTGATCGGGATCGCCATCGAAGGCTTCGAGCATGCCGGTGATGAGTTTCTCTCGATCGTGTGCAACGCCGGTCAGCGCATCCTGGATGGCCATCACCTCGTTTGCCACCTGGCGTGCGAAGACTTCGTGCTGCGCCCACAGCTGCGACACCGTGCCGCCGGTTTTGAGGCCGGCGAGGTTGGTGGTGAGGATGGTGACGTTCTTCCGAACCAGTTCGAACAGCAGTGCGTCTCCCGGCGCGACTTCGCGGCAGGGCAGGTCGATCGAAGTCAGTGCGCGGCACAGCAGTGCGGCGCCGGGACCGGCGACGGGGGAGGCGATCAGCGACTTGGCATCGGTGCCTTTCTTCTTTTCGAACCACACCGAAATGACGGTGGGGTCGGTGTAGCGGTATTTTTCCCAGTCGCGCGGCAAGAGCTCGTTCTGGATCAGCGCGGCGTGCGGCCGCCAGGCGCCTGGCATGGCTGCCAGCACGGTGTGGAAATCGTTCTCGGCGACCGACACCAGCACCAGCGAGGGCTCGGGATGCGCGTGCGCAACGGTGAACATGTCGTCGCCGCGGTTGACCGGGACGACGGTGTGGCCGCTGCGCAGGAGACCGCCGGCGAACACGCGGCCGAGCTGGCCGAGACCGATGACGACGACCTCGCTCATTCGAGGCCCTTGGAATGCAGATACTCGTCGTAGTCTCCCATGTAGAACTCGACGCCTTCGGGCGTGATTTCGAGGATGCGGGTGGCGAGGCTGGAGACGAACTGACGGTCGTGCGAGACGAAGATCAGCGTGCCCTTGAACAGGTCGAGCGCGAGGTTGAGCGACTCGATCGATTCCATGTCCATGTGGTTGGTCGGTTCGTCCATCACCAGCACGTTGTGGCGGCCGAGCATCAGCTTGCCGTAGAGCATGCGGCCCTTTTCGCCGCCGGACAGCACGCGCACCGACTTCTTGACGTCGTCGCCGGAGAACAGGAGACGGCCGAGGATGCCGCGCAGCACCTGCTCGTCGTCGCCCGGCTGGGTCCACTGGTGCATCCAGTCGGTGAGGTTCATGTCCATGTCGAAGTCGCTGACGTGGTCCTGCGAAAAGTAGCCGACATTGGCGTTCTCGCTCCAGCGTACTTCGCCGAATTTGGGCGTCAGCTCGCCCACCAGCAGTTTCATCAGCGTCGATTTGCCGACGCCATTGCCGCCGATGACGGCCATTTTCTCGCCGGCTTCCAGCGAGAATCCGAGGTTGGTGAATAGCGACGTGTCGTCGTAGCCGAACTTCAAATTCTCGACTTCGAGCGCGCGGCGGTGCAGCGCCTTCTCGGGTTCGAAGCGGATGTAGGGGTTCTGCCGCGAGCTGGGCTTGAAGTCCTCGATCTTGATCTTGTCGATCATCTTCATGCGGCTGGTGGCCTGGCGCGCCTTCGACTTGTTGGCCGAGAAGCGGCGCACGAATTCCTGCAGTTCGGCCACCTTGTCCTTGGCCTTGGCGTTGGTGCTGGCCTGGCGTTCCTTGACCTGTGTCGAGGCCAGCATGTAATCGTCGTAGTTGCCGGGGTAGACCTTGATGGTGCCGTAGTCGAGGTCGGCCATGTGGGTACAGACCTGGTTCAGGAAGTGGCGGTCGTGCGAGATGACGATGATGGTGGCCTTGCTCTCGTTCAGCACGTTTTCCAGCCAGCGGATGGTGTTGATGTCAAGGTTGTTGGTCGGCTCGTCGAGCAGCAAGATATCGGGGTTGGAGAACAGCGCCTGCGTAAGCAGCACGCGCAGCTTGAAGCCGGGCGCGATCTGGCTCATGGGGCCATCGTGCTGCTCGGTGGGGATGCCGACGCCGAGCAGCAGCTGGCCCGCGCGCGCCTCGGCGTCGTAGCCGCCCATCTCGCCGAACTTGGCTTCCATCTCGGCGGCGTGCAGGTAGTCTGCCTCGGTCGCCTCCGGGTTCATGTAGATGGCGTCCTTTTCCTGCATCACTCGCCACATCTCGGCGTGGCCCTGCAGCACCACGTCGAGCACGCGCTGGTCCTCGTAGCCGAACTGGTCCTGGCGCAGCCAGGCCATGCGCTCGCCGGGGTCGAGCGAGACGTTGCCGGCGCTCGGCTCGAGCTCGCCGGCGAGGATTTTCATGAAGGTGGATTTGCCGCAGCCGTTGGCGCCGATCAGGCCGTAGCGGTTGCCGTCGCCGAACTTGACGTTGACGTTCTCGAACAGGGGTTTGGCGGCGAATTGCAGGGTGATGCTGGAAGCGGTAAGCACGGGGGGATCCTGGAATACTGGAAAAACGCAGTATTTTAACATTGCAGCCCCATCCGCCATGGGGCTGTCTTCGCCTTGCGGCTTGGGCCTAGGGAAACGCTGATTAATCCGTCTTTGCGAGGAGCGAAGCGACGCGGCAATCCAGAAATGCCTGCTTAATCAATGCGCTGGATTGCCGCGCTTCGCTCGCAATGACGGCTATATCGAATTAATCAGTGTTTCCCTAGTCCTTGCCCTGCAGCGCCGGATGGTCTGGAATCGGCCGGTCGAGATGATAGCCCTGCACCAGGTCGACGCCGAATCGGCGCAGCAGGGCGAGGGTCTGGCCGTCCTCGACGTATTCCGCCACCACCGACTTGCCGAGACCGAGCGCGACGCTGACCATGGCCTGCACGAACACCTGGTTGTCGTGATCGTTGGCCAGGTCGCGAATGAAAATGCCGTCGATCTTGATGGTGTCGACATGCAGGTGCTTGAGGTAGGCGAAGGAGGCGAAGCCGACGCCGAAGTCGTCGAGACAGACGCCGCAACCCAGCTGGCGCAGCGCCTCGATCATGTGCTGCGCATCGTGCAGGTCGGAGACGGCGGCCGTTTCGGTGATTTCGACGATCAGACGGCTGGGAGTCACACAGCCTTCCCGTATGGCATCGCCGATGAACTGGGGCAGGCTGGGTTCGGACAGGGAACGCCCCGATATATTGATGGCGATGGACGGGATGTCCGGATTGTCGGACAACATGCGCAGCACTTCACGGATCACCCAGCGGTCGATATCGAGAATGCGGCCGCTTTTTTCGGCCAGCGGGATGAAGTGCGCCGGCATGATGAGCTGATCGGGGTTGCGTTCGTCGGTCATGCGGATAAGCGCTTCCAAATGCGACAGGGTGCCGTCTTCCGCCCGGTAAACGCCCTGGAAATGGAGCTGGAACAACGCCTTGTCGAGCGCGTTGCTGATGCGCTCGCCCCATGACAGACGGCTGCGCATCTCGCTGTCGGCCACGGTGTCCGCGCGATAGACGCGCCAGGTGTTCTTGCCGGCGTCCTTGGCCTGATACATGGCGATATCGGCGCGCGCGACCAGATCGTCGGCATCGGCGGCGTGCCCCGGATAGTAGGCAATGCCGAGGCTGGTGGTGAGCCGCAGGTTTTGCCCTTCGAAGCGGAAAGGAATCTGCGCCACCGCGCGTACCACGCGCTCGGCCAGTGCCTCGGCTTCGTTGTCCTGCACCGCAGGCAGCAGGATGGCGAATTCGTCGCCGCCCAGCCGTGCCAGCACTTCGTTGCGCCGCACCAGGGTGCCGATTTCGCCGGCCACCCGGATCAGCAGCGCATCGCCCGCGCGGTGGCCGGAGCTGTCATTGATGGTCTTGAATTCGTCGAGGTCGAAGAACATCACCGCGCATTGCGTCTGGTGGCGGTCGGTTTCCAGCATGGTGCGCGCCAGTTCCTGCTGGAAGCGGTGGCGGTTGTACAGCCCGGTGAGCGCGTCGCGCTCGGCCAGATACACCAGCTGATCGGCCGTCTGGCGTTCGCGGGTGACGTCTTCATAAATCCACAAATGGCCGATGAAGCGGCCTTCGCGGTCGCGCACCGGGTAATCGAGTTCGGTGATGACGCGGCCGTCGGCCATCTGGATTTCATAGCTGTCGGACAGCTCGCGCGTTTTCAGCACCTCCAGCAAATGCTTGGAGAAATGATCGGGGCGCGCCAGCGTCGAGGCGGACTTGGCCAGTACCTCATGCACCGGCAGGCCGATGAGGTCCGTCTCCTCCTCAATCATCCACATGCGGCTGAAGGTGGGGTTGTGGTAAATCACTCGGCCATCGGCGGCGACAAACAGAATGCCGAGGTTCATCGCCGACAGCAGCGAAACCAGACGAGCGCGTTCCTGCTCGGTTTCTGCCAGATACTTGCTTTGCAGGCTTTCCGCGGTGCGCAGTTCATTGATGGCCTGGCGCAGGTTGGATTCGGTCGCCTTGAGGTCGTCGATGCTGTGGATACTGGCGCGAATGCCCTGATACACCCCGCTGTAATCATGAATCGGCTGCCAGTTCAACGCTGCCCAGAAATGGCCGCCATCCTTGCGGCAAACCCGCAGCGCGTAACCCTGGCCGGAGGTGCCGCGCAGGGCGTGACGCAACTGGAACTCGGTTGCGGTTCGATCTTCCGGGTGGATGATGTCGGCCGGGAAATTCATCTGCCCCATGCATTCGCCGACGCTGTAGCCCAGCATGCGCTCGACCGAGGGATTGACCCACAACAGCTTGCCTTCGGGTGACAGCCAGAATTCGAGGTCGTGGGTGTAATCGGCGATGGCATGGAAGCGTGCCTCGTTTTCGTGTGCGCGCTCGACGTTGAAGCGGACCGCTTCGGCCATGCGGTTGAAGGTGCCGATCAGCTGGCCGATCTCATCTTCGCCTTCGCCCGTCAGCTTGACGTCGAGGTCGCCTTGCGCCATGCGTCTGCTGGCGCGGGTCAGCGCGACAAAGCGACGAACCACCGCGCCGGTCGACAGGGCCAGCAGGATGCCGGTCAGCAGCAGGGCGGCAGCAGCAATGATCAGGCTTTGCTGTACATAGCGGATGCGCGCCTGCTGAATGAAATCGCCCGACAAGACCAGGACGACTTCGCCATAGCGCTGGCCAGCCAGCTCAATCGGCTGCACCCGGCGGAAATCGGTTGCGGCGGCGCCGCTGCCGGTCCGGTGCACGACACGGTTGCTGCTGTCGCGCACCTCGATCATTTCCAGCCCGCCGTCGTGCTGCAGCGTCTCGATGATGTCGCGCACGCTGGCGTCATCCTGTTGCGTCAGGGGCGCAAGCAGGGCCGCCTCCAGGGTTTCCCCCACTTCCCGCACGCGTTGCTCGGCCTGTTGTTGCAGGGACTGGGTGGTGAGCTGCACCCCGTTGGCGATCAGAAAGCTCAGCATCACGGCTTCCACCGCCAGCGCGGCGAGGGTAAGCTTGTAGCGCAGCGAGAGTCGCCCCAGCCACGCCTTCATTGGGGCGCCCGCAACATTTCTTGCACCTGCAAGGCGTAGGGACGGAAGGCCTGCAGCTCGTTGCCGTCCACATCGGCGAAGCCACCGAAACCGCCGCGCTGCATGAAGGCCTGCCCCTCGGGCGTGGTGGCAAAACTCAGCAGCGTCTTGCGCACAGCCTGCGCCTCGGCGTCACGCAGGCGCGGGTGGGTGAGGTACATCAGGCTGGACAGGGGCGGCGTCTCGGCGAGCACGCGCAATTGCTGGCGCAATTCGGGGGGCATCAGCCTGTAGCTTGGCAGCCCCAGCATGGCAGCGTCCGCGCGCCCATTGATGACCTGCATCACGGCGTTGAGGTGGGTGCCGGAATCCGTTGTCTGGTAATCGATGTTGCGACTGAGTTCGTTCGCAGCCAGTTCGGCGTGGAGAGCCAATACCACGACGGCGATGGGGTCGGGTGTGGCGATGGTGCGGCCGCGCAACGCGTCCGGCGCATAGAACGGCGAATCGGCCTTGACCACCAGCAGGCCGCGCACCGGCTGGGCATATTTCAGCAGCGGCCGGTAGCCGGCATCCTGGCGCGCCAGCCAGGCTAGGTGTGGCGCCGTCAGCAGGATGTCGTATTCGCCCTGACGGGTGCGTTCGACAAAGGTTTTGAAGTCGCGCGCGGTGTAGATGGCGACGCGCCGCCGCAAGTGCTTTTCCAGCGCGTCGGCAAGCGGGCTGTAAGTCTCGACGGTCTGCCTTGCCGTCAAATGGGGAAAAACCCCGAAGCTCAGCGGTTTGTCCGCGCTGCAAGCGGGCTGGATGCCCGCGATCAGCAGCAAGACCCCAACCAGCAGGCGGGCAGTCTGCATGAACGCATGCAGGAGGCGGTGGGCCAGACCTGGCCACTGGGCAAATGAACGCAAGGTTTCTTTCCTTGTTTACAGCGACTTTTGCAGAACCTTGGATTTCCGCATGTAGTTGTAGAGCGCCTTTTTGCCTTTCGGCAGATGGTCGGGGCTGCTGTCGACGAAGCCGCGTTCCTCGAACCAGTGTTCGGAGCGGGTGGTCAGGACGAACAGGTTTTTGAAGCCGGCCTTTTTGCCCTTCTTCTCGGCCTCTGCCAGCAACAGGTCGCCAAAGCCGCGCCCACGAAAATCCGTGGAGACCGCCAGGCAGGCGAGTTCGGCGGCGTGTTCCTCGGGGAAGGGGTAAAGCGCCGCACAGCCGGCGATGACACCGTCGGATTCGAGCACCAGAAAGCGGTCGATCTCCATTTCCAGCAACTCGCGCGAGCGCCACACCAGGATGCCCTCGCGCTCCAGCGGCTCGATCAGGCCGAGGATACCGCCGACGTCGTCGATAGTGGCGGCGCGCAGGGTTTCCAGCGGCGCCGGGGTGATGAGGGTGCCGACGCCTTCGCGCGTGAACAGTTCGGACAGCAGCGCGCCGTCTCGATGCCGACTGATGAGGTGGGCGCGCTTGACGCCCTGCGTGCAGGCGGTGATCGCGCACGGCAGGTAATAGGCCACGTCCTCGGGCAGTTTCTTTGCCTTGCCCTGCCCCGCTTTTTCGAGCACCTGCCGCGCCTCGTTGACGGTGAGGGCGTTGTGGATGGTGCGGCCCTTGTCCGGCACCCCTTCGGTGTTCATCAGGAAAATCAGCTTGTCGGCGGCCAGTTCGACCGCCGCCTGGGTCGCCACGTCTTCCAGGCTGAGGTTGAAGATCTCGCCGGTCGGCGAATAGCCGATCGGCGAGAGCAGCACGATGTCGTACTGGTCCAGCCGTCTTCGAATGGCGGCGGCGGCGATCTTGCGCACCTCGCCGGTGTGCAGCAGGTCGACGCCGTCGCGTATGCCCAGCGGCTGCGCTGTAACGAAATTGCCCGAGGCCACCCGGATGTCGGCCCCCGCCATCGGCGTGTTGGCCAGCCCCAGCGACAACAGCGCCTCGATTTCCACCCGCACCGTGCCGGCAGCTTCCTTGACGCACGCCAGCGCCCGGTCATCGGTGACGCGCAGGCCGTTCACATAGCGGATCGCGGTACCGTTTTCGGTCAGCCGCGCCTCCACCTGCGGCCGCACCCCGTGCACCAGCACCAGCCGCACCCCCAGGCTGCTCAGCAGGTTGACGTCGTGCGCCAGCTGCACGAAGCCGCCGTCCGCGACCAGTTCGCCGCCAAAGGCGATGACAAAGGTTTTGCCGCGAAAGCCGTGGATGTAGGGCGCGGCGGAGCGGAACCAGTGAACGAAATCGGTGGTGTCTTTCAACGGAATGGCCCGAGCAGGGTGGATTGATGCGAAGGATACCGAAAAAAACCCCTCGCGCCGCGCAGGGGGCAACACAGAGAATGAGAATAAACGGAATAAATCGGATAGGCTGTACGTCATAACTAAAGCGAGACTGGATGTTTCGTTATATGCGAGACGGAATGTTTCCGTTTCAATCAACCTGAAGGAGACTTTGAAAAATGAAATCCATGAACAAGATGCTGGGCGCCCTGCTGGGCGGTGCCATGATGCTGGGTGTGCTGGCGCTGCCGGCGACGGGTCTGGCCGCCGACAAGGGCAAGCTGGTGATCCAGGTTAGCGACGGCAATCCGGCGACCTGGAATCTGGCACTGAATAACGCCAAAAACGTCCAGAAGGATGTGAAGGGGGCGATAATCGAAATCGTGGCGTATGGTCCGGGTATCGGCATGCTGAAAGCCGATTCCGAGGTGGCCAACCGTGTGGGCGAAGCCGTCGACTCCGGTATGAAAGTGGTGGCGTGCGAAAATACCATGAAGGGCCAGAAGCTCAGCAAGGCGGATATGAATCCCAAGATCGGCTACGTCAAGGCCGGCGTGGTGGAACTCATGGATCTTCAAGTGGAGGGGTATTCCTACATTCGTCCGTAATTCTGTTGGGCGTAAAAAAACCGGGCAGATGCCCGGTTTTTTTACGCCTGCCTGAACTTCAAAAATCGCCCCACAGGGTTTGCATCGCCGCCAGCGCCGCCAGTGCGGCGGTCTCGGTTCGCAACACGCGCGGCCCCAGCCGCACCGGGATGGCCCCCGCCGCCTCTAGCGCAGCGATTTCGTCGGCCTCGAATCCGCCTTCGGGGCCGGCTACCAGCCAATCCATTGCATCCGGCGGCGGCAGGTCGGCCAGCCGGGCCGCGGCCAGCGGCGACAGGAACAGCAGCCGTCCGCCTTTTTGTTGCCCTGAAGGACTCCGACTTTCTACGGGCTGAAGCCCGTGAAAGATCGTATGGCCGAGCCAGTGGGCCAGCGTCAGCGGCGCCGTCACTGGCGGCACCTGATTGCGTCCGCACTGCTCGCAGGCGCTCGTCACCACGCCCTGCCAGTGCGCCACGCGTTGGTCGGCGCGCGCGCCCGCCAGCTTGACCACGCTGCGCCTGGCGGCAATCGGCTGGATCGCCGTCACCCCGAGTTCGACCGCCTTCTGCAGGGTGTAATCCATGCGCTCGCCGCTCGAAATTCCCTGCGCCAGCATCACCCGCAAACGCGATTCGCGTTCGGTATCGGCAAAGCCGGTGACGCTGACCGCCACTTCGTCCTTGTGGATGCGCTCGATGCGCGCGGCGAATTCGCCGCCGCGGCCATTGAACAGGGTGATCGCATCGCCTTCCGTCAGTCGCAGCGCGCGCGCGGCGTGGCGCGCCGGGCCGGGCGGCAGGCTGAAGCGGGCGCCCGGGGCGAGCGGCTGGTCGAGATAAAAACGCGGTGCGGACATGTTGCTATTATGCCGGGATTGACTCGAAACTCTGTGGAGCACGCCATGGTTTCCCTGACTACCCCCGTATGCGATTTTGGCTGGAAAGCCCCCGAATTCAGCCTGCCCGGCATCGATGGCAAAGTGTGGACGCTGTCTGACGCGATGGGGCCGAACGGCCTGCTGGTGATGTTCATCTGTAACCACTGTCCCTATGTGAAGGCGATCCGCCCGCGGCTGGTACGCGACCTCGCCGAGCTTAAACAGCACGGCATTCATGCCATCGCGGTCATGTCGAACGACCCGACCGCCTACGCCGAGGATTCGTTCGACAACATGAAACAGGTGGCGGCGGAATTCGGCTTCCCCTTTCCCTACGTGATCGACGAAACGCAGGCGGTGGCAAAAGCCTACGGCGCGGTGTGCACGCCGGACTTTTTCGGCTTCAACCGCGATTTCGAGCTGCAGTACCGCGGCCGCTTCGACGAATCGCGCAAGGACATCGTGCCCGAGGGCGTGCGCCGCGACCTGTTCGAGGCGATGCAGGAAATCGCCGCGACCCAGCGCGGCCCCGCGGAACAGATCCCCAGCATGGGCTGTTCGATCAAGTGGAAGGACGCGTGACATGGTCGACCGCCGGCAGCATTGGGAAACCGTTTACCACAGCAAGGCAGCCGATGATGTCAGCTGGTTCCAGCCGCATGCCGCGCCATCGCTGCGCCTGATCGAGGGCTGTGCGGACAGGGATGCGCACATCATTGACGTCGGCGGCGGCGCCTCGGTACTGGTGGACGACCTGCTCGATGCCGGCTATCGCAACCTGGCCGTGCTCGATCTGGCCGAGTCGGCGCTGGCGGCCAGCCGCGCGCGGCTCGACGCACGGGCGCAATCGGTGCAGTGGATCGCCGCCGACATCACCCGGGCCGAGTTGCCGGCCGCGCGCTATGACGTCTGGCACGACCGCGCGGTGTTCCATTTCCTGACCGACCCGGCCGATCGCGCGCGCTATGTCGCGCAGGTGCTAAAGAGCGTGAAGCCCGGCGGACACGTCATCATCGCCGCCTTCGGCCCCGGCGGGCCGCTGCAGTGCTCGGGGCTGGACGTGATGCGCTACGCACCCGATGCGCTGCACGCCGAGTTCGGCGCACCTTTCCGCCTGTTGCGGCACCAAACCGAAACTCACCACACCCCCTCGGGGCAGGAGCAGGAATTTGTCTACTGTTATTGCGTGCGTGTCTGATCATGCTTGAAGACGTCAAGGCTGTGGTGCGCGAAATTGCGCAGCGCGAAGTCACGCCGCGCTTTCTCAAGGTGAAGCACAGCCACAAGCCGGACGGCAGCTTGTTTACCGAGGCGGATTCCGAGACGCAGGCCGCGCTGGAGGCGGCGCTGCCGCGGATCAAAAACGCGCCGGTGCTGGGCGAGGAAATGACCGAGCAGCGGCAGCACGACGCCTGGGATGCCGGGCGCGACGGGCTGTGGTGCGTCGATCCGATCGACGGCACCTCAAACTTTGTCGCCGGCGTGCCGTATTTCGCCGTGTCGGTGGCCTATCTCTACAAGGGCGAGCGCCAGCTGGGCGTGGTGTATGACCCCATCGCCGACGAGATGTTCAGCGCCGAGCGTGGCTGCGGCGCGCATCTGAATGGCGAGCCGCTTCCCTTGCGCGCACCCGTCACCGAGTTGCGCCGCGCGCTCGCCGGGGTCGAGATGAAGCGTATCGACCGTGAACTCGCCGGACGCCTGGCTGCATGGCCGCCGTATGCCTCGCAGCGTAATTTCGGCGCCTCCACGCTGGACTGGTGCTATACCGCCGCCGGGCGTTTCGACATCTATGTGCACGGCGGGCAGAAGCTGTGGGATTACGCCGCCGGCGCGCTGATCCTGGAAGAGGCGGGCGGGCGGCTGTCCAGCCTGTCGGGCAGCTTCGACATCGCCAATATATGGGAGCGATCGGTGGTGGCCTCGGCCAGCCCTGAGCTGTTCGAGTTGTGGCGTGACTGGCTGAAAGCGGCTGGCGCATAAGCCAGCCCATCGGGCAAATAAAAAGATTTTAGAAGGTGATCCTGAGTTGGCGCCTGAGTTGTGCGCGTTAAGCCATTGTTGTAGCGATGCTTTTCTAGGCTTTTGCCCCGGCTTGCGGAAGCTGGGCCTGCTAGCGGATAATCGAGGTTTTTGCATATTCTGCCCAAGCTGCCGCTGCACGGCTTACGCGGGCGGGAATTGCGATGCTTTTTTTACTTAGCTGAAGGGAACGCAATGCCAACCCGTAACGACCTGGCCAATGCCATTCGCGCGCTTGCAATGGATGCTGTCGAAAAAGCCAAATCCGGCCACCCCGGCGCCCCCATGGGCATGGCGGAAATCGCTGAAACGCTGTGGAATCACCACATGCGCCACAACCCCACCAACCCCAAGTGGGCAGATCGCGACCGCTTCGTGCTGTCGAACGGCCACGGCTCGATGCTGCTCTATGCATTGCTGCACCTGACCGGCTACGACTTGTCGATGGACGACATCAAGCAGTTCCGTCAATTGCACTCCAAGACCCCGGGCCACCCCGAATACGGCTACGCGCCCGGCATCGAGACCACCACCGGCCCGCTCGGCCAGGGCATCACAAACGCCGTTGGCATGGCCATGGCGGAAAAAGTGCTCGCCGCCGAATTCAACAAGCCCGACCACACCATCGTCGACCACCACACCTACGCGTTCCTGGGCGACGGTTGCATGATGGAAGGCATTTCTCACGAGTCGTGCGCGCTGGCCGGCACCTGGAAGCTCGGCAAGCTGATCGCCTTCTGGGACGATAACGGCATTTCGATCGATGGTCACGTCGAAAACTGGTTTACCGACGACACCGCCAAGCGCTTTGAGGCCTATGGCTGGCACGTCATCCCCCATGTCGACGGTCACGACGTCGTCGCGCTGGAAGCGGCGATCCAGGCTGCCAAGGCCGAGACCGACCGGCCCACCCTGATCTGCTGCAAGACCATCATCGGCAAGGGCTCGCCCAACAAGGCCGGCACCCACGACGTGCACGGCGCCGCGCTGGGCCACGACGAAGTCGTTGCGACCCGCAAGCACATGGGCTGGAATCACCCCCCGTTTGAAATTCCTGCCGACATCTACGCCGGCTGGGACGCCAAGACCAAGGGCCAGGGGCTCGAAACGCTGTGGAACAACAAGTTCGCCGAATACAAGGCAGCCTACCCGAAAGAGGCCGCCGAGTTCGAGCGCCGCATGAAGGGCGAACTGCCCGCCAACTGGAAGGCCCACGTCGCCGAGAAGCTGGCTGCGATCAACAGCAAGGGTGAAACCGTTGCCACCCGCAAGGCGAGCCAGATCGCGATCAACGCGCTGGCTTCGGCGCTGCCCGAGTTCCTCGGCGGTTCGGCCGACCTCACCGGTTCCAACCTCACCAACTGGGAAGGCTGCCATCCGGTGCGCCACGGCAACCCCGGCAACTACATCAGCTACGGCGTGCGTGAGTTCGGCATGGCCGCGATCATGAGCGGCATGGCGCTGCATGGCGGCCTGCTGCCTTTCGGCGGCACCTTCCTGATGTTCTCGGAGTACTCGCGCAACGCCATCCGCATGGCCGCGCTGATGAAGCAGCGCGTGATCCATGTGTTCACGCATGATTCCATCGGCCTCGGCGAAGACGGCCCGACCCACCAGCCGGTGGAGCAGACCGCCACCCTGCGCATGATTCCGAACATCGACGTCTGGCGCCCCTGTGACACGGTGGAAACGCTGGTCGGCTGGGTGCATTCGGTCGAGCGCACCACCGGCCCCACCTGCCATATCCTCAGCCGTCAGAACCTGCCGTTCATGGCGCGCGACGAAGCCACCCTGGCCAATATTGCCAAGGGTGGCTACGTGCTGAAAGATGCCGCCTCAGCCCGCGCGATCATCATCGCCACCGGCTCCGAAGTCGAACTGGCGATGAAGGCGCAGGAAGCCCTGGCCGCCGAAGGCATCGCTGTTCGCGTGGTGTCGATGCCGTCGACCAACACCTTTGACCGTCAGGACGCCGCCTACAAGGCCAGCGTGCTGACCAAGGGCCTGCCGCGCGTCGCGGTGGAAGCCGGTGTGACCGACTTCTGGCGCAAGTATGTAGGTCTGGAAGGCGCCGTGGTCGGCATCGACAGTTTCGGCGAATCCGCACCGGCGCCGGCGCTGTTCAAGCACTTCGGCATCACGACCGAGGCCGTCGTGGCTGCGGTCAAGGGCGTTCTGTAAACCTATAACCACAGAGGCACAGAGACACAGAGAGAACCCCTATCGGGTTTTGCTTTTCTCTGTGCCTCTGTGTCTCTGTGGTAAGAATTTTTTGTTTAACTCTGGAGACTGACACATGGCAATCAAAGTTGGCATTAACGGTTTTGGCCGCATCGGGCGCATGGCATTCCGCGCAATCGCCAAGGACTTCCCTGAAATCGAGGTCGTCGCGATCAACGACCTGCTCGAACCCGACTACCTCGCCTACATGCTGAAGTACGATTCGGTGCACGGCAACTTCAAGGGCGACATCGCGGTTGAAGGCAACAACCTCATCGTCAACGGCAAGAATATCCGCCTGACCGCCGAGCGCGAGCCGGGCAACCTGAAGTGGAACGAAGTGGGCGCCGACATCGTGATTGAGTGCACCGGCTTCTTCCTGACCAAGGACACCTGCCAGAAGCACATCGACGCGGGCGCCAAGAAGGTGGTGCAGTCCGCCCCGTCGAAGGACGATACCCCGATGTTCGTCTACGGCGTGAACCACGAAAAGTACGCCGGCGAAACCATCGTCTCGGCTGCTTCGTGCACCACCAACGCCCTGGCACCGGTTGCCAAGGTGCTGAACGACAACTTCGGCATCAAGCGCGGCCTGATGACCACCGTGCATGCCGCGACCGCGACGCAAAAAACCGTCGACGGCCCGTCTGCCAAAGACTGGCGCGGCGGCCGTGGCATCCTGGAAAACATCATCCCGTCCTCGACCGGTGCCGCCAAGGCCGTCGGCAAAGTGCTGCCGGAACTCAACGGCAAGCTGACCGGCATGGCTTTCCGGGTGCCGACCTCCGACGTGTCGGTGGTCGACCTGACCGTCGAGCTGAACAAGGAAGCCTCTTACGACGCCATCTGCGCCGCGATGAAGGCAGCCTCCGAAGGCGCGCTGAAAGGCGTGCTCGGCTACACCACTGACAGTGTCGTCTCCACCGACTTCCGCGGCTGCACCATGCCGTCGATCTTCGATGCCGGCGCCGGCATCGCGCTGGACGCCACCTTCGTCAAGGTCGTCGCCTGGTATGACAACGAGTACGGTTACACCTGCAACATGCTGCGCTTTGTGCAGCACGTGGCGAAGTAAGGCAGCAAAAAGCGGAGAGTCGAGAGCGGAGAGCAAAGCGCAAAGTGCGCTCACCGCTCTCGGCTAGCCACTCTCGACTCATCGTTGTGAGCCTTAAGGCCTGGCGCGCACCCCGCGCCAACCCTTAAACCTTACCTTCAGGAGAAACAACCATGGCATTCATTCGCGTCACCGATCTCGATCTTGCAGGCAAGCGCGTCTTCATTCGCGCCGACATGAACGTGCCGGTCAAGGACGGCAAGGTCACGTCGGACGCCCGCATCACCGCATCGATGCGCACCATCGAGCACTGCCTCAAGGCGGGTGCCAAGGTGATGGTCACCTCCCACCTCGGCCGCCCCACCGAAGGCGAATTCAAGGAAGCGGATTCGCTGAAGCCGGTGGTCGACGTCATCGCCCAGCGCATGGGCAAGAACATTCGCCTGATCCGCGAATGGGTCAACGGCGGCTTTGACGTCGCCGAAGGCGAACTGGTGGTGCTGGAAAACTGCCGCGTCAACGCGGGCGAAAAGAAGAACGTCGACGAAACCGCCAAGAAATACGCCGCGCTGTGCGACGTCTTCGTGATGGACGCCTTCGGTACCGCGCACCGCGCCGAAGCCTCGACCCACGGCATCGCCAAGTTCGCGCCGGTGGCCGCGGCCGGCATCCTGCTGACCGAAGAGCTCGAGGCACTGGAGAAAGCGCTGGCCAACCCGGCGCGGCCGATGGTCGCCATCGTCGGCGGCTCCAAGGTGTCGACCAAGCTGACCGTGCTGGAAGCGCTGTCGGAGAAGTGCGAGCAACTGGTGGTCGGCGGTGGTATCGCCAATACCTTCCTCAAGGCCACCGGCCATAATGTCGGCAAGTCCTTGTGCGAGGACGACCTGGTGCCGACCGCCCAGGCGCTGATCGAGAAGATGACCGCACGCGGCGCGACCATCCCGATCGCCGTCGACGTGGTGTGCGGCAAGAAATTCGACGCCAACGAACCCGCCGTGCTGAAGGACGCCGGCGACGTAGCCGACGACGACATGATTTTCGACATCGGCCCGAAGAGCGCGCAGGAAATTGCCGACATCATCATGAAGGCCGGCACCGTGCTGTGGAACGGCCCGGTCGGCGTGTTCGAGTTCGACCAGTTCGGCGAAGGCACCAAGACCATCGCGATGGCGATCGCCAACACCAACGCCTTCACCCTGGCCGGCGGCGGCGACACCATCGCCGCGATCCAGAAATACGACATCTACGACAAGGTGAGCTACATTTCCACCGCGGGCGGCGCTTTCCTAGAGTACCTGGAAGGTAAGGTTCTGCCCGCCGTGGCGATTCTGGAGGAACGGGCGGCAGGCTAAGCTGCCAGCAGAGAGTCGAGAGCCGAGAGCCGAGAGTCAAGGCTTCCCCGCTCTCGACTCACCACTCTCCGCTCTCGACTAAAAAAAACATGATTCGCAGAACCAAAATCGTCGCCACCCTCGGCCCCGCCTGTTCCGATGCCAAAACCCTGGACCGGATGATGGAAGCCGGCCTGGATGTGGTGCGTCTCAATTTTTCCCACGGCGTGGCGCAAGACCATATCGACCGTGCCGAGCTGGTGCGCTCCCTGGCCCGCGCACGCGGCCGCGCGGTCGGCGTGCTGGTTGACCTGCAGGGCCCGAAGATTCGTATCGGCAAGTTCAAGGACGACAAGATCACCCTCGCCAAGGGCGATGCCTTCATTCTCGACGCCGCCTGTACGCTGGGTGACCAGACCCGGGTCGGTCTCGATTACAAGGAATTGCCGAATGATGTGACGCGTGGCGTGACCCTGTTGCTGGACGACGGCCGCATCGAATTCTGGGTCGAGGAGGTCCGCGGCACGGAAATCATCTGTAAGGTGGTGCAAGGCGGTGTGCTGTCCAACAACAAGGGCATCAACCGCAAGGGCGGCGGGTTGTCGGCAGCCGCCCTGACCGAAAAAGACATCGAGGACATCAAGACCGCCGTGGCGCTGGATGCGGATTATCTGGCGGTATCGTTCCCGCGCTCCGGTGCCGATATGCGCCAGGCGCGCGAACTGCTTCGCGCGGCCGGCGGCAAGTGCCAGCTGGTCGCCAAGATCGAGCGCACTGAAGCGATTGAAAACCTCGAGGAAATCCTCGACGCCTCCGACGCCATCATGGTGGCGCGCGGCGACCTCGGGGTGGAAGTCGGCGATGCCGCGGTGCCCGCGTTGCAGAAGCGCATGATCCGCATGGCGATCGAGCGCAACAAGGTTGTCATCACCGCCACGCAGATGATGGAATCGATGATTTCCAGCCCGATTCCCACCCGTGCCGAAGTCTCTGACGTCGCCAACGCGGTGCTCGACGGCACCGATGCGGTGATGCTGTCGGCCGAAACGGCGGCGGGCCTGTTCCCGGTCGAGGCGGTTCAGGCGATGCACCGTGTCTGTCTGGAAGCAGAGAAGGAAGCTGAATCCGTATTTACCGGTGCGCGGCTCGACCACAGTTTTTTGCGCCCGGATGAAGCGATTGCGATGTCGGCGGTGTTTACCTCGGTGCACCTCAACATCAAGGCGATTGCCGCACTGACCGAATCCGGCAACACCTGCCTGTGGATGAGCCGCCTGTCCACCCGCGTGCCGATTTATGCCTTGACACCGAAAGTTCAAACACGTAGAAAAGTCACTCTTTTCCGCGGCGTCTACCCGATCAATCTCAAAACGGCCACCAAGGAGCGCGATGCCCTGCTGGCGGAAGCCGAGGAAGAACTGCGGCGGCGCGGCGCGGTGCGCGATGGCGACCTGATCCTGCTGACCATCGGCGAGCCGATCGGTCAGTCGGGCGGCACCAACACCATGAAAATCGTCCGCGTGGGCGATTCCAGAAAACCCTGATTTTGCAAGTTAGCTTGCTGCATATTTTTTAACCTAGGAGACTGCAATGGCACTGATTTCCCTTCGTCAACTGCTCGATCATGCCGCCGAGAACGGCTATGGTTTGCCCGCGTTCAACGTCAACAATATGGAACAGGTCCAGGCCATCATGCAGGCCGCCGCCGCCGTGGATTCCCCGGTGATCCTGCAGGGTTCCGCGGGCGCTCGTTCCTATGCCGGTGAACCCTTCCTGCGCCACCTTATCCTGGCGGCGATCGAAATGTATCCGCAGATCCCCGTCTGCATGCACCAGGACCACGGTGCATCCCCCAGCATTTGTTTCCGCTCTATCCAGTCCGGTTTCAGCTCCGTAATGATGGACGGCTCTCTGGGCACCGACGGCAAGACGCCTTCCAGCTACGAGTACAACGTTGAAACCACGGCCAAGGTGGCCGAGTTGGCGCATGCCTGCGGCGTGTCCGTCGAGGGCGAACTGGGTTGTCTCGGTTCCCTCGAATCCGGCATGGCCGGTGAAGAAGATGGTCACGGCGCCGAAGGCAAGCTGTCCCACGACCAGCTGCTGACCGACCCGGATGAGGCCGCCGATTTCGTTTCCAAGACCCGCGTGGACGCGCTGGCGATCGCCATCGGCACCTCCCACGGCGCGTACAAGTTCACCCAGAAGCCCACTGGCAAGGTGCTGCGCATCGACCGTGTGAAGGAAATCCACGCCCGCATCCCCAACGTGCACCTGGTCATGCACGGCTCCTCTTCGGTGCCGGAAGAATGGCTTGAAATCATCAACAGCTACGGCGGCGACATGGGTCAGACCTATGGCGTGCCGGTCAGCGAAATCGTCGAAGGCATCAAGAACGGCGTGCGCAAGGTCAACATCGACACCGACCTGCGCATGGCGTCCACCGGCGCCATCCGCAAGTACCTGGCGGAAAACAAGTCCAACTTCGATCCACGTAAATTCCTCAAGGAAGCCACCAAGGGCATGAGCGACATTTGCCGGAATCGTTATGAAGCCTTCGGCGCGGCGGGCCAGGCGAGCAAGATCAAAAAGGTCTTCAGCCTGGAAGACATGCAGAAGCGCTACGACAAGGGCGAACTGGACCCCAAGGTCAACTGATCGCTGGGTTGATGTGATGAGGGGGGCGCTGCGGCGTCCCCTTTTTCATGGTGCTGCAGTGCGGCACTGCGCACTGTTAAAGCCGGGGTGGACAAGACGGGTGAGAAGGATTTAATTAATTAAAGACATTGTTGTCTCGTGAAGAGGAGCCAAAATGAAACAATATGCTGCATTGATCGCACTTGCACTGCCCCTGCTCTCTATGCCGGTGAGCGCCAGCGAGGAACTCGCGAAGATAAATGCATGATGTGCCATAAAGATGGACGCAAAAGGCATGGGTCCTTCGTTGAAGGAAATCTCGGCCATGTACAAGGGACAGGACGGTGCGGTGGCCATGTTGGCCAAAAGCACGCTCGAGGGCTCCACTGGAAAGTGGGGTACCAAGCCCATGAAGCCGCAAAAGGTTGATCTGGCGGACGCACACAAGTTGTCGGAGTGGATCCTCTCGCTTTAAGGCCTGATCGTGGCAGCGGCGTCATGCGCCGCGCGCCCGTGAATCACAGCGACTCGCCTAGCATCGCCTTGAGGGCGGCGAGGCGGTTGCTGCCGTTTGCCTTGGCGGCCGCGTCGGTGGGTTTTTCGGGCTGGCGCACGTCGTCGCCGAGTTCGTCAATGAAGCGCGACGGGTCGCAGGCCACTGATTCGCGCGCGCGCTTGCGGCGCGAGCAGTAGGACAGCGTGAGCGATTTTTTCGCGCGGGTGACGCCGACGTACATCAGGCGGCGCTCCTCTTCCAGGCGACCTTCGTCGACCGCGTCGCGGTGCGGCAGGATGTTCTCTTCCACGCCGACCAGAAATACATGGCCGAATTCGAGCCCCTTGGCAGCGTGCAGAGTGGACAGTCGCACTGCGTCGGGCTCGGCTTCCTCACGGCCTTCCAGCAGGGTGATCAGCGCGATGGTCTGGGTCAACTGCAATAAGTTCTTGTCGTCCTCCTCGCCCTTCTTGGCGATCCAGGCGGCAAATTCGAGCACGTTGTTCCACTTGTTCTGAGCCGCGCGCGCATCGTCCTGATCGAACACATAAATCTCGTAGTCGATCGATTTCAGTAGATCGTTCAGCACTTCGCCTGCCGGCTCGCGGGTGACCCGCGCCTCGAAACGGTTGATGAAGTTGCTGAATTCAAGCAGCGGTGCCAGCTGGCGCTCGCCGATCTGCGCGACTGCCGCGGCAGAAAACACCGCCTCGAACAGGCTCACATGCAGGGTGGCGGCGACCTGGCCGAGCTTTTCCAGCGTCGCCGTGCCGATCCCCCGCTTCGGCGTGGTGACCGCGCGGATGAAGGCCGGGTCATCGTCGCTGTTGGCGATCAGGCGCAGGTAGGCGATCACGTCCTTGATTTCGGCACGGTCGAAAAACGACTGCCCGCCGGACAGCTGATACGGCACTTTTTCGTTGCGCAGCGCCTTCTCGAATACACGCGCCTGGTAGTTGCCGCGATACAGGATGGCGTAGTCGCGCCATTCGGTGCGGTGCTGGAATTTATGCGACAAGAGGCGCATGACCACTGACTCGGCCTCATGTTCGTCGTCGCGCGTTGGCATCACCTGGATGGCGTCCCCCAGGCCGAGATCGCTCCACAGGCGTTTTTCGAACAGCTTGGGGTTGTGGGCGATCAGGCTGTTGGCGGCTTTCAGGATGCGCACGCTTGAACGGTAATTCTGTTCCAGCTTGACCAGGTGCAGGTGCGGATAGTCCTCGCGCAGCTGTCGCAGGTTGTCGGCCGAGGCACCGCGCCAGCCATAGATTGCCTGATCGTCATCACCGACCGCGGTGAACGCCGCGCGCACCCCGGTCAGCTTTTGCAGCAGGCGGTATTGCGCAATGTTGGTGTCCTGGTATTCGTCCACCAGGATGTGGCGCAGCCGGTTCTGCCACTTCTCGCGCAGCTCGAAGTGGGTGTCGAGCAGCTCGGCGGGCAGGCGAATCAGGTCGTCGAAGTCCACCGCCTGATACGCGCGCAGCGTCGCATCGTAGCGGTCATAAATTTTTGCATAGGCGCGCGCGTTGTCGTCCTCGGCAGTTAGCAGGGCGGCGGCGGGCGACTTCAGCTCGTTCTTCCACAGCGAGATTCGCGACACTGCGCGGCGGATTTCCTGCTTGTCGGTGGTCTTGAGGATTTCCGAAATGATGCCGGCGGCGTCGGCCGAATCGAGGATCGAAAAGGCTGGTTTCAGTTCGGCGAACTTCGCGTCCTCGCGCAGCATCCTGAGGCCCATCGAATGGAAGGTGGTGACGATCAGTCCCTTGGTGTTGACGCCCTGCGTCAGCTTGGCGGCGCGATCCTGCATCTCGCGCGCCGCCTTGTTGGTGAAGGTGATGGCGGCAATCGAGCTGGGCTTGTAGCCGCATTCGCCGATCAGGTAGGCGATCTTGTGAGTGATGACGCGTGTCTTGCCCGAGCCGGCGCCGGCCAGCACCAGCAGGGGGCCGTCGAGGTATTTCGCCGCTTCGCGCTGCGGCGGATTCAATGCAGCAACCAGGCTCATGCCGCAGGCGAGTCGCCGAATTCTCGGTTGAGATAGGCGGTGACGGCATTCGAATCGTACAGCCAGGTTGGCAGGCCCTGTGCGTCGGTGGCTTGCAGACAGGGCACTTGCGGCTTGCCGCCGCCGGCAAGCAGGGCATCACGGTGGGCGGTGCTGTGCTGGGCGTCGCGTAGCTCGATCTTGAGCGACAGCCGCCGGATGGTGCGCCGGGTTTTCAGGCAGAACGGGCAGGTTGGAAAATAGTACAGCGCAAGATGCTGCGTGCGTGCGTCGATGGCCTGCTGCTCAGCCTCGGGGCGCACGATGCCCTTGGGGCGGGTGAGACAGTCACCCAGCAGCACAAACGGGCCAACAACGACGCGCACGGTTTTGAAAAACAGACGAATAACAGGCTTCATAGTCAGGATTGTATGGAAGGGGTGTCACGTGGGGTTCAGGCGGGAGCGCTATGATGCGGGCAACACAGCACACGAATAGCCGTATTTTATATGCCTACCTATGCCATTGGCGATCTTCAGGGGTGCCAGCATTCCCTGCTGCGTCTGCTGGATGAAATTCGTTTCGACCCGGCGGCCGATCGGCTGTGGCTTGTCGGCGATCTGGTCAACCGCGGGCCGGATTCGCTGGCGGTGTTGCGGTTTGTCAAAAGCCTGGGGAATGCCGCCATCAGCGTGCTCGGCAATCACGATCTGCACTTGCTGGCGCTGGCCGAGGGGTTTGGCCGCGTGCACAAGGGCGACACGCTCGATGCCATCCTGAATGCCCCCGACCGCGACGAACTGCTGGCCTGGCTGCGCCAGCAGAAACTGGCCTGGCGCGAGGGCGATTGGCTCATGGTGCATGCGGGCGTGCTGCCGGACTGGACGCCTGACGACACGATGCAGCGGGCGGCAGAAGCCGAGGCGATGCTGCAGGGCGCGCATTACCGCGATTTCTTCGCGCAGATGTACGGCAACGCGCCGGTTGCGTGGGATGCGGATATGCAGGGCATCGAGCGCCTGCGGGTGATCGTCAATGCCTTCACCCGGCTGCGTTATTGCTCGGCTGAAGGCGAGATGGAATTCCACCACAAGGGCGCGCCCGGCACCCAGCCGGCCGGTTGGCTGCCGTGGTTTGAGGTGCCGGGGCGCAAGAGCGCCGCGGCGACGATCATCATTGGCCACTGGTCGACACTCGGGCTGATCAACCGCAGTGATTTGATCGCGCTGGATACCGGCTGCCTGTGGGGTGGCAGGCTGAGCGCGGTCAGGCTGGAGGATCGGCAGGTGTTTGCGGTGCCGTGTCCGATGCAGCTGCGCCATGACCGCCCGTAGGGCGAGCGTCTGGCGGCGTACCCCTTGCGGGTGCTGCGCCATGACCGCCCGTAGGGCGAGCGTCTGGCGGCGTACCCCTTGCGGGTGCTGCGCCATGACCGCCCGTAGGGCGAGCGTCTGGCGGCGTACCCCTTGCGGGTGCTGCGCCTAAAAGCCTGGCGGTCGCCGCTTCTGCCAGCGCGGCCAGTTCGCGCCGGTGGCCGTTCGGCAGGATCGGTTCGCCGAACTGCAGTTCGGCGATAAGGCCGGGTTCGCTGACGATCTGCTTGAGGCTCTGCCACATGCTGATATCGTCGATGTAGGCGGGCGCCGCGCTGTATTCGCCCGCCAGCGTGCGGTAATGCAAGGCTGCCGGCACAACCGGGCAGTTCAGCTGGACCGCAGGCTGCAACAGCGACGGCATGAATCGCCGCAGTGCCCGTCCGTCGCTAGTGGTGCCTTCGGGGAATACCGCGACCCACGCGCCGTCCTGCATCAGATCGTGCATCTCGGGGATGATGCGCGCAGTGTCGGCACGGCGGCCGCGTTCGATGAACAGGGTGCCGGACTTCTGCGCCAGCCAGCCCGCCACCGGCCACGCCCGCACCTCGGCCTTGGACACGAAGTGCACTCGCTGCGCGGCGTAGATCAGATAGATGTCCAGCCACGAGATGTGGTTGCACACCAGCAGCGCCCCCCCCGGTAGACGGGGCGCGGGCGCCAACTGCGCCCGCACGCCGAGCACCCGCAGCAGACGCCGCGCCCAGGCCGTGATGAAACGGTCGCGTTGCACAGGTTTGAACAGGGGAAACGCCAGCCCGGCGACCGTCACCCCCCACGCGAGGTGCAGCATCAGCAGGCTGATGCGGAGGGTGCGGCGCAAGGTAACGGGAAGGCGGGCGAGCATCACCCGCCTATTGTAAAGCTCAGGGAATAAACCGGCGGGCATAGCTGCGGTTCAACTGCGCCATCGGCAGCAACATCAGCAGGTCGGCGGTGTTGAAATCGGGATCCCATGCCGGTTCGCCGCACACCATCGCGCCCAGCCGGGTGTAGCCCTTGATCAGCGGCGGCAGCGCGGCGTTCTGGCCGTCGTCGAGCGATTCAACCGGCAGGCGATCGCGCGGAGCGGCGTGCCATTCGATCGGGGCCAGATGGCTTTCACACAACTGGCGATGCACGCTGGCAGCGATATGGCCGCCGTCGGCCATGCCGATGCTGGCGCAGCCGACAACGTACTCGTAACCATAGCGCGTCATGTAGTCGGCTAGTCCCATCCACAGACGGGCGATGACGGCGCCGCTGCGGTGCGCCGGATGCACGCACGAACGCCCCAGCTCGGCCATGCGCGGGCGCAGGAAATTCAGCCGGGTGAGGTCGAATTCCTGTTCGGAATAATAGCTGCCGACACGCCTGGCGGCGTCGGGCGGGAGGATGCGATAGGTGCCGACGACTTCGCCGCTCGCCAGTTCACGCACCAGCAGGTGGTCGCAGAACGGGTCATACAGATCGGTGTCGTGTCCGGGCAGAGCGGTTGACAGACGCGCGCCCATTTCCTCGGCAAACACCTGGTAGCGCAGGCGCTGCGCTTCGCGGATTTCGCTGTCGTCGACCGCCAGCGACAGGTGATAGCGGCTGGCGGGGACGGGTTGAACAGTGCTGCGGACGTCGAGCATGGGGCACTCCTGTTGATGGAATGCGCCCAGCTTAGTGACGGGGTGTTAATGGATGGTGACAGCAGGATTGCGAAACGGTGACGCTGGTTTTTAACCTGAAAACCGCATTTGAACCACAGAGGCACTGAGAAAGACAATAAATCAACAGGTTACCCACGCTTGCCCACTCACCCGATCGGTGACTGGGCAGCGCGACGTAAGCCTTTGTTTTTCCTCTGTGTCTCTGTGGTGAGGAATTTAGGTTTAATGTGGTATTTCGGGTTTATTGCGTCACCCGGGTGACGCCCCCACCCGACAGTACGCGTACGCGGTCGCCCCCGCGGAATTCCTGGTCGGCCGCCTGGGTGATGGCAATCATTCGTCCCGAATCGAGCTTGACCGTGATTTCCACGCCCTTTTGACGGGTGACGGCTTCTTCCGCCGCCGCGCCGCCCACGCCGCCCAGCACCGCGCCGATGGTTGCACCGACCACGCTGCCGCGGCCGCCGCCGACCGTACTGCCGGCCACCCCGCCGACGATGGCGCCTGCACCCGCGCCAATCGGCGTCTTGGTGCCCTCGATGGTGACCTCGCGCACCGACTCCACGATACCCATCTGCACTTCCTGCACGGTGCGCGCCTGGCTGCGGCTGTAATCCGAACCGCCCATTCCAGCCGGACAGCCTGCCAGCAGCAGGGTGCTGGCGGCAATGAGGGCAACTGCAAAGGGTTTGTTCATGATGTGCTCCTGTCTTTACGCGTAATGATAGTCAAACTGGGTATGGAATTCGCTGGCGATTTCATCGCGGCCGGGGCGGTGGTTTTGTCCGCCGCGCTGGGCGATCTTGATCGCCCCCATGAGACTGCCCAGACGGCCGGAGGTTTCCCAGTCGAGCCCGTGGGTGATGCCGTACAGGATGCCGCTGCGATAGGCGTCGCCGCAGCCGGTGGGGTCGAGGATGGCGGCGGGGCGCGCAGCTGGAATGTCAAGTTGCTTGCCGGCCGTGTAAATCACCGAGCCTTCGGCGCCGCGCGTCACGATCAGCGCCTCGACGTGGCGCGCCAGCGTGGCCAGGTTTTCCCCGGTGCGCGCTTGCAGTAGTTCGGCTTCGTAGTCGTTGAGGATGACGTAGCTGGACTTGTGGACGCACTCCAGCAGTTCCTCGCCAGTGAACAGCGGCATGCCCTGGCCGGGGTCGAAGATGCACGGCACCGCGGCTTCGTGAAAGCCGCGAACGTGGCGCAGCATGCCGTCGCGGCCGTCCGGCGAGACGATGCCGAGCTTGACGTCCGGCACCTGGCGCACGTCGTTTTCGTGCGAATAGTTCATCGCGCCGGGGTGAAAGGCGGTGATCTGGTTGTCGGCGAGGTCGGTGGTGATGAAGGCCTGCGCGGTGTAGGTGCCGGCAATATGGCGGATGTAGTCGCGCGAAATCGCATGGTCGTCGAGGCGTTCGCCGTAGGCGCCGAAGTCGTCGCCGACGGTTGCCATGATCAGCGGCTCGCCGCCCAATAGTTTCAGGTTGTAGGCGATGTTGCCGGCGCAGCCGCCGAACTCGCGGCGCATCTCGGGCACCAGAAACGACACGTTCAGCATGTGGATCTTGTCGGGCAGGATGTGATTTTTGAAGTGATCCTGAAACACCATGATGGAGTCGAAGGCGAGGGAACCGCAGATGAGGGTGCGCATGATGGGAGCGGGATGGAAAGCGACAGCGGGAATTATACGCAGGCCGGCAAGGTCGGGTTTCATGGAAGGTTCACGCGCCTGACCGCGAACGGTCATGTGGCGCGGCCATGCTGCGCGCATGAACACGCGACGTACCGTATTGCTGTGGTCGGTTCCGGCGGTCCTGTTTGCCGGGGACGCGCTGGCGTGGGGGCTGATTACCCACGTGTATTTCGCGCAGTTGCTGGTGTGGGCGGTGCCGTTGCTCGACCCCGCCTTGCGGCGCGCGGTGCGGCGTTTTCCGCAGCGGCTGATGGCGGGCGCCTGCCTGCCCGATCTGGCGCTGGTGGGGGCCACCGCGCGCACCCGCGCATTCGACGCCAGCCACCGCTGGGAAACCGCGCATGCGCTGCTGGAGGCGGCGCACGATGACGCAACGCGCGCCTGCGCGGTCGGTGCGATGAGCCATCTGTGGGTCGACATCATCGCGCACAACCACTTCGTCCCGGCACACGAACATTTGTGGTGGAACGTGCCGATGCTGACGCACGCCGCGGCGGAATGGGCGATGGACCGCCACATCGCGCGGCATCTGTTCCGCCCGCCCGCTACCCTGCTGCGGGCCGATGACTGGCTGGTCGATTACGTGGCATGCAATTTCGGCTGCACGCCTGCCGCCAGCCGCCGCGCGATCAGCCAGCTGGCCGGTGCCGAAAGCCTGCTGCGGCACAGCCGCTT
>NZ_LDUG01000002.1 GCF_001530125.1 Thiobacillus denitrificans | reverse complement strand
CAGCATTGAATTGCCGGCAGGGACCGAGATGGTGATGCCGGGCGACAACGTCAGCATCAAGGTGTCGCTGATTCAGCCGATCGCCATGGACGAAGGTCTGCGTTTTGCCATCCGCGAAGGCGGCCGCACCGTTGGTGCCGGCGTCGTTGCGAAGATCGAAGAGTAAGCACAACCATGACAAACCAGAAAATCCGCATCCGCCTGAAGGCGTTCGACTACAAACTGATCGACCAGTCGGCGCTCGAAATCGTGGAAACGGCCAAGCGCACCGGCGCAGTGGTCAAGGGCCCGGTTCCCCTGCCGACCTCGATCGAGCGTTTTGACGTGCTGCGTTCGCCGCACGTCAACAAGACCTCGCGCGACCAGTTCGAAATCCGTACCCATCGCCGACTGATGGACATCATGGACCCCACCGACAAAACGGTGGACGCCCTGATGAAGCTGGACTTGCCGGCTGGCGTGGACGTCGAAATCAAGTTGTAAAAATCAAGGGGCGCAGGTATACTGCTGCCCCTTCAGTAGCATCAATAGTCGCCGGTCAATTGTAATCGGCACCTACAACCCTTGCGAGTGGCTTAGGTCGCTTGCTTGAGATAGGACATACAAAAATGAGTATCGGGCTCGTTGGCCGTAAGGTCGGCATGACCCGCATTTTCACTGAGAGCGGTGCGTCCGTTCCGGTGACAGTGCTGGAAATGTCAAACAATCGTGTGACTCAGGTTCGCACGTCAGAAAATGATGGCTATTTCGCGGTGCAGGTTGCCTATGGCACGCGTCGCAATAGCCGTGTCACCAAAGCACAGGCTGGCCATTTCGCCAAAGCGGGTGTGGATGCTGCAGAGCTGATGCGTGAATTTCGCGTGTCGGCTGATGAGGCTGCTCAATACCAAGCGGGTGCTGCGGTTTCTGTCGAAGTCTTTTCGGCTGGTCAGAAGGTGGACGTCACTGGTGTGACGCAGGGCAAGGGCTTTGCGGGCACCATCAAGCGCCACAACTTCAAATCGCAGCGTGCGACGCACGGCAACTCGCGTTCGCACAACGTGCCGGGTTCCATCGGCATGGCGCAGGATCCCGGTCGTGTGTTCCCGGGCAAGCGCATGTCTGGCCATATGGGTGCTGTGACCTGTACCAAGCAGAATCTTGAAGTCGTTCGCGTTGATGCTGAGCGTGGTCTGGTGCTGCTGAAGGGTGCTGTTCCGGGTTCGAAGGGTGGTCATGTGGTGGTGCGCCCGGCAGTGAAAGGGGGTGCCTAATGGATTTGACCGTCATTAATGAGCAGGGTCAGCAGGTGTCCAGCCTGGCTGCCTCCGATGAAACCTTCGGTCGCGACTACAACGAGGCGCTGGTACATCAGGTGGTGACCGCGTTCCAGTCGAATGCGCGCAGCGGTAACCGTGCGCAGCAAACGCGTGCTGAAGTGAGTGCCTCCACGCACAAGCCGTGGCGCCAAAAAGGCACTGGCCGTGCACGTGCCGGCCGCACATCGAGCCCGATCTGGCGCGGGGGTGGTGTCACCTTCCCGAACAAGCCGAACGAAAACTTTACCCACAAGGTCAATCGCAAGATGTATCGCGCGGGCCTGGCGTCCATCCTGTCGCAACTGGCTCGCGATGGCAAGATCAAGGTGGTGGAAACTCTTGGCATCGAGTCGCCCAAGACCCGGGTGCTTGCTGACAAGCTGAAATCGATGGGTTACGGCAAGGTCATGATTATTGCGGACAGTATTGATGACAACCTGTGGCTGTCGTCGCGCAATCTGCCGAATGTCTATGTGGTCGAGCCGCATCAGGCTGACCCGTGGAGTCTGGTCAAATTCGGCAACGTGTTGATCACGGCGGCAGCGGTGAAACAGTTTGAGGAGATGGTGTAATGGGTGCGATCAGTCAAGAGCGTTTGCTCAAAGTCATTCTCGCGCCGGTGATCTCCGAAAAGAGCACGCGCATTGCGGACAAGCTGAATCAAGTTGTTTTTCGTGTGTTGCCCAGCGCGACCAAGCAGGAGATTGGCGCGGCAGTGGCCAGCCTGTTCAAGGTTGAAGTTACGGGTGTGCAGGTGCTGAACGTCAAGGGCAAGGTCAAGCGCTCCGGTCGTGTCACGGGTCGCCGTGACAACTGGAAGAAAGCGTATGTCACCCTGAAGCAGGGTCAGGACATCGACTTCGCGTCCGGTCAGTAAGGGAGAAAACCATGGCACTGATTAAAGTTAAACCCACCTCTGCCGGGCGCCGTGCGCTCGTCAAGGTCGTAACAGAAGGCCTGCATAAAGGCGCGCCGTACGCGCCGCTGCTCGAGCCGAAGAAGCGCGGTTCAGGCCGTAACAACAATGGCCATATCACGGTGCGTCACAAGGGTGGTGGCCATAAGCAGCATTACCGTGTGGTGGATTTCCGTCGCAACAAGGACGGCATTTCCGCCAAGGTCGAGCATATCGAGTATGACCCTAACCGTTCTGCGCACCTGGCATTGCTGTGTTATGCCGATGGTGAGCGCCGCTACATCATTGCGCCGCGCGGCATTGCGGTTGGCGCGCAGTTGCTGAATGGCGTTGACGCGCCGATCAAGGCGGGCAACTGTCTGCCGCTGCGCAGCATTCCGGTCGGCAGCACGGTGCACTGTATCGAGATGATGCCGGGCAAGGGTGCGCAGATCGCGCGTTCTGCCGGAACCTCGGTCCAGTTGCTGGCACGCGAAGGCAGTTATGCTCAGCTGCGTCTGCGCTCGGGTGAAATCCGCAAGGTGCACGTTGACTGTCGCGCCACGCTTGGCGAGGTGGGTAACGAGGAACACAGCCTGCGTTCGATTGGCAAGGCGGGTGCAAACCGTTGGCGTGGTATCCGTCCCACGGTGCGTGGTGTGGTGATGAACCCGTGTGATCACCCGCATGGTGGTGGCGAAGGCCGCACCGCGGCAGGTCGTCATCCGGTGAGCCCGTGGGGTACCCCGACCAAGGGTTACCGTACCCGTAGCAACAAGCGCACCTCCAACATGATTGTCCGCCGCCGCAACGCGCGCTGATAGAGGTAGAGATATATGGCACGTTCAATTAAAAAAGGCCCCTTCGTTGACGGGCATCTGCTGAAAAGAATTGAAGCCGTTCGCGGCACCAACGACAAGCGCCCGATCAAGACCTGGTCGCGCCGTTCCACCGTGTTGCCCGACTTTATCGGCCTGACAATTGCGGTCCATAACGGCCGCCAGCATATGCCGATATTCGTGACCGAGAACATGGTCGGCCACAAACTGGGTGAGTTTTCCCTGACGCGCACCTTCAAGGGTCACGTCGCGGACAAGAAGGCTAAGAGATAAGGACCGCATGATGGAAGTTTCTGCAATTTTGCGTGGTACGCGACTGTCCGCACAGAAAGGCCGCCTGGTCGCTGACCAGATCCGGGGTCTTCGCGTGGAGAAGGCGCTGAATATCCTGGCCTTCAGTCCTAAAAAAGGTGCGGGCATCATCAAGAAAGTGCTCGAGTCGGCGATAGCCAACGCCGAGCACAACGAAGGTGCGGACATTGATACCCTTAAGGTCAAGACGATTCTCGTTGATCAGGGTACCGTGCTGAAGCGCTTCACTGCCCGTGCCAAAGGCCGTGGCAACCGTATTACTAAGCCGACCTGTCACATCAGTGTGACGGTTGGGGATTAAGGAAGCGCCATGGGACAAAAAATACACCCGATCGGGTTCCGCCTTGGTGTTCAGCGTATCTGGACGGCCAAATGGTACGGTTCGAACCGCAACTTTTCCAGCACCCTGCTGGAGGACATCAAGGTTCGTGACTATCTGAAAAAGAAGCTCGCCCATGCGTCAGTTTCCAAGGTGGTCATTGAGCGTCCGGCGAAAAACGCACGCATCACGATTTTCAGCGGCCGCCCTGGTGTGGTGATCGGCAAAAAAGGCGAGGACATCGAAGTGCTGCGCGGCGAACTTGCGCGCCTGATGTCGGTGCCGGTGCATGTCAATATTGAAGAAGTGCGCAAGCCTGAGACGGACGCCCAGATCATTGCTGATGGCATCGCACAGCAACTCGAAAAACGTGTGATGTTCCGTCGCGCCATGAAGCGTGCCATGCAGAATGCCATGCGCCTGGGTGCGCAAGGTATCAAGATCATGAGCGCCGGCCGTTTGAATGGTGCGGAAATCGCCCGTTCCGAATGGTATCGCGAGGGCCGTGTGCCACTGCACACCCTGCGCGCCATCATCGACTATGGGTTTGCCGAAGCGAAGACCACCTACGGCATCATCGGCGTCAAGGTGTGGGTATACAAGGGCGATACGCTCGCTCGTGGAGAGCAGCCTGTGGTGGCCGAACAGGAAAAGCGCGGCAAGAAACCAGGAGTGAAACATGCTGCAGCCAGCTAGAAGAAAATTCCGCAAGGAACAGAAAGGCCGTAATACCGGAATGGCAACCCGAGGCGCTGATGTGAGTTTTGGCGACTTTGGTCTCAAGGCGGTCGGTCGTGGTCGTTTGACGGCTCGTCAGATCGAAGCTGCGCGTCGCGCAATGACCCGCCACATCAAACGTGGCGGCCGCATCTGGATCCGTATTTTTCCGGACAAGCCGATTTCGCGTAAGCCGGCCGAAGTCCGGATGGGTAATGGTAAAGGTGCGCCGGAATACTACGTCGCTGAAATTCAGCCGGGCAAGGTTTTGTACGAAATGGATGGCGTGAACGAAACGCTGGCGCGCGAGGCCTTCCGCCTGGCGGCTGCCAAACTGCCGATCGCGACAACCTTCGTGACCCGCATGATCGGGAGCTAAGTGATGAACACAAAAGAAATGCGCGGCAAGGATGCCGCAGAACTGAAACAGGAACTTGAGTCCCTGTTGCGTGCCCACTTTGCGCTGCGTATGCAGGTGGCCACCCAGCAGTCGACCAAAACTGCCGACCTGGGCAAATTGCGTCGCGATATTGCCCGCGTCAAGACGATTATGCGCGAGAAGGCGGGTCAAGCATGACTGAAATCAAGAAAATGGTGCGTACCCTGAGTGGGCGCGTGGTAAGTGACAAGATGAACAAGACGGTTACCGTATTGGTCGAGCGTCGTGTCAAGCATCCGGTTATCGGCAAGATTATTCGACTGTCCAAAAAATATCACGCTCACGATGAAAGCAACGAGTTTCATGAGGGTGATATGGTGCAGATTGAAGAATCACGCAAGCTGTCGCGCACCAAGGCGTGGACAGTTAGCAAGTTGATTGAACGCGCGCGCGTTTAGTGCTTGCGCGAAAAGGAAAGACTCGGTATAATTTCGCGTTTTCCGGTAGTGAGCCGGTTGGTTTTAGTCCGGTTCGCTGACTCAAGTAGTTCCGCGTATTGCGGGATTTTCTCCCGAACGGGATCCAAAACTAACCGCCGCTGTTTTGATTAAAGCGTGGTGGATTAAGTTGGAGGCAATTAAATGATTCAGATGCAGTCCGTATTGGACGTAGCGGACAACACGGGTGCGCGCTCGGTTATGTGCATCAAGGTGTTGGGTGGCAGCCGTCGGCGGTATGCTGGCGTTGGTGACATCATCAAGGTCAGCATCAAGGATGCTGCGCCGCGCGGCCGCGTGAAAAAAGGCGACGTCTACACCGCTGTTGTGGTTCGCACTGCCAAAGGCGTGCGGCGCCCGGATGGGTCGCTGGTGCGCTTTGATGGCAATGCCGCAGTGCTGTTGAACAACAAATTAGAGCCGATCGGCACCCGTATCTTCGGGCCGGTTACCCGTGAGTTGCGTACCGAGAAGTTCATGAAGATCGTCTCGCTGGCGCCCGAGGTTCTGTAAGGGGGAGTCATGGCACGTATTCGTAGAAGTGATCAGGTGATTGTCCTGACCGGGAAAGACAAGGGTAAGCGCAGTATTGTGCTCAAGGTTTTTGACAATGATCATGTGCTGGTTGAAGGCGTGAATCGCGTCAAGAAACATCAGAAGCCGAACCCCATGCGCAACATCCAGGGTGGGATCGTCGAAAAGGAAATGCCGATTCAGGCTTCAAATGTCGCATTGTTCAATGCTGGCACGCAGAAGGCTGATCGCGTGGGTTACAAGGTGCTGGAGGACGGCCGCAAGGTGCGTGTATACAAGTCCAACGGCGAAATGGTTGACGCACAGGGGTAATCATGGCGCGTTTTCAAGAAATTTATCGTGAGACAGTCGTGCCAAAACTGATTGAACAGTTTGGGTACAAGTCTGTCATGCAGGTTCCCCGTATCCAGAAGATCACCCTGAACATGGGGGTTGGTGAGGCGGTGGCTGACAAGAAGGTGATGGATCATGCGGTGGCTGACATGCGCAAGATCGCTGGTCAGAAACCGGTCGTCACCAAGTCGAAAAAATCGATTGCGGGCTTTAAGATCCGTGAAGATTATCCCGTGGGCTGCATGGTGACCCTGCGACGTGTGCAGATGTTCGAGTTTCTGGATCGTCTGGTTACGGTGGCAATTCCTCGCATCCGTGACTTCCGCGGTGTTTCAGGGAAGTCCTTTGATGGCCGTGGTAACTACAACATGGGCATCAAGGAACAGATTATTTTCCCTGAGATCGAGTACGACAAGATTGATGCGTTGCGTGGGATGAACATTACGATCACCACCACCGCCAAGACTGATGAAGAAGCGCGAGCTTTGCTTGCTGCCTTCAGTTTCCCGTTCAAGAATTGAGGTAGGCATGGCCAAGTTATCCTTGATTAATCGCGAAGAAAAGCGCGCGCGCATGGTGAAAAAATATGCTGCCAAGCGTGCTGACCTCAAAGCTGCAATTGCCAGCGTACAGACCAGCGATGAAGATCGCATGGCGGCATACAAGGCATTGCAAGAGCTGCCGCGGAATTCCAGTCCGGTGCGCCAGCGCAATCGCTGCCAGTTGACGGGCCGTCCTCGTGGCGTGTTCAGCAAGTTTGGCCTGGCGCGCGGCAAGCTGCGTGAGTATGCGATGCGGGGCGAGATCCCGGGCATCGTCAAGGCAAGCTGGTAAGGGGCAAATAATATGAGTATGAGTGATCCCATCGCGGACATGCTGACCCGCATCCGCAATGCACAAGCGGTTGAAAAAGGGGCTGTCACGATGCCTTCTTCCAAGGTCAAAGTGGCTATCGCCAAGGTGTTGAAGGATGAGGGCTATATTGATGGTTTTGCCATTCGTGGCGAAGCTGGCAAACCTGAACTCGAACTTCAGCTTAAGTATTACGCTGGCCGTCCGGTTATCGAGCGCATCGAGCGTGTAAGCAAGCCTGGTCTTCGCGTCTACAAGGGCGCAGAAGATCTGCCGCGAGTGATGAATGGCCTGGGTGTCGCCATTGTGTCCACGTCGAGTGGCGTAATGACTGATCGCCGTGCCCGCGCCCAGGGAGTGGGTGGTGAAGTCCTGTGCGTGGTTGCGTAAGAGAGAGCCGATATGTCACGTGTAGCCAATAATCCAATTACCTTGCCGAAGGGTGTTGAAGTCACGCTGGGAAGTGTGGTCTCTGTTAAAGGCCCTCTTGGTGCGATGACTCAGGCGACATCGAGCGATGTCTCGGTTGCGCTCAATGACGGTGTGCTGACTTTTGCACCTGTCGGCGGGGGCATCCAGGCCAACGCCATGGCGGGAACAATGCGTTCGCTGGTCAATAACATGGTTCAGGGTGTCACCAAGGGTTTCGAGAAGAAGCTCTTGTTGGTCGGCGTCGGATATCGTGCGCAGGCCCAGGGCGATGCGCTCAACCTGACGCTCGGTTTCTCGCATCCTGTCGTGCACAAGATGCCCGCCGGAATCAAGGTCGAGACGCCGACGCAAACTGAAATTGTGATCAAGGGTGTCGATCGCCAGGCTGTTGGGCAGGTGGCCGCTGATGTGCGTTCATACCGCCCGCCGGAGCCCTATAAGGGCAAAGGCGTGCGCTATAGCGACGAAGTGGTTATCAAGAAAGAGACCAAGAAGAAGTAAGGCATAAGGACAGAAAATGAACACCAAGCAATCACGGATTCGCCGAGCGCGCAAAACCCGCGCCAAAATCGCGGCCGTCAAGGCGACCCGCCTGGCAATTCACCGCACCAACAGCCATGTCTACGCCCAGATCATTTCGGCGGATGGCGGCACGGTGATGGCCAGCGTGTCTTCCAATGACAAGGACATGCGTGCCGAGCTGACGAATGGCGGAAACGTCGCCGCGGCAGCAGCAGTGGGCAAGCGGCTGGCTGAAAAGGCCAAGGGTTTGGGCATTGAAAAAGTGGCTTTCGATCGTTCTGGCTTCAAGTTCCATGGGCGTGTGAAAGCCCTGGCTGAAGCTGCGCGTGAAGGCGGTTTGGTTTTTTAACGAGGCAGAATCAAGATGGCCCGTACAGCACCTAGTAGTAACGAAGAGCGCGGCGACGGTTTGCGCGAAAAGATGATCTCGATCAACCGTGTCACCAAAGTGGTGAAGGGTGGTCGGATCATGGGTTTTGCCGCGTTGACTGTTGTTGGCGATGGCGATGGCGGAATCGGCATGGGCAAGGGCAAGTCCCGCGAAGTGCCAGTGGCCGTGCAGAAGGCAATGGAAGAAGCCCGTCGCAAGCTGGTCAAGATCAGCCTGAAAAATGGCACCTTTCACCATACGGTGGTCGGGCAGCATGGCGCTTCGCGCGTGTTGATCCAGCCTGCATCGGAGGGTACCGGGATTATTGCCGGCGGTGCGATGCGTGCCGTGTTCGAGGTGATGGGCGTGCAGAACGTTCTTGCCAAATGCCTGGGGTCAACCAATCCTTATAACGTCGTTCGTGCGACGATTGACGGGTTGTTGAAAATGTCCACGCCGTCCGAGATTGCGGCTAAGCGTGGCAAGTCACTCGAAGACATCACGGGGTAAGCCATGAGTGAGCAGAAAAAAATCAAGGTGACGCAGATCAAAAGTCTGATTGGCACCAAGGAAGCACATCGTGCCTGCGTCCGTGGCTTGGGTTTGCGCCGGATGCATCACACCGTCGAGGTGCTCGATACCCCGGAAAACCGCGGAATGATGACCAAGGTCGCCTATCTGTTGAAGTGCGAGGCTTAAATGGAACTGAATACGATTAAACCGGCCGATGGCGCCAAGAAAGACAAGCGTCGCTTGGGTCGCGGCATTGGATCCGGTCTGGGTAAAACCGCAGGACGTGGCCACAAGGGCCAGAAATCCCGTTCGGGCGGCTTCCATAAGGTTGGCTTCGAAGGTGGCCAGATGCCGATGCAGCGTCGCCTGCCGAAGCGCGGTTTCGTTTCGCTGACCAAGGCTGATACGGCACACGTTCGTCTGTATCAGCTGGCTGCGGTTGGGGTGGACGAGATTGACCTGCTGGTATTGAAGCAGGCGGGTATTGTTCGCTCGGCTGCCAAGGCTGCGAAAGTCTATCTGGCCGGCGAAATCGATAAGGCGATCAAGCTGCGCGGTATCGCTGTGACCAAGGGTGCCCGTGCTGCAATTGAAGCGGCCGGCGGCACCATCGCCGACTGAGCCTGCGAGGACACACGCTTTGGCCACGCCCAAATCCGGCTTGAATAAATTCGGCGACCTCAAGCGCCGCTTGCTATTTTTGCTTGGCGCATTGATCGTCTACCGTATTGGCACCTTTATTCCGGTGCCGGGTATCGATCCGCTGGTGCTCGATCAGTTGTTCAAGTCGCAGCAAGGCGGCATTCTGGGCATGTTCAACATGTTCTCGGGTGGCGCGCTGTCGCGTTTCAGCCTGTTTGCGCTGGGAATCATGCCGTACATTTCGGCGTCGATCATCGTGCAGTTGATGACGACGGTCTCGCCGCAGCTGGAAGCGCTGAAAAAAGAGGGCGAGTCCGGGCGTCGCAAGATTACGCAGTACACCCGCTACGGCACCCTGTTCCTGGCGGTGTTTCAGGCGCTGGGGATTTCCATAGCGCTGGAATCCCAGGCAGGTTTGGTGCTGGATCCCGGTATGGGTTTTCGTTTGATTACGGTGGCAACCTTGACTGCCGGCACGATGTTCCTCATGTGGTTGGGTGAGCAAATTACCGAGCGTGGTCTGGGTAATGGTATCTCGATCATTATTTTCGCGGGCATTGTGGCAGGCTTGCCCTCCGCGATCGGCGGCACACTGGAATTGACGCGAACCGGCGCATTCCCGATTCCGCTGGTGTTGATGTTGTTTGTGGGCGTGCTGCTGGTGACCGCGCTGGTGGTGTTTGTTGAGCGGGGTCAGCGCAAGATTCTGGTCAACTACGCCAAGCGTCAGGTCGGCAAGATGGTAGTGGGTGGGCAGAGTTCGCATCTGCCGCTCAAACTGAATATGGCTGGGGTGATTCCGCCAATTTTTGCCTCCAGCATCATTTTGTTTCCGGCCACCCTGGCGGGATGGTTCGGCAGCGGTGAGGGCATGGGCTGGTTGAGGGAGATCGGCTCGTCCTTATCTCCCGGGCAGCCGGTATATGTTCTGGCGTACGCGCTGGCGATCATTTTCTTCTGCTTTTTCTATACGGCCCTGGTGTTCAATCCCAAGGAAACGGCAGACAACCTGAAGAAAAGTGGTGCGTTTGTTCCGGGTATCCGCCCGGGGGATCAGACAGCACGCTACATCGACAAGATTCTGACCCGGCTGACGCTGGTGGGGGCGATCTACATCACCCTGGTGTGTTTGTTGCCCGAGTTTCTGATTTTGAAATGGAATGTTCCCTTCTACTTTGGTGGAACATCCCTGCTGATTATTGTGGTGGTGACCATGGACTTCATGGCTCAGGTTCAGGCCTATGTCATGTCTCACCAGTATGAAGGCTTGCTCAAGAAAGCCAATTTCAAGAACGGCTTGGCAGGACGATGACATGCCTAAGGAAAAGGAAGATGTCATCCAGATGCAGGGTGAGGTCATCGAAAACCTGCCTAACGCCACGTTTCGAGTCAAGCTGGAAAATGGCCATGTTTTACTGGGTTATATTTCGGGAAAAATGCGTATGCACTACATCCGCATTCTTCCCGGTGACAAGGTGACGGTTGAGCTCACCCCGTACGATTTAACCAAAGGCCGGATCGTTTTTCGGGCCAAATGATTTTTGACCGGCAGCATGCCGCCGGCGAGTGAATGGAGAAAACCATGAGAGTACAGGCTTCAGTCAAAAAAATGTGCCGCAAGTGCAAGGTTGTACGCCGCAAGGGTGTTGTGCGTGTGATCTGTGATGATCCACGGCACAAGCAGCGCCAGGGATGAGCGGGCAATTGTTGGTCGGTTTGAATTCGAGTCAACCTGAAGCCGGGTTGACGTGTTATAATTTTTTGTTTTGCGTTTGGGGCTCTGCGAATGGCTCGTATTGCTGGGGTTAATATCCCGAATCATCAACACGCGATTATTGCGTTGACCGCCATTTATGGCATTGGCAGGACTTCGTCCGGCAAGATTTGCGAAGCGGCTGGCGTTGCCCAGACTTCGAAAATCAAGGATTTGTCAGAAGCCGAGGTTGAGCGCATACGTGAAGTCGTGTCCAAGTTCACGGTCGAGGGCGACCTGCGCCGCGAAACCACCATGAACATCAAGCGATTGATGGATCTTGGTTGCTATCGCGGCTTGCGCCACCGTAAAGGCTTGCCGGTGCGAGGTCAGCGTACACGCACCAACGCGCGAACCCGCAAGGGGCCGCGCAAGGCCATCAGGAAATAAAGGTTAACCATGGCAACGAAACCAGCAACGCGTGTCCGTAAAAAGGTCAAGAAGAATGTCGCAGAAGGTATTGCGCACATTCATGCTTCGTTCAACAACACCATCGTGACGATCACCGATCGTCAGGGTAATGCCCTGTCGTGGGCAACCGCTGGTGGTGCGGGTTTCAAGGGCTCGCGCAAGTCGACTCCGTTCGCGGCGCAGGTTGCGGCGGAAAACGCCGGCAAAATGGCGCAGGAGTGCGGCGTCAAAAACCTGGAAGTTCGGATCAAGGGCCCTGGTCCTGGTCGCGATTCCACTGTGCGTGCGTTGAATGCGCTGGGTTTCAAGATCGTCACGATCTCGGATGTTACCCCGATCCCGCATAACGGTTGCCGTCCCTCCAAAAAGCGTCGTATCTAATACTAGGCAAAATCATGGCTCGTAATCTTGATCCCAAATGCCGTCAGTGCCGCCGTGAAGGCGAAAAGCTCTTCCTGAAGGGCGAGAAGTGTTTCACTGACAAGTGCGCCATCGAGCGCCGTCCCTATGCGCCTGGTCAACATGGCCAGAAAAGCGGTGCCCGCCTGTCTGGTTATGGCATCCAGTTGCGTGAAAAACAAAAAATTCGCCGTATCTACGGGGTGCTGGAAGGCCAGTTCCGCCTGACATACAAGCGGGCGGACAGCCGCAAGGGCGTGACCGGTGAAAACCTGCTGTCGATGCTTGAGTCGCGGCTGGATTCGGTGTGCTATCGCATGGGCTTTGGTGCATCGCGCACCGAGGCGCGCCAGGTGCTGCGTCACAACGGCATTATGGTGAACGGTCGCCGGGTCAATATCCCGTCATATCAGGTTCGTGCCGGTGACGTGGTTGAGGTTGCGGAAAAAGCGAAAGCCCATCTGCGCATCAAGGCGGCTTCAGAAGCGGCGGCTGCGCGTGGTTATCCGGAGTGGGTCGAAGTTGACGCCAAGATGCTCAAAGGAACCTACAAGGCCGCACCGCAACGCTCGGAACTGCCGTCGACCATCAATGAATCGCTGGTCATCGAACTGTACTCCAAATAAGTTGGCCTGGTCTCTGTGCCCCGGTCCTAAGGGCTGGTTTTAAGGAATTGCACTCTATGCAAAGCGCTACGGAATTTCTCAAGCCGCGTATTGTGGAGGTGGATCGCTCCTCCCCGTTACACGCCAAGGTCATCATGGAGCCCTTCGAGCGTGGCTATGGCCATACGCTCGGCAATGCGCTGCGTCGTATTCTGCTGTCTTCCATGGTTGGCTATGCGCCGACCGAAGTGTCGATCAGCGGCGTCGTACACGAGTACTCGACCATCGAGGGGGTGCAGGAGGATGTCGTTGATATTCTGCTGAACCTCAAAGGCATTGCTTTCAAGATGCACGGCAAGTCCGAGGCCATCCTGAAAGTCTCCAAGGCCGGCGAAGGCGTGGTGACGGCGGGCGACATCGAAATCGGCCATGACATCGAAGTGCTGAATCCGGATCACGTGATTGCTCACCTGACCAAGGGCGGCAAACTCGACATGGAAATCAAGATCGAGAGCGGTCGCGGCTATCAGCCGGCGACCGTGCGCAAAGTTTCGGAAGAAACCCGCGCCGTCGGTTCGATTCTGATCGACGCCTCGTTCAGCCCGGTTCGGCGCGTCGCCTACACCGTTGAGAGTGCGCGTGTCGAACAGCGCACCGACCTCGACCGCCTGGTGATCGACATTGAAACCAATGGCGTGGTCGAGCCGGAAGAAGCCGTGCGTACCGCTGCGCGCATCCTGGTGAGCCAGCTCTCCGTGTTTGCCGATCTGGAAGGCACCCCGGCCGAGTCCGAGTCGCCGCGTTCGCCACAGGTTGATCCCCTGTTGCTGCGCCCGGTCGATGACCTCGAATTGACCGTGCGTTCGGCCAATTGCCTGAAAGCCGAAAATATCTATTTCATCGGCGACCTGATCCAGCGTTCCGAATCGGAATTGCTGCGCACCCCTAATCTGGGCCGCAAGTCGCTGAACGAAATCAAGGACGTGCTGGCTTCCAAGAGCCTGTCCTTGGGGATGAAGCTGGAAAACTGGCCGCCCGCCGGTCTCGAGCGTCCCTGAACCCCTTAAGAAATACCCTGTAACCCAATCAAACAATAAAGTGCGGGTCGCCGTGGCAGGCGACCTAGCCCAAGAATACTGACCCAAAAGGAATCGCCATGCGTCATCGTCAATCCAACCGCAAGCTGAACCGCACCACCAGCCATCGTCTGGCCATGTTCCGCAACATGAGTGTGTCGCTGCTGAAGCACGAAATCATCAAGACCACGCTGCCGAAAGCCAAGGAACTGCGCCGCTTCGTCGAGCCGCTGATCACCCTGGGTAAGGAACCCAGCCTGGCCAACCATCGCCTGGCATTCGACCGCCTGCGTGACCGCGACATGGTCGTCAAGCTGTTCGGCGAACTGGGCCCGCGTTACAAGACACGGCCGGGTGGCTATCTGCGCATTCTGAAATACGGCTTCCGCAATGGCGACAATGCGCCGATGGCGCTGGTCGAACTGGTGGATCGTCCCGAGACCGATGTCGAGGCTGCTGAGGCCGAGTAAATCGAGTTTGCGTCGCGATGCAAAAAAGCCGGGATCACCCGGCTTTTTTCATGGCCTGTTTTAAGCGTGTCCCACGCAGAAGTGGTGCTTGCCGGGCCAGACTTCATGATGTATTTGCCGCGGGCCGGCCTTGTCAGGCATAGTCATCCTTCCCCGCTAGCCAGGAAAAGCCTGTGATCGTTCTTTTCACCGATTTCGGCGTGCGCGATCCCTATGTCGGGCAGGTCAAGGCGCGCCTCGCAGAACACGCGCCCGCACAGCTGGTGGTGGACCTGCTGCATGAGGTACCGGACTTCAACCCGCATGCGGGCGCGCATTTGCTGGCGGCGTTTGCCCCGGGCTTTCCGCCCGGCAGTGTGTTTCTGGCGGTGGTTGATCCCGGCGTCGGCACGCCGCGCGATGCCGTGGTGGCCCTGGCCGGCGGCCGCTGGTTTGTTGGACCGGACAACGGGCTGTTGTCGGTCCTTGCCGCACGCCATGCAGACACCCGGCTGTGGCGCATTACCTGGCAGCCTGAGGGCCTGTCGGCGACGTTTCACGGGCGCGACCTGTTTGCACTGATCGCGGCAGACATCGCGCGCGGCGAATTCCCCACCCACAAGCTGAACCCGATAGACAAGCTGAATGTCGAGTTCGATGCCGGCGACCTGGGGCGGGTGATTTATATCGACCATTACGGCAACGCCTGGACCGGCGTGCGCGGGGTGCTGCAGGACGCGCGCGTGAGCGCAGCGGGCGAAGCATTCAAGCACAGCGAGAGCTTCGGCTTTGTCGGCAAGGGCGAAGGTTTCTGGTTCAACAACAGCGTCGGCTTGCTGGAGCTTGCGGTGAACCGGGGCAGTGCCGCCGCCGCGTTTGGCCTGAAGGTGGGCGATCCGGTGCGGGTGCAGCGCCTTAACTGATCGCGTTCAGTTCAGCCCGAGCAGTAGCGCCCGGTAGTCGTTGACGTTGGTGCGGGTGGGGCCGCTGACGACCAGATCGCCAAGGGCGGCAAAAAATCCGTGACTGTCGTGTGCGGCCAGAAAGTCGGCCGCGTCGAGGCCGCGCTCATGCGCGCGAAGCAGCGTGTCGGGGCCGATCAACGCCCCCGCGTTGTCCTCGCTGCCGTCGATACCGTCGGTGTCGCAGGCGATCGCCCACGCCGGCGTGCCCGCCAATTCAACAACCAGGGCCAGCAGAAATTCGGCGTTGCGGCCGCCGCGTCCATGCTGTGGGCGCAGGGTGACGGTGGTCTCGCCGCCGGAAATCAATGCGATTGGACGCGACTTCACGGCGCGCGCCAGCGCGGCGTGTTGTTTGGCCACGGCCTGAGTATCGCCGCTGACGCTGTCTGACAACACCATGGCGGGAATGCCGTATTGTTCGAAATAGGCGCACGCGGCTTCGAGGCTGGCCTGCGCGCTGGCGATGATGCGGTTTTCCGTGCGCGCGAAACAGGGATCGCCGGGCTTCGGCGTGTCGGCCTCCGATGCAGCTTGTTCCAAATGACGGCGTACGCCGGCGGGCGGGGCGATGCCGAAGTGCTGCAACCGTTCGAGCGCATCGGCGCAGGTGGTGGGGTCGGGCGCGCAGGGGCCGGACGCGATATGGGTCGGGTCGTCGCCGACGACGTCTGAAATGATCAGCGCCAGCGTGTGTGCGCCATGCGACGCCTGCGCCAGGCGCCCGCCCGACAGGCGGGTGAGATGCTTGCGCACGGTGTTGATGTCGTGGATGGTCGCGCCTGCATTGAGCAGCGCCTTGGTCACCTGGCGCAATTCCTTCAGGCTCACCCCTTTTACCGGCGCGGCGAGCAGGCTGGAACCGCCGCCCGAAATCAGTGCCAGCAGCAGATCGTCCGGACATAATTGGCTCGCCATTTCGAGCATGCGCAAGGCGGCTGCTTCGCCGCGTCCGTCGGGGAGCGGATGGCTGGCCTCGACGACCTCGATGCGGCGCGTGGGCAGGCCGTGCCGGTAGCGGGTAACGACCAGTCCAGACAGTGGCGCATCGGCTGGCCAGTGAGCCTCCACCGCGGCGGCCATGCTGGCGGCGGCCTTGCCGCCACCGACGACCAGGGTACGGCCGCGTGGTGGTGCGGGCAGGTGCGGTGGCAGGATGTGCGCGGGGTCGGCGGCGGCCACCGCGGCACGGAAGGATTCCAGCAGCAGATCGCGCGGGTTCATCCTGGTGGTCGTCAGATCAGACGGCCGGCGCGCGGCGCAGTCTGCGCACAAGGCCGCCGCGCAGCCCCGGCCCGATCTGCATCGCCAGTCGGAACAGGATCGGTATGGTGAACAGCGTGAGCGTGGTGGCGACCAGCAGGCCCCACACCAGGCTCGCTGCCATTGGCCCCCAGATCAGCGACTTGCCGCCGAGCCCGACAGCGAGCGAGAACAGGCCGCCGATGGTGGTGGTGATGATGATGGGGACAACGCGGCGCCGCGCGGCATACAGCGTGGCGTGCAACAGGCCCATGCCGGACGCGAGCCGTGCGTTGGCGGCGTCGATCAGCACGATCGCGGAGTTGACCGCGATGCCGGTGAGCGCGATGACGCCGTACAGCGTGTACAGGCTGAGCGGGTTCTGCGTGATGAAGAGGCCGAACACCACGCCGGTGAAGGCCATTGGCACCGTCAGCAGGATCAGCAGCGGCTGCCAGTAGGAGCGGAACTGCGCGGCGAGGATGAGAAGGCGCATGGCGGGGCAGGGAAGTGGAATGGCTGAATTGTAGTGGCTGGCCTCCCGGGCCGGTTGCACCAAACAAAACGGCCAGGAAAACCTGACCGTTTGCGCTGCCTGGTGTGGAATTATTGCGCGGCGTCTTTGGCCTTATCGGCCGCTTTCTGCGCGGCATCGGCAGTGTCCTGGGCGGCTTTGGCAGCCGCATCCATCGTAGCCTCACCGGCTGAAGCGGCGGCTTCACCTGTGGCCTCGGCAGCGGCAGCGGCTGCCTCAGCAGCTGAACGTGCGGCTTCTGCAGCGGAATCCGCCGCTGCGCTCGCCGCTTCCCTGGATTCTTCCATGGCGGGGGCAGCGGCTTCTTCAGCTTTTTTGCAGGCGGTCAATGCAAGGGCGGCGAACAGTGCGACGAGAAGTTTGGATTGCATGGCGATCTCCCTGATGTAAATATGAAAATAATGCGAGTCCGGTAACTCACGCCTTTATTGATAGTGCAAAAGATAGAAGAAACAAGCTCTTGCACGGGTACGCAGCCCGATTTTACGTTTGTTCGCTTCAGAACGACTCGTCGTCGCGCAGGTAGCGCCATTGCCCCAGCGGCAGCTCACCCAGCCGCACGCGGCCGATGCGCACGCGTTTCAACCCCGCCACTTTCAGCCCAACCAGTTCGCACATGCGGCGGATCTGGCGCTTGCGGCCCTCTTTCAGGATGAAGCGCAGCTGGTCGGGGTTCTGCCAGCCGACCCTGGCCGGGCGCAGTTTGCGGCCGTCGAGCGAGAGGCCATGGTTGAGCAGCGCGAGACCTTTGTCGTCGAGCCGCCCTTCGACCCGCACCAGATATTCCTTCTCGATATCGGAATTTTCGCCGATCAGCTGTTTGGCAATCCGCCCGTCCTGCGTCAGCACCAAAAGACCGGTCGAATCGATGTCGAGTCGCCCGGCGGGCGCCAGGCCTTTCAGATGCGTCGGATGGAACGCCTGGTTTGCGCGCCCGTCCTGCCACTGCGTTTCGGGACGGATCAGGGTCACGGCCGGTTGATAGCCCGGTTCCGGCTGGCCCGACACATAGCCGACGGGCTTGTGCAGCAGGAGGGTGACGCGCTGCTGCTGTTGCGCGCTGGCCTGCGTGTCCAGGCGGATCGCACAGTTGGGATCGACCTTGGTGCCGAGCTCGCTCACCCGGCGGCCGTCGACGAACACCAGTCCGCGCTCGATGTAGCTGTCAGCCTCGCGGCGCGAGCACAGCCCGCGTTCGGACATCAGTTTGGAGAGGCGGATCGGTTCAGACATGGTGTTGATGGTAACGGTGAATGGGCATCGTTATAGATGCCCGAAAATCGGGGGAGGCAGAATCAAGCAGTGAAATCGCGGTTATTTTTCTGGCAATCGGTCGAACCCGTAAAGTGGCCGCCGCTTTACATCCGCCACCGCCACAATGACGATCATCCCGTCATCCACGCCATACACCAGGCCGTAAGGAAAACGGTTGAGCAGGCAGCGGCGAATCCCGGGGTTAATCAGTTGATAGAGTTCGGGAAACGTGGTGACCAGGCGTACCGCCCGATTGAACTCATCCAGAAAACCGTAGCCTAGCAGCCTGGGCTTCGTACCACGCAAAGGCTTCATCAAGCTCCTGTCGCGCGGGAGCAAGCAACGAAACCTTCAAGGCTTGCGGTACTTCGCCATCACCGCTTCATAGGGGATACTTTCCAACGCCCCATTTTTGTATGCGCGCCAACGCCGGGAGGATTCTTCCGCCCAGGCCGCTTCAATTTCCGCATCGGGTTGCAGCACATCGCGGATCACCTGATCGACCAGCTCCGCTCGCTCGCTCGGCGGGCGGGAGTTTCTCGATTTCGCGTACCAGTTCCAAAGCGCTTGCCATGATTCAACTCTCCATAGTGAACAATAACTTGTTCTCCAAGGCTCAAGCTTATTTGAAAGCCAATCCTGTGTCCAAGCTCATTCCAAGCATGTCGAGATGCGCAACGTACCGTAGGTCACTTTCGTCAGTCATCAACCGATCTTCTCCTAATATCAGTGTCGCGCCAGCACCGGTTGCAGGTACTGCCCGGTATGGCTGGCCGGATTGTCGGCCACCGCCTCGGGCGTGCCTTCGGCGATGATCTGGCCGCCGCCGCCGCCGCCTTCGGGGCCGAGGTCGATCAGCCAGTCGGCGGTCTTGATGACGTCGAGGTTGTGTTCGATGACGACCACGCTGTTGCCGGCCTCACTCAGGCGCTGCAGCACTTTCAGTAGCAGGTCGATGTCGGCGAAATGCAGGCCCGTGGTCGGCTCGTCGAGGATGTACAGCGTGCGGCCGGTGTCGCGCTTGGACAGTTCGAGCGCGAGCTTGACCCGCTGCGCCTCGCCCCCCGACAGCGTGGTGGCGGACTGGCCGAGGCGAATGTAGCCCAAGCCGACGTCGAGCAGGGTTTGCAGCTTGCGTCGGACCACCGGCACCGCAGCGAAGAATTCGTGCGCGTGCTCGATAGTCATTTCCAGCACGTCGCGGATGGCCTTGCCCTTGTACTGGATTTCCAGCGTCTCGCGGTTGTAGCGCGCGCCGTGGCAGACGTCGCACGGCACATAGATGTCGGGCAGGAAGTGCATTTCGACCTTGATCACGCCGTCGCCCTGGCAGGCCTCGCAGCGTCCGCCCTTGACGTTGAAGCTGAAGCGGCCCGGCCCGTAGCCGCGCATGCGTGATTCCGGCACGCCGGCGAACAGCTCGCGGATCGGCGTGAACAATCCCGTGTAGGTCGCTGGGTTGGAGCGCGGGGTGCGGCCGATCGGCGACTGATCGACGTTGATCACCTTGTCGAAGAATTCCAGGCCGCGGATCTCGCCGTGCGGCGCGGGTTCGGCCGACGAGCCGTACAGATGGCGCGCGACGGCGGCATACAAGGTGTCGTTGATCAGCGTGGATTTGCCCGAGCCGGACACACCGGTGATGCAGACGAACAGACCGACCGGCAGATTGAGCGTGACGTGCTTCAGGTTGTTGCCGCGGGCGTCGGTCACCACCAATTGCCGCTCGGGGTCGGGCTGGCGGCGTGTTTTCGGAATGGCGATGCGCCGCCGCCCGGACAGGTACTGCCCGGTGAGCGAGTGTTCGCTCAGGCGAATCGCTTCAGGCGTGCCTTCCGCCACCACTTCGCCGCCGTGCACGCCGGCGCCGGGGCCCATGTCGACCACATAGTCGGCGGCGCGGATCGCGTCCTCGTCGTGCTCGACCACCAGCACCGAGTTGCCGATGTCGCGCAGGTGCTTCAGCGTGCCCAGCAGGCGGTCGTTGTCGCGCTGGTGCAGGCCGATCGAGGGCTCGTCCAGCACGTACATCACGCCGGTCAGCCCCGAGCCGATCTGCGACGCCAGCCGGATGCGCTGCGACTCGCCGCCGGACAGCGTGTCGGCGGAGCGGTCGAGCGACAGGTAGTCCAGCCCGACGTTATTCAGAAAGCCGACGCGGGCGATGATCTCCTTGACGATGCGGTCGGCGATCTGCGCGCGGTGGCCGTCGAGTGTCAGCGCCTCGAAAAACGCCAGCACCTGTTTCAGCGGCATCGCGCTGACGACGTAAATCGGCACGCCGCCCACCATCACGTGACGCGCTTCCTCGCGCAGCCGGGTGCCGTTGCAGGCGGGGCAGGACTTGTTGTTCTGGTATTTGGCGAGTTCCTCGCGCACCGCCGTCGAGTCGGACTCGTGGTAGCGCCGTGCCATGCTGGCGAGCACGCCCTCGAACGGGTAGCTTTTCGTGGTGTAGCCGCCGCGCGGGGCCAGTGTCTGGAACGCGATCGCCTCGCGGCCAGAGCCGTTCAGAATTACGTCGCGGGTGCGCTCGGGCAGCGATTCCCACGGCGTGTCGAGGTCGAAGCCGTAATGCATCGCCAGGCTCTGCAGCATCATGAAAAAGAACTGGTTGCGCTTGTCCCAGCCCTTGATCGCGCCGTTTGCCAGTGAAAGATGCGGAAAGGCGACCACGCGCGCCGGGTCGAAGAAGGTGATCTGGCCGAGGCCGTCGCAGGTCGGGCAGGCGCCCATCGGGTTGTTGAACGAAAACAGGCGCGGCTCCAGTTCGGGCAGCGCATAGCTGCACACCGGGCAGGCGAACTTGGCGGAAAAAAGATGCTCGCGGCCGGCGTCCATTTCCACCGCCAGCGCGCGGCCTTCCGAGTGGCGCAGCGCGGTCTCGAAACTTTCAGCCAGCCGCTGCTTGGCGTCGGCACGCACTTTTAAACGATCCACCACCACTTCGATGGTGTGCTTCTTGTTCTTGTCGAGCTTGGGAATGGCGTCGATCTCGTGCACCCCGCCGTCGACCCGCACCCGCACGAAACCCTGTGCGCGCAGTTCGGCAAACAATTCGAGGTTTTCGCCCTTGCGTCCCACCACCAGCGGCGCCAGGATCATCAGCTTGGTGTCTTCCGGCAGCGCCAGCACCGCGTCGACCATCTGCGATACCGTCTGCGCGGCGAGCGTGATGCCGTGTTCCGGGCACTGCGGGTCGCCGACGCGGGCGTACAAGAGGCGCAGGTAGTCGTGGATTTCGGTGACGGTGCCGACGGTCGAGCGCGGGTTGTGGCTGGTGGCCTTCTGCTCGATCGAGATCGCCGGTGATAGACCCTCGATCAGGTCGACGTCGGGCTTTTCCATCAGCTGCAGAAACTGCCGCGCATAGGCCGACAGCGACTCGACATAGCGGCGCTGGCCCTCGGCGTAAAGCGTGTCGAAGGCGAGCGAGGACTTGCCCGAACCCGACAAGCCCGTGATCACCACCAGCTTGTTGCGCGGCAGATCGAGGTTGATGTTCTTCAGATTGTGGGTGCGGGCGCCACGGATGCGGATGAATTCCATTGTTTGACGGCTATCGGTTAAGGCAGCGAGCTGAATTCGCAACCTGCTAATATAACGGACTTCCCGAATTAGCCGAATCCCGCAGTGGCCCACATCGACCTGTCCGAAAATATGACCCGCGCCGAAAAGCGTGCCGCATCGGGTCTGGCGGCAATTTTCGGCCTGCGCATGCTGGGCATGTTTCTGATCCTGCCGGTGTTCGCGCTGTATGCCGAGGATCTTCCTGGCGGCGACAACCACACCCTGGTTGGCCTCGCGCTCGGCATGTATGGCCTGACCCAGGCCATCCTGATGATTCCCTTCGGCATGGCGTCCGACCGCATCGGCCGCAAGAAGGTCATCATCTTCGGCCTCATCGTGTTTGCGTTCGGCAGCTTCGTTGCCATGGCAGCCACCGACATCTACTGGACTATTTTCGGCCGCGCACTGCAGGGCGCCGGCGCCATTTCCGCCGCCGTCACCGCAATGCTGGCCGACCTCACCCGCGAGGAGCACCGCACCAAGGCGATGGCGCTGGTCGGCTCCACCATCGGTATCACCTTCGCGGTGTCGCTGGTGGCCGGCCCCGCGCTTAACCGCGTGATCGGCGTGCCGGGGATTTTTGCCCTGACTGGCGTGCTCGCGCTGGCCGCCATCTGGGTGGTGAAAGTGTGGGTGCCCGATCCCGCCGACAGCCACTATCACGCCGACGCCCAGGCCAACCCGGCGAAACTGAAGGATGTGCTGCGGGACGGCCAGCTTGCGCGGCTCGATTTCGGCATCTTCGCGCTGCATGCGGCGCAGATGGCGATGTTCGTGGTGGTGCCGGTGGCGCTCAAGAACAGCGGCCTCGCCGTCGACCAGCACTGGGCGGTGTACCTGCCGGTGCTGCTGGGTTCCTTCGTGCTGATGGTGCCAGCCATTATTGTGGGCGAAAAGCGCGGCCAGATGAAGCCGGTGTTCATCGGCGCGGTGGCGCTGATGCTGCTAGCGCAGCTGGGATTCGCGTTCGGCATTGACCACTTCTGGGGCATCGTGTGGGCGCTGTTTTTCTATTTCGTCGCGTTCAACCTGCTCGAAGCCAGCCTGCCTTCGCTGATTTCCAAGCTCGCCCCGGTGTCGGCCAAAGGCACGGCGATGGGGGTCTACAATACCGCACAGGCGCTGGGACTGTTCTTTGGCGGCGTGTTCGGCGGCTGGCTGGCGCAGCATCATGGCTTCCAGGCCGTGTTCATCTTCTGCGTGGTCCTGATGGCGGCATGGCTGGTCGCGAGCCTGTCGATGAAGGCGCCGCCCGCGATCAAGACCCGCATGTTTCGCGTTGGCGTGATGCCTGCGGACCAGGCTGCGCTGCTGAAGGCGCAACTGGCCGAGGTGGCGGGGGTGGTCGAGGCGGTGGTGCTGGCCGAAGAAGGCGTGGCCATGCTCAAGGTCAGCATCAAAGGCTGGGACGAAGCCGGTGCACGCAGCCTGCTGGATACGGCGGCTGCCTGATAGAATTCGCAGCAGATCAAGCTCAGACCATTCAATTTTAATACAGGGGAAAACATGGCATCCGTCAATAAAGTCATTCTGGTCGGCAACCTGGGGCGCGACCCCGACATGCGCTATCTGCCGAGCGGCGAGGCCGTCGCCAACCTTGCCATCGCCACCACCGACAAGTTCAAGAACAAACAGGGCGAAATGGTCGAGCAGACCGAATGGCATCGTGTCAGCTTCTTCGGCCGCACCGCTGAAGTCTGCGGCCAGTACCTGAAAAAGGGCAGCCAGGTCTACGTCGAAGGTTCGATCCGCACCCGCAAGTACACCGACAAGGAAGGCGTTGAAAAGTACGCCACCGAAATCCGTGGCGACCGCATGCAGATGCTGGGCAGCAAGGGTGGCGGCGGCGGCATGGCCGACATGGACGACGGCGGCTATGACCAAACGGCGGGAGCAGGTGCGCAGGCGGCGCCGAAAAGCCCGCCACGCGGCAATGCCCCGGCCCCCGCGCAACGCCCGGCCAGTAGCGGGTTCGACGACATGGACGACGATATTCCGTTCTGACGCAAGGGATGTACGGTCGGGGGCGTCAGCCCACACGAACACCAAACCAACAAGGCGGAGAGGAGCCTGCGCGCAATACGCGTCGACACGGGGTGAACGGCAAACAGCAGACAAGATTGTGTGGGTTGGGGGTGACGCTCTTGCTGGGCGGCATCCTCGCGGCTAATGGCCCGGCGCAGGCCGCGGTCACCGAGTCCGACTTTTTCGACGAAATGCCGGTCGTATTGTCGGCGTCGCGCCTGTCGCAGCCGGTCAACGAGGCGCCTGCCGCCGTCACCGTCATCGACCGCGAGATGATCCGCGCGTCGGGTTTTCGCGACATTCCCGAACTGTTGCGGCTGGTGCCGGGTTTTTCGGTCGCCTATACGCGCGACAATACCTGGGCGGCCGGCTATCACGGCTTGGGCGACGCCTATTCGCGCCGGTTTCAGGTGCTGGTCGATGGGCGCTCAATTTACAGCCCTCACTACGGTGCAGTGAATTGGACGGATTTGCCGCTTGCGATCGACGACATCGAGCGCATCGAAGTAGTGCGCGGGCCCGACGCTGCAGTCTATGGCGCGAATGCCTTTGCTGCGGTCATCAATATCATCACCAAGACGGCGGCGCAGGTGCCGGGCGAATTCGTTTCACTGCAAACCGGCACCAAGGACATGCGTGGGATGACGGTTCGCCATGGTGGCGGTAACGCAGCACTGCGCTACCGACTGACCGCGTCGGCCCAGCAACGGGATCGCTTCGAGAGGGATGTCACCGGGCCGCCCGATATGGGCATTTCTGTCGGGCAATATTTCGAAGCGAGTCAAACCTACTTTGTCAATGGCCGTGTGGACTGGCAGCGCTCGCCAGACTCGGATGTCATGGCGCAATTCGGTCTGACGCAGGGCAAAGGGAATGCGGGTGCCCGCACCGATGATCCACGGTTTGCGCTCGAACCAACCGAGCAGGATTCGCGCGCACTGTATCTGCAATTCGCTTATCGCAAGGTGGAATCGGAGCGTCGTGAATGGCGGGTGCAGGCATACCATACGCAGAATCGGTTCGATGCGGATGCGTGGGTGTCTCCCCTGGTTTACAACGGCATTGATTACGGCAATGTTGTTGTCGATCAATACCTGCGGCAGTCCCGCAGCAGCATTGATCTGCAGGTGAATGAGCAGTGGGCGCCCAGCCTGCGCGCAGTGTGGGGGGGCGAGTTGTGGCAGGAGACCGTTAAAAGTCCACAGGGTTACCACTCCAGCAAGACAATGCGCGGCGAGATCGCGCGCGCGTTCGGCAACCTCGAATGGCGTCCTCACGAGCGCGTGCTGCTGCAGGGGGGCGCCATGCTGGAACACCATTACTTCACTGGCGCAGATATTTCGCCGCGAGCCGCGGCCAATTTCACTGTGGCGCCGGGCCATGTCATCCGGCTGGGGATATCGCGCGCCTACCGCTCGCCGACTTTCTTTGAGGAGGAGGGCAACCGGGTTCTCCTATCGGAGTCGGGAGCCCCGATCGATGTGCTTACCGTGCCTTCCGGTGGCCTGGAGCCTGAGCGCATCGTGTCACGCGAGATTGCTTATGTCGGACATTGGCGGCCTTTGCGGCTTGATATGGACGTGCGGCTGTTTCGGGATCGGATCGACGACTTCATCGGCATGGTCAAAGTCGACCCGGCGCTTGACGTGTTCGGTTCCCTTCAGTCGAAAGTCTTCAGCGCGGCCAATATTGGCGGGATCGATTCCCACGGCGGGGAAATCCAGATGCGCTGGCGGCCAACCCGTGGGCTGGATGTAAGTGTCCACTATGCCCGTGTTTTCCTGAGTACGGACACTGCCGATACCAATTTCAAAAAAGACATTCCACTATCCGCGCCGCGCAGCAGTTGGGGAATACTCGCCAATTACCATTTTGGCAACCATTGGGAAGCCAGCTTGTTTGCCCAGCGCGCCGACGCCCAGAAATGGCTGACAGAGGGGGATGACACGGAGGCCTTCACCCGGGTCGACGCCCGCCTGGCGCACCGCTGGAAATGGCAGGGGACCGAAATGGAGGCTGCGGTGGTGGGGCAGAACCTAGGCAAGGATTACCAAGAGTTCCGCAACACTAACCTCTTCAGCCGGCGCGTCTACGGCAGCCTGAGCCTGGCCTGGTAGCGGCGGGCCTGAACCCCGGCGCGTTGTCGCCAGATTCGCTGCGTGTGCCCGTTGTTGGGTACCTGTGCCCGTTGTTTGGGTATGTGTGCCCGTTGTTTGGGTATAATTGCGCAACTTATTGATTTATCGGAGCGAATCATGCCGATTTACACTTACAAATGTGTGTCCTGTGGCTTTGCCCAGGATGAAATGCAGAAAATGTCCGATGCGCTGCTGACCGTTTGCCCGTCGTGTGGCAAGGCCGATTACGCCAAGCAGGTGACGGCGGCCGGCTTTGCGCTGAAGGGAACCGGCTGGTACGCCACCGATTTCAAAGATAGCGGCAGCAAGCCCGCCGCCAAGCCAGAAGCTGCCGCGCCCGCCTGCGGCACGGGCGCGTGTCCGGCGTTGTAACTGACTGCTGCGATGGCGCCGGGAAGCGGGCGGTGCGAGCCGCCCGCTTCTTTGTTTCTTGCCTATCCGGTTTGTTGCCAAAACCAATCCCCTATAGGGCGGATGAGCGCAGTGTTATCCGCCGAATGAGCGACCCACATTCGGCGGATAACGCTTCGCTTTTCCGCCCTACGAAGGCCAATACCGCCTTGGGTACGCTCAATCACTTTGGCAACAAACCGGATAGGCAAGCTTTGTTTCTGACGGGCTAACGTGCGGGTCGATCGCGCGCTGAAATACATCGTCTCGATGGGCGCCGCTTCGGCTGAAGCGCGTCCCGGTATTTAATTAGGAAGAACATGCGTACTCATTACTGCGGTGCCGTCACCGCCGCCGACATCGGCAACACCGTCACCCTGTGCGGCTGGGCCCACCGCCGGCGCGACCATGGCGGCGTCATCTTCATCGACCTGCGCGACCGCGAGGGCATGATGCAGGTGGTGATCGACCCCGACACCCCGGAAGCCTTCAAACTGGCCGAAGACGTGCGCTCCGAATTCGTGCTGAAAATCGAGGGCCTGGTGCGGCCGCGTCCCGCCGGCACCGAAAACCCCAACATGCCGACCGGCATGGTCGAACTGCTGACCAAGAAGCTGGACGTGCTGAATCCCTCGCTGACGCCGCCGTTCCAGATCGACGACGACAACATCAACGAGAATATCCGCCTGCAGTACCGCTACCTCGACCTGCGCCGCGAGCCGATGCAGAAGAACTTGAAATTGCGTTACCGCGTGTCGAAAATCATGCGCGACTACCTCGACGCGCACGGCTTCATGGAAGTCGAGACGCCGATGCTGACGCGTTCCACCCCGGAAGGCGCACGCGACTACCTGGTGCCGTCGCGCGTGCATGACGGCATGTTCTACGCACTGCCGCAGTCGCCGCAGCTGTTCAAGCAGCTGTTGATGGTGGCCGGCGTCGACCGCTACTTCCAGATCGCCCGGTGTTTCCGCGACGAGGATCTGCGCGCAGACCGCCAGCCCGAGTTCACCCAGGTCGACCTCGAAACCTCGTTCATGAGTGAAGAGGCGATCATGAATCTCGTCGAGGGCATGATTCGCGACATGATGAAGCGCGCGCAGGACATCGACCTGCCCGCCGCCTTCCAGCGCATCAGCTATGCCGAAGCGATGAACCGCTATGGTTCCGACAAGCCCGACGTGCGGGTGACGCTGGAAATCGTCGACGTCGGTGATGTCATGTGTGACGTCGCGTTCAAGGTCTTCTCCGGCCCGGCCAACGATCCGAAAGGCCGCGTCGCCGCGCTGCGCATCCCCGGCGGCGCAGCGCTCTCGCGCAGCGAAATCGACGGCTACACCGAATTCGTGAAAATCTACGGCGCCAAGGGCCTGGCCTACATCAAGGTCAACGACGTGACCCAGCTCAACGAGTCCGGCCTGCAATCGCCCATCGTCAAGAACCTCTCCGAAGCCGCGCTCGCTGCCGTGATCGAACGCACCGGCGCTGCGAACGGTGATCTCATCTTCTTCGGCGCCGACAAGGAAAAAGTGGTGAACGACGCCCTCGGCGCGCTGCGCCTCAAGATCGGCCACGAGAAAGGCCATGTCGACGGCCGCGCCTGGGCGCCGCTGTGGGTGGTCGATTTCCCGATGTTCGAATTCAACGAGGGCGAGAACCGCTGGGACGCGCTGCACCATCCCTTCACCGCGCCGAAGGACGGCCACGAAGACTGGCTCGCCACCGACCCCGGCCGCTGCCTGTCGAAAGCCTACGACATGGTGCTGAACGGCTGGGAAGTCGGCGGCGGCTCGGTGCGTATCCACCAGCAGGACGTGCAGGAGAAGGTGTTCGCCGCATTGAACATCGGCGAGGAAGAGCGCCGCGAGAAATTCGGCTTCCTGCTCGACGCCCTGCAATACGGCGCGCCGCCTCACGGCGGCTTGGCGTTTGGCCTCGATCGTCTGGTCACCCTGATGACCGGCGCCGAATCCATCCGCGACGTCATCGCCTTCCCCAAGACCCAGCGCGCCTCCTGCCTGATGACCAACGCCCCCAACGTGGTCGACGATAAACAGCTGCGCGAATTGCACATCCGGCTGCGCAACACGGCAGGGGACAAGGCGGCTTAAAACCGATAGTTCGTACCAATGCAGACGCCATGAGCCATGGCCCAATGTAGGAGGCCCGCCCCCGGGCCGATTGCCGGCGGTTGCACGGTGCAGACAATCGCGCCGGGGGCGGCGCTCCTACATATGGACGCTACCCGGCGTGACAAGGGATTTTTGAAATGAAATTCGCCGACACCCTGAAAATCCTGCCCGAATTCGCGGGTGAAAAATTGGTGCTGACCGACGCCGCAGGCACCGAACTGGCGACGATCGCCAACGCGCCCGGCACCGCCGGCTCGTTCCGGGTGTATGCGTATCTCGCGCAGCAATATGGCGCGATCGACGCCGAGGCTGCCGCCGAAGGCCTGGCGATTTTCGCCGAACACACCGAGGACGCCAGCCGCCACCCCGGCACGCATCCCAACATCGACCGCCTGATCGCCATCCTGGCAACAGGCACCCCGCTCAACGCCCGCATCATTTGACCGCACACAAGATCCCGGTTTCCGTCCTCGTCGTCATCCACAGCGCTAACGGCCAGGTGCTGCTGATGGAGCGCGCCGATGCGCCCGGCTTCTGGCAGTCGGTCACCGGCTCGCAGGACGCAGGCGAAACCCTGGAGCAGACCGCGATCCGCGAAGTGCGCGAGGAAACCGGGCTCGACGTCACGCACTTCGAGCTGACGCCGTGGGCCATCGAAAACCGCTACGAGATTTATGAACGCTGGCGCCACCGCTACGCGCCCGGCGTTACCCACAACACCGAGCACGTGTTTGGCCTCAAGCTCCCCGCGCCGCTGCCGGTCACGTGCGCACCGCGCGAACATCTGCGCTACCTGTGGCTGCCGTGGGAAGAAGCGGCCGAACGCTGCTTCTCGCCCAGCAACGCGGCGGCGATTCGCCTGCTGCCCGCGCGCTTATAATGCCTTGATGACTTCCCCGCTGCACATCGCCAGTTACAACATCCACAAGGGCCTGTCGCAATTCAACCGGCGGCTGACCGTGCACGAGTTGCGCGACCGTCTCGGCACGCTGGGAACCGACATCGTGTTCCTGCAGGAAGTGCAGGGCTGCCACGGCCTGCGCGCCGCCCGCCGTTTTCATCACCTGGCGTGCTGGCCGCAGACCGAGTTCCTGGCGGGGCAGGTCTACACCGATTTTGCCTACGGCAAGAACTGCGTCTACGACACCGGCCACCACGGCAACGCCATCCTGTCGCGCTACAAGATCCTGTCCTGGGAAAACGAGGACATTTCCGCCCACGCCTACGAAAGCCGCGGCATGCTGCATTGCGAAATCGAGGTGCCCGGCATGGCCACGCCGGTGCACTGCATCAACGTCCATCTGGGGCTCACCGAAGGCGGCCGCAAGCGCCAGCTGGCGATGATCGCGGCGCGTGTGCACAAGCTGGTGCCGGACGATGCGCCGCTGATCCTGGCCGGCGACTTCAACGACTGGCAGATGCGCGTCGGCCGTTATTTCCATGACGAGCTGGGGCTGGCCGAGGTGTTCGAAGCCCACCACGGCAAGTCGGCGCGCAGTTATCCGTCCATCCTGCCGCTGTTCCAGCTCGACCGCATCTATGTGCGGCGCTTCAAAATCGAGGCCGCGCACGTCCACACCGGCAACGCCTGGCACCGTATTTCCGACCACGCCGCGCTCACCGCCAAGCTCAGACCGGCCTGATGACTGCGCCCAACCTGGCCCGATGTGGGATGCCCGCCCCCAGGCCGAATGCTGGCAACCGCACGGTGCGGGCATTCGCGGCGAGGGCGCCGCTCCTACGGGATAGGCCGGTAGCCCGTCGAATGCGGGCACCAATTGGCCCGACAAGCGAGCCTGCAATATTGGTGCGGCCCTCACGATGCCTGGTGAATTGTAGGAGGCCCGCCCCCGGGCCGAATGCTGGCTAACGTTCATGAAAACGCCCCTGCGCAAATTATTCTTTCGCGGAGCCGGGCTGGTTTCCGGCAACCAGCTGCGGTTGCTGCAAAGCGGCGTCGAATTCTTTCCGGCGCTGATCGCGGCGATCGACGTCGCGCACAGCGAAATCCATCTTGAAACCTATATTTTCAACGTCGACCCCAGCACCGAGGCGGTGCGCGATGCCCTGACGCGCGCAGCCCTGCGCGGTGTGCGGGTGCGGCTGCTGATCGACGGCGTGGGTTCGCGCGAGCTGCCGGCCGCCTGGCTGGATGCGCTCAGAACGGCAGGCGTCAGCGTGCTGCGCTATCGTCCGCTGGCGGGCCGGGGCTGGCGCTCCAATCCCAAGAGCCTGCGGCGGCTGCACCGCAAGCTGGCAGTGATCGACGCGCGCATCGCCCTGGTCGGCGGCATGAACCTCATCGACGACTTCGAGCCGGCGCACTTCGACGTGCCGCGGCTCGATTTCAGCGTCGAAGTGCAGGGGCCGCTGCTTGCCGGTATTCATCAAAGCGCCCGGCATCTGTGGCGGCTGGTGGCATTGACGCAACTGCGTGCCGGCGAAAGCCGGCCCCCGTTGATCCAGCCGTCCTGGCCGACTGATGGCCACGTGCGCGCCGCCTTCGTGGTGCGCGACAACTTCGCCCATCGCCGCGACATCGAACGGGCCTACCTCGCCGCGCTGGCGCTGGCGCACGACGAAATCATCCTCGCCAACGCCTACTTCCTGCCCGGCTATCGCTTCAGAAGATTGCTGAAAAATGCCGCCGCGCGCGGCGTGCGGGTACACCTGCTGGTGCAGGGTCACACCGACCACCCCTTTTTTCTGGCCGCCGCGCGCGCCCTCTATCACGACCTGCTCGCCGCCGGCGTGAGCATTCACGAATACCAGGCCAGCGAACTTCACGCCAAGGTCGCCGTGGTCGACAGCCACTGGGCCACCGTGGGCTCCAGCAACATCGATCCGTTCAGCCTGTTGCTCGCGCGCGAGGCCAATATCGTCGTCGACGACGCGGCCTTCGCGCACGACCTGCGGCAACGCCTGCACCACGCCATCAGCCAGTCCGTCCCGCTCGACGCCGCCGGCTGGCAACGCCGCGCCTGGCCGCATCGCATGCTGTCGTGGCTGGCTTACGGCGGCGTGCGGCTGATGGTGGGGCTGGCCGGCGTCGGGCGCTGGGTTTGAAGTCGGAATACCCAGTAGCCCAAGTGCTAAACTCAATGCCATGAGAGTTTCCGCTGAGCAACGACAGATCATTGTTGATGCTGTCCATCAAATATTTGGCCAGCAGGGAAGGGTGCGGCTGTTCGGCTCGCGTGTGGATGACCGGCGCAAGGGGGGCGACCTCGATCTGCTGGTGGAGCTTCCTCATTTGCCGGTTGATGCACCCTGGCAAGCGGCCCGCCTGGAGGCGAGATTGCAGCAACTGCTGGGCGAGCAGAAAATCGATGTAATTCTGGCGGGGCCCGAAAACGCGAATTGGCCCATCGTTCAGGAAGCCTCGCGAACCGGGATTCCGCTTTGAGTCTCAACTATCTCCCGGAACACGTGCCGGCTTTCGTGCGCGCACTGGAAATCGCCGAACGTGAGGCGCGTGCGCTCGAAGCAAGCTGGCATGGGCTCAATCAAATGGACCTGGGGGTTGATCAACTTGATCAACTTGCACCGGACGCCAGCCTTGCCATCAGCATCGAGGCGTTTGCGGCCCGCTTTGGGCGTCTGCAGGATCACCTGGGCGAAAAGTTGATTCCGCGCCTGCTTTTGCTGCTGGGTGAGGTTCCCGGCCCGCTGCTGGATAACCTGAACCGGGCCGAACGCCTGGGCATCCTCGAAAACGCGCTGGACTGGCTAGCGTGGCGCAAGCTGCGCAACCGGCTGGTGCATGAATATTTCCAGGAAACGACCTCTTTTGCGCAGGCCATTCAACAGGCGCTTCACGTCACGCCAGCCTTGCTGAATCTGCTCAAGGCGATTCGCCAGCGTGCGCAGCAGGCTCAGATGCCGATCTAGCAGTCTGTCGGACTTGAAGAATCGAAGCGAAAATTCGGCTGGGCGAGGGCAGATTTTGACGATTTTGCAGGGCAATAGTCGTTCTATTGCCCTATTGCCCAAAAAAGCGGCGAAATATGGACCGGCCAGGCGGATTTGCAGCCGATTTACTTCAAGTCCGACAGGCTGCTAGGATTGCAGTCGCGCCGCCTTGAGCGTGTCGCGCTGCCACGGTTTTGCCCGCACGCACCGCTTCTTTCCCCTTTTTTGCCGTGCTATGCTGTGAGTGTATACATCGTCACACAGGAGCAACTACATGGCCACGGCAATTCTTACTTTACGCGTGCCTGAAGAGACCAAGGCAAAGCTCGATAAGCTGGCGCAAGCCACGCATCGATCCAAATCGTATCTGGCGGAAGAAGCCATCGCGCGATATCTTGACCTGGAAGCTTGGCAGGTGGGTGAAATCGAACAGGCAATTCAGGAAGCCGACCGGGGTGATTTTGCGAGCCCGTCCGACCTTGCGAATTTGCTGAAGAAGTATGCAGGTTAAATGGCTTCGGCGCGCCCTGCGCAACCTTGAAGAAGAGGCGGCCCATATTGCACATGACAATCCTCAAGCTGCCGCTGCGCTGATTTCAGCAGTAGATGAGTCCACCTGTCTTCTAACCCGGCATCCCGACATGGGGCGACCCGGGCGCGTGCCAGGAACGCGCGAACGGGTATTGCCGCATTCCTCTTACATCATTCCCTATCGGGTCAAGGAACAGCGGGTCGAGATTCTCCGGGTGTTCCACACTTCGCGAAAATGGCCGCAGGGATTCGACGCCTCTTAAAGTCGGCGCCTTGGCCGGCCATTGCCTGATAGCTGTTGCGCGTGTGCAACAAAACAACACTTTTATCGCTGCGTGGCAGAAAAAACAACAGCTTTGCTTGCCCGCCCGGCCCGGGTCTGGATAATCGACTGCGTCCCCCAAGCACATATTGTGCAGGACAGTTCTGCAGAGTTAGAACCGCTTTATTCCAATCCAAGGAGATTTAGAGATGATGAAAAAGATTCTTGCAGCAGCGATCGTTTCCGCTTTCGCTGCCCCGGCATTCGCTGCCACCGCCAACGTTGACATTTATGGCGTCGTTGGCGTGTCCGTCGACTACGTTGACGGTGGTAGCGGTAACGCTGGTGACAACTTCACCAGCAAAGATTCCGAAAGCCGCGCCCGCGTGTCCAGCAACACCTCCTACATCGGCTTCAAGGGTGCTGAAGATCTGGGCGGCGGCCTCTCGGCCGTGTGGCAGATCGAGCAGGCCGTGTCCCTCGATCAGGGCGCTGGCACTGCTGCACCTGGCACTTGGGCGGGTGGCCGCAACAGCTTCGGCGGCCTGTCCAGCAAGACCCTCGGTTCGCTGACCTTCGGTAACCAGGACACCCCCTACAAGACCTCGACCGGCAAGCTCGACGTGTTCGGCGGCGGCCAGTACCTGGCTGACTACCGCAGCCTGTTCGGCGCGACCACCAACGGTTCCGTGCGCGCCACCAACTCCGTGCTGTACACCAGCCCCAGCCTTGGCGGCCTGACCCTGCGCGCCCTGGGCGGTGCCCAGCAGGAAAACGGCAGCACCCGCGACCCGCGCCTGTACTCGCTGTCCGGCGTGTACGAGAACGGCCCGCTGTTCGCGACCCTGGCTTACGAGTCGACCCGCTTTGCGACTGGTGCAGCGACAGTGATTGCTGGCGCAGGCGGCAACACCTACTCGACGGACCCTCTTAGCACCGCTGAAACCGACCAGAAAAGCTGGCGTGCAGGCGTGGGCTACAGCTTCGGCAACACCAAGCTGGGTCTGGCTTACGAGAAAACCGACCTTGATAGCGATGCGCTGACCGGCACGATCGATGGCGGCGACACCAGCGTCTCCACCGACCGTGACGCCTGGTACGCTAGCGTCGCACACAAGATGGGCAACATCACCCTGAAGGCTGCCTACACCAAGGCCAACGAGCTGGATGGCACGGACGACACTGGCGCCAGCCAGTACAGCCTCGGCGCAAGCTATGCGCTGTCCAAGCGCACCGAGTTGTTCGGCCTGTACACTCAGGTCAAGAATGATTCCGACGCGGCTTACAGTCTGGGCGGCGGCGGCACCGGCATCCATGCTGTTAACACAGCAGCTGTTGGCCAGGATCCCCGCGGCATCTCTGTGGGCATGATCCACAAGTTCTAATTCGGCATCCGCTGATTTAAGAGCAAGTGATCTAAAAACGGGCGCCTTCGGGCGCCCGTTTCAGTCTGCTGACAAAGCCCCCACAAGCTTGGGGCTTTGTGTTTGATAAGGGTTGCGAAAAATGGGGTCAGACACGATTATTTGCACCCCGCAGAAAATCTGGCACAGGTAAACTAACCTATCGGCGCAACCATGCGCAAGTTGGTGCATCTGTGCTTCGGCGTTCTTAAACATCAACAAATGTACCGACAAAATGTTGCAAATCCGGCTTGACTGGCAAGACGGTATCTACAGGGAATTGGTTTTGGCAACAAACCGGATAGGCAGATGTTCGATCAACTGGCGTGCCATTTCTTTGGCAGTTTGTATGATCCCAAATAATCCATTAGCCCGTCATTCCGGCGGAGGCCGGAATCCAGTACGAAAAAAAACCCGCAAAGCGGACAAAACCGTGATGTTGTCCCGCTTGCGCGGGAGAGTTTTAATCCGCTGGATTCCGGCCTCCGCCGGAATGACGCAGTTTTATCTAATGGACAATCTCGGATAATAGACCCCGTTTGCCGTTTGGGACTAGACTCCGTTTGTTTCCGAATTGTTCATGCAATGGTGGAATGTGATTTGGCGCACTCCTTCCTTGACATGTATCCACGTGCGTGAATAATAAGGCTATCTATATTAAGATAATGAGCTAGCCATGAAGGCCATTCCGGTATATGAAGCAAAAAACCGATTTTCGGAATTAATCGCCGCTGTTGAACGCGGGGATCAGGTCACGATTACGCGTCGGGGGGTGCCTGTTGCGAGGCTGGTGGCCGAGGCAGCTCTCGTGACCGATGAGGCAGGCCAGCGTCAGCGTGTTGCCTCGGCGCTGGAGCGGTTGCGCCGCATACGCAACGGGCTGGCGCTCGAAGGCGACTTGAAGGCGATTGCTCGCGATGGGCTGGACTAATGGCGTTTGTCGTCGACAATTCGGTGGTGTGCGGCTGGTTTATCGGTAACCAAACCACGGATTACACGGAGGCGGTCGCTTCGCGCTTGATGGATGAGAAGGCGCATGCGCCCGCCCTGTGGCAATTCGAATTTGCCAATGTGCTGAGATCGGCATGCAAGCGCGGCGCGCTTGACGCGCAGGGGGCGCATGAGGTCATCGAGCAGGTTGCCGCGTTGCCTATCATGGTCGACCGGGACACGCCGGGACCCGCAGCGATTCTGACCTTGGCGCTACGCTATGATTTGACGAGCTATGACGCGGTCTATCTTGAGCTTGCCCTGCGTTTGCAGCTTCCGATCGCGACGCAGGATGCGGCATTGATGGAGGCGGCGAGGGCGGCCGGGGTAGGACTATTCAAAGCGGCTGGTCACTGAGCCCCGTTACCCATTATCCCTGGCCCGTTCATCCCCGCTACTGATTGTGCGCCGGATCACCTCGGGCGTGAACCCGCGGCTTTGCAGGAAGCGCATCTGCCTGGCTTTTTCGGCCGCGTCGGCGGGCGCAGTTCCGAATTTCTTCTGCCACACTTCACGTGCGCGATCGAGTTCGCTGTCGCGGTTGTCGCCCAATACCGATTCGATGATGTTGTCGCTGACGCCGCGCTGGCGCAGGTCGTAGGCGAGCTTGACGCTGCCGGCGCGGGCACGGTGGTCGGCGACGTAGCTGTCGGCGAAGCGGCGGTCGGAGAGCCAGTTTTTCGTTTCGAAGGCGTCGAGCAGGGGGGCGATATCTTCTCGTGAAAAACCTGCGCGTTCGAGTTTGCGGACGAGTTCGGCGCGGCTGTGCTCGCGCCGCGCCAGCAGGCGCAGGGCGCGCTCACGCAGGTCGCCCGGTTCAGGCGACGGCTTCACTTTCGGCGGCCGGGTTGGGGACGCCGACGGCGTCGCGGACCTTGGCTTCGATTTCCTGCGCGATTTCCGGGTGTTCCTTCAGGTATTCGCGCGCGTTGTCCTTGCCCTGGCCGATCTTTTCGCCGTTGTAGGCGTACCAGGCGCCGGATTTGTCGATGAACTTGTGGACAACGCCGAGTTCGATGATTTCACCCTCGTGCGAGATGCCCTGGCCGTAGAGGATGTCGAAGAAGGCTTCCCTGAACGGCGGCGCGACCTTGTTCTTGACGACCTTGACCTTGGTTTCGTTGCCGATGATTTCGTCGCCTTTCTTGATCGCGCCGATGCGGCGGATGTCGAGGCGGACCGAGGCGTAGAACTTGAGCGCGTTGCCGCCGGTGGTGGTTTCGGGGCTGCCGAACATGACGCCGATTTTCATGCGGATCTGGTTGATGAAGATGACCAGGGTGTTGGTGCGCTTGATGTTGGCGGTGAGCTTGCGCAACGCCTGGCTCATCAATCGTGCCTGCAGGCCCATGTGCGAGTCGCCCATTTCGCCTTCGATTTCGGCCTTGGGCGTCAACGCGGCGACCGAGTCGATCACCACCACGTCGACCGAGCCGGAACGCACCAGCATGTCGGCGATTTCCAGCGCCTGCTCGCCGGTGTCGGGCTGCGAAACCAGCAGGTTGTCGACGTCGACGCCGAGCTTGCCGGCATAGTTGGGATCAAGCGCGTGTTCGGCGTCGATGAAGGCCGCGGTGCCACCCATTTTTTGCATTTCAGCGATCACCTGCAGGGTGAGCGTGGTTTTGCCGGACGATTCCGGGCCGTAGATTTCGACCACGCGGCCGCGCGGCAGGCCGCCGACGCCCAGCGCGATGTCGAGCCCCAGCGAACCGGTGGAAACGACCTGGATGTCGCGCGACACATCGTGGTCGCCCAGGCGCATGATCGAGCCCTTGCCGAACTGCTTGTCGATCTGGCTCAGCGCGGCGCTGAGCGCCTTCATCTTGTCTTCGGTCATGGTGCTGGGGGTGGCCATGGTGCGTCTCCTGAATGGGTTGGGATGGACGAACTTTAGGTTGTATATTTGTTTATGTCAATAAAAAATATCACCTGCATAAAATGTATGACGTAATTGTTTGTATTCAGCCAGCCCCGCCCCTATAATTTTCGCAACAACGGCCAGCCTGGAGCGAAGAATATGTTTTCAAAAGAAAAAATGCGCCTGGACGTGAAGTGGGCGACACGCCAGCGGTTGCAATATATCGAGGTCATGGCCTGGTACACCGGGGTGGTGACCCGCAGCGACGTCGCCCGTGCCTTTGGCCTGTCCGACCCGGCCGCGACCAAGGACCTCAAGCTCTACAGCGATCTGGCGCCGGGCAACCTCCTCTACAACCACAGCGTGTTCGGCTTCGTGCCGGGCGAGGGCTTCAGCGCTGTCTTTGCCGACCTCGCGCCCGCCATGGTGCTGCCGATCATCGCGGCCAATCTGGCGGTGGCGAATGGGCCGTATGGGGACGATCTGATCTATGGCCTGCCGGCCGCGTCGCTGCCGCTGCCCGCCCGCCTGCCCAGCCAGCAGACCCTGGCGCAGATCACCCGCGCGATTCACGGCCGGCGCAAACTGCGCGTTAGCTACCGTTCCCTGTCCCTGCGCGAGAGCGGCGCGGCGCGCGTGCTTGAACCGCATACCCTGGTCAATACCGGGCTGCGCTGGCACGTGCGGGCCTACAGCGAAGACACCTGCGACTTCCGCGACTTCGTGCTGTCGCGCATGACCGAGGCGCAATGCCTGGACGTGCCGGCCGAATCCGGCGAGCAATATGACGACGACTGGGTCGAGCAAGTGGGCCTGAAGCTTGCGCCGCACCGTGGCCTCGATGCGGCGAGGCGCGAAAGCTTGCTGCTGGACTATGGCGCGAGCGGGGAGACCATCGAGGTGAACGTGCGGCGCGCGCTGCTTGGCTACGTGCTGCAGCGACTGAGCGTCGACACCACGCCGGACCATACGCTGAATCCGAACGCCTTCCAATTGATGCTTTTGAACCGCGACGAGATCGAGCCGTTTGCGGCGTGGGCGTTTTATTGATGGTTGTTGTAGGAGGGCCGCCCCCGGCCCGATGCTGTGGTGATTGCATGGGCACGAAAATCGCGGCGAGGGCGCCGCTCCCACAGATCCGCGGGGGGCTGTAGGAGAACCGCCTCGGCCCGAAGCCGTAAGGAATGTACGGTGCGAAAAATCGGGGCGAGGGCGCCCCGCCTACAGGTGATATCTACCTGATCAGGTCGATCAACCCGCGTATGGCCGCGGCCACTGCGCGCGAGCGGATTTCCTCGCGGTCACCGTCGAGGCGGCAGGTGGACGACATGAGCGTGCCGTCCGCCAGCGCCCAGCCGTAGCAGACCAGGCCGACGGGCTTTTGCCGGGTGCCGCCGCCGGGGCCGGCGATGCCGGAAATGGCGAGCGTGGCCTGGGCGTGACTGTGCGCCAGCGCGCCGGCCGCCATCGCGCAGGCGGTTTCTTCGGAGACGGCGCCGTGGGCGTCCAGAATCGCTGCCGGCACGCCGAGCATCTCGATCTTGGCGGCGTTGGCATAGGTGATGAAGCCGCGTTCGTACCAATGCGAACTGCCAGGCAGCGAGGTGAGCAGTTGCCCGACCCAGCCACCGGTGCACGATTCGGCGGTGGCGAGCATCCAGCCGCGCGCACGCAACTTCTCGCCGAGTTCGGCAGCGAGTTGGTGCAGTTCTTCGTCGCTTACACGAGCCATTGCAGTCCCTTGATGATGGCGATTGCGTAGAGTGCCGCCAGCAGGTCGTCGAACATGACGCCGAAGCCATTTTTCAGGCGGGTGTCGGCGAGCCGGATCGGCCATGGTTTCAGGATATCGAACAGGCGGAATAGCGCAAATGCCAGCGCAAGCCATAGCCAGCCGACCGGGGTGAACAGCAGCGCCGGTGTAAACATGAGAACGAGCGCGAAGGCGACGATTTCGTCCCACACCATGCCGCCGTGGTCGGCGACGCCGAGCGCGCGGCCGGTGCGGCCGCAGGCCCAGACGCCGAGCAGGAAGGCGGCAATCAGCAGAATGATCTGGTTAGGCAGGTCAGGTGCGACGGCGACGATCAGCCAGTACAGCGGCAGCCCGAGCAGGGTGCCGACAGTGCCGGGCGCCTTCGGCGCAAGCCCGCTGCCGAAGCCGAACGCGATCAGGTGCGCCGGATGCGCGAACAAGAATTTGAAGTCAGGCTGCAAAGTGGTCATAGCCGGTGTGGTCGAAGGGCAAGGGCTGGCCGTCGGTGCCGATCACCGTCAGCTCGGGTTCGGCGGTGATGCGGCCGATGCGCGTCACTGCAACGCCTGCGGATTGCGCGACGGTGGCCACCGCATCACGCCGGTTGGCGGGTGCGGTGAAGCAGAGTTCGTAGTCGTCGCCGCCCGCCAGCACGCAGTCGCGCGCAACTTTTTCATGCAGATAGGCCTGCGTCACCGGCAGCGTCGGCAGTGCGGCGAATTCGAGGATGGCGCCGACCTGCGAACGCTGCAGGATGTGCCCGAGATCGCCCAGCAGTCCGTCTGAAATGTCGATCGCGCTGGCCGCAATGCCGCGCAGGGCGATACCAAGTTCGACCCGCGGGGTCGGCAGGTAAAGCGCGGGCAATACGCGGGCGGCGTCGATCTGTTCCATGAACAGGCGGCCCTGCCGATAGGCCAGCGCCAGCGCCGCCGAGCCGATCACGCCGGAGACCCAGACGTCGTCGCCGGCCTTTGCGCCGTCGCGCCGCAGCGCCTGGCCCGGCGGCACCTCGCCCATCACCGTGATGCTGATCGTCAAAGCGCCGCGCGTGGTGTCGCCGCCGACCAGCTCGATGCCGTGCATATCGGCCATGCGAAAAAAGCCGCGCGCGAAGGCGGTAAGCCAGGCATCGTCCGCTTCCGGCAGCGCGATCGACAGCGTCGCCCAGCGCGGCGTCGCCCCCATCGCGGCGAGATCGGACAGGTTCACCGCCAGCGACTTGTGGCCGATGCCGGCGGGGCTGTCTTGCGGCGAAAAATGGCGGCCTTCGAGCAGCATGTCGGACGACACCGCCAGTTGCATGCCCGGTGTGGGCGCCAGCAGCGCGCAGTCGTCGCCCACGCCCAGCACCGCGCCGGGGGTGGCGCGGGTGAAGTGGCGGGCGATGAGGTCGAATTCCATTTGGGGAGCGGAGAGTCGAGAGTGGAGAGTGGAGAGTGGAGAGTGGAGAGTGGAGAGTGGAGAGTGGAGAGTGGAGAGTGGGCGATGGCTTAGGCCGTCAGCGCTCTGCTCTTAGCTCTCGGCTCTCGGCTTTCTTGCGTGCGCGATCTCCACCGCGCGCACGTCCTGCGCCAGCTTGTCGAGCACGCCGTTGATGTATTTGTGGCCGTCGGTGCCGCCGAACTTCTTGGCGAGTTCGACGCCTTCGTTGATGGCGACGCGCCATGGCACGTCGGGGCAGTGCAGCAATTCATAGGCGCCGATGAGCAGGATGCCGCGCTCGATGGGGGAGAGCGCGGCGAGCGGGCGGTCGAGCAGGGGGCTGATTCGCGAGCTCAGCATGTCCTCTTCCTTGATCACGCCGTGGATCAGAGTGCGGAAAAAGGTTTCGTCGGCGCGCTTGAACTGCTCGTCGTCCTTGAGATTGGCGATGATCAGCGTGACATCGGCGCCGCCGACCAGCCAGGCGTACACGCCCTGCAGGGTGAATTCGCGGGCGATTTTGCGGGAGCCGGCCATTTCAGAGACGTTTCAGCAAGTTGGCCATTTCGATTGCCACGCGGGCGGCGTCGCGGCCTTTTTCGGCCATGCGCGCGTGGCCCTGCTCTTCGGTGTCGACGGTCAGGATCGCGTTGGCGATTGGCACGCCGGTTTCCAGTTGAACGTCGAGAATGCCGCGCGCAGATTCGTTCGAGACGATTTCAAAATGGTAGGTGTCGCCACGCACCACCGCACCGATGGCGATGAGCGCATCGTATTTTTCGGATTGCGCCATTTTCTGCAGCACCAGCGGATGTTCCAGCGCGCCGGGCACATCCACCAGCAGCACGTCGTCGGTGGCGACGCCGAGGCGGGCCAGTTCGATTTCGCAGGCCGACAGCAGGCCTTCGCAGATGTCCTTGTTGAAGCGGCTCATGACGATGCCGATTTTGAGCCCGGCGCCCTGATAGACGGGGTCGAGCTCGGAGATGTTGTCGGTGGTTCCCATGATGCGTTCCTTTATAGGGTCATGCTTTTTCAGAATAGCCGGTGACTTCGAGCCCGAAGCCGTCCATGGCCGGCATTTTGCGCGGGCTGGCCAGCAGCTTCATCTTGCCGACGCCGAGATCGCGCAGGATCTGCGCGCCGATGCCGTAGTCGCGCAGGTCGTATTTGCGGCTGGCACTCGCCACCGGGTTGATGCGTGCTGGATTAACACGAGCGAGCAGCGCCTCGGCGGTTTCCGGCCGATGCAATAAAACCAGCACGCCGGACTGCGATTCGGCGATGCGCTCCATCGCGCCCATGATCGGCCACGAATGGCCGCCGCCGGTGACATCGAGAAAATCCATCACCGAGAGCGGCTCGTGCACGCGCACCAGGGTTTCGTGGTCGGCATGGATATCGCCCTTGACCAGCGCCAGGTGGGTTTCGCCGGCGCACTTGTCGCGGTAGGCGATCAGGCGGAAGGCGCCGTAGACGGTCTGGATCAGGCGGTCGGCGGCGCGCTCGACCAGACTTTCGGTCTGGTTGCGGTAATGAATGAGGTCGGCGATGGCACCAATTTTCAGGCCGTGCTCCTGCGCGAACGGCACCAGGTCGGGCAGCCGCGCCATGGTGCCGTCGTCCTTGAGGATTTCGCAGATGACGGAAGCGGGCACGAGTCCTGCTAGTCCCGCCAGGTCGCAGCCCGCTTCGGTGTGCCCGGCGCGCACCAGCACGCCGCCGGGCTGCGCGCGCAGCGGAAAGATGTGGCCGGGCTGGATGATGTCGGTGGCTTTGGCGTCGCGCTTCACCGCGGCCAGAATGGTGACCGCGCGGTCGGCCGCCGAAATGCCGGTGGTCACGCCCTCGGCGGCCTCGATCGAGATGGTGAAGGCGGTGCCGTGTGGCGTCTGGTTGTCGGAGACCATCTGCTTCAAGCCAAGCTGGCGGCAGCGGTCGTCGGTCAGCGTCAGGCAGATCAGGCCGCGCCCGTACTTGGCCATGAAGTTGATCGCGTCCGGGGTGACGTGCTCGGCGGCCATCACCAGGTCGCCCTCGTTTTCGCGGTCTTCCTCGTCGACCAGCACGACCATGCGGCCGGCCTTGAGTTCTTCGATAATTTCCAGGGTGGGAGCGAGGCTCATCAGTCTTTGTCCGTTATGTTGGTGAATTGCATCATGCGCTCGACATAGCGCGCGATCATGTCGACTTCGAGGTTGACGCGGCTGCCGGCCCGCAGGTGCTTGAGCGTGGTCATGTCCAGCGTATGCGGGATGAGGTTCAAGGCGAAGCGCGCGCCATCGACCGCATTCACCGTCAGCGACACGCCATTCACCGTGATCGAGCCCTTGCGGATGATGTAGCGCGCGAGTTCGGCCGGGGCGTCGATTTCCAGCAGGTGCGATTCGCCCACCGGGACGAAGCGGTGAACCGTGCCGACGCCGTCGACATGTCCCGACACCAGATGGCCGCCGAGACGATCGGCGAGGCGCAGCGCCTTTTCCAGATTGACCTCGGCGCCCGGCGTGAAGCCTTCGGTGCAACGCAGGGTTTCGGCCGAGACGTCGACGCTGAAACTGTCCGGCGTCAGCGCCACCGCGGTGAGGCAGACGCCGTTGACCGCGATGCTGTCGCCGAGCGCGACGTCGGAAAAGTCCAGCCCGCCACCGAGGATGACCATGTGTGCGTCGGCGCCGCGGGCTTCGTATTCGTGGATGCGGCCGATGGATTGAATGATGCCGGTGAACATTGCAGATTAAAGGCCAGCCAGTCGGACCCGGCATTGTAGGCGTTTAGGCAGGGTGGGTGAACCCCGTTGACGCTCCTTTGCACTCGCAAGCAGGCATGGATCAATGCTTCCATCGGGATAAGCGGGTCTTCAAGTTGTTATAATGGTCGCTTTTCAAGGATTCCAGAACCGGCATGACAGCGCCTCCATCATTCGCCATTCGCGGCCGCCCCCTGTTGCCCATCGTGCAGGGCGGCATGGGGGTGGGCGTGTCGGCCCACCGGCTGGCCGGCGCGGTGGCGCGCGCCGGCGCGATGGGCACGATTGCGAGCATCGACCTGCGCCATCACCATGCCGATTTGACGGCGCAGGCGAAGCACTGCCGCGACCAGGACGAACTCAACCGGCTCAATCTGGTCGCGCTCGACCGCGAGATCAGGGCGGCGCTTGAGATCGCGGAAGGCCACGGGCTGGTCGCGGTCAATGTGATGAAGGCGGTGGCCACGTACCCGGACCTCGTGCGGCAAACCTGTGCCTCCGGTGCGCAGGCCATCGTGATGGGGGCGGGGTTGCCGCTCGACCTGCCGGAACTGACCGAGGGCTATCCCGATGTCGCGCTGATCCCGATCCTGTCGGATGCGCGCGGCGTCGCCATCGTGCTGAAGAAATGGGCGCGCCTGAAAAAAGATGGGAGCGGCGGGCGGTTGCCGGACGCCATCGTGATCGAGCATCCGCTGTATGCGGGCGGCCACCTTGGCGCACCGAACCCGGCCGAGCTGGCCAACACGCGCTTCGATTTCGCCGAAGTGCTGCCCGGCATTTTCAAGGTGTTTGACGACATGGACATCGCGCGCGGGCAGATTCCGGTCATCGTCGGCGGTGGCATCAACAGCCACGAGAAACTGCTGGCCGCGCTGGCGCTGGGGGCCGCCGCGGTGCAGGTCGGCACGCCGTTCGCCGTCACCGAGGAAGGCGACGCCCACCCCAACTTCAAACGCGTGCTACTTGATGCCAAGCCCGAGGACATCGTCACCTTCATGAGCGTCGCCGGGTTGCCCGCCCGCGCGGTGAACACCCCGTGGCTCGCCAACTATCTCAAACGCGAGTCCAAGCTACAATCCGTGGCCAAAGCCGACCCCAAGCGCTGCGCCATCGGCCTGCACTGTCTGACGCATTGTGGCCTCCGCGACGGCCTCAAAAAAGCGGGTCAGTTCTGCATCGACTCGCAATTGGTCGCCGCCCTCAAGGGCGACCTCAACAAGGGCCTGTTCTTCCGTGGCAGCGAGAGCCTGCCGTTCGGCCGCGCGATCCGCAGCGTGCAGGAACTGATCGATTATCTGCTCACCGGTGTGAAGCCTGATTTGGGGGGCGCGGCAGCGTGAGCATCCTCACCGACCGCATCCATACCTTTGGCCGCGCCATGCTGGAACGGCATGGCGAGCGGGTGCACAAGATCGCGCTCGATGCCGGCTTCACCTGCCCCAATCGCGATGGCAGCAAAGGCATCGGCGGCTGCACCTTCTGCAACAACAAGTCCTTTGCGCCCGGCACGCTAGATCCGGCGCCGCTGGCCGCGCAGTTCGACCGCGCGCGTGGCCGCATCGCGCGGGGCACCGGCGCGCGCCGCTTCATCGCCTATTTCCAGGCCTACACCAACACCTATGCCCACGTGGACGAGCTGCGCGCGCTGTACGACAGCGCGCTGGAAGCGCCCGACGTGATCGGGCTGTCGATCGGCACGCGGCCCGACTGTGTGCCGCCGCCGGTGCTGGACCTGCTGGCTGAATACCGCGACCGCGGCCACGAGGTGTGGCTGGAGCTCGGCCTGCAGTCGTCCTTCGACGCCACCCTGGTACGGGTCAACCGCGGCCACGGCTTCGCCGAATACCAGACCGCCACCCGGGCGGCGCGGGCGCGCGGCATTCCAGTGTGCTGCCATCTCATCGTCGGCCTGCCGGGCGAGGATGCCTCCCACAGCCATGTCAGCCTCGACCGCGTGCTCGACGTCGGCGTCGACGGCCTCAAACTGCACCCGCTGCACGTGGTGAAGCACACCCAACTGGCGATCGAATGGAAACGCGGAGAATACACGCCGCTGGCCGAGGCGGATTACGTGCGCATCGCCGCCGACCTGATCGAGCGCACGCCGTGGGAAGTGGTGTACCACCGCGTCACCGGCACCGCCTCGCCCGACATCCTCCTGGCGCCCGCATGGTGCGCGAAGAAGTGGGACGTGCTGAACGGCATCGCCGCCGAACTGACCCGGCGCGACAGCCGTCAGGGATCGCGCGCGGGCCAAATCTGGAAGGGGGAATTTCATGCCGCTTGACCTGATCTGCCCGGCGGGCAGCCTGGTGTCGTTGAAGGCCGCCATCGACCACGGCGCCGACGCCGTCTACATGGGATTCCGCGACAACACCAATGCGCGCGCCTTCCCCGGCCTCAACTTCGACGAGGCGCAGGCCGCCGAGGGGCTGCGCTATGCGCACGAGCGCGGCCGCCGCGTGCTGCTCGCGCTCAACACCTATCCGCAGCCCGACACCTGGAGCCGCTGGACCGGCGCGGTCGACCGCGCGGCCAAGCTTGGCATGGATGCGGTGATCCTCGCCGACGCCGGGCTGATGCGCTATGCGGTCAAGCAGCATCCGCAACTGCGCCTGCATCTGTCGGTGCAGGGCTCGGCCACCAGCTACGAGGCGGTGAATTTCTACCGTGAACACTTCGGCATCCAGCGCGCCGTGCTGCCGCGCGTGCTGTCGCTGCCGCAGGTGGAAAACGTGGTGCAGCACACCGACGTCGAGATCGAACTGTTCGGCTTCGGCGGCCTGTGCGTGATGGTCGAGGGTCGCTGCCTGCTGTCGTCGTACTGCACCGGCGAGTCGCCCAACACGGCGGGCGTCTGCTCGCCGGCGAAAGCGGTGCAGTGGACGGACACCCCGGCCGGGCTGGAGTCGCGCCTCAACGGCGTGCTGCTCGACCGCTACGGCCGCGACGAAAAAGCCGGCTACCCGACGCTGTGCAAGGGCCGCTTCGAGGTCGGCGGCGAAACCTATTACGCCATCGAGGAGCCGACCAGCCTCAACACGCTTGACCTGCTGCCGGAGATGCTGAAGATCGGCATTGCCGCCATCAAGATCGAAGGCCGCCAGCGCAGCCCGGCCTACGTCGCGCAGGTGACGAAAGTGTGGCGCGCCGCCATCGATTCGGTGAAGAAAAACGCCGACGGCTTCAAGCCCGCGCCCGCCTGGCAGGCCGAACTCAACAAGCTGTCGGAAGGGCAGAGCCATACGCTTGGCGCCTACCATAGGCCATGGAAATGAACCTGAGTCTGGGTCCCCTGCTGTATTACTGGTCGCGCGACGACGTCCTCGCCTTCTACGACGAAGCAAAAAACTGGGCCGTGGCGCGGGTGTATCTGGGCGAGAGCGTGTGTTCGCGCCGCCACCTGCTGCGCCTGTCCGACTGGCTGGCGCTGGCGGAACAGCTCGCCGCCGCCGGCAAGGAGGTGGTGCTCTCCAGCCAGACACTGATCGAGTCGGAATCCGACCTCAAGACGCTGCGCCGGATCGTGGGCGACGGCCGCTTCCGGGTCGAGGCCAACGAGTGGGGCGCGGTGCGGCTGCTGTCGGAGGCCGGCGTGCCCTTCGTCGCCGGCCCCACGCTCAATGTCTACAACCACGAGACCCTCGATGTTCTCGCCGGCTTAGGTGCACAACGCTGGCTGCCGCCAGTGGAAATGTCGCGCGCCACGCTGGCTGCATTGCTCGAACGCGCCCCGGCCGCAATCGAAACCGAGGTGTTCGCCTACGGAAAGCTGCCGCTGGCGTATTCGGCGCGCTGCTTCACCGCGCGCCATTACAACCTGCCCAAAGACGACTGCCAGTTCCGCTGCCTCGACCATCCGGACGGGCTGGCGCTGGCGACCCGCGAAGGCGCGCCTTTTCTCACCCTCAACGGCATCCAGACGCAGTCCGCCGGCGTCTATAGCCTGATCGGCGAACTGCCCGCCCTGCGCGAACTCGACGTTGCCAGCCTGCGCCTGTCGCCGCAGTCGCGCCACATGGTACGGGTGGTCGAGACCTTTCAGGCGGCGCTGGCGGGCGAAACAGGCGCCGCGGAAAAGCTGGTGCGCGTCATGCCCGGCCCGGCGGTCGACGGTTACTGGCACGGCCGCGCGGGTCTCGAACACAGCACGGAGAAACACGCCTGATATGCTGAGATATGCCTGATATGTTGATTACGCGCAGACTGGAATTCGACGCCGGTCACCGCATCCCCAACCACGCCAGCCAGTGCCGCCACCTGCACGGCCACCGCTATGCGCTCGAAATCACGCTGTCCGGCGAGATCATCCGCACCGAAGGCGCCGCGGAACAGGGCATGGTGATGGATTTTTCCGACGTGAAAACCATCGCCAATACGGTGCTGGTCGACCACTGGGACCATGCCTTCCTGGTGTACCAGGGCGACCGCGCTGTGGTGGAATTTCTGGCGTCCCTGCCCGAACACAAGACCGTGGTGCTGCCGCTGGTACCCACCGTGGAAAACCTGGCGGCCGAAGCATTCCGCATCCTCGACGCCGCCTATCGCGACACCTACGGCAACCAGCTTCGGCTGCAGCGGGTGCGCTTGTACGAAACCCCCAACAACTGGGCTGACGCCGTGCGCCAGGGGAGCGGCCCACCTTCAGGAATGGAGCCATCATGCTGAATCTTGCCTTCCCCCCGCAACTGGCCAACGTGGTCAGCCGGCTCCCCGCGGCACCGCCCAGCCTGGCGTTTTCAGTGATGGCCAACCGCTTGTTGTGGCCGGCCCTGAAAACGCTCGACTGGCAAGCGCTGGTCGGCCGGCGCTACGCCATCCGCGTCAAGGACCTCGGGCTCAGTCTGCGCTTCACCGTCACCCAGCGCGGCTTTGCACCGGACAGCGGTGCCCCCGACCTCACCATCAGCGCCAGCGCCCGCGACTTCCTGCTGCTGCTCAGCCGCCGCGAAGACCCCGACACCCTGTTTTTCAGCCGCCGTCTGGTGAGCGAAGGCGACACCGAACTCGGCCTCACCGTCAAAAATCTGCTTGATGCCCTTGACCCTGAACAGGTACTTGGCCGTTTACCCACACCGCTGGCGCGCGCGGCGCAGCGTTTGATGGCGACCTAATCAATCCGCATCACGCGTGGCCCCGCGATGCGGGCGTTTTTTGGGTGTGGATTCAGAACTGGTCGGCCGTCCATTCATCCAGATAGGTGCATGCTTCCGGGGTGGGGATTGTGGAAGTCTTGCCCAGAATGGGGGTGTAGCAGAGGTACTGATTGCCGGATTCATCCGACAGATTGCGCAGCGGCATCTCGCCCAGGGTTTCGTAGCCTTGCGTGTCCATCATGACGAACCCGTATTCGTCTCCCACATTGATTTCCAGCTTGCCACCGTTGCCTTCACCGTATTTTTCCCACCAGGTATCCGGGTTGGCACCCTCGTAGTTGGGGGACATGCTCTGATTGCTGCGTCTGTGCCAGGAAATGATGGTGGGTTCCTGTACCTCGTTCTGTTTGGCAATGCCTTTGGCCAGGATGCTCGCGCTCTGGAAATTGAGGGAGCCACCCGGATAATTGATCTGTAGGTTTTTCATGATGTTTCCTCCTGCAAAATGAATCACTCTGTGCGCAGAAGATTGCTGCACAGCCTAGTTTATTTGTAGGCGAATCCCTGACAAAAACAGTTAACTATTATCGATGCCGGCTTGATCCGTGATTAAACACATCTATGGCGGGCCGGACGCAGAACGGATAGATCAGCGCTCCCCCGCCTGTTTGCCGGCGTCCAGTTCATCGAGCCCCGGTACGCGGAAGATCCCCTGCAGCCGGAGCAGTTCGTCGCGGTGCTGACCCACGAGCGCATTCAGCACTTCGTTCCCCTTGGGTGTCAGATGCACTTCCACCGCCCGCCGGTCGTTACGCCCCACCTGGCGCTGCACCAGCCCCAGCTTCTCGCACCGCGAGATCAGTGAGACCACTCCGTGATGATGGGACTGAAGGCGCTCGGCCAGTTCGCTTACGGTGGCCCACTCGCGATCCGGAAACCCGCGTACGTGAAGCAGCAACTGGTACTGGAGGTGGGTGATGCCATGGCGGTGCGTTGCCGCTTCGCTGAACCGCAGGAAGCGCCGCAGCTGATAGCGGAAATCGGAAAGCGTCTCGAAATCCTTTTTGCTCAAAGGGGGTAGGGGCATTTTGATCCGTTCCTGATTGTTTTCCGCTGGCTTTTATATCATGTTGTGATATATATAAAATACGTTCGTCTGTTCAGGGGTGTTTTCGGCACTCCGGTTCAGGGGCCTGAAACCCACCCGGCCGGGCACCAACTTGATGAAAAGGAGATTCACATGAGCATCCTACAGATTCACAAATTGTTCGTTTCGTCGCATGAAGGGTGGGACGCGTTTGCGCGCATGCAAGCCTCCTCACTCAAGCTGTTCGTCTTTCTGGTGGTGCCGTTTTCACTGATCCCGCCCTTGATGCTGGAGTATGCCGGCCACCATATCGGCGCCGTCATGTTACCGGACACTTCCGCGCAGGCCTGGCGCACGGCGGCACTCTTTTTTCTCATTGCCGAACTGATCACCGTCCCGCTCATGGCCTGGGCGATCAAGTCGGTGGCCAACAGCAAGGGGGTCGCGTGTGATTACCATGATGCCTTCATGCTGGCTGCCGTAGCGCCCGTGCCCCTCTGGCTGTCGTCGCTGGCGCTCTTCTCCGGCCAGATCGCCCTGATCGTGGCCATCGCCCTATTGGGTTTGGCAGCCTCGGTCACGCTAATCTTCCGCGGGGCGGAGAGCATTCTGAAAGTCGAGGAAGGTCTGGAAGCCTTCGACATCGCCTATGTCGTCACCGCACTCGGACTCATCGCGTGGGCGCTGCTGGTCATGCTGGGACTCATCCCGGCCCTCGCCTGACCTGTCGCCCGGTTTTTGCCTCGCCTGGCCTATCGAGGGCAGGCACCATTCAGGAGGATAAACCAGGAGGATAAACAATGGATGCAAGCGTTAACCTGCCCAGCCTTGATGAGGAAGGCTATCTGATTGAGCCCGGCGAATGGAACGAAGACCTCGCCGTACACCTCGCTCGAATGGAGAACGTCAAGCTCACCGCCGCGCACTGGGATGTCATCCGTTTCATGCGCGAATACTACGAAGCGCACCAGGTCGCCCCGGATGCCCGCTACGTGATCAAGCACCTATCCCAGCATTTCGGGGCCGACGCCCGCAACGCCCTCTTCAAGATGTTCGCGTACGGTTACGTCAAGCAGGTTTGCAAGATCGCCGGGATGAAACGTCCGCGCGCCTGGAGTACCGGCTAGACGGTTCGCGCAGGGCCATGACAGTCCTGCGGCGCACGCCTGACCGCAGCCTGGAGGGGTCTACTGCGGGATTTCCCGGCACACGACCAGTTCCGAGTCGTCGAAGTGGTCGATCAGGATGCGTTTGACTCGCAACTGCCAGAGGCGGCCAAATTCCGTTTCTTCAGCAGCGTTTGCCGTGCCCGCAAGCAGTTTTGGCATCAATTCCTGCAGTTCAGGTGGGGCCGGTACGACTTCAGGATGGTAGGCGACCGCCACGCGCGCGCCCGTGTCGAGCCGGGTGAAGCAGAGTTCGGCGTCGATTGCGGTCGCAAATGCCAGCAGATTGCGGCGGCTGTAGCGCCCCCCCAATCCCTTGAAGCCGCCTTCGCCCGCGGCACCGGTGAGCAGGCCGGCCACGGCGGCGGTGACGCCGGCAACGCCGTCCGCCTGCGCGGCGCTCAGTTCGACCTGGATGCCGCCGCGCTCGGGGGGGCCATCCGGATAGAGCTTCGTGAGCGCCTTGAGGGTCATGAGGTAGGCGCCCGCGACGGTAGGACAGGAATGCCCGGCGAGCTTGACCGCGTCGGTGTAGCCGTATTCGATCAGGCCGTTTGCGGCAGCGCCAAGAAGCGCGGCCAGGGGGTCGTGCAGCGTGAGGCGGGGCACGGCGGCAAAAAATTCCGGATAACTCATGATGGATTCCTTTTTTGAATGACATAAGCCTGCAGCAGCGCGGCGCCGGCCTGCAGCAGAAACCAGATCAGCGTCGCCGCGCCCAGCAGCAGGCCCCATTTGTGGCCCATTCCGGCCGCAATCCCGCCGAGGCAGAACAGCACGGCACGGGCGCCGCCGTAGTGTCCCAGGCGGTCGCGCAGTTCGGTGTGCCAGCTGCTTTGCACGCCCGGATGCAGCCACACCGGCAACAGCTGACTGGCCGCGCCGGACACCAGGGGCAGCATGAATCCGCTGACGAAGGCCAACGCCGGTTCGGTGGCACGAAACGCGCCCGCCGCAGGAATAACGTTTATGGCGCCAAAAATCATGCTGAGGGCAAGTCCCCCCAGCGCGGCGGCGAGCAGTGGCGCCGCGCCGTGCCGCGCGAGGATCTCGGCGCGATAAAGCCGCAGCCAGCTTGCCCCCAGCCGCACCAGCGGGATCACCCACAAGGCGCCGCCGATCCAGGCAAGCGGGCCGAACCAGGCCGAGCCGACGGCGACCAGCAGGGTGCCGGCGATCGCCCACGGCAGGTCACGGCGCAGCCGCGGGCCGACTTGCGGGTCGGGCCTGCCGGCGACGGTCGGCAGCAGCACCGCGAGGGTGCTCACGGCGGTCAGCCCGACGAAGCCGAGCGTGTTGAGATGGAGATGGAGGTGGTGCAGGGCAATCGTCTGTTGCGGCCAGATCGCGCTGGCGAGAATGGCAAGCAGCGCCAGCACGAGGCAGGCCAGTGCAGCGTCGTACCAGGCCAGGCACGGGTGCGGCCGCCCCAGCATCCCGGCGCGGCGGCGCCGGCTCCAGGCCAGCAGCGCGCCGGCTGCGGTCAGCGCCAGCAGCGCGCCCGCATAACGTCCCCAGAACAGGCCGGGCAGGCTGAGTGCGCCCACCACCAGCGCGCCGCCGGCCAGGGCAAGAACGGGGATGCTGAGCAGTCCGGTGGAAGCGATGCGGGTGCGGGTGAGCACCGGAATGAAGTGGCTCATGGCGCCGAAGATCAGCGGCATGGCGCCTACCGCCAGAATCAGGTGCAGGGCGGCGGCGCGTCCGGCGTGGGGCGACCCCAGCAAGGCCGCGGCAAACGCGACCAGGGCAAGCAACACCAGCGCCGGCAACGCCATCTAGTTGCGGATGAAGTCGATCACGATTTCCCCTGCGTTGCGCTGCAGGTACTGGATTTCAACGGTGTCGGCATAGCGGGCGCGCAGCTGGTCGAGCAGCGGCAGCGGGTCGTGATCGTTGACGAAGCGCATGCGTTCGCCCGGATTCAGCGCGTCCAGCGCACCGAATATGGCCGCATGGCGAAAACGCTTGGCGATGCCGCGCGCGTCGAAGGGGTAGACATTGTCCTGGCGAAGGTGAAGGTGGGCACTCATGGCTGTCGTCCTATAGATGTAAATGTAATGCATATTATAAACACAGGATGTTGTTTCATCGAGTCTATAATTTATTTTTCAATTGCATCTAATTGCTCATCGCCATGCAGCTCACCCGCTTTACCGATTTCTCCCTGAGGATGCTGATTCACCTGGGCAGCCATCCCGACATACAAGCCACGGTGGCGGGGATGGCCGCCGAGCACGGCATTTCCCGCCACCATCTCACGCACGTGGTGCATCAGCTGGGTCTCAAGGGCTACATCGAAACGACGCGCGGCAAGGGCGGTGGTTTCCGCTTGGCGCGCCGTCCCGAACTGATCCGGGTCGGCGATGTGGTGCGCGACATGGAACCGGGGTTCGAGCTGGCCGAGTGCTTCCGGCCAGGCGAATCAGGATGCCGCCTGATGCCCGCCTGCGCGCTCAAGCCCGTCCTGGCGGAAGCCGGACGCGCCTTTCTGGCCAGTCTGGATCGCTACACCCTGGCGGATTTGCTGCCCACTCAGCCTTGACCGGGATGGCAGCGGAGCACCCGCTGCCGCGGGGGAAACGGCCGCTCAGTCCGGCAGCGCGATTTTCTGGTCGGTGCTGAACTGGTAGTCATGAAACACCTGCTCCGCGCTGAGAATCTGATAGCTGCCGTCCGGCAGGCGCCGGGTGGTGTCCTTGAGGCGGTAGGTGTAGTGGCCGCAGGTCCAGCAGTCGAAGTTGCGCATGTGCGTGCAGAGGCAGGTCTTGTCCTTGACCGAGACCTTCTTGGCGCCCGGGTGCAGTTCCACCTCGCGGTTGTAGGCGTCGATGTAGGCGCAGTTGCCCTTGGCGTCGAGCAGGTAGCCGTAGGCCTCGCAGTTGGGGCGGATGCCGGCGCCGATCGCCGGGCTGCTCTTGAGCATGCGCATCGGGTAGCCGGTTGGCGAGATGGTGTTGACCTCGATGTCGTCCTCGCTCGCCTTGAAGTATTCCTGCTTGATCTTGTCCGGCAGACCGCATTCCTTGGTGACGGTGAAGCGTGTGGCCACCTGCACCGCGGCCACCCCCTGTTCGAGGAAGGCGGCGGCATCGCTGCCGGTGAAAATGCCGCCAGCGGCGATCACCGGAATGTCGAGGTGTTCGGCTTTGAGAAACGCCAGCACTTCGGTAACGAGGGTGGCGAGGTCGTACTTCGCCCAGTCCATGCCGAAGCCGAGGTGGCCGCCTGCGAGCGGCCCTTCCACCACGACATAGTCCGGCAGGCGTTGCAGCCGCGCGCTCTTGCGCAGGAACATCGCGAGCGCGCGCGACGAGGAAACGATAATGCCGAGCTTGGCGTCGCGAAAGCGCGGATGGTCTTCCATCAGCGCGAACGAGCCGAGGTGCAGGCCGGCGGAGAGCGTGATGCCGTCGATGCCGGCGTCGAGCGCGGCACTGAGGCGCATGCGCAGCGTTTCCCGCGGCAGGTTCATGGTGAGCTTCTCCATGCAGTTGATGAAGATCATGCCGTCGCCGCGCTTGGCCTCCATGGTCCTGCCCACATGGTTGCGCGTGGCCTCTTCGAGCACGGCGAGGTTGAAGTGCACGTCGGACTTGTCGCTGCTGGCGACGTTGGCCTTGTATTTCTTCAGCTTCTCGCTGACAAATTTGGTGTCGTAGCGCCGGTCGGATACGGTCTGCACCATGGCGTCGGAAATGTGGCCGATGCCGCCGAGCCGTGCCACTTCGAGCGCCAGTTCGGCGGTCGAGATGTCCACCCCCATGCCGCCGATGACGATCGGCACCAGTTCTCGTTTGCCGAAGCGCAGGCGGAAATCATCCACTCGTTTCATACTGATCCTTGCGATTGCTGTAAGCGGTCTTGACCGGTGCGGCATGCCCTTGATGCCGTGGTGCGGCGGAACGATCTTGGATACGCGCTTCAGGCCTGCGGTGTGGCGACAAGGCTTGGAGTCACTCACCCACGCGCACCGTGTCGTAAGAACCGGATTGTACCCAATCGCCCCATGGTGTCGGTAAGATTCGGGTCGTGAGCGACCTCAGAATCAGGAGACGAATCATGCTGACAGTGAATCAGAATCAAACCTGCCGGGCGCGTGCCGCGAACAACTGCGGCCTGGCGCGTCGCCCGGCGCATTGAAGCCCGCATTCGATTCCGCGCCGTGGGTGGCCGACCACGGTGATGCCGCCGGCTTGCCGACGCCCTTGCATGAGGCACGCCTGGCCGCGATCACCCATGCCCTGCTCGCCAGCGGTGCGCGCAGCGTGCTCGACCTGGGCTGCGGCGAGGGGGTGTTGATGGCCAAACTTGCCGCTCAGGCGCAATTTGGCCGCATCGTCGGCATCGACATTTCGGTTGCTGCGCTTCACGCGGCACGCGATGCGTTGCGCCTGGACCCGCTCGCCCCAGCGGGGCGCGTCCAGGTGGTGCACGCATCATTCACCGACGTCGACCCCCAACTGCGCGGATTCGACGCGGCCGTCATGCTCGAGACGATCGAGCACGTTGACCCGGGCCGGCTCAGCCTGGTTGAACGTGCGGTGTTCGGCTGCTATCGGCCCCGCACCGTGTTGATCACGACCCCGAACCAGGAATACAACGTGGTGCACGGCATGAATCCGGGGGCATTCCGCCACCCGGATCATCGCTTCGAGTGGGACCGCCCCAAATTCCGCCGCTGGGCCTGTGGTGTTGCGGCGCGCCATGCTTATGCCGTTGCGTTCCACGATATCGGTGAGTGCCACCCGACACGCGGTGCCTCGACCCAGATGGCCAGCTTCACACTTGATGCTGATTCGATGGCCTAGCTCGGTTGGGTAGATCATTGCTGGACAGGGAATGGTTGATGACGGGATAATTGTGGGCTGTCAACGCCAATATCGAGCGACCCGGCCGTCCAATGTAATTCCCTTCACGCAGCCCCGCCTGTCGTTTTTTCGTGCCGATGCGCTGCATCGGCACGGTTCGTCGCACCCCACAACTTTCTGTATGGCCACGCCCGTCTTCTGGCTGGAGATGGCCAGCATTGCGTTTTTTGACTGGCAGCAGAATGATCAACTCAATCCGACAAAACTGGTTCTCCAACATTCGCGGCGATCTCCTGGCCGGCATCGTGGTCGCCCTCGCCCTGATCCCCGAAGCGATCGCCTTTTCGGTCATCGCCGGGGTCGACCCCAAGGTGGGGCTGTATGCCTCGTTCTGCATCGCGGTGGTGATCGCCTTCGTCGGCGGCCGCGCCGGCATGATCTCGGCCGCCACCGGCGCCATGGCGCTCTTGATGGTCACCCTGGTCAAGGACCACGGCCTGCAATACCTGCTGGCGGCCACGCTGCTGACCGGCGTGCTGCAGATCGGTGCCGGTTACCTCAAGCTGGGCTCGCTGATGCGTTTCGTCTCGCGCTCGGTGGTCACCGGTTTCGTCAACGCGCTGGCGATCCTGATCTTCATGGCACAGCTGCCCGAGCTGACCAACGTGACCTGGCACGTCTACGCCATGACCGCAGGCGGCCTAGCGATCATCTATCTGTTCCCGTATGTCACCCGGGCGATTCCCTCGCCGCTGGTGACCATCGTCGTGCTGACCGGGCTGGCGATGTTCCTGAACCTGGACATCCGCACCGTGAGCGACATGGGCGAGCTGCCGGACACCCTGCCGATCTTCCTCTGGCCCGAAGTGCCGCTCACCTTCGAGACCCTGGCGATCATCTTCCCGTACTCGCTATCGCTGGCGGTGGTGGGCCTGCTCGAGTCGATGATGACCGCCACCATCATCGACGACCTCACCGACACGACCAGCGACAAGAACCGCGAATGCAAGGGCCAGGGCATCGCCAACATCGCCTCCGGCCTGATCGGCGGCATGGCGGGATGCGCGATGATTGGCCAGTCGGTGATCAACGTGAAGTCCGGCGGCCGCACTCGCCTGTCCACCTTCGCAGCGGGCGCGTTTCTGCTGCTGATGGTGGTGTTCCTCGGCGAATGGGTCGCGCAGATCCCGATGGCGGCGCTGGTGGCGGTGATGATCATGGTCTCCATCGGCACCTTCAGCTGGGTTTCGCTGACCAACCTGAAAAAGCATCCCACCAGCACCAGTGTCGTGATGGTCACCACGGTGGTCGTGGTGGTCGCCACGCACAACCTGGCCTATGGCGTCTTCGTCGGCGTGCTGCTGGCGGCGATATTCTTCGCCAACAAGGTGGCGCAGTACAAGCACGTCAACTCGACCCTGAGCGAGGACGGCCTCAGCCGCACCTACAAGGTGGTGGGCCAGGTGTTCTTCGCCTCGGCCGACAAGTTCGTCGACTTCTTCGATTTCAGGGAAGCCATCGACAAGGTGACGATCGACCTGTGCCAGGCGCATTTCTGGGACATCACCGCCGTCGCTGGACTGGACAAGGTGGTGCTGAAGTTCCGCCGCGAAGGCACCGAGGTCGAGGTCATCGGCCTCAACGAGGCCAGCAGCACGATCGTCGACCGCTTTGCCGTGCACGATAAGCCGGGTGCTGTCGATAATCTGATGGGTCACTAAGGGAGACAACGACGATGACACACGTAATCGCATGTATTGACGGTTCCAGCATTACCCTCGCGGTGTGCGACTACGCCGCCTGGGCCAGCCGGAAAATGGACGCCCCGCTGGAGTTCCTGCACGTGCTGGGCAAATCGGAATACCCCGTCCCCGCCGACCTCAGCGGCAATATCGGGCTGGGCAGCCGCGAACACCTGCTGCAGGAGTTGGCCGAACTCGACGAAAAGCGCGGCAAGCTGGCGCTGGAACAGGGCTGGCTCATGCTCAACGAGGCCAAAGCGCGTGCCATGGCCGATGGCGTAGTCAGCCCGACCAGCCGCCAGCGTCACGGCGAACTGGTCGACACCCTGATCGAGTTCGAACACGACATCCGCCTGCTGGTGATGGGGCGCCAGGGCGAACACGGCGACAGTGCCGGCGAGCATATCGGCAGCCACCTGGAAAACGTGGTGCGCACCCTGCACCGTCCCATCCTGGTCATCCCCACCGACTACAGCGAGCCGCAGCGCATCCTGGTCGCCTTCGATGACAGCGCCACCACCCGCAAGGCGGTTGAGATGGTTGCGCGCAGCCCGCTGTTTCGCGGCCTGCCCTGCCATGTGGTGATGGTCGGCGCCGACAAGGCAGAGGCCCGCGAGCAGCTGGACTGGGCGCGAACGACGCTGGAAGAGTCCGGATTCGAGGTGACCGCAAGCATTCATGCCGGCCAGGTCGAAGAAGTGCTGTGCGGCTACCGCACCGAGCACGCCATCGACCTGATCGTGATGGGTGCCTACGGTCATTCCAAGATTCGCGAGTTTCTGGTCGGCAGCACCACCACCCAACTGATCCGCCAGGCCAAACTGCCGTTGCTGCTGTTGCGTTAAGTCGGCGCCGGAATGGCAGTCAGGAAAAGCGCCCGCCATGACGGGAAAAACGCCGCACCGCCGACAGCAGATTGACCCACAGCAGCAGTGCGGACAGCGCTAGCACACTGCCTGCCGTAATCGCCAGTTGCGGCCACAGCGTGGCGCCAGTGAGCAGCGCGCAGGCGGCGAGGTGGAGGCGGAACTGCCAGCGTGTCCAGCGTTCCGCAATCATGTCCTTCATGGTGGGGATGCTGCCCGCGCGCGCCTGCAGCTGTGCCTGCAGATGAAACCAGGCGAGGAAGGGCACGATCTTGTAGAGCATGCCGCTCACTACGCTCACCGCGAAGCCGCCGATGAACAGCACCCCCAGCAGCAAGGGATAGGCGTTGCTGCCTGCCCACGTCGACCAGAGCTGCGCCACCAGCCAGACCGCCACGCAGGCGATCAGGCTGGCCATGCCGAGGCGCCAATAATCGAGGGTGACGTCGGGCAGCTTTCTGCGGCGGCGCGCTTGCAGGCGCAGGGTGGCGAGGGCAAACAGCAGGATGCCGCCGGCGAGGCCGGCATCGACGATGGGTGCGGCGGCCGGGAACAATAGCAGCACGGCGGCGTGGAGCAGCAGCAGCGTGAACAGCGCGCCGGCCAGCCAGCGGCTCATCCGCGGCGGATAGGGCGGCGTGATCTGGAACATCGGCACCACCTGGTAGGCCACGCCGATCACCAGCAGCAGCACCCAGCCGAGCAGGCCGAAGGTGGCGTGTGCGGCGATCGCGGTCTCGACCGCGGGCGGCATCCACCAGCCGGCGCGCAGCAGCGCAAGCGCCAGGCCGAGCAGCAGGGTGACGGCCAGGCTCAACACCGCGAACCGAATGCCGTTGACCGTGACGCCGGCCACGGCGTGCGCGAGGCTGATCGATGCCGCCGCGAGAAAGACCGCGAAACCGCCACCGAGCAGGGCGATGCCGATGCCGTAAGCGGCCGGCGCGGCCGTCAGGAAACCCGCCATCAAGGCGACACTTCCCAGCGTGAGTGAAACGTGACTGAACCAAGCAACGAAGCGGGGCGCAGGCAGGGACGCACCCGCCACCACCGGCAGCATCTGCAGCAATGCACCCAGCATCACCATGGCGAGGAAGCCCAGCGTCAGCGCGTGGGTAACGGCGAGTGCCGGCGGCGTCCAGCGCGAGGCCAGCGCCTCGGGGTCCCACACGATCAGGCCCGCGGCGGCCAGCAGAAACAGCGGGGCGGTGAGAAAGAACCGCAGCGGCAGCGCAAATGGCGGCGCCTGTTCGAAGGAGAGACCGGCTTGCTGGCTCATTGCGCGGCCCGCTTTATCTTGCAACCACAGTGCATTCACCACAGAGGCACAGAGGCACAGAGGCACAGAGGCACAGAGAAACAATCGGTTGCAGGAAGGCGTGCCATCGCCAAACCGGTGCATGATGCGTACAGGACTTTCCGGGACTTTTTCCTTGCTTTTCAACTCTGTGCCTCTGTGTCTCTGTGGTTAATTGCTTTTATTGGTCTTCGCCTGACGGGCGGATCAGGATGACGTGGCTGCCGTCGGCTTCCATCCGCGTGGCGTGGCGATAGCCCCATTCGGCGAGGATGGCGTAGAGCGGAAACGGTTCGCGGTGCAGCAGCAGCCGGATCGACTGGCCGGGGCGCAGCAGGGCCAGCGTCTGCAAGACCTTTTCCATCGGCTCCGGCGGTTCCAGCCCGCGCGCGTCGACGAGGATTTCGTTAGTCGGTTTGGGCATCACGTTTGCCCCCTCTCCCGCAAGCGGGGGATAACCAGCGACTTGCCCGCTTGCGGGCTTAGTCGAATGGCTAGTAGTTCCATCAGGGTTGGGGTGGGGGAGCGAAGCCATCGGTTTGGGCATGCGAATCGCTACGGGGAAACGGCTTCCATTGCGCGGATCAGGTCGTCGCGCTCGCCGCCCAGCACCTGGTCGGACATGGGATAGAGCATGTTCTCCTCCTTCAGGTTGTGCTGCTGCATCAGCATGTTGAGCGTTTCCGACAGGCCGAGATAGCGGCCGTGATTGGCATCGGCCACGGCGTTGGCCATTTCCTGCAGCAGGCCGCGAATCTGCTCGTGCTCCATGCGCATGACCTGGGTCGGCCCCATGCTGTTGCCGGTGCGGGCTTCGAAGGCAGGGAACAGCACCTTTTCCTCCATCGCCAGGTGGTGCGCCATCGCCGCCTGAAAACGCTCGAACAGGCTGCGCGCGCTGTCCCAGTTATTTTGCGCCACGGCGTCTTCGGCGGAGGCGAACAAATCGTCGCATGCGCGGTGATCGCCGCCCAGAAAATCCACAATCGTGCTCATCGCTTTCCACCGTGTTTGCTGAGATCAGAGTGTATCAGGACAAGCGAACCTTAAAATCACCTTGATATTTTATCTACATGTTGTATGGTTGATTGGCGGTCAGCACAAAATGTAGATAAACGAGGAGATGACGATGGCAGACGTGGGGATGGGGTGTGTGGTGTCGATGTTGCCGCGCGAGGTGGTCAAGCGCGACGGCCAGCGGGCGGATTTCGATGCGGGGAAGATCCGCTCGGCGCTGTTGCGCGCGGGGCAGGCCACAGGAGAATTTGGTGAGGCCGAATTCGGCGAAGCCGAGGCGGATCGTCTGACCGTCCAGGTGACGAAGGTGCTGATCCACAGCTTCCGCGGTTCGCCCCCGGACATCGAGCGCATCCAGGATGTGGTCGAGCAGAGCCTGATCGCGGCCAACCACCTCGCCACCGCGCGCGCCTATATCGTTTATCGCGAGACGCACAAAAAGCTGCGCCAGGACCGCAAGACGGTGGTGGATGTGGAAGCGTCGATCAACGAATACCTGTCGCGCCAGGACTGGCGGGTTAACGCCAACGCCAACCAGGGCTATTCGCTGGGCGGGCTGATTCTCAACGTCTCGGGCAAGGTGGTGGCCAACTACTGGCTCAACCACGTCTATGCGCCCGAACTGGGCGAAGCGCATCGCGAGGGCGCGCTCCACGTCCACGATCTCGACATGCTGGCGGGCTACTGCGCCGGCTGGTCGCTGCGCACCCTGCTGCACGAAGGCTTGAACGGCGTGCCGGGCAAGGTCGAGGCGGGCCCGCCCAAGCACATGTCCTCCGCGGTCGGCCAGATCGTCAACTTCCTCGGCACGCTGCAGAACGAATGGGCCGGCGCGCAGGCCTTCTCCTCGTTCGACACCTACATGGCGCCTTTCATCCGCAACGACGGCATGCGCTACGAAGAGGTGCGCCAGTGCATCCAGGAACTGATCTACAACCTCAACGTGCCGTCGCGCTGGGGCACCCAGACGCCGTTCACCAACCTCACCTTCGACTGGACCTGTCCGGAAGACCTGCGCGAACAGGTGCCGGTGATCGGCGGCAAGGAAATGCCCTTCACCTACAGCGATCTGCAGGTCGAGATGGACATGATCAACCGCGCCTACATCGAGGTGATGACCGCCGGCGACGCCAAGGGACGGGTGTTCACTTTCCCCATCCCCACCTACAACATGACGCCGGATTTCCCCTGGGAATCGGAAAACGCCGAGCGGCTATTCGCCATGACCGCGCGCTACGGGTTGCCGTACTTCCAGAACTTCATCAATTCCGAGATGAAGCCGAACCACATCCGCTCGATGTGCTGCCGCCTGCAGCTCGATCTGCGCGAATTGCTGAAGCGCGGCAACGGCCTGTTCGGCTCGGCCGAGCAGACCGGTTCGGTCGGCGTGGTGACGGTCAATTGCGCGCGCCTGGGCTATGAGTACGAGGGCGACGAAGCCGGCCTGCTGCGCCGCCTCGATGCGCTGCTCGACATGGCGAAGAACGGCCTCGAGATCAAGCGCAAGGAAATCCAGCGGCTGATGGATAACGGCCTGTTCCCCTACACCAAGCGCTATCTCGGCACGCTGCGCAATCACTTCTCGACCATCGGCGTCAACGGCGTCAACGAGATGATCCGCAACTTCACCGATGACGAGCACGACATCACCTCCGAGTGGGGCCACGCCTTCGCGGTGCGGCTGCTCGACCACATCCGCGGCCGCATCGCCGCGTTCCAGGAAGAAACGGGCCACATGTACAACCTGGAAGCCACCCCGGCCGAGGGCACCACCTACCGCTTCGCCAAGGAGGACGTCAAGCGCTACCCGGACATCCTGCAGGCGGGCACCGAGGACGCGCCGTACTACACCAACTCGACACAGCTGCCGGTGGGCTTTACCGACGACGCCTTTGAAGCGCTGGAGTTGCAGGACGACCTGCAGCGCAAGTACACCGGCGGCACCGTGCTGCACCTCTACATGTCGGAGAATATTTCCTCGACCGAGGCCTGCCGCAATCTGGTGCGCCGCGCGCTGGAACGTTTCCACCTGCCCTACATCACCATCACGCCGACCTTTTCAATTTGCCCCAAACACGGCTACCTCGCCGGCGAGCACGAATTCTGCCCCACGTGCGACGAGGAAGCCCTGTCCCGTAAACGCGCTGTTAACGCCTGACCCCAAGGAGACTGAAATGAATGACATGACTGTTCCGACCCAAGCCCTGACCGCTGCTGCGCTGAAGGACGAGGAGCGCACCCGCTGCGAAGTGTGGACCCGCGTGATGGGCTATCACCGTCCGGTGACGAGCTTCAACAAGGGCAAGAAGAGCGAGCATCGCGAGCGGCGTCACTTCGTCGAGAGCCGCTGCTGCATGGGCTGACCCTGCTGCGCCCACGACCATGACGCCCCACCAATTCCCATGACGCTACGCGTGGGCGGCCTGACGCCGCTTTCCACCACCGACTGGCCCGGCATGCTGGCCGCGGTGGTGTTCTGCCAGGGCTGTCCCTGGCGCTGCGGCTATTGCCACAATCCCGGCCTGATTCCCGCGCGCGGCGACAACGAAACCCCCTGGGAAGAAGTGCTGGCCTTCCTGCGCCGCCGCCAGGGACTGCTCGACGGCGTGGTGTTTTCCGGTGGCGAGCCGACCGCGCAGGCGGGCCTGCTGGACGCGATGCGCGAGGTGCGCGCGCTCGGATTCAAGATCGGCCTGCATAGCGGCGGCATGGTTCCGCAGCGGCTGGCGGCGGTGCTGCCGCTGGTCGACTGGGTGGGGCTGGACGTGAAGGCGCCGTTTGCGGATTACCCGCGCGTCACCGGCGTGGCCGGCAGCGGCGAGCGAGCACACGCCGGTCTGCTGGAAGTGCTGGCGTCAGGCGTTGCGCATGAAGTTCGCACCACGGTGCATCCGGCGCTCTTGGCCGATGCGGAAGTGGTCGGTCTCGCGCACGATCTGGCCGCGCGCGGGGTGAAGCATTACGTTATCCAGGCTTTCCGCAGCCAGGGGTGTCAGGATGCGGCCTTGTGTCAGAACGCGACACGCGAGCGGCCCCTGCAGGACATGGGCGGGGAACTGGCCGGGTTGTTCGGGGGATTTTCGGTGCGCGCGTAAGCTACTGGAAACGCAAATAAATTCAAATTCTGTGTGCCTGTCATTGCGAGCGCAGCGCGGCAATCCAGAAATGCCGCTTGACCAATACGCTGGATTGCCGCGCTGCGCTCGCAATGACGAATTAATCAGCATTTCCCTGGCGCCTGCCGACGCGCAGGAACAGCGGCCACTGCAGTTTTCGCGCCGTTTCGGGATCGCCCCAACCGGGCGAAAGTTCGGCCATCAGCGCCGGCAAGGGATCGCCTCCCCGCGCGACCCGGTAGCGCTTCACCGCCGACCAGGTGGAGAGATAGTCCATCAGCCGCGGCAGGGTCCACTCGACCTCGATCGCAAAAGCCTGCGGCTGGATTTCGACAAACGGGAAATCCAGGCTGCGGTAGGCGCCGTCGATCAGCGCGCGCTCGGGCGGCCAGTACGGGCCGACGGTTTCGGCATAGAAACGCTGGAGCAGCGCATCCATCTCACCCGGCAGAACCATGCGTCCGTAGCCCCACAGGGCGATCGCGCCGCCCGGCTTCAGTACGCGCGCGGCTTCGGCATAAAAACGCGGCAGCTCGAACCAGTGCGCCGCCTGCGCGACGGTGACGAGGTCGGCGCTGCAGTCGGCGAGGCCGCTGGCTTCGGCAGGCGCGACCCGATAATCAATGAGCGGATGCGGCTCGGCGTGACGGACCTGCTCGGCGGAAGCATCGGTGGCGACGACGCGGTGGAAATGCGGCGCCAGTCCCAGCGCCGCCTGGCCGCTGCCGGTGGCGCAATCCCAGGCGAGGTCCCGTTCGGCGCACCGGCCGGCAAGCCAGGTGAACAGCGCGGCGGGATAGTCGGGGCGATAGGCGGCATAGCGGTCGGACGCCGACGAGAAGTGATCCTTGAATTCGCTCAAGTGGGCAGCAGCGTCAGCCGCAGGTCGCCGCCGATCTGGCGCACGTCGGCCAATTTGAATCGTGCAGCGTCGGCCAGCGTCGTAAGCGGCGGTTGCGTGAACAGCCCGCGCGCGTCGTCGCCCACCGCCAGCGGCGCCATGTAGGCCACCCATTCGTCGACCAGCCCGGCGGCGAGCAACGCGCCGTTCAGCGCAGCGCCGGCTTCGACGTGCAGTTCGTTGACGCCGCGCTGCGCCAGCAGCGCCAGCAGGGCGGCGAGGTCGACCCGGCCATCTGCGCCGGGCAGTTCGATCACCTCGGCCCCCGCCTGTTCGAGTTCGGCACGAAGGTGAGGGTCGGCGTGGTGGCAGGCGATGAGCGCGGGCAGGATCGCCGCGTCCACAGGCGTGCGCAATGCGGAATCGACGATGACTCTGAGCGGCGGGCGGCCGATGTCGAAATCGCGCACGTTCATCCGCGGGTTGTCGGCCAGTACGGTGCCGCTGCCGGTGAGGAGGGCGCAGGCGCGCGCGCGCAGCGTCTGCACGTCGGCGCGCGCCGCCTCGCCGGTGATCCACTGCGAGGCGCCGTTGGCGAGCGCGGTCTTGCCGTCCAGCGTCGACGCGGTCTTGAGCCGCAGCCACGGGCGTTGGCGCGTCATGCGCGAGATAAAGCCGGGATTGAGCGCGCGCGCCTCGGCCTCCATCAGCCCGACTTCGGCCTCGATGCCGGCCAGCGTCAGCATGGAAATGCCGCCGCCTGCGACCAAAGGATTGGGGTCGGTCATCGCCGCCACCACGCGACCCACGCCGGCCTGAATCAGCGCCTCGGCACACGGTGGGGTGCGGCCATGGTGCGAGCAGGGCTCCAGCGTGACGTACACCGTCGCGCCGCGTGCGGCGTCACCCGCGGCTTTCAGCGCATGGACTTCAGCGTGCGGGGTGCCGGCCCGCGCATGCCAGCCTTCGCCGACGACGCGGCCGTCCCTGACGATGACGCAGCCGACGCGCGGATTGGGGCTGGTGGTGTAAAGCCCGCGCGCCGCAAGCTGCAGCGCACGCGCCATGTGGGCATGGTCGGCGGCGCTGAAGCGGGCGGCGCTGGACATTTATTGGTCGATGTCGCGGATGACGTCGCGGAAGTCCTCGACGTCCTGGAAACTGCGGTAGACCGAGGCGAAGCGGATGTAGGCGACCTTGTCGAGCTTCTTCAGTTCGGTCATCACCAGTTCGCCCACTTCGCGCGCGGGCACTTCGCGCTCGCCCAGCGTCAGCAGACGCTGGCGGATGCGGTCGACCGCGGCGTCGACCAGCTCGGTCGAAACCGGTCGCTTGTGCAGCGCGCGGCGAAATCCTTCGCGCAGCTTGAGCTCTGAAAAATCTTCGCGGGTGCCGTTGGTCTTGACGATCTGCGGCGGCCGCAGCTCGGCGGTTTCCCAAGTGGTGAAGCGCTTGTCGCATTGCGCGCAGCGGCGGCGGCGGCGAATCGCATCGCCCGCCTCATTGACGCGCGAGTCGATGACCTGGGTGTCCATGGAACCGCAGAAGGGACACTTCATTGGGGGGCGGAGAGTCGAGAGCGGAGAGTCGAGAGTGCGGGGTGGATAGCGATGAGCCGAAAGTCGTGAGCCTCGTGATGAAAAGCTCTCGACTCTCGACTCTCGGCTCTCAGCACCTCACCCATACACCGGAAACTTCGCCGTCAGCTTCGCCACTGCGCCCTTGACCCGTTCGATCACCGCCTCATCGGTCGGCGCGTCGAGGACGTCGGCGATCAGGTGCGCGAGCTGTTCGGCTTCGAGTTCCTTGAAGCCGCGCGTGGTCATCGCCGGGGTGCCGATACGGATGCCGCTGGTGACGAAAGGCTTTTGCGGGTCGTTGGGGATGGAATTCTTGTTGGCCGTGATGTGGGCGCGGCCGAGCAGGGCTTCGGCTTCCTTGCCGGTGAGCTTTTTGGGCTGCAGGTCGACCAGGAACATGTGGCTTTCGGTGCGGCCGGAGATGATGCGCAGGCCGCGTTCGACCAGCACCTTGCACATCACCAGCGCGTTGGCGATCACCTGTTCCTGGTAGTGTTTGAATTCCTTGGTCGACGCTTCCTTGAATGCCACCGCCTTGCCGGCGATGACATGCATCAGCGGGCCGCCCTGCAGGCCGGGGAAGATCGCCGAGTTGATCGCCTTTTCGTGCTCGGCGCGCATCAGGATGATGCCGCCGCGCGGGCCGCGCAGGGTCTTGTGAGTGGTCGAGGTCACCACGTCGGCGTGCGGCACCGGGTTGGGGTAGACGCCCGCGGCGATGAGGCCGGCGTAGTGCGCCATGTCGACCATGAAGATGGCGCCGATTTCCTTGGCGATCCTGGCGAAGCGTTCGAAGTCGATGCGCAGCGCGTAGGCCGAGGCGCCGGCGATGATCAGCTTGGGCTTGTGCTCGCGCGCAAGCGCTTCCATCTTGTCGTAGTCGATTTCTTCTTTTTCATTGAGGCCGTAGGCGACCGCGTTGAACCACTTGCCGGACATGTTGAGTGCCATGCCGTGGGTGAGGTGGCCGCCTTCGGCGAGGCTCATGCCCATGATGGTGTCGCCGGGCTTGAGGAAAGCCATGAACACCGCCTGGTTGGCCTGCGAGCCGGAGTTGGCCTGCACGTTGGCGGCTTCGGCGCCGAACAGCGCCTTGACGCGGTCAATGGCCAATTGTTCGACGATATCCACGTATTCGCAGCCGCCGTAGTAGCGCTTGCCGGGGTAGCCTTCGGCGTACTTGTTGGTGAGCTGCGAGCCCTGCGCTTCCATCACCGCCGGGCTGGTGTAGTTTTCCGATGCGATCAGCTCGATGTGATCCTGCTGGCGCAGGTCTTCTTTCTGGATCGCTGCCCACAGGTCGGGATCGGTCTTGGCGAGGGTGTCTTGGCGGTTGAACATGGCTGTCGGCAGGGCTGGAAAAGGCAGAATTTTAACACGCGGCGCTTTGCTCTTGCGGCTCGTATAATCGGGCAAAACCGGAGCAAATCCATGCAAAGACGTGATTTCCTGGCGGGCGCAGGCGTCGCCGCCATGCTGCCGCTGGCGGCGCAGGCAGCGCCCCCGGAATTGAACCAGTTGCCCGCCATCCGCTGGCGGCTGGCGTCAAGCTTCCCGAAAAGCCTCGACATCATCTACGGCGCAGCCGAAACCCTGTCCAAACGGGTGGCGGCGCTCACCGGCGGCAAATTCAAGATCCGCGTCTTCGCCGGCGGCGAATTGGTGCCCGGCTTGCAGGTGCTCGACGCGGTCGGCAACGGCACCGCCGAATGCGGCCACTCGGCGGGCTACTACTACGTCGGCAAGAACCTCGCGCTGGCCTTCGACACCGCCATGCCGTTCGGCTTGACGGCGCGCCAGCAGAATGCGTGGATGTACGCCGGCGGCGGCATCGAGGCGCTGCGCGCGCTCTACGCCAAATACAACGTGTTGCAGTTTCCCGGCGGCAACACCGGCACCCAGATGGGCGGCTGGTTCAGAAAACCGATCAAGTCGATGGCCGATTTGCGCGGCCTGAAAATGCGCATCCCCGGCATCGGCGGCCAGATCATGGCCAAGCTCGGCGCGGTGCCGCAGACCCTACCCGGCGGCGACATCTACCCCGCGCTGGAACGCGGCGCGCTCGACGCTGCCGAATGGGTCGGGCCCTACGACGACGAGAAGCTCGGCTTCCACAAGATCGCCAAGCACTACTACTATCCCGGCTGGTGGGAAGGCGGGCCGCAGCTGAGTTTCTACGTCAACCAGGTCAGCTGGAAAGCGCTGCCCGAGCAGTATCGCCAGGCCTTCGAAGTCGCCACCGCCGAGGCCAACCAGTTGATGCTGGCGCAATACGACGCCAAGAATCCCCCCGCGCTGCTGCGCCTGGCCGGGCAGGGCGTCAAGCTGCATCCCTTCCCCAAGGATGTGATGCTCGCCGCGCGCCGCGCCACCTTCGAGCTGTACGAGGCAGAAGCCAAGACCAACCCCGACTTCGCCGCCATCTACCGCCCCTGGAAGCTGTTCCGCGACACCCAGTTCCAGTGGTTCAAGGTCGCCGAAGCGGCGTATAGCAACTTCAATTACTACGTAAAATGATTGGCACCAAGCTCGTCAATCAGGATCGACCCATGCCCGTCATTGCGAGGCACAGCCGAAGCAATCCAGTTACGCACGTTCGCACAGGCTGGATTGCCGCGTCGCTACGCTCCTCGCAACGACAGACCATGGATTGCCTGTGTGGCACTCTAAATAACGAAAGACCGACACCATGAATCGACTCGACCAGCTGATCACCACTTTCGATCTGGGCCTGCGCACCGTCTTCGCCACCCCGCACGCCGGCCGCCCCTATCCCGGCACCGGGCCGGAAGCAGAGCTGAGCGAAGCCGAACGCGCCCAGGCCGCCGCGCTGATGCGCGTCAACCACGTCGGCGAAGTCTGCGCGCAGGCGCTGTATGCCGGCCAGGCGCTCACCGCGAAGAATGAAACCGTGCGCGCCGAACTCGAACAGGCCGCGCGCGAGGAAACCGACCACCTCGCCTGGTGCGAAACCCGCATCAACGAACTCGGCGGCCGCAAGAGCCTGCTCAATCCGCTGTGGTTCGGCGGCGCCTTCGGCATGGGCGTCGTCGCCGGGATGCTGGGCGACAAATGGAATCTCGGCTTTCTCGCTGAAACCGAACGTCAGGTCGAAGCGCATCTCGACGGCCACCTGCAAAAATTGCCGGAAGCCGACGCCAGGAGCCGCGCCGTGGTCGAGCAGATGAAGATCGACGAAGCCCAGCACGCGCAAACCGCAGTCGACCACGGCGGTGCGCCGCTGCCGCCGCCGGTGAAATGGGCGATGCGCTTTGCGGCGAATGTGATGCGGCAGACGGCTAGCCGGATTTGATGCTGGTGAATGGGAACTGCTTGAAGCGTTAGAGCAATATTTGTCCTGCCGCTTACGGCACGACAGGTTTATCTACGGGTTAGGCATCACCTTCAATTGGGATATCTACACCGTCATGCGATCGACTTCATCGCGCCTGGCCGAGCTGCTCACGCAGGCTGTTCAAGGCCACCTGTTCGCCGCGCATAATTTAAAGTGGCCAGGCTCACATTATTCTCATCACCCAGAATCATAACCCCAGCCCTCCTCGCCCCGCACCGTGCGCAGGGGATACGTCGCGTTGCAACGCGGCCTGCCGCGCAGCCTGGCTTCCCGCCTTTGTCCGGTCGCCGACCATGTTGCATCCGGTTAACCGATCAACCGCATGCCGCCGTCAATCGCGGCATTGCGGTCGAAGGTTGCCGTGTGGCTGCATCCGGCTTCGGCGGCTGACCGTTCGATCAGGCAGTCGGCAAAGTCGGCTTTGCCGTCCTTGAATAAGCGTATCGCCTTCCAAACGGTGTCGGACTGCGCCACGACAATTTCCCGGGTGCGCAGCAGCGTTTCCAGTACGTCGCAAACCTCTTTTTTCGTGGAGGCGTAGCACCCGGTCAACACCCACACCAACTCAACAACGGATACGACGCCTACATAGCCTGGCGCGTCCGTCGTCAGGGACTCGATCAGCTTGGTTGCCTTTGCTGACTGTTTCGGGTCGTCCTGTGCGATGTAGCGGACGAGGACGTTGGTATCCAGGCCAATCATCGTGCCTTTGCCCCTTGGGCCGCGATCGCCTTGTTCATGTCCTCGACCGTTACCGGCGAGGCGGGCTTGCGTACAAGCCCCTTGAGCGCCGTGACCGGGCTCGTTGCAGGCACCAGCTCGAAGCGCCCCGGCTCAACCTGGACAAACTCGACGCGATCCCCGGCTTCAACGCCGAGCGCGGCCCGTACAGCGGCGGGAATGGTGATCTGCCCTTTGGTGGTCATGGTTGCGGTTGACATAGCGCCCTCCTTTTTATGTGTCCTTACTTTATTGTAAGGAAGATGAGGCGTCAAGCGAGGCCTGTCACAAGGTCTGGCCGAGAGGGGGTTTAGCCCGCGTAGGTTGGGCTGAATGGAATGAAACCCAACGTGCAAACCCTCTTGCGTGCGCCGACAATCGCCAAAGACGTTGGGCTTTGTAGCCCAACCTACATGATCTGCATCAAATCGCCCCATTGCTTCGGTCTTCTCACAGAGAAGCGAACCGACCTGGCGTCCTTCCCAGGAGCAACTGGGGGCTATAAGTGATCCGACTTCATCACGCTTGGCCCAACTGCTCGCGCAGGCTGTTCAAGGTTTCCTGCTCGCCGCGGACGCGGAAGAACGCACCTTCCTCGTCGGCGCGCTCGTCCAGCACCTCGCAGCGCGCGAATATTTCCCCGCGCAGTTGCTGGGCAGACCAGGGCAGAAAAAGCTCGGCCTCGACGAGATCCTGCTGGAAAAACGCAACGATCGCCTTGTGCAGTTTCGCGACGTCGTCGGGGCGGCGCGCGCTCATCACGATGCAACCGGGGTATTCGGCGCGCAGCGCGGCTTCGCGTTCGGCTTGCGCCGCGGCGTCGCCGACGTGGTCGATCTTGTTGAAGATGCGGAAGCGCGGCACGTCCTGCGCATCGATCTCTTTCAGGACTTCTTCGGTGGTTTCGATCTGCCGCTCAAAGCCGGGATCGCTCGCGTCGATGACGTGGAGCAGCAGCGACGCATCAAGCGCCTCTTCGAGCGTTGACTTGAACGACGCGACCAGCCCGTGAGGCAGGTTCTTGATGAAGCCGACGGTGTCGCTGACCAGGACGCGCGGGATGCTTTCGGGGTGAAGGCTGCGCACGGTGGTGTCGAGCGTAGCGAAGAGTTTGTTGGCGACCAGCACCTCGCTTCCCGTGAGTGCGCGCATCAGGGTGGATTTGCCCGCGTTGGTGTAGCCGACGAGCGCCACGCTGGCGAGCCCCTGGTGCGCCTGACGCCGGGCGCGCTGCGTCTTGCGCTCGACGTCCATCGCAGTGATCTCCTTCTGCAGTTCGGCGATGCGGTCGCGGATCTTGCGCTTGTCCAGCTCGGTGTGCGACTCGCCGGCGCCGCGGCCGCCGACGCCGCTGCGCTGCCGCCCCTGCGGCCCCGCGAGCTTTGCCGCCTCGCGCAGGCGCGGCGCCAGGTAGCCCAGGCGCGCGATCTCGACCTGCGCGCGCGCGGCGGGGGAGCGTGCATTGCGGTGGAAGATTTCGAGGATAACCATGGTGCGATCCATCACCTGGCAGCCGACCTCTTTTTCAAGGTGGCGCGCCTGCGACGGGGAAATTTCGTGGTCGACGAAGATGACGTCGATCGGGTCGGGCGAGACATCGTCGACCAACCCCTCGACGAACGTGGAAAGTCGATGCAGGGAATTCTGCGGCGCGTGGTCGGACTCGGTTTCGTCGCCCGCTTCGCTGTTGACGAAGCGGCGGATCTCCTGCCGTTTCCCCACGCCCAGATACGCTGTCGAGTCGAAGCCGGACCGTTTTTGCGTGAAAGTGCGGGTAACCGTGAACCCCAGTGTCTTTGCCAGCTCGCGCAGCTCGGTCAGCGACGCCTCGAACTCGACGTCGTTCACGCCCGGCAACTGCACCGCCGCCACGACGGCGTACTGGGGCTTTTCTTTGACTTCGTTTTGCATTCGGCGTTTGCTTCTGTTGAGTAGGTTAAGCCGGATAGTATCAATTGCAGGATAGCTCAGGCAGTCGGCACCAAGGGGCCTGAAGCGATTACGCTGCACGCCTGATAAGGCCGTGCCCGTGGCCTGGCAACCGGGGTGATGGCAAAACCCCACGTGTTAGCATGACCTCAAGACGACTGTTGCCACGCAGCGGCATATCCACGGGTCTCCGCAGACGCTAAATCAATCGGAACTTGCCTGAAGTCACGGTAAGCACACGCACATTGCTTGATTGAAATCAGGGTCGCTCACGGCTCACAACCGGAGATGAACATGAAATACGTGCTCGCTCTCGACCAGGGCACCACCAGTTCGCGCGCGATCGTGTTTGATCACGCAGGGCAGATCAAATCCATCGCGCAAAAAGAGTTTCGGCAGATATTCCCGCAGCTGGGTTGGGTCGAACACGACCCCAACGAGATCTGGTCGTCGCAGATCGGTGTCGCCGCCGAGGCGATCACCCGCGCCGGTCTGTCGGGGCGCGACATCGCCGCCATCGGCATCACCAACCAGCGCGAGACCACAGTGGTGTGGGACCGCCGCAGCGGGCAGCCGGTGTACAACGCCATCGTGTGGCAGGACCGGCGCACCGCGGGCCTGTGCGACGAACTGCGCGCGGCGGGCCATGAAGCGCTGTTCCAGCGCAAGACGGGCCTGGTGCTCGATGCCTACCTGGCGGGCACCAAGCTGCGCTGGATCCTCGACAACGTGCCCGATGCGCGGCGCCGCGCCGAGGCGGGCGAACTGGCGTTCGGCACCATCGACTGCTGGCTGTTGTGGAAGCTCAGCGGCGGGGCGCTGCACGCCACCGACGCGACCAACGCGTCGCGCACGCTGCTGTTCGACATCACGCAGCAGGCGTGGGACGACGAACTGCTGGAGATCATGCAGGTCCCGCGCGCGATGCTGCCCGAGGTGCGCGACTCCAGCGCCGTGTATGGCGACACCGACCTGTTGGGCGGCGGGCGCATCCCGATCGCGGGGGTGGCGGGCGACCAGCACGCCGCCCTGCTCGGCCAGGCCTGCACCCAGCGCGGCATGGTCAAGAACACTTACGGCACCGGCTGCTTCATGCTGATGAACACCGGCGACACGCCGATTCCGTCGCAGAACCGCCTGATCACCACCACGGCGTGGCGCATCGCGGGGCGCCCGAGCTATGCCCTGGAAGGCAGCATTTTCATCGCCGGCGCGGTGGTGCAATGGCTGCGCGACGGGCTGGGCATCATTAGTAGCTCGTCCGAGGTGGAAAGCCTGGCGGCGAGCGTGCCGGACAACGGCGGGGTCTATCTGGTGCCTGCGTTTGTGGGCCTCGGCGCACCGCACTGGGACCCGTATGCGCGCGGTGCCATCCACGGCATCACGCGCGGCACCACTTCGGGCCATCTGGCGCGCGCCGCGCTGGAGTCCATCGCCTACCAGGTGACCGACCTCATCGGCGCGATGCAAGGCGACGCCGGCCTCACGCTGAACGAACTGCGCGTGGACGGCGGCGCCACCGCCAATGACACGCTGATGCAGTTCCAGGCCGACCTGCTGGGGGTGCCGGTGCTGCGCCCCAAGGTGACCGAAACCACCGCACTGGGGGCCGCCTATCTTGCCGGCCTGGCGGTGGGTTACTGGAGCGGTCTGGATGAAATCGCTGCGCAATGGCAGGTGGAGCGTGTGTTCGAGCCCGCCATGGGACGCGACCAGGTCGACGCCCTGCGCGGCGGCTGGGACCGCGCGGTGGGACGCTCCAAGGGCTGGACGCAGCCATGACAGGACAAATCAATAAACCTGAATTCCTCACCACAGAGGCACAGAGATATGTCCCGCAGGGACGGTATCCCTTGGGGCACAGAGGAAAAACAAGGCGCTTTCATCGTTATTTGTTGGTGTTGGCCAGCGCTGTGGGAAGGGCGCCCTCGCCCCGATTTGCGCACCGTCGCAACCGCCACGGCATCGGCCCGGGGGCGGGCGTGCGTGGTTGTTGCCGACGCGTCGGCTTTTACAACCACGGCCTCCTCCTTGCGGGGGCTCCTACAACACACCGCCCTGGCGGCGAGGCCTTGTCGCCTTTGCGCCTTGCGGCGCATCGAGGCTGAAGCCGTTCCTACGGCGGCGCCTGCGGGATGCCAAAGGACAGGGGCTTCATCAGGGGGCAAGACATGACCTCAACAACCAACAGTGACATAGCCGAAAACAATGGGTTGTCGTGGACTGATGCCACACTCTTTGGGCGAATACCCGTCCACAGACAAGCTATTGTTTTCTCGCCTTTTTCTGTGTCCCAAGGGATACCGTCCCTGCGGGACATATCTCTGTGCCTCTGTGGTTCCAACTGAGGTTATCCAGAATGAATAGAGACGAGGCAATCGAGCGCCTGAACGCCCGGCGCACCCCCTGGGACATGATCGTGATCGGCGGCGGCGCCACCGGCCTGGGCGTCGCACTCGACGCCGCCACGCGCGGCTACGCCACGCTGCTGCTGGAACGCGACGACTTCGCCCAGGCCACCTCCAGCCGCAGCACCAAGCTGCTGCACGGCGGGGTGCGCTATCTGCGCCAGGGCAACCTGAAACTGGTGATGGGCGCGCTGCGCGAGCGCGGGCGCGTGCTGGCCAACGCCCCGCACCTGGCCAGCGAGCAGCCCTTCATCATCCCCACCTACAAGCGCGGCGAAAGCCTGTACTACGGCTTTGGCCTGGGGGTCTACGAACGCCTGGCCGGGCGCGCCAGCCTGGGGCGCTCGCGCCGGCTCGACGCGGCCGAAACCTGCCGCGAGCTGCCGGGGCTGCGCAGCGATAATCTGCGCGGCGGCGTGCTGTATCACGACGGCCAGTTCGACGACGCCCGCCTCGCGGTCAGCCTGGCCGCCAGCGCCTGGGACCATGGCGCCACCTTGATTAACTATTGCCAGGTGGCAGGACTGCTGCGCGCCGGCGGCGCGGGCGCGCCGGTGAGCGGGGTGGTGGCGCGCGACCGCGAAACCGGCGCGGAACACGAGATTGCCGCGCGCGTGGTGGTCAACGCCACCGGGGTGTTCTGCGACTCGATCCGGCGCATGGCCGAACCCGGAACCGCCGCCTGGGTGGCGCCCAGCCAGGGCGTGCACATCGTGCTGGATCGGCGCTTTTTGCCCGGCCGCAACGCGCTCATGGTGCCGAAGACCGACGACGGCCGCGTGCTGTTCATCATTCCCTGGCAGGACCGGCTGCTGGTCGGCACCACTGACACGCCGGTCGAGGACGCCGAGGCCGAGTCGCGCGCGCAACCGGCGGAGATCGATTTCCTGCTCGAACACGCCGGGCGCTATCTGCAGGAAGCGCCGCGCCCGCAGGATGTGCTGAGCGTATTCGCCGGACTGCGCCCGCTGGTGCGCGCCGGCAGCGGGCGCGCGACCGCCGCGCTGGCGCGCGACCATCTGCTGCGCGAGGAGTCCGGCCTGGTCAGCATCACCGGCGGCAAGTGGACGACCTATCGCGAAATGGCCGAGCAGACCGTTGACGTCGCCGCGCGCGTCGCGCAACTGCCCAGCCATCCCTGCCGCACCGCGGACCTGCCCCTGCACGGCGCCACCCCCGACGCCTTGCCGACCCCGCTGCGATCCTACGGCTCGGACGCCGCTGCGGTGCTGGCGCTGGCGGAGACTCGTCCGGAGTGGGCCGCGCGCCTGCATCCGCGGCTGCCCTACATCGGCGCCGAAGTGGTGTGGGCGGCACAGCACGAAATGGCGCGCAGTGTGCAGGATGTGCTCGCGCGGCGCACCCGCGCGTTGCTGCTCGACGCGCGTGCCAGCATCGAGGCTGCGCCCCGGGTGGCGGCCTTGCTGGCCGGGGCATTGGGCCGTGACGCCGCCTGGCAGACGCGCGAGGTGGCGGCGTTTACCGAGTTCGCCCTCGGCCATCTGACGCACGAGGCCCTGGCGGCGGATTTTCCGCAGACGCCGGCGGTGCGCGCACAGATCAAGCGCCACACGAAGTAGGGGGCTGGTGCTGCATGGCAACGTCACCGACGCGAGTTGATGTCACGGCTGCCCGCGCAAGGCCGGCACCGCTTTTCCGACCAGGAGAAAGGTCGGCGATACGGACGACCGTCAGACGGGTTGTTCGTTCACGATCGGGCCTGAATATAAAGCTACGCATTCTCGCGTAAGGGTCTATGATCATTTTGTGTTGCGTTTGCTTCTGCAAACCCAGCCGTATTTCTGAAGTCGTTGCAAGGAGAATCCCCATGGCTAAAGGCCAGGTACGTGGAAACAAGGAAGCAAAAAAACCCAAGAAGCCGAAGCAGGTTGTTGTTCCGGTCGGATCGTTCATTACCCCTCCCAAAGCAGACAAGCCGACAAAAGGCCAACACTGATTTTTGCTGGAGCCCCAGGCAAACGCCACCGTCGAGGTGGCGTTTGCACGTCCGGGGCCAATGTCGCAGCCGGCCTGCAGCGCCCGGGTTTTCCGGACGGATTTTATTGGCGACAATGGCCAGCATGGTTACCGCCACCTTCCGCTTTTATGAAGAACTGAACGACTTCCTCGCGCCGGTCCGGCGCAAGCGGGAATTCACCGTGCCGTGCGCGCGGGCGGCGACCACCAAGCACATGATCGAGGCGCTCGGCGTGCCGCACACCGAGGTGGAATTGATCCTGGTCAACGGCGAGTCGGTGGACTTCAACCGGCAGCTCGAGGACGGCGACCGGGTGGCGGTGTATCCCCGCTTCGTGGCGATGGATGTCACGCCCTTGCTGCGGCTGCGCGAGAAGCCCTTGCGCGAGCTGCGCTTCGTGGCCGATGCGCACTTGGGCGGACTCGCCCACATGCTGCGCATGCTGGGGTTCGACACCCTGTACGACAATCACTTTCAAGACGACGCCATCGTGGCGATTGCCGAGCAGGATGGCCGCATCGTGCTGACGCGCGACCGCGAGTTGCTGAAGCGCCGCCCGGTCACGCATGGCTGCTATGTGCATGCGCTGAAATCGGAGGCGCAACTGCGCGAGATCGTCGAGCGGCTCGACCTGGCGCGTAGCGCGCGGCCGTTCACGTTGTGCCTGCATTGCAATACGCTGCTGCACCCGGTCGACAAGGCCAGCGTGCTGGATCGACTGCCGCCCAGGGTGCAGGTGCTCTATGAGCATTTCAGCACCTGCGATGCGTGCGGGCGGGTGTACTGGGAAGGCTCGCACTGGCGCAACATGCGTCGTCTGCTGGACGAGCTGGTGTGCCCAACGAACAAACAGGCGGAACCGAATGAGCCACGCCATGGTCATCCCGCTTCATGAAAGGATTTGAATGAAAAAAACTTACACTTCCATCCTGGCCGTTTTGTTGGCGGGGCTGCTAGTGAGCGCTTGCGATAAAGCGCCCGAACCCACTGTGGGCCAGTCGCCATTAGTTGAAGATAACAGCGCCGATGCCGCTCCACTGGACCGCAATCTGGACACGTCTCAGATCGCGCGAGGCCGCGCCATATATGAAAAGAACTGTTTGGAATGTCATGGTGCCGATGGCAAGGGGCAGCCCGGCGACTGGCGCATCCGCGATGCTGAAGGCAAGTATCCGCCGCCGCCGCTGGACGACAGTGCCCACGCTTGGCATCACCCCACTGCGGTGTTGATGGAGGCCATTCGCGATGGCAGCCCGGGGGGCGAGGGCAACATGCCTGCCTGGAAGGGCAAGCTCTCCGAGCAGGAGATGCAGGACACGGTGGTTTATATCAAGTCGCTGTGGACCGACCCGGTGTATCGGCTCTGGATGAAAATGGAGCAACAATCGCTGGAACCTTGAAACTTAAGGGCAGATTTTTACTGCCTGATTAGCCTGGGCGGGTAAAATACCGCCATTGAAATCACCCAATCAGGAGTAAACCCATGAGCGAATACGGATTTGACACCAAGATCAGCGGCCCCTTTAACGAGGCTGTTGATAAAGTGACCAACGCACTGAAAACCGAAGGCTTCGGCGTGCTGACCGACATCGACGTGCAGGCAACCATGAAGGCGAAACTCAACGTCGACGGCCGCCCCTACCGCATCCTCGGCGCCTGCAACCCGCCGCTCGCGCATCAGGCCATCACGGCCGAGCCCGATGTCGGCATGCTGCTGCCTTGCAACGTGGTGGTGCGCGAAGAAGAGGATGGCGGCGTGACGGTGTCTTTCCTCGACCCCGGCATTATGGTGAAGCTGGTGAGCAACACGGCCGTGCATAACGTTGCGAACGAAGCCCGTGCGCGCCTGATGCGGGTGAAGGACAGCCTGGCCGCCTGAGTGGTTTGACGACCCATAAAGAAAGCCCGCTTCGGCGGGCTTTCTTTATGGGTATTTCTCGGGGCGAATCACGATTCCAGTTCCTTCGGCACTTCCTGCACCACTACCCATGGCGCCACCACCACTGCCCAGAACATCGGCTGGCGCGCGTGCCAGTCCTCGGCGTCGTGCAGCTCGGCGAGGGCGATGCGGCCGTTGGTCAGCCGATCCGGGTGGTTTCGAGGTTGAGCTTGGCGCGGGCGTCGGGCCGATGGTTGTGGTGAATGCGATGGGGGATGGAATCAAAACGGGGCGGAGATCCAGGTTGCGTCCCAGCTTGAAAGGGATGCCAACCTCGCTTTCGGCCAGGACCATCTCCGTCGTCATGATGCTGCCACAGTCGCCAAATACAGTTGCATGCGTCCCGACGGTGTCACCCTGACGGCCTCTTCCAAACTCAAGGAGAACTTCACATGCGTCCCTATGCCATCAAGCTGCTTTGCGCCGCCGTAACGGCGACATTCGCCACCGCGGCCGTGCCCGCATTTGCCGCGGAAGACGCGGCGTTCTGGTATCAGGATGGCCAGGCCGCGCTCGCGGAAGCCAAGCGCCTGCATCCCAACATGCGCCGCGCCAAAAACGTGATTTTTTTCGTGGGCGACGGCATGGGCGTGTCGACCGTCACCGCCGCACGCATCCTGGAAGGCCAATTGCAGAACCGCGACGGCGAACGTAATCAACTCGCCTTCGAGCGCCTGCCGTACCTGGCGCTGTCCAAGACTTATTCCGTCAACCAGCAGACGCCCGACTCCGCCCCGACCATGACTGCCATGGTGTCCGGCATCAAGACCAACGACGGCATGTTCGGCATCGCCCCGGCGGTACAGCGTGGCGAAAAAGACGGTGCCGTCATCGACGCCAACAAGGTCGCTTCGTTGCTCCAACTCGCCGAGCGGGCCGGCCGCGCCACCGGCGTGGTCACCACCGCCCGCGTTACCCATGCCACGCCGGGCGCCACCTATGCCCACACTTCCGAGCGCAACTGGGAGCGCGACACCCAGGTGCCGGCCGGCGCGACGGCCAGGGACATTGCGTCCCAGCTGATCGACAATTTCGGCGCCGGCAAAGTCGGCGACGGCATCGAAGTGGTGCTCGGCGGTGGCCGCCGCGAGTTTCTGCCCAACACGCTGAACGACCCGGAAGACGCAGGCGCCAAGGGCCGGCGCGGCGACGGCCGCAATCTGGCCGCCGAATTCGAGAGAAAATTCAATGGCCAGTTCGTCTGGGACAAGGCCGGTTTCGATAATTTCGACCCAGCCTCCGGCAAGCGTCTGCTGGGCCTCTTCGCGCAGTCCCACATGGAGTATGAACACGACCGCGCCAACGATACCGGCGGCGAGCCATCGATTGCGGAAATGACCGGAAAGGCCATCGAAGTCCTCAAGCATAACGACAAAGGCTTCTTCCTGATGGTGGAAGGCGGCCGCATCGACCACGCCCACCACGCCGGCAACGCCTACCGCGCGCTGACCGACACCATTGCGTTGTCGGACGCGGTCAGGAAGGCGATGGAAATGACCGATCCGGAAGACACCCTGATCGTCGTGTCGGCCGACCACAGTCACGTGTTCACCATCGCCGGCTATCCCAAGCGAGGGAACCCCATCCTCGGAAAAGTGGTGACCCCAGGCAAGAACGCACCCGATTACGCCCTGGCGCAGGACGGCAACCCCTACACCACCGTTTCCTATGCGAACGGCCGGGGTTACCACGTCGACGTGCCGGGCGATGATGTCTACGGCGCGCCGGTTGCTGCCGGCCGCGTGGCGGACATGCGCAGCGTGGATACGACCGATCCGGACTTCCATCAGGAAGCCCTGGTGCCGCTCAGCGCCGAGACCCATGCGGGCGAGGATGTCGCGATCTACGCCGGTGGCCCGAAGGCGCACCTGTTCCATGGCACGCGCGAACAGAACTATATTTTCCACGTGATGCAGGACGCATTCCGTGGCAAACACGGTGGCAAAGATGACGGTGCCAATGAACACGACTGATACCGGCACAGGCACGATAGACAGGCCTGACTGATCCTGCAGCCGGGGTGGCGCCAGACGCCACGCCGGCTGAAGCCATTTTTAAAGGCTCTTTAACCGTTAGCTGTTAAAGAGCCTTTTTAAACCACCAATCCAATCATCCGGAAAACGCAATGCGCCACGCGATTTTGCTTCTGCTCCTGTTGTGTTGCGGCCCGGCCCGGGCTGCCGCAGTTTCTCCCACTTTAGCGCCCACCGCCCCGCCGGCGGTTGCCGCCCGTTTCGAAACCACCCATTGCGCGATTCCGTGCAAGAAGCCGATATCGAGGCAATGGCATCTGCTGCGCGACAGCCAGACCATCGAACTGCGCGGGGACGGCGCACCCTTCAGCGAACTGTGGCGGCGTCTCGGCGATGGCCGCGCCGACTATGTCTATGTCATGCACGACGAGCGCCGGGCTATCGAATATTCGCCGGTCGACCTGGTGCTCATCGGACGCCAGCCCGACTGGACACGCATCGGCGCGCTTCTGTCGCCTGCTGATCTGGAACGCCTCAAGCGTGGGGCAGCAGGGCGCCACGCCGGTTTGGCAACCCGCCGCTATACCGGCACCCTGGGACCCGCCAGAATCGATGTCGCGTGGATTCCCAATCTGGCCCTGCCGGCCCGGCTGCAGTACCGCTATCCCGACCAGACCGTCACCATTCGGCTGCTGCGCCGCTACGAAGGCGCTTCCCCCGTGGCGTCCACCACCGCGGGTACGCTGGCCGGATACCAGCTGGTCGATTACGCCGATATTGGCGACATGGAGGAGGATGCGCAGGCCCAGGCATGGATACGCAAGGCCGCGGCCGCGCCCGGCCACCTGCATCAGGGACATGGTCACTGAGTGGGGCGGTGAATCGTCCCGGTTATGGCCGCCGCCCTCGCTGCTGAAGTAGGCTGCTGCCCTGCAACGTCGTCGTGCGCGAAGAGGAAGACGGCAAGGTGACCGTGTCCTTCCTCGATCCCGGCATCATGGTGAAGCTGGTCCCCAACACCGCCGTGCACAACGTCGCGAACGAAGCGCGTGCGCGCCTGCTGCGGGTGAAGGACAGCCTGACCGCCTGAGCGGCTTTAATAGCCAGGGCGTTACTGCGCAAACGACCCATTCGATTTTGCGTCAATGGGTTAGACGCGTTTGAAGGTTGAAAAACGAAAGTATTCAAGGTGTGCGCCTGCGGGTGCATGCTGAAGGCGGCCGATCGAAAGATCGGTCGCCTTTTTGTGGCCGGTTGAAGCTGTGGCGGGCGAGTCCCCGCAGGACAAAGACACGCAGCGCCATCGCGGTGTCCGTTAGGCTTTCCATTTCCAGTCGCGTATCTCCGGCATGTCTTCACCATGTTTCTCGATGTAGGCCTTGTGATCGAGCAGCTTGTCGCGCAGCAACTGTTTGGCGTAGGCAGCGCGTGAACCCAGGCTCGGCACGCGGTCGATCACATCGCCGGCCAGATGGAAACGGTCGATATCGTTCAATACGGCCATGTCGAACGGGGTGGTGGTGGTGCCGTTTTCCTTGTATCCGCGAACGTGCAACTGTTGATGGTTGGTGCGGCGGTAGGTCAGGCGGTGGATCAACCAGGGATAGCCGTGGAAGGCAAAAATGATGGGCTTGTCCCTGGTGAAGAGGACGTCGAAGTCCTTGTCGGAGATGCCGTGCGGGTGCTCGCTCTGCGGCTGCAGGGCCATCAGGTCGACGACATTGATGACGCGGATCTTCAGGTCCGGAAAATGCTGCCGCAGAATCTTCACCGCAGCCAGTGTCTCCAGCGTCGGCACGTCGCCACAGCAGGCCATGACCACATCGGGATCCCCCCCTTCATCGTTGCTGGCCCATTTCCAGATCCCCAGACCGGCAGTGCAGTGTTTGATCGCCGCATCCATGTCCAGCCATTGCAGTTCCGGCTGCTTACCGGCGACGATGACATTGACGTTATTGTGGCTGCGCAGGCAATGGTCGGTCACCGACAGCAGGGTGTTGGCATCGGGCGGCAGATAGACGCGGATGATCTCGGCCTTCTTGTTCACCACCAGGTCGATGAACCCCGGGTCCTGATGGCTGAAGCCATTGTGATCCTGCCGCCACACGTGCGAAGACAGCAAATAGTTCAACGAGGCAATGGGCCGGCGCCACGGAATGTCGCGCGCCACATCGAGCCACTTGGCGTGCTGGTTGAACATCGAATCGACAATATGGATGAAGGCTTCGTAACACGAGAAAAAGCCATGGCGTCCGGTCAGCAGATAGCCTTCGAGCCAGCCCTGGCACTGGTGCTCGCTCAGCATTTCCATGACCCGGCCATCGGGCGCGACATGTTCGTCGCCGGGAAGAATCTCGGCCGTCGAACAGCGGTTGGTGACCTCGAACAGCGCAGCCCAGCGGTTCGACGCGGTTTCGTCCGGGCTGAAAATGCGGAAGTTGCGTGCTTCGGCATTGAGCTTCATCACGTCGCGCAGGAACTCGCCCTGGGTGCGTGTCGCTTCGGCAATGACTACGCCGGGTTGCGGCACCTTCACCGCATAGTCGCGGAAGTCCGGTATTCTCAGGTCGCGCAGCAGCATGCCGCCATTGGCGTGCGGGTTTGCGCCCATGCGCCGTTCGCCTGTCGGTGCCAGTTCGGCCAGTTCCGCTATCAGGCGGCCATGCTCGTCGAATAATTCTTCTGGCCGGTAGCTTTTCATCCACTGCTCGAGAATCTTCAAATGCTTGGGCGTCTCGACGAAAGCGGTCACCGGCACCTGATGCGCGCGAAAGCTGCCTTCGATCAATTTGCCATCCACGGATTCAGGCCCGGTCCAGCCCTTCGGCGAGCGCAGGATGATCATCGGCCAGCGCGGGCGCTCGCCAAACCCGTTGGCGCGCGCGTCGCGCTGGATGTGCTGGATCTCGGCAACCACGGTATCGAGCGTGGCAGCCATCAATTGATGCATCGCCTCGGGATCGTCGCCCTCGACGAAATACGGCGTGTAGCCATAACCACGAAACAGCGCGTCCAGTTCGTCGCGGGGAATGCGCGCCAGCACGGTGGGGCCGGCGATCTTGTAGCCGTTCAAATGCAGAATGGGCAGCACGGCGCCGTCGTGAACCGGGTTGAGGAATTTGTTCGAGTGCCAGCTGGTCGCCATCGGGCCGGTTTCCGCTTCGCCGTCGCCCACCACGCAGGCCACCAGCAAGTAGGGATTGTCGAACGCTGCGCCATAGGCATGCGACAGGGCATAGCCGAGCTCGCCGCCTTCGTTGATGGAACCCGGCGTTTCCGGTGCGACGTGGCTGGGGATGCCGCCCGGGAAGGAAAATTGGGTGAACAGCTTCTTCATCCCCGGCTCATCCTGCGACACGTTCGGATACACCTCGCTGTACGTGCCCTCCAGATACGTATTGGCCACCAGGCCCGGACCGCCATGTCCGGGACCGGTGACATTGATGATGCTCAGGTCGTATTGCCGGATGATCCGGTTGAGGTGGACATAAATGAAGTTCAGGCCCGGCGTGGTGCCCCAATGCCCCAGCAAGCGCGGCTTGACGTGTTCCAGCTTCAGGGGTTTTTTGAGCAGCGGATTGTCGTACAAATAAATTTGGCCGACCGACAGATAGTTGGCGGCCCGCCAGTAGGCGTCCATCCTGCGCAGAAGATCGGGCGACAAGGACTTGTCCGCAGGCTTGGGAAAACGCTGAACAATTCCGTCATCGCGAGGCGCGGAGCGACGCGGCGATCCAGGGGTCTTTGATTTGGCCGGGACGCTGGATCGCTTCGCTTTGCTCGCAATGACAGCTTTTGGATTAATCGTGGCTTCTTTGGGCGTTTTCGTCTTGCTGACCATGTGGATTTTCCTTTCCCGTTGGGAGGTTTAAAACGCGGCAGACCGATTTCGCGATCATCACTTCCTCATCCGTATGCATGACACGGACTGCGACCCGGCTGCGCGCCGTTGAAATCACGCCCGCATTCGTTGCATTGCGAGCGTCCGCGATCTCGATGCCAAGAAACTGCAGTCCCGCGCAGACTCGCGCACAAACAAGCGGCGCGTTCTCGCCGATGCCGCCCGCGAACACCAGCGTATCCAATCCGCCCAGCGCCGCCGCGAAGGCGCCGATCCATTTCTTGACCTGGTAGCAGAACAGCTCGACCGCTTCGGCGGCGTGCACGTCGGTTGCCTCGTCCCTGATCAGGTCGCGCATGTCGGAGCTGGTTTCCGACACGCCGAGCAGTCCGGATTCGTGATTGATGAGGCGGTTGAACTGTTCGGGTGTCAGATGCTCGCTCTGCATCAAATGCCAGGCCACGCCGGGGTCCAGGTCGCCCGTCCGGGTTCCCATCGGCACACCGCCGGCCGGGGTAAAACCCATGCTGGTATCGATGCTCCGGCCACCGCGCACGGCGGCCAGGCTCGCACCATTACCCAGGTGCGGCAGGATCACCCGGTCCTGGGCCGGCTTGTGTTCCCGCAAGCTGCGCGAGTTCCTGCATCAGGTAAGCATAGGACAAGCCGTGGAAGCCATAGCGCTGGATTTCCGCTGCGTCGAAACGGCGCGGGATCGGCAATAGCCGTGCCACGCGCGGCAAGCTGTGATGAAACGCCGTGTCAAAACAGGCCACCTGGGGCAGATTCGGATAGCGCCTGCGAAACGCCTCGATCAGCTCGATCTCGCGCGGCAGATGATCCGGGTCGTATGAACGGATGCGATGCAGTTCATCCAGCAATGCCTGTGAAACACGCTCGGGCTGGCTATGTTTCATGCCGTGGCCCACGCGGTGGCCCACGCCGCTGACGTGCTTGAAACCGACCTGCCGTTCAAGCCAGTCGAGCAGAAAATCGACAACCAAAGCGTGACCGGCAGCGTCGATGTTGTGGCTTTCCTGCGGGTCCCGGGACGCATCGCTGTAAGTCAGATGCGTTCCGGATGAGCCGATGTGGTCAACGATGCCTGTCAGGCTTCGTTGCATCGGCGGGCCGGTCTGGTACAGCGCAAACTTGATGCTGGACGAGCCGCCGTTGATGGTCAGTACGCTATCCGCCGTTGAGCTCATGTTCCATTCCCTTGCCATTTTTTCCGCGTGATCACTGCTGCCACAGGATGTGCGCGTCTTCCAGAGGAACCGCCGCGCCATCGTGGCGCGGTATGAGCCGCGCTGTATAGTCGGTTGCCGGGCGGGCTGCCGGCACTTCTGCACGGTAGGCAAAGCCGTTTGCTGCGCCTACCAGTTGCCGCACGCGCTGCATCTCCACGCGCTCCGCTGCGGCACCGCCAACGCCGTTGGCATAGAGTTCGACCTGTACCGATTCCGGGTCGAGGTCATCGAGATACACCTGTATTTCAAATACCTGCTGCTCGCTCGCGGTCTCAAGCTTGACCTCACCGAAACGCAGCGCGGCCCATTTTTGCGCCAGCGCGTGCCGCCAATCCACCAGCGCCACGCCGAGTGCGCCATTGTCGGCGGCCCGCTCGCGGTAGGCTGCGGCGGCCGGAAGGTAGTATTGCCCGGTGTATTCGCGCACCGCGCGGTTGCTGGAAAAGCGCGGCGTCAACTGCGCCATGCTTTCCCGCATCCGCGCCACCCAGGCAGTGGGAATGCCCTGCTCGTCACGGGTATAGAACTCGGGGATCACCTCGCGTTCGAGCAGGTCATAGAGGGCTTCGGCTTCAATGGCGTCCCACGCGGGATCGTCATCATGTTCCTGGCCATCGCCCAGCGCCCAGCCCACTTCCGGCGTGTAGGCTTCCGCCCACCAGCCGTCCAGTTCCGACAGATTGATGCCGCCATTGACCAGTACCTTCATGCCGCTGGTTCCGCACGCTTCCCAGGGACGTCGCGGCGTGTTGAGCCAGACATCCACGCTCTGCACCAACTGCTCGGTCAGATGCATGTCGTAGTCGCTGAGGAAGATCGCATGGGAGCGCACCTCGGGCCGCTGGATGAAATGCATCCATTGCTGGATGAGCGCCTGGCCTGCCTGGTCTGCGGGATGAGCCTTGCCGGCCAGGATGAGTTGCACCGGGCGTTGCGGATTCGTCAGCAGGCGCAGCAGCCGCTCCGGGTCGTGCAGCAGCAGGTTCGGTCGTTTGTAGCTTGCAAAACGGCGTGCAAAGCCCAGCGTCAACGTGTTGCAATCGCACACCTGCTTCGCATCGTCAACGACCTCCGGCGACGCACCTGACGCTGCCAGTTGCCTGGACAAGCGTTCGCGGGCGAATGCAACGAGCGTCAGGCTGGCGTCGGTGCGAAATTGCCACAGCCTGGCGTCGGAGACCCGGCGAATATCCTGCTCCAGCGTCTCCACCGTTCCCAGCCAGCGGTCCTTGCCGCAGGCCTCCGTCCAGAGATCGTCGGCCGGGGCCGAGTCCCAGGTCGGCATGTGAACGCCGTTGGTCACGTGTCCGACCGGGACTTCTTCCGTCGGCCAGCGGGGGAAGAGCGGTTCAAACAAGCGCCGGCTCACCTTGCCATGCAAACTGCTTACGCCGTTCACAGCCCCGCTGCCGCGAATCGCCAGATAGGCCATGTTGAAGGGTTCCGAAGAATCGTTCGGGTTCTGGCGGCCCAGGGCCAGCAGCTCGTGGCGCGTCATGCCTAGATGCTGCTCGGCATATCCACCGAGGTACGTATCGATCAGTGAAGGCGCAAAACGATCGAAGCCCGCGGCTATCGCCGTGTGTATGGTGAAGAGGTTGCCCGCACGGGTGACGGCCAGCGCGGCCTCGAAGCTCAGCCCGGTTTCCTGCATGAAGTCGCGCGCGCGTTCCAGCACCGCGAAGGCGGCATGCCCCTCATTCAGGTGGCAAACTTCCGGCTGAATGCCGAGCGCCGCGAGCAGCCGCCATCCGCCGATGCCGAGCACCACCTCCTGTTTGAGGCGCAACTCCGGCCCGCCGCCGTACAGTTCGCTGGTAATGCCGCGATGCGCCGGGTAATTCGCAACGTCATTGCTGTCCAGCAGGAACAGCTTCACGCGACCGACCTGAACCTGCCAGGCGCGCAGCCAGACCGAGTAGCCAGGCAGGGCGATCTCCAGACGCAACCACTCGCCATTCGGTTTGCGCAGCGGTGTGATCGGCAACTGTCCGGGGTCGTTGTAGGGGTAAAGAACCTGTTGCGCGCCATCCTTGTCGATCACCTGGCGAAAATAGCCTTGCTGATAGAGCAGCCCCACGCCGACGACCGGAACGCCCAGATCGCCGGCGGCCTTGAGCTGATCGCCGGCCACGTTGCCCAGTCCACCCGAGTAGATGGGCAAGGCCTCGCTCAGCATGAATTCCATGCTGAAATACGCGACACAGCGCAACGGGGATTGCGGGTGGGCTTGCTGGAACCACGCAGGCGCCTCCGCCGCACCGCGCCTGGCGTGCACCAGATCATCAACGCTTTTGCGGAAAGCGGGATCGGCCAACGCAAGCTGGAGCGTCTCCCGCGACACCGTCTGCAGCACGACCCAGGGATTTTGGGTCAGCTCCCACAGAATCGGATCCAGCCGTCGCCACACCTGGTCGGTGGCGTGGTTCCACGACGAACGCATATCCAGGGCCAGTTCGGCCAGCGCATCGAATCCCTCGACGTCCGTTGATACGTAACGCTGCTTGGGGTGACTAACGGGGGCTTGTTCACTCATGGGGTTTTCTTCATTTGCTGCTGGATGACAGCTCTGGCGACTGCGGGGATGCCGTCAAAGCATCGGTAACGATAGCCTGGGCTTCCTCCTGAATGCGGCGCAGATGATCCGCATCCCGAAAGCTCTCGGCATAGATCTTGTAGATGTCTTCGGTGCCGGACGGCCGCGCCGCAAACCAGCCGCTCTCCGTCACCACCTTCAAGCCGCCGAGGGATGCGCCGTTGCCGGGCGCCTGGGTGAGGATGCTCTGGATTTTTTCGCCTGCCAGCTCGGCAGACAGCACCTGCCGAAGCGAAAGCTGTGCCAGCCTTTGTTTTTGCTCCAGGGTCGCCGGCGCCTCGATACGATCGTAAACCGGTTCGCCGAACGCGCGCGCAAGCTCGCGGTAGCGTTCGCCGGGGTCGCGGCCCATGCGCGCGGTGATCTCCGCCGACAGCAACGCCGGGACCATGCCGTCCTTGTCCGTTGTCCAGACGCTGCCATCCATCCGCACAAACGAGGCACCCGCACTTTCTTCCCCGCCGAAGCCCAGCGAGCCGTCGTGCAGGCCATCCACAAACCATTTGAAACCGACCGGCACCTCGTAGAGCGTGCGGCCAAGCCTCGCTGCGACGCGATCGATCATCTGGCTGCTGACCATGGTCTTGCCAATCGCCGCATTCTTGCGCCATTTCGGCCGATGCTGGAACAGGTAGTCAATGGCGACTGCAAGGTAATGGTTGGGCGGCAGCAAGCCCGCGTTTTTGGTGACGATGCCATGCCGGTCATGGTCGGTATCGCAGGCGAAGGCGATGTCGAAGCGGTCCTTGAGGCTGATCAGGCTCTGCATGGCGTAGGACGAAGAGGGGTCCATGCGGATCTGGCCGTCCCAATCGAGCGTCATGAAGCGGAAGGTCGGATCGACGGCCGCGTTCACCACCGTGAGATTCAAGCCATAGCGCTCGGCAATCGGGCCCCAATAGTGAACGCCGGCGCCACCCAGCGGATCCACGCCCATGCGGATGTCCGCGCCACGAATCGCCTCCATGTCGAGCACGCTGCCGAGATCGGCAACGTAAGTATTGAGAAAGTCGTGCCGGTGCGTGGTCGCGGCGCGCCGGGCCTGTTCGAGCGACATTCTTCGCACCCCCTTCAGGCCGCTTTCCAGAAGCGCATTGGCGCGGGCTTCGATCCATCCGGTGACGTCCTTGTCCGCCGGTCCGCCATTGGGCGGGTTGTACTTGAAGCCGCCGCTGTCGGGCGGATTGTGCGAAGGCGTGATGACAACGCCGTCCGCCAGTCCGGCAACGCGGCCGCGGTTGTAAACCAGTATTGCGTGGGAAATCGCAGGGGTCGGCGTGTATTCGTCCTTGTCCGCGAGCATGACGTCCACCCCGTTGGCCGCCAGCACTTCGAGCGCACTGGCATACGCCGGTTTCGAAAGCGCGTGCGTGTCGATCCCCACAAACAGCGGCCCATCGATTCCCCGCTGCGTGCGGTAATCGCAAATGGCCTGAGTGATGGCCAGCACATGCCATTCGTTGAAGCTGTTTTCGAACGCCGAACCCCGATGCCCCGAGGTGCCGAACGCGACGCGTTGCCCGGGCACCGAAGGGTCGGGCATGTTGCTGTAGTAGGCCGTGACGAGTCTGGGCACATTGACCAGAATGGCCGGCGGGGCGGGCTTCCCCGCTAATGGACTTGTTTTCATTTCGTTTGAAGATTGCTTGTACGGGCGGGCAGGCTCGCGCTTATCAAAAACCGTCAACGTCATCGCCCGGATTCCATGGAATGCCCAAGTTGTGCGCGTTCAATCAGGGTGGAGTGTCCCTTGCACACCGCAGGTTGTACGTGCGATGGCGTACGTAAAGCAGAAAACGCATTGCCAATTCACTATAGACCGGCATCGCCCATGCGGCAGCCATGTGCCCTAAGGTGCAGCGCCCGCATTCGCAAACCGGTTTCGATGTTTCGACGCGTGGCGCACAATCCATGCATCATCGGACGGGACAGTTCGATCTGCCATTGGGGTAATCATGACTTCTGAGCATTACCTGAATACCGGCCAACGCACTTGCCATGCCGACGATGGACGCGAGCTTGCGTGCGAGGGTTCCGGCCAGGACGCATCGTTTGCCGTCGGCATACCCTGGCCGGAACCGCGCTTCGACGTGCGCGACGACGAGGTCATGGATGGTCTGACCGGCCTGATCTGGTGTCGCAGTGCCGGGCTCGCTGAATTCCCCCTCACCTGGCAGGAAGCGCTCGATTTCGTCGCGGCCATGAACCGCGAGCAGCGCTTCGGCCAGCGCGACTGGCGCATGCCCAATCGCCGCGAATTGCGCAGCCTGCTCAGCCTGCAAACCCGATTGCCTGCCCTGCCTGAGCGACACCCGTTCATCGATGTATTCAACGGCTGGTACTGGACTTCGACCACGGCGGCCATCAGCCCGGCACACGCCTGGTACGTGGCGCTCGATGGCGCGCGCATGTTTTACGGCGGCAAGGATCAATCCTTCATGCTATGGCCGGTGCGCGGCGAAGGCCTGGGCGTGGTCCCGCGAACGGGCCAAAGCTTGTGCTACGACGCTGCCGGCAACGTCATGTCATGTGTCGGTTCCGGCCAGGACGGCGAATGGCGTGTCGGCGCGCCATGGCCTGAGCCCCGCTTCGAAATGCTTCAGGATGGCGTACTGGATCGGCTCACCCGCCTGCTCTGGCACCGCAGCGCGAATCTCACCCCGCAACCGGTGGTCTGGCGCGAGGCGTTGGCAGCGGTGGCCAAGCTTAATCAGGCAGGCGAGGGCAGTGCCTGGCGGCTGCCCACCATCAACGAACTGGAATCGCTGGTGGATTGTGCCGTCCACAGCCCGGCCTTGCCGGCCGGGCATCCCTTCGCCGACGTGCTGGACATTTACTGGTCGTCCAGCACCAGCCTGTTCGAGCCCGATTGGGCCTGGGCCCTGTACCTGGAAAAAGGCGCGACGGGCGTCGGACAAAAGCGGTTCGCCGAATTTTCGGTATGGGCCGTGGCAACGGCCGATTGAATTCTGGTGGTTCAGGCTTGATCAGGCCGCAAGCGTCCGGCGCAGTCGGTTCTAATGCTTCAACAAATGGCTGAAATCGGCCACAGAACAGACCGTCAGTGTGGTGGCCGCCACGGGCCGTTCATCGGCCTTATCGGCCGGCCGAACACATATGGTCGACCGTCAACTCCAGACTGGAAGCGGACACGCAAGAGGTCGGCAGCAGCCGACCCACAACAGGCATTCAAATCAAGCTGGCTCCTTTGGCATGAACGGTGCTCTTACTTCGGCCAACTTACATCCAGTACACGAACGAAGATGCGTTGCCGTTCCATCGGACCGAGTTGCGCTTCGAGGCGGGTTCGCAGTTCTTCGGGCGTCTGCGGTTTCTTTCCCCCGTCAGTTGCGCCCGGCATACCCTCACCACCGAACCAGAGCACGAGATAAATGCCATACCCGCTGGCACGTGGAGCGATGGCGTACTGACCGATAAGCTGCTTGCGTAGCGCGCTCCACAATGACTCATTGCTATCACGCTTAATTTCGATGGGCAGCTCAAATTCAGTCCGGTAGGACAAACGAAGATCGGCTCGCTTGTCGTTTGCGTAATCGCCCTCCGGTTGGCTGTCGATACCCAGCGGTTCCAGACGCGGGCGCAGACGAGTAAGTAGCGCGTCGCGACAATAATTTTCTTCGCGCGCGGCGATTTCTTGTTGGCGCGCCTCTATCCAAACGTTCCAGAACGCGCGGAAGCCATCGTCATTGTCCTGCCTGATTCCCCTTGCGATGTCGTCCAGATGATCAAGCGTGAGCGCGGCGAGGTCGGCGACACTGGTCGGTGCCAGGTTGGCGAATACCTGTGCGACTTCACTCGGGAGCGGAAAACGGAACTCGCTTTCGCGCTGCCGTTGCTTGAGTTCATGACGCGCGGCTTCCAGCATGTGTTTCAATTTGTGCAGTGTGGGAAGCCCAAGCAGGCGGTCGATTTCCTGTTTCGCCTCGGGCGTTGCCAACACACCCAGGCGATTAATCAAAGCGCGAATGTGATCGCCGCGCCGCATGGCATCGCTAACCGTGTAAGCACCACCCGTCGGTCGCTCGATTACCGCGTGCGGTACAAGCCGTTCAATCAATTTGCCGGTCGTACTGACGGATAGCGTGTAGTCATCACGCATCCCGCCATCGCGATCACCCAGAAAGCCGGCCAAATGGTTGGCGCGCACCTCGGACTTGCCGATATGGCGCCAGAGCGCGGCCTCGTATTGTTTGGGATCGAGCAGCATGGCTGTGGCCAGCCAATAGACCTTCTGCGCCACATCCATTCCCTTCATGGACAGTTTCTTCTCGATTAGTGCCGGAAGTTGTTCCGGGGTGTAGCGCATTGCGGCTTTGAGCAGGTTTTCCAGGTAATGCAATTGCCCAGTTCGCGCCCTGACCGGAAAGGTCTCCAGCAAGCGAGGTGCGGCGAGGATGGCAACGTCGCGGTACTCTGCATCGTGCGCCAGCGGATAAATGCTATCGACAAAGTCCTTGCCCGCTTTAAGGGTTGTGCCGGCATAGAGGCCAAGCACCTCAGCCGCCAGCGCCGGACGTTGCTGCACTATATGGATAAACCACTCGGGCGTATTACCGGTGCCATCGGTCAGCTGGAAGGCAAACATGCGGCGCAGGGTTTCCTCGGGCAGCTTGTCGATTTCCGCTTCACCATCGCGCCAACGCAATTCCATGCCGACAAGGCAGGGGCGGCGAATGAAATGCTCTTTTTGTTTGAGCGCGAGGCCGATAATTTCTTTTACTGTTGGCAGGTCGTCGCGTTCCGGGCAATGGCGGAACCCTGCTTCGGAGATCGACAACATCTCGTTCCCGTTATCGCAATAACTATCAAATCGGTCAGTCGGTGTTTCTCCACGTGTGTCGATGTACAGACCCATCCATACCCCTGCGAGTTGGTGCATCAGGTCAACACGGGCGGCACCGGATTGGATTTGTGATAACTGATTTTGCAGGGCGATGGTGCGATTCCGTTTGGTTTCACTCCTTTCCTGTTCACGGGTTTTTCTGTCGGCTGCTTCTTCCAACTTCCACTCGGGTATATCCCAGGCAAGCAACGGTTCGAGCCAGTGCTTCCGCTCTGGGTGCGCGTCTACCCATTCTTCAAGCCGTTCCAGTGAAAGGCCCGCAGCACCACGCTGGTACATCAGAGCATTAACCGCCTCAGCGAGATGTACCCGTGCGAGTCCGTCATCCGCCGTTTTATCCAACTCCATCAGATGCCATAGGCCGATGTCCTCCGGTGGGCAAGCGTTGTGCAAACGATTTTCCTGTTGACGTACACAGTAGGCTGGGTGCTCGTGACTTTCACATTGCTTGAAACATAGTGCCAGCATGGCTTTGTAATGCCTGGAGCGAGCGCCGATCCAGCCGGAAATGAATTGTTGCGCAGCCTTTTCACGTGAGAGCCCGCCATATTTATCAGCGCCGATCCCTAGCCAAGAGAATAAACGTTCCTCGCTTATTTCTTCGCCATGGATAGCGATGCCGCGCGCCAGAAGCGCATCCGCCATCTGGTTCAGACTCCGCATGAGAACGTCGTGTGGGCGAAGGTATTCCGGATGTCTGGCGAGCTCATCAAGCAAAATTGGCAGATGATTTTCAGGCGCTGCTGTCGGCAATTCTTCTTCCCAGAACCACACATAGCTACCGAGCAAGTTGCTTCTCTTGGGCGTATGGAAGTAACGAAGCAGCGCTTCCGGTTCAATGTTCGCCGGATAGAGAACCCGAAGAAGCATGCCGGTTAGTTCATCGTCTTCGTCGGCTATCCGCCCAGCGGTGATGTCGTCAAGCAAAGCCAAAGCAACATACGGCTCAGCAAGTTTGAGCCACGCCTGGAGCGCTTCTTTCCTGATACCAGCCCAGCGGGTTGGGTCGCAGACGATATCCAACAGTAGCGGCACCAGTTCCGCCGGTGTACCCCCCTCGGTGAGGATGTCGAGTACGCAGTCGACAAAGGCTTGACTAGCTTCGTCACGTTCGGGGGCTTGCAGGGCGGACAGGAAGTCATCGCGCAGCTCGGGGTCGGCCAATGCAGCGAAGGGATGTGTGGTACTGACTCCCCAGCGGAACCCGTGGTAACGCTCGGCCTCGCGGCGCAAACCTGAAAGCAGGCTACGTTTGTCTGAAACCGTCATCGGCTTGACATCGCCATAGATCACCACCGTTAACGGGTCTGCCTCGATCAGTCGAGGGCGAGCCCTCTGGCTGTGCAGGGCGAGCCAAGCATAGAGGCCACGCAAACCGGCGACAGTGCGGCCGTCCTGCCCCAGCAACAGGTTCAACACCCGCCCCAATGGCAGACCCGCGCTGTCAATCTGCCGCGCCAGCCAGCGTGCGGCAAGGTACTCTGCCACGCTGCGGTGGCTGGGAACGACTCTTTCCTCGCCTTCCGGTCGGAACAGTTTTGTGCGCACGGCCAAAGCCGCCGACTCCAGATCGGGGGATGCACAGCTATTCAAATAAATGTAGCGGGAGCCGGAACGCTCAGGGTCAAGCGCAATCCCGGTTTGGTCGGACAGGAGCAGCACCGCGCATAGCTGGCCTGCAGCATCAAGGAGGCTTTCGACTGAACGGGGTCGAGCGCGCGCCTGATCGCGGTGCCGCTTGTTTGCTTCTTCAGCAAGTTTTTCACAGGCGAGACGGTAGGTGTCATGACGTGTGGTTGGCCATTGGTCGCCCCGAACCGCCTCGGCTAGCAGGCCAAGCGTTTGCGGGTTGTCGAGCAGGTCGGCCACGCCAAGCCGCGTGGCTTTCTCGACGAAGGCATCTGGATCTTTCGTGCCGTAGTTGTCGCGCAGCAGGGTGAGGATGTCATCGTCGCTTAACGGGTCGAGCTGCAACACCGCGAGATGGCCGTCGGCGGACGCTGCCTTGAGGTCTTCGGCGTCTGACGCGCCATACCAGTCGGCGGCACGGCAGGCAACGCGGAACGGCGGATTGCCCAAGCGTTTAAGTTGCTTGCGGATTAACTGAATCGCGCTGTCATTCCCTGCGCTGGCACGGATTTCGTCCAGTCCATCGAGAAACAAGGTCTTGCCGTTCCAGGCTTCATCCGGGTCGGCGTGGATGAATTCAGCAATACGAAGGCATCTACCACCCGTCGCCTCGGCTTCAGACTCGAACGCTGTGCTTTTTCCTGCCCCCGGTTCGCCCAGCAGCACCCAGGCAGGAAAATTGCGGAATTTCTGCAAGTCTTCGGGTGGATTTTCGACTGCGTCCTTGCTCTGATCCTCAAGCTTGCGAGCGCGGTGGGGGACTAGCGTCATCGTCATTACTCCAACCAGTCTTCCGCAGGGCGTGACATGAACTCGGCTAGAGGAATACCGCCTTCGCCGACGATGAGCGGGCGCGCTGTGCTGAATTTCTCGGTGAAGACCTTCAACCCTTTTGGGGTCGCGAAACCCGTGCCACTTTTGACTTCGAGCGCGACCAGTTTGCGGCCATTACTCAGGACAAAATCAACTTCATCCGGGCTCTCTCGCCAATACTGCACCAGACAGCTGTCGGATGCAGTGTTGCAGAGGTGCGCGCCGACAGCGCTTTCCACCAGTCTGCCCCAGTAAGTCCGGTCGTTGCGTGCATCCGTGAAACTGTAACCGCCCTGCGCCGAGATCAACGCGGTATTGAGTGCATTGAGTTTGGGGCTGGAAGCGCGTTGGCGGTGCTTCTGTATGGCATATTTCGACAGCCCGGTAAGCAACCCTGCTTGCGAGAGCAGGTCGAGGTAATGCGCTAGAGTGACCGTATTGCCTGCGTCCTGAAGCTGGCCTTGCAACTTGGTGTAGGAAATGATCTGGCCGGAATAGGCGCAACCCAGCTCGAACAAGGTCTTGAGCAGGGCGGGCTTGTCCACCCGTGTCATCTGAAGGATGTCTTTTTCGATATTCGGGTGGATCAGCGCACCACGCACGTATTCGCGCCAGCGGCGCTCATCGCGAATCAAACCTGCGCTCCCGGGATAACCACCGAAATAGAAGTACTCGTCGAGCGAAAAGTCGAACGCTGCCTGCATTTCAGAGTATGACCAGTGCGTCATGCGAATCGCCTCGTAGCGCCCCGCAAGGCTTTCCGTCAGCCCTTTCTGCATCAGCCAGGGCGATGAGCCAAGCAGGATGACATGCATCGCGAGAGTTTCAGCGCGATCGGCGTCCCACAAACCTTTGACGACTTCCGACCAGCGCGGGATTTTCTGGATTTCATCAATGGCTAATACGTATTGCTGACCTTCGGGTAGCGCCCTTGCCTTGGTACGGGCTTGTATCCATTGATTCACCAACCACTCGGTGGTTGGCTGCGCGCCAGGAATAATCTGCGCTGAAAGTCCAACGCCCACCCGCGAACCGGTGAAAGGGTCAACAAGTTCGGGTAGAGGCTGATCTACCGCAACAAAGCTTGCTGGTCGCCCGGCGAGCACTTGGCGAACCAAGGTGCTCTTACCTATTTGGCGCGGTCCCGCGATGACAACCATGAAGGTCGGCGATTCGTCGAGACGCTGTCGGAGTGTGTGGATATGGTGTCGCTCAAAGGTCATTTTTAATTAACTGAGTAAATTTACTCACAACTATAAACACCCATGCCATCGATGGCAAGGCAATTGATTTAAACCGCCTTTTTTGCGCAGAAGGAGAATGCTGATTGCTTTAAACACTACTTTTCAAAGAGTGATACTTGGCCGAGATTGTAGTCCTGACAATCTTGACCTCGAATGGCCGTTTTAGCTTGTCGAGCCACTGCTTGGTCGAGCGTCCGCTCCCGCTGCATAGCAGGCGTTGGAGCAGCAAACCGTGACAGGCAACTTTGGCCGAAGACAAGACGTTCATCGCGATCTCGCCAACTGACCGAAACTGGGTCGGGTACAGAAGTTCGGGTTCCGCGATTGACTATCAGATCAAGTCCGAATCACTACGATGAAACCAACGTCGTCACTATTTGCGCATGATCGCAACAACACCGATGACGATCAAAGCCACGATCAGTATCATCCCCAAGCCGCCCCACCCGCCCATGTAACCCGTTCCCCAGCCACTCATCCAGTCACCGTTCATCATGGTCATTCCCTCCTGGTAAATTGATTGCCGCCTGTCGTTTCGGCAGGATGCGGCAATTGTTTGCCGCCCCTGCAAAATGTGCTGTGCACTGACGTACACGAAGCAGAAAATATTTCAACGGATGTGCCCCGGCGCATAGGGGCCGATCATGTTTGAGGCCCGTTTTTTTTCATCTCCTGCTCCGCCTGCAGCCAGTCCTGTTTCGTATGGCCATCCTGGTGCCCATGCTGCTCATACAATTCATAGGCTCGCTTGGCGATCTGTTGTTGTGAATCGCCGGCTTTCTTGCCTTTCGGCATCGCCGCAGTGGCATCGGAACCCCGGGACAGGGTGAGCAAGCGAGCGTTGATCGCGACAATCACGGTGCTGGCGGCCATCAGCGCCGCGCCCAATGCGGGGGAGAGCAGCACGCCCCAGGCGTACATTGCGCCGCCTGCCAGCGGGATGGCGAACGCGTTATAGCCGGTCGCCCAGACGAGGTTCTGGATCATCTTGCCATAGGTGGCCTTGGACAGCTTGAGGAGCGCCACGACATCCAGGGGGTTGCTGCGCACCAGGATGACGTCTGCGGTTTCGACCGCCACATCCGAACCCGCCCCGATGGCGATGCCCAGATCAGCCTGCGCCAGCGCGGGGGCATCGTTCACCCCATCGCCGGTCATGGCCACCAGGATGCCGCGGGACTGGACTTCCTTGACCTTGGCGGCCTTGTCCTGCGGCAGGACTTCGGCGAAGTATTCGTCCAGCCCGATCTGGTTCGAAACCCATTCGGCGACCTGCTTGTTGTCCCCGGTGAGCATCATGCACTGGATGCCCATTGCCTTGAGCGCGGCAATCGCCTGCTTCGACTCGGGGCGGATGATATCGGCCAGGGCGATCGCGCCTTGCAGTTGCCCGTCGATCAGCACGAATACGACGGTTTTGCCTTGCGCCTTGAGTTCCTCGACGCGCGCGTCGGTCATGGCGATGTTCTGTTCGCGTAGGTAGCCCGGGCTCACCACCTTGACGTCCTTGCCCTCGACCCTGGCCTCGGCCCCTTTGCCTGCAATGCCCCTGAAATTTTCAATGGGGAATTTATTGTCGGCAGCGTCGGCAATGGCGCGGGCGATGGGGTGCTCGGAATTGGCTTCAACCGAGGCCGCATAGCGATGCAGCGTGTCTTCGTCGATATCCTGTGAGAACAGCAGGGTATCGGTCACGCCAAAGCGGCCCTCGGTGAGGGTGCCGGTCTTGTCGAAGATGATTGCCTGGACGTTTCGGGCCTGTTCAAAAGCGGAGCGATTGCGGATCAGCAGCCCATTGCCTGCGGCCAGCGCCGTGGAAACGGCCACCACCAGCGGCACGGCCAGCCCCAGGGCATGCGGACAGGCGATGACCATGACGGTCACGGCGCGCTCGATGGCAAAGGACAGTTCTTTCCCCATGAGCCCTAGCCAGATAAAGAGGGTGATCGCGCCGCCGCCCAAGGCAATAACGGTGAGCCACTTCGCCGCGGTGTTGGCCAGGTCCTGGGTCTTCGATTTGCTTTCTTGGGCCTGTTTGACCAGATCGATGACCTGGGACAGAAACGAATCCTTGCCGGTGCCCTTGACCGCGATGGTCAGCGACCCTTCGCCGTTGATGGCGCCGCCGATGACCTTGTCATCCGTTTTTTTGTTGACCGGCGTCGATTCACCGGTGAGCATGGCTTCGTTGACTGCACTCTCGCCCTCGACGATGACGCCATCCGCAGGGATTTTTTCCCCCGGCTTGATCAGGACCCTGTCATCCACCGCCAGCTCGCTCAGCGGCACGTCCTTCACGCTGCCGTCGGGCATGCGCTTGTGGGCGTCGGAGGGCATGAGTTTCGCCAATGCCTCCAGGGCTTTGGATGCGCCCATCACCGATTTCATCTCGATCCAGTGCCCCAGCAGCATCACGTCGACCAGGGTGGCGAGCTCCCAAAAGAAGACTTTCCCGGTCAAGCCGAACACCACGGCGCTGCTGTATGCATACGCGGTGGTGATGGCGACCGCGACCAGTGTCATCATTCCAGGCTGTCTGGATTTAAGCTCCCCGTACAGTCCTTCTAGAAACGGCCAGCCGCCGTACCAGAAAACGGCAGAAGACAAGCCGAAAAGAACATACAGGTCGCCGGAAAAACGGATGGCCTCACGCAAGCCCACCAATTCCTGGAGCATGGGAGAAAGCACCAGAGTCGGCAGGGTCAGAACCAGCGCGATCCAGAAGCGTTTGCGAAAATCCGCGGCCATGTGGGCGTGATGATTTTGATGGTCGTGATGGGGCGGGTGTTCTTGCGCCAGTTCAGGTTGATCTGAATGCGGTTCCATATTGGCACTCCATCCATAGCGTGCGGTTCAATTGCCTGCGCGCCTGCGTTGCGGCTGCCAGTGGCAATGCCGCGGACAGGAAGCCCAGGCCGGACATCAGCGGATTGCGGTGTTCATGCGATTTTAAGCATAGTGCACAGTGTCCCGTGCACGCGGAATGATGTATGTGCGCTGGCGCACATGAAGCGGAAAAGCGTGTATTACTGGCTCGCTATCGGCCAATAAAATCAGCGCCAGCGAGACCGGTGTGGATCTGCTTCACTTCTTCGAAACAGGGCGGCAAATCCACCCCGGGCCGTCAATAAAGACGTGGCCTCAGCAGCTTTTTGCGGTTTGTTCCATTTGCGTGGTAATACCCACGGCCAGCAAAAAGCCCGAGTCTGCGGGCTTTTTTGTGGACTACGAATCCAGTTGCTTCAGCACTTCCTGCACCAGCACCCAGGGCGCCACCACCACCGCCCAGAACATCGGCTGGCGCGCATGCCAGTCCTCGGCGTCGGCGAGCTCTGCGCGCGCGATGCGGCCGTCGGCCAGCCAGGCTTCCACAGTCGCCGCATCGTTCTCGGCAATGTGCAGGGCTGCGTCGATCAGGTCCACGCCCACGGCGACCTTGATGACGTTGCCGCGCGCGAAGTGGCGTTCGAGTTCGGGCCAGGGGAGCTGGGCGGTTTCGAGGTTGAGCTTGGCGCGGAGGATGTCGCTGGGCGTGGTCATGTCAGAAACAGGGATGTAGGAAGGGCGCCCTCGCCCCGAATGGTTGGTGATTGCAACGGTGCGAAACTCGGGGCGAGGGCGCCCCTCCTACCGGGACTTGCCGCCGCCGCGCTGGCTGAGAGGATGCTTGGGCACCTGCGGCGGGCGGCCGCGGCTGGCGGGGGCGGGCTTGCCTTCGGTGGGCTTGGCACCAGATTTTGTGGCGCCGGGTTTGGCAGAGCCCGCTTGAGTGGGTGCGGGTTTGCCCGCGCCTGATCTGGCTGCATTCGGTTTGGCCGAGCCGGGCTTGGCGCGGCCGCCTTCGGCGCGCGGGGTGCGCGTGCCTTCCGGCAGCCTGCCGGTGCCGGCGGGTTGGAACAGCGGGATGAGGTGCTTCTTGCTGTTGCCGATGAGGTCGTCGCGGCCCATTTCCTTCAGGGCTTCGCGCAGCAGCGGCCAGTTTTCCGCGTCGTGATAGCGCAGGAAGGCCTTGTGCAGGCGCCGCGTGCGGCCCTGTTTGACGACGGACACCGCCTCGGCCTTGCCGCCGAGGACCTTCTTCAGCGGGTTCTTTTCGGTGTGGTACATGGTCGTCGCCAGCGCCATCGGCGTCGGCAGGAAGGTCTGCACCTGGTCGAGGCGGAAGTCGTTCTTCTTCAGCCAGATGGCCAGGTTCAGCATGTCCTCGTCGGTGGTGCCGGGGTGGGCCGCGATGAAATAGGGGATCAGGTACTGCTTCTTGCCGACTGCCTTGGACGCGGCCTCGAACATGTCCTTGAAGCGCTCGTAGGCGCCCATGCCGGGCTTCATCATTTTCGACAGCGGCCCGGCTTCAGTGTGCTCCGGCGCGATCTTCAGATAGCCGCCGACGTGATGCTGCACCAGTTCCTTGACGTATTCGGGCGAACGCACCGCGAGGTCGTAGCGCAGCCCCGAGCTGATGAGGATTTTCTTGACGCCGGGCAGCGCGCGCGCGCGGCGGTACATGTGGATCAGCGGCGTGTGGTCGGTGCCGAGGTTGTCGCAGATGTCGGGGAACACGCAGCTCAAGCGGCGGCAGGCCTTCTCGATGGTCTCCGACTTGCACGCCATGCGGTACATGTTGGCGGTCGGCCCGCCGAGGTCGGAAATCACGCCGGTGAAGCCGGGCGTCTTGTCGCGGATCGCCTCGATCTCGCGGATCACCGAGTCCTCGGAGCGGCTCTGGATGATGCGGCCTTCATGCTCGGTGATCGAGCAGAAGGTGCAGCCGCCGAAGCAGCCGCGCATGATGTTGACCGAAAAGCGGATCATCTCCCACGCCGGAATCTTGGCGTCGCCGTAGCTCGGATGCGGCGCGCGCGCGTAGGGCAGGTCGTACACCGCGTCCATCTCCGGCGTGGAAAGCGGGAGCGGCGGCGGATTCAGCCAGACGTCGCGCTCGCCGTGCGCCTGCCGCAAGGCGCGCGCATTGCCGGGGTTGGATTCGAGGTGGAACACGCGCGAGGCGTGGGCGTACAGCGACGGGTTGTTCTTCACCTGGTCGTAATCGGGCAGCCGGATCACGGTGCGCGCGCGCACGTCCTGACGGGCGGCCAGCCGTTCGGCCTTGGACACGATCTTGATCGGCGCCGTGCCCTCGGGCAACTGCGCGCTGGCGCCGCCGGATGCCTGGGACGCTGGCGCGTCAGGCGTCATCGCGTAGGGGTCGACGTGGGCATCGATGGCGCCGGGGATGTCGAGTTCGGTCGAGGCGACTTCCAGCCAGTTGTCTTCCGGCTTCCAGTCGCGCGCCACCATGAAGCCGGTGCCACGCAGGTCACGGATGTCGCCGATCTTTTCGCCCTTGGCGAGGCGGTGGGTGACGTCCAGCAGCGCGCGTTCGGCGTTGCCGAAGATCAAGAGGTCGGCCTTGGAGTCCGGCAGCACCGAGCGGCGCACATTGTCCGACCAGTAGTCGTAATGCGCGATGCGGCGTAAGGACGCCTCGATCGAGCCGATGATCACCGGGGTGCCGGGGAAGGCCTCGCGGCAGCGCTGGGCGTAGACGGTCACCGCGCGGTCGGGCCGCTTGTTGGGTTCGGCGTTGGGCGTGTAGGCGTCGTCGGAGCGGGTCTTGCGCTCGGATGTGTAGCGGTTGACCATCGAATCCATGTTGCCCGCGGTGACGCCGAAATACAACGTCGGCTGGCCGAGCGCGCGGAAGGCGTCGGCCGAATGCCAGTCGGGCTGGCTGATGATGCCGACGCGGTAGCCCTGCGCTTCCAGCAGCCGCCCGACCAGCGCCACGCCGAAGCTGGGATGGTCGATGTAGGCGTCGCCTGTCACCAGGATGACGTCGCACGCGTCCCAGCCGAGCGCGGTCATTTCGGCGCGCGTCATCGGCAGGAAGGAGGCGGTGCCGAGGCGTGCCGCCCAGTGCTTGCGGTGGGAAAACAGGGCGTGTGTCATGGGGGGATTTTACCCGTCTATAAAAGCACAGAAGGGAACGGGGCAGCCAGCGCGGCCAGTCCCGTTCCCTCCTGCTTGGAAACTGAAGGATAGACTCAGCGAAGACCCAGCAGTTCCACTTCGAACACCAGCGTCGCGTTCGGCGGAATCACGCCGCCGGCACCGCGTGCGCCGTAGCCCAGTTCCGGCGGGATGGTGAGCTTGCGCTTGCCGCCGATCTGCATGCCGGCCACGCCCTGGTCCCAGCCGGCGATGACCTGGCCCGCGCCGAGGCGGAATTCGAACGGGTCGCTGCGGTCGACGCTGGAGTCGAATTTGGTGCCGTCGGTGAGCCAGCCGGTGTAATGCACGGTAACGGTTTGCCCGGCGGTGGCGGTGGCGCCGCTGCCGGCGACGAGTTCTTCAATGATGAGTTCGCTCATGGATTCAGTCCCTGGAGTGTGAAGGGTGCAATGGGCGCGCATATGACAGGCGATGTGCGAAGCCGTTCATTTTCTCACGTTTTCCGCCCCGGGCGAACCCGGGATCAGCGCCACTCGGCCGGCAGGTAGTAGGCGTCGGGATCGACGTCGATGTCGATGGGGATTTCGGTGACGCTGCTGGCATCCGGCGGTGCGTCGCGCAGCACCACCTGCGGGAAAGCCAGCACCACGGCGACCATGAACAGCTGGATGACGAGGAAGGGAATGGCGCCCCGGTAGATGTCGGCGGTGCGGATCGACTTCGGCGCGACGCTCTTCAGGTAGAACAGGGCGAAGCCGAACGGCGGGTGCATGAAGGCGGTCTGCATGTTGACCGCGAGCATCACGCCGAACCAGATCGGGTCGATGCCGAGCTTGGTGGCGATGGGGCCCACCAGCGGCACCACGATGAAGGCGATCTCGAAGAAGTCGAGGAAGAACGCCAGCGCGAACACCATCAAGTTGACCACGATGAGAAAGCCGAGCACGCCGCCGGGCAGCTGGTTGAACAGGTGCTCCACCCAGACGTCGCCATCGAGCCCGCGGAACACCAGGGTGAAGATGGTCGAGCCGATCAGGATGAAGATGACGAAAGCGGTGAGGCGGGTGGTGCTGTCCATCGCCTGCGTCAGCTGCAGGCGGCTCAATCGCCCGCGCGCCACCGCCAGCAGCAGCGCGCCGGCCGCGCCCATCGCGCCGCCCTCGGTCGGGGTGGCGACGCCGATGAAGATGGTGCCGAGCACCAGGAAAATCAGCACCAAGGGCGGCACCAGCGTGGTCAGCACGCGCAACAGCAGCGCCGAACCGTGCAGGGTGCGTGCGGAAGCCGGCATCGCGGGGGCGGCGTGCGGCCTGAACAGCGTCACGCCAAACACATAGAGCAGATACAGCCCGACCAGCGCCAGACCGGGGATGAGCGCGCCCTTGTACATGTCGCCGACCGAGGCGCCGAGCTGGTCGGCCAGCACGATCAGAACCAGCGACGGCGGAATGATCTGCGCCAGCGTGCCGGAGGCGGCGATGACGCCGGAGGCGAGCCGCTTGTCGTAGCCGTAGCGCAGCATCACAGGCAGCGAGATCAGCCCCATGGCGATGACGGTGGCGGCGACCACGCCGGTGGTGGCGGCGAGCAGGCCGCCGACCAGGATCACCGCGTAGGCCAACCCGCCTCGTAGCGAGCCGAACAGCTGGCCGATGGTGTCGAGCAGGTCCTCGGCCATGCCGGAGCGTTCGAGAATCAGCCCCATGAAGGCGAAGAAGGGAATCGCCAGCAGCGTCGGGTTGGCGACGATGCCGTAGACGCGCTCGGGCAGGGCTTGTAGCAGCGAGATGTCGAACAACCCCGCCGTGATGCCGATGCCGGCGAACAGGAGGCCGTTGGCGGCGAGCGCGAACGCCACCGGATAGCCCAGCAGCAGGAAGACCACCAGGCCGAGAAACATCAGTGGCGCCAGGAATTCCAATGACGCGGCGTCCATCAGACTTCCTCTTCCGGCGCTTCGCGCGGCAGCACCAGGTGCCCGGACAACACGCCAAGCCGCTTGATGACTTCGGCCACGCCCTGTAGCGCCAGCAGGCCGAAGCCAAGCGGCAGCAGCAGCTTGACCGGCCAGCGCAGCAGGCCGCCGGCGTCGGGCGAATATTCCTGGGTCTGCCAGGCTTCGAAGAACATCGGCCACGCCAGCCAGGCCAGCAGCACCGCCATCGGCAGCAGGAACAGCAGGCCGCCGATGAGGTCGATCCACGCCTGCCCGCGCGGGCCGAGACGGTTGTAGAAAATGTCGATGCGCACGTGGCCGTTGTGCTTCAGCGTGTAGCCCGCGGCCAAGAGGAACATCGCGCCGAACAGATACCACTGGATTTCCAGCCAGGCGTTCGAGCTTGCGCCCAGCGAGTAGCGCACCAGCGCATTGCCCGCCGAAATCAGGGTGGCGACCAGCACCAGCCAGATGACGATGCGGCCGACCCGTTCGGTCAGCGCGTCGATCAGGCGGGCCAGCGCAAGCAGGGTTTTCACAGTGCGCCGGTCTTCTTGAGGAATTCGGCCAGCCGCTCGGCGACCACGCGATACCCGGCGGCGTTGGCGTGGATAGAGTCGGACTTGAGGCGGTTGTCCTTCAGCACATTGTTGAAGATGTCCTGCTCCAGCGGTAGTTGCATGTCCTCTGCAACCCGGGCGTAGAAATCCGGCGCGCCGCCGAACAATTTCGGTTCGGGCACGCCGATCAGCACGACGCTGGCGCCGCTGGCGCGGATGGTTCGCACCAGCAGGCGCAGGTTGTTTTCGGTGGCGGCAGCGGGGTGCTGTCTCAGCATGTCGTTGCCGCCCAGGCACAGCAGCACGAGGCGCGGCTGGTGCTCGGCCAGCACTTCGGGCAGGCGCAGCAGGGCCGATGCCGTGGTGTCGCCGGGCACGCCGGCGTTGATCACGGTGCGGCTGGTCAGCGTCGCCAGCACGGCGGGGTAGGCCGTGTCGGCGCTGGCGCCGATGCCGTGGGTGAGGCTGTCGCCAAAGGCGACGATGACGTCGTGCGAATTGAGCTTGGGCAGCGTCGGCGCGCGCTCGCACGCTGCGAGCAGGAAGAGGGCGAAAAGGGTAAAGAGCGAACGTTGAATCAGTTGCATGTCAGTAGCTTTCCCGGTATTCAAAACCGATTCACAGCCAGTCCCTTCAGCTTTGCATTTTTCTCCAGATTGCCGTCTGCGGTAGCAATGCTGGCCGCCCCAGTCTCTATCGCCATAGCCAGATGAAGCGAATCTCCAGAACGCAGGCCGCTGGAAACATTGCGTACAAGCTGTGCGGCTTGCCCGAAAGCTTGCCTGCTCACAGGGACAAGCCGCAAACCGGATTGGCAGAAGGACTCGAAGTCCTTCCAGGCCGCCTGCGCCTGCTTTTTCTCAATCTCCCCGCGCCGCACCTTGATCGACAAAGCGCTGGCGAACTCGGTCAAAATCCAGTCGGAGGAAATCAGCGTTTCATCGCAAGACTCAAACCACGCATCCACCGCATCGCTTGTCGGTTCAGGAACAAACAGGGGAATGGCCGCGCTGGTATCGAGGTAAATCATCAATAGCGTTCCTCCTGGCGCATGGTCTCCACCGTAGCAGAGGTCATCGGCATCCCAGCCCGCAGTTTGCGCACCCGCTTGAGAAATGCGGCCTTGTCGAAGGCATGCGTTGGCGTAAGCGTGATTTCCCCCGCCCGGCCGACCTCGGCCTCAACGCTATCGCCTTCCTTCAACCCGGCAGCCCGTATGCATTCCGTCGGCAGGCGCACCGCCAGACTATTGCCCCATTTCGCTACTTGCAGTTTCATGAGTCACCCCTAGATGTATATCTATGTAGATACATCTTAGCGCGATAAGAAGCATGTATGGCAAATCATTTCATTTTTTACATTGTTTAGACCGTGCCCCTGAGCCTTCTGTAAACGCCGAATGAAAACTTTCGGCGCTTATGTTTTTAGGGGGGTAATTCGAGCCTGAAACCTTTGATTTTCTGCAGGCCACCGAAGTTGATGGGCTGATATCGGGCTTGGGTCTTTCAATAGCATATGATAACGAAAGACCTGACCCAATGCTGTTCGGTTAACCTTCGTGGTGAGCTTGTCGAACCACCAGCTACTCACCAAGAGCCCTTCGACAGGCTCAGGACGAACGGAATTTTGCTTAAACGAACAGTATTGAGACCTGACCCCAAAATCCTGTTCTATCGGCAGGCGCACCGCCAGGCTGTTGCCCCATTTTGCGACTTGCAGTTTCATGACTTGCCTCGGGATGTATATCTATGTAGACACATCATAGCACGCTAAAAAGCGTGCATACAAAGAATGCTACATAGCTAGACCTGTCCCCGAGGCTTTTTCTGGGTCGTCGTTTCTTGGCGCGGGGTTCGATTCGGTCGGGTCGATGCGGAAGTTTCAGGGTGGCAATGCTCGCAAGTACGGTCGCGATTACGGCGCATATTTGCTTCTCCGGCGTTCGGCGCAGTTGATCGGAGAAGGCGGCCAATAGACGCTTGGCACCGGTAAAACTCAGCACACGAGGCAGCGCGTCCGTGAGCGCTGCCGCTTTCGGCGGCCAAGTTTGTATTGATATAACCGCGCTCTGACTATTATAAGCATATCGAATTTCAGTTTGCCCACTTGACTATGTCTATGCACAAGACTCTGAAACTCGCGATTACCAGTTCTCAAGCCCACGATGAATTGTATCTGCGTCCTGCGCTTGAGGCATCGGGACACACGGTGCGTGCCCTCGGGGCATTGTCCATCCCGTCCGATGTGGAGCCCTATCAGGATTTCGATGCGGTGGTAAGTTTTGTCGGAGACTGTCTTGATGCGGCGACGTTTGAGAAGCTGGCGAAACTGGGCGTGCGCCTCGTTGTACAGCGCGCGGCGGGCGTGGATAACATCGACCTCGACGCCGCACGCAAATTGGGGCTCTGCGTGGCGCATGTCCCCACGTACAGTCCCGAATCGGTCGCCGAACACGCAGCGACCTTATTGCTGGCCCTCGCGCGCAATCTTCCGCAGGCGTTGCGCCAGGTTCAACAAAACAATTTCAAACTCGACGGCTTGCTGGGCTTCAGCTTGCATGGCAAGACGGTGGGCATCGTGGGCATGGGACGCATCGGCCAGGTGTTCGCCCGCATCATGCGCGGGTTCGGCTGCCGGGTGATCGCGCATTCACGCAGCCCGTTCCAGATCGAGGGGGTGGAGGCCGTGCCACTTGACGTGCTGTGGCGCGAAGCGGATGTGGTATCGCTGCATTGCCCCTTGACTCCCGCGACCCGGCATTTGGTTGACGCGGCCTGTTTGCATGCGGCGAAACCAGGTCTGGTGCTCATCAACACGGCGCGCGGCGGCGTGGTTGATACCGCTGCCGTGCTGGACGCGCTGGAGGCGGGGCAGCTGGCTGCATATGGGGCGGATGTGTACGAAAATGAACGCGGTGTATTTTTTCGGGACTGCTCGACCCGCAGCTACGACGATCCGATACTGCAACGGTTGCTTGCGCAGCCGCGCGCGCTCATCACGCCCCATCAGGCATTTTTTACCCACGAGGCATTGCGCGAAATCGCAGCCAGTGTGGTAGCGAGCGTGAATGCTTTTGCGAGCGGCGCCCGCACGGCAGATTTTTTGCTTGCGTAAATGAATTGAACACGGCTTCGCGACGCGGCATAAGTCCGAACTCCCTGGCGCGAGCGGCTGCTTGTCTTCAGAAAACCGGCACGACCTGACGTCATTCTGGCCGGTGCCGGAATTGCCCCCTATACTTGCCCATTGTCGATCCCACAGCAGCCTTCCCGGTGTCCATAATGCATAAGCGGCCCCCATTTTCCAGGACAAAAATCACATGATGCGCCGTACCGTTTTGCGGGCAGGGTTGTTATGGCTGATGTCGTTCACACTGGCGTGGTCTGCGCAGGATCGCATTCCGGTCCGGGTGGGGGTGTTCGAGAATCCGCCGATCGTTTCAGCAACGCCGGAGAGAAATGGCACAGAGAAATGGGGTCAGACACTGAGGTTTCCCCACGAGTATTCATTGCGGATCAATTAGTTAAGGGAGTAAGAAATTACAAAAATACCGTTTTAGGATGAATGGTTATGTCCCAGCAACCCAACTCGGCGGTTCTTTCTAGTCGATCCTCAAGGGCTCTTTTTTCTTTGCCACGGATTTTGACACCTTTCTCGTAGACGCCATCCATTAAGTTGGCGCTTGTGCGCATTCCCTTCCAGAAGAAATTTCCGGCGCGTCTGATGACCGTCTCCACGGTGCTGAGCAAGTAGCCATTCCATGATTTCTCCAGCCCTGCCCAGTAACGCTCAATGGCGTTGTACTTGCTGTGATAGGGCGGGTAGTACACCAGTCGCACGCATAGCCCTGTCATATCTGCAAACTCTGTAACAGCATTGGGGTCAGACACGATTATTTTTAGTACGGGAAACTCAAAACCCCGTGGCCTTGCCGACACGTGCTACGAAGTCAAGCCAGCGCCGCGATCAATTGCCATTGGGGACGCTACCCTTTAACGTTTCTGCGTGAACGCTTTTCAGGCCGCGTGCAATTCCTCGCGCAGTACTTTACGCAAGGTGCCGATCGTCACGGGTGCATTGTTTTCCGCCAGTGCCGCGCTCAAAGCTTCGTTAATCAGGGTTTGATAGCCGCGTCCTTCGGCTTCGGCGCGTTCCCGGAAAGCCGCAAGTATCGCGTCGTCCAGATAAATGGTGATTCGGGTTTTGCCGACGGGCGTGACTACCGCGCCGCGCTTGGCTTTCTTCATGTCGTATTCAGATTTCATACACTTTCCTTTCTGCCTGCGTGGATAACCGCGCTGAAATCACGCGAATAGCCTGGACCGCGTTCGGTCCAGCACACTGTCAGAATCCGCCCCAGCGCATCCGTACCGACCGTTACAAGGCGTGCCTCGCCGTTTGCATCCGCATCCTCACGCGTCAACGCCTGATCGTCATAAAACACCGGCTCGGCATCCGTGAGCGAAACGCCATGCTTACGCAGATTGCTGCCGCTTTTTTGGGATCGAACTCAAACGCCATGCGCTAAATATACATATAGTGTATGTATCAATCAAGTGGCTATAAGGCGATGGACTTGTAGGGGTTTTCTGGGTGCCCTTCGCGCCTTAATTCCCCGCCACCGTCATCTTGTCGATCAGGATGGAGCCGACCTGCTTCGAGCCGCGCCGCTCGACATCGTTGCCTATCGCAACAATGCCCTTGAACATCTCGGCCAGGTTGCCGGCGATGGTGACTTCCTCGACCGGGTACTGGATTTCGCCGTTTTCCACCCAGAAGCCGGCGGCTCCACGCGAGTAGTCGCCGGTGACCATATTGGCGCCTTGGCCGAGTAGTTCGGTGACCAAGAGCCCGGTGCCCATTTGCTTCAACAGGCCGTCGAGGTCGTGCTCGCCGGGGGTGACGATGAGGTTGTGGCTGCCGCCGGCGTTGCCGGTGGTCGTCATGCCGAGCTTTTTCGCCGAGTAGGTCGACAGGAAGTAACCCTGCAATACGCCGTCCTTGACGATGTCGCGTTCGAGGCAGGCGACGCCTTCGCTGTCGAACGGCGCGCTGCCGAGGCCACCGGGAATGAAGGGCTGCTCGCGGATGGTCACCAGGGGGGCGAACACCTGCTGGCCCAGGCTGTCGAGCAGGAACGACGACTTGCGGTAGAGGCTGCCGCCCGACACTGCGGCGACGAAGTTGCCGATCAGGCCGGTGGCGATCTGCGCCTCGAAAACCACCGGGCAGGTGCGGGTGTCGAGCTTGCGGCCGTTCAGGCGGCGCACGGTGCGGGTGCCGGCGATGCGCCCGACGGACTCGGCGGAGTCCAGATCGTTTGCATTGCGGGCGCTGGTGTACCAGTAGTCACGCTGCATGCCGCCACGGTCCTCGCCGATCACCGCGACCGACATGCCGTGGCGCGAGCCCGCGTAGCCGTTGCAGAAGCCGAGGCTGTTGGCAAAGATGAATTGCGAGGTGTGGAGGCTGACGCCGGCGCCTTCGGAGTTGGTCAGCCGCTTGTCGACCGCCAGCGCCGCCGCTTCGCAGGCGCGCGCACGTTCGGCGGCTTCTTCGACGCTGAGCGGCCACGGGTGGTAGAGGTCGAGGTCAGGCACGTCCTTCGCCAACTTGTCGGCTTCGGGCAGCCCGGCAGCATCGTCTTCGGCGGTGTAGCGCGCAATCGTCAGTGCCTTTTCCACCGCGCTCTTCAGCGCCGCCTCCGATAAATCCGAGGTCGAGGCATGGCCGCGCCGCTGGCCGATGTAGACGGTGACGCCGGCGCCCTTGTCCTTGTTGTATTCGATGGTCTCGATTTCACCCTGGCGCACGCTGACGTTCTGGCCGACGCCCTCGGAAATCTCGGTGTCGGCGGCGGTGGCGCCCTGCCGGGCAGCGTGCTCGATGACGATCCGGGAGAGGGCAGTGAGTTGGTCGCGGGTATAGCTGAATTGGGAGCGGGACATGTCGGTTTACAAAAGGAAAGTGGGGCGCAATAGGATTCGAATCGGCACGTTTTGAATGGGCAGAAACTACAATGTCGATAATAACAGCAACCGAAAGCCCTGCCGTGCGACTGATCGACCCCGATGCCGAGTTGGAATTTGACCCCGATGACGTCTATGACGGCCCCAGCAGAAGCCAGAAAAAGCGCGAAGTCGAGGCCCTGCAGGACCTCGGCGCGCAACTGGTTGAACTGCCCGACGCGCAGTTCAAGCGCATCGAGCTGCCGGAAGACCTGCGCGCGGCGGTGGCCGCCTGCCGCAAGATCACCCAGAACGGAGCGCTGCGGCGGCAGAAGCAATACATCGGCAAGCTGATGCGCGGCGTCGACCCGGCGCCGATCCAGGCGCAGCTCGACGCCTTCAACGGCGTGTCGGCGGCGGAAACTGCCAAGCTGCACCAGGCTGAAAAGTGGCGCGAGAAGCTCATCGCCGACAACGAGGCGCTGACGCTTTTCCTCAATAAATATCCCGATACCGACGCCACCCATCTGCGGCAAGTCATCCGCAATGCCCGCGACGAGGCAGCGCGCAACAAGCCGCCGAAAGCCTTCCGCGAGATATTCCGGGTGATCCGCGAGGCCATGCAGAAAACGGATTGACCCGCGAAGGCCGCGAATGACGTTCCGCCGCTTTCGCATTCTGCTGTTGCTGGGGGTGCTGGCCGCAGCACTCAGTTTCACCTGGCTGGAACAGTCCATGGTGCGCGGCTGGCGGGCGCCGCTGGCGGTGGCGGTGATCCCGATCAACGGCGACGGTTCGACCGAGGCGAGCGAGACGATCCGCGCGCTGCAGGCGAGCGATTTCGACGAGATCAACGCCTTTCTCGAACGCGAGTCGGCGCGTTACGGGCTGAAGCTGTCGCCGGCCATGCAGGCCACGCTGCTGCCGGCGCTGGATGAGCCGCCGCCCGCGCCCCCGCGCTCGGGCAACGTGCTGAAAACCATTTTTTGGAGCTTGCACCTGCGCTGGTGGGTGTACCGGCAGTCGGGCGAATGGTTGCCGCAGTTGGGCACGATCAAGCTGTTCGTGCTGTATCACGCGCCGCAGGACGGCGTGGCGCTGGCACATTCGCTGGGGCTGCAGAAAGGGCTGGTCGGCGTGGTGCATGCCTTTGCCGATCCCCGGCAGACGCAGCAGAACAACATCGTCTTCGCGCATGAGCTGCTGCATACGCTGGGGGCGACGGACAAATACGACATCGGGGGGCGGCCGGTTTACCCGCAGGGCTATGCCGAGCCCGAACTGCCGCCGCACCTGCCGCGCCGCGAGGCCGAAATCATGGCGGGCCGGCTGGTGAATGCCGCCGGCCAGTTGGTGATGCCGCCCAGCCTGGAGCGGTGCGTGATCGGGGCGATGACCGCCCACGAAATCAACTTCGACGCAGGATTCAAGCGGCGCTTTGGCTCGGGCAATTAGGCCGGGCGTTGCAGCGCGAGACGCGCCAGGCCGAAGTGGATGAAGGCCAGCGCGGCCAGCACCGGTCCGAACAGATTGAGCAAGGGGATGAACTGCACCAGCCCGGTGAGTAACCCCAATCCCCACCAGCCGCCACGTTCCTGCTTGAACAGCGCGGCCATTTCGTCGGCGCTGGCGTGCTCGGCGATGGCGTCGTAGCGGAACAGGCGCTGGTTCAGCCAGGCGGCCGCGACGAAGGGCACGATCACGCCGACGCCGATCAGCCACAGCGGCAGGGTGACCACCCACAGGACAGCGAACCAGGTAATTGCGATGACGGCGTTCCATACACTGCCGACCAGGCCGCCGCCGTTTTCGCGCTTGAGCGTGGGGTAGTCGCGCTCGGCCACCGCGCGGATCAGCGCGGGCATGCCGAACAGCGCGGTGATGACGAGCGCGGTCAGCATCACCAGCGGAACGAACAGCATGAGGTGCAGCAGCGCCTGAATGCCGTTGGCGATCCATCTCGGTTCGACCTTGGCCAGCCAGACCTGGATGCCGATCGCGCCAAGTCCCTGTTCAATCCAGCCGGCGAAACTGCCCCAGAACGTCATCCCCAGCGCCAGCCACAGCAGCAGGGCGGTCAGCATCGGCCACACCACCACCCACAGCACGCGCAGGCTGAACAGGTCGCGCAGGGCGCGTGCGAGTGCATCGAGCACCGTCATGCAGGCGACCGTAATGCGGACTTGGGACGGAACACGGCGATCGTGTCGGCGCGCGCTTCGAGATAGGGGCCGCCGATCAGGTCGATGCAGTAGGGCACGGCGGCGAAGACGCCATCCAGCGTCTCCTTGATCGCCTTGGGCTGCCCCGGCAGGTTAAGGATGAGGCTGGCGCCGCGCGTGACGCCGACCTGACGTGACAGGATCGCGGTTGGCACGTATTTCAGCGATACCGCGCGCATCGCCTCGCCGAAGCCGGGCAGCACCTTGTGCGCCACCGCCAGCGTGGCCTCGGGCGTGACGTCGCGCGGCGCCGGGCCGGTGCCGCCGGTGGTGAGAATGAGCGAACAGCGTTTGGCGTCGGCCAGTTCGATCAGCGTGGCCTCGATCAATGCCTGCTCGTCGGGAATCAGCCGGCTGACGAATTCCACGGGATTGGCCAGCACCTCGCCGAACCAGGCCTGCAGCGCGGGCAGGCCCTGATCCTCGTAGATGCCTTGGCTTGCGCGGTCGCTGATGGAAATCAGGCCGATACGAACGGAATCGTGGGTCATGGGGTCAGAATAGGGTTGCATGAATGCCCGAATTTATCAGAATGGCGAGATGCGACTAAAGTGAGAACAAAATGAAGCTGATCAAAATGGCGCTGGCGGCAGGCTGCATGTTGGCGGGAACGGTGCTGGCCGACCCGCCGACGGGATACCCTTTTGTCGATTTCGATGCCGGTCTCAAGGCGGCGCGCGCGAGTGGCAAGCCGATCTTCGTGTACTTCGGGCGTTACGGCTGCGCGTGGTGCGACCACACCAACAAGAAAACCTTCTCCGATGCCGGCCTGAAAAAACGCTACAGCGAGAACTATGCGCTGGTCTATGTCGATGCCGAATCGGGCAAGCGGCTGACGCTGCCCAGCGGCGAGCGCATCACCGAGGCCGAACTGGGCGCGCGGCTGCAGGCCTTTGCCACGCCGTTGTTCGTTTACATGACGCCGCAGGGCGACAAGATCATGCAGGTGCCTGGTTTCAAGACGGTGCAGGACTTCGAGGACTACGACCGCTACGTGCGCGGCGGGCATTACAAGCAGAAAACCCTGCTTGAATTTCTGGGCGGCAAGTCGTGAGGGCGGCCGCGCTGCTGCTGGCGGCGCTGGCGTGGCCGGCGCACGCCGCGTGGACCTGGAGCGAGCCGCTTACCGTCAATTCGGTTCAGGGTTCGGCGATTTTCCCGCACCTGGAATCAGCCAACCGCCAGGGCGTCGCGGTGTCGGGCGGCACCGTGGGCGTGGTGTGGGAAGACAATCGTAGCGGCAGCCCGCAGTGCTATCTGGCAATGAAGTCGGCCACGGCGGCGAACTTTCAGCCGGAAACTCAATTGAGCAAGGCCGAATGTTACGAACCGGTGGTGATGGCCCTGGGCGCGGGCCGTTTTGTGGCCGCCTGGGAAGAAGCCGGCAAGGTGCATGCCCGGGTGATGCCCGGCGGCAAGACGCTGCAGCTTTCGAAGACCGAGGCGGCGCAGGTGACGCTGGCCCTGCGCGATCACACGCTCTATGCGGCGTGGGCCGAGCAGGCCGGACGCTTCCGCCGCATCGTCGTTGCAAGGCTGGCGCTGAAAGGCGACACGCTGAGCGTGAAATCGGCGCAGCCGGTCGAAGCGGCGATGCCGGTCGACGAACAGGGCTGGCCCGCGCTGGCCGTGGCCGGCGACGGCAGCGTGACGGTGGTGTGGGAAGACCGTCGTCATCGCCATACTGTGCCGATGGTGAGTCATCGCCCGGATGGCCGGCAGTTTACGCCGCCGGCCCGCCTCACCGACCGTAAGAGCGGCAGCGTCGACGGGCTCGGCGCCGGCACCGGCGCGATGCGCCCGACGCTCACGGCCTGGGGCGAACAGGGCATTGCCGCGGTGTGGCTCGACAAGCGCGACTTCCTCTCCGGCTACGATGTCTTTGCAGCGTTCGATACGGGAACGCGCCGCTTCGGCAAGAACATCCGGGTGCAGGATAACTTCGGCGACAACATGGCGCAATGGCATGCGCTGGTCGTCGGCGATGCGGCTGGCCGGCTGGTGGCGCTGTGGGACGACGCCCGCGACGGCACGCCGGACGTGTGGCTGTCCGAATGGGAAGGGGAGGCGTTCGGTGATGATCTGGCGGTGCCGGCGGCAACCGGGCCGGGCGGGCAGTCCGATCCGGTGGCGACGCTGGATGCGGCCGGCGCGCTGCATGTGGTGTGGCTGGATCGCGACGAGGCGGCCGGCGCGCGCATCCGCTATGCGCGCGCCGAGCGGCGCTGAGCCTTTATTTCGGATTCAGATCCAGCCGCGCCGCTTCAGCCGCCGATACAGCACGATCACTGCCGCACCGGTCGCCAGCATCAAGGCGGGATACGCCCACGGCCATTTCAGTTCGGGCATGTTGATGAAATTCATGCCATAGAGGCTGAACACCACCGTGGGCAGCGCCAGCAGCGCCCCCCAGCCCGCCAGCTTCTGCACCGATTCGTTCTGCTTCACCGACAACGAGGCGAGGTGGAACTGCATCGCGTCCGAGGTCGAAATGCGCAGGCGATCGATGGCGGCGGACACGCGTACCGCATGGTCTTGCACATCGCGGTAATAGGCCTTGAGTTCCTTGGTGGACAACCCGGGATGCAGGCGGATCAGGTCCTGCGTGATGTCCTGCATCGGTTCAGCGACGTCGCGCAACGTCGTCAGGTCGCGTTTCATGGCGTATAGCCGTTCCAGCGTGTCGCGCCCCGATTTTGCCCCGCTCATCAATTGACTCTCGAGTGACTGAAACCGGTCCTGCATGCTTTCGATCACCGGCCTGAACTGGTCGACGATGAGGTCGAGCACCAGGTATAGCGCGTAGGGCGCGCCCGGCTTGATGCCGTTTCTTGCCGCCTGCAGGCGCTCGCTCACCCGCTGGTAGCCGCTGCCGCTGTCGTGACGGATGGCGACGACGTAATTGCTTCCGACAAACAAGTGCGTTTCGCCGAGTTCCATGCGTGATTCCCACAGTTGCACCGTGCGCGTGGCAATGAAAACGTGTTTGTCGTATTCCTCGAGCTTGGTACGCTGGTGGGTGGAAATCGCGTCCTCCAGCGCCAGCGCATGCAAGCCGAGCTCATCGCCCAGATGCGTAATGGTCTGGCTGTCGGGCGATTTGAGTTCGACCCAGATGAAGCGATCCGGCTGGCCGATATGATCGCTGATATCGTCCAGGGCGATGGCTTGGGACTTGGAATCGTGGAAGAGCAGGCAGTCGATGATGAACTCCGCAGCGATAAAAAATAGTTTGGTGATTCTAGTTCATGCCACACGCGCGAATTCAATATGGGCGCGCTTTTGTCCGTTATTGCAGCCGGCCCCCCAAACTGCCCCGTTCATTTGAGAAATTGCGGGGCGACACGGTACACTCGACGCGCAATAAAACTGCAGTTCAATAAAAGCTCATGGGAGACAACGTGAAAAGAATATGGATGTGCCTGGCCTTGATGCTGAGCACCGCGAGTCAGGCAGCCCCCCCCATCCCTTACGCCTTTGGCGTGCTCAATCATCGCAGCCTGCAGTCGACCGCAGCTTACTGGAATCCCATTCTGAATTATGTGTCGGCGCGTTCCGGTGTGCCGCTGGAGCTGCATATCGGGCGCACCGCCAACGAAACCACCGACCGCGTGGTGGCCGGACAGCTGGATTTTGCCTACACCAATCATCTGTTTACGCCGAAGCGTGATCAGTTGGGCTGGCGTGTGCTGGCACGGCAGGATACGCAGGGCATTCGCGGGCAGGTGGTGGTGCTCGACAGTTCGCCGATCAAGACGCTGCAGGAACTGACTGGAAAATCTGTCGCATTTGCCAATCCGTATGGCTTCACCGGGTATTACGTGCCGATGGATACGCTGTTGCGTGCCGGCGTCAAGGTTTCGCCGGTGTTTGCCGGCAACCAGGAGGCGGCGATGGGGCAGCTCATGTCGGGCCAAGTGGAAGCGGCCGGGGTGAACCATCAGGTGATGGCCGATTTCGCCCAGCGTCGTGCGTTGAAGTACCGCGTTCTGGCCGAGTCGGAACCGTATTTCGACCTGGCCGTGATGGCCTCGCCGCGAGTTAGCGCGGCCGACGGCGAAAAAATCCGCCAGGCCTTTGTTAGTATGGCGCACGACCCGGAAGGGCTGCGCGTGCTGCAACGGGCGGCGCAGTCGCTTGGGTTGTCGAAGGCGCGCGGTTTTGTCGTGGCGGACGACCGCGACTACAGCAACTACCGGAATTTTTTCAAGCACACCCAGGTGCCCGTGAATGAGTGAGCCGCAAGCGGCGCGCAGCACGCATTACAGTCTGCAGGCCCGCATTCTGGGTGCGGTATTCGTGCTGGTGCTGGTGATGTATCTGGCCACGCTGGCGGTGCTGGGCCTGCCGCTCAAGGCGCGCGCGCAACAGAATCTCGACATCGGCGCCGAACGCGAACTGAGCGCGCTGATGACGGCGATTCAGGACCAGGTGCTGCTGCGCGATTACCCCGCCATCGAACAGACGATCGAGGCGCGCGCACGCGATTCCAGAATTCTGAGCGCACGTTTCGCGACCCCGCAGGTCGCGTTCGAAGCGCGCACGCTGCCGGATCCGCAGCGCTATCCGGCCTGGTTCGCCACGCTGCTGGAACTCCGCGCGCCCCATGCACAGTCCGAACTGGTGGTGGGCGGCACCGCCTATGGCACGCTGGCGGTTGCGCTGGACGCCGGGCCGACCATCCAGGGCCTGTGGGTGCTGGCCGTGCGCTTCACCCTGCTGGCGGTTGGCAGTCTGGCTGCGGTCATGCTGTTGCTGCGCTGGCTGCTGCGGGTCAATCTGCGCGGCCTGTATGCCTTGCGCACCGCAGCGCGGGCAATCGAGGCGGGAGATTTCAGCGCACGTGCCAGCCTGGCGCATGGCTCGCCACCGGAAGTGCGCGAGACCAAGCTGGCGTTCAACCACATGGCCGATCACGTCAGCCACCTGGTGGCTGCGCTGGAGCGCGAGCATGGCGAACTGCTGGTCGAAAAGGAACGCCTGCGGGTGACGATCGAGTCGATTGGCGATGCCGTGATGGTCACCGATGCGGATGGCCTGATCGAGTTTCTCAATCCCCGGGCGGAAGAACTGACCGGTTTTAGCAGTGCCGATGCGCGGGGGCAACGGGTGGCCGACGTGTTGCCTCTCTTCAACGAGCAAAGCGGTGCAGCCGTCACCAGTCCGCTCGACCAGGCGCTGCGGCGCAATACGGTGGTCGAACTGGACAACCATACGGTGATCCGCCGGCAGGATGGCGCGACCATTGCGATCAGCGACACCGCCGCGCCGATACGCTCGGGCGACGGCAAGGTGCTGGGCGGCGTGCTGGTGTTCCAGGACGAGAGCGAGCGGCGCAGCCTGATGCAGCGGCTGGCCTGGCAGGCCGAACGCGATCACCTGACCGGTTTGTGGAACCGCCGCGCAATGGAAAACAAGCTCTCTGCAGCGCTGCACAGCGTGCAGCATGAGGCGCGGCGCTTTATCTTCTGCTACATCGACCTTGACCGTTTCAAGCTGGTCAACGACACCTGCGGCCACCGTGCGGGGGATGCCTTGCTGCAGCGCTTGACCGCCATCATGGCGCGCCGCGCAGAGGGTGAAAATCAGACTCTGGCACGACTGGGGGGCGACGAGTTCGGCCTGCTGTTCGTCGATGCCACGCTGCCGCAGGCGCTCGACCATATCCAGGGCTTGCGCGACGAAATCAGCCGCTTCCGTTTCGAGTGGGACGACAAGGTGTTCCGGCTCGAGGTGAGCTTCGGGGTGACCGAGCTGCACAGCGGCATGACCGATATCGGTGAAATTCTGGCGCAGGCCGATACCGCGTGTTATCACGCCAAATCGCTGGGCGGAAACGCCATCCAGGTATATGAAAAAACCCACCCCGCGCTACGGAAAATCAATGACGAAATGCAGTGGGTCAGCACGCTCACCAAGGCGTTCGAGGCGCATCGGTTTGTCCTGTATCGCCAGCAGAAAGTGGCCCTGCCCCCGCAAGGGCGAGGCCGTGTTTGTACTGGCGCTGAAGCCCTAAAGGACTCCGATCCACTATGGGCTAAAGCCCATGTGGAATCGTATGCGCCAACAACCACGCACGCGCCGGACATCACAGCGCAGCATTATGAAATCCTGCTGCGCTTGCATAGTGAGGATGGCTCGATTATCGAGCCGGGCGAGTTCCTGCCGGCTGCCGAGCGTTACGGGCTGGCGCCCAGCTTCGACCGCTGGGTGATCCGCAATTTCTTCGCCTATCTCGACACCCATCCAGACGATGAAGCCTGTTATGCGCTGAATCTGTCGGGCCGCAGCCTGAGCGATCCGGGCATGGCAGGGTTCATTCTCGATGAAATCGGCCAGTACCATTTCGATCCCGCACGGATCAGCTTTGAAGTCACCGAAACCGCTGCCATCGACAGCCTGGATGCCTGCGAGCGACTGATCCTGACGCTGCAGTCACGCGGCATTCAGTTCGCGCTGGACGATTTCGGCAAGGGGCAGTCCTCGTTCGGTTACCTGAAACGCCTGCCGGTGACCGCCCTCAAGATCGATGGCGATTTTGTGCGCGGGATGGATCACGACCGCGAAAAATTTGCCATCGTCAAAGCCATGCACACGCTGGCGCACGAGCTGGGCAAGCAGACCATCGCCGAACAGGTGGAAACCGAGGCGGAACTGGGCTGCCTGAAAAAAATGGGCGTCGATTTCGTCCAGGGCTATCTGCTGCATCGGCCGGCGCCGCTACCGGTGGACTGATCCCGGTTCGCCGCCGGCTCGATGCCGGCAGGGCCGTTCAGAACGGCAGCGCGAGGCCGGGCGCGGCCTGGTGAAACACGCGGCGGAAGTCGGCCTGGATCCGTTCCAGCGCATCGGCAGTGTCGGCCTCGAAGCGCAGCACGATCACTGGCGTGGTGTTGGACGGGCGCGCCAGACCGAAGCCATCGGCGTATTCCACGCGCAGGCCGTCGAGGGTGATGATTTCCTGGGCGCCGGGGAAGTGCGCGGTTTTCTGCAGCGTGTCCATCAGTGCGTAATGCTCGCCCTCGGCCATCTTGATGTTGAGTTCGGGCGTATTCAGCGTGTCGGGCAGGCCGTGCAGGGTGGCGTTGATGTCGGCCTGCTTGCTTAGGTACTCGAGCAGTCGCGCGCCGGCGTACATGCCGTCGTCGAAGCCGAACCAGCGTTCCTTGAAGAACACGTGGCCGGACATTTCGCCCGCCAGCAGCGCGCCGGTTTCCTTCATCTTGGCCTTGATGAAGCTGTGGCCGGTTTTCCACAGCAGCGGACGGCCGCCGCGCGCGCGGATCCAGCTGAACAGGTTGCGCGTCGACTTGACGTCGAAAATGATTTCGGCGCCGGGGTTGCGGCTCAATACGTCGTCGGCGAACAGCATCAGTTGGCGGTCGGGGAAGATGATGCTGCCGTCCTTGGTGACCACGCCCAGGCGGTCGCCATCGCCGTCGAAGGCCAGCCCGATTTCAGCGTCGCTGGTTTTCAGCGCGGCGATCAGGTCCTGCAGGTTCTTCGGCTGCGAGGGGTCGGGGTGATGGTTGGGGAAGTTGCCGTCAACCTCGCAGAACAACTCCTCCACCTGGCAACCCATGTCGCGGTAGAGCTTGGGGGCAAATGCGCCGGGCACGCCGTTGCCGCAGTCGATGATGATTTTCATCGGGCGTGCGAGCTTGACGTCGGAGACGATGCGCGTGAGGTATTCGCCGGCGATGTCGTGCTGGCGGTAACCGCCGTCACCGTGCACCAGGTCGTTGTTGACGAGCCGTTCGCGCAGCTTCTGGATGGCGTCGCCCGACAGGGTTTCGTCGCCGAGCACCATTTTCAGGCCGTTGTAGTCGGGTGGGTTGTGGCTGCCGGTGACCATCACCGCGCTGTTCGTGCCCAGCTGGTAGGCGGCGAAATAGGTCATCGGGGTGGCGACCATGCCGAGGTCGACGACCCCGATGCCGGCCTTCTGGATGCCGCGCGCGAGTGCGGCGGCCATCTCGGGGCCCGACAGGCGGCCGTCGCGCCCGATGCAGATTTCACTCTGGCCGCGCGCCACAGCTTCGGAACCGATGGCGTGGCCGATGGCCTCGACGATTTCCGGCGTGAAGGTCTTGCCGACGATGCCGCGAATGTCGTAGGCCTTGAAGATTTCCTTGGGGTATTCCACAACGTACTCCCTATGTGTGATGTTCTGATTCTAACCGGGCTGGATAACGAAATGCTGCATCAGGCGGCGCGGCAGCCAGCCGAGATTGCCGGGAAAAGGGCCGGATGGGAAGGCGACATGGCCGCCGCTTGCGGGCTGTTCGAGGATGACCGAAGGCGATGCGTTGGCGGATGACGGCAGTGCCCAGGCCGGCAGAAAGGGGTCATTTCGGGCGTTGATGACGAGGGTGGGCAGCGCGATGGATTTCAGCAAGGGTTTGGCCGACACCTTGAACCAGTAGTCCTCGGCATCGCGAAATCCATGCAGCCGCGCGGTGACCAGGGTGTCGAACTCGCGGAATGTGGTGGCGGCAGCGATGGCTGCCGCATCCAGCACCCCGGGGAAGCGCACGGCCTTGCGCAGGGCTTTGGCTTTCAGAGTGGCGAGAAAGCGCGCGGTGTAGACGCGGCGATTGAAGCCCTGGTCCAGCGCGTGGCCGGCCGCCGTCATGTCGAGCGGCGCGGAGATGCCGGCAGCACGTTCGACCAGCGCGCGCGCCGCCTCGCCCTGCTCGCCCAGCCATTTCAGCAGCGCGTTGCCGCCGAGCGAGACGCCGACGGCATACACCGGCGCAGCGGCGTGCTGCGATTTGACGTGGCGCAGCACGTGGTCGATGTCTGCGCTGTCGCCAGCGAAATAGGCGCGCGGCAGCCGGTTTTCCTCGCCCGAGCAGCCGCGAAAGTGCGCCACCACGCCATGCCAGCCACGCGCCCGGACCTGGGCCATGAGCGCGCGCGCGTAGGGGCTGTCGGCGCTGCCTTCCAGGCCGTGAAACAGCACCACCACAGGGGTGCCGGCTGTGCCATCGGTCCAGTCGAAATCAAGAAAATCGCCGTCCGCCAGTTCCAGCCGTTCGCGCCGGGACGCGACCGGCGGCACGCGGATCAACAGGTTGGCATAGATGGTCTGCACATGCCCACCGGGCAGCCAGGCGGGGGCGCGATAAGGCGGGTTTTCCAGGGGGAGCATGGCGCCGAGTTTAGCAAAGGCGCAGCTTCGCGCCCTTAATGCAGCACCACAGGCGGGGTGCGTGCGGGCGGCGTGCCGCCGACCTGGAGCGGCGAGGCATGGTGCAGCACCATGCGCCAGCCGTCGGCTTCCTTGCGGTACACGTTGGTCGCCAGAATCGGCGGGCGCGGTTCGGTTTCCTGGCCGATGACGAGGTACTCGCGCACGATGCGGATGACCTGGCCGGCTTCGCGCAGTTCATGCGCGACTTCCACCTGAACGCGGAACTGCCCGGCGGCCTCGAACATGCTGCGCCAGCCTGCCGCCACGGCGGCGCGCCCATTCAGCGGCGCGGCCAGTGGGTGGATGCAGGCGACGCTGTCGTCGCGGGCCCAGACTGCCATCATGGCGTCGAGGTCGCGTGCTTCGAAGGCAGCGTAGAAAGCGGATTCGGCAGCTTCCGGCGTAGGAAAACTCATGTCGCGGACCGGGGGTGTGGTATCAATAGAACCAGATCAAACAGGCACCTGGAAGTTCTGCGCGTAACCGCCTCCCCGCCCCGCGCAACCCCGCTCCCCTGCAGCCTCAAAACCGCTCGTCCTCGAGCAAATAGCGCCACTGTCCGGGCGGCAGCTTTCCTAGCGGGACGCGGCCAAGGCGGATGCGTTTCATCGATAGCACCTGCAGGCCGACAGCTTCGCACAGGTGCGCGATCTGTCCGGGTTGGGCGCCCTTCAGCGCCACCCGCAGGCGGGTTTCATTTTGCCAGCTGACCTTGATGGCAGGCGGGGTCTTGCCGCGGTAGAGGATGCCCCGGTTCAGCCGCTTGAGCCCGTTGGGGGCGAGTTCGCCCGCGACTTCGACGATGACTTCGTGCTCCAGGGTGGCGGCGTCTTCGGTCAGCTTGCGCGCGATGCGCCAGTCCTGGGTGAACACGACGAGGCCGCTGGCGCCGGTTTCCAGCGGCACACAGCCGGTTAGTTGGGCGAAATGCATTTTCAGCGGACGCAGGCCGGAGATGTCTTCGGGCCACAGCGTGGCGGGGTTGAGCAACTGCGAGGCGGGCTGGCCGTTCTGATTGTCACTCTGCAGCGTGTGATAGCCAGGCGGCTTGTGCAGCAGCAGGGTGACCGGTTCGGTCTGGCCGAGGTCGGCCCCGGGGTCGATTTCGACGCGCTGGTCGGCGACGCGGAACTGCGGCTCCTCGACCACGATGCCGTCGACCCGCACCCAGCCGCCGTTGATGAACTGCTCGGCTTCGCGGCGCGAGCAGCCGCGCAGTTCGGCGACGCGTTTGGCAAGGCGGATGGGGTCGGTCATGGCGGGCTGGGGTGGGCGAATCCAGTGAGTTTACCGCTGCAGGGGCGCTTCAAGTGCGCGATGGATTGAGTTCATGCGGCCATATCGTTGTATCCGTAAAGCTCAGGGCTGAGATTTGTCAGCCGATTTCATTTGGCGCATCACCGCCCATGCGACGCCCCCCAGCACAAGCACGCCACCAATCAACACCGCCCAGAGCACCAAAGAACGCGTAGAGGGCGCGCCCAGCGCCTGGCTGATGCGGGACAGGTTGCCGGGTGGTTGCCTGATGATGGACGTCACGTTGACATGCGCTGTTGGCAGTGTGTGTTCGGCACCTGCGGTGTAGCCGGGAATCAGGCTGGCCAATGGCAACTCGGTTGTGTCGGCGCCGGCACGACCTACGGCCAGGGTGAAGGGGGGCGACCCGCTGGCGACAAAGACCCATTCCCGCGGCAAGAGCAGCGCACGCACGTGTGGGGGGGTGGCAAAACCGGGGACGCCAGCCGCAGGCGCGATCCGCAGTTCCCGCACTGATACCCCGTTCATTTCAATCGGCGGGCTGAGTGATTCGGTTCCTGTTGAATGCATGCGATAGACGACGCCCGTGGCAAGCGGGCGCCAGGACTCGCCGCGCACACTTCGACCGCTGAGGCGGACGGGAACGAGTGTGTTGGGACCGGCCGGATGAATGTCCAGCGCTTGCAGGGGTGTGGCAAACGGGAGTGCAATCACGAACCCATTTCCGTCCGGCCTGGCGATCAGGGGAACCGAGAGCCGTTGTGGCGCAGCCGAGCTGGAAGCAGGGGTGATGCGCACGCCGCGCAAGCTGAAAGCCGCACCCGGCGGCCAGCTGATACGCAGATAGTCATCTTCCAGGCGCACGCCCGCCAGCGGCACCCGCATGCTGCCCGGCCCGTCGGCCGTGGCGCCGAAGCGAAATACGGGAACGTCCTGCGCCAGCGTGCGCCAGATTTTTAAATCCTTGCTGGCTGCAACCGTCAGCGCGACCGGCTCGCCTGGGGTTAATTCAGCGTCCACTGTCAGTTCAGCCAGCGGCTCCTTGATTGTTCGAGTATCCACCAGGGTGGCAATTTGTCGGGTGGCCGAGGCGGAGGGTTGGGTGTCTGCGCCTTCAATCACGCGCACCACGCTGCGGCCAGCGGTTTTTTCAATCCGCAAACTCAGATTGCCCAGATTCTGTTGCTGTTGCGTGGTGGCCATGATGGGATAAATCGGCCACTCGCGGGACGGTGAGGCGATGGTCACGTTGCGTAGCGGAATCGGTGCGAGTGGCACAGATTGCCCCTTGCCGTTGAACAGTCGCACGTCCGCAGCGTTGGCAGTTTGCAAAACGGCCATGGCTTCCTTGGGCAGGACAAGACGCTGCAGGCTTGCATCGGGTACGGTTTGCACGGTGAAGTGGACGGCAAAGTCTTCTGGTTTGTCTGCCGCGAGGGCCGCTTCCGGGTTGATCATCAGCAAGGCGCAGGCGACGTGCGCGATGATTCTCATGCCCGCACCCCCGAGGCCAGGGTCTGCTGCGTTGCAGGGTTGGGCGGGAGCGGCGCCAGATAGCCCACCACCAACATCAAAATGCCCACCGCGATAAACGCAACAATGCGTTCGGTTCCACCTGCATTGGATAGATCAATCAGGAACAGTTTGGCCAGCGTCAAGCCGAGCAAGCCGGCGCCCAGCATCCACAAGGGCCGCTGCGCGCGGCGGTGTGCCAACACCATCAGGCCCAGTGCCAGCAGGGTCCACAAGATCGCATACCCGGTTTGCACGAGAAACGAATTGAACAGGGTCGTTGCGTCCCAGTGCACGCCAGCGTAGTGGTGCGCCACCCGCAGCCACACGGTGTTGATGGCGATGAAAGCAGCAAAAAACAGGGCTGCTTTGGGCGATGTACGCTGCACGATGTCGGGCACCTGCATGTCGCTGCTGCGCAGCCGCAGCAGCCAGAGTGTCAGCGCGCCCAGGGCCAGCGCCACCGCCAGATCGGTTGGGTTCAGCAAGGGAATATAAGGCAGCGGGGCTGCATGGCCACGCGAGGACAGCGCCACCAGCAGGCTGCCCAGGTAAACGCCCACTACCGGGGGGGCCGCCGCCACCCACGCATAGCTGCGGGCAAAATGGCTGAAAGGCCAGTGGGATGCAAAGCGCCTCGATGTCGGCACAAAGGCCAGGCACAGCAGGACGGCCGACCCGGCGACCAGCAGCACCACTGCGCCCCAGGCCGTGTGCCATAAGTCGCCACGATCCACCGCGTAAACCAGCGTGTCGGCCAGCAGGATCACGAGCGTCCACACGCCCAGTGCATGCATCCAGGAAAACCAGGCGGGAGGCGCCCGGCGATCGATGCGCCGCAGCACGATGAGGTGCGCGATGATGCCCGCCAGCCACAGCAGCGAACCGGCAGACGCCAGCAGCCGGTTGCCATCCAGGATGTTGATGAGTGCCGCCAACATCAGCACCGGCGCGGTCAGGTAAGCGGGCCACGCAGCGACCGACCAGCCCTTGTGCGCGGCAACGCGTTCGGCCATGAATGCGCTGAACACGTAAGCGGGCATGCCCAGGTTAACGTGCCATACGTGTGCCCACGCGAAGCTGTGCGCGCCGGTGCTGCTGGGCAGCACGCGCGTGATCTCCAGCCAGAACGCCATCACCCACCAGAAAAAGCCAAACAGGAAGACGGGTTTTTCAAGCGTGGCTTCAATCTGCGCATAGCCCTGGGCAAACGTGCTGCCGCTCTGTGCCAGCGGCTGACGCACCCACCACGCCACGGCAAACGCCGGCAGCGCCAACAACATCGCGCCGATGAAGGACGGGTTGGCAAACGGCAGGGCGGAATGCATGCCGCGATCAATGGAGCCGACAAAGGCCAGGGCGGCAACGCCTTGCAACAGCAGGCCAAAGGCGCGCGGCATCCAGCGTGCCTGCCGCATCCCAACCCAGAAAATCGCCGCCCCTTCCACGGCCCAGATGGCGGCAGTCCAGCGCGCGTCCAGCGCCAGCGGCACGGCCAGGGTGGCAAAACCCACACCCAGCGCGAGAAAGCTTTCGGTCAACAGCCGCAAGCTAGCCTGCTTGCGCTTGAGTAGTCCCGCAGCCAGCAGCAGATAAAATGCGCCCAGCGCCAGGGCCGAAAACGCCATTGCAAACTCGAATTCGCGCACCAGTCCGACTTGCAGTCCAAACGCGATCAGCGGGGTGCCAAACACCAGCGTGCCGTCCACTGCGCCGTTCAGGCTGGCCTTGAGTTCCGTCGAGTGGCGCAGGGCATACAACACGGCTGTCAGCACATAGATCAGGAAAAACACGATCAGGAAAGGCTGCGTGCTGGCATAGTTTTCCGGCGTATAGCGCAACGCGCCCCATGCAGTGGCAATGCCAAAGGTCATGAAAAAACCAAGCAGATTAAGCAGCCGCCATGAACGCCTGAACGCGATAAGCAGAATGGCCAGGTTAAGGAGCGTGCAGTAGGAAAACAGCACGACATGGCTGCCCTCACCGGTCGAGGCCAGGATGGGCGCCAGGAAGCCGCCGGCAAAACCGATGAACGCCAGCGCGCGGGCGTTTTGCATCAGGGCGATTGCAGTCGACAGCGCACAGACCGACACCATCACCGCCAGCGCCAGCCCTGGCGGCACCAGTTGGTACAGTCGAAACGATGTGAACACCGTCAGATACAGGACGGCCACCCCCGCACCCTGTAGCGTCAGCGCATACCCTTTGCGGCGGTCGCGCAATCGGAATCCGATCAGCAGCAACGCCATGCCCGATGCACCGACCAGCGCCAGCCGGAGTTCCACCGGGAGCAGGGCGTTCTCAGCCGCATATTTGGCCAGAAACGACAAACCGATAAAAAGCACGACCACCCCAATCCGCACCACCGTGTTGCCGCCGGTGAGCCATGCCATGGCTGCGGAAACCACCTTGTCGACAATATTGGGTTCTACAGGCTGACTTGAAAGCGGCGGCGGCGCGGTGAAGGTATTGGGCGGTGGCGCGGGCTCTGCCGCCATAGTCGGGTCAGCTTCGGGGCGCAGTGACGTTTCGACCGAAACGGTTTCCGAGGCAGGCGTGGAGCGTTCGTCGGATTGAAACCATGCCGCGTCGGGCAGCATGGGATCCTGGGCAGTTGAGGGCTGGGTGAGGGGCGCTGTGGCTGCGTGCGCTGATTCTCGGTGCTTGCCTTGCATCCGCGCAAACTCGCTGCGAACCGAGCTTCTTAATGTCCAGCCCGCCAGCGCGCCGATGATCGCGCCGAGCACCACGCCGAACTCGCCCCCTCTGCTGATCATCGAGCCCAGCAGGCCACCCCAAATTACGCCCCAGAGAATCACCGACACCTCAACGCAAATTCACGATGGCCGCCATCATGGCACAGAGGCTCGGCGGCGTGAATGTTCGTGCAAATCGGCCATGAAAACAGAACGGCTTGGGGCGGTGCACATGGCGCGCATGGTTGTTATACATTGTGCGAGCGCGGTATGCTTTGCGATCACTCACTCCCGGAGACACCCATGAAAACTGCACTTGCGCTGTCATTGTTGTTTTTCACCTCATCCGCCCTCGCTGCCGTGGTCGGCAAGGATGTCAGCTACCAGGCGGGCGACACCGTCATGAAGGGCTATCTGGCGTATGACGATGCCGTCAAGGACAAGCGCGCCGGGGTGCTGGTGGTGCCGGAATGGTGGGGTGCCAACGATTATGCGAGAAAGCGCGCGCGCATGCTGGCAAGCGAAGGCTATGTGGCGCTGGTGGTCGACATGTACGGCAACGGCCAGGTGGCCGACAATCCGAAGGACGCCGGTGCGCTGGCGGGCAGCGTCAACAAGAATCCGCCGCTGGCCTACGCGCGCTTCGACGCCGCGCGCCACTTCCTCGACAAGCAGCCCAAGGTGAAGCAGGGCGAGATCGCCGCGCTGGGCTACTGTTTCGGCGGCGGCGTGGTGCTCAATATGGCGCGCGCCGGCATGCCGCTGAAATCGGTGGTCAGCTACCACGGCGTGCTGGCGAGCGACGTCACGCCCAAACCCGGCGAGATCAAGGCGAAGATCCGCGTCTTCCACGGCGAAGCCGACACTGTCGTGCCGCCCGTGCAGGTCGAGGCGTTCAAGACCGAAATGAACAATGCCAAGGCCGACTACATGTTCGTAGCCTACCCCGGGGTGAAGCACACTTTCACCAACCGCGAGGCCGACAGCTATGCCGCGCAGTTCGGGCTGCCGCTCAAGTACGACAATGCGGCCGACACCGACTCGTGGACGCGCACGCTGGAGTTCCTCAAGGCGACGCTCAAATAATGATCGACGCCTGCGACCACGACTGCCACACCCCGCACGTCAGCGGCAGCTTCGGCATTCCGCAAGTCGGCGCATTCGACCCGGCGGCGTTCGAGCAGGCGGTCAACGCCATGCTCGCCGCTTGCGGGGTGGCGCCGGATTCGGTGCACACCGGGCGTACCGCGCAACGCGTGCGCGAGCTGTGGCAGCGCCGCCTGCTTGGCGGCTATGCGATCGAACCCGCCGAGGCGCTGGGCGAGGGCTTTGCCGACGCCCGCGACGACATGGTGGTGGTGCGCGGCATCGCGGTGCACGGCGTGTGCCCGCATCACCTGGTGCCGTTTCGCGGCGTGGCGCACGTGGCCTATATTCCCGGCGGACGGCTGCACGGCTTCGGCCGCATTGCGCGCATGGTCGATGCCATCGGCCATCGCTTCACCTACCAGGAATGGATGACGCGCGACATCGCCGAGGCGCTGGTGACGCACGGTCTGGCGCAGGGCGCGGCGTGCATCATCGAGGCCGAACAGCTGTGCCTGCTGCTCGGGGAGGACCGGCGCGGCGACGAGCGCGTCGTCACCCAGGCTTTCACTGGCTGCTTCAAGACCAGCGACCAGATGCGCAACGAGTTCTTGCGCGCGGTGACGCACAGCGATCTGAAATAGAACCAGTGTGATGTCGGGAGCGTTCTTTCCGCTCACCACAACGAGCCACCCGCACAACGAGGAGCAAGCATGTATTCACGAATCCTGGTCGCCATCGACGGAAGCCCCGGCTCCGCACACGCACTCCAGCATGCAGCCGGTCTTGCCAAAGGATTGTCCGCCAGCTTGCGCATCATCCATGTGGTCGATATTGGCCTGCTGCCTTACGGGCCGGAACTCAGCATCGACATCGACGCCTTGCTCGAGGCACGCTATGCCGCTGCCGAAAATATCCTCGCCGCTGCGCGGGACAGCGTGCAGGCGCCCGAACTCGAGGTCGAAACCCGGCTACTGGATACGGCGACCCCCGTCCAGCATGTCGCTGCAGCGATTGCCGAAGCGGCGACCAGCTGGCCGGCCGATTTGCTGGTGCTGGGCACGCATGGGCGCAGAGGGGTGGAGCGATGGTTGCTCGGCAGCGTGGCCGAGGGCGTCGCACGGCGCTCGACGGTGCCGGTCCTGCTCGTTCCCGTGTCGGGCGGACCTGCTGAGTCGCCATGACCGACCCCGCCCACCGCCCGCGCACGCTGATCCTGCCCCCCGCACCCTATGCTGCAGCGCTGTTCGGTGGCTGGTGGCTGGACCGCCAGGTCCATGCGCTCCCGCTCGACTGGGGCGTGATGACGCGACCGTTGGGGTGGCTGCTGGTGGGCATCGGGCTGGGGCTTTTCGTGTGGACGCTCGCGACCTTCTGGCGCCACCGCACCACGGTCAATCCCTACAAGGCGGCGTCCAGCCTGTGCACTGGCGGCCCGTTCCGCTTCAGCCGCAATCCGATCTATCTCGGCGACTGGTTCATTTTCGCCGGAGTGTCGTTGCTGCTGGCCACAGCATGGCCGCTGCTGTTTGCACCGCTGATCTGGGCCATGTTGCGCTACGGCGTGATTCGTCACGAGGAAGCGCACCTGCACGCCCGGTTCGGCGGTGCCTACCGCGACTATCAAACCCGGGTGCGGCGCTGGCTGTGAGAGCCGTGCGCTGAATTACCCCGGTACCGCTCGCTTCAGATTACAGCGCGCCACGGCTTGAGCCCAGACGGAAGAGTTCGCGGGCGTTGCGCGTCGTGACCTGCGCCACGCTGCCGATGTCCAGACCGCGCAGTTCGGCCAAGGTCTGTGCGATGCGCGGCAATTCGCCGGGCGCGTTGCGGCCGTGACCGATCCACACCGGGGGCATGTCGGGGCTGTCGGTTTCCAGCACGATCGCGTCAAGCGGCAGGTCGACCGCCAGCCGCCGCAGCTTGTTGGCGCGCGGCCAGGTGAAGGCGCCGCCGAAACCTAGTTTGAACCCCAGTTTGATGAATTCATTCGCCTGCTGCGGGCTGCCGTTGAAGGCGTGGGCAATGCCGCCGCGCACCTTGATCCTGCGCAGATGCTTGAGGATTTCATCGTTGGCGCGGCGACAGTGCAGCAGCACCGGTAGGTCGTATTCCTGCGCGATCTTCAACTGTTCGACGTAGAAGAATTCCTGCGTCGCGTAGTCGAGCTTGCTTACAAACAAATCGAGCCCGATTTCACCGATGGCGACCGGGCGCTGCGTCTCGACCTGTGCGCGCAGGTCGGCCAGATGTTCGGGCCGATGGATATCGATAAACATCGGGTGCAGCCCCCACGCCGGCAGGCTGCCCGGGTAGCGTTCGCAGGTGGCGGCCACCGCGGCGAAGTTGTCGCGGCTGACGGCAGGAATCACCAGGGTGGTGACGCCGCTGGCGACAGCACGCGCGTACTCGGCGTCGCGGTCGGCATCGAACTCGGCCGCGTCGAGATGGCAGTGGGTGTCGATAAAAAACGGCGCCGCTGGGTTCATCCTGAAAGCCTCAGTTCATTCACCACAGAGACACAGAGGCACGGAGAAAACAAATAGGTTGCAGGAAGACTTGCCGTCCCCAAATCGGTGAGCGATGCGTACGGGACTTTCTCCTTGTATTTCAACTCTGTGCCTCTGTGTCTCTGCGTCTCTGTGGTTAACTGCCTTTCCCCAGTTCATTTTTGTGGCGCGCAAAAACGGCGCCACAGGGGGCGCCGTTTTCGTGATGCCAGTCACGTGTTTAGTCGTTGCTGGCAAAGCCCAGCAAATGCAGCAGGCTGGTGAACAGATTGAAAATTGCCACGAACAGCGTGACGGTCGCCATGATGTAGTTGGTTTCGCCGCCGTTGATGATGTTGCTGGTCTCGTACAGGATGAGGCCGGACATCAGGAGCACGAACATCGCGGACACTGCCAGCGACAGGCCGGGCATATTGAAGAAGATCGCGCCGAGGCCGGCGAGGAAGGCGACCAGGATGCCGACCATGAGGAAACCACCCATGAAGCTGAAATCCTTGCGGGTGGTCATCACGTAGGCCGACAGGCCGAGGAAGATCGCGGCGGTACCGCCCATCGCCATCATCACCACCTGGGTGCCGTTGGGCAGGGATAGATAGGCGTTGAGAATGGGGCCAAGCGTGTAGCCCATGAAGCCGGTGAGGGCGAACACGAAGGCAATGCCGAGACCGCTTTCACGGAACTTGGAGGTCAAAAACAGCAGGCCGAAATAGCCGACCAGGGTGATGATGAGACCGGGATGCGGCAGGTTCAGCGACATCGACAGGCCGGCTGTCAGCGCGGAAAACGCCAGCGTCATCGACAGCAGCATGTAGGTATTCTTGACGACCTTGTTGGTCGACAGCGCCGCAGACTGGCTGCGGCCGAGGGTGGTAACTTGCGGGTTCATGTGGATTCCTCACGTGAATTGAAAACGGCAGTGCCAAGAGAGAGCGTTTTTTCTGGCACAAGTTCCCGGAATGTGCCGGGATCGGGATCAAGCATACCGGGATGCGGCGGCGGTTTCCACCCTGCGGCCGCAGGGGTTTGCGCGTGCGCGCCATTATTCGCCGGGTTTCGTGCTCCGCATCATCAGGTTCATCAATTCCCCCGGCATCGGGAAGACAATGGTGTTGGTCTTGTCGCCGGCGATGTTGGCGAGCGTCTGCAGATAGCGCAGCTGCATCGCCTGGGGCCGGCCGGCAAGAATTTCAGCCGCAGCCAGCAGCTTTTCTGAGGCCTGCAGTTCGCCTTCGGCATGGATGATCTTGGCGCGCCGTTCGCGCTCGGCCTCAGCCTGTTTGGCGATCGCGCGCACCATTGTTTCGTCGATGTCGACATGCTTGATCTCGACGTTGGACACCTTGATGCCCCAGGCGTCGGTCTGCGTGTCCAGTAATTGCTGGATGTCCTGGTTCAGGCGTTCGCGCTCGGCCAGCATCTCGTCGAGCTCGTGCTTGCCCAGCACCGCGCGCAGCGTGGTCTGCGCCAGTTGGCTGGTGGCGTTCATGTAGTCCTCCACCTGCAGGATGGACTTGGCCGGGTCGATGACGCGGAAATACACCACCGCGTTGACCTTCACCGAGACGTTGTCGCGCGAGATCACGTCCTGGCTCGGCACGTCGAACACCATAGTGCGCAGGTCCACCCGCACCATCTGCTGGATGCCGGGAATGATGATCACCAGCCCCGGCCCCTTCACCTTCCAGAAGCGCCCGAGCATGAACACCACGCCACGCTCGTATTCGCGCAGGATGCGTATGCTGGCGGCCAGTAGCGCGACGATTATAAAGACGATGGTGATGCCGCCGAATTCAAACATGTTTATTCTCCTTTATGAACCATCCTGGTTCGGTTCCACATCGAGTATCAGGTCGTGCCGGGCGCGCACCCGGATCGTGCTGCCGCGCTTCAGCGGCACGCTGCTGCGCACCCGCCACTGTTCGCCGTGGATGCGGGCCCAGCCTTCGTGTTCCATGTCATCGAGGATTTCACCGGGGGCGCCGATCATTTGCTCGGCGCCGGTCACCACTGGCCGCGCCCGTGCCTTGATCGCCATGCCGACGACAAAGAAGCTGAACAGCCCGCTGGTGACTGCCACCGGAACGATCAGCGCCCAGGGAATGCCGTAGCCGGGAACGTCGGTGTCGATCAGCATCACCGAGCCGATGACGAAGGCAATGAGTCCCCCCACCCCCAGCGCGCCGAAGCTGGGCATAAAGGCCTCCGAAATCATCAGCACGATGCCGAGGATGATCAGTGCCAGTCCGACATAGTTGATCGGCATCACCTGCAGCGCGAACAGCGCCAGCAGCAGGCAAATGCCGCCGACCACGCCAGGGAACAGCATGCCGGGATTGGAGAATTCATAGATCAGCCCGTAGATGCCCAGCAGCATCAGGATGTAGGCGATGCCGGGGTCGCCGATGACCGCCAGCAGGCGGCTGCGCCAGTCGGGCATGACGCGCTCGATGACGGCATTCGCGGTGTCGAGGGTGACCGTGTCGCCGTTCATCTTGATGACGCGGCCGTTGGCCTGGCGCAGCAGGTCGTCGAGGTCGGTCGCTACCAGGTCGATCACCTTCAGTTCCAGCGCCTCGGACGCCGGCAGGCTCACCGCCTCGCGCACCGCCCGCTCGGCCCACTCGACGTTGCGCTCGCGCAGTTCGGCCAGCCCGCGGATGTAGGCCGCGGCATCGTGCACTGCCTTGCGCATCTTGGCGTCGCCCGGTGGCGCGTCGGCAGGCTTGGCCGCTTCAGGTTGGGCTGGGCCGGGCTTGTCGGGTTGCGTGGGCTTATCCGGCGCGGGCTTGTCGCCGCCGGCAGGCACCAGTTCGACCGGCGTTGCCGCCCCCAGGTTGGTCGCCGGCGCCATCGCCGCGATGTGGCTGGCATACAGGATGTAGGTACCGGCGCTGGCGGCGCGGGCGCCCTTGGGCGAGACATAGGTGGCGACCGGCACCTTCGATGCCAGGATGGCCTTGATGATGTCGCGCATCGCGGTGTCGAGCCCGCCCGGCGTGTCCATCTCGATCACAATCAGATGCGCCTGGTCCTCGATCGCCTTGTCGATGCCGCGCAACAGGTAGTCGGCGCTGCCCGGGCTGATCGCACCCTGAACCGTCAATACTCGCACCATCGCCGCACCGGCGGGCGCGGCCAGCCCCAGAATCAGGCAGGCGGGCAGGGCAAGGCGTGACAGGAAGCGAAGCAGGTTGGCCATGGCTTCACTTTAGACCGAAAAAATCATTCTGCCCGGGGTGGGGGTTTGAAACGAAAAACGCGAAGGCACGCGAAAAAACCCTCACGCTGGGTTTTTTCGCGTGCCTTCACGAAAACAAGGGCTGCGCCGGCGCAGGGCCGGCGAAACGGGGGCGCTTAGTTCGCGACCACCGGCAGGATCCACAATTCGACCCGGCGATTCAACTGACGACCGGCTTCGGTCGCGTTGTCGGCGCGCGGCTCGGACTCGCCCCTGCCATAGGCTTCCAGACGCAACGGGTTGACGTTCTGGCCGGCAAAATAATTCATCACCGACTGCGCGCGATTTTCCGACAGGATCTGGTTGGCGGCGTCGGAGCCGACGCTGTCGGTATGGCCGATCACGGTCACGGTAGTCTTGCCGTACTGGTTCAGCACGCGGGAAATTTTGTTCAATGTCGTGGTGTAGCCGGGCTTCAACATGGCGGAGTTGGTGTCAAAGCCGGTGTTGGCCGTCATGCTGACCAGCAGGGCGTTGTCGCCGGCGCGTTTTTCGACGCTGATCTCGCCGCGCTGGATTTCCGGCTGCAATTGCTTTTCCAGGTCCTTCGCCTGCTTGTCCATGTAGTAGCCCACGCCGGTTCCGGCCAGGCCGCCGCCGACGGCGCCGATCAGCGCGCCCTTGCCGCGGTTCTTGTGGTTGATGATCGCGCCCAGCGCCGCGCCGCTCGCGGTGCCGATGATGGCGCCCGTCTGGGTCTTGCTCAGGCCACGGGAGTCGCCCAGATCGTTGGTGGTACAGGCGGAGAGCACAAGCGTTGCCAGGAGGGGAATTGCAAGGAAGGGGATGCGCATGGTGAATCCTTTGGGTTGATTTGAAAAAACGGCATGAGGCCGGAATTGCTTTGGGTCACGGCAGGATACGTGGGTTTGCACCCGTTCCCGTCATTTCGGAACGAATTCAGGTTCGGATCAATCTGCCGGGTTGCGCTGAACGGCCGGATTCGTCGTCGCATCCGGCGCCGGCGTGGAGGCAAGCGATCTGACCTTCAGGTGCAGCGCTGCCTTGGCGAGCAGGTGCGCGCTCACCGGTGCGGTAATGAACAGGAACAGCGTGACCAGCACCTCGTGCAGGCTAACGCCCTCGTCGCGCACGCTGAAGTATACGGCGGAGGCGATTAGCAGGCAGCCGACGCCTAGCGTGGTGGCCTTGGTGGGTCCATGCAGGCGGGTGTAGAAGTCGCGCAGGCGGGCAAGGCCGAGCGAGCCGATGAAGGTGAAGAGCGCGCCGGTGATAATCAAGAGAGAAAGCAGGATGTCGATCATGGTTGCGCGGTCCTCATTCGATGATGTCGCCGCGCAGCAGGTACTTGCACAGCGCCACCGTGCCGACAAAGCCCATCATGGCGATCAGCAGCGCCGCCTCGAAATAGATGGCGCTGCCGAGATGGATGCCGAGCAGCACCAGCAGCGCGATGGTGTTCACGTACAGGGTATCGAGTGCGAGGATGCGGTCGGGCGCGTCGGGGCCCTTGAGTAGGCGCCAGAAGCTCAACAGGAAGGCCAGGCTGACCAGCGTAAAAGCGATCGGGATGACGGTCTCCAGCATCATGCGTTCTCCTGTTCGAAGACTTTCTTCAGCGGCGTCTCGTAGCGCTGCTTGATTTCGGCGACCAGCGCGGCGGCGTCGCCGGTGTCGATCGTGTGCACGATCAGCGTGCGTTTGTCTGCGCTCAGGCGGGCTGACACCGTGCCCGGCGTCAGCGAGATGGTGTTGGCCAGGAGGCCGATGGCGAGATCGGTTTCGAGCGCCAGCGGCACCTCGACGAAAACCGGGCGCAGGCGCGCCGGCCCCTTCAGGATCAGCCAGGCGACGAGGAAGCTGCCGCGCACGATGTCGATGACGAACACGAGCAGGAAACGCAGCAGGGTAAGCGGGTGGCGGATGCGGATCCGCTCCGGCCAGAAGCTCGAGGTGGCGAAGGGAATCAGCCAGCCGAGCAGCGCGCCCAGCACGACGTGGCCGGCCGACAGCTGGTTGGCCAGCAGCAGCCACAGGATGGCGAGCGAGACGGTCAGCAGGGGGTGCGGCAGGAAACGTCTCATGGCACAGTACCCGCAAGAAGGGGCATGCCGCCAGACGCTGCGGAAGGGTCGCTGCCCAGCAGCGGGGAACCCACCGGCGTACCCCTTGCGGGTGCTCGCCCTTCGGGCGGTCTTGGCGCAGTCCCCAGTACGGCTTCGATGTACTGCTGCGGCTGCAGCAACTGCGTTGCGGTGGCGTGGGCGTAATCGGACAGCGGCCCGGCCCAGATCACCAGGCCTGCGACCAGCAGCAGCAGGCCGCCGACGGGCGCGAGTGCGGCAGTGGTCGGCGGCGTCAGCGACGCCGCGTCGTGCGGGCTGTGGGTGCGGTAGAACAGCAGGCTGCCGCTCCGCGCCAGCGCGATCATGCTCAGCAGCCCGGTGACCAGAACGATGCTCCACACCCAGGGCAGCAGCGGCGAGTCGAGCGCGGCCTTCAGCAGCATGAACTTGCCGAGGAAACCCGACAGCGGCGGCAGCCCGGCGATGGCCACGGCAACGACGAAGAACAACCCGCCCAGCACGCGCGCGCCCGGCATCGCGGGGCCGGACTCGAAGCGGTCGGCGAAGTCGCCGCGCGCCCGCCCGATCGAGTCGGCCAGCAGGAACAGGGCGGCAGCGGCGAAGACGGAGTGCGGCAGGTAATACAGGCCGGCGGCGATTGCATCGCGGCTGCCGAGGCCGAAGGCCAAGAGCAGGCTGCCGATCGAGGCCACCACCAGATAGGCGGCCTGTTGCCGCAGCGTGGTGCTGGCCACCGCGCCGAGCATGCCGAGCGTCAGGGTGGCGAGCGCCAGCGGCGCCAGCCAGGGGTCGAGCAGGTTGGCGACCGGCCCGGCGGCGTCGCCGAACATCAGGCTGTAGACGCGCAGGATGCTGTAGGCGCCGACCTTGGTCATGATGGCGAACAGCGCCGCCACCGGCGCGCTGGTGTGGGCGTAGGCGGCGGGCAGCCAGAGATACAGCGGCAGCAGCGCGGCCTTCAGCGCGAACACGGCGAACAGCAGCAGGCCGGCGGATTGCACCAGCGCCAGGTTGTCCGGCGGCGTGGCCGCGAGCTTCACCGCCAGGTCGGCCATGTTGAGGGTGCCGGCCACGCCGTACAGGGTGCCGACGGCGAACAGGAATAGCGTCGAGCCGACCAGGTTGATGACGACAAAATGCAGCCCCGCCTTCACCCGCAGACGGCCGCCGCCGTGCAGCAGCAGGCCATAGGAGGCGAGCAGCAGGATCTCGAAGAAAACGAACAGGTTGAACAGGTCGCCGGTGAGGAAGGCGCCGTTCAGGCCGAACAGCTGCAGCTGGAACAGCACGTGGAAGTGGCGGCCCTGCGTGTCGCTTCCGCGGATTGCGTACAGCAGCGCGAAGACCGCCAGCAGGGAAGTCGTCAGCAGCATCCACGCCGCCAGGCGGTCGACTACCAGCACGATGCCATAGGGCGCGACCCAGTTGCCGAGCGCGTAGACAAGCTGGGTGCCCTCGGCGGCGGTTTGAACCAGCGCAATCGCCAGCGGAATCAGCGCCAGTGCGGCGACGAGGCTGACGCCGCGCTGCACGGCCAGGCTGCGGTTGCGCAGCACTAACAGGGCAACACCAGCCAGCAGCGGCAGCACCACCGGCAGGATGGGCAGATGATCAAGCCAGTTCATGCGTGCCGCTCCTCATCGTGGTGACGACCGTCGACATGGTCGTTTCCCAGCTCGGCGCGCGCCTTTAGCGCCAGCACGATGACGAAGGCGGTCATGCCGAAGCTGATGACGATGGCGGTGAGCACGAGTGCCTGCGGCAGCGGGTCGGTGTAGCCTGCCGCGGCGTCGCTGATCACCGGCGGCAGGCCGATGGCGAGCCGGCCCATGACGAACAGGAACAGGTTGACGGCGTAGGACATGAGGGTGAGTCCCAGCACCACCGGAAAGGTCTGGCCGCGCAGCGCGAGAAACACCCCGCCCGCGGTGAGCACGCCGATAACGAGTGCGATCAGGGCTTCCATCAGTGGACGCTCCCTTTTTTGGGCGGCGCGCGATGCAGGCCACCGAGATTGACCAGGATCATCAGCGTGGCGCCGACGACGACGAGGAACACGCCAAGGTCGAACGCCATCGCCGAGGCCAGTTCGAATTCGCCGACCACCGGCCAGTTCAGGTGGCTGAAGGTCGAGGTGAGGAAGGGGTAGCCGAACAGCCAGCTCGCCAGCCCGGTGAAGGCGGCGATCGCCAATCCCCAGGCGACCAGCGGGTGGCTGTCGGACGCCATGCGCTGATGCGTCCACACAGCGCCGTTGGCGAGGTACTGCACGATCAGCGCAACCGAGGTGATCAGGCCGGCGATGAAGCCGCCGCCCGGCTGGTTGTGGCCGCGCAAGAGGATGAACACCGCGACCAGCAGCGCCAGCGGCAGCAGGATGCGGGTCAGCGTGGCCATGATGGCCGGGTAGGCATCGGCATCCCAGCTTCGCCCGGCGTCGTCGCGGCTGGGTGCCGCCAGTTGCAGGCCCTGCAGCATCGCGACGATGCCGAGCCCGGCCAGCGCCAGCACGGTGATTTCGCCCAGGGTGTCGTAGCCGCGGAAGTCGACCAGGATGACGTTTACCACGTTGCTGCCGCCACCCCCCGGCACGCTGTTGGCGAGGAAATAGCCGGCGATGGTGTCGTAGGGCCGGGTCAGCACCGCCCACGCCAGCGCGGCGGTGCCACCACCCGCCAGCAAGGCGATCATGCCATCGCGCCAGAGGCGCGCCGGTTCATGCTCGGGCGCGGCATGCTGCGGCAGGAAGTAGAGCGCCAGCAGCAGCAAAACAATGGTGACGATCTCGACCGACAGCTGGGTCAGTGCGAGGTCGGGCGCCGAGAACTTGACGAAGGCGAGCGACACTACCAGCCCCACCACACCGATGGTGACCAGCGCGACGAAGCGTTGCCGGTGCAGCCACACGGTGGCCAGCGTGGCGATGATCAGGGCGCTGGCGGCGATCAGGCTGACGGCGTCGAGCGGCAGACCTTCGCGGTTGCCGGCCAGCGGCGTGCCGCCCGCCAGCCAGGGCGCGACGCCCAGCACCAAGGCAGCCGCCAGCAGGAAGAACACCTGGCGCTGCAACGAGCCGGTGTCGATCAGGCGGGTGATTGAGCGCGCCAGCGCGAATAGGCCATTTTGCAATGCGTTGAAGACCACGCGCGCGTCGAGCCGGCCGAGGCTGCGCTCGTGCCAGGCGAACAGCGGGCGGCGCATGAGGTAAATCAGCGCGCCGCCGCCCAGCGCAATCAGGCTCATGACCAGCGCCGGGTTGACGCCATGCCACAGTGCCAGGTGGTAATCGGGCAGCGGCGCCTGCAGCGTGTCCGCCGCTGCCACCGCCAGCAGCGGCGCGACGGTGAGCGTGGGCGCGATGCCGACCACCAGGCACAGCACCACCAGAATTTCCACCGGCACCTTCATCCAGCGCGGCGGCTCGTGCGGCGTGCGCGGCAGGTCCACCGGCCTGCCGTTGAAGAACACGTCGTGGATGAAGCGGAGCGAATAGGCCACCCCCAGCGCGCCGGCCAGCGTCACCAGCGCGGGCAGCAGCCAGCCGCCGGCATGCCCGGCGGAAATCTCCATTGTCTCGGCGAAGAACATTTCCTTGGAGAGAAAGCCGTTCAGCAGCGGCACCCCGGCCATCGCGGCGGCGGCCACCATCGCCAGCGTCGCGGTGTAGGGCATGAACCGCCACAGGCCGTTGAGCCGCCGCATGTCGCGCGTGCCGGCCTCGTGGTCGATGATGCCGGCGGCCATGAACAGCGAGGCCTTGAAGGTGGCGTGGTTGATGATGTGGAACACGCCCGCCACCGCGGCGAGCGGGGTCGACAGACCGAACAAGAGCGTGATCAGGCCGAGGTGGCTGATGGTCGAATAGGCCAGCAGGCCCTTCAGGTCATGCTTGAACAGCGCGACGTAGGCGCCGAGCAGCAGCGTGGCCAGCCCCGCGCCGGAGACCAGCCAGAACCATTCCGGGGTGCCGGACAGCGCCGGGAACAGCCGCGCCAGCAGGAACACGCCAGCCTTCACCATGGTCGCCGAATGCAGGTAGGCCGACACCGGCGTGGGCGCGGCCATCGCGTGCGGCAGCCAGAAATGGAAGGGGAACTGCGCCGATTTGGTGAACACGCCGAGCAGGATCAGCGTAAGCGTCGGCACGTAGAGCGGGTGTTCGCGGATCAGGTCGCCGGAGGCGAGCACCACCGACAGCTCGTAGCTGCCGACGATGTGGCCCAGCAGCAGGAAACCGCCCAGCAGCGCGAAGCCGCCGGCGCCGGTCACCGCCAGCGCCATGCGCGCGCCCTGGCGGCCTTCCTCGCGGTGCTGCCAGTAGCTGATCAAGAGGAAGGACGACAGGCTGGTCAGTTCCCAGAAGATCAGCAGCTGGATCAGGTTTTCCGACAGCACGATGCCGAGCATCGAGCCCATGAACAGCATCAGGTAGGAATAGAAGCGCCCCATGCTGTCGCGCTCGGACAGGTAGTAGCGGGCGTACAGCACGATCAGCAGGCCGATGCCGAGGATTAGCGCGGCGAACAGCAGTGCCAGGCCGTCGAGGCGGAACGCAAGGTTCAGCCCCAGGGCGGGCATCCAGTCGTGCTGCTGGATCAGCGTGGTGCCTTCGAACGGCAGGTGCAAGGACGGCACCAGCCAGGCTATTGCCGCCAGGGTGACCGCGCCCGCCGCCCAGGCGGAATGCGAGCGTCCGAGGCGGGACGCCAGCGCAACCAGGGCCGCGCCGATAAACGGGGTCAAAACAGCGAAAAAAAGCGTCATCGATCGGGAATTGTTAGACGGACCGGCGGGTGGCCGGAAGACGCGGCCATTCTAGCAGTCTGTCGGACTTGAAGAATCGAAGCGAAAATTCGGCTGGGCGAGGACAGCCCCAAGGGATACCGTCCCGATGGGACATAATTTTGACGATTTTCCCATGCAACATTCTCTCCTGAAAAATGTTGCACTTGGTTTTTGAGCGCGCCCGTTCTATTGCCCAAAAAAGCGGCGAAATATGGACCGGCCAGGCGGATTTGCAGCCGATTTACTTCAAGTCCGACAGACTGCTAGCGTGACTTGGCGCCGCCATGAACCCGCGTCGGGCGCGGGCAAGGCGTTGCGTGGGTTCAGCCGGCTGGGGTGCTGGGCCGACGGCCGGTCGAGGTGATAGCCCTGCGCCATGTCGACGCCGAAGTCGCGCAGCATGCCGAGGGTGGCGGCGTCCTTGACGAACTCGGCCACGGTGACCTTGCCGAGCCCGCGGGCGACGTCGATCATGGCCTTGACGAAAGCCTGGTTGTCACGGTTGTTGGGCAGGTCGCGGATGAACATGCCGTCGATCTTGAGAATCTGCGCGCCGAGGTATTTTAGGTAGGCGAAGGTGGAAAATCCGGAACTGAAATCGTCCAGGCAGATCAGGCAGCCGGTTTGCTGCAGCGCCTCGATGAAGCGCTGCGCGTCCTGCATTTCGGAGACGGCGGCCGTCTCGGTCAGTTCGATGATCAGCCGCTCCGACGCGACGTCGTGCTGTTCCAGTTGTTCATGGATATAGCGCGGCAGGTTCGGCTCGTCGAAGCTGCGGCCGGAGACGTTGACCGCCAGCGCTGCCAGATCAGGGTGCTGCGCCAGGGTCTCGATGCCGCGCCGGATCACCCAGCGGTCGATTTCGAGAATCTGGCCGGTTTTCTCGGCAACCGGGATGAACTGTCCCGGCATGATCAGACGCTCGGGTTGCAGCGGATCCCGCATCCGCACCAGCGCCTCCAGATGGCTCAGGCTGCCGTCGCGGGTTTGGTAGATGCCCTGGAAGTGCAGTTCCAGATGGGTCTCGGCCCAGCCGTTCATGAATGCGTGACCTGCGGCGCGTGGCCGATGGCCGGGATACAGGGCAAAACGGGGAATGGACGGGCAAGAACGTGAATGGCAGATGTGCGGACATCGGAACCGGGGCTTTCATCGCGCAGACATCCCGTCAGAAAAGACTAGTCGAGCCGCCGTTATCTTGCCGCGGCCAAATGGGTCAATACGGTGGGTGCCTCTGTTCAGCAAGCGGGCCTGCGCCGGAGGGGCACTTGCGCAGCCAATTTGTTTTGTGCAAACATAAAAAGGCATTTTGCCTGCAGTTCATTCTGGTTCTCGGTGCCTGCTCTGGCCAATGCGCATCACGGTGCAGCCGCGTGCCGCCTCTCTGGTTTTCCCTGTCAGCGCGCTGTCCGGGCGTCCCTTGCAGCGCGAGGCTGTCCATCATCGGTTCTTACCGGGAAAGGAAATAGCTTGAAACGATCCCTCCTGAAACTCGCCGCAACAAGCTGTCTGGTTTCGTCGGCCTCACTGGCCGACACCGTCAGCCTCGCCAACGGCGATCGGCTGAGCGGCACCCTCGTCCGCATGGAAGCCGATTCGCTGGTGCTCGAAACGCCTTACGCAGGCAAGCTCAAGCTGCCCTGGGCGCAGGTGAGCCGCATCGAGACGGACGCGCCGGTGCGGGTGCGGCTGGCCGACGGTACCGAACTTGACGGCCAGTTGCGCGCCGCGGACGCGCGGCAGTTGCGTATCCGCATCGGCAACCTGGCGGAAACCACGCCGTTGGCGCTCGACCGCATTGCCGCGATCAACCCGCCGCTGCATCCCGACAAGACGGTGCTGAGCGCGCGGGTTTCGCTCGGCGGCAGCTATGCCCGGGGCAATACCGATGCGCAGACCCTGCATCTGGGCGGCGAGTGGGTGGCGCGCAACCCATCCCAGCGCGTCACGCTCGACGCCGAACTCAACGAAGCCTCGCAGGACAGGTCGAATACCGCGTCGAACTGGCGCGCGGGCCTGAAATACGACCATTTCCTCAAGGGGAAAACCTATTTGTATGCCAACACTCGTTTCGATCACGACGGCCAGGCCGATCTCGACCTGCGCAGCACGCTGGGGGTGGGCATCGGCCGCCAGTTTGTCGATCGCGGTGACCTGAAATTCGCGCTGGAAGGCGGCGCAAGCCTGGTGAGCGAGGATTACGGCAGCGCGCCTGACGAACGGTTTCCCAGCGCGCGCTTCGGCCTCAAGTACGAGCAGGCCTTCTGGCAGGGGCGGCTGAAACTTTTCCACAACAGCGATGTGCTGCTGAGCCTGGAATCGCTGGCGGATTATCTCTATCAGAGCCGCACCGGCGTGCGGGTGCCGATGGGCAACGGGCTCAGCCTCGGCACCCAGGTGAATGTCGATTACGACGCGGTGCCGGCGGCAGGCAAGGACACCACCGACACGGCGCTGATCTTCAAGCTGGATTACGCACTTTGAAGCCTGCCGGGACCCCGGCAGGCCGAATGGCCGGACAAGGCGATAGTGCAAACCATTTTTTCAAAGGTTTGAATCATGAATATGTCGAACGCAGCGACCGTCATGCATCGGCCGGGCGACGCGCCCCATCCGCATGCGCAATCCGTGGTGGCCTTTGGCGAAGCCCTGGTCGATCAGTCTCGCGACCGCACTGTGCTGGGCGGCGCGCCGTTCAACGTGGCGTGCCATCTTGGCGCGCTGGGCGCGCATCCGGTGCTGATGACGCGGGCCGGCAAGGATGCGCCGGGCGAGCAGTTGCAGCAGGCAATGCGCGAACGCGGGCTGGACAGGCGCGGCCTGCAGCGCGATCCGGCGCGCCCGACCGGGCGGGTCAAGGTGACCGAAACGGCCGCCGGGCCGGTGTTCGACATCCTGTCCGACCAGGCCTATGACCACATCCACGCCGGCCTGGCCCGCATGGTGGGGCTGCTGGTGCATCCGGCGATGGTCTACTTCGGCACCCTGGCGCAGCGCGGCGAATCGCGTCGCGCGCTGCGCGAACTGCTCGGCGCGGTCGACAGCCGCGTCTTCCTGGATCTCAATCTGACCGATCCCTGGGTGGACGCCGACACGCTGCGCTGGTCGCTGCGGCAGGCCAGCGTGGCCAAGCTCAACGAGGCGGAACTGACCCGCCTCGGTCATCTGCTTGCGCTGGATGGAGCCACCCCGGAAGCCCGCGCCGGCGTGCTGGTGTCCGACTTCGGCCTGGAGCGGGTGGTGGTCACCCGCGGTGCGGCCGGCGCGTGGACGCTCGACGCTGCCGGCCGCATCGAATCGGTGCCGGGCCAGGCGCTGCCGAACCTGGTCGACCGTACCGGCGCGGGCGACGGGTTTGCCGCTATTTTCATCCTCGGCACGCTGCGCGGCTGGCCGCTGGCCGACCGGCTGACGCGCGCCGATGCTTTTGCCCGCGCCTTGTGCCAGATCCGCGGTGCCGTGCCGGCCGCGCAGGATTTTTATACCCCCTTCATCCGCGACTGGCAGCGCTAAACCGGGGTGCGCGGGCGTGGCCTGGCGCTTGGCAAAACCTGCGTGGGCGGCAGGCTGCTCAGGACGCGCCGGTCAGCGCTGAACGAGCCGCCTGCGGCCTCCCCTTCCCGATTGTTACGCCATGCTTACGGGGTTTTCTCGAAGCTGAGACATTTTCGTTTTCAGCCGAATGTTGTGCGTAACATATTGATCTGTAATAGTTATTTTATTATCTTCGGCTTTTTCTCGCGCGGGCTGTCAAAAAAGTGGAACAACTTGCCAGCGAAAATCCGGACGTTTACCCCGCCTTATTACTGAAAACCTCTTTTATTTCAATTGGATAGCCATGCTGGCACACGCCTTGCAATTGGGGGCAGTGAAGTCTGTTTCCTGTGGCTTCGTCTTTTTGAATTCATTCAACTTAAGTGGAGGTTTCATCATGAACAAAACACTGCTCTCAACAGCCATCGCAATGGCTCTCGGGGTATCGGCGCCTGCTTGGGCCAACCCCACCACCAATAACACTGCCGACACGAATGACTCAATCACGCAGACCGCTACCGCAACCTCCGATCAGAGTGCGCAAACGGGTGCTGCCGCGAATGAATATTCATCTGCCTCCCTGGATAGCAGTGTCGACAACACCAATAACAGTGACAACAGCGACAACAGCGACAACAGCACCAACAGCGACAACAGCACCAACACCGCCCAAGGCGGCACGGGAGCCATGGCTAGCGATGCTTCAACGGCCACTCAGTACAACAACTCCAATAACCCCACCATTACAGCAACCACCAACCTGAACGGCTATGTTAGTGGCAACGCCGTGTCCGGGATCGGCAACACCGCCCACGGCGGCGCGGCAGCTGGGGCGGGCGGCATGGGCGGCAACAGTGGCGATGCCAATCAGGACGCCAACAGCGGGGCCACCGGTGCCAATGGCGGTGACGGCGCCAGCGGTTTCGCCCAAGCCACAGGCGGTGACACCTTTGCAGGCGACGCCGGTAACGGCGGCATGGGCGGCAGCGGCGGCAACGCCGGCGGCGGCACGGGCGGCAATGGCGCCGGCGGCGCAGGCGGCTCCGGTGGCAACGGCGGCGCTGCCACGGGCGGCTCTGGCGGCTCTGGCGGCTCTGGCGGCATGGGCTCCGGCGGCTCTGGC